>PBNO01000005.1 GCA_002723155.1 Ponticaulis sp. | reverse complement strand
AGGCTCAGACTGAAGCTGAGGCTCTGGCTCTGGCTCTGGCTCTGGCTCTGGCTCTGGCTCTGGCTCTGGCGGAGCAGCCTGAATGGGTGCGGAGAAGGCCTCAACACCTTCTTCCTCAATCTTCTCGATTTCTTCTTCAATGGCCTCGGCGCGGTCTTCGTGTCCGGTCGCTTCCTGAAACATTGCAGCATCTTCAAGCTGCGCCTTTAAGGCCTCGGTTTCGGGATCCCGCGCAGTTGCGGCGTCGAGCGCCGCCTGTTCGGCTGCGTCTTCGAGCTTTTTCTTCTTCTTTTTGCCGAACCAGAGGATCACTGAATTACTCCTGTTAACCGGCCATCTGTGTGCCCTGTAATGCGGATATCTGCAAACTCGCCATGAGGCAGCGCATCAGGAAGGCCCGTCACCGGCGTAAAGTCAGCCAGACGCCCCTGCCCGCCAGCCTCTACAAGCACGCGTCGGATTTCACCAACGTGCTTTTTAAGATGACGTTCCAAAGCCGCATTTGCAGCCTCGCGCAGACGCGCCGCGCGTTCCTTCACGATCTTACGCTCCAGCTGAGGCATTTTCGCTGCCGGCGTCCCCTCTCGCGAGCTGTATGGAAACACATGCACGAAAGAGAGATCGCATGCCTCAATCAGGCTGACCGAATTTTCAAACATCTCTTCAGTCTCGGTCGGGAAACCTGCGATTAGATCAGCCCCGAACGCAATGTCCGGTCGCGCGGCTTTCAGTTTTGATGTCAGCTCGATTGCATCCTCACGCGAGTGGCGACGTTTCATCCGCTTCAAAATCATCGGGTCGCCATGCTGAAGCGAGATATGAAGATAAGGTGCAAAACGCGGTTCGCTGACTGCGAGTTCAAACAGAGCTTCGTCCATCTCGATCGCGTCGATTGAAGAAAGGCGCAGAAGCGGCAAGTCGGGCACCAGCTTCAGAATACGGGCTACCAGATTTCCAAGCGGCGGCGTATTTGGCAGATCGCCGCCCCAGCTTGTCAGGTCCACACCTGTCAGAACGACTTCCTTGTGACCGCGCGCGACGAGGCGCTTCACCTGATCGACCACTTCACCGGCAGGCACAGATCGCGAATTTCCGCGGCCATATGGGATGATGCAAAACGTGCAGCGATGATCACAGCCATTCTGGACATGTACGAAGGCACGCGCGCGTCCATCCAGACCATCGACCAGATGGCCAGCCGTTTCGCGTACCGTCATAATGTCATCAACGGAGACTTTCTCGGGCGCGTCCATCAAATGCGCGGAGGTGAAGGTCTCAGCCTTCATCTTCTCATGATTGCCAATCACACGTGTGACTTCCGGCATATCGGCAAATCGCGTCGGATCAATCTGCGCGGCGCAGCCCGTCACAATGATCGGTGCATCCGGATTGTCTCGGCGGGCACGTCGGATGGATTGGCGCGCCTGACGAACAGCCTCTGCCGTTACCGCGCAGGTATTGATAATGACCGCATCAGAAAGGCCCGCAGCCTCGGCGTGATCACGCATGACTTCGCTCTCATAGCTGTTCAGGCGACAGCCATGCGTAATGATCTGGAGTTTGTCTGAAGTCGGGGTGCGGTCCGTCATGGAGGCTAGATGACGCCGAAGCGGCTTATGATCAAGTCAGATTCACTGAAATCAGCTCGCGATCTGAAGCTCGCCTTCCAGTTCGACGGGGCCGGTCATCAGTACATGATTGTCGGATTCGCGCCATTCAATGTGAAGCTCGCCGCCATCGAGGATCATTTTAACCTTGCGTTCCGTGCGCCCCAGACGCGCCGCAGCAACGGCTGCAGCGCATGCGCCCGTGCCACATGCGAGGGTCAGGCCGGCACCGCGCTCCCATACGCGCAGACGTATCGTCTGGCGGTCAATCACCTGCGCAAAGCCAACATTTACGCCCTCCGGAAAGAGCGGATGCCACTCTGCCAATGGGCCTACAGCCGGAATATCATAGGCGTTTACATCGTCCACGAAGAATACGGCATGCGGATTGCCCATATTCACACAGGACGGACGCGACAGGACCGGATTGTCCATCGGGCCGATTTTGATGTCGACGAAACGGGTATCCATTTTCTCGGCCAGCGGAATTTCTTCCCACTCAAGACGCGGCTCACCCATATCGACCGTGATCATATCGTCACCGGCGGCGCGGGCTTTCAGAAGGCCCGCTTCTGTCTCGATCAGAATTTCTTCCTGCCTCGTTTCTCGCTGAACGAGCCAGCCGACGCAGCGCGTGGCGTTGCCGCAGGCTGAAACCTCGGAGCCGTCTGCATTCCAGATACGCATAAACACGTCGCCATTCGGCGTGGATTCCATGCCGATGATCTGATCAAACGCCTGCTCTCCGTTTGGATGGGCAATCTGGCGGATTTCCTCAGCCGTTTTACGCCATGGACGCGCACGCCCGTCGAAAACGACGAAGCGATTACCGCAACCATTCATGTGAAAAATGTGCATGACGTACTGATCCGAAAACTCAAAAATCTGGCTGTTAGCATAACGACAAGAGACGCGAAGGTCACTCGGCATTTAAAGCAGCAAACCTTAAATAGGCACCACCACTCGAAAACGCGATGAATGATGTAAAAAATCCGTCACACTGAGCGCCTAAGAGGAGAGCTCTGATCCGGGGGTCATGATGGGTCTTTTCGAGCGTCTTTTATCAGTATGGGTTGGTCTCGCTATTGTTTGCGGGATCGTGCTCGGCTCGCTTGTTCCGGGCGTCTTCGAGTTTCTCGCAAGTCTCGAATACGCGAAGGTCAATTTTCCTGTAGCCGTACTCATCTGGGCAATGGTCTTCCCGATGATGGTGGATGTCGATTTCACCAGCCTGCGCCAGATCGGCTCAAAGCCTCGGGGCATTATGATTACGCTGGTTGTGAACTGGCTGATCAAACCGTTCTCAATGGCGGCGCTGGGTGTCTTATTCTTCCGATACGTGTTTGCAGATTTTATCCCGACAGATGACGCAGAAAGCTATATTGCCGGCCTCATTCTACTGGGCGCTGCGCCATGTACCGCCATGGTGTTTGTCTGGTCACAACTCACAAAGGGTGATGCAACCTACACGCTGGTTCAGGTGAGCCTGAATGATGCCATCATGGTTTTCGCCTTTGCACCTATCGTCGCGTTTTTGCTGGGCGTCACAGACATCACCATTCCATGGGAAACCTTACTCCTGTCTGTCGCGCTCTACGTCATTCTGCCTCTGGGCGCAGGCATCGTCACTCGACAAACGCTGAAAGCCTCTGGCGGCGAACCGGCTGTTAAGGCCTTTCTTGCCCGCGTAAAACCGTTCTCAGTGATCGGGCTCCTGACGACAATCGTGCTGCTATTCGGCTTTCAGGGGCAGGTCATTGTTTCAAGCCCGATGCTGATTGCGCTGATTGCCGTTCCTATCCTGCTTCAATCTTACGGCATTTTCGCCCTCGCTTATGGGGCCGCCTACATGCTGAAAGTCCCACACAAAATCGCTGCGCCATGCGCCATGATCGGAACGTCGAATTTCTTTGAACTGGCCGTTGCCGCAGCCATCAGCCTGTACGGGCTGAACTCAGGTGCCGCGCTGGCGACTGTTGTCGGTGTTCTGGTCGAAGTGCCGGTAATGCTGTCGCTCGTGGCTTTTGCAAACCGGACGCGGACGGCCTTCAAGGCCGACTAAGCTCGCTAGTCTTCCGCTCCCGGCACTGTCGCGTGAATCTCCTGCAGCGCGGTACGCGCTTCATCGACGCTCATGCCTTTCAGATCAAGCGCCACCAGCTGCTCCACGCGCATACGCAGGGACCGGTAAGCTGTTTCGAACGCCACGAGCGCACCATCCCCTTCAATAGCTGCCGGATCAGGCACGCCCCAGTGAACCTGCAGCGGGTGGCCCGGCCAGATCGGACAGACTTCACCGGCTGCGTTTCCGCAAACTGTAATCACAAGGCTCATTTCCGGCGCATCATCGCGCGCATAAACGTCCCATGACTTTGAAGACAGGCCTGATGTGTCATGCCCGTTCATAGCCAGAACCTGAAGCGCGACCGGATGCGGCTCACCTTTCGGCATGCTTCCCGCAGAGTAAGCGGCAAACCCGGCATCAGCGCCCAGCTCACGGATAAGCGTTTCAGCGATCAGGCTGCGTGCCGAGTTTCCAGTACAAAGAACGAGTACATTATAGGCATCCGACATGGCGTCTGTTCCCCTCTGACATAGGACCGCAACAACCTTCTACCGGCTTTTGTAATACTTATGTGAAACCCGAGCGAGGTCGTTTCCGATTTTACTGCCCGGCACCGCATCATCAGGGCAAGACTTTTCATAAAGTTTTCCAACCCTACTTGATCTCACGCGTCTTCGCGCGAAAAGTGCGCAAGATTTCGGAGGATACATATTGGCCCAGAAACTTTTTACCTCGCTTGCTGCTGCAGCGCTTCTCGCTGTTTCAGCCTGCTCTGAAGGAGACCCCGTGGCACCTGAAAGCGACACAGCGGACACTGAAACCAGCGTAAATGTGGAGGTCGATCCTAACGGCGAAGACCCGAATATCTGGCTGGAAGAGGTTGAAGGCGAACGTGCGCTCGATTGGGTTCGCGCGCAGAATGACCGCACACTTGGTCATCTTCAGGCGACCGACCTGTATAACGAGCTGCAAGCTGAAGCCGAGGCGATCGTA
This sequence comes from Ponticaulis sp., assembly GCA_002723155.1. Classification (GTDB taxonomy): domain Bacteria; phylum Pseudomonadota; class Alphaproteobacteria; order Caulobacterales; family Hyphomonadaceae; genus Ponticaulis. The sequence goes on along the minus strand of PBNO01000005.1, from coordinate 82,769 downwards.
AACGCGAGCGAGCGTATTCCTTACGGCTCCGTTCGCGACGGCATGGTCTATAATTTCTGGCAGGACGCGGACAATGTACGCGGTCTGTGGCGTCGTACCTCTCTTGAGAGCTACGCCACCGAAGAGCCCGAGTGGGAAACCATCATCAACTTTGATGAGCTCGCGGCCGAAGAAGATGCAAACTGGGTCTATAAGGGCGCCAGTTGCCACAATGACGGCGAGAGCGAGCGCTGGACCTGCATGGTCTCTCTTTCTGATGGCGGTAAAGACGCTGCAGAAATGCGTGAATTCGACCTCACAACCCTGACCTGGGTGGAAGACGGTTTCTACATCCCTGAAGCCAAATCCGGCACAGCCTGGGTCGACTATGACACCATGCTGATCGCGACTGACTGGGGCGGCGACGGTTCGACTCTCACTGAATCAGGCTACCCGACCGAAGTGCGTCGCTGGACACGCGGCACGCCTCTGGAAGAAGCCGAAACCATTTTCACTGGTGACCGCACTGACGTTGGTATCTGGCCATTCACGCTGGAACTCGCGGATGGCACCCAGCTGGAAGGCGTAACCGAAGCAGATACCTTCTTCACATCGAAGTATTTCGTATTCCCGAATGGCGGCACAGAAGCACTTGAACTGCCGCTTCCTGCGAAGTCATCGATTGTCGGCTCACAATGGGACCTCGTCTTTGTGACGCTTCAGGAAGACTGGACCGTCGAGCATGAAGGCGAAGAGCTGAACTTCTCTTCCGGCAGCCTCGTCGCGATCAACGCAGCAATGCTGGAAGATGGTGAGCTGGGTTATGTGTGGGAAGTGTTCGCACCGAACGAGCGCCAGTCCATTGAGTCCGTAGCGCTCGCGAATGAAGCGCTTCTGATCGCTATCAACGACAATGTCAGCGGTCAGGTCCTGACGGCTATTCCGGACCGTTTGACAGGCGAGTGGACAACCAGCCCACTTGACCTGCCAGAGAATGGCGCGCTCGGAATTGTGTTCGCCAACCAGCACGAGGACACCGTCTTCATCAATTATGAGGGCTTCCTGACGCCGGACACACTGATGTCTTACAATGCAGCTGATGGCGAGATCACAGAGCTGAAAAGCCTGCCGGGCCGTTTCGATACAGAAGGCCTCGTGGTCGAACAGTTCGAAGCTGAATCTACCGACGGCACGATGATCCCTTACTTCATCGTGCACCGTGAAGACATTCCGCTTGATGGTACAACGCCTACACTGCTTTACGGCTATGGTGGTTTCCAGATCTCCATGACGCCAAGCTATTCGGCGCTTCGCGGTAAGCTCTGGCTGGAACGCGGCGGCGCTTATGTTCTTGCGAACATTCGCGGCGGCGGCGAGTTTGGTCCTGCATGGCACGAGGCGGGCCTCAAAACCGAACGCCAAATCGTCTATGATGATTTCATTGCGGTTGCCGAAGACCTGATCGATCGCGGCGTTACATCGTCAGATCATCTGGGCATTCAGGGTGGCTCGAATGGCGGCCTGCTCATGGGCGTGATGCTGACCCAGCGTCCGGACCTGTGGGACGCTGTTGTCGTTCAGGTGCCACTGCTCGACATGCTGCGTTATCACCTTCTTCTGGCGGGCGCATCTTGGGTAGACGAGTACGGTTCGCCGGACATTCCTGAAGAGCGTGAATGGCTGGAACAAATGTCGCCATACCACAACTTCGATCAGGATGCGGATTACCCGACGCCGTTCTTCATGACCTCAACAAAGGACGACCGCGTCCATCCGGGTCACGCGCGCAAAATGGCGTATCTGTTCGATCAGGCTGACATGCCGTTCTACTATTATGAAAATATTGATGGCGGTCACTCAGCAGCGGCCAACCTTCAGGAAGCAGCGCGCCGCGTTGCGCTGGAAGTGACCTATCTATCAGAACGTCTGATGGACTAGGCGGTGACTTCCTCGTGACTTTTGATACAGCCCCTGAGCGATCAGGGGCTGTTTTTATATGGAAGCCAGTTATGCGCCTGATTTATCTCGCCCTCGCCATCATAGGCACTCTTGTGCCGTGGTTTCTGTTCGCTGACTGGTTCGCTGGGTTCGGCCTCGCACCACAGGGCTTTATCGCGGCGGCGTTCGCCAATTCTGTCGCATCAGCTTTCACTGCGGACGTGATGATTTCTTCGCTGGCGTTTCTTCTCTGGTCATTTCTGGATGCCCGCCAGATGGGTGTCAGACACTGGTGGGTTGTGCTGCCTGCAAATTTTCTGGTGGGCTTGTCACTCGCACTGCCGCTTTACCTCTGGCTCAGAGAGGGCGAACGCGATAAGCCTGTAAGCGCCTGACCTGAAGAGGACTGACAAGATGAAACGAACCGCCACCATGATCGCTCTTTGCGCTGCTACGCTCATCACGGGCTGTGCCAAATCAGACGAACAGGTGATCGTGACATCATGCCTGGAAGCAGATGAGTCTCTTAATGAGGCCTATTGCGCCTGCACCTACGACAAAATGGAAGCAAGCCTGTCGGACGAGGTTCTCGCCAATATCGCAGAGGCTATCCGCGACGGCGCAGCTGACCCGATCGATGCGATCTCGACCCTTCCCCCGCAACAACAAATGTCGGTTCTTCCTGTAACGCTTCAGCTTTTGGAATGCGCGCAGGAGCTGGAATAACTCCAGCCCCTACGAGATAACATCAAAAGCGCACGATCAGACCTTCGTTCGGCGCAAACTTTCCGTCGCACACGGCCTGATAATGTTCGCTGAGCCCCTCAAGGCCGCTTGCCTCTCTGACCTTCATCCAGCTTTTGCTGGCGACCATGGACTTCATCAGAAAGTCATTTGATTTCTCGGCGAAACCTTCTGCGCCCCAATCGCCGATCCGCTTCTGGATATGCCCCGGCGCAAAGAAGAATTCGCTGCGTTCTTTAATGATATTCTCATTGGCGGCGCCCTCTTCCCAGTGGGCGAGGCCGACATTCAGGCAATGCTTCATATTCGCACCAAGGCTCGCATGAAGCGCGCCCAGAACGTCACCGTTTCCTGACATATCGACGATAACGGTCGGCTTGCTGGTATCAATTGATGACAGGTCATCATAAGTAGCCGTCTGGTCGTAGTATCCGAGCGACTTTACAAAACCGGCATTCCGGCCGGACGTCAGACCGATAGAGGTTGGTGCATCAGCATCTTCATGTAGCGCAAAGCCCAGACCGATACTCGTCTTGCTGGACGCGCTGACGACAATCACCTGCTCAGCGCCAAACCAGTCATTATCCTTCATACAATCCCAGAGACAAAAAGACGTGACGTGTAGCGGGAAGAGAAGTGCGCGCGCTTCGTCAAAAGCTCCGTTATAGCCCGGTTCTGCATTCACCCGGCGATAGACATTATAGCCTTGCGGAAGTGCCGAGCGATGCTCTGCCCCATCGATGAACTGCCCGGCACGTACACCGACAGGCGATAGCACAAGCTCTTCAGCGGGCGGAAAATACCCGTAAAGCCGCTCGCCGACCGGCACGTCCGCATGCTTGCTTTCAGTGATGTCGGCAAAACCCCAGACGGGCAGTAAGCCCTGAATTTCTGCGCCATGCGCCGGAAAGAACTGCCAATAGCCAATCTGATCACCAGCCACCCCATAGGTGATATTGTTCGCCGTGAAGGAGAACAGGTCTACCTTAGCGCGCACCTCACCGTCTTTAAGCGGCGCGCTATCGACGTCTACGATTTTTGTTTTGTGCAGATCGGTCTTCTGAACCTGAAATTCCTGCATGATCTCTCCCCGAAGAATTTATATCGTTGTGTTGGTATCTATTTGGCGCGTCTGAGACCCGTGATGCAAGCGGAGGCTGGTCTGGTCACGCGAAATGTTATCGCCGCAAAAAAATTCCAACCGCGTCGCGCATCCCGGAACAAGCTATGCGTTTCGTCATCAAAGAGTCGCACTTTTCCCTCTTGCAGGAGGCCGCACATCCCATTAAGAGGCCAAAAAGGATGCAGACCCAATGCAGATTCGCTCCGCTTTCACTTTCGATGACGTACTTCTAGAGCCCGGCCCTTCCGAGGTTATGCCCGCCCAGACGGACGTTCGCACTCGCCTGACCAACACAATCGCGATCAATATTCCGCTCGCATCTTCTGCGATGGATACAGTGACCGAAGCCAAGCTTGCCATCGCAATGGCGCAAAGCGGCGGCATCGGCGTGCTCCACCGCAATCTCACCATGAAAGAGCAGGCCAAGCAGGTCCGTCAGGTGAAGAAGTTTGAAAGCGGCGTTGTGATTAATCCGGCGACTGTGACCCCGCAGACAACGCTGCGTGATCTTCGCAAACTGAAAGAGAGCACGGGCTTTTCTGGCTATCCGGTGATCGAGACTGACGAGCCGGGCAAGCCGGGTAAAGTTGTCGGCATCATCACAAACCGTGACGTGCGCTTTGCGGAGAACCTCGACCAGCCGGTATCTGCGCTGATGACTAAAGAGGTTGTGACCTGCCGCGAAGGTATCACTGAGGCTGAAGCCAGCCGTCTGCTTCACGAACACAAGATCGAACGTCTTGTTGTCGTAGACAGCGACAATCGCTGCGTTGGCCTTCTCACCGTCAAGGATATGGAAAAAGCCGTCGCCAACCCGAATGCAGCCAAAGACGCGCAAGGCCGTCTGCTTGTTGCCGCGGCCTCTACGGTCGGTGACGCAGGCTTTGAGCGCTCCGAGCGCCTGCTCGATGCTGGCGTTGACGTGCTTGTTATCGATACAGCACACGGTCACTCGCAATCGGTTCTCGATGCCGTTGCCCGCGTGAAGAGCCTCTCCAGCACGGTTCAGGTCATCGCAGGCAATGTTGCGACATTCGACGGCACGCGCGCGCTGATCGACGCTGGTGCTGATGCGATCAAAGTCGGCATCGGCCCTGGCTCTATCTGTACAACCCGTATTGTTGCAGGTGTTGGCGTACCTCAGCTGACTGCTGTGTCCGAAGCAGCACGCGCGGCGAAAGACTCCGGCACTCCGATCATCGCAGACGGCGGCATCAAATTCTCTGGCGACTTCGCAAAAGCGATCGCCGCTGGCGCTTCAACGGCGATGATGGGCTCTGCCTTTGCAGGCACAGAAGAAGCACCTGGCGAAGTCTTCCTCTATCAGGGCCGATCATACAAAGCGTATCGCGGCATGGGTTCTCTTGGCGCGATGGCACGCGGTTCTGCTGACCGCTACTTCCAGAAAGAGGTCTCTCAGGAGAAACTCGTTCCGGAAGGCATTGAAGGTCAGGTCCCGTTCAAAGGTCCGATCAGCCCGATCATTCACCAGTTTGTGGGCGGCCTTCGCGCGGCGATGGGCTATGTCGGTGCAAAGACCATTCCGGAAATGCACGAGAAAGCCCGCTTCGTTCAGATTACAGGCGCAGGCCTTCGTGAGTCTCACGTCCATGACGTGACCATGACCCGCGAAGCGCCGAACTATTCTATCCCGCGCAGCTAGATTACGAACCGAGCTTGTTTTTGCTCTTCAGATAAAAATAGAGCTGGCGATCATGCCGGCTCGTGGCCGAGAGCCGACCTTCACGCACCCAGGGTTTCCATTGTGCAGGTCGCGCTCCCGCAACCTCGTCGCCCACAATCGTGACGCGCTGGATAATCCGCTCGCCTTCAAAGTCATTCAGTACGAAATGCTGCGTGCAGCGATTGTCCCAGATACCAATCGTTCCGGGCGTCCACTTATACCTCACCGTAAATCTCGGATGTTTCACCCAGTTGGTGAGATGACGTAGCAGAGCATCGCTTTCTTCGGCATTCAGTTCGACAATCCGGCGGGTAAAATGCTCGTTCACATAGAGCGCTTTTTGGCCCGTGTCCGGATGTACGCGCACAACCGGATGAACGGCCATTTGTTCCGGACGATTATGCGGCAGAGCATCGTGCAATGCCGTTAGCCCCTCCAGCATATCCTTCATCGGCTCCGACAAACCGTCATAGGCCTCATAAAGGCTTGTCCACATGGTATCGCCGCCAACATCCGGGCAGGTCACCATGTGCAGGATCGACATTATCGAGGGCTGTTCCTGAAAGGTGAGATCGGTATGCCACTCGTCCGCAACACCGCCACGGCTCGCTTTGAGCTGAAATATTTCCGGCGGAAGACTGCTATCAGCCTCCAGATTAGGGTGCCCCTCCAGTTTGCCAAAATGGCGCCCGAATGCGACGTGAGCGTCTGGCGAAGGCGACTGGTCAGGCAGAAATATCACCTGATGCTCGTTCAGTAAGGCGCGAATACCGTCAATCAGTTCTGGCGTGGGCGCGGTTATATCAACACCCGTCACCTCCGCGCCCAATGCGCCCGAAAGCCGGCGCACCGTCCAGTTTGATGAAATGCTCACTTCATCTCCTCCCAGATTTTTATATTTTGGGAAGAGCGTATCAGCGTTTCGGGATTACGCCAGTCTCCGTCAGCGTGTGGTCGGGGAGCGCCACATAGGCTCCATCACCGGTGAATCTTCGCCAATGCTGAAAGGCGATGTCATGGTTTCAAATCCATGCGCGTGGTAAAATCCGGAATTCACAGGATTGGAATTTTCCAGATAGACCGGAAGGCCGTCGCGATCCGCCGCGTCGAGAACCGGACGCAGCAGCGCTTTGCCCAATCCCTTACCCCGCGCAGACTCTCGCGTGCCAATCGCAAATAGATAAAGGTGAGGCACGTCAGGATGATGAGCCGCCATGACCTCGCCAGCTCCCATAGCCCGCTTCATCGCACCCTTCGTTCCCCAACGCACTTGCCCTGCGATCAACCTCCACAATCCAAACGCGGTCAGATCTGATGTCACGCCCGCTGGCAGCCACATCGCAGCGGCTTCACCTGCGATCAGGTGACAAAATCCGTGTCGTGTATAAACGTCGTCAGCCATGATCCTGAAAAGTGATGTAATCGCGCGTGGATTGCCGAATAGCCAGCGATTGATGGGATCATCGCGAAAGGCCTCACCCAGAATATCGCCCAGCTGCTTCCAGTCGTTACGATGCGCCACGCGCGCGCCGTCTCGTAAGTCGATTTGCATTCGTCCCCCCAGATCTATCCGGGCAAAGGAGCATGGCCAAACTTCTTTTACAATGTGAGCCCCAAGCGTGGGCCTGCTTGCCGCTACGTCACCCTTTCCCCACCTGCGCCAGCTTCTATACCTAGCGTGCAAAACAGTCTGGGAGAGACATGATGAGCGCTAGAAAAGAATTTGACGTCGTCGTTTACGGTGCCACCGGCTTCACCGGAAAACTGGTCGCCGAATATATGGCAAAGCAATACCCTGAAGGCTCCGGCGTTAGCTGGGCAATGGCAGGCCGTTCCGAAGACAAGCTGAAAGCCGTTCGTGACGAAATGGGCATTCCAGCTGACATCACGCTGATCGTGGCAGATGCCTCATCAGAAGAAAGCCTGGCCAGCATGGTCGATCGCACTGAATGCGTGCTGACAACTGTGGGCCCGTACACGCATTACGGTGAAGCCCTCGTCGCAGCCTGCGCTAAAGCTGGCACCGACTATGTCGACCTGTCCGGCGAAGTACTCTGGATGAAAGACATGATCGAACGCCACTCGGCGGCTGCAAAAGCCTCCGGCGCGCGCATCGTCCATTCCTGCGGCTTCGACTCCATCCCGTTCGATCTTGGCGTGCAGTTCCTGCAGGAAGAAGCCCAATCCCGTTTCGGTAAACCCTGCCAGCGTGTGCGGGGCCGTATGCGCGCAATGCAAGGCACATTCTCTGGCGGCACAGCCGCGTCAGGCGCAGCGACAATGGCAGCGGTTCAGGCCAATCCGGCATTGCTGAATGACCTGATCAACCCATTTTCCCTTTCTGAAGACTTTGCAGGTCCGGCACAGCCTCCGGGCAATAAAGTCCTGGAAGAAGACGGCATCTGGGTTGCTCCATTCGTCATGGCGACGATCAACACCAAGAATGTCCACCGCTCCAACAAGCTACTCGGACACGCCTATGGCGAAGACTTTGTCTATGACGAGATGATGATGACTGGTCCGGGCGAAAAAGGAAAAGCCATGGCCGATGCTGTTGCCGGCATGGAGATCGGCGGCAAGGACGCGCCTAAACCCGGTGAAGGCCCGTCCAAAGAAGAACGTGAGAACGGATTTTACGACTTCCTCGCCATTGGCACGACGACAGATGGCCAGGAACTGCGAATTGCCGTGAAGGGCGATAAAGATCCGGGCTATGGATCAACCTCAAAAATGCTCAGCGAGTCTGCTGTCTGCATCGTCAAGGATTGCCCTGATCTTGAAGGCGGCATCTACACGCCAGCAGCCGCCATGGGCGCCAAGCTGCGCAAGCGCCTCGTCGAAAATGCAGGCCTGACTTTCGAAGTCGAGAGCTAGCATCCACCTGCTTCCAATCAGAACCAGCTGTCTTTGCGGGCAGCTGGTTTTTTATTGAATGCATCAAGCACGGCCGAGGATAACGGCGCTTTCAGCCTCTTCTAAAAGCTTGTCACCGCCCGGGCTGGTAATCGCCATTCTGACACCTTCAAAGCCTTCAATCTCCAGCCGGCAGACATTCCGCATCAAACCCCATGCACCCCGATACATCCGGATACGATCATGGGGCAGGAAAATTGGCGGATGTAGCAAAGAAGCAGGCCAGAAAGTCGATAGATGCACGCCGTCTTCGCCGCGGGTCACCGTTATAAAGGCCTTGTGGCTGAAATAGCGTGCATTACCCAGATAGAAATAAACGCTGTCGAGATGCGTTCGCGGTCCGGATATACGCAATGGCCCCGGATAGGCATAGGCGATTGCACGCCACATTTCCGAGTGACGGCTATAGATCAAAGCGAGAAGGCCGCCAGCAAAGCAGACGCCAAACAGCATACCGAAAAAATGGCTGATCATGTCCCACATACCAACAGTTTAGCTGAGCAGCCTTAACTGATGTCTTCGGGAACAGATAAAATTGAAAGGGCCACTCCTTTCGGAGCGGCCCTTTCTGATCCGACATAAATGGGGGGGGCTTAGCCGGATCGTCGACACTTACCAGCTGGCAGAGAAGCCAACGCGGCCACCGGTTTCACCGCGATCCATGCCCGCAGCCACACCAGCGTTAAACTGCCAGTGCTGGTTCAGACGGTATGCACCAGCTGCAGAGAGCGCTGTCTCGTCGCCATAGAAGCCGAAACCGCCTGACAGACCGAATGTACGACCGGCCGGAATGTATGGCATATCGAGTGCCATAGCCGCTGCGATACCAGCCTGGTTGTCCTGAATGAGCTCGCTATTGCGGGCAATCAGGTCAGAGTTGATTGAGATCATATTGGTGTTCATCGCAATCGCGCCGGCATTCGCAGACAGAGAGCTTGAGAACGTATAATCAGCGGCAAGGTTACCATTCTGGTCTGTAGTCACGAGACCAATAGGGCCAGATTGCGCAGATGTGCTCGCGGTCGAGCTGAGGCCAGCCATCTGATAGGTGGAGTCTGCGCCACCAACCACAACTGAGTTATCCTGCGTCGCAACAGCGCCGTTACCAATCGCAACGGAATTCACGCCGGTTGCAGATGCCTGATTACCCATCGCAATCGAGCCTGCACCACTTGCCACAGCCGCTTCACCTACGGCCACAGCACGCACGCCAGATGCATTCGCAAGGTGACCGAGAGCGGTCGCACGCTCAGCACCGGCGCTGGACTGCCAGCCATAAGCCGTCGCGCCCGGACCCGAGGCGAAGGATTCACCACCAACAGCTGTCGTTGAATTACCGGTGGCTACGGACGTATCGCCAATTGCGAGCGCATCAATGCCGTTCGCAATGCTCTCATTACCGATCGCTGTAGAGAAGTCGGTTTGCGCATCAGCGTTTTCGCCGATGGCCGTTGAACGGATACCTTGCGCTGTTGCGAGGTGACCGAGCGCCGTTGCACGCTCCGCGCTTGCAGCCGAACGCCAGCCAAATGCTGTTGCACCGGGCCCCATTGCCATGGCCTGTCCGCCAACAACCGTTGTCGAAGGACCGGACGCAATCGTCTGCATGCCATTCACGCCATCACGGTTACCGCCGATTGCAATAGAGTCGCCACCGCTGGCCTCTGCCGTATTGCCAATCGCAATCGAGTTTGAACCGCTGGCGACTGAGTCTTCACCACCTGCAAAGCTCTGATCGCCGGATGCTGTGCTCTGGTGACCTACGGCTGTGCCCATCGCACCTGTCGCTGCAGCCTGCCAACCGATTGCTGTCGCACCCGGTGTTGTTGCGATGGATTCGCCGCCAATAGCTGTCGTTGAGTTACCGTTCGCGAAAGCAGTATCGCCAATGGCGAGCGCATCAATGCCGTTCGCAATGCTCTCATTACCGATAGCAGTAGAGAAGTCAGTTTGCGCATCGGCGTTTTCACCGATGGCGGTAGACCGAATACCCTGCGCTGTTGCGAGGTGACCGAGCGCCGTTGCACGCTCCGCGCTTGCAGATGCACGCCAGCCAAGCGCCGTTGCGCCAGGGCCAGTCGCTGTCGACTCTCCGCCAATCACCGTTGTTGATGGTCCGGTCGCTGTTGAATCTGTACCAACCACAGTTGCATCTGCGCCTGTCGCGGTCGCATCATCGCCGATTGCTACCGCGCCGTCGCCATCTGCAGATGCACCATCGCCAATCGCTACGGCCGCATCAGCCGAAGCATTGGCACCGACGCCATCTACAACCTGAGCATAGGCGCCCGGCGCTGCGGCGAATAAAAAGAATGCGCCAGCCAGGGCTGTTTTTCCGCTCAACACGGTTTTGAGAGTATGCGTCATAGGTGTCCTCCTTGGTGAAATCACGCGAAGCTGAAGCGCTTCTAAGGAGAGTTACGAAGGAAACCCGAGATTCTGTGCGAAAAAGATTTCGTTATTATTCTAAACAAATACAGAGCACTGTAGTGCCAACCTTAGAAATCCTACTCTTTTAGTGAGTCTTTCTTGGACAGTGCCGGGGAACAATCTAGTTGGAGTCGCGTACTACTTACCTTGGAAGGGTGGGCACATTATGGATAATTCTGGTTTAGCCGCACTGTTGAACGGTTGCGCCGAAGGTGACCGAAGCGCCTTCTCAAACCTCTATCGCGAGACCTATTCGCGGCTCTTTGCGCTCACACGGCGGATCATACGAGATGAAGACGTCGCCAGAGACGTTCTCCAGAACGCTTATGTAACGATCTGGAAAAAAGCGCGCCACTTCGATCACCTTAAAGGCCGCCCTATGACCTGGATGCTGGTTATTGTCCGCAACGCCTCAATCGACGAATGGCGCCGCCTGAGAAAGCATTATGCAGACGAAGTGATTGAAGACTCCCTGAGCGACACCAATCCGCTTCCTGACGAGCGGGCGGAGCGTTCCATTATGCGTGGTCTTCTGGAGACAGAGCTTGGCCGTTTACCAGAACGAATGGCAAACGTGATCCGACGCTATTTTCTCAACAACCAGACCGTTGCAGAAATCTCCAAAGAGCTATCGATTTCGATGAATACAATCCGCTCATGGCTGCGCCGGGGGCTGGAGCGCCTGCGTCACGCATTGCCTTTTGAAACGGCTCAGGTCGCCGCGTTTATCAACTAACCTAACGGTCCGGCGCATCGGGCGCGTCGATTTCCTTAAGGATATCATCCAGCAGGGTTTCATCCGGAGCCCGGCTGGATTCTTCTTCAGATAGCGGATCAAGCCACGATTTCACGGCTGCAACTTTCCGGGCAAAGTTCTGATCACTTACTGACAACTGATCGAACTCCGCGCGTTCTTCGGGTGTGCAGTCATCCTGCAGCACGCGGATTATCAGTTCATCAAAACTTTTGCGGGTCACACCATCATCCTGGTTCGTCGAGTCGAAACAAACTTCGAAGGGACAGATACAGTGTATACCTGAGCACCCGCCCCCGTGATAACAACCCAAAACAACGAAAATCATAAAATATTTGTCGAAAGACAGGCAATTGGGCACTTATTCCGGATAGGGCTTCCATCAAATTTGTCATGACGCTATGAGGTGGCCAAAGTGCCTGAGAGCCATCCACACGGCGTGCGCACGAACATCCGGGAATGATACAATGAAAAATGGCGGGCGGATCGAAGCCGCAATTCAGGTTCTTGATGACGTTATGAACCGGCACCAGCCGGTCAAATCTGCCATGCGCGACTGGGGCAAGCGTGCCCGCTATGCTGGCGCCAAAGACCGCGCATGGGTATCCGGCCTGGTGCTCGACGCCCTACGCCACCGCAACTCGCTTGCTTATGCCATGCAGTCTGAGGCCCCGCGCGTGCTGGTACTAGGCGCACTACGTCATGTCTGGGGTTGGGATCTGAAAGACATTGAAAGCGCGCTGAAAGACGAACACGCCCCGTCACCTCTCACGGGTGAAGAACGTGAAGGGCTTCTGCTTGCGCCGGACCCTTCTGCGCCGCTGCATGTGCGCGGCGATTTTCCTGAATGGCTCACGCCTCACCTGACGCGTGTTTTCGGCGAAGACACCGTGATCGAAACGCAGGAAATGTCTGTCCGTGCACCGGTCGACCTGCGCATCAACACGCTTAAGGCTGACCCGGAAAAAGCTGGCAAAGCCGTCAAAACGGCTGGCGGCAAGCCATCAGAGCTTCTGGTGAACGGCTATCATATTCCAGCACCAGACCCGTCCCAACGTGAAACCAGCCTTCAGTCCATTCCCGCATACTCCAAGGGCTGGGTAGAAGTTCAGGATGCGGGCTCACAGATCGCAGCGGCTGCTGGCAATGCCAAGCCGGGCGACAATGTTCTCGATTATTGTGCTGGGGGCGGCGGCAAAACACTTGCTCTGGCCGCGATGATGGAAGGCAAGGGTCAGGTTTTTGCCTATGACATTGACGGGCGACGCCTCTCAGCGCTTATTCCACGCCTGAAACGCTCCGGCGCGCACAATGTCCAGCTCTGCCACCCGAAGGAGCCTGAAGCTCTGGGAGCCCTTACTGGCAAGATGGACCTTGTTTTCGTTGATGCGCCATGCACTGGCACCGGCACGTGGCGCCGCAAGCCGGACACGAAATGGCGCCTAAAAGAATCTGCGCTCGCAAAGCGTAATGAAGAGCAGGCCATGATCCTCGACAAGGCGTCCGAGTTTGTAAAACCGGGCGGGCGCCTGCTCTATGCGACATGCTCATTCCTTGCGGAAGAGGATGAAGATCAGGTCACAGCCTTCCTTGAACGCAATGACGCATTCCGTCAGCTTGATGCGGTGCAAAGCGTGATCGAGTCCGGTCAGCTCACCGATGCTGGCATTGATATCGTCCGTCGCAACCAGATTCCAGGCGGCGCGGTACGTCTTACGCCGCGCAAAGCAGGCACTGATGGCTTCTTCTTTGCGGTTCTTGAAAAGAAGGCCTGAACGGAAACCCGCTCAGACGATCAGCGACAGAGACGAAGACTGCACCGACGCATTCGCAAAGTTTGACTGATAATTGCTGACCAGATTGACCAGCTTGCGGCCATGTTTGTCCGCAAGCTTCATCGAATGGGATTTCAGAGCATCACGGTCATGTGCCTGTTGAGCTGAATCCTTAGTCGTTTCATACGCGCCGAACAGCTTTTCAGTGAATGATTTAAAGTTGGCGGCAAAAGCGCGGTCTTTCTGCAGAGTCTCCGCATCGAACTTCTGATTACCTTTGCCTTCGGCAACCCCTGCCACGCCAGCAGGATCTACATCGCCAAGCAGTGCGCTGATCTTCTTTTCGATATTCTTCAATTGGAGAGCTGTCCGGAAAACCGAGCGCCCGATATCAACGATCTCGTCAATGTCGTCTTTCAGATTGGCGCCAAATGCCTTTTCTGCCGTGTCAAAGCGCGACTGAAGGTCTGGCAGGCGCCCCATGAGCGCCTCTTTGCGTGCTCGCAGCTTTTCCAATTGTTTGAAATTGTCGGGACCCAGCGTCTCTTCCAGGCTCGGCAGTTGAGCGGCGCGAGCCGAACCACTCGTCGTGGAAGCGCTCGACTTCTGTACATTGCTGGTCGTCGATGTGCGGTCGACAAATTTCAGGTTTGCTGAATAGCTGGTCTGGACTGCGATAGACATGGTTTCCCCATTTATTTTGAGGACCATTATATCTTGGAAATACTCGCCTTTGTTTTCCACAAAACGTTGTATTTTTACAAATTTTTAGTAAATTTTCTTATTAACAGCGGGTTAATCACAACAACGAAGTTTAATGCATCTGTCCGGGTCTTTTAGTTCAGCGGAAGACGAAATAAGCTGGCGCAATGTCAACTCACACCCTCCCAGAAGAAATCACGTATTTTCCCTCCAAAGCCAAATGGGCTGGCGTCTTCATTATCGCGGCTTTGCTGCTGATCTCTGTTCTGGCCCTCCCTATGCCGGCAGTTCTGAAACTCCTGATAGGCGCTGTTTTCGGTCTGGCTATGATGGGAAGTGCGCTACAGATTTTTCTGCAGATCAGCTGGCTCAAACTGACGCTGGACCGACTGGAATATAGCCATTTCGGCCATAAACAGTCCTTTTCCTGGCTCGATGTGTCAGAGTTCACATCCGAAGCAATGACGGTCAGCTTCATCACCGTCGGTGACCGCATCCTGTTTTCATTTCATCCGCCGGGCGATCCGTCTGCAGGCCGGACGCAAACCTATCTTCCCGAAATGTATGGCCAGAAGCCTTCAGAGCTGGAAGACATGCTCAACGCATTCCGCGCGCGGGCGCTTGAGACACTAAAGGCGACAAGATAGCTAAAACACGGCTCAACCCAGCTCGGTTTTCAGAAAGTCGATCATGACGCGAGTTTTCAAAGGTAAGAACGACCGGCTTGGATAGATAAGCCATGCGGCAGTCTCAAAGTTTGTCGCGGTTACCTGATACCGGGGAAACAGGTCGATCAGGCGCCCTGCCCTGACGTCCTCATCGGTCATCCAGTCAGCCAATAGCGCAGGTCCCATCCCTTGCAGGGCCGCAGATTTGAGCGCCAGAGCGCTTGAGAAGCTGAAATGCCCGTCAATGGCCACTTCTTCCAGCCGGCCTTCGCTAGTCTGGAACTTCCAGGTGTTCCGAAACGCTGCGAGCGTGAACATAAGACAATCATGACCAGCGAGATCCGCTGGTAAAGACGGTTTACCCGCTCGCTGCAGATAATCGGGGCTCGCGCACACACGATATCGCGTCGTCATCAAACGCGTTGCAATCAGATCGCCTTCCAGATGTGCACTGAGCCGCACTGCCAGATCCATGCGCTCTGCAATCAGATCAACATTGGCATCGGTCATATGCAGCTCGACCTGCAGTTCGGGATATCGCGCTTTGAAGGCCCCGAGCAGAGGCACGATCTTTGTCTGACCAAACGCCACCGACGATGATAAACGGAGCCGCCCCCGCGGCTGCCCGTCAAGCATCTGAACGGCATCTTCGGCGCGGGCGAGTTCCTCGAGTAACGGCTCAACGCGCCGCCAATAGGCTTCACCTTCTTCCGTCAGGGACAGGCTACGTGTTGTGCGCTGGAACAGGCGCACGCCCAGCCGTTCTTCCAGTGATGCAATCTGCCGGGACACAGAGGACGGATCGACCCCCTCTCCACGCGCGACCGCGGCAAAGCTGCCGAGCTTCACCGTCTCAACAAATAGCTGGAGCTGCTTCACATCCATTCATGCAGTAAACGCATGATACTACTGCAATTCAACTAATTTATTGCACGACACGCCGCGAGTAACGCTGTCCATCCCAACATTCAGGAAGGACAAGCCAGATGGCTCACTTACTCCGCATCGACGCAAGCGCACGCATTGAAGAGTCCCATTCACGCGCTCTGGGCGATTATTTCGAAACGGCCTGGGAAGCAGCTAACCCGATCACGCGGCGCTTTCTATCCAAAACGCCAAAGAACGAGATTGTCCGCCGCGATCTTGCAGCACGTCCGATTAGCCACATCGCAAACTCGACGATTGCGGGCTTCTACACGCCGCCGGACGGCTTCACGCCAGACCTCTATGCGGCGACAGCGATGTCAGATGAACTCATTGCCGAGCTGCAAGCTGCAGACACGCTTGTCATCACGACACCGCTCTACAATTTCTCGGTCCCTTCCAGCCTGAAAGCCTGGATCGACCAGATTATGCGCATCGGGCACACCTTCTCGTTTGATGGCGAGAATTTTGGCGGCCTGCTGCAGGTGAAAGACGTCGTCATCATCTGCGCTTATGGCGCGAGCGGCTATCTCGACGCCAACACGATGAAATCCGCGAACTTCCTGCAGCCATATCTGGAATTTCTGTTCGGTTTCATGGGCGCTGACTCCATCCGGTTCATCTCCGCCGAAGGCATGACCGGCGATGCAGCCCATGTGGAAGCAACGCTGACACAAGCCCGCGCCGACATTGACAAACTCTTTGCCGCTTAAGGATTTCAAATGACAAAAATTGCTTTTCTTGGCCTCGGCGCCATGGGCCAGCGTATGGCCGCTCGTCTGCTCTCTGCAGGACATGATCTGACCGTCTGGAACCGTAGCCCGGACGTTGCGGCAGCTCTCGTCTCACACGGCGCGAAGCTCGCCATAGACCCCGCCGATGCCGTGAAAGACGCCGAAATCGTCTTCTCTATGGTGCGTGACGACGCGGCATCATCTGATGTCTGGCTGTCACCCGAAAGCGGCGCCCTGAACGCCCTGCCTGAAGGTGCGATCGCCGTGGAATGTTCGACCGTATCTCATGGGCATATCAAACAACTCAGCGACGCATTTGACGCGGCCGGCCGCAAGCTGGTCGACGCACCATTGGCCGGGTCGCGCCCCCAGGCAGAACAAGGCCAGCTTATCTTCCTCGTGGGCGGCGAAACATCCAATGTCGAGGCTCTGGGCCCGCTCTTCTCCATTATGGGAAGCGCAGTTCATCATGTCGGAGGCACGGGCGCAGGCTCTATTGTCAAACTGATGGTGAACGGCCTGTTCGGTGTCCAGCTGGCGGTCGCAGCCGAGCTGCTCGGCTTTGCCAAAGCCTCAGGCATTGATGTGGCTGGCGCGAGTGAAGCCATTGGCGCGACACCCGTTTGTAGCCCTGCCGTCAAACTCGCCATTGGCGCGATGCAGGCAGGCGGCTTCGCCCCCATGTTCCCGATTGATCTGGTCGAAAAGGATTTTGGTCTTCTCGCGCAGGATGCTGAAACGCTGGGCACCTCACTTCCGCTCTCCGCCGCGACCCGGAGCGTCTACGCAAAGGCGAAGGAACAGGGTTTTGCCGGCGACAATATCACCGGCGTGGCCCAGCTCTATCTATAAGCTGACAATCTGAACAAAATCGGGGGCCGGAGGTGACTTCCGGCCCTGCTTCGCTTGACCGGTTACAGTGGTGTGTTCAACGTACCGGAGAATATTCGCTCAAGGGTTAGGGATGCGGTAGCCTCATGGAAAATTTGATCCCGATAACGCGGTTTGGCGATTTAAAACCTCTACGCAACATTCGGGCTCAGCTGACAGAAACAACGCTAGTGCTCGATCTTATCCCTGAGCTTGTTTCTAAAACTGCTTACGTCCCAACAACTGATGACCTCATAACTCCGGCATCCGCCCGGCTGTTGACCGGCTCGCGTGAAGTTGTGGAGGGCAACACCATGCTTCGCCTACAGTTTGACCAAATCCGCAGCTCCGCATTCAGTGATGAATTTTGCGATATTCACCCCGTCTCGCTTGATACACCGCAGAAAGATTGGCCCCGCATTGAAGGCACGCAATTCACATATCCACTGGTGGAAGTTCTTAATTCAAGCTGGCACGCTGGTCTGCCGGACTATCAAAACGGTGGTGCCAATGGTGGCATGCATCACTTCAGAGCCATTTCAGCGATGAACATAGTCGACATTGTCGGTTTCGAACCGAGTTTTGAATGGCTGCCTAACCCTCACTTTGCTTGAAATCACGGGTCTGGCCGACTGATGCATTGAACTTCGGGTCGATTCCTGCCTATAGAGCGCCATGACGGCACACGAACATCTTCTCATCATCGATTTTGGCTCTCAGGTCACTCAGCTGATCGCGCGACGCGTACGCGAAAGCGGCGTCTATTGTGAGATCCATCCCTATAACAAAGTAGATGCAGCTTTCCTTGAAAGCTATGCACCGAAGGCAATCATCCTCTCGGGCGGTCCATCAAGCGTGTACTGGGAAGATGCCCCACTGCCAGACCCGAAAGTCTTCGAACTCGGCATCCCTGTCTTCGGCATCTGTTATGGCCAGCAAGCCATGGTTCACATGCTGGGCGGAAAGATTGAAGGTGGCACGAGCCGCGAATTTGGCCGCGCCTTTATCGAGAAAGTTTCTGACGACCCGCTGTTTGAAAGCATGTTCGCTAATGGCGACAAGGAAGAAGTCTGGATGAGCCATGGCGACCACGTCGCCGAAATGGCGCCGGGCTTCGGCGTGGTTGCGCGTTCGCCGGGTGCGCCGTTCGCAGTCATCTCTGATCCGGAACGCGGCTATTATGGCTCCCAATTCCACCCGGAAGTCGTCCACACCGTTCATGGCCGCCAGCTTCTGAAGAACTTCACCCACAATGTGGCTGGCTTCAAAGGCGATTGGTCTATGGCGGCTTACCGCGCCGAGGCGATTGAAAAAATCCGCGCGCAGGTTGGCGATAAAAAGGTGATTTGTGGCCTCTCCGGCGGCGTAGATTCTTCCGTTGCAGCCGTACTTATCCACGAAGCGATTGGCGACCAGCTCACCTGTGTTTACGTCGATCACGGCCTGATGCGCCTTGGCGAGTCCGAGCAGGTGGTGAACCTGTTCCGCGATCACTACAATATCCCACTCGTGGATGTAGACGCGTCCGATCTGTTCCTCGGCAAGCTGGAAGGCGTCTCCGATCCGGAGAAGAAGCGTAAGATCATTGGCGGCCTCTTCATCGATGTGTTCGAAGAAGAAGCGAAGAAAGTCGGCGGCGCGGACTTCCTCGCACAAGGCACGCTCTATCCGGACGTCATCGAAAGCGTTTCCGCGCTTGGCGGCCCATCCGTGACCATCAAATCTCACCACAATGTTGGCGGTCTGCCAGAGCGCATGAATATGCAACTGGTCGAGCCTCTGCGTGAGCTGTTCAAAGACGAAGTGCGTGCGCTTGGCCGCGAACTTGGTCTGCCCGAAGCCTTTATCGGTCGCCATCCCTTCCCGGGTCCTGGCCTTGCGATTCGTATTCCGGGTGAGATCACNCGNGAGAANGCCGACACGCTNNGNAANGCCGANGCNATCTANATNGANGAGATCNNNAANGCCGGNCTNTACNATGAAATCTGGCAGGCNTTCNNNGTNCTNCTNCCNGTGAACACNGTCGGNGTNATGGGNGATNNGCGNACNTATGAAGCNGTNCTCGCNCTNCGNGCCGTCACNTCNACAGATGGNATGACNGCNGANTATTATCCGTNCNNGCANGATTTCCTNGGCNNNGTNGCNACGCGCATCATCAATGAGGTCAAAGGCGTNAACCGCGTNGTCTANGACNTNACNTCNAANCCNCCNGGNACNATNGAGTGGGAATGATTCCGCGTCTCTCGCGGACTATCGCGAACGATCAATAAATTCAACAAATACANTAGCTTGATACCGATTTTCGTTCGGTGTCTATCGCCTTCTATCGCGGGCCAACGGAACATTCTGACGGTATCGCCTGACGGTATACAAATTGCCTCTTCCTGCCTAAAGTCAAAATACCGTCAGCCCATTTTGGCGGCCTGACGGTATTTTTTCGGCATAACGCATTGAAAAATAAGTTTTTTGTTGTGGAAAATTGGCCATTTCGGCCTGACGGTAAAATTGGTGGGAAGGAGGCGCAACATGCTGACCGATATTGCAATCAAGTCTTTGAAATCAAAGGATAAACCCTACAAGGTCGCAGACCGGGACGGTCTCTATGTGTCCGTCGCGCCGACGGGCACCAAGACCTTCCGCTACGATTACCGTGTGAACGGGCGCCGGGAGACGCTGACCATCGGGCGTTATGGCAAGTACGGGATCACGCTGGCGGCTGCGCGCGAGAAGCTGATCGATGCGAAGAAGCTCGTGGATGAGGGTGTCTCACCCGCCAAGGAAAAGAAGCGGGCCAAGGCCAANGCGAAATCCGAAGGGACNTTCGGGGAGCTTGCTCAGCGCTGGCTCGCTGAGAGCGAGATGTCGGACTCGACCCGCGACATGCGTCGTCACATTGTCGATCGTGACCTGATCCCGGCGCTGGGCAATTACACCTTGCGCGAAGTGACGAGCGAGGACGTCCGTCAGCTCTGCGACAAGATCAAGAAGCGGGGCGCGCCTTCAACGGCGCTGCACGCCCGCGAGTTCATCAAGCTCATCTACGCCTTCGCCAATTTGCACGGCATCCGTGTCGAGAATCCCGCCGAGGAGGTCGATCCCCGGTCGATCGCGCGTGTCCGGCCCCGCGACCGCTCGCTCACGCCGCTGGAGATCCGGGTCCTCTATCGCGTGCTCGAAGAGATCACCGCCAATCCGACGCTGAAGCTCGGCGTGAAATTCATCCTGCTGACGATGAAGCGCAAGACCGAGGTCGCCCATGCGACATGGGATGAAGTCAGTTTCCAGGATGCGGTCTGGACCATCCCGAAGAAGCGGATGAAGACCGGCCTCGACCACAATGTCTATCTGTCGAACCAGGCGCTCGATATTCTGGTGGCGCTTAAAACCTGCGCAGGCGGATCGAAATACGTCTTCCCGTCGCGCTATGACACGTTTCGCCCGATATCGAATGCGACCTTCAACCGGATCACCGACAGCGCCCACAAGCTGGCAAGCGAGATGGAGCTTCCGCTGGAGCCTTTCACCGTCCACGACCTGCGGCGCACGGGCTCGACGCTCCTGAATGAGCTTGGTTTCAATCGCGACTGGATCGAAAAAAGCCTCGCGCACGAAGACCGGCGCTCTTCGCGTGGGGTCTACAACAAGGCCGAATATGCAGACCAGCGCCGCCACATGATGCAGGAATGGGCCGACATGATCGATGCCTGGGCTGCGGGTGAAAGCCGCAAGCCGAACATCATCCCGGAGAGCATGGCGGTCTACGCCGCTGATCCGAGGGTGGGGTGATCGTCACTTCCGGTTCGGGCGCAGAAGGAGTCTTTACGACCGGCATGAAGCGTAGGCCAAAGCTGACGTTTGCGATTGCGGCGCGAAGCAGCGCTGATGGCGCCAAACGGCCAATCGTGGATCCCAGGTCAGATTGGATGAATGTCGTGGACAATCCCATGTTGCAACACATCGGTCTAAGTAGGAAGGTGTAACTATGGGGGGCACCGTGGACATCAAAGACATTTTCCCGCCGCCTGGTCACGTGCAGCGCTTGAGGTGCTCTGACTGCGACGGTTGGCTCGATCTCGCTTATGCTGACTTCGACGAAACTGTGTCAGGGGCGCGGATAGCCATCAAAGGGCTGCCCGTACTTCGGTGTTCTACGTGCGAGAAGGACTATCTTCCGGACCGATCGCGCATCTCGATCATCCGGCTGCACGAGCAGTGCGTGTCCAAGGTATCCGCCGGTGTCACCGTAACGCGTAGGAAGCTTGAAGACCGCTACCCCTTCACGGACGTGCCGTTCCAGTATGATGCGGACGACTACGAATACCTGCCTGGCCTTCGCGGGCAGGGGGACGGTTTTCTCACACNTGTGTTCTTCAAGAGAGGGGTCTTGCTGAAATACGACACGGCGTCGGGCTATCGCCTGACGTTTGCGTCTCGGACGTACGGCACGATCACCACGGACGAAGACAACCAGATAAGCTTTGGCATCAACCGAAATGGCCGCGTCGTNATGTGGCTCGGCGACATCGCGACATTGCCCGTGCCGGAACAGTATTACCTGCTGTCTGAAAACGTGGAATCGGATCACTCCATCGGCAGCGAATTCTACGATGGACAGATCGACTGCATATTTTCCGATCCAACACCGGAAAACGACCTACTCGCGGCAAGGACGGACTTCCTCGAAGCTGCCAGGATGCATTTTGGAGCGACGCTCGCCCACCTTGAAGCCGAAGTGGTGGCGATCGCCCTCGACTTTGCGAGGCCGCTCACAGACAGCGTGAAGAACCAACAGCATGCGGCGGACGCGCTCAACAAGATCCACGTCGAATCTCTGGATACACAGGCCATCGGGAAGTTGCTGAGCGCGGCCGGAGGCGATCCCAAAGGCCTTGGCGGCCTGAAGCGCCTGCAGACACTACTTGAAACGCTTCCCGGCAGTTCCGCAATTTCGAATCTCATGCTGCCGCTCTTCGTGACCTACGATCTCCGGGTGGCAAACCTGCATCTCACATCTACGGGGACGGCGTCGGACAAGATGGACGATATCACGAGCCGCCTTGGTCTCCCGGCCGCCGCGCCGTTCTTTGATGTCTACGACGCGCTGGTGAAGCAGCTTGCGGCGGCTTATCGCGGGTTGCAGGAGCTCCTCACCCCGTAGCTGCAAGAGGCGGTGGCTGATCTTTCGCGGCCTCTAGTCCAAGACGGGGCCAAGCGATGCACTGTGCCTTCGTCAGCTGCTTGTTCAACTCATCCTGCGGTGGGCGGCTCGGAAGATGCTTTGGCGGTGTCGCAGTCAATACGACTTAACGATTGGATGTCTGCTAACGGGCGCGCTGCCTACGAAACGCAGCATTGTCCGCAATGAGGGATATTTGAGACAGTTCACCGCATTCGATAATCCGGATGCGGTCCGCAGCCTTCGCGACCCTTGCGCCTTTGGGCGTCGATCCACTCCAGCACTTCGGCGAGGGGCCAGACGACGCATCGGGGTGTCAGGTAGAACCGCTGCGGAAATTCGCCCTTCTGTTCGAGTTCGTAGATCGTCGTATCGGAGAGCGGCACAAGCTTGCGAAGCTCCGGCCGCCTGACGGTTCGGCGCCTGAAGATGTCGGCGGGCGTGATCCGTTCAGGATCGGTTGAAGTGACCGGAGCAGGGGCCTTTGGCGGCGGGTTCAGGTCCCGCGCGAAATCCCTAAGCCCTGTGCGCCCGCCCTCCTTTACGCGATGCAACATGACGCACTCCGATTACACCGTCTTCGCCCGGTTCCACACCATCACGCCGGTGCCGTCTTTCTCGTTCTCGAAGAAGGCCGCGCGCATGGGGCTGGCAAAGCTCGGGTCGTCGAGTTTGACGGCGAGGTAGGGCGTTTCGCCATCCTTGCTTTCCTGACGCCAGGCAGCGCCGAGTTCGGCCCCGCCGGCATAGAGGNGGAAGTCGGGGGCACCGTCTGAGGCCTTGTCACTGTTGGGAACAAGCTGGGCTTTGACATTGATGGTCATGGTGCGGATGGTGCCGGTATAGCTGCCTTCCTTCAGGGTGAATGTTCCGATCTGTGCCATGGGTTTAGGTCTCCGTGCTGGCGGTTGAATGAAGGGCGCGTCGCGCCCGCTTGAACCCGGCGTCGGACGCCAGGAAGCTCTCGATCATGGCCGGGATCAGCGCTTCGGGCTTTTCCTCCGCGCCGTAGGTCTGGCGGTAGATTTCGGCATAGTCGCTGAGCGCGCTGGCGAGCTCGGGATCGACCGAGAGGCTCATGCGCACCGGGGTGCGGTCGGGTAATTGTCCGAGACGAAGGGTCATCGTGTGGCTCCTTGGGGATGGGGTCTGAGAATGAGATCGCGGGTGACGACCACGCGCACCGGCCAGCCGGGGCGCACGCGGATGGTTGGCTGGATGCCAAGATTGCGCTCGACGACGCGTTGACCGGCCTGGTTGACGGTGTCGGTCGTGCCGCGGCGGATGGCGCGTTCCAGGTCGCCGTCTCCGTCTGCGCCAAGTTCGGCGCCGACGCCGAGAATGGTCGCGAGGCCTGCCGCGAGGAACACGCGGTCCCAGTGGTGATCGGTGCGGTCGGACAACCCCGCAAAGCCCTGCGCGTCAGCACCCGGCGCCGAGATCACGATGGAGGACCCGTCCGGGAAGATGATCCGGTCCCAGGTCACGAGCGCGCGGTCNTGACCGAACGAGACTTCCGACTGATACCGCCCGATAAGGCGCGAGCCCTGCGGGATGAGAAGGTATTGCCCGGTCACGGTGTCATAGACCGGTTGGGTGACCTGCGCGACGATCGTGCCGGGCAGGTCCGAATTGATCCCGGTCACGAGGCTTGCCGG
This sequence comes from Ponticaulis sp., assembly GCA_002723155.1. Lineage (GTDB taxonomy): Bacteria > Pseudomonadota > Alphaproteobacteria > Caulobacterales > Hyphomonadaceae > Ponticaulis. Next base: position 58,697 of record PBNO01000005.1, on the reverse strand, counting down.
GATCAGCGTGCCCGCCATGACCTGGTAGGGCGAAGCCGGGTCTTCGATGCTGTGAGGGTTGTAGATGTCGCTGTCCGCGCCTTCCCTGGCGAAGGCCAGTTTACGGGACTGGAGATTGGTATCGGCGGGCTGGCCGAACGCTGACGGCGCGCCCTGCGGCAGGGCGGCGAGCGCCAGCAGCTCAGAGCCAAGATCAAGCGCGGGGTCGCGATAAGCGAAGCGGGTGTCGGTGGTGCTTGCGGTACCGCTCTGAGAGTCGAGCCGGAAGAAGACCGGCGCGCGGGCCGCTTCATCGGCAAGCGCGGCCTCGCGCATGCGCCTTGCGCGTTCGGCCTCGTCGGCCGGGTTCGGGCGGAAATCGTCCTCGAAGCGGGTCACATATTCGGGTTCGATGCCAAGCTCGCGTTCAGCCCGCAGCATGGTCGCGCCGAGATCGCCGGAGAGTGGCGGGCCAAGGCGCGCGATGCGGTCTTCCACCGGGGCAATCTCGCTATAGCTTGCCGGGAGGGTGGAGAGGCCTTCGGGCTTGCGTGTGTTCGTGGTGTTGTAGAGCTCGCGCCTTGCATCCGGATCGACGGCGGTTGGTGGCTTCAATGCAATTCTCATGGCGGCGAACAGGCCAAGCACGCCGAGGCCTGCGCCGACCATCAGGACCTTGCGGTTGATCCGCGTAACCGGCTTCGGGCTGGAGCGGATCTTCAGCCGTTCGGCATGCTCGTCGAAGGGAATGGGCTCGGACATGGGCATCAGTTCCCGAACAGGCCAGCCAGAGGCGAACGGCGCTCATTGCGGGAGATGCGGACGACCATCTGGTTTCGTTCGCCGAGCCGCAGTTCCGCCGCACGGAACAGGCGGTCCACGACATAATAATTGCCGCGCACCCGGTAGTTGACGAGTTCCGCGTCACCGTCCGCACCCAGAACAAAGAGCGGCGGCATGTCTGTGGTGGCGATGTCTTCGGGCATCTGGATGAACACCTGACGGCCATCATCGAAGACGCGCACAGGTTTCCAGTCGGGGCTGTCGCCGGAGAGCCGATAATCGAAGTTCAGGCCTTCCAGCGTCAGGCCGCGCTCAATGCTGCCAGCGTCTCTTGCAATGGCGCGTTCATTGCGGGCGGTGAGGCCTGCCAGTTCATCAGCCGGATAGCGCCAGGAGAGCGCGGCCATATAGCCGCCCTCCGTGCTCTCCAGCTCCAGATGATAGGTCCGCCGGTCGGTGGCGATCATCAGATTGGTGCGGATGCCGGAGCTGATCGGTTTGACCAGCACATGGGCGCGGGCCGTCGCGCCCGAACCGGACACCGTGTCCCCCACCACCCAGCGCACCGTGTCACCGGCCGAAACCGAGACGAGTTCCTCGCCCGGCTGCAGGGCGATGTCCGACACCTGGCCGGGGCTGGCATAGAGGCGGTAAAGCGCGCCTTCGGTATAGGGATAGACCTGGATCGCGTTCACATAGCCGTCGACCGAAGGTTCGATCAGGGCGCTGGTGCGACCTTGTCTTATCGCTTCTGCCGGTGAAACCGACGGCGTGCTGACGGTCCTTGTATAGGTCCGTGTCACGCTGCCATCGGGATTGGTGGTGACGCGGGTGCCGATGGGCATCATCTGGCCGGGCAGCGGAAGTGCCACGGCGGTTTCGACAATCTCGACAGGGTAGTCAGCGCGGTCCTCGACAGGCGTCGCGGCGACGAAGGCGCTGGCATCGATGGGGTCGAGTTCCGTCGTGGCGCAGGCTGACAATAGCGCCATGGCAGAAGCGGCGGTGAGGATACGAAGCATGGGGATCATTCTCCTGTAACGAGGTCCTGACCCCAGTTCAGGGCATGGACATAAAGGCCGAGCGGATTGGCGCGCAGGGTCTGCGCATCCGTCGGCGGTTGGGTGATGAGGGTGAAGTTGCCGGTGAACCTTTGGGCGCGAACCAGCGCGCCATTCTCATAGGTCTTCTCGATCCAGCGGGCCTGGAAACTGTCGTCCGAGACGCGCACGACGCTGACGACATCCACCGTGCGGGATTTTCTGCCGACATCGGCGAAGGGATCATTGGTCGAGGCGTATTCATTGAGCGTGGTGGCGGCGCGGTCAGTGACGAAGTCATAGGCGCGCAGCCAGTTTTCGCGCACGACGACCGGATCGACGCTGAGGCCGCGCACGTGCTCGATGAAGTTGGCGAGGTGATGCGCGATCTGCGCATCGGTCGGGGTGTAGCGCTCCGTCGCTGGCGAAACGGCGCGGGCCGCGCCGGTCTCATCGACTTCNACNACATAAGGCGTGACNGNCGATTGCATNNNNCGCCAGACNAGCGCGCNGGAGGTNACGAAGCANAGCCCGAGACAGCCNAGCGCCATNAGCCGCCAGTTCTTTGCCTGCACGCGGGCGGAGCCGATACGGTCGTCCCAGACCTGTCCGGCCTTCTGGTAAGGCGTTTCAGGGAACGGGCTTGGCCCATAGCTGGAGGAAGATCGCCTGAAAGCCATCGTCTAATCGTCCTTGTCTTTGAGGGTTGGGTTCGCGCCCGAAGCGCCGCGATCGCCGTCGCGGATCGAATGGGCGGCCATTTGGCCTGCCTGTCCCATGCGCTGGCTGGTCTGCATGCGGCGGGCCCAGCCGGGGCTCTGGGATGAGGATGATCCGGAGGCAGAGCTTTGCATGGATGCGGTCTCAGACCCGCCGGTTGCGCGCCAGGCGCCCTGACTGCCGCGTTGGTAGGCCTCGCGCATGGACTGGGCAGGACGGCTTGCAGCGCGGCGCATGGCGTCCCCGCCTGCGCGCGCGACACCGGCAAGGCCGGCGGCGACGCCCGCTGCGCCGGATGCGCCGGAGGCGACAGAGCCCAGCGTATAGGAGGTGCGCGCCGCTCCTGCCATGCTGGCGCCGGCCTTGACGGCGCTTGAAGCACCGCCCGCGACCGCGCCGACAGCGGCGCGGCCGCCCATGCCCGCTACATAGGTCCCGGCAGCGACGCCCGCTGTAGCACCCACTGCTGAGCCTGCGCCGAGCTGCGGAGCGCCGGTGATCAGCCCGCTCGCAATGCCGGGCGCAAAGATGCCCATCCAGAAGAAGACAATCGCAGCCAGCACCGTGCCCATGACCTGCGCCAGCGTCACATCATCGCCGGTGCGGAACGCATCGGTCACCGACGAGAAGAGCGTCGAGCCAATGCCGATAATAACGGCGAGCACCATGAGCTTGATGCCCGAGGTGATGACATTGCCGAGGACACGTTCGGCGAGGAACGTCGTCTTGTTCCAGAGCGCGAAGGGCACGAGCACGAACCCGGCCAGGGTCGTCAGCTTGAACTCCAGGATCGTGATGAAGAGCTGCACGGCGAGCACAAAGAACGCGACCATGATGATCGCCCAGGCCACGAACATGACCGCGATCATGATGAAGTTATGAAAAAACGAAATCGGCCCCAGCATGTCGCTGATCTCTTCGAGCAGCGGCTGACCGGCATCGAGACCGACACTGGCAATGAAGCCGGGGCGCAGGAGATCATCGGCAGTCATCGTCCCGCCGCCAGCGGTCACGCCAAGCTCGGCGAAACTGTCAAAGACGATACCGGCGAGGAGAGAGAAGTTGCCGATGATGAAGGCGAAGAAGCCGACATAGAGCACCTTCTTCAGGAGCCCGGCGATGACGTCCGTGTTCTGGCTTAGCGCCCAGAACAGGCCCGCCAGCGTGATGTCGATGGCGATGAGCGTGGTCGACAAATAAGCGACATCGCCCGCCAGCAGGCCGAACCCGCTGTCAATGTAAGCTATGAAGGTCGCAAGGAAGGTGTCGATCACGTCCATGGCGCGCTATTCTCCGAGGAAGGCCCGGGTGCGTGCGCGGCCACGTTCGGCTTCGGCGAGTTGGCGCGCCCGCTCCAGCGCCTCGGCGCGGTAATGGGCCGCCATCATGGCTTCCATTTGCATGAGCTGCTCGGTCTGCAGGGCTTCGATCTGGTTGCCGGCCTGGGCGACCTGGAGATTGCCGACGGCGGACTGGCTGTCCGCGATCAGCCGGTCGAGGCTGTCACTGTCAGCCCGCGCTGTGGAGACGACCTGCGCCGTGACGGTCAGGCTGTCCCTGTAAGCTGTGCGCGATTGCCGCCAGCGGGCGCGGGCCTCTTCGACGAGCACGGCCTGACGCGGCGGCTCGGCGCCATAGTCTTCCGGGTACACCTCTTCATACTCGCGCTCGATTTCCTCGACGCGGTAGCCGATGCCTTCGGCCTCGCGCATCAGCTCCTCGATGCGGCGCATACGGCGCAGGATGTCGTCAGCGATAGAATCCGGCAGTGCTTCCAGATCGCGCGCCATGTTTTCCAGCATTTCGATTTCATGGGTGAGCTGCTGGATCTGCTGGTTGACCTCCTGAAGCGAGCGGATGGCCTGGTAGATGTTCTGGATGTGATTGGCCGGGTCATACACCGTCCATTGGGCCGAAGCGGGCGGCGCGATGAGGATGGAGAGCGGCGCGGCGCAGATCAAAGCGGAGGCAAGTATGCGTTTCATCGGGGGCTCCTATTCGGCGGCGAGGATGTGGGAGGGATTGAAGGGCGCGTGCGCCTCAGGCTCCGGCGCATGGCCGGGCCAGCGGGTGAGAAGCTCGGCTGCCCAGGGCAGGCCCTTTTCGATCAGCCAGCAGGCGGAAAAGCCGTCGCCTTCCGTCTCGGCCCAGATGCGATCCATGCGGGCCTGGTCTTCGGGCGATGACGCGCCGCAGACGGACAATGCAATCGGCCCGAGGCCAAGATCGAAGACACGGGCCCCGAGGGGCGACTGGTAGTAATAGTCGCGCTTCGGTGTGGCCCTGCTGATCAGTTCGATCTGGCGCGCGTTGAGGCCGAACCGCTGATAGGTCTCGCGGGATTGTGGTTCCTGCGCGCGCTCGTTCGGCAGGAAGATGCGCGTGGGGCAGGATTCGACGAGGGCTGGCGCGATGGTGCTGTTCGCAATGTCGGCAAGGCTTTGCGTCGCGAACACGACGGACACGTTCTTCTTGCGAAGGGTCTTCAGCCATTCACGGATGCGCGCGGCAAACATGGGATCATCGAGGAAGAGCCAGGCTTCATCGAGGATGAGCAGTGTTGGCCTGCCATCAAACCGCGCTTCCAGCCGGTGGAAGAGATAGGTGATCACAGGCGCCACGGCGCCTTTCGCATGCATCAGCTCTTCCATCTCGAAGCAGACTGTGTCGGCGAGCGCGAGGCTTTCATGGTCGGCATCGAGGAGCCGTCCGTGCGGACCTTCCAGCGTGAACGGATGCAGCGCGGATTTGAGCGTGTCGTCCTGCAGCATCAGGCTGAGGCCTGTCAGCGTGCGTTCGGGTTCAGGCGCTGAGCTGAGAGACTGGATCGCTTCCCAGAGCTTTGCCTTGAGGTCCGGCGTCATCGCGACGCCTTCATTGGTGCAAAGACCCGCGAGCCAGTCGGCGGCAAAGCTTGCGCCATGTTCGGTGTCGATATCTTTCAGCGGCTGGAGACTTGGCGCGCGGGCACCGCCGAGATCGATATGTGCACCGCCCATGCAGAGCGTCGCGGCGCGGGCCGAGCGGCCCTTGTCGAACAGGAAGACCTGCGCCCCCTCATAGCGCTTCCATTGCAGGGCTAAGAGCGAGAGCAGAACAGACTTGCCCGCGCCGGTCGGGCCGACGACCAGCGTATGGCCGACATCGCCAATATGCAGGTTCAGGCGGAACGGTGTCGTGCCATCGGTCTGCGCCTGAATGAGCGCCGGGGCGTTGTGGTGACGATTGGTGTCTTCGCCCGCCCAGACGGCCGAGAGCGGCACCATATGGGCAAGGTTCAGCGTGTGCAGAATGGGCTGGCGGACATTGGCATAAGGATGACCGGGCAATGAGCCGAGCCAGGCATCGACCGCGTTCAGTGTTTCCCTGATCGCGGTGAAACCGCGGCCATTCACGATGCGCTCGGCAATTCGGATATGTTCGTCCACCGTGCGGCGGTCGGGGTCAGCAACGGTGATGGTGGTCGTGACATAGCCGTAGGAAACGAGATCACTGCCCAGTTCCTGCAGCGCCGCATCGGCGTCAGCGGCCTTATTGTCAGCGTCATTGTCGACGAGCGCCGCCTGCTCATTGAACATGGTCTCACGCAGCACCGCGCCGATGGATTTGCGCTTGGCGAACCAGTGGCGGCGTTTCTTGCCGAGGACTTTCTCGGCTTCGGCCTTGTCCATCGCGATGAACCGGGTCGCCCAACGATAGGCAAAGCCTTGACGGTTCAGCTCGTCGAGAATGCCCGGCAGGGTCGTGGCCGGAAAGCCGAGAATGGTCAGCGTGCGCAAATGCGCCTCACCAATCATCGGTTCGAGCCCGCCCGCGAAGGGCTCATCGGCGAGAATGGCGTCGAGGAAGACCGGCAGTTCCGGCGTCACGACCGGGTGGCGCTTGGTTGAGATCGTCGAGTGCAGATAAGTCAGCGTCTCGTCGTCAGAGAGCTTCGCAATCTCGGCGAGGCAGGTGGCCAACAGATCAAAGACGCGGTCAGCGTGCTGCTGGAAGGTCTCAAGCCTATGCCGCCAGGTCGCGGCGTCTTCCGTTTCGACACGCTGGATCAGGGCCTTCTCGGCGCGGCCGGTGGCATCGGCGGGCGGCAGCCAGAGCAGGGTCAGATAATACGAACTCTCAAACCGGGTTCCGGCTTCTTCCGCCTGTAATGACCGTTCCTGATCGGTGAGCCAGGTCAGCGCATCGGGAAACTCCGCCTCCGGATAGTCATGCACTTCATGGCGCTGGGCTTCGAAGAAGAGGGCCCAGCCCGAGCCGAACCGGCGCAGCACATTATTGACCCGCGCCATGACGGAGACGAGTTCTTCTTCCGTCGAACTTTCGAGGTCAGGGCCGCGATAGCGGAACGTCGTCTGGAAGCTGCCATCCTTGTTGAGGACAACGCCCGGCGCCACGATGCAGGCCCAGGGCAGATAGTCGGCCAGAAGCGTCGGCGCGTCGGCATATTCTCTGAGGTTCAGCATGTCAGATGCTCCTTGTGGCGCGTCGAGCGGCCTGCGACGGCCATGAAATCCGGATCAGACCGCGCCATGAATACCGCTGCCGAATGCCCCACCGCCCAGAGCACAAGGCCCGGTATCCAGAGCTGGAGGCCGAGGCCGACAGCAGCCGCGAGGGTCCCGATGGCGATGGCGGCGGTTCTTGGCGCGCCCGCCATCAGGATTGGCTCGGTCAGGGACCGGTGGAGCGGGATTTCATAGCCGTCGGCAGACATCAGATGAGCGCTCCGCCGCCGAACGAGAAGAAGGTCAGGAAGAAGCTTGTCGCGGCAAACGCGATCGAAAGCCCGAACACGATCTGGATCAGCTTGCGCATGCCGCCCGAGGTCTCACCAAAGGCCAGCGTCAGGCCGGTAATCGTGATGATGATCACCGCGACGATGCGCGCGACCGGTCCCTCGATCGAGGTCAGGATCTGATCGAGCGGGCCTTCCCAGGGCATGCCGGAGCCTGCCGCATGGGCGGGACCGGCGATCATCAGGCCGAGGCCGATACAGGCCGCGACCTGCACCGTTCGGTTTACGGTCTGGAGGTGGGTGTAGAGGGTCATTGGGTTTCTCCATGTTGGACGAGGGACAGGGAACGGGAGACGAGCGGGGCGGTCTGATACCCCTCGCCGTCAAAACCTGTGACTCGCAGCGCCTCTTCGACGCGGCGCTGGCCGCCCGCGCGGCTCATGAACACGACCACGTCAATCGCCTCTGCGATGAGGTCGAAGGGCGCGCGCGGTGTGGCTTCCAGGGTGAGCTGTTCAAGCCGGGTTAGCGCGCCGTGTGCGGAGTTGGCATGAAGCGTCGTGATCCCGCCCGGATGGCCGGTGTTCCAGGCCTTGAGGAGGTCGAGCGCTTCAGGCCCCCGGACCTCGCCGACAATGATCCGGTCGGGTCGTAGCCTTAAGGTCGAGCGGACAAGGTCCTGCAGGCTGGTGCTGCCGCGATGGGTGCGCAGCTGCACCACATTGGGCGCGGCGCAGCGCAGCTCGCGCGTGTCTTCCAGGATGACAATGCGGTCGTTTTGGAGTGAGGGTTCTGCCAGCAAGGCATTGGTGAACGTCGTCTTGCCGGACGATGTGCCGCCCGCGATGAGGATGTTGGCCTTGCTGGCGATAGCGTCTCTGAGCGCCTGTGCCAGCGCCGGAGCCAAGGCGCCCTGGGTGACATAGTCGCCGAGTTCGAACGGCGTCGTCGCGGGCTTGCGGATCGAAAAGCATGGGCTGGTCGAGACAGGTGGGAGAAGCCCTTCAAACCGCTCGCCGCTGCCGGGGAGTTCGGCCGAGACGATCGGGGACTTGGCGTGAGCGGCCTCTTCCACCCCGGAGGCGACCAGGCGGATAACGCGCTCGCGGTCGCAAGGGGCAAGTGTGTGCTGCGAAATGATGACGCCCACGCCAGCCTTCTCGATCCAGACCGAGCCGTCCGGATTGGCCATCACCTCGATCGTGTCCGGCGCTTCCAGCGCCTCACGCACCACCGGGCAGAAGGCCGTGCGCAGCATGGTGCTGCGCCGGGTTTCTGTTTCGGTATGGTGCGCATGAAGGGACATATCCCAGGGCTCCGACTGTTCATTTCAACAAAGCCAAGGATCGCAGACGGATGAATTCTACGGGAGTGTGAATGGCGGCAAATGGAGGCCGAACGCGGCGCAAGGCGGCGCGTTCCGGCATATTGCGGTAAAGGATGACAAATGCGCTTTTCTGTAGAGTTTGCGGCAGTTTTTCGTGTCACAAGCGAAACGAAAAAGGGTCGTTGTTTAGACGCAAAGCAATTAGAACACTGTTTTCAGACATCTTAATTGAGGTCGTCAGAGAGAAGCGCCAAACAAGCGTTGGCACACTTCTTGCCGGAATTCTCGTAAGAAGGGAGTTCAACCATGAAAACATTCACACTCGAAACAGACGCATTCACCGCAAAGTATGATTATTTGTGGCGGCTCTCGGAGGATCGCTGGGCCTGGGAATATGCCCGTCGCAGCAATAAGGTTCGCCGCTACGCGGAAAGCCGCACGCCGGACGACATTTCCGAGATGCAGGCGCCCTGCGCCAGCATCCGCCTCCTGAAATCCCGCGTGCCTCAGACCATGGCCGAACGGCTCGGCTTTGCCTTTATGCCCGATCCTGCAAAGAACGGATTCGAGGCCGATGTCGTCTGGACCCGGCTTGCCTATCCCGATCAGGTCGAGGTCAATTGCAGCTCGCTTCGCCCCGGCCAGACCTGCGATATCTGGGAGCGCACCGTACCGATCTGCAACATCACCCACATCACCGATTCCATCGGTCGCGAATTCCTGCTGATCCGCGGCAAGGGCTGCGTCGTCCAGGTGCGCTGCACAGGTCTCTCCCTTCTCGGGATGGAGCCAGTGAGGATGAACCTCACCATTTCTGATCTTGATGCCTTCGAGCGCAAGGTGAAGGCCCAGAAAGCCGCGCTTGCGCTGATCGGCGATGGGCCGGACCTGACAGAGCCGCGCTGGACCAAACGAACGGCGATGCTGCGCAATGGCCTCATCGCGCTGGACTGTCTGGAAGCCGGCCTCAATCGCCGCGAAATCGCAGAAGTGATCTTTGGCAAGGACCGCGTGGCCGAGGACTGGAATGGACCGTCGCTGAAACACAGCATGCGTTACCTCATCCTGAAAGCCGAAGCGCTGCGCGATGGCGGCTATCTCGTCGAACTCCTCGGGTCGCAGTTCGGGATCACGAAGACCGCCGCCTGATCAGGGCGTTTAGCGGCACGGAGTCTTTTGCGGCCTGCCCGCGCCTTTGGCGCGGGGCTGTTCGCCCGGCTGTAGGGGCCGTTGAGAGGCATCGGGGCGGTCCGGGGTGATCGCCGACCTTCGCCCGGCGCTCGCCCCGGAGCCGCAGGAGCCNTCCTNCGCCGACCGGCCCGGCGAGGCTCAATGAGGGTCCGGTTGTTCGTCTAAAGAACGTGGTGCTGGGCCTCGCCGGCTGACCGCGCGCCCGCGCTTCCCACTGGCTGGCGCCAGAGGGGTCGCGGACGCTGATGGTTCAGGTCATCAGGCTGCGTCGCCTTTGACCTCACGAAGCGCCCGGTTGAAAAAGAAGCGGATCAGCTTGTCCCGGGCTGCCGGATCGGTGAGCACGATATCGCGCATGTCATTGTCACGCTGGAACATGCGGATCGCGCCCTGAAAGAACGCTTGCGAGAAAGCGGAATAGACTACATCAGGTGCATTGTTCCGAAGCATGTCTGTCATGTCGTCGTCGAGCGTGGCCTGATAGGTCGGCTCATAACGAATAAAGTCATTCTCGGTGAATTCCGTACCATGACGGTCGTTGAAAGCCTTCACGATTTCCGAGAGCTCGCGCTGTTCATCTTCGGTATAGGGCTTGGCACCAAACTCGCTGATCGCCTTTAGCGCTTCCTTGTCCCCCGGCGAGAGGGAAGCGCTGCCCTGTTCCTTCTGCACGACCTTGAAGGCCTGCAGGCGGAGCATGTCCTGTGTGATTTCTATGTCGGGCGGCACTTCACGGTTCGGCAATAAACGCGAAAGCCAGGACGCATAGCTGTAGAGCTTTTCGAGCGAGGTATCCTCGAGCCGGATAACCTGCGCAACGAAGCCGTAGAAGCGCATATAGCTTTTCAGAAGCTGACGGAATTCTTCCTGGCGGCCTTCATCCTCATCGGCTTCGAAGCGCTGCACCGCTTCTCGGACAAGGCCCTCAAGACGCGCCCGGTCGCTGCCGCTGAGTGCGCCTGAATAGAATGTCTCTGCGAAGCGGTCGATCTCACCGCGATCGAGATAGCCGAATTTGAAAAGGCGGCCTTCGAGTTCGTAGACCTGATTGGGGTCCGACATCGCCTCAAGCGAGGTCGCTTCATAAAAAGGCCGGAACGCGGTCTGGATATCCTCCATCGTGTTCTGGAAATCGAGAATATAGGTGTTCTCCTTGCCAGCTTTCGTCCTGTTGAGGCGCGATAGTGTCTGTACCGCCTGCAATCCGGCAAGTTTGCGATCAATATACATGGCGCAGAGCTTTGGCTGGTCGAACCCAGTCTGGTACTTTTCCGCGACGATCAGGATTTGGTACGTGTCAGGATAAGGCGTGCCGTCCGGCTTGAACCCGTCAAACCGTCCCGGTAGCTCTGTTTCACTAAATCCGTTCAGGTCGGCTTCGGTATAGGTTTCGCCCTCATGGGTGAGTTCGCCGGAGAAGGCGACAAGCGCGCGAAGGTCGCCATAGTTCTCAGCATCGAGATAGGCCTTGATCCCGAAATAATAGCGCAGTGCATGCTCGCGGCTTTGGGTGACAATCATGGCCTTTGCCTGACCGCCAAGTTCGCCCATCACATGGCGGCGGAAATGTTCGACAATGATTTCGACCTTCTGGCCGATCGCGGTCGGATGCAGGGATGCAAACCGCGCCACTTTCCGCTGCCCGCGCCGGCCGCTCAGTTCCGGATCGTCTTCAATCGTCTTCTCGAGTTGGTAATAGGCCTTGTACGTCATGTAGTTCTGGAGGACGTCCAGAATGAAGCCTTCCTCGATGGCCTGACGCATCGAATACTCATGGAAAGCGACCGGCAACCCGTCCGAACCTTTGACGCCGAATCGCTCAAGCGTCACGTTTCGCGGCGTCGCGGTGAAGGCGAAGAAGCTGAGATTGGCCTGCGGTCCGCGGGACTTCTGATAGTCGAGGATCAGATCCTCGATATCTTCGCTTGAGGTTTCATCGCGGGTCAGCGCATCCGTCATCGCCTGGGCCGATTTGCCGGACTGGCTGGAATGGGCTTCGTCGATGATGACGGCGAAGGTGCGCGCGCCCTGACCGGAGATCGCCTTGAGATGATCGGTTGAGAATTTCTGGATCGTCGTAACGATGATCCGTGCCCCCTTGGCGATCGCCTCTTTCAGCTGCTTCGAGGTCCCGTCGATGGTTTTGACAAGGCCCTTGGTTTGTTCGAACTGGGCGACAGTTTCCTGAAGCTGGCGGTCGAGAACAACGCGGTCGGTCACGATGATCGCTGTGTTGAACACCGGGGTGTTCGACCCGTCATGCAGATTGATGGCCTGATGGGCCAGCCAGCCAATCGTATTCGATTTGCCCGAACCCGCCGAGTGCTGGATCAGATAGTTCCGGCCAGGACCATTTGCGCCCGCATGGGAGATCAACCGGCGCACCGCGTCCAGTTGCTGGAAGCGCGGGAAGATCATCACAACGTCTTTGCCTGTCTTTTCGACATGCATAAACTGGCCGACAATCTCGAGAAGGACGCGCCGCGAGAAGATCGCCTCGCCCCAATCGCCGGGGCGGTAGAGATAGGCAACCCGGAATTCGTCCGCGACATCGGGATTGCCTGCGCCCCGTTCGCGCCCGCGATTGAATGGCAGGAATCGCGTCTTGCCATTGGCGAGCCGCGTCGTCATCGAGACATTGTCCTCATCCATCGCGAAGTGCACGAGTGCGCCGCGCTGGAAGGTGAGGAGAGGTTCGCCTGCGGGCGAGCGGTCTTTCCGGTACTGCTTCTCGGCATGCCGGAAGGTCGAACCGGTCAGGAGGTTTTTGGCCTCTATCGTCGCGACGGGCAGGCCATTCAGAAACAGGACCACATCGATCCGGCTTTCATGACGGCTGCTATAGGCAACCTCATCCATGACGCTGAGGATATTGGCCTGATATTCCTCCACACGTTTGGGCTCTAGCGTGCTCGCAGGCCGGAAGTAGCAAAGCGAGAACTTGATGCCGGGCACGATCTTGAGGCCCTGGCGCAGCACATCGAGCAGGTCGCGCTCCTTGAGCGCCCTGGTCAGTTGGGTGAACAGCGTGTCTTCGGCCGAGTCCGAGTAATGCGCGGTGAGTTTCTCCCATTCTTCGGGCTGGCTCTCGCTCAGAAACCGAACCACCAGGTCGCGGTCCATCGCCAGCGCGCGGTCATAGTCGGTCTTGGCATCGCGGCGCAGGTAACCTTCGCCGCTGACCAGCTGATCAATGAGATGGTCCTGCAGGACCTTTTCGCGGTGGGCGCTGTCGGGTGTGTACGTGGTCATGAGTTCAGCACCTTGTTGAACCAGAGCACGCTGGCTTCACCCTCTTTGAGCGTGACCTCATCGACGGTGCGACTGTGACGGATGGTGTTGCGAAGATCTGCCAGTTGGGAGAATTTCTGGCTCAATGCTTCCTTTGTTTTGAACCTGTCAGCAAACCGTTCCCACAGCGCTTTGGAGAGGATCGTGTCCTGCACTTCGCGGAGATCGAAGTGTTCGAGCACGCCTTCTGCCCTGTCGAACCGGTCTGCGCTGAGCGCCGCATTCTTGCGGAGCGCCCTCTGGATTCGCTCTTGCGCATTACCGAGAAGGTGCGGCGGGAGCAGCGACGGATCGTTTTCGATGGCTTCAACAATCACTCTTCGCAGCGCGAGTTCAATCTGCTCGATCGAGGCATCAAGCGCTCTTAGGTTTGCTGGAAGGTCCAGCCGCTCCTTGATGAGCAGGTTCTCGATGCCGTCCAGAAGCGTCCGGTGACGTTCGGCGATGAAATCCTCATAGTCTTCAGGTGTGAAGGGATCACGCAGAAGAATGTCCAACGCGGTCTTGCTGATGAAATGAGATTCAAGAATGGCGACCACTGCCGCTTCGCCATTCTCATCGATCAGGTCTGGAAGATATTCATTCGGCAGCTTTTCGCGGATCACATTACGATTGGTGTCGCTGGTGAGGGGCGAGCGGTTGAGAATGGAATTGATTGCTGGGCCGACCTTGTTCTCGCGTCCCCACCAGGCCGGAACGATATGATGGTCATCGAGATCGCCATAGGGGGGGACATCGCCGCTCATCCAGTCCCGAGCGCCTGCTAGAACGAACAGGTTGAAGATGGCGCTGTAAATCGAGGAGCCGCGCTTCACTTCGCTGCGCATATCGATGGACCGGTACGACAGCGCAAATTCGTCGATCAGGTCCGGCTTGGCGTCCTCATGGGCCATCCATTCGCGCATGGCACCGAAATCGCGCGCAGCGGTCGACTCCACTGAACTCGAATAGCGGTTCAGAAAGACCGAGGCCCAGTACCAAAGCCGGACCTTGCGGCGCGCCGACAACTGCCGCTTGGCGGGCTGCGCGCTGACAAGTGTGTTGATAGCTGCGAACGCTGGAACGATCGACGCATATGGAATATAGGCTTGGCCCACTGCGCCATATTCCTGGGGATGACGAAGCAGCGCAATCACCCGTTCCAGCGCATCAACCGCCTGGTTCCAGAGCGTGACGAATTCTGAACTGTCCGCGACGAGAATGTCTTGCCTGCGTGTGCCGTCCGGCAATCGAACCGGCTTCTCGACGCCGGGCTGCAGGAAGTAGAGATATTTCGGCGAGCAATAGCTTTGCCGCAGGATCGACATCACCTGAAGGATGTAGACATTCATTTTCGGCGTTTCGACAAAGCCAAGCCGGTCGCGCGCCTCGCGGTACATGTGCTTGAGCTGGATGTCCTTTGGCTTCATCAGCGCATTCAGCAGGTCGAACACGTCGAGCTGAACGCCTTTGCTGTTGATCTGTGTGAAGATGTCACAGACCTTCTCGACACCGATCTCCTTATCGAGCTCAATGTAGGAAATTTGATACTCGTCCAGAATGTCGGAGACTTCATCTTCGAACGGCGTGGCATTCTCGACATGCGCCATTGCGAGCGCTCGTTCTTCATCGTTCGCAGCGTTCTCAGCGCGCGCCTGCCAGAACTTCTTGTATTCTTCGGTCCAACGGAACAGGGCTTTACTCCGACCACCGAGAACCGACAAAGGGAACATGTGCCGCTCGAAAAGTGCGGGCTCATTCTCCATCATTGACTGGGTCTTTTTCGACAGCCACTCATAGCTAAAAGCATCATCGGTTTCGCCGGCCATGAACTTGTCGACATGGATGAAGTAGATCGCACGCTTGGCGCGGTTCGGCAGGGGCATGTCTGGCGCTAAGAAAGCATAGTGCATCGCCGTTAGGCGCTGCTGGCCATCAAGGACGATGTATTCGGGCGAGCCGCCGCCCGCGTAGCCATAGAGACCTTCGCAGGCGAGCAGCTTGATGTTCTGGTCTTTCGCCTTCCAGAGCAGAAGGCTGCCGATATAATAGTCCGAGAAGATCGACCGCATCAGGTCGCGAATGTCCCAGGGCGCCCATTCGAATTCACGCTGGAAGTCCGGGATCACGAACCGGCCTTCGCGCATGCGGCCAATCAGCGTGTTGAGGCTGACATGGTCTGGTTTCTGAGCGTCTTTCATGCGCGCATCTCCGCTTCGATGGCGTCGAGGCGCCGGTCTGTGTCTCCCTTGCGGGTGTGTTCGGAAACATCGATCTGGCCAGTCACCGCGGCGGTGATCAGAGAGGCGCGGTATTCGCGCAGGCGGTCGATCGATTCTAGAGTTTTGCCTTGAACCGCTCTGAGCTGGGTCGTTTCGCTTTCGATACGAGATACAATTGCGAGTTGTTCTTCTCTGGCCGGCACTGGCAGGAATACGGGAGCAAATCTAACAAACCTGAACCGTGGTGCTCTCTCACGAACGGACGGACAAAGAACGAATATGTAGTTTCGGCGGGCCATGCACCTTAGGGCGTAGGCGTAGTATTCTGGAACGACTCCCTCGTTACGCGGTCTGCAAACAGCATACTCACCCGTGGACTTACCATCGTCTTCCGAGACACCGATAGCTCCAGCAAAAGCATCCATAGTGTGGATGACGAGATCGCCTTTGCAGATGTGCTGATAGCCGACTTCCAATTCGGCAAATGTGTATCCTTCAGTCCGGCGTCGAGAACGCAAGCAAACCTGACCATCGCGGAACGCCGTGATGACCTCATCTTCTACTTCGACAGGACGCTTCATTTCTTTGAACAAAAATTTTGCGCGAACGAGTTGCCAGTCAGTCGGTATCTCTGAAAGCCATGGACTATCGACCGATGTTCGTGCGCGGTGCGGGTCTTCCGCCCCAGTGGCCAAGAGATCAGCGATATCTGTAATTTTCTGTTTCAGAGCCGCAACCAGCGCCTGCTTCTTCTCCACCAATTGGTCGATGCGGGCGGTTTCGCGGTCGAGGAAGTCGGCGATGGCGCGCTGGGTCTCGTGGTCGGGAAGTGGAATTTTTACCGCACGGAGCTTGCTCCGAGCGAGTTCGATAAATGTTGTGCCTTGTCCTGAAGCCTCAAGCTCTGGTCTTGCAGCGTTCAATGCCCAGAATGCGTATTCCGAAATTATGGGGCCTCGCGGTTCAAGGCCTCTGCAACCTTGATTGAAACACAGCGGTTGAGTCGCGATGGCCATATGGCCGATCGGCGCTCTGATGCTGAGAATAATTGCACCGGGACGAACCATTTGTGTCCCGCAGCTTGCGTAACCGCTTGTGGAAATGTTGCGCTGACCGCTTTCGATATAGCGACTCCCCAGTTTACCTAGATCCGCTGGGGTTACCCAAGCCACGTCACCGTCCCAGTATTCCTCGTTACCGGACGACGGCGTGGCGCCGTTTTTAATGTCAAATACTGCGCCAATCGGAACATATTGAAAGGTCATGCCGCTACCCTCCAGGCTGGCATCTGCTGCCAGTTTGCGGGGAAGCCCATGGCAGCGGTATCTGCGAGCGGGGTTTCCTCGATCAGCGTGATGAGCTTTCGCCGCCAGTCTGAGCCGGGCGCGATGATGCCGATGAGATAACCAATGATGGCGAGCGTATTGTACAGGCGGCGGCTAGAAGCTGGGTTCATCGCGAGCTTCAGCGCTGCGGGTGACTGGGGCAGCTTCATCGTCACCGTGAACTGCTTGTTCCACAGGCGGCCATGATGGGCGCAGATGTTGCGGACATGGGCGAGATGGTGGGCGAGCGACACGAGCACTTTCTCGTCCAGCCCATAGGGCTTCGCGATGGTCTGACGGTCCGCACGGAGTTTCAGATTGCCGAGCCATTTTGACAATTGTCCGAGCGACATGACCTCCGCCGCCATCCAGATGGGCGGCAATTCCGGATCGTCATATTTCGCGCGATAGTGTTCGATGAAGGTATCGCGGGAGCGCTCGATTTCGTTGATTAGGCTTGCGAGCGCCTTCGCGTAATGATCCTGGCGTCCATACAGGGTGCCATCGATATAGCCATGCGGCCCGTACTTGGTGGCGAGGTGATGCGCCCAGGCGCCGCGCAGCGAGACCTCGATCCGCTCTACGGCGTCCATGACATGCAGGCGCAGCTGGCGGTCGAAAACATAGAGGGCGACGGCGTCGTCAAAGCTCGCGCCATTTCTGAACGCATGGTCGCCATCGGCCTCGGCGGCGGTTTCAAAGGGCAGCCAATAGGCCCGCAGCCTGTAATAGCTGATATGGCGCAGATAGTGCTCTGCCCGCGCGCGGTCCGGCACAGCCATGCCGCGTCGCTCGATCAGCGCGATCTGGTCAGCGATGGAAAGGGCGGGTTTGGTGAACTTCATGCACGCCCCGCTTTCAATGAAAACAAGGCGCTAAAACGAAGAAACCCGCCAGGGTGCGCAGTGCGAAGCCGAAACTTCGTCCGAGGCGTGGCGGGNCTTATTACGTCGATATATGGCCCAGCCCGGTTAACATGGCAATAAGCTCGAGCATCAAAATTCTGCGACCTCATGCCACCACCTCCTTCAGGAGTGCGGCGATGTCGGCCTCGAGGGTCTTCAGCTCAGCGTCGATCTCCTCGAGCGGGCGCGGCGGGGTATAGGTGTAGAAATATCGGTTGAAATTGATCTCATAGCCGACCCGGCCAACCTGTTTGTCACTGTCGTCGGTATAGCTCTGATCGACCCAGGCGTCGGGCGCGAAGGGTTTGACCTCGCGCGCGAAATAATCCCGCCAGTCTTCTTTGAGCGGCACAAGCTCATGGTCGCGCAGCTGCGTGTCCGGCTCCGGATTACCGTCCTTGTCGCGGCAGATTTCGGCCGTCTCATCCCGCGCGCCAAGCGCCTCGACTATGGCCTTCATCACCGGCGAGCCGACTTTGATGCCCTTGGCTTTCAGCGCCTTGTTCAGCGCTTTGAGGAAGACAGCGCGGTCGGTGAAACTCTGACCGGAAAAGGCGCTGGCGATGGTGCTGCGGATGGCGTCCTGCTCGGCAGCGTCCAGCTTCTCGAACGCTTTCTGGCCGCTGAGGGCATTGAGCGTTTCTTCGGTCACATCGAATCGCAGGCGCAGGGGCCGCTCGACGCGGATTTCGCGATAGCCGAAATCGCTGGTGTCGAAGATCTTGGCGACGTCGCCTTCGCCGCTCTCGCCATTGAGGAAATCGGCATAGAGCCGGACAATCTGGTCGCGCGCCGTTTCGGGGATTTCCCGTCGCTTGGAGCCAAGCGACTTGCGCATGCCGGTCCAGAAGCGTTCGCCCGACGCGTCGATCAGCTGGACCTTGCCCTCGCGCGCCTTCGGCTTGCGATTGGTCAGGAGCCATACATAGGTCTGGATGCCGGTATTGTAGAAAAGGTCTGTCGGCAGGGCGACAATCGCCTCGACCCAGTCATTCTCCAGCATCCAGCGGCGGATTTCGCTTTCCCCCGAGCCGGCGCCGCCCGTGAAGAGCGGCGATCCATTCATGACGATGCCGATGCGCGAGCCGTCCTCGTCGTCACGCATCTTGGAAATCATGTGTTGCAGGAAGAGGAGCTGGCCGTCGGAAATACGCGGCGTGCCCGCGCCGAACCGCCCGGCATGGCCCTGATTGGCGGCTTCCGCCTTGATCGGGTCCTGATACTTCTTCCAGTCCACGCCATAGGGCGGATTGGACAGCATGTAGTGGAACTTGCGGTTCCCGTGCGCACATCGGTAAGCGTATTGCCGAAGGCGATCTGTTCGGGGTTGTGGCCCGTGACCAGCATATCGGACTTGCAGATGCCGAAGGATTCGCCGTTGAGCTCCTGCCCGAATAGCTCGACGCGGATCGAATCGTTGAACCGCTTCAAGGCTTCCTCGGCGAGGGCCAGCATGCCGCCCGTGCCGCAGGCCGGGTCGTAAATCTGCCTGATGATGCCGCGCCGGGTGAGCTTGGTGTCGTCATTGGCGATCAGAAGTTCGACAATCAGCCGGATCACCTCGCGCGGCGTGAAATGCTCCCCCGCCGTCTCATTGGAGATTTCCGAGAAGCGCCGGATCAGTTCCTCGAACAGATAGCCCATCTCGATATTGGTGACGGCGGATGGGTGCAGGTCGATCTCACAGAACCGCTCGAACACTTGCCAGAGAATCTTGCCGTCATTCAGCCGTTTGAGCTGTTCGGTGAACAGGAACTTCTCAAGGAAGATGTCACGCACATTGGGCGAGAAACAGCGGATATAGTCGATGAGGTTGGCATGCAGCTGCCGGGCGTCCTGCCCGCGCAGCTTGTCGAAGGTGAGCTCTGACGTGTTGTAGACCTTGATCCCGTCGCCGGCCGCTCCAAACAGGATCATGTCCTGCGTCTCTTCATCGACGCCTTTGGGCAGCGATTTGTGAGCGGCGAGCACCGCCGTCTTGGTCGGCTCCAGGATGCAGTCCAGTCGCCGCATGACCACGAAGGGCAGGATCACCTTGCCATATTCCGATTGCTTGAAATCCCCACGCAGGATTTCAGCGATCGACCAGACGAACCCGCTGAGCGATTTGATGTCGGGTGTTGCACTGGCCGTCATGTATCCTTGTCCCCCTTGGCGCGCTTGCGCGCATCTTCGTCAATCCAGGCATCGATCTCACCCTTGCGGAACCGCCAGGAGCCGCCGACCTTGAAGCCTGGTATCTTGCGCTCGGAGGCCAGCCGGTAGGCGGTTTTCTCCGTAATGCGCAGATATTCCGCCACTTCCTTGATGGTCAGAATGTCGGTTTCCATGACCGCCCCTTGAGCCGAAATCAGCCTGTTTGAGAAAATTAGGCAGAATCGGGAAATAGCACAACCGGGAAACGGCGTTGGGGTGTCGCTCGCGTTCAGCGTGCTCACATGGCCACCCCAGCCTCCCTCCGCCTCAATATCTGTTCCCATCAGTCAGGTGGGCGGACGGTGCGTCTGCCAGAGCGCGGTCGTCGCGCAAGGGGGCGGGACTTTGTCATCTCTCATCGTCTTTTGGCGTCATACCTACAGCTTCCCCTTGCGCGCCGCCCTGATGCGCTCCGGCTGAGCACCTCCTCGCCGCCCACCCGACTGTCGGGAAAAGAACGAGGGCGGGGAAGGAGACTGACATGACTGACCAACTCGCAAACGCTGCACCTCTTGCAGCCAGCGCTGCACCCGCGCGACCCGATAGCCCGCGCATCTACGTGGCATGCCTTGCAGCCTACAATTCCGGCTGCCTGCATGGCCGATGGATCGAGGCGACCACCCCTGACGAGATTTGGGAACAGGTTCGCGCCATGCTGGCGGACTCACCGGAGCCCGACGCCGAAGAATGGGCGATCCACGATTATGAAGGCTTCGAGGGCGCGAACCTTTCCGAATACGCCTCATTCGAAACCGTGTGCGCGCTTGCCGATTTCATCGAGGAACATGGCGAGCTTGGCGCGAAACTCATGAGTCATTTCGGCGACGATCTCGCCGAGGCGCGCGCCGCCTTCGAGGACTATGCGGGCAAGTATCGCAGCGCGGCGGACTTTGCCGAACAGCTGCACGAGGACACGGGAACCGAGATTCCCGAAAGCCTTCGCTACTATATCGACTGGCAGGCCCTTGCCCGCGACATGGCGCTGAATGGCGAGATCATGGTGTTCCAGACGGGCTTCGATGAAGTCCACATTTTCTGGTCACGATAGCGGAGGGCTTGGACATGACTCCCGAAACCACCCGCTATCGCTTCACTTTGGAAGAACTGCAGCAGGCTGACGACTGGTCAGAAGGCTTCTGCTNGGCCTGCCGCGCCCCGCG
The DNA here is from genome assembly GCA_002723155.1 of Ponticaulis sp. Classification (GTDB taxonomy): domain Bacteria; phylum Pseudomonadota; class Alphaproteobacteria; order Caulobacterales; family Hyphomonadaceae; genus Ponticaulis. The sequence goes on along the minus strand of PBNO01000005.1, from coordinate 37,841 downwards.
CGAGTGCTGCGAACCCGATGCGAGCGCTTATCCATGCGACGAATGCGGCGAACATGCCGTCTACGGCCCGCACTGGATCGCGATTGCCGGACTCTTCACGGAGGGCGCACGATGACCTTCACGCAACGCTTCCAGAACTTTGTCTGCGAGGGCGACAGCATCTCTTGCGAGGTCGCAGGCTTCGAGATCACCGCGCGGATTGTGCGCGATGATTGTCCCGATGCGCCCGACGAGCGCCAGGACGGATTCTGGCCATCACTCTACAAGGACGCACCGGGATTTATCGGTCCCGGTCCGAACCATCGCCAGCGCTTCGCCGAGGCGCAGGCCCGCGCCGAAGCCGTCATGGAAGCATGGCGCACGGATGAATGGTTCTATTGCGGGATCGTTCTGTCCGTGGCGCTGGAGGGTGTCACGCTGGACGCCCATGCCGCCAGCCTTTGGGGCATCGAAGCGAACTATCCGGGTAGCGACAATGCCTATCTCACCAAGGTCGCGCAGGAGCTTCTGCCCGAAGCCTTGGACGCAGGGCGCGCCGCCGCCCGCCGCCTTTGCGCGGCGCTGGAAACCAGCGGGGTGCGCGCGTGACGGCGCGCCCCCAATCCACAAACCCCTCAATCGAAAAGGAGCCAGATCATGGCCCAGCCCATTCTCAAAACTATCCCCCTGTCCGAGCTTCGGATTTCCAAACTCAACATGCGCCACAGCCGCAAGAAGCCGGACGTCTCCGACATCCTGCCGTCGATCCGCGAGAGTGGAGTCCGGCAAACGCTCTTGGTGCGCAAGGAAGGCGATCACTATGGCGTCGTCGCCGGACGGCGGCGCTATTTTGCCCTCAAGGAGATCGAGAAGGAGACGGGTGAAACCCCGCAAGTCCCCTGCGCGATCATGACCGAGGAAGACGCCGCGAGCGCCATTGCCGCGTCCGTCATCGAGAATGTCGGACGCTTGCCAGCGTCGGAAATGGAGCAGTACACCGCCTTTAAGCGCCTGCACGATGAGGGGCGCAGCGTGGACGAGATCGCTGGCTTCTTTGGCGTCACCGAGCTTCTGGTGCGCCGCGTTCTGGCGCTGGCTTCACTCGCTGAACCGATCCGAAAACTCTACGCCGAGGACGAGATCGACCGCGAGACGATCCGCGCCCTGACACTCGCCACGCCAGACCAGCAGGCCGAATGGTTGCGGCTTTACGAGAGCGAGGACGAACGCGCGCCTCGTGGCCGGAACTGTAAGGCATGGATCACGGGCGGGGCGATCATCACGACCGACAAGGCGCTGTTCGACATTGCAGACTATGAGGGCCAGATCACCGCCGACCTGTTCGGCGAGCATGGCGTGTTTGCCGATCCCGACGCCTTCTGGAAGGCGCAGTCAGCCGCTGTGGCGCACCGCGTCGAGACTTACATTGCAGACGGCTGGAAGGATGTCATTTGCCTTGAGCGCGGGGCCTTCTTCCATCGCTGGGATCACCAGACGCGCACCAAACGCCAGGGCGGCAAGGTCTATGTCGAGCTACGCCATGACGGCACAGTGACCTTCCATGAGGGCTTCATTTCACAGGCCGAGGCGCGGCGACAGGAGACGGCAAAGACAGGCAAGGACGATGCGCCTGCCGCGCCCGTCAAACCCGAAATGTCCGGCCCGCTGGCGGAATACATTCTCCTGCATCGTCATGGCGCAGCGACGGCAAGCCTTGCGGGCCAGCCTGCCATCGCGCTGCGCCTGATGGTGGCCCACGCCATGACCGGCAGCGCGCTCTGGCAAGTCCGCGCCCATGAATGCACAAGCCGCAAGGAGGACACGCGCGCGAGCCTTGAGGCATCAAAAGCCGCTGCCGAGATAGAGGAAAAGCGCGCCCGCATCGCTTCCCTGTTTGAGGCGCGGGGCGTGTCGGCCGAGGCGCGGCGCAATGGCGACGCCTACCGGCTCTGCGAAATCTTCGCCGCCTTGCTCGCCATGTCGGACGAGNAAGTCATGGAGGTTCTGGCCTTCACCATGGCGCAGACGCTGGAAGCAGGTGGGCCGGTTGTCGAGGCCGTGCTGCATGTCTGCGAGACGGACCTATCCGCCTACTGGAAACCAGACGCAGCCTTCTTCGACTTGTTGCGCGACAAGCGCGCGATCAATGCCATGGTCGCTGACATCGGCTCGAAGTCACTCGCGGAGAGTTGCGCCAGCGACACTGCAAAGGTCCAGAAAGCAATCATCGGCAACCGGATCATGGGTCATGGATGCGAGCCCAATCCCGACTGGCGGCCCGCATGGATGCAGGTGCCGCCCGCCCGCCTTGTCGAGGGGGCAGGTTCACCGCCCGCAGACGCATGGGCACGGGTCGCGGGGCTGTTCGAGCGCGGCGAAGACATTGATGGAGCCGCGACGCAAGCCTTCGATCGGCCACACGCCGCCTGACGGTTCAGTCTCCTCGTCAGGCGGATGACGGAGCCGCCCGGTGACAGTCGCCGGGCGGTTTTACGCGCACTGATTGATGCTGCCTAGGCACAGGCAGAGGGTTCATTGATTGAACCGCGCCGAAAAAAATCGCTCGTCTTTGGGTCTCGCTTGGCTTTCCGAAATGGCGGCCAGCTTCGGTTCATCCGTTTCCAACTGATGCGCTCCGAACCCGACCTCTGAACGCCCATTACCCGCCGCAGCAATCACCCATCTGGATCGGCGGGCATTTCACATCGCCGAAGGAACAATAGACGCAGCAGTCTCCTGGAAGCGGTTTCAGCAGCGCCCCGCATCCCTTACAGTCATAGAAATACTGGCAGGCGTCAGTGGGCATAAGGTCCTTGGACCGATGTCCGCATTGGGGACAGGTCAGCGTCGAAGAGGGCTCAAAGCCATCGCTCATCTGAGGTTCAGCCATCGCAGCAACGCTCCTTCATAAGACGGCAATATCCATGCGCCCACGAGCAGCAGGACAGCCACCGAGACACTGATCCAGAACCGCGTCTTCGGACGCCGACCGCCGCGCAAGGCGAAAACAATGGCACCTGCAAGCAGGAGCATTGCAACGATCATGAAGGCGTTCTTGTAGCGGGCGAAGAAGCCAAGATTGGCGACAAGCGCGCTGCTGACGCCAAGGTTTACAAGCAGGATTGGCAGCACGCAGCACGAGGCCCCAAGGAAGGCGAAAAAGCCGCCGAGGACGCCGCCGCCCGCCAGCCAGCCATTGGCGCGGGACGCCTTGGTCACAGTCACATCGTTGTCAGTTTCAGCGGTCATCTTTATGGCCTACAATCTGTAGCCGCTACAGAAGCAAGAGGCAATTTCATGACCGGGTTCAGAATCGGGCGATTGAGCGAGGAAACGGGCGTCCATATCGAGACGATCCGCTACTATGAAAAGATCGGTCTTGTTCCGAAACCTCCCCGCAGCGATGGCGGTAGGCGGCTCTATGACGGTGGTGCAATCCAGCGCCTGCGCTTCATCCGGCGGGCGCGCGACCTTGGCTTTCCTCTCGATGATGTGCGTTCGTTGATGGGCCTTGCGACCGAACCTGGATGCTGCGCGGACGCTTTTGAGATTGCAGAACGTCACCGATCGGATGTGCGAAACCGCATCGCCGATCTGCGTCGTCTGGAACGGCGTCTGGCGGAGCTGACAAAGGCCTGCCAAAGCGATGGCGATCTCGAATGCGGACTTATCGATGCGCTCTCACGGAGCTGAGAATGGCATTGGCCGAGCCAGTTTCCGTGCCGGTCGATGTTCGCTGATACAATGACGACTGGCAGGTAGCGCAGTTCCTTCCGTTTCCACCTGATGCGCTCCGAACCCCTTGTTCCCGTCTCATGCCGTGTGACCTGGACGACGCCTGTCGGGCCTTGAAACCGGCCCATGCGAAGAATTTTCCCCGCCGCTTTGCGGCTCCTCGCCGATCAAAATTCTTCTCCGGGCCGGTGCTCCACTGCGTTTCGCCCGCGAGCGGTTCAGGCCCGCCCTGCGCCGTCCTTTCGGTCCGGCGTCGACGGGGACAAGGGGTCTCCGGGACACGATCAGAAACGAAAGGAACTATCACCATGGCCAACGCACTCGGATATGTCAGCGAAACCAAAACCGGCTTCGAAGGCGCTCTTGCAATGATGAACCTCACCGCTGCCATCCGCATCGAGAAGAACGCGGAGAAAGCCGCCGACGGACAGCCCGACTACCGCATCTTCGCCGGAGAAACCTCGACCGAAATCGGCGGCGGATGGCTTCGCAAAGCCAAGGCATCAGGGCGCGAATATGTCTCGATCACCCTCGCAGACCCGCAGATCGGCCCGCGCAAGATCTACGCGAACCTCGCCCCTGTGAAAGGCAAGAAAGGCCGCCACGTGATCCTCTGGAACCCGCGGGACTAGGGGGCAGATCCATCGCAAGCGAGCCGCTCCGGAGATCAGCTCCGGGGCGGTTTTTGCGTGTAGAAACAATGGTAAACAGGCAGGTGAAAAATTGCGCATGCGCTTTTTGCGGCTACAAATGGCGGCGTCTGGCGGCATCCTTTTCGTGGACTTTACAGCCACGAGAAGGAGCCTGACATCATGGCCAAAGATAACCGGAAACCGCCACAGCGTGAGGAGCTGCCCGAGCTTCTGACCGCTATCGAGGCGGCAGAATTTCTGAACCTGTCGCCCATCACCCTCAGCCATTACCGCTATCAGGGACGCGGGCCGATCTACCGCAAGCATGGCTGGCGCGTCTACTACACGAGAGCTGATCTGGTGGACTGGTCTAACCGCCAGAGATGGGCCTCGACCGGCGAGCCACTGCGGTCATGAGACGGCGGAAACGTGTGATCGGCGTTGGCCTTCTGGGCATCGGGCTCGCCCTGTTCGGCGCAGTTTTTACGCCTCAGGATCGGCTGATCTGGAACCGGACCGGCAGCGCGCCGCAAGGGCTGTACTGGCTGAGCGACGAGCCATTCACCCTTGGCCGATGGGTCGTCGTCTCAGCCAGAAGCGATGACGCGCAGTGGGCTCAGACCCAAGGATTTGTCGGGCGGGATTGGCCTTTATTGAAGCAGATTGCAGGGCTGCCCGGCGATGAAATCTGCCGTTGGGACACGCAGCTTCTGATCAATGGAAAAGTCGGGGGAGAGGCGCGATTGCGAGACTCTTCGGGGCGGGATTTGCCGTCCTGGGAGGGCTGTATGGTGCTTGGGCAAGACCAGCTCTTCCTGATGAATGCGCACCCGGACTCCCTCGATGGACGCTATTTCGGACCCGTTGAAATCCATGATCTCGTTGGCGTGGCGCGTCTGATCCTTGCTTGGCGGTGATCAGAGATGGCGGCGTATTCCGGCATATGGCGGCAATTTGCGGCGAAAGGTGGCATGGGATGGGCCAGCGAACCCGAACGGGCAAGATTGAAGCTCATGCACCAAGGGGTGCATAAGTCATTGTCTGCACATCTCTTTTTTGGCGTCTCATGCCGGAAAATGTGGCGCCCGGTTTTCATGGGTTCTGCTGAATTCATTGAGGTTTTTTGGCGCCTGTGGGCGGAGACGCGCCATGGTCGATGACACGGACTTCACGCCCCGGCTCGGCAAGCTGCGCGATGTCNGTGCGGGGTCTTCAAAGCGGTTTCGTGCGCGGGTCCTGAAGGCGGCCAAAGGCCTTCACCGGAAGGCGACACGGCCTGGCTTTACCGGGGCGCGGATCGGACGGGGCGGTGCAGCAGGTCTCCATGCCTTGTCACGCGCCGGGCGCATGGAGCGCTTTCGGATGCGGCGTGTCGTGGTCAAGGTGCATATCGCGCGCGCCCGAACCGGCATCGGCGTGGCGGCCTACGGACGGCACATCCACTACATCCTGCGCGACGGTGTCGACCGCGAGGGTCTGGGCGGCGAGCTTTATGGGCGCGAGGGCGAGCGCGTGGACGGGCGGGACTTCGCAGATCGCAGCCAGGATGACCGTCACCAGTTTCGCATCATTGTCTCGCCGGAAGATGCGGGCGAGATGGGTGATCTGAAAGAGACGACGCGGCGGCTGATGAACGAGATGGAACGCGACCTTGGCACGCGGCTCGACTGGGTCGCCGTCGATCACCACAATACAGGCCATCCGCACACGCATATTGTCATTCGTGGCAAGGACGCGATGGGACAGGACCTTGTCATCGCGCGCGACTATCTGATGAAGGGCCTCCGCGCGCGGGCCGAAGAACGCCTCACCCAGGAACTGGGGCCGCGCCGTGATGTCGAGATCGCGAAAGCCCGGCAGCGTGAAGTGACCATGGATCGGTTCACCGGGCTCGACCGGGAGCTTGCCGGGCTCGCGGTTGCGGGCCGGGTTGAACTGCCTCGGGCCTCCGGGGCTCAGGCGAGGTTCACGCAGAGCCTGCAGCGCCAGAGGCTGGCGCATCTGGAAGGGCTGCATCTGGCAGCACCCACCGGCACCGACATCTGGCAGCTCAAGCCGAACTGGCAGCGCGCCCTGANGGCCATGGGGCGGCGCGGCGACATTNTCCGCGCGCTNGCGGCCGGGGTCGAACATGGCCCGCATCTGACAAAAGTGCGCTTCTTCGATGAGCGCCTCGATAATGCGCCGCCCCTTCGCGGGACCGTCATTCAGAACGGACCCGAGGATGAACTCACCGACAAAAGATTCCTGCTCGTTCAGGACTTCGAGGGCACGCCCTGTTATGTGCCGGCCGGAGATGATCCCTTGCCGCCCAGGGGCACGGTTGTGGAGGTCTCCCGCAAGCAGGGGTCTCCCTCGCGTTCAGACCGGGTCATCGCAGAGATCGCCGAGCGCAGCGGCGGGTTTTATTCCGACGCGCTGCATGCCGAGGCTGATCCGTCAGCTTCAAGCGCCTACCGGCTCGCGCACAAGCGCAGGCTGGAAGCGCTTCGCCGCGCCGGGATTGTGACGCGTGCCACGGACGGCATCTGGCAGATCGGCGAGCGCTACCTTGAGCAGGCTGCGGAATATGAGGTGGCGCGGGGCGCCGGCATTCGTGTTCGGGTGCGCTCCTGGATGGCCATGGAGGCGCAGATCGAAGCGCGCGCGGAGACCTGGCTCGATCAGGTCAGTCCTGCGGAAATCGGTGAAGGCGAAAAGCGGCTGCATGAGGCGCGCCGTTTGCGGCTTGGGTTTCTGCGTCGAGAGGGCTTGCTGGAGGATGGTCAGGACCGGCTCAGCGAAGAGGTTCGCCGTCGCATGCGGCTTGAAGAGCTGCGGCGAGCGGCAGCGGACGAGACGAACCAGTCTGGTCGGAAGTATGCAGCGCTGGAAACGGGCGAGCGGTTCGAGGGCGTCTTTGAACGGACAGCTGACCTTGCACAGGGCCGCATGGCGATCATCGCAAATGAGAAGGCCTTTGCCATGGTTCCATGGCGTCCGGACCTTGAACGCCAGCGCGGCAGGTCATTAGTGATTGAGGCGCGCGAACGCGGGATCAGCTGGACACTGCCCGGTGGACGCCAGAGGGGCATCGGGCGTTGACAGTCCTTGCGACTGGTCAGTCTCGCCGAAGCAGACCAGAAGACGAGCATGGACATTCGCGCGACCTTTCTGATCTATCTTTTCGCGGCGCTGGCCGAAATTGCCGGGTGTTTTGCTTTCTGGGCCTGGCTGCGGCTTGGCAAGTCGGTGCTCTGGGTGATGCCGGGCTTGCTGAGCCTTGTGATTTTTGCCTGGCTTCTGACGCTCGTGGACACCGCTGCCGCCGGGCGCGCCTATGCCGCCTATGGCGGGGTCTACATCCTGAGTTCGCTGATCTGGCTGTGGTCTGTCGAAGGTGTGCGCCCAGACCGCTGGGATGCGATCGGGGCGATGATCTGTCTTGCAGGTGCGGCGGTGATCCTGTTTGCGCNGCGCGCTGTGGGACCCGCATGAGCACTCGGAGCGCGCCGCGTCTTCGATCGGTGTTTTTTTGCGCGCATCACATTCGGGTGTCAGTCGCCGGGTCGGGACGAAAGTTGGGTGTCTTTATAAGCGAGCAGCCTCAGAGCGTTGGCAACAACAATGAGCGTTGAGCCTTCGTGGAGGAAAATCGCCGGACCGATACCGAGGCCAAACAGCGTCGCTGGAATGAGGATGGCGACGACGCCCAGGCTGACCCACAGGTTCTGACGGATATTTCGGTGCGTCGCCCGGCTGAGGCCTACGGCAAAGGGCAGCGTGTCGAGATTGTCTGCCATCAGGGCGACATCTGCCGTCTCAAGCGCGACATCGGAGCCAGCGGCCCCCATGGCGATCCCGACATCTGCGTTCGCCATGGCAGGCGCATCATTGACGCCGTCACCGACCATGGCGACGCCGCCCTGTTCCCGAAGCGCCCTGATTTTTGCGACTTTGTCGTCAGGCATCAGGTCGCCGAAAGCCTCGTCAAGCCCGAGATCGCGGGCGATGGCGTTCGCGACCCTGTGGTTATCGCCCGAAATCATCATCATCCGGGTGACGCCGAGTTCATGGATGCGGGCGATGACGCGCCTTGCCGCCGGACGCGGCGTATCCATCAGGCCAATTGCGCCCAGAAAGCGATCGCCTTCGGCAATCACCATCATGGTGCGTCCATTGCCAAATAACACGTCGACTTCGCGAGCGAGTGTTTCAGGCAGGCGTGGGCCGCTCTCGCCGTCAAACAGGCCGGGCTTGCCGATCAGGACGGTCTTGTCGCCAATCACCGCGCTGACGCCTTTGCCCGTCAGGCTACTGAACGCCGATGCTTGAGGTAAGGCACCAAGTTTCCAGCGTTGCGCTTCTTCAACGATGGCTCTCGCGAGCGGATGGTCGCTTAAGGCTTCGACGGCTGCGGCGACACGCAGCAAGCGTTCGGTGCCAGCGCCATCGAACGGGACAAGATCGACGACCTTCGGTTCGCCAATCGTCAAGGTGCCCGTCTTGTCGAAGGCAATGGCGTCGATCCGTCCGAGGGCTTCCAGAGGTCCGCCGCCCTTGATCAGGACCCCGCCGCGTGCGGCGCGCGCGACGCCGCTCAGAATGGCGCTCGGCGTGGCGATGGCTAGCGCGCACGGACTGGCGGCGACAAGGACCGCCATTGACCGGTAAAAGCTCTGCGCTGCTGTCTCGTCTATGATCAGCCATGAAAAGGCAGTGACCACAGCAAGTATGATAACAATCGGGACAAAGATTTTCTCGAAGCGCTTGACGAAGGTCTGCGTTGGCGACTGGCGCGTTTCAGCTTCGGAGACGAGTTTGACGATCCGTGACAATGCGGACTGAGACGGCAGGCGGGTCACCAGAATATCGAGGCTGCCGCCGCCATTGATCGAGCCGGCGAAAACCTTGTGCTCGGGCCCGGCGGCTTCAACGTCTGCGGCAGACGCGCCGGGCATCGGACGCTTGTCCACCGGCGCGCTTTCCCCGGTGATCGGGGCCTGATTGACGCTGCTTTCACCAGCAATCACCACACCGTCGACCGGCAGACGCTCATTGGAACGGACCACAACAATGTCGCCAGGGCGGATGTCTTCGACCGGGGTGTCCGCGGTCTGGCTGTCGCGGCGGACGAGCGCTGTGTCAGGCGCAAGCTCGGCGAGCGCCTCGATTGCGCGGCCAGCGCGGCCCATCGCGTAGTTCTCAAGCGCGTGGCCGATGCTGAACAGGAAAAGGAGCAAAGCCCCTTCCGCCCAGGCGCCGAGGATGGCAGCGCCCGCTGCTGCAACCAGCATCAGGAAGTCGATTTCGAACTTTCCCGAAAGGCTCTTTTCGACAGCCTCGCGCAACGCAAAATATCCGCCAAAGCCATAGGCTGCAACGAACAGGCCGAGAGAGAGCCATCCGGGCAAAAGGTTGAGTACCGATCCGAACCAGCCGATGGCCAGCGCCGTCCCGCAGAGAATAGCGAAAATCAGTTCGAGATTGCTGCCCGAGGTATGGTCGTGACCATTTTTATGGTCCGCTTCATGTGATCCATCATTCGTCATGTGCGCGTGTCCTTGAAGTGTTCGGGTGAGTGCCGGGGCCGCATCAAACGACACGGCCCCGGCTGTTTGATCACTCGGCCGGCACGGCGGGGTGTGCGTGTGTTGCCTCGATAAGAGAGTGATGTCCCTCCGGTTTTGGCGCAAACCAGCGGTGCAGGGCGGGCACCACCAGGAGCGTCAGCACGGTGGATGAGATGAGACCGCCCGTGACCACCGTCGCCAGTGGGCGCTGGACCTCTGCACCGACGCCCGTTGCAAAGAGCAATGGGGCAAGCCCCAAAGCCGTCGTCAGCGCCGTCATCAGGACGGGAAGGGCCCGAAGGCCTGCTGCCTCGATGGCAAGTTCATCGCGGCCCCGTCCTGCTCGTGCGAAGTCATCCATGAAGCTGACCAGCACCATGCCGTTGCCGAGCGCGATTCCGAACAGGGCGATGAAGCCCACCGTCGCGGGCACCGAAACCGGCAGGCCCGCGACCCAGAGCGCGAGCGCCCCGCCTGTCAGCGCCAGCGGAATGTTCAGAAGGATAAGAACCGCTGACATCAGGCGCCCGAAGGTCAGAAGCAGGATGAGAAAGACGATGCCGAGCGTGATCGGGATGACCACGGCGAAGCGGGCATTCGCCTGCTGCTGCAACTCATACTGCCCGCCCCATTCGACCCGGTATCCCGGTTGCAGGTCGAGCCCCGCCTCCACCGCAGCCTGGGCATCGGCGACATAGCTGCCAATGTCACGATCGCGAACATTGAGCTGCACGGTGATGAACCGCTCGCCATTCTCGCGCGTGATCTGCCGGGGACCGACGACTTGGCTGATCTCCGCGACGCTTTCCAGCGGAATGCGCGCACCACTTGAGGATTCAAGGATGATGCGTCCGATGGCGGCGGGCGTGTTGCGATCGGCCTCATCGAAGCGCACGACGACCGGGAATTGCCGCACGCCCTCGAAGACCACACCGGCCTCTGCCCCGCCGACGCCAGAGCGCAGCGCGTCCAGTGCCTCTTCGACGCTGAGCCCATATCGCCCCAGCGCCGCACGGTCGAGCGAGACGACGAGTTGCGGCGCGCCGGTAATCTGGTCGGCCTGGACGTCGCTCGCGCCGGGCACCTCCTGAAGGATGGATTGAAGCGCCTGTGAGCCTTCGAGCAGGACCTGCGTGTCCGGCCCGAATATCTTCACCGCGAGCTGCGCCTTCGTTCCGGTCAGGAGTTCATCGACCGACATGGCGATAGGCTGGCCGATATTGGCGCGAATGCCCGGAAAGCTGGCGAGATTGTCTGATATCGCGTCGCGCAGATCTTCCGGACTGAGCCCCGCCCGCCATTCGCTGCGCGGTTTGAGCGCCACGAAGGCCTCGATGCTGTTGACCGGATCGGCATGGGCGCCGACCTCGCCGCGCCCGATCCGGCTGACGATGGAGTCGATTTCGGGGAAGGTGTCGAGGAGCCGCCTTTCGACGCGGGTCGATGTCGCACTGGCCTCTGTCAGCGAGATCGAGGGCGCCATGGTGACCCGGAGGAGAATATCGCCTTCCTCAAGGGCAGGCGTGAACTCCGAGCCGAGCCGTGTCGCAGCAAACCCGCCAGTGACAAGAAGCAGCGCGGCAAGGGCGAGAGCTGCGCTCCGCCTGTGGACGAAGAAGGCTGCCAGCGGGCGCACCATCCGCGTGATCCGGCTGTCCTTTTGCGCATCGCCATTTGAGCGCGGCGGCTTCATCAGGCCGAGCGCCATGGCCGGGGCGATGAGCAATGCGTAAAGCAGCGAGCCGGTCATGGCGAGCGCGGCGGAGGCTGCCAGCGGGCGAAAGGTCTTGCCTTCGGTCCCCTGCAACGAGAAGAGCGGCAGGAACACGATGATGACGACGGCGACCGCGGCCACCAGTGGCGCAATCACTTCGGCGCTGGAGCGGGCGACGGTCGTGCGATTATCCTCGCCTGCGCCGCGTTCACGAAACCCGCGCGCGACATTCTCGGCGATCACGATGGCCCCGTCGACCATCATGCCGATGGCGATGGCGACGCCGCCAAGCGTCATCAGATTGGCCCCGATGCCGAGCGCATTCATGGCGATGAAGGCAAACCCGACGGAGAACGGGATCGACATCACCACGACCAGGCTCGGACGCCAGCCGCCAAGGAACAGAAACACGACGATGGCCACCAGCAGGCCGCCCTGCCAGAGCGCCGTCGTGACCGTCGCAGCGGCTTCCTCCACCAGCGTGCCCTGATCATAATAGGGGACCACGCGCACGCCATCGGGCAATGAGGCATTGATCTCTTCGAAGCGGGCCTTGGCGTTGGCGATGACGTCGGAGGTATTGCTGCCATAGAGTTTGAGCACCAGTCCGGCGACAGTTTCGCCTTCGCCATTGGCGGTCGCCATGCCCTGACGGACCGCCCCGCCGATCACGACCTGGCCGAGATCGCCGACGCGGATCGTGCGCCCGTCAACGGTCTTGACCGGGGTTTCCTCAAGATCGGCGATTGTTGTGGCAAGCCCGACGCCGCGCACGGTGTATTGCTCGGCGCCGATCTCGATATATTGGGCGCCAGCGGTGCGGTTGGCGCTTTCGAGGGCGGCGATCACGTCGCTGACCTGAAGGTCCTGCGCCAGCAGGGCGTCAGGATCGAGCTGCACCTGATATTGTTTTTCAAAGCCGCCGAGCGCGAGCACTTCAGTGACGCCTTCGACCGACTGGAGCGGATATTTGATCATCCAGTCGGCGATCTCGCGCAGTTCGATCAGCGAGCGCGTGCCCGTCTCATCGACGAGGCGGAAATACATGATGATGCCAAGGCCAGTGGAGATTGGGCCCATTTTCGGCGTGCCGAAACCTGCCGGGATCGCGTCGGCGGCTTCGCCGAGACGCTCGCCGACCACCTGACGGGCGAAATAAACATCCGTGCCGTCCTCGAAATAGATATTGACCACGGAGAGCCCGAAATTGGAGGTCGAGCGCATCTCCCTGACCTTTGGCAGGCCGGACATGGCGGTCTCGATGGGGAAGGTGACATAACGCTCGACCTCCTCAGGAGAGAGGCCCTCGGTTTCGGTGAAAACCTGAACGAGCGCGGGGGACGGATCGGGGAAGGCATCGACCGGAAGGCTGCGGAAGGCAAACAGGCCACCGAGCGTCATGGCGATGACGGCAATCGCCGCCAGCAGGCGTCCGCCTGCAATTCTGTGCATGAAATTGAGCATGATGATCGGATCCTTAGTGTGCGTGGCCGTCGCCGAACGCGTCTTTTTCAAGCTGCGCTTTCAGCGTGAAAGCGCCTTCGGAGACGAAACGTTCGCCCTCGCTCAGCCCTCGACGAATTTCAGTGAGCCCGTCGCGGGACGATCCCGTCTCGACGGGGCGCGGGGCGAACCCGCCCTCGACCGGCACGAACACCGACGCGCGTCCCTCGACTTCGACGACGGCATTGGCGGGCACGTGAAGAATGCGGCCGCCTTCGCCAATCGCGATCTCGGCGGTGACGAACTGGCCAGGCCTGAGGCGGCCATCCGGATTGTCGATGATGACCCGCGCCGTGCCGGTGCGGGTTGTCTCATTGATGACCGGCAGGATGAGGCCGATTTCACCGCGTGCGGCTTCCCCGCCATCACGGGTGCGCAGGATGACCGGCTGGCCCGGCGCAATTTTGTCTGCATCGGCCTTGTAGATCGCGATATCTGCCCAGAGCCTCGAATCGTCCACGATGACAAAAAGGGCTTCGCCGCCGCCTTGGACGCTGGACCCCAGCGAGACGCTGCGGGAAATCACCGTGCCATCGATCGGCGCGAGGATCGCCGCATTCGCGAGGGCGCCGTCGGGCGCATCCGTGAGGCCATTCAGCACGGCGTCGCTGACCCCGACGGCATGGAGCTTGTTTTCCACCGCCTCACGGGCAACGCGCGCGCTTACCAGCGCGGCGCGTGCGGCATCGAGGTCTGCTTCCGAGGTGATCTGGTCGGCAAAGAGGCGTTCCTCGCGCGCGAGACTGGACGCCGCCAGATTTTCAGCAGATTTTGCGGTCAGGAAGTCCGCCTTCAATTCGGCGAGTTCCCGGCTCGACAGTAGCGCGAGACGCTCGCCGCGCCGGACCGTGTCGCCTTCGCCCTTGTCGAGGCGCGAGACAAGACCGCTGACCGGGGCAGCGACCCGCGCCACGCGGTCCGCATCGAAGCGAAGCTCGGCTGGCAGAGACAGCGTTTCGGCAAGAGTGCCGATTTCAGCAGTCGCGACCACAATGCCGGCTTCAGCAGCGGCAGCGGCGTCAAGTTTCACAACATCGCCGCCGTCCTCATCGCCATGGTCGTCGTGATCGTCATGGCCGTCCTCGCCTTCGCCATGCTCATCGCCATCGGCGTGATCGCCGTCCTGTTCATCTTCGCTATGGTCGTCATGGTCGTCGTGATCTTCATGGGCTTCAGCGCCGCCAACCTGGCGCGTGGACGGACTGTCAGTTGCGCCGCATCCGGCGAGGACCATGGCGAGAACAAGCGCCAGCCNGGTCAGTTTTGTGTGGGTCATTGGTTGTCTCCGTCGAATGGGGCCGCGCCGATCAGGCTGCGGAGGATGAGGTCTGCGACGCGCGCTTCACGGCGCGCGGCGATGACGGCGCGCCGGGTCTCGATGAGAACCGCGCGGGCCTGAAGTGTGGTGGTGAGGTCGAACCGGCCGATGGCNTAGCCCTGNAGGGCGGCGGCATAGGCGGCCTCNGCTTCCGGAAGNGCCTCATCGGTGAGGATCGANAGTCNCNAATTTGANGCCCGGACGCTGGCGGTCGCGGCGAGCTGTTCGGCGCGCAGGCGCGCATCGACCGCACGGGCGGAAACCACAGCGGCCTCGCCGCGAAGGCCCGTGGCGCGGGCGGCGTCGCGGCCGCGATCGAAGATGGGCAAGGGCACGCTGACACCGACGACAAAGGCGCTGTCGCCTGTCTCTTCGAAGCGCCGGAATCCGCCCGAAAGCGTGACATCCGGAATCGCTTCTGCGCGGGCGCGGGCCAGCTCGGCCGCGCGCGCGCGCGCCGCCGCCTCGGCAGCGGCAAGGCGTGGGTGGCTGCCGGGTTCGCCTGCTGCCAGCGTTGGCGCGATCTCAAATGCGATCGGCAGGCCGAAGCCGGGTTCTGCCGCCCCCCAGAGGCTGGCGAGCGCATAGGCGCGCGTTTCGACCTCGCCAGCGGCAAAGGCTGCCTCAGCGCGCAGGCTGGCGGCATCGGCCCGGGCGCGGGAGAGTTCCGGCGGCGCTGCAGCGCCCGCATCGATGCGCTTTCCGACCGTCTCAGCGAGTGTGGTCGCAAGCTCTGCGGCCTCGGTGGCCAGCGCCGCCGTCTCAATGGCCGCGACGAGATCGGCATAGGCAAGCGCAGCCTCGCGTTCAGCCTCGCGAAGGATCACGCCGCATTCAGCCGTGCCAAGCGCCGCGCGGGCGCGGGCGGCTCGCTCCGACAGGGCCCGCTTGTTGCCAAGGCGAAAGGTTTGCTCGACGGCGAAGGTCGATTCGGTGCGGTCGAACCCGGACAGCGCACCATTTCCGGAGAAATTCTCAAGCTCGACGCTGAGGGACGGGTTGAGTGGGCGTCCGGCCTGATCGGCCTCGGCGCTGAGCGCGCGGGCTTCAAGACCGGCGGCGCGTATATCCGGCGAGGCGCGCCGGATTTCGGTGATCACGGCGTCAAGGCTTGCCGGTATCTCGGGCGAAAGGGTGCCGGGTTCGGTTGAACCACCCGGCGTGCAGGGACTTGCAGACGCGCTGCCTGCCGCAAGGAGTGCGGCCAGGGCAAGCGCCGGGACGGCAAGTGCGCCCCGATACAGAAATGACATTAGGGGAGTGTCCTCGTGCTGATATCTCGAAACGCATGCAGGACGCTATGAGAGCGACCAGGCATGACGGCGGTTGAGATTTCAGGCGCGGGGAGGACGGAGCAGTTCGTGAGGCGCCGCGTTCAGCGTCGCGGCGTCCGGCAGGATGCGGTATCGCTTGTTCTCCGAAGTGAGCGAAAGAGGCTCGGCTTCGCCCGAACGCCAGACATGATGATGGCAACTGCCACAATGGTGGGCCGTGTGATCATGGGCAGGTCCCTGCTTGTCATCCGCCGGCGGGGCTGCTTCGCTCTGGTGATCTGTCAGGCAAACTTCAGTTGTCTCAGCAGCATGGGCCGTCTCCGCCAGCGGCGCAGAGATGAAGGCCATCGCAAGGAGCGCAGCCAGCACGAGGCGCAGAGAGGAAAAGACAGATTCGAAGCTCATACCGGGTTCTTAACAGATAATGATTGCCAAAACATGAGGCAAATTCGCATTCTCGGACGCATCTAATCATACAGTCGCTGGAGGGTCAAGCGCCTGTCGCTCAATTTACAGCGCCAGGTCACGCGGACCATGATCGTCGCTTGCACACTGATCGTGATCTGCCAGGCTGGCCAGAACCGCGCAGGTCGCAATGACCCCGCCTTCACAGGACCGAACCATTCGTTCGAGTTCGGATTGGAGGGCGCGTAACCGCGCGATGCGCTCACGGACATTGGCGAGCTGGCGACGGGCGGCGGCGTCAATGGCGGCGCAATCGGCCTCAGGTGTCGTCTGCAGGGCGATCAGATCACGGATGCTGTCCACGGCAAAACCGAGATCGCGGGCGTGACGGATGAAGGACAGGCGTTCGACTGCGTCGCTTCCGTAAAGGCGCTGGCCGCTTTCGCTGCGGTCGGGCGTGCCCATGAGGCCAATGGATTCATAGTACCGGATCGTCGTCACTTTTACCCCCGCCGCTTTGGAGATCCGGCCGATCGTCATCGGTTTGCCGCGCATGAAAATTCCCTCTTGTCCCTACAGTCGCAGTAGACTGTAGGGAAAACGTCTTGTCAAATTCTGAAGAAAGACCTTCGCATGCCTGCCTTACCTCAAGACCCCGCCCAGTGGCTCGTGGCCGCAATGATCGCGAACGCCGTTCTGGTCCTGCCCATGGCTCTGCTTGTGCGGCGCGACTTTGTCCGCCTTGGCCGGGTGTCCTGGCCAATGGCGATCTGGACTGGCGCCACCATGCACGGCCACGCCCTGGCGAGTTTTGTGCTCGCCTTTGTTGATCGTGGCGGCCTCTATACGCCCGGACCGTTGTCACTGACGGGGGGCACCGGCGTTTTCCTTCTGGGGGCTTTTGTCATCTATCTCGGTCGTCGCGCCTATGGCGATCAGGCCCGGGTCTATGGGCTGAAGGAAGATGTGCTGATCGAACACGGCATTTATCGCCGGTCGCGCAATCCCCAGTATCTCGGTTACGGGCTGATGTTTCTGGGCGCTGCGCTTGCGGGCGGATCAGGCCTTGCGCTGGTCTTCACGCTCGTCTTTGCGGGGCTTGTCCATCTCTATATCCGCTATGTGGAAGAGCCGCACCTGACCCGCATCTTCGGTGGGGCCTATACCGAGTATTGCCAGCGCGTAGGGCGATATTTTCGCGTGTAATGCGACATGGCCTGCGAGGCGGACGCTCTGAATTGAGGAGACTGTCCTGCGCATTCTGATGCCGCCATTTGCCGCCATTCACACTGGGCAGGGCGGTGCGTGTGCGGAACATTGGAGGGGTTTTCTGTTTGGGAGCCCTTGTCCATGTCGCCGTCGAAAATTCTTATTGGTCAGTTTCTCATTGTCCTGACCATCATCGTGGCGACCCTTTGGGGCGCGACGCAATGGGTGGCGCATACGTTTGGCTACCAGCCTGCGCTTGGGCGGCCATGGTTCATCTGGGGTGAGGTGCCGGTCTACCGGCCCTGGCGGCTCTTCCAGTGGTGGTATGCCTATGAGGCCTATGCGCCGGATGTGTTTGCGCGAGGCGGCGCGATCGCTGCCAGTGGCGGACTGCTTGGCATTCTGGCGGCGGTTGTCGGATCGGTTTGGCGCTCGCGCTGGGAAAAGCGCGTCACGACCTATGGCTCGGCACGCTGGGCTGAGAAGCGTGATCTTGTGCGCGCGAAACTGCTGGGCGGCGATGGCGTGTTTCTGGGGCGCTGGAAGGGCCAATATCTGCGCCATGACGGGCCGGAACATGTGCTCGCCTTTGCGCCGACCCGGTCCGGCAAGGGGGTGGGGCTGGTTGTGCCGACCTTGTTGTCCTGGACCGGCAGCGCCGTGGTGCATGACATCAAGGGCGAAAACTGGGACCTGACATCGGGGTGGCGCTCAGGCTTCGGAACCTGCCTGCGCTTTGATCCGACCGATGCCCGTTCGCCGCGCTTCAATCCGCTGATGGAAGTGCGCAAGGGCGCGGGCGAGGTCCGCGATGTGCAGAACATCGCCGACATTCTGGTTGATCCGGAAGGCTCGCTGGAACGCCGCAATCATTGGGAAAAGACAGGGCATGCGCTGCTGGTCGGTGTAATCCTGCATGTCCTTTATGCGGACGAAGACAAGACGCTGGCCGGATGCGCGCGTTTCCTGTCCGACCCGTCGCGGACCTTCGAGAAGACGCTGCAGGTCATGCTGAAGACAAAGCATGTGCGCGAAGGCGATGGGACGCGCACGGTGCATCCTGTGGTCGCCCAGGCGGCGCGGGAACTGTTGAACAAATCGGAGAATGAGCGCTCTGGCGTCCTTGGTCTGCTCCCTGAAAAGTGGTCCATTATTTGAGTTAGTTCCGGCTTCAGATATGGAGCTGAGACATGGGCAAGAGATCTACGCCTGAAGAGATTATTGCGAAGCTGCGGGAGGTGGAGGTGCGCCTTGCTCGCGGTGAGACGACGGGTCAGGCCGTGCGTTCGATCGGCGTGACGGAGCAGACCTACTACCGGTGGCGCAAGGAGTATGGCGGGCTGCAGGTTGGCCAGGCCAAGCGGATGAAGGAGATCGAGAAGGAGAATGCGCGGCTTCGCCGGGCGATCTCCGATCTGACCCTCGACAACCAGATCCTTCAGGAAGTCATCAAGGGAAAGTTCTAAGCCCTTCACGCAAACGCGAAGCGGTCGATCATGTGGTTGAGACACTCGGCGCAACCGAGCGCCGGGCCTGCCGTGTGATCGGCCAGCACCGTTCCACTCAGCGCAAGCCGCGCGTGCCGCGTCAGGACGAGGATGTGCTGACAGCAGCCATCATCGCCCTGGCGGAACGGTTCGGCCGGTATGGCTACCGCCGGATCACGGCCCTGCTGAGACGGGATGGCTGGCATGTGAACGAGAAGCGCGTCTATCGCATCTGGCGGCGTGAGGGGCTGAAAGTGCCAATGAAACAACCGAAACGTGGGCGCCTCTGGCTGAATGACGGTTCGTGCGTAAGACTTCGGCCAGCGCACAAGGGCCATGTCTGGTCATATGACTTCGTGCAGGACCGCACCCATGACGGCAAGGTGTTCCGCATGCTGTGCGTCATAGATGAGTTCACCCGCGAATGTCTCGCCATCCGCGTCGAACGCAAGCTCAACTCGCGTGATGTGCTCGACACGCTGGGCGAGCTGTTCGTGCATCATGGCCCGCCGGAGCATATCCGCTCCGATAATGGCCCCGAGTTCATCGCCACAGCTCTACGGGACTGGCTGGCACGTATCGGCGTGAAGACGCTCTATATCGAACCGGGAAGCCCATGGGAAAACGGATACTGCGAAAGCTTCAACTCCAAGCTCAGGGACGAGTTGCTGGCGAGGGAGATCTTCTATGATCTCAGGGAGGCCAAAGTCCTGATCGAAACCTGGCGGCGGCACTACAACACCGCGCGCCCACACTCTTCTCTGGGCTACCGGCCACCCGCTCCACAAACCATCTTGCCCGCGGCGTTCATACCGCCTTACTGTGACGAGGTAGCGGCATGAACGCCGCTACGTGGAAACCGCCGGACTAACATTACCGGTGGACCACCCCTGTGGGGCAGAGCACCCCTAAGTCTTACGCAAGGGATCGAAGCCGAATGGCCGAGACAGAAACACGCTGGCTCGGTTCACGAGAGCCCGGTCGATTGATGCGGTGAACATAGAATCCTCATTAAGGACTGAGAAATTTAACGCCCGCATCTTGAAGGTTTTTTATAAAGGTCCCGACATTATTGAAACCTCGAGAATCTTTTGTGAACGAAAATCTTATCTTTTCTCGAGCTCTTGATAGGGCGACAAAAAATACGTTCACATCGTCTTCATTGCCCCAAAAAGAGTCATCGTTGAATTCCAAGAATATGACCGTGTGGTATTCCAATCCCTTGCTCTTATGGATCGTCATCAGGCGAACGCTGTCATTCCCTTCCATGTTAGAAATACAATTCTCCCATGTAGAACTTTCGTTCGTGCACTCTCGTATAAACTCTTTGAAACCTGCAACAGCGTCCATGAATCGGTCACCGCCACTGTATTCTCTGTAGGCTCGCAAAAATTCATTGGCCGTGATTTTCGTTAGAACTCTATCGACTAGTTCGTCCATAGAGATTTCATTTGGTCCGCGACTTCCAATAAAAGAACCAATGTCTTCGACCAAATTTCTTACAATGACTAGTGAATCACTATGTCCACGATCAGTGTTGATATCGATTCCTCTGACGTCAGCAACTATATCCCTACAAACTTGGAAAGGACTACCTACTCGCACATTGGTCGCAAGTTTCAAAACGGCGATGAGAAACTCGTAAATTCGTTCCTTCACAAGATCTTGAATGGCTATTCCGCCAACTGCTCTGGCTTCATTCCGTATCTTAATCTCTTTATTTTGAAAGGCATCACGAATCCGTTTTTCAACGTCGTCGACCCTTATTCTTGCCAACACAACGATGTCAGACGGGTTTAGATTATCGTTCTGCGCCAACTCATTATGTATAAATTCAGCTAAGTGAAGGCCTTCATCGTTTCTTGTATTAAATACCCAGCCTTCAATTGCATTTTCATGTACGGGATCGTCTATTCGAGCCGCTTCAGTTTCAACGTAGTCGTTGTCAAATGTTCTGGCCAAAGAGTTGATCAGGCCCACAATAGCTTTATTCGACCTGAAATTGAAGAGTAGGCGATTGCTCTCCGCGTTAAAATCTTGTTCGAAGCGATTAAAAATATCCGCCTTAGCGCCAGCCCATCGCATGATGGCTTGGTTCGAGTCTCCAACGGCAGTCATGACGGCCTTTGAGTTTACGAACGCGGCTTTGACCAAAGCATATTGTTGATCGGTGACATCTTGAAACTCATCGAGGAACACATGCGAATATGTATTTTGCAATGCAGATTTGATCGTTTCTTCACGTCTAATTATCCAAGCAGCAAGCAACATTATCATATCAAATGTAATATTCGACCGTGTGACACTTAAATTGTGCTTCCACCATAAGCCCCGTATTTTTTCTTCGTCGGTAGTCGCATTTTCAAGCGGTGTTTCTGGTATCTGCTCATGAACAATTTTCGCCATTTGAGCGTTGTTAAAATTGCGAATAGTCGGAACCTCTCCGCTGTACGCCATTCCGAAATCTTCCCAAATATCTCGATTGGGAAACATGACCCGATAATCACTCGACGGTTGAAGATGTGCCGGCAAGGCTTCACGAAACTGGTCGACAATTCTTTTTGCAAAAGCATGGAGCGTTAAAGATTCAAAGCGTCCTGCAAACTCTAGTGAGCACCTTTGTTCTACTCGCTTTTGTAGATTTCGGGCGGCATCGACCTTGAACGAAATTGCGAGGATTCTCTTTGGGAAGGGACAGACGCCGGTAGCTAAAAGATACGTAGCTCTTTGAGCCAACAGTTCGGTTTTTCCTGCTCCTGGTCCAGCTAAGATGGACGCAGAGGCATTTGCTGTCGCTACTTCCAGAGCTTTCCCCTCCAAGTTAATTCCGGGGGAAGGCAGCCAATCTTCAGGTTTCACTATAGTCATACTGCGCCACCATCCGGATTGCGCGCAGCGCCAGCCAATAACTCTTTTGCTCGCTCCACGAGTGCCCTGAGAGGTTCGGGACAGTTATTTACAATGTCTTGGTCGGATAAGCTCCCTAACGCATTATAGTGGGAGGCTGGTTTTGCTCGAGATTTGAAGAGGTTCTTATAGGCGTGCAATTCTTCATCGGCAAAAGGCTGACCTATTCGACTAAGTTCATCATTTCCTAGTCCTTTCTCGCCAAAAACTGACACAGAAATTTTACCAATGTCATCTTTGGCGGGATCATAGCTTCTCGTAGGCCGATACGCAGAAGGAAATGCCTTGACCATCATCATATCGAGATCAAGATATGTGGAATAGTAGATATCACACTGTCGAAGCCATTTGCACCAACCATCGACGGTAATTCCATCAATTTGTTCGTTTGATGGGATTATCACTTTTGGATCCCGTGGAATACCGGCATCGACCAGCCAATTCACGGCATTCTCTACGCGCCCCATACCTCCACCGTGCCGTCCAAGGTCAAAATCCAGAAGCGTCAAACACGGTATTTTCAAGCCCGCTGCAAGTTTCCACAAATGCTGCGCGTGCCTGCCACCAATTGGGACGAATGCTATAAAAGATGGATCAAGAGGAACGCCTAGGGCTTGAGCAATTCGTGGAATTACAATTCTCTCGCTATCACCCTCACCAATGACAATCAGTCTAGCGAAGTAAATTTCGGGATTTGCCAGGATTGCTTGAGTAACAAATTTGTCTTCGTCCGAACCAGATTCTGGTAGAGGTATGTCGCGAATGTCTGAAACCAATGTTTGTCGGCAGTTTCTGACATACCTTACATTTCGCGGAGCTATGCGCGTTAATATGCTCGTAGAATGACTAGTAACAAAGGACTGGGCATCACCCTCTTTGTTGAGTTTTTCCAATAGCGAAATCAGTCGAGGTAAATAAAAGGGTGACAGGTGGTTTTCCGGTTCCTCCAAAGCAAAAATGGTTAGTGGAGGAGGCGAGAAGTCGAGGGTTTTGAAACCATCTAGTTCTCCAGGTGTGGCCGCCTGCATTTTCCAAATTAAGTTATGTAGTGTCGCCGAAAGTGCAAAGTACAGGAGCGAAACCTGCCCTTCACTCAGCTCTTCAAGTTGTCTCTGCCCTCCACCGGGCGATTTCTCGAATCGTAAAGTGAGCTCCCGAATAAGCTGTTCGAATTCGGTGGCTACCACGCTCACGACTGGATCAGCGTCGTAGTGACCGTCATGGAGCGCGCCCCAAAAAGACTTCAGGTCATCTCTGACTGAACCAACTGCCTTTTCGGCATTCAGACTGGACTCTAAATCCAGAGCGAATTTTCGAGACTTATCTTTTGTCGCTTGGTCCCAATCCGCTGAACGCTCAATTCGCTTCAATACGTTCTTCAACGCATGTCGTGTTACACCAAGCGAATCGCGGTGCGCAGGAATGTACACAAGTTCTGCAAATTGAGTGGCGCGCCCTCTGAGAGGTATTTTGCGCTCATCATCAGGCCCGAATGGTACATCATCAAGAGTCCTGATCGTATAGATTTTTACGTCAATATCATCTTCAAAGGACTCGGAGCGCTTATAGAGGCATTCAAGGGCTATTCGCACTTTGAGAGAACGGTCTTTTGCATTAAAAAATATGTCGTTGAAAACGTGTGGTATCGCATCGGCGTTTTTGAAACCAAACACGACATCGATCACGACTTCTCGTTCGTCAATACTTTGGCTGTCTTCGCCATGGCCGAAATGTACATCTGCTTTCTGTATTCGACGCTCATTGGCTATGGGGGAGAACAACCTTTTTAGCGCCTCTAGAATAGCCGATTTTCCCGCACCATTGTCTCCGACTAGGCCCATGAGACCAGGATTAATAGTCGTTTTTGCAGGCTGATTTCCGAAACATTTGAAGTTTCTGATCGAGAGAGATTCGATATGCACTAGCTGACCTCCAATAAAGAGGCGCTCTCAGGGTCATATTTGCACCCCGATATCGTGCCATCTTTGATCTTCTCGATGGCCTCATCGATGACAAATAACGGAACAAGAAACCACTCGCGTGGCGTGAACGGGTGCCCAAACCGGTCTTTGATTTCGATATTCAGACGAGCGGGCTCAAACACGCGATGTATGATGTTTTCGAGCTTGGTCCGACTGATGTTGAACAACTGATAGGTCGCGACCACCTCGACGCCGGAAAGTAGATAAGTCGCTTCCTTCTCGGCATTCGCTATGCGCTTCTCTACGCTGCCGCCCGTCACACCGATTTTGTGAACGATGTCGCGATTAGCTGCGACCATGGGGTGCTCTGACTTGCTTCTGAGGACATAGACTGTACCTGAGGCCAAGTCTTCATCGTCCTTCTCGCTCGAAAAGAGCGGACCTGCCTTGGGATCAGAAATCCGCCGGCTGGTATCATCTTTGTAGAGCGCGCGCTGCATTGAGCGTAAGAGTAGATCGCTTTCCGTACCGTTGGAATAGATGACGCGCATACGCGCATCCGACTGACCGTTCGGCGCTTTGAACGTCTCACCAACTTCAGCCACATAGGCAACCTGTCCGCCCAGGATGAAGAATTCACCTTTGCGAATATCGGTTTTGAGAAAGCCTGCGTCCTTTCTGATCTGACGCGTGATGCGTGCTCCGGAATCAAGGTCGGCCTGAACAGACTTGAACAATGGCTTGAACTTCTCGAAATCCTCGCATTTCTCTCTCTGTGCAATCTCGTCTGCGGCCTGGCGTTCTGCTGTCGAACGCACATGCTTCAGCTCTGTGATGTCGCTACCGCCCGTGAAGTCCTTCAGGTCATCTGCCAGCGCATCCAGATCGATTTTGCCTTTGTCCTCGGATGCGGTGATTACGTCGCCAGCAAGAAGTCCCTGTCGGTCCAGCGGCGTGAGCAGCTCGCGACATTCCGATAGCTCCCGCAAACGGCGCAGACGGACGGCATAAAGGCGCTCGAAGATATCAAGGTCTTCGCCCTGCCTCGGTGCATGGCCATGCTCGTCAACAAATCGCTGAATCTCCTCAAAGCCCGCAATAATGCGCTCTTCCTTTGGCGAGCGCGCGACCTTCTTCTCTTGCGGCGCAAAATAGGCAAGGTCGGCGGCGAGTTGATCGAGGTCAGTTTTGCTCATATCGACCCTCCGCGCGATATCGCATAAACGCCGCAGCACCCTCGGCCAGCAAACGCTCCCAGCCGTCCTGTGACGTCGCTGAAGGTGGCCGTCCACGATCTCTGGTAAAGTCGCGAGCCTTGACCGCGTAATCGATAGCTTCGTCCGGTGCGATCTTGGTTCGCTTCGCTGAAATAACAGCGGCAACCTGTTTCAGGCTTTCCTCGCTCATGGTTTTCGCGAGGATTGCGTAGGCTTCGCCGAACGGATTGATATGATCGATCAGGTCGATATCCAGCTCGCGGACATCCATCGCAAACTTGCGCACGCCGTCAACAAGAGCCGTATTCCCCTTGATCTCATCACCAGAACTGGAAAGCGCTGCCTCTTTGGCCTTCTGAGTGATATTCAGGGCCGCGATTGCATGCTGGCGAACAGACTCCCGATCTTCGTCATCCAGCTCGGGATAGCGCTCCTTAATGATTTTACCGAGGCGTATCTGCGTTAGTTCTTCAGGGACTAACTCCTCATCGAACAGTCCGCGCTCAATGGAGGTTTTGTCCTGCACAAAGGCTGTAATGACCTCGTTCAGGTCTTCCTGACAAATGCGCTTGGCCTCTTTGCTCTTCGGTTCG
This sequence comes from Ponticaulis sp., assembly GCA_002723155.1. Lineage (GTDB taxonomy): Bacteria > Pseudomonadota > Alphaproteobacteria > Caulobacterales > Hyphomonadaceae > Ponticaulis. The sequence continues at coordinate 12,394 of PBNO01000005.1, read as the reverse complement.
ACCAGTCCTTCAATTTCAATCTGGAACTGGCCAGTGTCTTCGTTGAACCCGACATTGCACTTCTTGGGATCGTACCCGCCTTCACCATAGTCGAAGTCAGGTGCAGCTTCGTTGTTCGGTTTCTTCGGGACGAAATTGAATTTCGGCGCCAGCACCTGCTCCATAAGCAAGCTCGCGGCAATCGCCTTGAGCGTGTCATTCACGGCCTCTCTCACCAGATCGTCTGCTGCATCCGGCTGTGCGATCAGATTGGTGAAGCGTGCGCTGGTTTTGCCTTCCGCGTCGCGCGTCGCCCGCCCTATAATCTGAACAATCTCCGTCAGACTTGAGCGATATCCGACCGTCAGAGCGTGTTCACACCAGATCCAGTCAAAGCCTTCCTTGGCCATGCCCAAGGCGATGATGATATCGACATGGTCGCGATTATTCTTCTGCGCTGGGTCTTTCAGGGCCCGCGCGACCTTCTCGCGCTTCAGGCTCTCGTCATCGACCAGGTCAGCAATCTTCAGAATTTTCCCGTCAGCGCGCTCGACCAGATGAAAGCCTGTCTCATCGTCAACGCCCTTCCACGTACCGAGCACGTCCATGATGTGCTCAACCTCTTTGTGCTTCTGTTTGGTACTCTCACGCGAGTTCACATTCGGGATATGGATGATGGTTTTCTCATCGGAGTTCAGAACGTCCAGAATGTCGTCAACATAGCTGTCAGTGTAGAAGAAATAGCCGATATGGAGCTGCTTCAGCCAGCGATAGCCATTGAGTTGCTGATAATAGGTATAGGTGACCGTCTCGAACTTCGATTCATCCTGAGGCGAGAGCACGGGCTCAGCGTCACCCCTGAAATAGGAGCCTGTCATAGCTACGATATGGACTTTGTCGCGGGTGATGAACTCGCCCAGATGCTGGCCGAGTTTGTTGTCTGGATTGGCTGAGACGTGATGGAATTCATCAACGGCAATGAGACGATCATCGAAGGCCTCAATACCGAATTTGTCTACCGCGAAACGGAAAGTCGCATGGGTGCAGACCAGAACTTTGTCGTCACTCTCAAGAAAGCTGCCAACCGAGTTAACCTTGCCGCCATCCTCGCCAGGCGCATTGCAGAGGTTCCAGTTCGGTTTGACCTCCCAGTCAGCCCAGAAACCATATTTCGCCAGCGGTTCATTGTTAAAGCTCGAACCGATGGACTTTTCAGGCACGACAATAATGGCTTGTTTTACACCCTGATTGTGCAGCTTATCGAGCGCCACAAACATCAGTGCGCGGCTCTTACCAGAGGCTGGCGGCGACTTAATCAGAAGATATTGCTCGCCCCGTTTCTCATACGCTGCTTCCTGCATAGGGCGCATGCCAAGTTCGTTCGACTTGGTTGAAGCGCCATTTTGCGCATAGCTGACGGAGACCGACGGTACAGTTTTCTTTGGTTCAGTCATGTGTTTGGTCCCCCGCGATTATCGTTATATTTTGCATGGCTATTCATCGCTCCCCCGCCACACTTGCCAATGCCGCTTTCAGCACCTGAAAGCAGACCTTTGCCGTGTGCTGATCTGGCGTAAAACCGGACATCAATTGCTGATACGGATGAATGTAATTTCGAAAGTCTCTGAGGCCGTGGCCGAATTTTTTAATATCCGGCTTGAGCAACCCTATTTCGGACGACGTATCGATGAGCTGCGCCAAGCTCCAGTCGTGGAACCGGTGAACTGATCCATCCGCAGCTCTCGGGCTGCTGGATGCTTTGTTGAACCTCGCAGGTGCCTGTTGGGCCGCCCCCAGCAATACAGCCTCCAGAACACTTCCGCAGAGAAAGATAACCGAGAGGTGGGCACCGGCAGAGAGAGCAAGTTTCGCTTCATTCAGTCTATGCTCGATGATTGGCACAACATGCTGGTCGATGGGCAGTTTTGGAATATTTGGAAACGAGAACTCTTTGTCCAGGAAGTCCGTTTCCGTTTGAGCGGAAGATGGAGAAGCTGACTTTCCAAGAAGGCGCAAGACAATCGCTCGAGACTTCTCAAGTAGCGGCGCATCAAGCTCACGGTTATTTAGATCACAATCGGCCTCGTATGAGTCGATCATTTCATTGAGGACGGTTCCAACTTTCTTATCGTCTTCTTGCTCCCAGAACGCGCGCATCTTTTTGGCTTTAGATGTCCCGTAAGTCTGATATTTGGAGCCGTGAATCTGGATTCTGTGACGAGCAAAAAACTCGCCATACGTTGGATCGGAATAGTCGAGGACATATCCAGACCCCATTCCCAGGAGCTTCTCAAGGTAACGCTTCTCTATGTCGGTCAGACTACTCATGCAGCCTCCCGAGATGATGTCATTTTGGTGTAGAGATCGAACAGCTTCTCCAGACGTTCGGTATCGTTCTTGAATCGCCGTCCAATGTAGATACGCTCCAGCACTTCGTCATTGTGGTGATGCGCAGCACGAAGGTCTGGCGGCATTTGATCCGGATCGTAGAGATCAGCAATGGTCGCTGGGAAATGCGCTTCCCGAGCAAGCAAAATGCCTTCTGCTGATTTAGTCAGGTCTTGCTTGTTCTTTTCAGTGAGTTTCGGAACGGGAAAAGTGTTCCAGCCAAGGGTGTTGGAATATGAGAAATCGTTCCGCATCCTCACACAAACAGTACCGATCCAAACCCAATGAAGACGGGAAAGTATTACAGCCAAGTTCCAGTTGGGCGCATCGTAGAGCGCAAAATTTCGATCTCCAATGATTGAACCCTTCGTAAGTAGGCCAGCGGGCAAAAATTCTCGATTCTCGGAGCTTACGCGAGGAACAACTACAACTTTCTCATTCCCACGCTGTCTAACTTGTTGGAAGGCGTGAGGCGATGACGCCCCGCGTCGGGTCAATTCTTTTTTGCTATTCTTTCGAAAATCAGAAACTCGGGCTAACTTTTCCGAAATCGGTAAAATCTCTAGCGCTTCGTCTACGTCATTTTCGTCGATCCAAATGCAGAATCGTAGATTGCCTTTGATAAACTCGGAAGAACCTAAGAAGGGGCGAATGAACTTCCGACACCGATCGTCTCTAGCGACCAACTCCTCAGCTTCATCGAACGTCAACATCAGAAAGCCACCATCTACTGGTTTGTTTCCATTTAGCATTTCAGATAGCTCAGTGAGTGGTCTAGTCTCGGCTTGAACAAGAACGTTTGGCTGAGACACCAAGTAGGCGTTTATATTTCCGACTTCACGCTTTATTGGAGCCTCTTCAGTCGCTTCAAAGATAATTTTTGGTCCAACACCTTGGCTAGACAATCCGATTATGACCACCGTTACACCGGCATTGTGGGAAGCTAAATTCTTCCAATGAAAAGGCGTATGCGCAAATTGAATATCAATGTCGCCTTCCAGCAAAAGGGGCCAAAGTCTAGCAACCTGCTCCCCTTGGCAAATGGATTTCGTGGTAACGAAGGCCCCACTCGAAGGTATTACTCTGGCGTAGTCTGAGAACTTCAAAAGCCAGCCAGCTACGTAATCGAGCGACTTCCAACTGTTAGTTCTGTGATCAAAAAGTTTTTCCAGATCTCGCTTCTGCTCATCGGATTGTACAGTTCCGCCCAAATATGGTGGGTTTCCACAGATGAACGTCTCTCCACCCTCATTCTCAAAATCGATTTCGGGCTGGTCGAGAGGCGTATCAAACAAATCGTCGGATGAAGCTTTTACGCCAGTTCCGGTCGGTGGACACAATGCCAGCCAATCGAGGCGAAGTGCATTTCCGCATGTGATCCAGTTTTCCTTATCGAGTGGAAGAAACTCGGCAAGCGCTTCTTTCTGGCCGCGATAAACCACGTCGCATTGATATTCCGCAATGATGAGCGCAAGCCGCGCGATCTCCGCCGGAAAGTCTCTGAGCTCAATGCCTCGAAAATTGGTGAGAGGTATGTGTGTCTTTCGATCAGGCTCCCCACGACGCTTGTTGATTTCGGCCTCGATCTCTCGCATTTGCTTGTAGGCGATAACGAGGAAATTGCCGGAGCCGCATGCAGGGTCGAAGACGCGGATGTGCGACATGCGTTTGCGCAGATTCAGCAGCTTGCGGTGGTTGTCACCGGCCTCTTCCAGCTTCTCGCGCAGATCGTCCAGAAACAGCGGATTGAGCACCTTCAGGATATTCGGAACACTGGTGTAGTGCATCCCAAGTGAGCCGCGCTCTTCTTCATCCGTGACCGCCTGGATCATCGAACCGAAAATATCGGGATTGATTTTCTGCCAGTCGAGATTGCCGATATGCAGAAGGTATTTCTGCGCGATTCGGGAAAAGACCGGCACCTCCGTACTTCCCGAGAACAGCCCGCCATTCACATAGGGAAAACGGTCAGCCCAACGTGGCAGGTTGGCTTCTTTTCTGTAGCGATCATCCGGCCTGCCTTCATGGAAGGTCGTCGTGTTCATTGCTCGGAAAATTTCGCTGATCACTTCATGCGTGTTTGACGCATCACGTGCAGACATCGTCTCGATTGTCTTCGTGAAGAGGTCCTTATCAGGGAATATGTTAGTGTCTTCTGCAAAGAAGCAAAAAATCAGACGCGCCATGAAGTGGTTCATGTCATGGCGACGTTCAGCGGTTGCCCAATCTGGATTGTCTGTCAGAAGCGTTGAATAGAGCTTATTGAGGCGGCTGGTCGCCCGAATATCAAACGAGCTTTCCCTGATCTGCTGGACCGTCGAGATACCCGCCAGTGCCAGGAAGAATCCGAAATGGTTTGGGAAATCAGGATAAGCACAAGCGACCGTTTCACCTGAGGTCAGGTCTTCGGCTTCGAATTCGGCGCCATCTGTCGCCAGAATGAATTTCGCTTTACCGCGCGTAGTCGCCGTGCTGTCGCGAAGTTCGGAGAGTGTTTCTGAGACTTTGCCGGACTCACAGACCTTCAGGTGAATGTGGCCATGCTGAAGCACGCCTCCAACATCGGACTTGTTGGATGTGCCAGTGCGAAGCTTCTTGATGGTCGTGGCTTTGTTGCCAAAGGCTTCCAGAAACGCATAGGGGAATTCTTCAGCGTCGAATGATGGCTGTTCTGCGAGTTTGCTTATTGCTTCTTCAATCTCAACGGCGTTCAACGCTACACTTCCCCGACTACTAACGACACAAGCACAATCGCCCGCGAGGCGCGGGACGAATCTGTTCTCATTTTCAATGAAGTGAGCCCCGAATCAAAGCCGACAATTCGACTTTCCCCGCACTTGCGCACCTTAACCGGCTGGTTTTGAAAAGGGAACTTTTAGTGAGCAGGTTGTCCCCGAGTTTCTCTGAACTGGGGATAGAGACGGCCTAAGCCGTCTCCCTGTGGGAAAGCAGCCAGTTAGCGGCCTCAGAAGCCTTGGCAGAAGCGGTGAAAATGGCGCGTTTGTCCTCTTTCAGGACTTTCAGCCAGCTCGCAATATAGCCCGCATGATCTTCGCGAGCTTCAGGCGTCAAGCCGAGGTCAGCACAGATAAAGGCTGCACCGAGTTCCGCGATGAGTTCCTCCATGGCATAGCTTTCGGAGCCAAATCGGCCCGTGAGGTCACGATTGAGGCGATGCGTTGCGCCAGACCAATGGGTGAGTTCATGGCATAGCGTGGCGTAGTAGGCTTCGTCAGCGGCCATGGTCTGCGTACCCGTAAAGAGGTTTCGCGGTGGCATACAGATGCGGTCCTCTGAAGGTGAAAAATACGCCTGATCACCGGTCTCCGTGATGTTCGCACGTGTCGAAGCCACAAAGGCTTCTGCGACCGGAATTGGATCGAAGAGAGGATCATCAGGGATAGGATCTGACTGCGGTGGCTCATAGCCTTCAACCTGAGCTGCGTTAAAGACCCAGCTTGCCCGAGCAAAGTGACGAAGCTCGGGAGAGTCGTCACCAGATGTGTCGTCACGCTCAGTTTCGATGGTTTTATAGAATACGATGAGAGAGGCTTTTTCGCCTTTGCGAACTGGGGTTCCACGATCACGCCATTGTTTGAATGTGCCCCAGATCGGGGTTTCGAACTCGCGCGCAAGCGCTTCGACCCAGAGGGATACGACGTTTATTCCGTTATAGGCGTTTCCAGAAACGACATTTATCGGGCGTCCGGTGCATCCACCCCTTCTGATCCAGGGGCGCTGATAGTCTGCTGCGCCACTTTCAAGGACTTCAACGATGCGATTTGTAACAGCTTCATAGACATCGAAGCGTGGTTTTGAAGTTTTAGACATGTCCTGGCTCCTTTCGCTGTTGTGAGGACGCGAAGGGAGAGGCGGAAATCGAACACACGGTTCATCGCTTGTAGAGCGAGAACGGGGAACACGGGACGAAGCGTTGCGGAGGAATGGAGCGGGCCCCCGTTGAACCGTGGGGCTTTCTGCCAAATTCGCGGATTGATCTCACAAACGAGAAAGAGACAATTGGGCCATGTCACTCAAATACGAGCTGATGCCTCAAGTCTGCCAGCGGAGTACGTTGAGCCTGCTGATACGTAGCAGGCGACAGAATAAGCGAGATGCACTTACCAAGACGCCCTACTGTGGTTTTTCCGGAGTATAGCGACGTCTGACAAACGGCAAGCTCTTGGGAGCTTCGGCACTACGTTACGACCAGAGGTGCCAGCATTCATGACGGTGCGCTGAGAGAACTCCGTAACCACAAAAAGGAGTCTCAGATGTTCAACTTATTAAACGGCCTATTCGCGCTCAGCGGGACATATCAATTACAAGCTCAAGCCAAATTGAGGCTCGGCAAGCTGAGGCTAGAAATCCATTTGTGCGCGATGCGGGATGCACTGCCGAGGCGTATCAATCGTGACGCCTGACAAAACGCAAAGTACTGTCCGTCTTGCAAATCAACGATGCAGCGTAAAATTTGCCGTCCATGAATCTGTGCGTCTCAACCGACTTGGTCTCATCCAGAACATTAATTGCACTGTTGAACCGACGAAGCGACCAATCGGGAAAAGCGGCTTTCAGTTCATCCGCATCATGATCTCTGCGTTTGGAATCCACGATGTATTTCGCAAGTGCCAGAGCATCAGCTCGACTGTCCAAGTCCATGAAGTGCCGGTCAAATTCGACAAACATTCCAGTCGTGGGATAGAGGCTGCCGTAGTCTGATTTCAACAAGCCTGCATCTGTAAGGTCTAAAACGCCGACTCGAACTCCATCCTCATCAAGATCGATTGCTGCAACAATATCGGCCATTTCTACAATGGGATCGCTTCGAATGCCGTGCTTGCTCTTTTCAACGAAGAACTTAGCAACGGCTTGAGCTTCCTTAGACCACCCCTCGAGACCAGTTTTCTTGGTTTGGATGTATTTCGGCGGAGGGCCTAGCTCGGGTTTATCACTGACGCCATGCACTTGGTCCACCAGCGCCTGAATTTCCTCTTCATTCTCCAGGTTGAGGTCTGGGCACATTTTGGTTCGAAGAAGAGGCGTCAACTCATCTACACCCAAGCCAACTCGAATACCGATAAATTTGGCGCGCCCCTCTACATCAGCCATGAAGCCTGCATCGATTTCAGAATTTACCCAATTCTTTCCGATTGAGTTCGGTGTCAGAAGCACCACGAAATGTGAGCAGTTGCTCAGGCCTTCGTCCATTTTTTGCCGAAGACTGTCGCCGTAGCGGATTTCCCATTTATCGAGCCACACATTGATCCCCTGAGCAATCAGCTGTCGCGCGAGGGGTTCCGCCAGATCGCGTTTGTCTTCAGACGCGTGCGCGAGATAAATGTTCGGGCGATTTGCGTTTAACGTTTCGACCGCCACGCCCATTCTGCGCTCGAGCAATTGAGCAAATTCCTGCGATCCGTTTGTTGTCAGAACGACGCTCTCTTTGCCGTTTCGACGAACGATAACTTCTGGGTGCTTTCCTGTGGCAGGATCGACAACCGAGGATGCGATAGCATGATATTTATCTTCTATCGTCGTCATAGCCTTTTCCACCATATCCTTCTTGATCCCGTCAAAAAATGCCCTGTGGCTAACCCGCCGACCATTCCGTCGATATTCGAAACCCATTCGCAACCTTCGTGACCACCCATATTCAATCGGAACATTAGATGAACATAATGACCTTATATTGATGCAGTGACAATATAGGTGTCTGGAAAACTCACAGATTTCGACAGATTGACGCCCTTAACTAAGGCATTAACCAACATAGTCTCTCAGCCAAGCTTTGCTCTTCTTCTCCGACCGCTTGGCGGTAGATTGCCGTGCTCTCTAGTTTTGCGTGCCCCATCCATCTTTGGAGTACCGGCTGAGGTATTCCTTGGCTGTCTGCAAACACGCCGAAATAGTGCCGCAAGCCTCTAGGGCAGGCTTGAGCGCCTGCGATTCCAGCCCTTTCCATGATCATGACGACGCGCCGCCAGGCCGTAGAACGGCTGAATTGGAACACTTTACCATCTTCCGCGACAGGCAATCTGACTAGTGTCTCAACTAGTTGGTTCGGAATCGGCACCGATCGCCATACTACTTTGGACCGGCGCTTCAGGGTGAGATACCGAACACAACGTAACTCTCGGTCGATATGCGTGACTTTAAGCGCCAATGCCTCAGAAACACGGCAGCCCGTAAGACATAACAGAAGGCAAAAAGCGAAGGTTGCTAGATCCTCTTTGGACGCCTCTTCAACGAAGCGCTCACGTTCACTGACTGTCAGGTACTTTCGTTCACCAGTTGTCGTGTAAATCCCGTCTTCAGTTTCCATGTCAGCCCTTTGCATTAAGGCCGAAACAGAATGGCCTATTCGGTTGCAAGGTTGCGACTGCAAAAAGTTGCTCTCTGATGAGAGACTTCACAAGCTGCCCTTCAAAAGCGGAAATTACCTCAATCCAAGTCATACAAAATAAAAAGTGGCTCAATACTGAAACAGTATAGGCCATTCGGTAGCATCGTCACGATTTTATCTGATCTTTTGAACAGGTGTCTCGTGACTTCATGCTCTCCCCTTAAATCCGCGCTTGTGGCGCTGATGTCCATTCCTGCTTTCTGTGGAGTAGCTGCTGCTCAATCGCCTGACCGCATGACCCTGCGTGAATCATTTGAACGTCTTCGAGTGGCTGGAGACTTTAATTTACGAGATCAGAGGACGCGCTGTTCTGCTGCCATGGTAAGAGCATCTAACCTCGATGATCCTAGTCCATTGGAATTTTGCCTCGTCGTGATGGAAGAAACCCTGTCCCGTGACCCCGGCGATCAGACTTACATCATGAGACTTTTTACGGACTGGTCGATCAGATATCCTCAAACAATCCTCCAAGAGATCGCTCGTGCATCAATGCAAGATGGACAAGAATTTCTAAGCGTAAATGACATGAGCGGAGCCAGGGTAATGAAACCGCTGAATTGTCAGACCGCATTCGATGCGGGTTTCTTCTTTGGCACTCAGAACCCCACTCAAGACCTCGACCCCAATACCGATGAGGCCACGCACAGGCATAATGCTGAACAGTGCTTTGACATGGAGAGTGATTCAACCAGAGCCAGCTTTCTGGCAGGCATGTCGTTTGGTCGTCTCGCTTCTAGCAGGGACTAAGCGCCTCATCTTTGGCGACGGGTCTGCTGGGGCATGTGCTTTCAGAACGTTCTGGCGTGTCTGTTGCCTCGAGAAAGCTCAGATCGAAGTTCTGTTCCACGATCCCTTCGACAATGGCGAGGGCATCTGATGATACTTGATCCATAGGTTGTTCAGCACGGGATCGCTGTTCTCTCACGTTGGTAATTTCCAGATTGGTCAGTTCTCTTTCAGTCGCCCAACCAGCAACGGCTGATGGCGCTTCAATGCTTCGTTCCTCCAACTCCTGCTGCAATTCTGCTTCCGCTTCCGCCCTTTGTGAAACAACATACTCAGTCGCCTGTTCGCCGCTTAATCCCATGCGCTGTGCTTCCCGCATTGCCATGATCTCGACCTGTCTGAGGTAGCGCTCTTTAGCCGCCTCCTCTTCCTTACGAGCACGCTCTTGTTCTTCTTCGGGTGCGTGAACTAGCGCCATTCCATGGCGGTTGTTCGCAGCCAGCAACGCATCCTGCTTATACTCTTCCACGATATCGCCGCTAGCTTGAGCCGCTTTTCGGCTGGCAAGAATATCAGATCTATTCTGCTCGTATGCGCTGATATCTATTCCACTCACTTCAGCGAGCGACTGAATTCGACTCGATGCTTCGCGTTCGTATAGTCGGAAGTCACTTGCTTCTCGCGAAAGTCGCGCCTCTTCGGCCTGGAGCATTTGCTCGGCGAGAACGGCTGCGATGGTTTGTTGATCGGACTTTTTCAGTGCGAGCTGGAGCGTCTCCTGCTGCACACGGTTGATTGCCAGTTGAAGGGAAGCTGGGGAAATCGCAATGCCTGCGGACATGCTGGCTTGCAAAGACGAAATCATTCCGAGGTGATCTGCGAGTTCATAATGAACAGCGCTCCCAGCGTCTGGCATGGAAGCAAGCGAACTCTTCAGCATCACTTCCATCGACAATAGCTGCTCAGAAATAGCCTCTACTCTGTTCGCTCCACCGGACATAGATCTCCACATTTGTATCAATATGATATATTTTATTTGTTAACTTTTCGTTAACCAAGCGTAATGGCTTTAACTGCACGGCTTCCCATGAAGCTATGTTTTACCCGCGAATTTGAAATACTTGATGAGAATTAGCGACGCCTCGCTATAATGCCGTAATGACGAATTCTACGCCACACAGACAGCATTTTGAGCCGAAGCTGGAGATACTCCCAGCGCCACAGCTGCGCCTTTGGCCCGAACTCAAGGACACTCCTTCGATGTTCACCCTGTATGGTGGAACGGCACTCGCCCTGCATTATGGACATCGGGATTCAGTGGATTTCGACTTTTTCAGCAATTTCGATTTTGATCCAATGGAACTGAAGGAAAGTGTTCCTTACCTTCAGGACGCGCTCCTCATTCGCACTGCTGACAACACACTGGAATGCCGGGTGGATCGGGGAGGACCAGTTTTAGTCTCTTTTTTTGGAGGCCGAAAGCTCCAAAAAGTGGAGCAACCCTTTTCAAGTACGGAGAATGATCTGGCGGTCGCGTCCCCCAGGGATGTATTGGCGACAAAGCTCAACACCATCCAGAAACGCGGCTCCGCAAAAGACTATATCGATATCGCAGCGGGCCTGAACGAAGGCTGGACGCTGGAACAAGGCTGTGAAGACGCGATCTCGGTTTGGGGGTACAGTTTCGAACCCATGACGTCGCTCAAAGCACTATGTAGCTTCAATGACATTCAGGGCGACCCGCTCCCACAGAAGATACAAGAACAACTTCATTCCGCTGTGTACGCCGTGGATCTTTCAGCTCTGCCATCGCATGACCGAGGTATGGATTTGTAATGGCGGTCAAGCTTCAGATTACTCCCGAACTTGAGCGAGTTGCCAGAAATGTCGTTTGGTTCAGCGATCCCCAAATCATCCAGCGAGACCCAGTGTTTTTTTTGGCGCAAGTGATGGGATATGGGACGAGTTCAGACGTGAGGACTGTTTGGGCACAGGTTGGACGCGAAGGCTTCAAGGAAGCCATGGAGCACCTGCCGAAAGGAATCCTCGATGTGCGATCCATCCATTTTTGGGGCGTCATGACAGACGTCGATGTCACAGAGGCACTCAAACATGCGCGACCATAATCGTACCGCCCTCCCCGAAGCGGATATCCGGCAATGCTGGATCGACGTTGAGTCTTCCGCATGTCGGGACATCGCAATCGAAATTGAGGCCAAGATAGTAGACGGACAGGTGCTCGACGCTCGTGAGCTAAACACGCTGTCGCAAATGACTCAGGCCACCGACGTAAGATTGGACCAAGAGCGACAGATTGTGACCAAAGCCCGCCAAGATCCATCTATTGGGATTGATATCTGAGATAGATCATCAGCCCAACACCCGCGCCGACCAGCAGAAGAGACAGGAACACACCGACCGAAAGGCCCGTGAAGAACGTCTGGCGTTGCTTCTTCTTGTCATAGCTTGTTGTCGCCGTCTTGCCCTTGGCGGTTTCGGTCGCAACGCGAATTTGGCCGGACAGATGCTCGAGCGCTTTACGGTTCTCTTCCTTCAGCGTTCGCACCTCAGCAAACAGTTCGGCGACGATACTTGCGATATCGATGCTGAGGCCTTCCTGCGGTGTAGCAGAGCGTAAACCGTGAGCCGGAGCGGTTTCCTTCAGAAACCGGCTCAGCGTGCCAATAGAGGTCTCAACGCCTTGCTCTGAGCGAAGGCGATCGACGCAGTCTTTCAGCGACACGCCATCTCTACGCCAGGCGATAACAGCTGCGCTGTGCGGTTGTAAGTTCTCATAAGCCATAGGACGTTTTCAAAAGTTCAAAAATTGACCTTGTCGTTGCTTTTGGCAATGAATCAAGCGATTTTGAAACAGTTTTCAATCCTAAGCTAGCC
>PBNO01000004.1 GCA_002723155.1 Ponticaulis sp. | reverse complement strand
ACAACCAAACCAAATCGCTTCAGCGTCCTTCCGAAACTCATCCAACCAGCTGGCCAGTTCGTCTCGGCGAGGAGCGGGATATATGCCCCTCAGTTCCACCAGTCAACCACTCTTTTGAAGCCTTTTTCAAATTTTTCTGCGTAACAGAAAATCTCAAATTCAGGCGTCAAAAACACTCAGAGCGAAACCTTGTATTTGTTTCGCACCCGAGAGCGCTTCGACTGGAGAAGAGGATCGTTGATACTCTCCTCAATCTCCGCAGTCAACCATCTTTTTCTCTTTTTACCAGAAGAACGGTTTGTCCGTTTACCCAGCGAAAGTGACAAAGAAACGCCCGTGTCGGCCTCAATAAGTGACCGGCGCGTTCGCGTCGTTGACTGAAGAAGGAGCGCTTATAAGCCTCGTACTTCTGACTCGGCAAGCGCTTTTTTGCATGAAAATGCGTTTTCTTTTCCACAGCTGTGGAGGCCGTGTGGATAAGCCCTGATAGCGGGGAATTTGCGGGCCAGACGCAAAGCGCCCCGCCCGCAATCTGATAAATCAGCCCGCCACAATATACTGCTTCATCGCTTCGGCTTCAGCTTCAGCCGCGGAAATCTTCTGTTTCACGAGATCACCGATCGAAACGATTCCGACGAGCTTGTCGCCTTCCATAACCGGAAGGTGGCGAATCCTGCGGTCGGTCATGCGCTCCAGGCCATCTTCAATAGATGTATCCGGGCTTGCCGTGATGACATTGCGAGTCATCACATCGGCGACGGTCAGCTGAAGCGCGTCAGCGCCCTTCTCAGCGATAAGCCTTACAATATCCCGTTCGGACAACATGCCGACGAGTTTACCCGACGCATTCACGGCAACAGCGGCGCCGATTCTCTTGGAATCGAGAATGCGCGCAGCTTCCTGCAAATCCATGCGCGGATCGAGCGCAACGATATCGCGCCCTTTGTCGTTGAGAATGTTGAAAAGTTTCATATCCAAGTCTCCTTCCCTGACGGCCTCTGACGGGCCCTATAGTAAGGAGAGTGCGCCTAAACGTGTTTTCAGGCAAGCCACGCGGGAATCAGGTGTTAAACCACACTCCCGCGCGCCGGTATTTCTTACTCTATATATAGAGCATGAGAAGAGCCGCTTTTGGCGATAGCTAAGCCGCAGCCTCACGCAGCATTTTTGCGATCTCGTCTTTCAGCTTCATACGCTGCTTTCGCATATCTTCTTCTGCAAGATCGCTCACGGGCTCTACCTTCGTTTCAGCGCGGTGAATATCGCGATTGATATCGTGATACGCGTCAGCCAGTTTTGCAAAGTGAGCATCACTGGTTTTGAGCTTGTGGATCAGGTCTGCAGCCTCAGGAAATTCTTCAGTCAGTTCGTGTGGTGTATGGCTCATGAAAAGCTCCCTTAATTATCCTTATAAATATTGGGAGTTTATTGGGCCGCACCATTGGTCAAAAACGCGCAGGCTTCATAATAAGTAAGTCGGGGACGGCACCTGCGCGAAGCGTCCCGCAATGAAACACCCTCGAAATTTCTTAACGATAACTGATGCTTCGAAACGCAGTTTCACACGTATCTTAACTTAAAATCCGTCTTTTCCCCGTAGAAGCGATATTGAACAGGATTATCGCACGTCGAGACGGGGTGGCTTGCGGGCTGCAGATTCCTCTGCACTACGCCTCCCCCCGCGAATGGGGATTAAGTATGAAGTACAGCGCAAAGACACTCTCTGCTGGCATGATCGCAGTTGCTGCGACAGGATTCAGCATGACGTCCGCTGCACATGGACAGGCAGCACAGTTCTCCGGTCAGTTTGAAGTGCCGTATGGCATGGGGCTGGGCCTGGCTGAGACGCCTTACGACCCGACCACTCGCGATTCAGCCGGAAACCGGCTGGTCATCGACGGACGCATCATCAATTCCAGCACATACTCAACACTGGGCACCGGTATGAACACGCCATGGGGCGCGACCTCCGGTTCCGGCATGCTGGGCTACAACATGGCTATCGGTAACCAGCTGAACGTCATCACGAACGGCAATAACAACACGATTATTATCGACAGCACTCAAATCAACAATGGCAACCAGACCGCTATTCTGAACGGAGAGCAGGCTAACAATGAGTAACTTTGTGAAATCGCAGAAGCGTAACGCCACCAAGTTCGTCGCTCTCGCTACGGTCGGCGCTCTCGCGCTCGCCGGTTGTGTCAGCCCGGTTGCAGGACCGCGCGGTAACTATACTGCGCCGATCGGCAACGCTCCGGTGACGACCAACCCGACACCATATTCCTCGGCGCTGAACTGCCTTGCGAACTATGCATCCGTCAACAATCTGCGCGCCCCGCGCGTCGCAGTTGGCCGCATCCTCGACTATACCGGTAAAGCCGACCTTGAAGGTGGCCGCCGCGTAACACAGGGCGCGTCTCTCATGGCGATCTCTGCTTTTGCAAAAGCGGGCGTCAGCCTTGTCGAACGTTTCGATACATCTGTATCCGAGCTTGAGCTCACTTATACAAATAACCGTCTCATCAGCGACGATGGTGCAAACTTCCGTGAGATCCACGCAGGCTCCATTCCGGGTTCTGACTATTATCTCGTCGGCGGCATCACCGAGATGAACTACAATATCCGTTCATTCGGCCTCGAAGCTTATGCAGGCGATCAGGACATTGAAGACCTGAACGGCACATTCACGAACCGCATGTTCGTGATCAATGTCGGTCTCGATCTTCGCCTCGTCGACACACAGTCTCTCGAAGTTGTTGATGTGATCTCTTATCAGAAGCAGATCATCGGCCGTGAAATCTCAGCGGGCGTGTTCGACTTCCTGAACGGCAACGTGTTTGACGTCGGTCTCGGCGAACGTGCTCAGGAGCCGATCCAGCTCGCAATCCGCTCTGTTGTCGAACGCGCGGTCGTTGAAATGACAGCGACACTTTACGGCATTCCAGGACCGGATGCGTGTATTGGCGGCGATATGGTCACAACGACTGGCGCGTCCGGCGGCTTCACACTCGTCCCACCAAGCATCGGTACAAACAACGCGTCTACGCGTGACGACGATGCGCGCTGGAACGAAAACCGTGACCGCGCCCTGCGCACAGCACTTCGTGGTCGCCAATAGGCGGCCACAGGCTTTACGGGCTCTGACTAGAAACACCTGAAGGAGCGCACACTATGCGCCACATCACGACCAGACTTCTGACAGGCACCGCGCTGATGGCCCTCGCCTCAGTGCCGGCATTCGCGCAGGAAGTATTTCCCGATCCAGCGCCTGGCGCGGATGTGGTTGTGATTGATCAGGTCATCCTCGGAAACGTCTTCGCCGATATGAATGTCGTCATTGCAGACACAGAGCCGAATGCTTCGGCTTCTGCTATTGCAACGGGCAATATCTCGACAGCCGAATCTATCGACAACGACATTGATTTCGATGGCGTCCAGCAACAGGACGGCACCGTGTCAGCGTCCACCTCCCTTACGGGTGGCTCTGTCTATGGCGGCGGCAATGGCGCGAGCAGCGAAACCACCGCTTACGGCAACTCTGCGACGACCTCGACCTCTAACGGCTCGACGTTTCATTACGTCACGCAGACCAGCAATAACGACGTAAGCGCCGATTCCACAACGAACCTTCTGGTCGTTGATGGCGTCTCAGCGAACACGACTGCTGCAGCGAATGTTTCCCAGCATCACAATGTGAATGGTGAGAATCGCGGTTTCCAGACCCAAACGGGCAATGCCAACGTATCTGCCACGACAACAGGCACGTTCGACACGGTGACAGATTTCGCCGCGCTCGGTTCTGTTGCGACGGGTAACTCACATCTTGCGACCGGCAGCACGACAACGAGCTATACCGGCGCAGTTCAGACGATGGCTGATGGCACATCCGTTTCAGCTCAGGCTGACGCGACTGTGGCCTACGCCAACAATGTTGCTGCTTCAGCCAGCGCTGCTGGTAACAGCACTGAAGTCGACAATGAGTGGGGTTTTGCAACGCTCGGCCGTGATGGCTCAGAAGTCTTCCAGTATAACGGTGCCGCAGTGGACGCTGACTCAGCGGTCACGCTCACCAACTGGACAGGCCCTTCAGGCTCGACGTCTTATGGCGTTGGCAACTCTGCGCTCATTTCCAATATCGGGTCTGATACCGGCCTCTATGCCGTTCAGAACAATCAGGGCCAGGTCTCTGCGACAGCCAGCTTCAATGGCGGCGTCTCGCCGGATGGCAGCGTTGGCTATGCAAGCGCAACTGCAATCGGAAACGCAGCAACGGCAGCGCTTTGCCGGACCTGCGGACCTGACACGACACTTTATGGCAGCACACAGCAGCGCAATGATGGCAACATTGTCGCCAGCGGCACAGTGAATTCCGGCCTTGGCGGTTATGCGTCTGGCGCAGCCAATGCGATCGGCAACTCGTCGACCTATCAGTCGACTGCTGCAAACCAGTAATCTCTAATCATAAAAAGCGCCCGTTGAGGCGTTGGGTGAAGAAACGCTCCGGGCCATGGGTTCGGGGCGTTTTTCTTTAGCGCTCCCCTCTCAACAGCACATACAAAAAAGCCTCCGGTCTGAGACCGAAGGCTTTCGAAATTTCGTCTGTCTGACGCTGGTGTTATTCGCCGAGATACTGGCCGACACCGCCATCAAGCGTGATAGATGTCTGCGGCAGCGGGCGCTGCACCAGAACTTCACGTTCGACGGTCTCATAACGCGTCTGAATTTGTGGCTCGCAGATCTCGCGCTGAACGCGTGTCTGAACCACTTTAATGCCCGGACCATAGCGACGCAGAAGCGAACGCTCGTTACAATTCCGCTGTGGAATTTGCGGCGCGCACATCAGCCCTTCAAGCGGGCTGTGCACGAGCGCTTCGCCAGGCGCACAGCTAAAGCCGGACGCGTGTTGGAAGCTAGCCTGTCCATCAATGACTTCACCGATCATGACCTGCATGCTCGTACCCGCCATGCAGCGGTAAAGCTCACCAGTGTATTCAGATGGCACAAGCTCGGCATCATCGACGCGCGATGCCGGATGAGGCGTACCAGTCGCATCAATACATGTCGCCTGAATAGCAGCCGTAGCCATTTCGAAGATAACGCGCGGCGCGCAAATCTCTTCTTCGACTGCGATCTGCTCTTCAACAGTTTCAACGACTTGCTGTGACCCGGCAACGTTCAGGCTGAGCGTTGTTTGCGGAATAGGGTCCGCCATCGGAATGTAGCTTCCGTTCGCATAGAAAGTCGTGCGCGAGTCGCGATTTGAAACATAGCCGCTCTGAGAATAGCTGCTTGAGCCCTCATAAACGTACTCTGTACCCGTGCGCGCAGAACCCGGCGTATAAACAATGTTCGGGCTCGGAATCGAAATACCCGGCGGCGTGATGTTATGCGACCCGCCATTACAGCAGTCTGGCGGAGGCGTGCAGCAATCGCTCTGCGCAAAAGCTGGTGTTGCCAGCGTCAGAGCTGCGAGCGCACTACCCGTCGCCAATGTGTGTCGCCATGATACATGCATGCGGCGTCTCCCTGAAAAGTCGTCTGGAAAGGCACATAAATCGTGCTTTCTTCCCCCACGACGCGAAGCTTGCACCGTTTTTATACCCCTCACCCATGGATAAACCGTTTACGGGTTGGCCCAGACTTTGCCTTTCCAGATCAGAAATCATGAACTCGAAGCCAAAGAGATACACATAATGCTAGATCGGGCAGCCCATCCTCACACGCGTGCAATTATTGATGCGTGGCGACGCCTTTCTTCGAATGCGGACCAGAACACGTCTGATCCTAAGATCGAAGACTTTCCGAATCTTCTCGGCAGCCTTTTCGTTCTGCGCCACTCGGAAGATGGCATCTGGACGTTCGCCAACGCTGGCAAGGATATTCACAATGTCATCGGCCGCGAACTTCTGGATCATGACTTCCTGAAGCTCTGGCGTGGTCGCGACATGTCTCTGGTTGGTGCGCAGCTGGACGCCGTGCGTTACGGCTCTGCGCCTGGCATCATCCGTGGCCGCGCTGAAACCCTTTCAGGTCAGGTTGTAGAGATCGAAGTTGCATTGGCTCCGCTTCGCTCACCAACCACGAATGCAGACCGTATTCTCGGCCTTTATCAAATGCTTGGCGGCGAAGGTCTTCTCGCCGGCCGGCCGATCTGGCGCCACAGTGTTGGCGCTATCTTCCCGCCGGAAGCCCCGCGGGAAGAACCTCAGCTCCGCCTCGTTGCAAGCAACGAGTAGACGCTCACTTATGCGGGGGACACTACCGGCCGGCCTTTAACAGGTCGGCCGTTTTTTCTGCAATCATGATGGTTGGCGCATTTGTATTGCCACCAATCAGCGTCGGCATAACAGACGCATCGACCACGCGAAGCCCTTCTACGCCGCGAACACGCAGTTGATCATCCAGAGGCGCCGCATCGTCAGCACCCATGCGGACCGTACCGACCGGGTGATAGATCGTCTCGGCATTTGCGCGAATGAAGTCATCAATATCAGCATCTGATTCCGGCGCTTTAGCAGGCAGAACTTCCGACGCGCGATACTCGTCAAACGCGGCCTGATAGGCGATCTCACGGCTCATCTTCACAGACTCGCGCATCACACGCATGTCTTCCTGACTATCCAGATAGTTTGCATCAATCAGCGGGTCCGCGAACGGATCAGCCGAAGTCAGTCCGACTGTGCCACGGCTTTCCGGACGAAGCTGGCAGGCATGGATGGTAAAGCCGTCATAGTCTGCATCGCCCTTGCCGTGGTCGATCATCGCCGCGTTTACGAAGTGCAGCTGGATATCCGGACGGTCGAGGCCTTCGCGAGATTTGAGGAATCCACCCGCTTGAAGGAAGTTATCGCGGCCCGGCCCCTGTTTA
This sequence comes from Ponticaulis sp., assembly GCA_002723155.1. Lineage (GTDB taxonomy): Bacteria > Pseudomonadota > Alphaproteobacteria > Caulobacterales > Hyphomonadaceae > Ponticaulis. The sequence goes on along the minus strand of PBNO01000004.1, from coordinate 325,223 downwards.
CGCAGCAGATAGTTCAGACCGACAAACAGCTTTTTAATGCCCGACTGCTTGCTGTAAGCCGTGATCTTCTGCGAGCATTTATAGACCATAGAAATGTCGAGGTGATCCTGCAGGTTCGCGCCGACACCCGGCAGATCAGCCTTCACGTCGATACCTTGCGCGCGTAGATCGTCCGCCTTGCCGAGGCCTGATAGCTGAAGAATTTGCGGAGACTGTACCGCGCCGGCACAAACCAGAACCTCCGCATCCGCATAGACCTGTTCCGGCACACCGCGCTTGCCTGCCACATACTCGACGCCGACCGCCTTGCCGTTCTCGACCAGCACTTTGGTGACGCGGCCCGTGGAGATAACCGTCAGGTTTGGACGCTCCAGAGCTGGACGCAGATACGCGAAACTCGCGCTCCAACGTTCACCGTCATGAATTGTCAGCTGATACGGTCCAACACCTTCCTGCTGCGCACCGTTAAAGTCAGGTGTGTACGGATAGCCAGACGCCTTTCCCGCTTCGATAAACGCTTCATAGAGCGGCTCGGTCGCGGCGCTGGTAGATACCTGAAGCGGTCCCTCGCCGCCATGGAATTCATCTGCACCCTTATCCAGAGTCTCGGACTTTTTGAAGTATGGCAGGACATCATCATATCCCCAGCCATTCAGCCCCATCTGACGCCACTGATCATAGTCACCGGCATGGCCGCGAATATAGATCATCCCGTTGATCGAGGATGATCCGCCCCAGCCTTTGCCGCGCGGCCACCAGAGCTTTCGATTGTTCAGATGCTTTTGCGGCGCGGTCCAGAAGCCCCAGTTATAATCATTCTGATCACCGATCAGATTGCCAACACCCGCTGGCATTCGGACCAGCAGTGAATCGTCTTTTTTACCTGCTTCGATTAGCGCGACCCGAATATTCGGGTCTTCGGTAAGCCGCCCTGCCAGGGTGCAACCGGCGCTGCCTGCGCCCACGATGATATAGTCATATCCCGCATTTTCCTGAGCCATCTGCGTCTCTCTCCCTCTGAATATTTTTCGCGATGGTAAGTCATTTCTTAGGACCAGCAAGCTAAACTGACGCGGGAGTCATCTTTTTTTAACCTTCGAGGGAAGGGTTACCTAACGGCATGACGCAGGAAACAATCCTCTCGCCGCCCGGCTCTGCCGTGACGGTGCGAAAGCGCGATCGCCGCCTGAATGCGCGCGTAAAACTTCGCATACCGGTTAAGTTCATGACGGCCTCGGATGTCGAGGGTCACGGCATGACGGTGAACCTCTCGACGAGCGGGGTGCACTTTCAGACAGAAACCCGCCTACGCCATGGCGACCAGCTCGTCTGCTACTTCAAACATCTCGGCCGGTTTGGTGGCCAAATCGCACGCGTTAGCGGCGACAATGTCGCGTTCGCCTTTGCCGTATCAGATGCGAAGCGGGACCGGATGGCCGATCAGCTGACATGGCTGATAAACAAAGACCGCCTCGGTCTGGAAGAAGAACGCCTGGCCGAGCGCGTCGCCGCGTCCGGCGATCTCACGGTCACGTGCAAAGACGGGCGCACCCTTTCCTGCAATGTAATGGATATGTCGCTGACCGGCGTGGCCGTCAAAACGAAAGACGAGCGCCCATTGATCGGCGAGACCGTCACCTGCGGCATCCGCAAGGGAACGGTCGCCCGCTGGCTGGACGGCGGCTTTGCTGTCGAGTTCACGCTTTAGCGCAACAAAAAAGGCGAGCCGAAGCCCGCCTTTTCAAATCCGTTTCCGGAAAGCTTATTTGCCGAACAGGCTTTCAACAGCTGCGCGCTCTTCACGGAGCTCAGCTTCTGTTGCGTCCATTTTCGCACGGGAGAACTCGTTGATTTCGAGGCCCTGAACGATTTCGTATTTGCCGTCTTTGCATGTGCAAGGGTAGCCGTAGATGACGCCTGGCTCGATGCCGTAAGAACCATCGGAAGGAACAGCCATAGACACCCACTCGCCGTCTGGTGTGCCGAGGGCCCAGTCACGCATGTGGTCAATTGCAGCAGATGCCGCAGACGCAGCAGAAGACGCGCCGCGTGCTTTGATGATCGCCGCACCACGTTGCTGAACGTCCGGAATGAACGTGTCTGTGTACCATGCATCGTCAACCATCGGCTTCGCAGCGTCGCCTTTGACTGTGCAGTGGTGGATGTCCGGATACTGTGTAGAAGAGTGGTTGCCCCAGATGATCATGTTTTTGATATCTGTGTTGTGCGTACCGGTCTTCTCAGCCAGCTGGCTCATTGCGCGATTATGGTCGAGACGAACCATCGCGTGGAAGCAGCCTGGGTCGAGGTCTGGTGCGTTCTGCTGAGCGATCAGCGCGTTTGTATTCGCAGGGTTGCCAACAACGAGAACCTTCACGTCACGGCTTGCGTGATCGTTGAGGGCTTTACCTTGTGGGCCAAAGATACCGCCGTTGGCTTCGAGCAGGTCTTTACGCTCCATGCCTGCTTTACGCGGCATAGCGCCAACGAGCAGAGCGTAGTCAGCGTCTTTGAAAGCAACGTTTGGGTCGTCAGTTGGAACGATGCCTGCGAGTGTCGGGAATGCACAGTCGTTCAGCTCCATGCAAACGCCTTCGAGCGCGCCAAGTGCTGGCGTGATCTCGAGGAGCTGAAGGATAACCGGCTGGTCCGGGCCAAGCATTGCACCTGAAGCAATACGGAAAAGAAGCGCGTAGCCGATCTGGCCCGCTGCACCTGTAATCGCGACGCGAACTGGTTCTTTCATGAGATATCCTCTCTGGCTCATTCTGTGGAAACGTTCTGTGCGACGGGCTTATAAGCCTGAATTGAAAGAGTCGATAGTCCTCTCGAGCGTGCGCGCGAAAATTCACCTCAGACACGACAAAAGTTGAAGGAATATGGAAGAAAAAGCCCCGCCAGTGACTGACGGGGCTCTTCGGATTTACTCTTCGCCGACCAGATAGGTGTCGAGGAAACTCACAAAAGCTTCCGATGCTGTGATCCGGTTTTCCCGTTTCGAGAAGCCATGGCCCTCATCCGGGAAGATCACGTATTCCACCGGAACGCCGTTTTCACGGACGGCTTCAACAATCTCGTCGCTTTCCACCTGCAGAACGCGCGGGTCGTTTGCGCCCTGCACCACCAGAAGCGGCACCTGAATATTCTCCGCATGGAAGAGCGGAGAAATCGCGCGGTGACGTTCGCCGTCTGTCGCAGGGTCACCCATCTCGTCATACAGCGCCTCACGGAAGCTCTCCCACCACGGCGGAATGCTTTCCAGTGTGCGGACCCAGTTCATGACACCAAAAATGTTCACGCCGACTTTGAAGACATCAGGTTCGAACGCGAGTGCTGCGCCGACCATATAGCCGCCATAAGAGCCGCCAATAATGCCGATCTGATCCGGGTTCACCCAGTCCTGTTCGGCAAGCCAGCGCTCACCATAGACGATATCCTGCAAGTCGACTTCGCCATGGCGACGGTCATCCATGTGATAGAAGGTTTTACCATAGCCGGATGAGCCGCGATTGTTCGCGCCAAGAACGGCATAGCCATGGTTCACCAGATGCTGGATGGTCGCAGAATAGCCTGCGCGTGTCTGACCACCCGGTCCGCCATGCACCCAGACGAGTGCCGGAACCGGATTTTCCGCTGATGCGCCATGCGGCACATAGAGAATGCTTGGAATTTCCAGACCGTCAAAGCTCGGATAGCGCACGATCTGTGCGTCTACGAGAACTTCTTCGTCGATGGCAGGGTTCAGCGTGTTGGTCAGCTGTTCAGCTTCACCGGTCTCAAGATCGACAACCATGAGATTGTTCGGAGACGTATCACGGCTCAGCATAAAGGCGATTTTCGTCTCATCCTGATTGAAACGAATGCCACCAATCTGGCCCTGCGGAATATCGAGGCCCGGGAAGTCGACATCACCGATTGCCGTGATTTCCACTTCAGTGCGGCCGTCAGCATTCACCCCATGCACGCGATAATCACCTGACGGCGAGAAGCTCACATAAGAGACGTCCCAGTCCGCGCTGACAAGTTCGGTTTTCTCGCCTGACTCGATGCCGTACTCCCAGGCCTGATTGAACTCACCGAATTCGTTCGTCGCATAGACCAGAGCAGAATTATCCGGCGTAAAGCCGTAAACACCATAGGCAATATTGCCCTCATGCTCGGTCACAAGCGTCATTTCGCCGGTGGCAACTTCATACAGGAAGACATCGGAATCAGCTGCCGTCCGCTCACGCCCCAGCGCAATGTATGCGCCATCAGAGGACACTTCGGCCGGGCTGTAACCATCATTGTTCTCGAGGATCATTTCGCGTGAATAGTCTTCAGCGCTATAGGCGTAGACGTCGAAGAAGCGCGGATCACGCTCATTGGTGATGACATAGAATGTGCTGCCATCATCGCTCCAGCCCATAAAGCCGGCTTTGGTATTCTCCGTCGGCGTCAGATCCGTGACTGTCCCATCAAGCTCGCGAACAAACACATGGTTCAGCTCGTCGCCGCCATTATCCGCGTTGTAGAGAATGCGTTCGTCATTCGGGAAGAACGAGTCGACATAGATTGAATCGACCGTGCTATCCGTCAGCGCGACCTGCTCACCCGTTTCGATATCGATTGTGTAGGCATTGTAGATCCCCGTCTCATCAGAGCTGATCAGGACTTTCGAACCATCGGGCGAAAAAGCGAAACCGCTTGGCGATGTGTTCCCGAGCGAAACCGTATCAAAGAACGCCGCGGCATCATATTCAGGCAATGCGGTTGCCGCTGTTTCCACCGTTTCGGCTGCATTTGTGTCGGCTGCAGGTTCGGTCGTTGTTGGTCCGCACGCAGCCAACAGCCCCAGAATGCTCACGCTTGCGAGCGCTGTCTTGAAAGTCATCTACCTTCTCCATTTCCCTGTAAGGGAAGCTATGCTGGCAAATTCGCCATGGCAAACCCTGTTTGGAAGAAAGCGGGGCCGAGCCTGAATCTCGGGCAGAGCGGCTATGAGCGACGGATTTTTGCAGGCTGAAGAATGTGATGCCCGAGGATCATTCCGCCAATATCATGCTGTCGCAGACCGCCGCCCGGCAAATCATCGTCGTCATCATCATAAGGCAGCCGCATCACGGCAACGCCCATGGTGACCGACGCAATGGTGATCGTCATCAGGAAGATGAGCGCAAACGCCGCCATCCATTTCACATCGGATGACATGATCAACGTCCGAAGGCTCGCAATATCCAGCGCGAAAATCACGAGCACGCCTGCAAGCGCGATGACGAAGCCGAGCAAGGCGTGGAAGATCAGGAATTTAACGAGCTTGGGCATGAGCTCACCTTTCGGCGAACACAGTATCACGGTCTGCGCCAGCCCTCACTGGCGCAGATTGCCTCGGGTAAATCAGTCGGCCTTTGGACGGAAGGCGAGCATCACATTGCCTGCCCCTGCCCCGAACAGGCCATAGCCCGAATTCATTATGAGGAGCCCGTTGGTTGCGATGATGGAGGCATTATCAATAGCTGCACCATGCGCGTCGACGCCATTCATCGTCTCGAACTCGCGGGCGGTCCGGTACTGCCAGACCAGTTCACCGGTTTCACGGTTCAGCACATAAAGAATGCCATCAAGACCACCCGTCACGACATAATCACCAATGACAGACGGCGCACCGGACAGGCCGTACGCCATGGCACAGCGCGGTGTGAACACCCGATCATCTTCTGTACATGTCGCTTCGACATGGAAGGCCCAGTCGATCTCACCGGTTTCGAGGTTCACCGCATAAATCCCCGGCTTGATGTCATCTGGCACCGTCTGATCCGGCAGGTCACGACCCGGAAAAGAGATTGGCGCGTAAACGTGGGTTTCATCGGCCGCGATGCCCCAATGAATGCCGCCGCTTGGCCCGCCCGTGCCAATATCACGGCGCCAGACCACCTCACCGGAGGCGGGATCAAGCGCCCAGACCGTTCCGGACTTTTGGCCGCCAATCAGAAGCTCACGGCCTGATGGCGTGGTTGCCAGAATCGTGGACGCGCCAAAGTCTACGTCACGGAAAACCGTTTCCGTGCGTGGAACGCAGTTGAGTTGTTCTTCACTCCGGCAGCCTACGAGGAAGATATCGTTCGCCGTCGCTTGATAGGACCAGTTGATATCACCTGTATCAATATCGACCGCGATCAGCGCATCTGTGTTCGGATGTGCAGGCGGAGAGGTCGCCTCACCTGTGCCGACATAAAGTTGGCGACGCGCCGGATCGATCGAAGGCGAATTCCAGATCGGCGCGCCGGATGGACCGAGCAACATCTGGCCATCGCCGCGATCGCGCACCGGTTCTGCATCCGGCATTGTGTGCATTTCCCAGATGCGTTCGCCCGTCATTGCGTCGAGCGCAACCACGCCGCCATGCGTCGTGCAGCACAGGTGAGCATTGTTCGCGCCTTGCATGATCTCCGCCTGTGAGATCGGCACAAATACACGGTCTTCGAAAAGAACCGGCGTACCCGTGATCATTGACCCACCGAACAGACCGGCTGGCGCTTTCCAGACAAGCTCGCCCGTCTCGGCCTTCAGCATGTGAACATCGCCCGCCCGATCACCCACGAAAACTGCCTCGGTTCCATCTGGCAGCACGCCATAAGCTGCGCTGGAGCGGAGCGTCATATCCGTATCGTAAATCCACTCAATGCACGGCTCTTCGCCGCCAATATCAAAGGCGAACAGGCGCTGATCGCTCTCGCCGACGGGCAGGAAAATAGACGTACCGACGACAGCCGCCTGAGAGCGCATGGAAACAGCACCCGGGAAACCTACCGCCCAGGCCAGTTCCAGATTTTCAAAATCCTCGGCAGCAAGGCCCGCCTGCTCATAACTGAGCTGACGTGAATTATTGAGGTCAAAACCGAATGTCGTGACCGTCGGTGTCGCACTGAGGGATGGCGCGGCGCGATCAGCCTCACACATCATGGCCTCGGTCCAGTTCGTCTCCACCGGGCCAGCACGCCCAAGATAATCTGCAACGGCTTCCAGTTCGGCGGAGGAAAGCATCCCGCCCTGTGCACTCATAATGCCGGAAACGAGCGCGGCGCGAACCTGCGTCCGGTCGAACTGGTTCAACGCATCCATGCTCGGCGCGCGTGTCATTTCACTATTGTCATGGCAGGCGGCGCAATACTCTTCGTAAACAGCCGCGCCCGGATGCGGCGCATCACCTTCGCTTTGAGCAAAAGAGTCAGGCGCAACGCAGCACAGGCTGAGGGCGGTAAGCCCTTTGAAGAGATGTTTCATTTTTCCTCCCTGATCGCGCTGCGGCGATACATATTGTGATACTGGGCTATCATGAGTTTTCGTCATTGCAAATTCTTCCGCTGCGTGACGCATGGTTAGCGCTTGCAACATGCGCGGCATGAACTAGTGTTAGCGCCAATAATCAGTTCGACCCGCGGGAGAGGTTTTATGCGTTTTGAAGGATCAGATAACTATGTGGCGACAGACGACCTGCAGGTCGCAGTCAATGCTGCGATCATGCTGGAGCGCCCTCTTCTGATCAAAGGTGAGCCGGGCACGGGTAAAACCGTTCTCGCGATCGAAGTTGCTAAAGCGCTCGGCACAGAGCTGATCGAATGGCACGTAAAGTCCACCACCAAAGCGCACCAAGGCCTTTATGAGTATGACGCCGTATCGCGTCTGCGTGATGGCCAGATGGGTGATGAGCGCGCGACGGACATCTCCAACTACATCAAGAAGGGCAAGCTCTGGGAAGCGTTTGAAGCTGAAAAGCGCCCGGTACTGCTCGTAGACGAGATCGACAAAGCCGATATCGAATTCCCGAACGACCTCCTGCAAGAGCTCGATCGCATGGAGTTCTACTGTTACGAGCTCGACAAGACGATCAAAGCAAAGCAGCGCCCGATCATCATCATTACGTCGAACAATGAGAAAGAGCTTCCGGACGCGTTCCTGCGCCGCTGCTTCTTCCACTATATCAAATTCCCTGACGACCAGACGATGCGCGACATCGTCGAAGTCCACTATCCGGGCATCAAGCAGAAGCTCGTTAAAGACGCGCTGCAGACCTTCTACTCCATGCGCGACCTTCCGGGTATGAAGAAGAAGCCGTCTACCTCAGAGCTACTCGACTGGCTGAAACTCCTCATGAATGAAGATGTGGATCTGGACACGCTGAAAGAGCAGAATCCGGACAAGCTGACACCGCCACTTCATGGCGCGCTTCTCAAGAACGAGGCAGATATTCAGCTGTTCGAGCGTCTGGCATTCCTCTCCCGCCGCGAACGCCGCGGTCCTGAGGGCTGATCTGAAAGGAGCAGCAGGTGACAAAAAAATTCGTCGATGATCTGGCGGCACTCTTCGCCATTTTCTTCTCGATTTATCTCGCCTGCGTCCTCGCCTGGCATCTTAACATCTATTTCTTCAGCGCCGGCTAGCGGGCGCTGAAATACGGTATTTTGGAACCGTGTAGCTACAATTCCGTTTTCTCCTCATCGCAAAAACGCGTTCTGATTACAGGAGACGGAAATGGCTAATAACAATTCCAATAGCGGTAATGGCGCAATTTACTTCATCGTTGGCGCGCTCGTCGCAGTCGTCGCCGCATTCGGTGTCTACTATTTCGGTGGCCTTGAAGGCACGCCGTCTGACGATGCAGACTTCTCGATTTCAGTGAATGAAGACGGCATCGAAGTTCGCGAATAGCCGGACTTTCAAGCTAGAAACTAATAAGGCGGGTCGTCCCTACGGACGGCCTGTTTTATGTTTTTCGATAAATCCGCTTGCGTTTTCCGAATAATCAGTTATATTGTTTTTCAATAAGATTTGTTTGAAAGGCAATACAATGAACGTCCGATATAATGATGGTTATGACTCATACGACTATGAGCGCCGTTATGATCGTCGTCGCCACGCCTTCCGCGATTACGGCGATGACAGAGCAGAAGATGGCGTCGCAAGCCGCATCCTTCTGATCGTCCTGGCTATTCTCATTCCACCGCTTGCAGCATTCCTCGTGACCGGTTTTCGTGGTCACTTCTGGCTGAACCTGCTGCTCACCATTCTGTTCTATCTGCCAGCGCAGGTGCACGCAGTCTGGCTGGTTATGGATCGACGCTAACAGCGACCACGCAGCGCCCGTATGTCACGGGCGCTCTCTCGTATTCGCACCCTGCGGGTTAGGACTTGGCGAAATGCGCCATTCCTGCGAAAAAGACCTATGACCGACTCACATCTTGATTGCGCTCCGACTGACGTCGATGAAGCTCTGAATGAAGCAGAAGCCGTATGCGAAGCACGCGGCGCGCGTCTGACAAAGATCCGTCGCAAGGTTCTCAGCCTTATGCTGGAACACCGCGAGCCAGCAAAAGCCTATGATCTGCTTCAACGCCTTGATGGCGAAGGTGCAGCCAAGCCGCCGACGGTTTACCGCGCGCTTGAATTCCTTCTGGAAATGGGTCTCGCCCACAAGATTGAGAGCCTGAACGCCTATGTTGCGTGCGGCCATTGGGGCCACAAACATATGGCGGTTTTCCTGATCTGCGATAACTGCAAAGCTATCTCAGAGCTGCATGCCGACAAAACCCATGCTGCGCTGGATGAAGAGGTTCAGGCCGCAGGGTTTGATCGCACATCCAGCGTGATGGAAGTACACGGCAAATGCGCGAATTGCGCGGCCGCAGCCTGATCCGCGACTGAATGAAATCCCCTATCCGTACAGCACTGGCAGGGTTTGGCCTTGCCGGCCGCATTCTTCATTCTCCGCTTCTTAAAGCAGGCGGCTTCGATGTGCGCCACGTCCAGACGAGCCGCGCGGAAGAAGTCGCTGAAGTCTGGCCTGACGCAGTTGCGGTTGCCACGTTTGACGACCTGATCGCCGCTAAGCCGGAACTGCTCGTCATTGCAACGCCGTCCCATCTCCACGCTGATCAGACACGTCAGGCACTAGAGGCCGGTATTCCAGTACTCGTCGAAAAGCCTCTTGGGGTTACGGCGGGGGAAGTTGAAGCGCTGGCGGAGCTATCTGAAACGACGGGCACACCGCTCACTGTTTTCCAGAATCGTCGGTGGGACTCAGATTTCCTGACCCTGAAGCGCGCCATTGATAATAACGAGATCGGCAAGCCGGTACGCCTCGTTTCCGCGTGGCACCGTCATCGCAATGAAGTCCGCGACCGCTGGCGTGAAAAGCCCGGCCTCGGCTCGGGCGTATTTATAGATCTCGGGGCGCATCTCATTGATCAGGCTGTGACGCTGTTCGGTCCACCAGAATGGATTGAGGCCGATATCTGGTCCGCACGTAGCAATGCGCCAGACGCGGTGGATGACAGCTTCCTGATCAATTTCGGGTATCCGGATGGCCTGCGCGTGCAACTTTCTTCGTCGTCGCTCGCAGCTGGTCCGTCGCGGGAAATCCGCCTTGATGGCACCAAAGCCAGCCTGACGATGGAAGGCTTTGATCCGCAAGAGCCTCAACTTCGGGACAATATTCCAGCCGGTGATCCAGTGTTCGGCCGACCTGAAGGGCACCTCTCCGGAAAGTTGCTCATGCCTGATGGCGCCAGTGAAGCCCTCACCATTGAGACTGGAAACTGGTTGACGTTTTACACTACGCTGGCAGGCGCTTTACGCTCTGGTTCTCCCCTACCCGTTCTGCCGGATCAGGCGGTCGTTACAGCCCGGCTGATCGACCTCGCGCGGGAAAGCGCTGCCACCCGCTAAGGCCTCGAATAAATTCACTACCTGCCGCGACGCGAGCTGTAGGCAAATCACATCACCCCCTCTACAGTTGTCCGAACAACCAGCACCAAAGCTGAAAACAACGCGAGGGAACCAGCATGATCGAGCTCTATCGAGGCATCACCAACACATGGGAATGCGATGAGATGGGGCACATGAATGTGCGTTTCTATGTGAACAAGCAGACCGAAGGCCTCCAGATTCTCGCGCATGCGATTGGGCTGCCGAATGCCTTCACGCCGGAGAATTCCTCCACACTGGTGCCAGTAGACCAGCACATTCGCTTCATGAAGGAAGTTCATCCGGGACGCCCTATCTATATGGTGGGCGGCGTTCTTGAAGTGACCGAGACAGAAGTCGTTCTATATCAGGAGCTTATTCACGCTGTTTCAGGTGACACCGCAGCAGTCTTCCGCACACGGGTTCGCCATGTCGAATCGAAAACACTTCGCGGCTTTGCCTGGAAGGATGAAACACTCGCAGCTTTTGAAAAGCTGCGCGTAACGCCGCCAGAACACACTGCCCCGCGCTCGCTTGATCCTGAAGGCCCGTGCCTGCCTGACAATGAAGCCGTCGCGTCACTTCCGGAGACACTCGGCGTGCCAGTTATCGGGCGCGGTGCAGTTCAGATTCAGCAATGCGACTCACATGGCCGCATGATGCCGGAACACTTTATCGGGCGCGTTTCTGATTCTGTTCCAAACCTTATGGCGGCATGGCGCGATGAAGTCGCCAAAGCCGCAGAAGCCAAAGGCGAAAAGGTACGCTCTGGCGCTGCCGTTCTGGAATACCGCCTCAAATACCGCGCGTGGCCGAAAGCTGGTGATATTGTCGAAGTCCGCACCGGTCTCGGCAAAGTCATGCCAAAGGTGCACAGTCTCGTTCACTGGATCATGGACCCGCGTACCGGCAAAGCATGGTGTACATCAGAGGCCGTGGCTGTGACCTTCGATCTGGACACCCGCAAGGTGATCCAGGCTAATCCGGAGCATATGGCTTTGCTGGAAGAGCGAGCCGTGAGAGGCCTCTCAATCTAATCGCCCCCTTCACCCTTGGTCATCATTGACGCCTCCCCCGCCTTCAAAGCATGCTCTTTGAAAACATCATTCTGGGAGGAATAATTGGCCGGAGATCTCTATCTGGCAGGTGTACGGACGAGCCAGTCTGAGCATCTTGCAAACGCCCGTCGCATCGCAGCCGATATGGTTTCACGCGGCGTCGGACCGAATGATTCTATCGCGGTCCTCCTGCGCAATGACACGATGATGTTCGCGTTGATGGAAGCGTGCCGGCTTGTTGGCGTTCGCTTTGCGCTGATCAACTGGCATGCGGCGCCAAAAGAAGTGAAATACATCGTTAAGGATTCACAGTCGAAAATCCTCTACGGCCATTCCGATCTTTTGCAGCCAGTCATGTCTGAATTGAGCAAAGACCTGCCGGTGATCGCCTTTCCCGTGCCGGAATGCATCCAGCAGTCTTATGGCGTAGATAACCGCAGCCCTGCGGGTACGATCAGCCTCACCAAACTGTTGGCATCGACAGATCAATATGAAGGCGAAGCCCAGAAGCTGCGCGGCATGTTCGCCTACACCTCGGGGTCAACCGGACGCCCGAAAGGCATTAAGCGCGCCTTCAATGAAGACGGGCCGGACAGGTGGGATGCCTTTCTCGGCCTCTGCCGGAACCTGATGGGCGCGCAGGATGGCGACCGGTTCTACGTTTCTGCCCCACTCTATCACAGCGCGCCGAACACGCTCTCCAGTTTCTGCCTTGCCGCGGGTGACGTTGATATCTTGGTCGATCCGAAGTTCGATCCGGAAGGCTTCCTTCAGACGGTTGAGAAATTCGGCATCACCCATGCCTATATCGTGCCGACCATGTGCATCAGGCTTCTCAAATTGCCGAAAGAAGTGCGCGAGAAATACGATGTCAGCTCGCTCCGCTTCACCATTTCTACCGGCTCGCCTTGGCCGATTGAGGTAAAGAACGAGATGATCGACTGGTTCGGACCGATCCTTAACGAATCCTATGGCGCGAGCGAGATCGGTTTCATGACCCTGATCAGCTCTGATGAAGCCAAAGCCAAGCCGGGCTCTGTGGGCAAAATCCTGCCGGGCGGTACGGTGAAAGTGCTGGATGATGACTTCAACGAGGTCCCGACGGGCGAAGTCGGCACGCTCTACATCCATCTGCCAACCTATGGCGATTTCGAATACACGAATCAGGATGGCAATCTGGACGGCCAGCGTCAGGGCAATCTCTCAACCGTTGGCGATATGGGATATGTCGATGAGGACGGATACATTTTCATCTCCGACCGGAAGAAGGACATGATTATTTCCGGCGGCGCGAACATCTTCCCTGCGGAGATCGAGGCCGAGCTGATTCTTATGCCAGAGATTGCCGACTGCGCTGTGTTCGGTGCGCCTGATCCGGAGTTTGGCGAATCGATCGTCGCTGCAGTCACCTGCCAGCCTGATAAATCGGTGACGCTTCAGGATGTGAAAGCATGGCTGGAACCGCGTCTTGCGAAGTTCAAAATCCCGCGCAAGCTGGATGTTCACGATGAATTGCCGCGTCAGGATAGCGGCAAAATTTTCAAGGCAAAGCTTCGCGCGCCGTATTGGGAAGAAGCAGGCCGTAAGGTCTAACCCAGAGACGCCATTTCCTCATCCGTGAACACGCGGGATCGGGTGAGGAAGCGCTTTTCGCGCCCATTATCGAGGCTGAACATGCCGCCGCGTCCCGGCACCACATCCAAAATCAGCTGCGTGTGTTTCCACGCCTCAAACTGCGAAGCGGAGATATAGACCGGCACACCGTCAATCTCGCCAAGCTTCACGTCGCTCTCGCCGACTTTGAAATCATCCACGGGGTAGCACATCGGGCTGGACCCATCACAGCATCCGCCTGACTGATGGAAGAGAATCTCCGGATGATCTGCTCTGATCTCGGCGATAAAGGACTTAGCCGCATCGGTCGCGCTCACGCGGGTTGGCTGATCAGTCATTCTCTTCCTCCTGTTTTATCTTTTACAAAAAGTCTCCCGATGCGCCTGCAGATGTAACAGCACCGGCCTCCACATCGGGAGCAGGCGAGAGACAGTTAGAACGCGACGCTGAACGACGCGACAATGCGCTCGTCAGCCGCGCCGCCGAGATAGTCGGCGTCGGTATCAATATAGCGGATATCGAGGGTCACGTTGTCAGCAACACTTCGTGAGGCACCGATATTCCAATGGGTGTAATTGCCCGCGCTGCTATCAAGCATCTGGTGGCCGACCGAACCGGATATCGTCCAGTTCTCTGACACCAGCGTGCTGGCATTCACTTCAACATGCTGGGCGCTTGCTTCGGTTGCGAAGAAGTCGTCGGTAATCATCGCGGTGATTCCTGCTGAGAAGCCGCCAAAGTCATGGCTGAGAGCCAGCTTCAGCTCGACCGTATCAAGATCAAGGCCGGATGGCGCATCGAGATATCCATAGCGGACGAGGCCAATATCAAACGTCGTGCCGTCTGCGATTGGTGCCGCAAAGCCGACCCAGAAATCATATTCGGTGTCGATGCCTGCAAAATCGACATTCTCAATGCCTGCACCAGCATAGAAGTTGCCGTAAGATGCGCTGACGGCTGCGAACACTGCCGGATCACCGGCTGACTGTTCTACGCCGCGCCAGATATATTCTGTTGCGCCGGTCAGCGAGGCTGACCATGAAATGCTATTTGTTTCTGCGTCCTGCGCGTTCGCTGCGCCGCTGAAACCAAGTACGCAAGCCGCGCACGCCCCGATCAGTGTTTTTGTTACTCTGTACAACATGGGATGAGACTCCTTTTCCTCCCGAGGTATTTTTTCCTCTTCAGTCTCTCGCCTAAGAAATGTCCGGTGCTTCGCCCCTATCCGAAGGCACACGGGGACTCCCGACTGATCATTGAGCGTCAGCGCGTGAAGTCAGAAATTGTCTGAAAAAAGAGTGGCAGGCCCTTAGCTAAGCAGACGCCGACTGCTTCAAGGGAGGGAAGGAAACGTAAGTCAGCCTAACGTCTGAGAGCCTGCCAGTTCAGTGGTAGTTCTTAGAAGAAGCCCAGCTTCTGTGGCGCGTAGCTCACGAGCATGTTCTTCGTCTGTTGGTAATGGTCCAGCATTTTGGAGTGGTTCTCACGACCAATGCCGGACTGTTTGTAACCGCCGAACGCTGCGTGCGCAGGATATGCGTGGTAGCAGTTCGTCCAGACACGACCAGCCTGAATGGCGCGGCCGAAGCGATAGCAAGTGTTTGCCTCGCGGCTCCACACACCAGCGCCCAGACCATAGAGGGTGTCGTTCGCGATAGAGAGCGCTTCTTCATCGTCCTTGAAGGTCGTGACCGAGACAACAGGACCGAAGATCTCTTCCTGGAAGACGCGCATCTTGTTGTGGCCCTTCAGAACGGTCGGCTTGATGTAGAAACCGTTCGCCAGCTCGCCGCCGAGATTCGCAGCTTCACCACCGATGAGAACTTCCGCACCTTCCTGACGACCAATGTCGAAGTAAGACAGGATTTTCTCTTTCTGCTCGGAAGAAGCCTGCGCACCAATCATAGTGTTGATGTCGCGCGGGTCACCCTGAACAATCTGCTCGACGCGTTTCAGAGCACGCTCCATGAAGCGGTCATAAATGTTCTCGTGAATGAGTGCGCGTGACGGACAGGTACAAACCTCGCCCTGGTTGAGCGCAAACATCACAAAGCCTTCAATCGCCTTGTCGAGATAGTCATCGTCAGCGCGCATGACGTCTTCGAAGAAGATGTTCGGAGACTTACCGCCGAGTTCCAGCGTGACCGGAATAAGGTTTTCAGATGCGTACTGCATGATGAGACGACCCGTTGTCGTTTCACCTGTGAAGGCAATCTTCGCAATGCGCGAACTAGACGCCAGAGGCTTACCTGCTTCGAGGCCAAAACCGTTTACAATGTTCAGAACGCCAGGCGGCAGAAGATCAGCGATAAGCTCTGCAAAGACCAGAATTGTCGCTGGTGTCTGCTCTGCAGGCTTCAGAACGACGCAGTTACCTGCCGCGAGCGCCGGCGCCAGCTTCCACGCTGCCATAAGCATCGGGAAGTTCCACGGAATGATCTGACCAACAACGCCAAGCGGTTCGTGGAAGTGATACGCCACTGTGTCGTGATCGATCTCGGAAATGCCGCCTTCCTGCGCACGGATACAGCCGGCAAAATAGCGAAAATGGTCAACCGCGAGCGGCATGTCCGCCGCCATGGTTTCGCGGATCGGCTTGCCGTTATCCCAGGTTTCGCATGTTGCGAGAAGCTCGAGGTTCTCTTCCATACGGTCTGCGATACGGTTCAGAATGTTTGCACGCTCTGTTGTTGATGTGCGTGCCCATGCATCTTTCGCAGCGTGTGCCGCGTCGAGTGCAGCTTCGATATCAGACGCGTCCGACCGTGCGATCTGACAGATGACACCGCCGGTGACCGGAGATGTGTTATCGAAATAGCGGCCCGCATTCGGCGCAACAAACTGGCCGTTGATGAAGTTGTCATAGCGGGATTTGAACGGTGACGTGTACTTAGCGTCGCTTGAATGAAGCGTGTCTGCCATTTTTTCCTCCAGAATTGCGCCCATCATGAGATCGGGGCGTCTGGAGATATGTGTGACGGAAGGAAGACGGGCTGTCAGCGGGGGTGAAACAGCAGCTGAGACCGTTCTGTCTCACTTCTGAGACACAGTTTCATTGGGAATTGCGTTAGCTGTTCAGCAGGCCGAGCTTCTTGGCGCGGCGATAGAATGTAGCGCGGCTAACGCCGAGAAGACGGGCCGCCTCACTCATATTGCCTTTGGCGCGTGCGATGGCGCGGTTGATTTCACGACGCTCGGCATTGTCGAGGCCGATACCGCGCACTTCCTGCTCACCAAGCAGATCAGCTGTCGGCTTAGGCGTGAAGGCTTCCCTGGTCGGCAAGCCATAAAGCTTGCGCGCAGCACGGGTCGCACCGATCACAAGATCATCGCTATTCACAGCCAGCAGGACGGGTGTGCGGCGGTTATCGCTATTGCCTTTCAGAATGCGCATGCCGGAATAGACATCACAGAAATTGTCCGCCTCGATCTGGCCCGCGGCATCATTCACCGCCTGAGAGATGAGCGTAGACATCGCGCCATTGAGGTCGGACCGGCAGGCAGAAATATCGATCACCGCGGCCAGATTGCCCTCAACGTCGAAGATCGGCGCGCCCATACAGTGGAGCGGCGTATTGCTGGCGATGAAGTGCTGGTCCTGATGGATGGAAACCGCCCTGCCCTCGGCAATGCAGGTTCCGATACCGTTCGTGCCCTGTGCGCCCTCAGACCAGTCCGCGCCTCGGCCGAGACCAACCTTCTCAAAATGATCGCGATCATTCGATGTGCAGTGGCTTTCGAGAATCACACCGTCTTTGTCACACAGGAAGACCGCGCAGCCTGCCAACGAGACCATGCCAAGAAGGCGTTCAACAGTAGGCTGGGACACATGAAGCATGCGGGACATGCGATCACGGCGCTCAGAGAGATCGCTCTCGCTCCAGCGCTGCACACTCGGAGACAAATCAGGCGCGAGCCCGTGAACATTCACCGAGCGCGCCCATGATGCCACCACCATGGACTTGGCGGCTGCTGCACCCGATTCGATCGTCGTCAGAATACGTTCGGCATGCGGTAATGTTTTATCGTTCTCTATCCGGGCCATGCCGAAGGTTATCCTCATCAGGAATAATTGTCATCCCGATCGCACATAACGCGCTCACATTTGCTCCATAGCCGCAATTAAAAAATAAAAAAAGCCCCGGAGATCATGAAGACCTCCGGGGCATAAGGGTGCATTTAGTGAATGCAGTGCTCAAGTGATTTGCTTGTGATTACAAGCCCTTCACGATGTCTTCGACCATCTTTTTAGCGTCTGCGAGCAGCATCATTGTGTTGTCCTTGAAGAACAGCTCGTTTTCGATGCCCGCATAGCCGGAGCCAAGAGAACGCTTGATGAAGAGGACCGTACCTGCGTTTTCAACGTCCAGAATCGGCATGCCAAAAATCGGAGATGTCGGGTCGGTTTTCGCTGCAGGGTTGGTGACATCGTTCGCACCAATGACGAAGGCAACGTCTGCCTGAGAGAATTCAGAGTTGATGTCTTCAAGCTCGAACACTTCGTCATATGGCACGTTCGCTTCAGCGAGCAGAACGTTCATGTGACCCGGCATACGACCCGCAACCGGGTGGATCGCGTAAGCGACATCGACGCCTTCTTCTTTCAGCTTCTCAGCCATTTCTTTCAGAGCATGCTGAGCCTGAGCAACCGCCATACCGTAACCTGGTACGATGATGACTTTACCAGCGTTCTTCATGATGAAGGCCGCATCGTCAGCCGAACCGATCTTGACCGGACGGTCGACCTGAGGGCCGCCAGCACCAGCGCCGGAATCGTCTGCACCAAAGCCACCGAGGATGACCGAGATGAAGCTACGGTTCATGCCCTTACACATGATGTAAGAGAGAATCGCACCGGAAGAACCAACCAGAGCACCGGTGATGATCAGCGCGGTGTTTGCCAGCGTGAAGCCAAGCGCCGCAGCCGCCCAACCGGAGTATGAGTTCAGCATGGACACAACAACAGGCATGTCCGCGCCACCGATAGGAATGATCAGCGTGACGCCGAGCAGAAGCGCAAGGCCTGTGATCGCCCAGAACATCCAAGGCTGAGAACCACCTGTCTGAACCATCATCACAACGAGCGCGATGATTGCGACACCAATCAGGATGTTCAGAACGTGGCGCATAGGCAGAAGGATTGGCGCACCTGACATGTTGCCGTTCAGCTTGGCGAACGCGATGACAGAACCTGTAAAGGTGATCGCACCAATCGCAGAACCAAGAGAGAGCTCGATCAAAGAGGCTGTGTGCAGGTTGCCGATAGAGCCGTCAGCGTTCAGCTCTGCAATGCCGAAATTGATCGGCGCGTAGAGCGCAGCCGCCGCCACGAGCACAGCCGCCAGACCAACCAGAGAGTGGAAGGCGGCAACGAGTTGAGGCATAGCCGTCATCGGAATTTTCTTAGCGATGATCGCGCCAACAATACCACCGACAGCGATACCACCGAGGATCAGGCCCAGCGTGACAACATCAAGCGCACCGCCGGTCGCCAGCACAGCCAGCGTTGTACCGACAGCGATCGCCATACCGATCATGCCGTAATAGTTACCCTGACGAGACGTAGCAGGGCTGGAAAGTCCGCGGAGGGACATGATGAAGAGTATCCCGGAAACGAGATACAGAAGCGCAGCAATATTCGCGTTCATGAGACTCTAGCGCTCCTTCTTCTTGTACATAGCCAGCATGCGCTGGGTTACGAGGAAGCCGCCGAAAATGTTGACGGCTGCGAGGCCGGCCGCGACCGCGCCCATGCCTTTTGAGATCCAGAGATCGCCTGTGAGTTCCATGCCTGCACCAGCCGCCGCAGCGATGAGTGCACCAACAATGATCACAGAAGAAATCGCGTTGGTCACAGCCATCAGAGGCGTGTGGAGTGCCGGTGTAACGGACCAGACAACGTAATAGCCCACGAAGATCGCGAGAACGAAAATAGCGAAACGGAAGATGATCGGGTCAACGCCCTCACCTGCTCCGCCGGCTGCGAAAGCCGGAAGGGCCACAAGGCCCGAAAGGAAAAGCGCAGTCAGCGCACGAACGAAGGTCATGTGATCAACCCTCCTTGAGTGTTGCATGGACGGTTTCGCCGTCGCGGGTCAGTGTCATGGCCGCAACGATTTCGTCGTCGAAGTTAGGAGCAAATTCGCCGTTCTCACCTGTGATGAGCGGCAGGAATGAAACGAGGTTTTTCGCCAGAAGCGAAGAAGAGTCGGCTGCGAGACGGGCTGGCAGGTTAGAGAAACCTGCTACCTTAACGCCGTTCACATCGACTACTTCGTCAGGCTTGGAGAGAGGGCAGTTACCGCCCATCGCCACAGCCATATCAACGATAACAGCGCCCGGTTTCATATTCGCGACCATCTCTTCAGAGATGAGCGTTGGTGCCGGACGGCCAGGAATCAGAGCTGTCGTGATGACAATGTCCTGCTTGGCGATGTGGCTTGCGGTGAGTTCAGCTTGCTTCTTCTGATACTCTTCAGACATCTGCTTGGCGTAACCGCCTGCAGTTTCCGCTGCTTTGAACTCTTCGTCCTCAACCGCGATGAATTTACCGCCGAGAGACGCGACCTGCTCTTTTGCAGCAGGACGTACGTCAGTCGCAGTAACAATCGCACCGAGACGACGCGCTGTCGCGATAGCCTGAAGACCTGCAACGCCTGCGCCCATCACAAAGACTTTAGCTGGCGCAACTGTGCCCGCCGCGGTCATCATCATTGGCATGGCGCGGCCATAGAGAGCGGCGCCCTCAATCACCGCGCGATAGCCCGCGAGGTTGGACTGGGATGACAGCGCATCCATAGACTGCGCGCGTGTGATACGCGGCGTGTATTCCATGGACAAAGCCAGGAGTTTACGCGCGTTGAAGTCACCAAGGCTGTCTTTGATAGAGTGCGGCTCCAGAAGGCCAATAACGCCCGCGCCTTCTTTCACCTGAGAGAGAACCTCTGCAGGTGGACGGCGCACGCCCATGACCAGATCAGCATTA
The DNA here is from genome assembly GCA_002723155.1 of Ponticaulis sp. Lineage (GTDB taxonomy): Bacteria > Pseudomonadota > Alphaproteobacteria > Caulobacterales > Hyphomonadaceae > Ponticaulis. The sequence continues at coordinate 304,844 of PBNO01000004.1, read as the reverse complement.
CCCAGTTCCTTGTCGGAAATCTGCGCACCAGCTTCTTCGTAGGCCGCATCAGGAAAACCAGCAACGAGACCTGCACCCGGCTCAATGACGAGTGTGTGCCCGGCTCCCGCAAGCTTCTTGACCGTTTCAGGAACGGCTGCAACGCGGCTCTCTTCAGAGCTGCGTTCTTTTAGAACAACAATTTTCATAATACCCACTTCGAGATTATTTTTGCCTGAAAAGACAACAGATCGGTTGTGCGACGCAAGAAAATTTTTCTAAAGGCAGTATTTACTGCCGAACAGACTTAACTGTAGCGCCCCTACTCGAAGTTAGGTTTTCTTTGTTTTTTAATAAGTTTTTTACCAAGCCGCAAACATCTCGCATGTGCAGCATGAGCCCAAAATGTCACACTTCAAGTGCGTGCTCGGGCTAATCCTTCTCACCAATATGCGATCCGAGGTTTCTCTGCACCCGACCTTCTTCGCCGACTTCGAATCCTTCGACAAAGCGAGCCAGGTATTCTGAAATCGCATCGCGAACCACATATGGCCGCTCCATAGGCAGGAAGTGAGTCGTACCCGCGGGTTCAACAACCACCGTGTATGGCTGGGCTTTCATAAAGCGCTGGAGAGACGGTTTCGGCATGGTCGACCCCTTCTCTGCACGAATCAGAACGATTGGCGCTTTGATCTCTTGAATCGCAGCCCAGGGGCGATAGCGATGCGCACCGAAATTGGCTGCTTCCCATTGCGGAGAGCAGGACAGCTCCCAATGGTCGCCATCCTCGGATGGCTTTACACCATCGGTGACATAGTCTTCCAGAAACGGTTCCCGCCAGGATTTGAATGCGCCCCGCCCCGTGAACGATTCGATGGCATGCTCCTGGCTATCAAACGCGTTTCGACGTCTGGAAGCTTGTTTCGCCATCGGCGAGCCGCGCTTTCCCAGATAAGGCACGAACGGTAGATGCATGTGTCGGTAAAAGGAAGGCGCCATCAGAACCGGATCGACCAGCACAAGACCAGTCACAAGGTCGGGGCGTTTTCCGGCAACGAGAATAGCCGTGGTCGCGCCCATTGAATGGCCGACAAGAACTGTTCCCTCTGGCGCGAGCTTTTCAAGCGCAGCGATGGCATCGTCGCGATAGACATCCCAGCCGATTTGCTTACGGGGATTGGCTTCAGCGGTGGAGCGACCATGGCCGCGCATATCCAGCGCGGCCACATGGGCACGCAGACCAAGCGGCGCCAGAATGGACTGATAGGTCATGGCATTGAAGCCATTGGCGTGCAGAAGCAGGCAATCTACGGACCGAATTGGGTCTCCGAATGCGATGCCCGCAAGACGACCATCCTCCAGCTCCACATGAAACCGACGCATATTTACCTAACCCCCGAAGACCCGCCTTAGCAGGTCGGTAGACCGTTTGACCGGATTGCTCCGTATCTCTTGCTCTTCCTTGGCAAGATAAAAGAACAATCCGTCAAGTCCTCGCTCTACGGCATGGTCAATTAACTGGTCGCGGAGATCGCCACTGAGACTCTGTAAGCCATAACGACCTGCAACTGAGTCTACCATAGTCAGCGCGCCTGAATCTTCGAGCGCCGAACGCATATACGGCTCAACCAGCACCACCAGGTCTGCCTCGGTGCGTCCGCGCAGATAGTTTGTGGCGGCAGTATCGCCCCCATTCAAAATTTCGAGAGCGTCGCCCATCGTAATGGAGCTGACAGCATCAACCACAAGATCGGCCGCATATGGGGCGGCGTCTTCTGCTGCGTGGTTCATGCGCTCCTGTAAATCATCCAGCGGCCCCGAAAGTCCGAGCCTTGAAAGCTGTGACTGAAGCTCGCCCAGCCGACCCGGCAGCGGAATACGGATGTCTCCATCACCGAAATAGCCATTATACTGTGAAAGCTGCTGGCCTACGGCCTGCGCACCAATCGTCAACGCCTGACGCAATCCGGCATCAGCGTCCGACGCACTGATATTGAAATTGCTTGTCTGGCTGGTCGTTTCTTCTTCGGTCTCATTACCCAACACCCCACGCAGGAAGTCCCCGAAGGACTGCGCAGACGCGGCTGGCGCTATCAGAACGCACAGGCTCAAAATGACGGCTTTTCTCATGATCTTTCTCCCGCAACCTGTTTCCAACAGATGTGAAACCCTGTGAATCGTCAATCAGCATATACAGCTGATGCGTTTACGGCAGATACATGCTTAGCTAGGCAGGATGCAGTTTCCGGCGCTCTATGCCATGAACTCTCCACATTCCCTGCCGACACTCGGAATGTGACACGCACCAACTCTGAGTATGTAGAATGACCTTCCCGACGCCGAAGAAATCTGAAGACGCAGCTAAACCTGCAATACAGACTGTCGCGCCGGCGCCTCACATGGATGCGCTGCTGCGCATTCTGGAAGAAACAGACAAAGCACTCGAGCCGATGATGGCCAGCGGTCTGGACGGACGAACCGCCTCAATCCTGCGAGAGATTGAGAAATCCGGCGCCATCGCGCTACAGGTCGAAGGCGATGAGTTATGGGTCGACGTGATCGACCGCGACAAGGCTGTCGACATCATCGACAAATTGATGGACGCGCTGAAGAAATAGGCCGTCTTACCGGTCAGATTGGCGGATGCTCATCCGGCACCTCATCCCAATCCAGCACATCCTTGGTTTCAGACTTGTCCGCACGTTCCTGGAACAGCGTGTAGATCGCAATCAGAACCCACCCCAGATGAAAGACCGCGCCACAAGCGAGCGCAATATGGCCATCTATCGGCCCGATGGCAGCTCTTTCGATCAACTGCTCATAGGATTCAAGATCGGTCGGATGGATCTCCAGCTTTCCGAAATAGGCCATCAGCTGAATGATGAAGATGAAAGAATAGTTCCGGCGCAAACGCTTACCGACGGCTCTCAGATAAGAGGTTCTGAACCGCGGACGAATATAGTCTTCAGAAAGCGGATTGCCTTTGTCCTGCGGGATGGTCGCTGCCTGTCCGCGAAGTATCGGCACGTAAAAGCCGATCTCCAGAATGCGAGCCCGGAAGCGGAACACATCGAAATACCGATAGCGGCGCGCTTCCAGATGCAGGAACATCGCGACCAGCAATCCCACGAGCACCAGCGGCAAGGCCGAGGCGTCCGCACTGGAAAACGTCAGCGACAAGGCAATGCCTGTCGTAACAACGGCCCAGTTAGTCGTCATATCGAGACGCTGGCGCCAGATTGTCGATCGGTAAGCTTCCGCACGGTAAAGGTGAGCGATCGCTCCAATTTCCTTGGAGCCCTGAACGGGTTCGGTGGCAGAAGTATTTGAGGTCATGACTCAGTTATAGCACTGATTGGTTAGGAAAGTCTGGCCCCTACAAGCCGTAATACCCGCCGAATTCGCGCTTCTCTCTTGGACAGACGCACCACATCGCGCTAGGTTCAGAGTAATGGGAGAAAGCGCACAATGTTTCTGAAGTTCTTCACCGAATTGCGGGACGCCAAAGTTCCGGTCACGCTCAAAGAATATCTGGCTCTAATGGATGCCATGGATAAAGGCCTTATCGATATGGAAGTCGAGCAGTTCTACTATCTGTCGCGTACAGCGCTGGTGAAGGATGAGCGCAATATCGACAAGTTCGACAAAGTCTTCGGAGAAACCTTCAAAGGCATCGAATCCATGGGTGATGCCGTGGACGTGCAGGACCTGCCGGAAGAATGGTTGCGCAAAGTGTCTGAGAAATTCCTCACGCCTGAAGAGATGGAGAAAATCGAATCTCTCGGCGGCTGGGAAAAGCTCATGGATACGCTCAAAGAGCGCCTCGAAGAGCAAAAGAAACGCCATGAGGGCGGCAATAAATGGATCGGCACAGGCGGCACCTCCCCGTTCGGCGCGAACGGCTACAACCCTGAAGGTGTTCGTATCGGGCAGAACAAGTCCCGTCACCGCAAAGCCGTGAAAGTATGGGACAAGCGCGAATACAAAAACCTCGACGATTCGGTCGAGATCGGTACGCGCAACATCAAGGTTGCGATGCGCCGCCTGCGTAAGTGGGCCCGCACAGGCGCGCCAGACGAACTGGACCTCGACAACACAATCCGCGCGACCGCCAAACAGGGCTATCTGGACCTTGTCATGCGTCCGGAGCGTCGCAACTCGGTAAATCTGCTCCTCTTCCTCGATGTCGGTGGTTCGATGGACCCTCACATCCGTGTCTGTGAAGAGCTGTTCTCCGCGGCGCGGTCCGAGTTCAAGAACCTTGAATATTACTACTTCCACAACTGCATTTATGAGGGTCTGTGGAAGGACAATCGTCGCCGTCACAACAACAAAATCCCGACATGGGATGTGCTCCACAAATTCTCATCCGATTACAAAGTGATGATTGTGGGCGATGCGACGATGAGCCCTTACGAGATCACCTATCCAGGCGGCTCTGTAGAGCACTGGAACGAAGAAGCTGGCGGCGTGTGGCTCCAGCGTCTCGTTCAGCAGTTCCCGGATCTGGTCTGGCTGAACCCGTCGCCGGAAGGCTCCTGGCAATACACTGCGTCTGTAAAGCTGATCGGCGAACTCATCGGACAGCACCGCATGTTCCAGATGACACTTGCTGGTCTGGAAGACGCAATGAAAGAACTGTCGCGATAATTTAGGTTTAGACGCTTACAACCCGTAAGCGTCTTTCACGACGTTCAAGAAGCCACGCTGCCCTGCCGCGCGGGTAATCGTCGCGTGGCCTGTAAAGTGGTCAAGCTCGTGGATCTTTACGTTCGCATGGCTGGCAAATCCCTGCGCATGGCGGGCATCCTCATTATTGCCTGTCGGCACATATGCAGTGACAGGACGATTACCCATTTCCTCCAAAGCATCTGACATGCGGAGCCGGCTCAGATCGCATGATTTATTGATGCGGCGGATGACGACACGCGCGCGCTTATCCTGAAAACGGTCAAGAAGTTCTGCGGCATCCACCGAATATACAGGCGAAAAGAGCAAAGACGCTTGAGCGCCGATCTTCGCTCCGTAAATCCCGGCCAGATAGCCACCTGCTGAATTCCCCATGGTGAAGACAGGCTTGTTCTCACCATATTCCGCGATGAGTGACTTGAAGCCGTCAATTGTCTCGTCAAAGTCGTTTCCGAGCGATTTGATGCCGTTGCACCCGATCATGCGCTGGAAGTCGCGGCAGTAAACAGCCGTCAGACCTAAATCGGCGAGGAAGACATCAATCAGGTTGATAGGTACAATCAACGCATCCGCCAGGCCGGTGAAGATAAAGACAATGCCGTTCGGTCGCTCCGGTCCGGAGACGATCACTTCCTCCTCCAGAGCCGGATGACTAAGCCGCGCCTTGCCTGAATCCAGCAGCGGCAAGGCCTGCCGCACGAAGGACTTCAGATCTTCGTTGTCCGTGTGCGCGATAGCATCTTGCCAGCGGTCCTCGTTCACCGCTTTCTGAAACGCCGCCATAGGCGATACTTTTTCTTCTTCGATTTGCTTGAGGTTGATACCTGCTGAAGACGCAAAATCCAGCGCACCCATGAATAACGGCAACGGCTCAGCTCGCAGGAGGTCCACATTGCTCTTCAGCAATACAACCGCATCGGGCACACGTCCCGAATACTGGCGATACCAGACGAGCAACCAGATCAACTCGGCACATGCAGTGCCGTCGGCGACGTAATCGAGGGCAAGTGTCTCGAACACATCCCAATCTATCTCTTCACGCTTGAAGCATTCGAGGAGCTGTTTTGAGAGCCGGTTCTTTGGTGCAAGTCTGCGCGCTTCTAAAAAAGCATCAATGGCCAGGCTAGACTGCCCCTCTAACATCCTCGCAAAAAACAGTGCTTCGTACAGAAAGACGTTTTCAGGTAACTGGCGCGCGACAAAAGGCAACAACTCGACCAGCAGCGAAGCTGGCACGTTAATGATGGCCTGCGCGCCTTCTAGACGGCTCGCCTCACACACATGATACCGCGCAAACGCTTCAGATAGCGCTTTTAGCGCGACCGGCTTTTCTCCTGCCTGCCATGCCAGTGTGGATACCCGCATCCAGTACCAATGCTTCAGGTCAGCCTGATCACAAAGAAAACCCTTGCGAATGAGTGCTGTAAATTCAGCAGCATCATCCTTCATCGCGCGAGCTAGCTGGATTTCCCGATCTGTTGTCGTCACTGCGTCACCATTCAGACGCTTGGCGGCCCGTAAGCTATCTCGGGAATCATCGAACCGTTCGAGTTTTTGAAGAATTTCTGAGCAGGCAAGCCAAAGATACGAATTGTTAGGGTCGTGCTCGAGCAGCTTCTGGCACAACTCGATAGCCGGGATGAACGCACCATCCCGGATCAAAACCTTCAGCGATCGCATCTCGCTCTGGTCAGTCCGCCTCATCTTCCCACCCATGTTCGAAAAAGAGACTATATCGACTCAAATGTGTTTGCACTGACCTTTTCTGCAATCACGGTAAATTTATTTTCACTGCGCCTTACAGTCGTGACCCGCTTAAACAGGTCTATCGACTTCCATTTTGAAACGTCCTATTGCCAACATTACGGGATATGAACGCGTTGAGGGACAATACAATTGAGCGGCAAGCACGGCAAAAACGCCTTCCTCTTCGTCATTGTCTGCGTCGCGCTGGATATGCTGGCGTTCGGCTTGTTCATTCCGGTCATGCCCGCCTATCTGGAAGAAATCACAGGCAAACCGGGTGAAGATACGGTTCTGGTCGGCGGCCTTCTCATGGCGACCTTCGGCGTGGTGAATTTCCTGTCCATGCCCATTATCGGCAATCTGTCAGACAAATTCGGCAGACGCCCCGTTCTGATTATTTCAATAGCCGGTCTCTGCATCGACTTCATCATTATGGGCTTTGCGCACTCCTTGTTGGTTCTATTCATCGGGCGCGCCCTAGCCGGTCTGACAAGCGCAACCTATTCCACGGCGAGCTCTTATATCGCAGACGTCACCGAACCTGAGGAGCGCGGCAAAGCCTTCGGCATGATTGGCGCAGCCTTCGGTATCGGCTTTGTCCTTGGACCAATCATTGGCGGTGTTCTGGGCGACATTGATACCCGCCTGCCATTCTTCGTGGCCGCGGGCATAGCCGCCTGCAATTTCCTCTACGGTTTGCTGGTGCTTCCGGAATCGCTTTTGAAAGAAAACCGTCGCCCGTTCGAGCTTCGACGCGCCAATCCATTCGGCGCTTTCAAACACTTCTCCAAGCTTCCACAAGTCAGCTGGTTTATTGTGGGCGTGGGCATTTTCGGCCTCTCCCATTCTGTCTTTTCCTCGACCTGGAGCTATCACGGCGAAATCCGGTATGAGTGGACGCCGAACGAGATTGGCCTCTCACTCGCCCTAGTCGGCATAGGCTCCGCGTTCGTTCAGGGCTTTCTGACAGGGCGCCTCACCAAAAGCATTGGCCCCGTCCGGACCGCGCTGTTTGGCCTCGCCGTCACAACTTTCAGCATGTTTCTGTTCGCAAGCGCCGTTTATGGTTGGATGGCCTATGCCTTCCTCGCCGGTTCAGCCTTTGGCGGCGTAGCTGGTCCTGCAACCCAGCAGTTGATGACAGGTGTCACGCCGAAGAATGCGCAAGGCGAACTACAGGGCGCACTAGCAAGTGTGCAGGCGCTGAGCACGACCATTATCGGGCCTCTTATTATGTCTCAAACGCTGAGCTATTTCGCCAAGCCCGAAGCGATTGTTCAGTTCAAAGGTGCTAACTTTGTCCTGGCAGGCATTCTGGCGGCCCTCGCCTTCATCCCGTTCATGAAAGGTGTTCGTGCAAACAAAGGCGTCGTCCAGTCCATTGATGAAGAGGTGAAGCATGGCGATACGCCGAAATCAGCCGAAGAGGTTGCCGAGCTTGCTGAAGCCAACGCTGCTGCCGAAGCTGAAGGCAGCGGCATGGAAAGCACCGGCAGCCAGACAAATTGATTTGTCTTTCAACCTGCAAAGCTCGTAGATCAATCCATGGACCGCATTCGCCCAGCCCTCTTTCTAGATCGTGATGGCGTTCTGAACGTCGACAAGGGCTATGTCTCCCGCGTAGAAGACTTTGAATGGGTTGAAGGCGCTAAAGAGTGCGTCAAAGCCTTTAACGATCGTGGCTGGTGGGTGTTCGTCGTGACGAACCAATCGGGCATTGCACGCGGTTATTACACCGAAGAGGACATGCGGGTGCTGCACGACCATATGTCTGCAGAGCTTGCCAAAACCGGCGCTCATATCGACCGGTTTTACCATTGCCCCTTCCATGAAGAAGGCGAGATTGCCCGCTATCGCAAAGATAGCTTCGACCGAAAGCCCAAGCCCGGCATGCTCATGTCAGCCATGGCCGACTTCCCCGTTGCGCGGGAAAAGAGCTTCCTGATCGGCGACAAACAGACGGACATAGAGGCAGCGCACGCGGCTGGTGTTGGTGGCTTCTTCTTTACCGGCGGAAATGTGCACCAGTTCGCTGAATGGGCGCTCGCAGACTTTGAAGACGGCGCCCGTTAGCTCGACAACAGTTTCTTGTGCATGACGGTCGCGGTCGCCGGACAGAGCGATGAGAATTGCCTCGTTCTTTGAATCTCAACCGGAACAGCATCCCTCTGCACCTCTGAAAAGCCGCGGGTTTCAAAAAAGGGTGCCGCAGAATTTGTCAGAAGATAGAGCGTTTTTACGCCGAGTTGGCGCGCTTGATCCTCAACATGCTTCAGGCAGTCAGTTGCTGTGCCATTCCCCTGAAAAGCCGACTTCACAGCCAGAGAACGAAAGAGAGCGCTGCGGCCATGAATCTCCAACCCTGCTACCGCGTTTACCGCACCGCCGGAGCACTCACACCAGAGCTTAAGCCCCGGCGCCCCGAGATCATCAACCGGCAAACCAAAACCCTCAAGCAGTTTGCGAGCTTCTTCCAACGCCTCAAGACTTTCGAGCTGCTCCATATCCTTCTCCATTCACCCCTTCGGCTTCATCCGCCACAGGATGAAGGACATGCCAAACCCCATAATGCTCATCACGATCAGAGGCGGACCACCGCCAAAATATGAGCCGTAAATCAGGTTAGCCAAAGCGACCACAAACAGGATGAGCGCGGCAGCCTGCGCGGCGCTGCGAACCGGCTTGCGCTCAGGTGTCTCGCTCATGATCTAAGGCCTCCCATCCGACAAACCTCGTTCCATTCGTCTTTGGTGACAGGCTGAACCGAAAGGCGTGAGTTCTTCACCAGAACCATCTCCTCCAGCTTCGGATTGGCTTTGATATCCTTCATGGAAACAGGGGTTGGAACAGGCTCTACTGCTTTGATATCGACGCACTCCCAGCGTTCATCATCAGTCGTAGAGTCAGGATGTGCCGCGGCGCAAACCTCAACAATCCCGACAACTTCCAGACCCTCACGCGAATGATAGAAAAAGCCCTTATCGCCGACCTTCATCTCGCGCATGAAATTGCGCGCCTGATAGTTGCGAACACCGCCCCATTCTTCACCTTCATCGCCTTTGGCGACCTGCTGGTCCCAGCTCCAGGCGGACGGTTCGGATTTAAAAAGCCAGTATGCCATGGCATATCTCCCATCATGCGATGAAGCTATGCCGAGGCCAGCAGCCAATCAATAGCATGCTGATAGTGCGGCCAGCCTTTATAGACGGCGACATCCTCAGCAGTAGATTGCCAGGCCTTCCGGAACTGCTCTTTCATCTGGCCATCCGCCAGAATTGGCGGAAGTGGATCCACGCAAATGCGAATGGTGAATAGCACTGCGCCCGTGTCAGGCAATTTACGGATGGTCTGACGTTCAACGCGCAGAAACAAATCGCTTGCGGCTTCGCTCCCACTCATCTCAGCGAGGTCGCGCTTCATTGGAGTAGAAGACGGCGTAAACCGTTCACCGCCCAGCTGGACCGTCCAGTTGAACCGTTCCAGAACCGGTCCCGGCTGCAGGCCCGCAAATATCCGGTTGATACGCGATGAGAGCTCGGTTCCTCCCTGAGGCAGTAGCGAATGCAGCTCCGACAGAGGCTTTCCGATATTCTCCTTAAGTGACCAGAATGTCGGCGCACAGAGGCTGGCGACACCAAGCACAAACTGACCGTCGCGCGGCACCATCACACATAAATCATCGCTGACAGTTGAAGCCGCGCGTTCGATTGGCGTGAAAGACGCAATCTCAAGAGGCGCAGATGATTGTGCGCTCAGAACCAGACCTGCCGCCTCGTCAGCGGCATCGGTTGCCCAGACTCCGGCTTGCGCGAACACCTGATCGCGCTTTTCGACCATCAATCGGCGCTTATCCTCAAGCCATGGCTCCGCCTCGGTATCCGGAAAGAGCCACGCGCCTTCGTCAATCGGTCTGAGTTTCGGCGCCATCACAGCGGGCCCGTCGAGAAACGGCAGATGCGGCGGCGTTCGAAGCATACCCATCAACTAACGACTGCCTGCCCCCAATACGCAAAGCCCAGCACTTTCGGCGTTCCCGGCAGATACATCGTCTCACCAGCCGTGACAGTGAACCCGTTATGCTCGAGCATGCGCGGCGGCACGCGTGTCAGATGGCAGCCACCGGCGAGCGTTTTCTGGATTGGCTCAAGGCGTCTCTGCCATTTCAGAACGCCTTCATCCGGCGCGCCGCCATGTTCCGAATAGAGCAGCTTCCCACCGGGCTTCAGAACACGTCGCGCTTCAGCGAGCGCCGCATCAATTGGCGGAATGGTGCACATGGTGAAGGTGAACACGACGGTATCGACGGAGTTGTCCTCCAGCGGCACAGCCTCGCCGCCCGCTTCCATGAATTCAATGTTCAGCCCTTCGGCAGCGTCCGCGCGCTTTTGGGCCTTCTTGATCATTTGCGCGTCGGGTTCGAGCGCGAAAACCTGAGAGACTTTAGAGCTATCATACAGGCCGAAATTTGTACCGCTTCCGCAGCCAACCTCCAGCACGCGGCCTTCAGCATGAGGCACCACTTTCTCGCGCTGTTTCATGATCGGTTTTGTCGAGCAGGCGCAATCAATCAGCGGCGGCAGAATATAACGGCTGTAAAATCCCATAGTCCCTCTCCCTATTCGCCGCGAACTGGTGAAGCCCAGTTTTGGAGGCTGTCTTCCGCACGTGCGTTCAGAGGGCGGGCGGTGAGTCCGGTCTGCGTGATACGGATTTCATATCGCGCGCCGTCGATCATAGGTACATACGTGCCGGACCCGTAATACGCGTCGACTGTGTTCTGCCATTTGCCATGTTCGTTGATGAGGTCGAACGCACTGACACCCGGATCATTCTGCAAGGCGTAGAGCGTGCGCTCGCCCGTCCGTTCGTCTTCGATTGAGGTATAGCGGCCGGACATTCGGTCCAGCTTATAGATCGCATCATAGCCGATCACATTTGCCCACGGCGTCCATTTGATGATGCGCGCCTCAAAGAGCACTTCATCGCCGCGGATCACATAGTCCGTCGGTGTCGTTTCACCGTCCAGCGTCACCTCGGCGCGAAAATGCTGATCATCGACTCGTTCGAGTTCGATATCCGCGACGTGACGTTCCTGATTGAGACGGGAATAGGTTTGCAGATTGATGCCGACCATGGTGAGCAGCGCCGCCGCAGACAGCACAAGAACGCCGCCAATAAAGCGCACACCGCCAGACATGGCCTTGCGCTTACCCATATGGGAGAAACCGGCCAGCGTGACCACAAGTCCGAAAAAGCCGACCGCGGCCGGAACTATCCACCATATCATCTGGCAACCTTCCCCAGTCGCTACAGTCTGCCACTATAACAGCTGTTTCGACCGGGGACAGGGGGCCCGCGCGAGGGCGGATCGCGCGAAATTAGAAGCGGTATTTCAGACCGGTACGGATGACAGCGAAGTCAAATTCGTCTTCGGACTGAACGCCGCCGCGGTCGACTGGTGTGTCGAACTCAACATCGTTAGAGAGGCGGAATTCGGCAACTGTAGACCAGTGATCATCAAAGCTGATTTCCAGACCACCACCGTAAACAAAGGCAACTTCTTCGTCTGACAGGTCGTCTACCGGCGGTGCGAACGTATAAGACGCCTGACCGTCGAAATCGAACTGGGTAACGCCCAGAAGACCATAAATCGCCAGACGGTCAGTTACGTTGTGACCGAATTTGAAGTCGATACCGTAAGACGCATCAAGCTCGATATCGGTGATTTTTACGCTGTTGAAAGTCTGTGTTTCAGCCTGCTCATCAGAGTAGAAAACTTCTACAGCGCCGTAGAAATCAGGTGAGAAGTCATACTGATAACCACCGGCGATGAAGACGCTGACACCTGTGTCTGAATCGGTGACTGAAATGCTCGGTCCACCAACTGGTCCCTGGTTCGGGTCAGAGGTGCCTGTGTTGCGCGAGTTGAACTGGTCGACCGTTGTCGAGTTCACACCACCAAGCACGTACCAGCCGGTTTCAGCGTGAGCGATAGAGGTTGAAGCGACGCCGCCAAGAAGAGCGAGCGAGAGCAGAATTTTGCGGTTGTCCATAAAGTGTCCTTTCGAAGAAGAAACGCGTTTGCGCCCTTCAGATAAAGGGAAAGAACCAGTCACAGACAAACCAAATAGGCGTTTGATTTAATTGACATTTACTCCCGCTCACGTGAGCTAAAATCACGTCTTGCGGAGGTGCCAGTCACAAAAAAGGGAGCCCACGCGGAGCTCCCTTTTTCGTGTTTGAATGTGTGTAGATTATCAGCTGTGTCGGCGTGCAAACACGCCCGACTCGCCATCCGCCGCCGGCTGGTAGAAATGGCTGTACTCTCTGGATGCCGCCGCAAAGGCCTGAGCCGCATCTTCACGGCCAAGTTCGAAAGCATCAAAGCCAGACCGCAGCATGAAAAGAAGCTGGTCACGCAACACGTCACCCACAGCGCGGATTTCCCCTTTATAGCCGAGACGGCGACGCAGAAGCTGCGCCTGGCTATAGCCGCGACCATCGGCATAGCGCGGGAAACTAATCTCAACCACTTCCAGCTGATCGAGAAACGGCTCAAGCTGTAGCGGGCAATCATCTGGCATCAGACGAACGATCACAGCATCTTTCGGATCAGCCGCAGCCATTTCGAGAAACGGCTCCAGTGTCAGAACTTCACCGTGCGGATTGGCGGTCACTTCGCCATTTTTAACCAGCGGCATAGAGAGCCTCCTTGAATGGGTCATGACCGACACGTTCCAACGCGTCGATAAAGCGTTCGTCTTTAGAGCTACGAACCTCGCGATAGGTCTCGATCACGCGCTCCAGTGCAGATGGCACATCTTCAGCGCGAAGGCCCGGACCAGCGATCTGGCCGATAGCCGCTTTCTCATCCGCGCGGCCACCAAAGGTGATCTGGTAGAATTCCTCGCCTTTACGGTCGACGCCCAGAATGCCGATATGGCCGACATGGTGGTGACCACAAGCATTGATGCAGCCTGAAATCTTGATCTTCAACTCGCCAATATCATCCTGACGTTCAAGGTCTGCGAATGTGTTCTGCAGGTCCTGAGCAACCGGAATAGAACGTGCGTTCGCGAGGTTACAATAGTCGAGCCCCGGGCAGCAGATAATGTCTGAAATCAGCTCATAGTTAGCTGTCGCGAGACCTGCGCTATCAAGCTCCTGATAGAGGTCGAACAGATCATCCAGCTTCACGTGAGGCAGAACCATATTCTGTTCGTGCGTAATGCGGATTTCATCGAGGCTATAACGTTCTGCGAGATCAGCCGTCACGTCCATTTGCGCATCGGTGACGTCGCCTGGAGGCGCGCCGATTGGCTTACAGCTAATGGTCACAATGCCGTAGCCCGCCTGTTTGTGAGGGCGAACATTCACGCGCACCCAACGGGCGAAGGCTTCGTCTTTCGCTTTCGCCGCATCAAGAACATCAGATGTGTCCGGCAGGTCTTCAAACGCTGGCGGCGCAAAATACTGCGTAATGCGATCGACTTCAGCCTGCGGCAGAACGATCTTCTCTGCGTCGCGTTGGGCTTCGAACTCTTCGTCTACCAGACGTGTGAACTCTTCTGCGCCGGTCTCGCTAACGAGGATTTTGATGCGTGCCTTGTACTTGTTATCGCGGCGGCCAAAGCGGTTATACACGCGCATAATGGCTTCCAGATAATCAAGCAGCTGATCTTTCGCGACAAATGGTTTGATCGTCACGCCGACATGTGGCGTACGCCCCTGCCCGCCACCAACAATCACTTCAAAGCCGGTTTCACCCGCATCATTGCGGCGCATGTGAAGGCCAATGTCGTGAACACGGATGGCTGCACGGTCGTTCTCAGCCGCAGTGACCGCGATCTTGAATTTTCGCGGCAGGAAGGAGAATTCCGGGTGGAAGGTAGACCACTGACGGATAATCTCACACCATGGGCGCGGATCTTCGATCTCTTCGGCTGTCGCGCCGGCAAACTGGTCTGACGTCGTATTACGGATGCAGTTACCAGAGGTCTGGATGGCGTGCATTTCGACTTCTGCCAGTTCGTCCAGAACGTCCGGAATATCTTTCAGCGCAACCCAGTTGAACTGGATGTTCTGACGCGTCGTCCAGTGGCCATAGCCTTTGTCATACTTGCGTGCGATGTGCGCGAACTTGCGCATCTGCTCACCGCGCAGCGTGCCGTATGGAATAGCGATGCGCAGCATGTACGCGTGAAGCTGCAGATAAACGCCGTTCATCAGGCGCAGCGGCTTGAACTGGTCTTCAGTGATATCGCCGCTCAGACGACGTTCGACCTGCCCACGAAACTGCGCCGCACGCTCACGAACGATCTGAGCGTCAAATTCGTCATACCGATACATGGATTACCCTTTTTCGGACCAGACCGCGAGCTCATTGCCCGACGGATCTGCGAAGTGAAAACGGCGCCCGCCCGGGAAGGCATAAATGTCTTCCACGATTGTGCCGCCAGCCACTTTGATCTGGTCCAGTTTCTTCTCAAGATTGTTTGTGTAGAGGATCACCAGCGCGCCGGAGCGACCGGTGTTCACGTCTGCCTGACGGTTGAAACCGCCTTCGACTTCCGCGCCATTGAAGCTGATATAGTCGTCGCCCCATCGCTGGAAGGACCAGCCGAATACAGTCTCGTAGAACATGATGACCGCTTCAGGGTCAGTCATTGGAAACTCGATATAGTTGATGGAATTCTCGACGTTCGTCATAGCGCGTGCCCCTCCTTCGGCATGGCATGCGGAATGCCGAGCTCTGCCTCGGTACGGCTGACCCAACGTTCAACCGACGGAAACTCGCTCAGATCAAATCCGCCTTCGTGTGCCAGACGAGTATACGCGACGAGCGCGATATCCGCGAGGGTGAAGGTGTCGCCAACGATCCAGTCAGTGCGTGTCAGCTGAAGCTCCATAACGCCAAGCGCGCGACGGCCTTTAGCCATCAGAGACGGCTCGATTTCGTCATCGGATTTCTTCAGATAGAGCTTCTGGAAGCGACGAACGGCGATGGCAGGTTCGTGGCTATACTGCTCCCAGAAGAGCCAGCTCATCATCTGCGCTTTCGTGAACGGATCGCTCGGCACCAGATCGCTTTCAGCCTGCTCGGCCAGATACAGCATAATGGCGTTTGACTGCGGCAATACGCGACCATCCGGCCAGCGCGCCAGTGGGACCTGACCGACAGGGTTCAGCGCCAGAAATTCTTCTGTCTGCGTGGCACCCGCCATCAGGTCCATCTCGACCCAGTCATAATCAAGCTCGAGCAACTCTGCGACCCATTTGGTCTTCATGCAGTTGCCGGAAATTGAATCCCCGTAGAGCGTCAGACGCGTGATATCGCGATCAGGCATCGACCACGCCCCGCGCAGCCTTGTGAAATTCTGTGTGTGTGGTCGGGCCTGTTGCGCGAATGGTTTCACGTAGGGTTTCGCGGCCAGTCACTTCCCCGTCCTCAGTCACTTCCATGACATACGGGTCAAGGATGCGAAGCTCGTCGCCTTGCGCGGCTTCAAGCGCCGCATCAGCAGCCTCACCGACAACCACTTCTGCGTCAGCGACGTTCTCAGACCAGTTACGGTCAGCCGTCTGGTACACAGTCGCGCCGGTCGCAACGTCCCAGGCTGTGATGACTTTAGGAATGTCAGCCTTAAGTTTCGGACGTACAGATGTCATTCAACGATCTCCAGACTCTTTTGCATGGATGATAGAAATTGTTCAGGCAGAGCCGCGACTTCACCAATGATCAGAAGCGCAGGCCCTTTAATGCCATTGCCTTCAATCAGGTTCGCCAGCTCGCTCAATTCGCCATAAGCGCGGATTTCATTCTCGCGTGTGCCGTTCTCGATAACTGCCACCGGTGTAGCGGCGCCCCGGCCCGCTGCTATCAGATTCTCTGAAATCTGCGCGGCCGTTCCGACGCCCATATACACGACAACTGTCTGGTTCTGACGTGCGAGAGATTGCCAATCGAGGTCCGGTACCTGTCCGTTACGGGCATGGCCCGTTACGAATGTTACAGACTGGGCATGATCACGATGGGTAAGCGGCAGACCTGCGCTCGCCGCGCAGCCAAGCGCAGACGAAATGCCCGGCACCACCTGCGCCTCAATGCCTTCAGCCAGAAGCGCACCAAGCTCCTCACCGCCGCGACCAAAGATAAACGGATCGCCGCCTTTGAGGCGCACTACGCGCTTTCCAGCCTTCGCCGCCATGATCAGGAGCTCGTGAATGTCTTCCTGCGGAACCGAATGATAGCCTTTGGACTTGCCGACCGATACACGATCCGCATCCCGGCGGATCAGGTCCAGAATGTCGGTGCCAACCAGATTATCATAAAAAACGATGTCCGCATCCTGCAGGACGCGCAATGCTTTCAGCGTGAGAAGCTCCGGATCACCCGGGCCTGCGCCCACTATGTAGACAATGCCGGTCTGTTCGGTTTTGCCTTCCTCAATGGCGGCGTCCATTTCAATGCGCGCAGCATCTTCATCGCCAGCGAGAACTTTCTCGGCGATTGGACCGCGCAGCATGTTTTCCCAGAAAGCACGACGATCAGACTCTTCAGCAAAACGCGCCTTCACCTTGCCGCGAAATCCGCGCGCGAAGTTTGCAAGCTCGCCCGTACGCTTTGGAAGCAACGCCTCAAGGCGAGAGCGGATATTGCGCGCCATGACAGGAGCTGCACCGCCTGTCGCGATAGCGCCAACGACGCAGCCACGGTCCAGAATGCTCGGAACGGTGAAGTCGCAAAGCTCCGGGCGGTCCACCACGTTCATAGGCAGATTGTACTGACGCACAAGTTTCAGCGCCGCTTCGAGCGCTGGCTCGTCATCTTCAATCGCGATGATCACAAACTTGGCTTCAGAGACCAGCACTTCGGTCAGCGCTTCTGGCGCGAACCCAACGCGGCCTGCAAACTCGTTGACGAACTCCGGCGAGAAGACAGGCGCGATCACGTCGACACGCGCATGGGTCTTGGCCAGAAGCCGCACTTTGCGTCGCGCATTCTCTCCGCCGCCGAACACAACGACGTTCAAAGATTTCGTACCGAAAAAGACGGGAAACAGTTCCACGCGACGCTCCAATGGCTAGTCAGTTAGCCTCAGTCTGCAAAATGCCGTCTGAGGCGCTTATCACAAGTCTTCACCATTAATGCGACCGTTTAGAAATACTTATCTTACATTTTTGCGATAGGCCTTTATGTATTGTGCGGAATACAGGCGGCAAAAGCCTTTCTATACACCATTTTCGGGACCCCTGCCTTATGTCGGACTCAAAAGACAGATTACCTCCTCTAAATGCGCTGAAGGCATTTGAAGCTGCTGCCCGCCATCTTTCCTTCACTAAGGCAGCCGAAGAGCTGGACGTGACGCCGGGCGCGATCAGCCAGCAGATCAGGCTGATGGAAGAATACACCAATGTGCCTCTGTTCCGCCGCACGGGCCGTCAGGTTCTCCTGACCGATGCCGCTCAGGCTGCGCTGCCGCTGGTGCGCGACGCCTTTGACAAGCTGGTCGAAGCTGGCCGGATCATGCGCGCCCCTGCCCGTAAGGGTAAGGTGATGATTTCCTGCGCGCCGAGCTTTGCAGCCAAATGGCTCGCGCCAAAGCTGGACCGTTTCCACACCGCCCATCCTGAAATCGAAGCCTGGGTTTCTGCCGATATGGGGCTGACCGATTTCACGACAGCCGATACCGACCTTGCCATTCGCTACGGACGCGGCGTGTATGAAGGCCTCAAATCAGAAAAACTCATGGAAGAGACCGTTCTTCCTGTCTGCTCACCGCATCTGATGGAAGGTCCGGACGCGATTAAGCGCCCTGAAGACCTCGCGCGGCACACACTGCTACATGATGCCGGCACAGAGCGCGATCCGTCCTGTCCGGACTGGTCGAGCTGGCTGCGGGCACGCGGCGTTGAGAATATTGATGGCCATAAGGGGCCGCACTTTAACCAGTCCATGCTCGCTATCGAAGCCGCAGCGACGGGACGTGGTGTGGCGCTTGCGAAGAAAGCCATTGCCGCAGCCGACCTTGCGAGCGGACGACTGGTCGCGCCCTTCCCTGATGGCTCAACACTGATCGACTTTGCTTACTTCGTCGTCTGGCCGAGGGGCCGGACCCAGACGATTGAATCAAGAACCTTCATTAAATGGCTCAAAACCGAAGCCATCCGCGATGAAATTGTGGGAGTTTAGCATTTCTCAAAGCTCTGTTAGTCAGGCGCGACTTGTTGACCCGTTGCTCCTATGTCTATCCAAGCGTAAATGCTGACCCGCAAGTTCAGAAACGTTATAACCTAAAGAAAAGAGGACAGGCCGTTGAGCGAGACGCAAGCAGCCAGCCCGGTGAAAAAGGTAAATCCGAACGCGCCGACAGAGGAGACGGTACTTTCCGTCCACCACTATACAGACCGTTTGTTCAAGTTCCGGATCACGCGTCCAGGAAGCTTCCGCTTCCGTTCGGGTGAATTCGTGATGATTGGTCTTCCAAAAGAAGACGGCAAACCGCTTCTGCGCGCTTACTCTATCGCCAGCCCGTCCTGGGATGAAGAGCTTGAGTTTTTCTCAATCAAAGTGCCGGACGGCCCTCTGACATCCCGCCTCTGTGACATCAAACCGGGAGATAAGGTTCTGCTCGGCAAGAAGCCGACAGGTACGCTCGTGCATGACGCGCTCACACCGGCGAAACGTCTCTATATGTTCTCTACCGGTACAGGCATCGCGCCATTTGCGAGCCTGATGCGCGATCCGGAGACATACCAGAAGTTCGACGAAGTCATCCTCACGCACACATGCCGTGAAATCTCAGAGCTGGCCTATGGCGAAGAGCTGACAGCGGCTCTGCCGGATGATCCGCTTTGCGACGAGTATGCGCACAAATTCCGCCTCTATAACTCTGTCACACGTGAAGACTTCCCACGCATGGGGCGCATCACGGACCTTATAGAGAGCGGGAAACTGTTCGAAGATCTGGGTGTTCCACCACTCAATGCAGAGACAGACCGCGTCATGATCTGCGGCTCCATGCAGATGATTCAGGATACTAAAGCGCTCTGTGAAAAAGCAGGTCTGGTTGAAGGCTCCAATGCCGCGCCAGCTGACTTTGTGATCGAGAAAGCCTTCGCAGGCTAGCTACTGCTAATACACTGAAAAACTTGAAAGCCATCGGCCCTGCCGGTGGCTTTTTTGATTCCAGCTAAAAGTTCAAATGAAAGGTAAACAAGATCGGCTGATTTTGTTTTTGAAGAACACTCGCCCTTAATCGGACCAATTTACTCAGGTTTTCAACGCAAATAACCTAGCTGGCCTCTAATGATTGAAGTAATTCCCTGTATCACGCTTGAGCACGATCTCAGGCTGGTTCTCCTTGCGGCTTTCATCTGTATCGCAGGCTCGATTACATTCAATCAGCTGACCCGGCGATCGCGTTTCACGACCGGGTTCGCACGTGCCGGATGGATCGGCATCGGCGCGATTGCTCTCTGCACCACGGTCTGGTGTACCCACTTCATCGCAATGCTGTCCTTCCAGGCACATGTACCTGTTGTGATCGATCCGGTACTGACTATGGCGTCGCTTATTGCGCCGGTCTTCGGCTTTTTCGCTGCGATTTCTCTGGTGATCTATGGCCGTACACTTCTGGCGAGCATTATCGGCAACACCCTACTCGGTCTTTGCATGTCAGGTCTGCACTACCTTGGCATGATGGCTTATCGCGTAGACGGCATTGTAAGTTGGGACCTTGGCTATGTCGCGGCGTCGATAGCTTGTGCCTGTGCATTCACGATTGCGTCGGGCCTGGTGCTGCGCCGCAGTAGCTTCGAGAAACTTAATCTTCCAGCTATCGGCCTCTATGCACTGGGCGTGATCAGCCTCCATTTCACCGGCATGACCGGCATGGAAATCACGTCGTTCGCCATCTCTGATACCCCAATGGACGAAGCGACATTCGTAGCACTCTCCATGGCGACCGCACTTGCCGGACTTCTGGTCATCGCAATCGGCGGCATCACATTCTTCCTTGATGCCGACCAGCGCAAAACCGGTTATGAGAAGCTTCTGCAAATGGCCATGACGGATACGCTGACCGGTCTGGCCAATCGTAATGCCTATATGGATGATCTGAACACGCGTATCCAAAAGGCAGAGCGTAATAGCGCCACCCTCGCCGTCATCGGCATCGATATGGATCGCTTCAAGGACATCAACGATTCCCATGGCCACAAAGCTGGTGACGCAGCTCTGATCGCTTTGGCGAATGCCTTTCAGGCACAGTGTCATAGCGGCGAGATTGTCGCCCGGCTCGGCGGCGATGAATTCGCCGCGACGAAGGAGTATTCAACCGAGGAAGAGCTGGAAGACTTCCTTTCACGCCTCCAATCGGCGCTGAATACGCGCCTTCAGGTGAATGAAACCACGCTCCATCTGAGCGGAAGCATTGGCGTTGCCCGCTATCCGGAAGACGGCAAAGACAGCGACACACTGCGCAATAACGCAGACCTCGCAATGTATCGCGCGAAGATTCACGCCTCCAATACGATCTGCTTCTACACAGCCTCCATGGACGAAGAAGCCCGACAGAAGCGCGAGCTTGCTGCGTCTTTGGCTCAGGCGCTAGAAAATAATGAGTTGGAGCTTTACTACCAGCTTCAGGCGTCCGTTAAATCAAGCAAAATCAGTGGCCTGGAAGCGCTTCTGCGCTGGACGCATCCAAAGCTTGGTCCCATCTCACCAAGCGTCTTCATCCCTATTGCAGAAGAAAGCGGCCTTATCATTCGCCTCGGCGAATGGGTTTTGCGCCGTGCATGTGAGGACGCTGCCGGCTGGGAGTCAGAAGACAAAGTCGCTGTAAACATGTCGGCGCTGCAGCTGACACAGGTAGAGCTGCCACGCATTGTACACCAGACACTTCTGGAGACTGGCCTGCCGCCGCACCGTCTCGAAATCGAGCTGACGGAAACGGCTATTCTGGAAGACCGCGACCGGTCTCTCCATGTGTTGCGCCAGATTAAAGCGCTTGGCGTTAAGGTCGCGCTGGATGATTTCGGCACCGGCTATTCGTCGCTGGAAATTCTCCGCTCCTTCCCGTTCGACAAGATCAAGCTGGACCGCTTCTTCATGTCGGAAATCGAAGTCAGCCGTGAATCCCGTGCACTCGTGCGGTCAGTACTCTCACTAGGCAAGAGCCTCTCCATTCCGGTTCTGGCCGAGGGTGTTGAGAGCGCAGCTCAGCTCAGCATTCTGAAAGAGGAAGGCTGTGACGAAATTCAGGGCTTCCTGCTCGGGCGTCCGGAAAAGCTTTCCGACCTGATCGAAATCCGAAGCATGCAGCACGGCATAGAGACCCTGTTCACTTCTGATGCAGAACAGCGAAATCTCGGCACGGTTCGTATCGTCTCTGGTGGTTAAACGCCGCCATTACTATGGCGTATCGTGGACGCGGTAGCGATTACATAGCAAACGGGCTCCGGTCTTAACCGAGAGATGTCAGGAGCCTGATTTCAGATGACAAGCTATACGTCCGCGCCACGCAAGCACACTGCAGAGACCGCTCAGACGATGGTGGACGTCCGCTATGAAGTGGACAGGCTGGATCGTGTACTCGTGGAAATTCTCGCTGAACGCCAGACCTTCATGGACGCTGCTGCACGTATCAAGCCGAAACGTGAAGCTGTGCGTGACGAGCCACGCATTGAGCAGGTCGTTTCAAATGTTCTGGAAGCCTGCAAGGAATACGGGCTCGCACCTGAAATTGCAGAGCCGGTCTGGCGTCTCCTGATCGAGCAGTCGATCGCTTACGAATTCAAATCCTACGACAATCTCAAAAAGCCGGACACGCGCAATTCGTGATCGACGCGCGCCACGCTTTCCAGCGTTGGGTACAGCGCATCGCGGATATCGTTGATGAGTACAGCCGCGCGCGTTTTCGATGGCGGCGGATCTGCGCGACCCGCCGTTTCTGCCGCTTTACATGCTTCTGCTAGCGGCCCTGCGCCTATGCCCAGAGCTGCACCCTTTATGGTATGAGCCGCATCAGCCCAGCGTTCAGGCTCATCATTTGCGTCCAGCATCTGCCCCCAGGTTTCAACCTGACCTTTGAAAATCTCAAGAACTTCAAGGGCGAGCTCCGCATCCAGAGCGGTGTTATTTGCGAGCTGCTGCCGGTCGATCCAGCGGTCCATGGTGATATCCTGTGCGAACGCTAACAAAGTACTCGCAGTAGCAGGAATACATTAACAGGGTTTCATCAAATAATCGGCCCCGCAGTCTTGTTGTAGATGCCATTTTCAGCGATATTAAGCATGCTTCAAGGGGTCTGGAGTCAGTGATGTTAGAAATTCTTGTCATACTGAGAGACGTAATCCTCGTCACCGTTCTAAGCTGGATCGGTGTTGATTACACATCGCAGCCAGACCGCTCTTCAGAGCAGCGTCAGGCCGCAAAAATCTACATGCAAACGGAAGCCCCTGTTCAGCTGATCTCTGCGCCGGTTTATCGCAAAGATACACCGCTGACACAGCACGAGCTTTTCCGGTCTTAATTGATCTCCGGTCCGCAAGCCGCAGAATCCGGACAGTTTTGTTAACACAAAATTAAAAAAATACTGTGTTTGCCGGTCGCATGATCCCGCAAAATATTGCAGTATCTGTCCCCATGTCCCAGTCGCGTGATGAAAACTATCTGAAAGCCCTTCAGGAAACTCAGGAAGAGCTCCAACAGATCCGAACAGCCGGTACCTGGATGGTTACCGCAGGCTTTGCTGCAGCCGCATTTCTGTACGTGGGTGCTGTTCTGACGGCATGGGCCGCAATGGGCACGCAAGCTTTCCTTCTCATGAACCCGCTCTGGTTCGCAGCTGGCGCCACTATTCTGGCCGGTCCTGCGATCGCAATCATTCTTGCAGGCTTTATGGGCCGCCAGTCCATGCGCCACGCACGTGCTAACACGCTGGTTCTGCGCGCTTCACAAATGCTGCTCATGCCAGCTGACGCGGCGAGCTCACGTATCGAGACGCTGACTGATAAAGTGCGCGAAGAAACACAGAAGGTCGACGAGCTGGTTGAAACTGCTCACGCCTCATTGGTTGAGCTGCGCGCCACGCTGGGCACTGAGCGTGAAGAGTTCTCAGAACTGGTCACCAAGAATACGAAAACCATTGCGAGCATGATGAACAAGCTCGCAGAGGAACGTCAGGCCCTCGGCGAGCTTTCCAGCGCTGTCGAGACACAAACTGCGGCTATTTCCGAAGCTATTCCACGTCAGGCCCGCGCCATGGCTGAGGCAGCACGCCTTGCCCAACACGAGGTCGCGCAAGCCGACAAAGCGCTGGATGACCGTCTGACGTCTCTCAACGATTCAACCATGACGCTCACCGACAAGCTGGCTGCGCTCGACGCGATGTCGGCAGATGCTGAAGCGCGCTCTGCCCGCATTAACGCGTCCGTAGAAGAGATCGAGCAACGCCTCACGGAGTCCTCCAAAACTGTTGAGACCGCCATCCGTGCGAGCGAGCTTGCAGCAACCGCTGCGACCGAGACCGGCGACGCCCTCAATTCGGCTGTCGCAAACGCGCTTGATGGTACACGAGAGGCTTCTGAGTTCATCCGAGCCCAGTCACGCGAAGCCGTTCAGGAAGCCCTCAAAGGTCTTGCAGAGCTCAAGACGGCTGGTCAGCAGGCCGAAGCGGCTACGCGCGCCGCAGGCGATGCCGCGCGCTCTCAGGCCGATGAAACAGAACACCGCATCATGGCGCTTTCCCAGATGCTGTATGACGCGGCAACGCGTGCGACATCGACCGCTGAAGCCGGTCTGGAACGCGCGCGCCAGCGTATTGAGCGCGCCTCTGCGCTGCTAAACGGCCTGAGCGACGGAGACATTCTATCCGCAGCGCCTGCTATGCCGGAGCCACCGGCCCAGCCCGCAGCGCCGCAGCCTCAACCGCCAGCACCAACGCCAGTACCGGCACCGCCAGAAAATCTGCGCCGTCGCCAGCCTGATACGGATGAACCAAAGCCATCTTTTGAAACGCTGGCGGAAACGGACAAGAGCACCTCTTCCATGCTCTTCTCGCAGCCAAGGCAAAAGGCTGCACCGCAAAACGATGGCGAAACAAGCGTTCAGGAACGTACATCGGCACCCGAAAGCAGTGAGACGACCAGCGAAGAAAGCTCTCTGTTTGATCTGGCATTCGACAATGCATCACAGAAGGAAATGGGCCTGTCCTGGAAAGATCTTCTGGCCGGCCTGTCATCCGATCCTGAAGAACGTGACGATGCAGCCCGCATTATTCTGAGCGAAGTCGAGGATATGGGCATCGCCCTGACGGATGCGTTCACGATGAAGGAAACGCGAAAAATTGCGGGTGCGTCACGTCGCAATGAACGTAATCGCCGCCGCGCTGTTCGTGAGTATGCCGGATCAAAAGTTCAGGAACTCCAATACCGTATCGAAGATCAGGAGCATTTCCACGCAGCTGTCGAGCGCTTCCTCTCAGAGGAAACGACGGATGCCATGCGGTCTCTGAATGAGGCGGATCGCAGCCGCACCGCCGCAGCCAAACGCCTGACAGCCTTCCTGCTGCTTGATGCAGCGTTTCACAGCAAGAATAGCTAACAGATCAGCTGTCTGACATCAGGCCGGGCAGCTCTGTTGCAATCTCATCGATCACACTGCGTGCTGCGCGAATAAGTGCGCGCGTGCCTTCTGTATCCGCTCTGCCGGTATAGGACTCACGTTTGGTGATGAAGGTCTGGCCAACAATACCGCCTGTGCGGCCGTTGAGAACCTCAACACGCGCTGTGACCACGGCATCCTCCTCGCCAATGACCAGATCACGTACAGTCCAGTGCAGCTCGTACGCCGCGCTGAGCGTCAGGCGCTCATCAACGGCCACGCCTTCACTGTCAGACGCCTGCAGCGACAACCGATCCAGAAGAGCGGACTGCAAAAGGCGCGAGGCGGACTCCGTCCATTCAGCTTCCGGCAGAACGCTCAGCGCCCCGTCTTCACTCTCGTAGGCAATATTGCGCCCCAGCAGCAGAGACGAACCTTCAGGCTCGAACACGATGATATTTGCGGGCAGCGACACCGGCGCACCACTCATTGGCTG
This sequence comes from Ponticaulis sp., assembly GCA_002723155.1. GTDB lineage: Bacteria > Pseudomonadota > Alphaproteobacteria > Caulobacterales > Hyphomonadaceae > Ponticaulis. The sequence goes on along the minus strand of PBNO01000004.1, from coordinate 279,324 downwards.
GGAGGTGCTGGTGAAACGGTACAGCGCATCAGGGACGACAGGTTCAGGCAGAACCGAGACACATCCGGCAAGAGATAGAGCCGTGAGGCTGAGAACGGTTGTCTTCAGTTTCATCATCAATCCTCTCGGTAAGGCCGCGGCTGGCCCTGAATGAAGCTCTGCGGGTTCTGCTCGACTTCGCGTGCGATACGGTCAAGGCGGCGCACAAGCGAGCGCAGATCAGTCGTCAGGCGCTGGATTTCCTGCAGGGTCTGTTCTGCCGGCTCCTCGACAGCTTCACGCACACCACGCATGCTTTCCTGTGTTTCCAGCACCGCCGTTTCAGACGTCTGGATCAGGCGCCGTGCGTCATCAATCAGTGCATCGGCACTGTCGGCAATGTCTGTGAGCGCCGTCTGAATGTCAGATTCCAGCGAACCGAAACCACGTGCTGCGTCCGCGACGGCTTCACCTGCATCTGCGAGAGAGCGCAGCGCAGCCCCGGCATCCTGCATCAACTGCTCGTCTTCAGCAAACGCGTTGGTGATACGCTGGATATTGCCCAGCGTCTGACGGAAGGCTTCAGCGTTCTCTGCGTCCAGCACAGCATTGAGACGTGACAGCGTCACCTGTGCGTTCGCCATCAAATCCTGACCGCCCTGAAAGATTTCCTGCAGCTGGGTCTGCTCTGTTTCAAGAATAGGTGGATTAGCTGCACTGCCCGGCATCAAATCAGCCTGAGGAGAACCCGGACGGATCTGGATGAAGGTCACACCCGTCAGGCCTGCAAAGTCCAGATACGCCTTGGAGTCGGTCCGTACTGGCGTATCAGCGTCAACACGAATGCGCGCGATAACGTTTTCGGTGTTTTCGCGATCAAGTGAAAGGCTGACCACTTCGCCGACATTAATGCCGAGATAGCGGACCTGCCCGCCTTCCGACAGGCCGTTTACGGCCCCCTCGAACACAACGTCATATTCAGAGAACTCACGATCAAACTCGACCTTGCCCAGCCAGATGGTGAAGGCAATGAGTGCAGCGAAAGCAGCCAGAACTGCTGCGCCGATCAGGGCATAACTGGCACGTGTTTCCATAACTATCCTACCACCGACCGCCCGCGTGGGCCGCCAAAATATTCCTGCACCCACGGATCATCGATCCGTGAAACCTCTTCAAGCGTTCCGGTATACTTTACCCGCTTGTCGCCAAGCACCGCAATCCGGTCACATGTCGCCTTCAGCGTGTCGAGATCATGCGTCACGAGAAAGACTGTCAGACCGAGAAGCCGGCTAAGCTCGCGCACCAGCGAGTCAAAACGCCCGGCTGTAATCGGGTCGAGACCCGCCGTAGGCTCGTCCAGAAAAACCAGCTCCGGATCAAGCGCCAATGCACGCGCCATCGCTGCCCTTTTACGCATACCGCCAGACAGCTCTGACGGCTTTTTGTCCGCAGCGTTGAGCGGCAGGCCGGACAAGCTGATCTTAAGATCAGCCAGATCGTGCATCAGATCATGAGAGAAGTTCGTGTGCTCTTTCATCGGCACCATCACGTTCTCGCGCACGGTGAGGTTAGAGAAGAGCGCGCCATCCTGAAACATCACCGACCAACGCCGCTCAATGGCCTGACGGTCTCTATCAGACAGTTCCGACAGCGTCTCGCCAAAGACGGTGACTGAACCAGCCGTAGGCGTTAGCAGTCCTACAATCTCGCTCAGCAGAACCGACTTGCCGCAACCGGACGGTCCGATCACGCCGATTGTTTCGCCGCGATAGATGTCGAGGTCGAGATTCTCATGAACCACATGATCGCCGAACTGGGTTTTAAGCCCGCGCACCTGAATGATCGGATCGCTCATATGCCGAGCTCCATATACATCATGGCGAAGATCGCATCGACGACGATAATCAGGAAGATGGCGTGAACAACCGATGCCGTGGTCGCCTTACCGAGCGACTGCACATCACCCTGCACAAGCAGCCCCTGACGGCAGGCAATCATCGCAACAACCAGCGCGAAGACAGGCGCCTTGGACATGCCCACCCAGAAGTTCTGGATGATCACAATCTCCTGAATACGGGTAATGAACAGGATGGGCGAAATATCAAGCGCCACCCATGAAATCATCAGCCCACCGAGCAGGCCGGAAAGCGTCGCGCCGAATGCCAGAAGCGGCGTCATGATCAGCATGGCCAGAATACGCGGAGTCACCAGCGCCTCGATCGGATCAATGCCGAGCGTGCGCATGGCATCAATCTCCTGGCGCATCTTCATCGAGCCAATCTGCGCAGTGAAGGAAGAGTTCGTTCGTCCGGCCAGAAGAATGCCTGTTAGCACCACGCCAAATTCACGCATGACGGCCCAGCCGACCAGCTCGACGGTGAACACCGTCGCGCCGAGCGTCTGCTGAAGCATGGTCGCGCCGATAAAAGCGATCACCATGCCGACAAAGAATGAGAGGAAAGACACGATTGGCAACGCATCCAGCCCGGCTTCTTCCATAACGGCAAACACGCTGGTCCAGCGGATTTTGTGCGGCTGCAGAAGCAGTTTGAATGTCGTCAGCATCGCTTCGCCGATAAAGCTCAGCGTGCCAACAGCCTCGTCCATGAAGTGAACGCTGCCCTTCCCCACACGGGCCAGAAGATCAATGATAGAGAGCGGTTGGGACGCGACCACCTTCTCCTGACGCTCACGTCCGGATACAAGCTCCAGCAAGGCTTTCGCCTGCGCATGCTCGCCAATCAGTTGATAGGTTTTGTCGGCCTCGATGCCGCCATCTTCAAGCATGGTATGGATGAGAAAAGCGCCTGCGGTATCAACAGCACCTAGCGCGCTGACATCGACAAGCTGCGGCGTCGCCTCGAAACGCGCGCGGCGAATCTCACGTTCCAGAGCCCCGACAGTTTTCACCGTCCAGTCACCTTCAACGTGAAGCACTGCCTCACCGTTTTGATTGTCCACCCAGAACGCGCTCAAACTCAAAAATCCACTTTGAAAATACGAAACCCGAAAATACGGGAATCACTGTGTCTAAACCATGTCTCTTCTACATACAGGCGAGTTTCTGCTCACAGGTGTAGTAAATTTACCAAAGGAGCGCATAGAATTCGTACACCGCATAGCTGCGGCTAAATGTATGCTTTCCCTGCGCGTCAGTCCCGTTAGTTTGCTCAAAAAAAAGATTGGAGGACTCCCGTGACGTCCAAAGTGCGCGCAGAGGAGATCAACGCCTTTCTGACCAAGGCGTTTGGAAGCGAGAGACAAAACCCGCGTATGGAAGTTACGCATGTCGGCGACGGTGAAGTCACCGTGCGCATGCCGTATGATGACAATATGCTGCGTCCTGGCGGCGTGATTTCTGGTCCGACACAAATGGCGCTCGCAGATTGTGCTGCTTACTTTGCGATCTTTACCCGCACGGGCATCGAACCATATGCAGTCACATCTAACCTGAACATCAATTTTCTGAACGCCTGCAAGGCTGGCGATGTGCTCGCTCAGGGCAAGGTTCTGAAAATTGGGAAAAAGCTTGCTGTCATCGAAGTTGATGTACGCGAAGAAACAATGGACGAACCGGCGAGCCACTCGATTGTGACCTACGCTCTGCCTTCAAAGAAGATGTCCGACGGGAACTGACCAGATGCTTATTCTGACTCTTGGCGCGATTTGCGGATTTATCAGCGTAGCCTGCGGCGCGTTCGGCGCGCATGGACTGAGTGACATTCTGGTCGGTGATGCAGGCGACTGGTGGGATACCGCGACGCTTTACGCCCTCACCCACTCTGTAGCCATGATTGCTATTGGCCTGAACAAGGCCCGCGCGGAACTCCTCAGAGGCCCGGCACTCGCATTCTTCATTGGTATTCTGGTCTTTGCAGGCACGCTCTACAGCATGGCTCTCGGCGCGCCGCGATGGCTTGGTGCTTTCACGCCGATTGGCGGCACAAGTCTTTTGATTGCATGGGCGTGGCTTGCCTTTGAAGGCTATCGCTCACGCCTCTAATCGCGCTTGGCTTAGGACGTTGCGACGTCCTCATTGCGCCAACGTTCAACAAGCTGGTCAGCAAGGCCGCTCATACGATCGATCTGCTCATCAAGGCCTGAGAGCGCGATTTCCGTTTCAATGGTTACGGTAGCATCGCGTTCAGCCAAAGCATCTGCTGCGTGATTGAAAGACCGGCGGCAGTCCCTCGCAGTGATCAGCGCATCTTCAAAGCTGGAGACATCGCCGCGAACGATTTCATTGTCTGAAGACAGAAGCGCATTTGCCTGCGCATTGATCTCAGTCAGCGCGACGAGCGTCTGCTCTGTGTCTGCCTGAAGGCGGGTTTGCACATCTGCGACCGGCGCCGAACTTGCCTGAATGATTTCTACATAGTCAGCAGCAGCGCTCTCATCGTCATTGTTTCCGAACAGACTGTTTGTGATGAAGGAGACAGCATCGCGACTCTGGACCCAGCCAGCGTCGGCGGCGTCGTCGCTGAAGGCTTCAGCTGTTTGCTGAAGGTCAGACTTCGGTCTGACTATTGAAGCTGTCATGCTGGCCGGCTGCATAGACACCGTCGCACAACTTGCGCAAAGTACTGCGAGAGCCGCGGTACCCAGAAAACGCAAAACCATATCGCCCTAAACTCTCATTTTATGTTCTGTAATGGTACAGAACTGGAATTTTTAACGCCCGTCCAGTCTTTATCTATGTTTTGACCTACTATAGGTGAAGCATGCATGAATACTAAGCCCGTTTCCCGAAGAAAACTCTTCCCGCATACAGATCCCAGACGCGCAGGTCGCCTCAGGGTTTCATCCCTTCATGAACTCTACTGGGAGGATGCCGGCCCGGTAAACGGCATTCCGGTGCTCGGTCTGCATGGCGGTCCGGGCGGTGGCGCGAGCGCTGAGATGCGCCGCTTTTTTGACCCACGCCATTATCGGGTTGTGCTGTTTGACCAGCGCGGATGCGGACGCTCTTCACCTTATTCCTCACTAGAGGACAACACGACATGGGATCTGATCGAAGACATTGAAAAGCTTCGCAAAGAACTCGGCATTGAAAAATGGCTGGTCTTTGGTGGCTCATGGGGCTCCACGCTGTCACTGGCTTACGCGGTGACACACCCGGAGCGCGTTAGCGGCCTGCTTCTGCGCGGCATCTTCTTGCTCACACAGCGCGAGCTGCGTTGGTTCTATCAGGAAGGCGCCAGCCATATCTTCCCTGACGCCTTTGACCGCTATATCGCGCCAATTCCGGAAGACGAGCGCGATAACCTACTTGAAGCCTTCTACAAACGCCTGATGTCAGACGACAAGCAAGCTCGTCTGGAAGCCGCACGTGCATGGGCGTGTTGGGAGGGCGAAACCCTGTCTATTCGTGGCCCAGCTGTGCGCCCGCCGCGTTTCGACGATAACGCCTTCGTAGACGCCTTTGCCCGTATTGAGTGCCACTACTTCCACAATGGCGGCTTTTTCGAAAAAGACGGATGGCTGCTCGATCAGGCACATATTCTGAAGGACATTCCAGGCGTCATCGTGCATGGCCGCTATGATGTTGTGACGCCAATGTCGTCAGCCTGGGCACTGCACAAGGCGTGGCCAAAATCCCGTCTGGAAATCATTCCTGATGCAGGCCATTCCAGCCTAGAGCCGGGCATTGTGAACGCCCTGATCAATGCCACAGAAGAGTTCCAGCAAATTCTCGGCTGATCCTCGACCGCATAACCAGATACAAAAAAGGGAGGCCTGCGCCTCCCTTTTTCTTTTTTGTCTTCTGAGCGATCAGCTGAATTTATTGATCATGCCCATAACCAGAATGATCGAAATCGCGACCGGTACGACGAAGCGCAGAAGCACCAGAACGATCTCCAGATGCATGCCTTCGCCTAGCTCGGACGCCAGAATACGTTTCGGCACGACCCAACCAGCAAAAATACCGATGAGAACGCCGCCAAGCGGTAGCATTACATCGCCCGACAGGAAGCTTGCATGGTCGATAAACTCAGGCGCCCAGATATAGCCGGCGCCCATGCACAGCATGATCACACCAAGTCCAAGCGCACCCTTCAGGCGACCGATGGACTTCTGGTCCTCCAGCCATGATACGCCCGTCTCCAGAAGCGAAATGGACGATGTGAATGCAGCAAACAGCGCCAGTGTAAAGAATACACCGCCAACAATGCCCGGCAGTTGACCGAACGCGACCGGCATAGTCACGAAGAACAGGCCCGGGCCTTCAGCAGGGTTGAGACCAAACGCAAAGACGATCGGGAAGATCGCAAAGCCCGCGATCAGCGCGACAAATGTGTCAGCGCTCGCAACGAGGCCTGCGTTCTTCGGAATGTTCGTGTCACGCGTCAGATACGCACCATAAGTGAACATCACACAGCTACCGACACTCAGAGAGAAAAAGGCCTGACCTACAGCCGCCATAAACGTCTCAAAGCCCATTTTGCTGAAGTCAGGCGTCAGAAGAAACTCGACTGTCGCTGCGGCATCACCGGTGAAAACCGCGAACGCAACCATGCCCAGAAGCATAATAAAAAAGGCGGGCATGAGGATCTCAGCCGCCTTCTCGATACCGCCATGGACACCACGCGCCACGATAATCACGTTCAGCGCGAGGAAGCCTGCCATGTATGCGAAGATTTCAAGCTTGTTGCCGGTCGTATCATCGAAGTTTGCCCCCGATGCAGCCGCGTCAAAGCCTGAGAAATCGCCCATGAAAGCCTGCGGGATAAAGTCGAATACCCAGGCTGAAATGACGATGTAGAACGAAAAGAGCAAAAGCGACGCAATCGCGCCGAGCCAGCCCATACCAACCCAGGCAATCGGCTTTTTCTCTTCGGTCACGATCTTACGGATGCTGGCGATGGACGATCGCTGACCGTAACGGCCAAGCGCGTATTCCGCCATCAGAACCGGCAGGCCGAACAAAAGAATACATCCCAGATATACGAGAATGAACGCAGAGCCGCCCATCTCACCTGCGATGTACGGAAACCGCCACATATTCCCCAGACCAACTGAGGAACCAACCGCTGCCATGATAAAACCGAATCGAGATCCCCAATGATCCGACTTACCGGCGACTACCGGACCCGCCATACTGCTACTCCGCACTCGTGGACGCAGAGGTCAGCCCTGCGTCATCCCACCGCATAACTTGCAGCGCTTCGTGAAAAGGTCAATTGGCGTTAGACGATCTTGCCCGATCAGAAGAAACCGCTGATCGAAAGATGCTTGTCTCTGTCGAGATTGGTAGCACAAATTACCGCGAAGGCGGCCATAACGGTCAACATCGCTGTCCCGCCATAAGAGATCAGCGGCAAAGGCACCCCTACAACGGGCAGCATACCGCTCACCATGGCGATGTTCACAAATACATAAAACGCAATTGTGACCACAGCGCCGCTGGATGCCAGATATCCAAAATGCGAACGACTTCGACCGGCAACCATCAGACCAAGGGCGAAGAGCGCGATCCACGCCCCGATCAGGCCAACAGACCCGACAAAGCCGAATTCTTCCGCGATCACCGTGAAGATGAAGTCAGTATGTTGTTCGGGAATATAGTCCAGCTGGCTCTGCGTGCCCTGCATATAGCCGCGCCCTTCCGCGCCGCCGGAACCGATCGCAATTTCAGCCTGCTGGATCTGATAGCCTGCGCCCAGCGGATCACGGCTCGGATCAATCGCGGTCAGAACCCGTTCGCGTTGATAGTCCTTCAGAACGTAGAAGTAAGCGAGCGGCGCACTGAGAACGACTGCCACAAGACCCGCAATGATGATCCAATAGCGCATGCCGGCAAAGAACATGACCGCAAAGCCTGTTGCCGCCAGCATAAGCGAAGTACCAAGGTCGGGCTGGCGGAAGACCAGCATAACCGGCGCGGCAATCATAAGAAGCGCAAAAATATGATGGAAGAACTTAACTTCACCAGACGCACGCACCTGATGATAAAACCGCGCCAACGCCAGCAATAATGCGAGCTTCATGAACTCTGATGGTTGAACGCGGATGGGACCAATATCCAGCCAGCGCTGAGCCCCGCCGCCCATCGCACCGAAGAACTCTACCCCGACAAGAAGCAATAATGCGCCTAAATAACCGGTGTAAGACACCGCAGACCAGAAGCCGAGCGGCGTCATAGCGAGGGCAAACAGAAAGACGAACGCAATACCCAGACGCACGGCATGTTTGGCTGGAAGGCCCGCTTCAATCGGATTGGTGATTGTGGACGAATAAAGAACCGCGACACCGAAAATACCCAGTCCAAGCATGATCAGGATCATGATCCACGGCAGTCGAAACACCCTTGAGACGAAATCATCATTGGTCTGTGCAAATGATGTCGGCATCAGATTGCCTCAGTGTCTGTTGCGTTCGACGCAATCTGGTAGGACGCCGCCCGACCTGAATCGCGCACGAACGCCTCATGCATCAGATCGCGCGCAATTGGATAGGCAGAGCTTGAGCCGCCACCATGTTCGACAACGACGGCAACCGCGTATTTCGGATTGTCATAAGGCGCGAAACCAACAAACAGGCCGTGGTCACGCAAACGACGTGGCAGGTCGGCGTTATCGATAACGCCTGTCACGCGCTCAGCGGCGGAGATCACACGCACCTGCGCCGTGCCTGTCTTACCCGCCATCCGATAGCCGTTGAAGTTGATATCACCGGCGCGCAGCGCTGTACCGCCCGTTTCAGATGTCACCGCGAACATACCCTCACGCAGATGCTGCATGATGGCCGCGTCCGGCATTGCGCCAAACTGACGGTTCTGAGGCACTGTATCGCCGACGCCAACCATGCGCGGCATAACCGCTACGCCATCTGTCCGCGCAAGCCGCGCCGTCATGACTGCGAGCTGAAGCGGAGAGACTGTCAGATAGCCCTGCCCGATGCCATAGTTCAGTGTTTCGCCATCATACCATGGCTCATTGAAGCGACGGCGCTTCCAGTCGTCATTCGGGACAACACCGCTCGCGCCACCCGTCATGCCAAGCTCATAACTGATGCCAAGACCGAATGTGCGCGCTTCAGCGGCAATACGCTCCGGGCCAAGGCGACGCGCAATCTCATAGAAATAAACGTCGCAGGACTTCTGGATCGCGCCTTTCAGATTGACGCTGCCATGGCCACGACGTTCCCAGCAGTGGAAGCGGCGACCGCCAAAGTCATAATGCCCCGGGCAATAAACCCGCTCGCTTGAATCGGTCAGCCCCGCACGCAGCGCCGCCGCACCGACAATCATCTTGAAGGTCGAGCCTGGCGGATACACACCGTCATAGGCTTTGTGATAGAGCGGCGCGCGCTCATTCTCGCGCAGCGCGTTATAATCCACGCTGGAAATGCCATTCACAAAGTCGTTCGGGTCATAAGTCGGGTTGGACGCGAGGGTGAGGATATCGCCTGAATTCACATCCATCAGAACCGCAGCGCCTGAATGATCCCCGAAGAGGCGGATCGCTTCCCTTTGCAGGTCGGCATCAATCGTCAGATGCACATCCTTGCCCGGCTTTGGCGCGTTCTCGTCATCATCCAGACGGCGGATTGTTCGCCCCTGCGCGTTGCGGACATAGCGGTGATTGCCCGGCGTGCCGCCAAGCCAGTCATCCATTTCCTTTTCAACGCCAAGACGCCCTACCCGCATATTCGGGTGCTTCAGCACGCCCTGAATGCGCGAAATGCGCTGACGGTCGACTTCAGGGTCGAGCCCTTCAAGCGCAGCATCAATTTCAGACTGGTTTGCGCGCGCGACATAACCGACCACGTGCGCAAAATCCCGTCCACGCGGATAAGACCGCGCGTGGGACGCTTCAATTGTCACGCCCGGCAATTGCGGACGCATTACGCTGAGGCGCGTAAACTGCTCGTAAGTCAGGTCGGTCAGGATCGAGACCGGAATGAAGGACTGCTCGCGGCGGAAGTTTTGAACGAGACGTTCCTGACGCTCCGGTGACAGATCAACGACTTCAGCGATCCGCGCGAGTGTTTCTTCCAGATCAGGAAGGTCCTCACGTGCGGAATAAACATTCCAGCTCGTCCGGTGCGTAGCCAGCGGTTCGCCAAAACGGTCGAAAATCAGCCCCCGACGCGGAACGCCCGGCACAAGACTGATCTGATTGACCAGCGCGCGCGCCTCGAACTCTTCCTGATTGAGAAGCTGCAGATTGACCAGCCGACCAACGATGACGCTGGACACGAGCCCGCCGGCCGCACCAGCAATAAACAGGCGACGTGTTGTATCGAGTTCTTTGACTTCGCGTTTACGGCCCATCAGTCCACCCGCTCATCTGTGGTCAGTCTGAATAATGGTCTCAGAGGGTAATATAGTAGTGCTGCTGAGAGGAACCCGCCAATAATCTCACGGGTCTCCACACCCCCAAGATAGGAGCCCATCAGCCAGCGGGCGAACATAAAACTCAGTACAAATCCGGAAACGTCACCGAAAAAGCGGATGACGCCGGTTTTGTCGGTAAGCGCCTGCTGGCGGAAAATCGATGCCGTCAGAAAAGCGACCAGCAGGATTGAAGACCAGCAGCCGACAGGCGCATCCGTCACCAGATCCATGATCAGTCCGAGAAGCGCCAACGCTCCGGCAGGACGGAAAGAGAGGCGGCTCGCGCCCCAGCCAACAGCGGCCCAGAGCGGCGCATATGGCCAGAACACATCAAGCCCGGTCGGCGCGATAAAAACCACACCGATATAGCCGACAAAAAGAACGAAAATAGCTCCGATAATGAGGCGGGCCGTACTCCCTGTACGTCCCCATGTAGACGGCTTGCTCGCAAATCCGCTCATCTCTGCCCCATCTCGGCGTTTGCTTCAGGCTCGGCCTCAACCGCTTCCGGCAGCGGATCTTCTTCCGGTGTTGGAATAGTCTGCGCTGGCAGGAGGCGCACAAAATCAACCGGCGCTTCAGAGAGTGACAACTGCGCCACCCATTCCTCACCGGAAAGAACAGCGCGTCCGATACGAAGCCCACGCGGGAAGGCATTGCCTTCACCGGATGTCACAATGCTCTCGCCCTGAACGAACGGCGCTTGCTCAGGCCGGTCAATCAGTTGCCCGAATTCAGAACCTGAGCCACCGGCAAGAATAGCGCGCACGCCGCTAATCTCACCCATGACGGGCACGCGGCTGTTAAAGTCAGTCACGAGAAGGATACGGGACGATCTGTTCCCGACACGAATAACGCGGCCAATCACGCCCTGCGTATTCACCGCGACATGCCCGAGTTGCACGCCATGCAAAGCGCCGGCATTCGCAAGTCGCGTTTCAGCGAACGGACCATCGGTTTCAGTCACGACACGCGCTGAAATACCTTGTGGCAGAGGCTCGCTGGCAAGGTTCAGAAGCTCTTCATAACGCTGCAGACGTTCCGTCATAGACGTTGCGGCATCGCGCCAGATGGCGAGCTGGCGATTTTCGACCCTCAGGCGCTCGATTTCAGCCTGAAGCTCGTCATCATTATTGAAATCGAACAGTGAGCCCTGACGGGTCGATGAGGCAGACTGGACCACAATGTCATCCATGCCCGCACGCAAAGGCTGGCTTGCCCCGCGAATGCTTGGCGCGGTCTGAAACAGGACCAGCGCCAGAGCAACAACGATCGCAACAACAACGAAGGTCCTGACGACCTGGCGTTTCGCCTTACGGTCACGCCCTAGCGTTGCCATGCTTTAAACCCTTCTGGTCTGGCCCCTATCAGGCCGGAGTTTTCAGATCAGACGTCTGGAGACAGGACGCCGCGCATCGCTGAATAGTTCTCGAGCACTTTACCAGAACCCAGAACAACACATTTCAGCGGATCATCAGCAATCGTGACCGGAAGCTGCGTACGCTCGCGGATCACAACATCAAGGTTACGCAGAAGCGCACCACCACCGGTCAGCACGATACCTTTATCCACGATATCAGCAGCGAGTTCCGGCGGCATAGCTTCAAGCGCTGTTTTCACAGCGTCGATGATTGCCTGCACAGGCTCGCTCAGAGCATCGGCAACCATCGCTTCGGTGATTTCAGCTTCCTTAGGCACGCCGTTCATCAGGTCGCGGCCTTTGATTTCCAGAGACATGCCCATGGAATCGTCTGGCGCTTTAGCTGTACCGATTTCCTTCTTGATGCGCTCGGCAGACATCTCACCGATCAGCATGTTCTCATGTCGGCGCAGGAAGTTCACGATCGCCTCGTCCATACGGTCACCACCGACGCGGACAGAACGTGAGTAAACAATACCACCCAGAGACAGAACGGCGACCTCAGTAGTACCACCACCGATATCAACGACCATAGAACCTGACGGTTCATCAATCGGAAGACCGGCACCGATAGCGGCGGCCATTGGCTCTTCGATCATCTCAACATGGCGGGCACCGGCTTGAAGCGCGGACTGGTGAATCGCACGGCGTTCAACCGGCGTCGCACCGGTTGGAACACAGATAATAATAAGCGGGGAAACGAATGCACGGCGGTTGTGAACCTTGCGGATGAAGGCCTTGATCATTTCTTCGGCAACTTCGAAGTCGGCGATCACACCGTCTTTCATCGGGCGGATGGCTTCCATCGCAATCGGTGTCTTACCGAGCATGGCTTTCGCCTGCGCGCCAACCGCGTAAGGGATCTTCCGGTTACCCTCTTTCCGATAAGCCACAACCGAAGGCTCATCGATAACCACGCCCTGATTTTTTACGTAAACAAGAGTGTTCGCCGTACCAAGGTCGATGGCCATATCCGTCGACAAGAGGCCAAGAAGACTACCAAGCATATTTTACCGCCGCATTCTGCAGAGAATCACTAACCCTGCGCTTCATTCACAACACTTCCCCTTCTTTGCTTGTGCCGGTTTACAATTTGTAAAGCAAGGGGGTGTTTCCGCATAAAATTACCACAGACGGAACACATCGTTCCGCCTGCATATTTTTCAGTAATTACGGCGCTTTTAAGGCTTTAGGACAGATCAGGCGGCCATACGCTTCTGACGACGCGCTTCAAGCTTGTTCAGCGCATGCAGATAGGCTTTTGCGCTGGCACACAACGTGTCCGGATCAAATGAGCGGCCTGTTGCGACAATTCCGTCCTCAGAAAGACGAACGCTGACTTCTGCCTGAGCATCTGTGCCCTGCGTGACCGCGCTCACCTGATAGAGTTCCAGAACGGCCTCATGAGGGATGACTTCACGGATCGCATTGAAGACCGCATCAACCGGACCATTGCCACGCGCAGTCGTCCATTTGTGCTCGCCCGCAATCTCCAGATCGATCTCGGCTGTTTGCGGACCTTCAGAGCCCGCAACCACACGCAGACGCTTGAAGACGATACGTTCACCTTCGGCTGACAGCTGATCATCAACCAGCGCCATGATGTCATCATCGAAGACATGCTTCTTACGGTCAGCCAGATCCTTGAAGCGCTTGAACGCATCGTTCAGCGCATCATCAGCCAGATCATAACCGAGGATTGCCAGCTTATCGCGGAAGGCGTGACGGCCAGAGTGCTTGCCCATGACCAGAGAGGTTTCAGCAACGCCGACATCCGCCGGGTTCATGATCTCATAGGTCTGTGCATTCTTCAGCATGCCATCCTGGTGGATGCCGCTTTCGTGCGCGAACGCATTCTTGCCAACGATGGCTTTGTTGTACTGAACAGGGAAGCCTGTGATCTGGCTCACCATTTTCGATGCGCGAGACAGCTTGGTCGTATCAACACGCGTCGTCGCCTGAAGCGTATCGCGGCGCACTTTCAGCGCCATGACAATTTCTTCCAGTGCCGCATTGCCCGCACGCTCGCCCAGACCGTTGATCGCGCACTCAACCTGACGTGCACCATTAGTGACACCAGCCAGCGAGTTCGCGACGGCCAGACCAAGGTCATTATGGCAGTGTGTGGACCAGATTACTTTGTCGGAGTCAGGCACAGCTTCGATGATACGACGGAACAACGCGCCATACTCTTCAGGGTGCGCATAGCCGACTGTGTCCGGCAGGTTGATCGTCGTCGCACCAGCCTGAATGGCAACGTCTACTGCGCGGCACAGGAAATCGAAGTCGGAACGGGTCGCGTCTTCTGCGCTCCATTCGACATCTCCGACCAGATTGCGCGCCTGAGCAACAGAACGACCGATGGCTTCGAGAACCGCGTTCTCGCCCATTTTCAGCTTATGCTCCATGTGGAGCGGGCTGGTCGCGATGAACGTGTGGATACGCGGGTTGGCAGCGTGTTTTACCGCTTCTGCGCAGCGATCAATATCGCCCGGCGTGGAGCGGGACAGACCGCAAATGATGGTGTCATTCTGCGATTGCTGGGCAATCTGACGAACGCAATCAAAGTCGCCTGCAGAGGCTGCCGGGAAGCCGGCTTCGATCACGTCTACGCCCATCTCACACATGAGTTCGGCCAGATCGAGCTTTTCGCGCAAGGTCATGCTAGCGCCGGGTGACTGCTCACCGTCGCGCATTGTGGTGTCAAAAATTCGGATATGTGGTTCGTTTGTCATTTAGGTTCACGCTGGTTCTGAAGTTGCATCGAAACGACACCCCCTGACCGCGCGGACCCACACCGGGTCCTAGTTCAGACGCGGACAGGGGCTTGTAAGCCCCTCGAGCAGGAGAAGAAGTTCAAGAACCGTATTCATGTTGCGCATAACGCAAATAATTGCCCGATAAGTCAAGAAAAATAGGCACTGAAACCCGTATTTTCCCTCAATTCGAACTTACGGAGTATTTTCTGCCTCTTCAGAGGTGTTTTCAGAGGACGCTGGTGCGCGTTCCTGCGCAAGATTAGATCGTGCGAACAGCATAAGCGGTATCCAGAGCAATGCCCCTGCCGCAACGGAAGCGATGGCAAAGATCGGGTTACCAGTCAGGCTTTGCGCCACCGCCTGCCCGAACAATGCAATCAGCAGCGTTTTCGGAATAATGCCGAGCGCAGTGCCCGCGAGGAACCAGCTATATTTCGCTTCAGTCGCACCAAACGCCATATTCACAACAATCGCAGGCGCTGTTGGAACGTTACGGACAATCATGCTGGCAATGAACACATTGCGTCCCATGAAGCGGGACAGGCGCAGAATGGAATCGCCGCCATAGCGCTGAACGAGCTTCATGCCGAAAGAGCGCCCGATCCAGAACGCCATGCTGGCAGAACACAGCGTCGCAAGCCAGGCATAGGCAAAGCCCAACACCGTGCCGAATGCGAGCACAGTCATCCCGATCAGACCAAACTGCGGAGCGCCCAGAAAAGCCATGACGCAATAGATTGCCACGACAACAAAGAACATCACCGGATTGGTTCTGTGCTCCATCAGGAAAGACTGGATATCAGCCAGCAGACCGCGTTCCGAGCCATGGAACAGATAGGTTTTCCCGACGATCAGCAAACCGAGAACGCCCGCGAGCAGCAAAGCTGTCACGATCACCGCACGCCAGGCGGATTTATCCATTCGGTTCAGAAACTTGATAACGGGATTCATCTGCGCCCTTTGCGCCTTCCCCCGATTTTGGTCAACCGGTCAATTACATCCACACAGTCACATCTGCGTGGATGCGATCAGGCTTCGAAATCAAAGCGGAAGTCGTCCACCCATTCAAGTACGCGATTGTTGAAGCCTTCATCGCGAAGAAAATCGATGAAGATTTCGCGCATATTTCCGGCAGTGCCACATTGCTGCGAGATCGCCTGCAGTTCCGGAACGACATCCTCGTCAAAGCCGGAAGCCACGCGGCGTAGCGCGCTCACAGCCTGTGCGATACGCATCGTGCCAAGCACCGTCTCGCCGTCAAAATAAGCAACGGCACGTTTAACCTCGTTCAGGTCAGCGCGGTTCGCTCTGGCAAAATCGCTGAGCGTGGACGACACGCGGCGATCAATCCCCGCTGTCGAGCACGGATCAACGGTTGTCGCGCAGCCTGCAACGACGCTCATAGCCAGCATGCCGAAGGCAGCCAGCGGTACTGACATTCTCATCTTCATGCAGCGACGCTAACGCGCGACGGAGCGTCTGTCATCTTACAAGAATGAGAACTCTAGGACTGTTTGGACAGTTTCCAGAAAACGACCACAACGCCCAAGGATACGATGATCAGCGAAGCAAATCCGACGAGTGCAGCAATCGCGAGCGGGTCTACGGTAACGTTTGGCATGATCTAGCCCTCCTAAAACCATAAAGATGTTATGGTCTTAAAGCTGAGGCATCACAAGCCGATAAAAATGGCCATAGCGTCGCACTTTGATGGAAGCCCGCTGAGACAAAATTTGAACCATCGCCCCGCTTCTGGTGTTCTGTTAGCTGAAACAGGAAATCTGCGATTCGGAGGGGTATATGGTCAGAGTCTGGTTCGGGAATGAAAGTCAGGGGCTACAGCGCGACCGTGACGAGTTCGTCGCCACACTTCACACCGCCATCACCGACACCGAAGCGGCCAAACGGTTTTACTGCGAAGGCATTGGATTTGCCGTTGTCGGCACAACCCGCCGCGATGGACGCCGCCAGACCTTCCTGAACCATACCCGCCTGCCAAGCCTGTCGCTCTGCCTCAATGAATATGCGGACCATCCCGACATCGAGAGACGCGAACATATGCTTGAGATTGGCATGTGGGATCTGGAAGAATGGCAAGCCGCGCGAAACCGTATGGCAAAGCTCGGATATGACGTCTCGGCCGAGAAAACCTCAAATCCGCATCAGATGTTTGCAGAATGGCGCGACCCGAATGGCGGCGGCATTCGCCTCACCTACACCCAGCGCCCGGCCAATACGGGCAAGGGCCCCGATTTCAAGGAAGACCAATAGAACAAAAAAGGCGGCCCGATGAGCCGCCTTTCTCTTAAATCGATGGAGCCATATCCTAGCTCGGGTTGATCATGTTCGCAGGAACAACCCACTCGTCGAACTGCTCTGCAGTGAGTAGGTCGAGCGCGATGGCAGCTTCCTTGAGCGTTGTGCCCTCTTTGTGAGCCTTCTTCGCAATCTTCGTCGCATTGTCGTAACCGATGTGCGGGTTGAGCGCAGTCACCAGCATCAGAGAGCGATTCATCAGATCAGCGATATTGTCTTCGCGCGCTTCGATGCCGACCACACATTTGTCAGTGAAGGACTTACATGCGTCAGAGATCAGGCGGACAGACTGGATCATGTTGTAAGCCATAACCGGCTTATAGACGTTCAGCTCGAAATGGCCCTGAGAGCCCGCAACCGTCATCGTTGTGTTGTTGCCCATCACCTGTGTGCAGACCATTGTCATGGCTTCACATTGTGTCGGGTTCACCTTGCCCGGCATGATGGAAGAGCCAGGCTCGTTCTCAGGAAGCGCCAGCTCACCGAGACCGGAACGAGGGCCAGAGCCCAGAAGACGGATGTCGTTAGCGATCTTGAAGAGAGACGCCGCAACCGTGTTCAGCGCACCGTGCGCGTATACGAACGCGTCATGCGCCGCGAGCGCTTCGAACTTGTTCGGCGCTGTCACGAATGGAAGCTCTGTATAGGCTGCAACTTCTTCAGCGAAGGCTTCGGCAAAACCGATTTTCGCGTTGATGCCCGTACCAACAGCCGTACCGCCTTGTGCGAGCGGCCAGAGGTGCTCGAGGCCTTCCTGTACGCGCTTAATGCCGAGGTCCATCTGAGCCACATAGCCAGAGAACTCCTGACCGAGCGTCAGAGGTGTCGCATCCTGCGTGTGCGTACGACCGATTTTAATGATGTCTTTGAACGCCTCAGCTTTGTCGTTCAGCGCGTTGCGCATGTATTGCAGCGCAGGCAGAAGACGGTGGTGAATTTCTTCCGCCGCAGAGATGTGCATCGCTGTCGGGAACGTGTCGTTAGAAGACTGTGAACGGTTGCAGTGGTCGTTCGGGTGCACAGGGTCTTTGGAACCGACAACGCCGCCCATGATCTGGATCGCACGGTTAGAGATGACCTCGTTAGAGTTCATGTTGGACTGTGTGCCAGAACCTGTCTGCCAGATAGAGAGCGGGAAGTGATCGTCCAGCTTGTTCTCAGCAACTTCAGAAGCCGCCTTCACGATAGCGTCGGCAATCTCCGGCTCGATATTGTCGAGCTTCTTGTTCGCGAGCGCTGCAGAGCGCTTGATGATGCCAAGTGCGCGGATGACCGGCGCTGGCATTTTTTCTTCACCGATAGGAAAGTTGATCAGAGAGCGCGCCGTCTGTGCCCCGAAGAGTTTGTCTTCCGGAACTTCCAAT
The DNA here is from genome assembly GCA_002723155.1 of Ponticaulis sp. Classification (GTDB taxonomy): domain Bacteria; phylum Pseudomonadota; class Alphaproteobacteria; order Caulobacterales; family Hyphomonadaceae; genus Ponticaulis. The sequence continues at coordinate 261,147 of PBNO01000004.1, read as the reverse complement.
GGACCAAAGCTGTCCGTCTCTGTGCGCATTTTGTCTGATTTGCCGCCAAACAATCCCATAGGTTTGCTCCTCTCAGCCTGTGGATGAATTCGTGCGCGCTGCTTAGCGCGGCCTGATGGGGCTGGCCAGTAGGAAATTGGTCCAGAGTGAGCCGGGAGGCGGACTCTTGGCCCGCCTTCCAGCTAAAAACGCTATTCGGGCAGGCATGCGCGCCCGATCAGACGCCCTTCATTGCTTCGACCGTCCGGCACGAGTTCCCATGTCTTCGGCACGCGCGCAACGACCGCACGATCGATTTCAGGCGACTCACCGGACACCAGATAGTCCCCGTTGCGCAGAGGATAAATTCCGACAATTTCACCTGTTCCCGGCTGCACGCCCTGATCCATCAGATTGTAGGTCTGACGAACGGCCTGCAGGTTGGACGGGTCATCACCATCGAACAAACGGAACTGCTCAACCCCGAAATCTGCAACCAGAATACCGTCATCAAAACTTGGCGTAATTTGCCCGGTGAACTCAGAATCGAAGGCATAAAAAGACAGCTCGGACAAACCACCATCGCTGTGGATTTGAAGCCGTCGGGCTTCGCCAGCCCCAAACACTTCACCCTGTCCGAATGGAATGAACTCATCACTACTGGTCAGGTGCACCTGATCGCCAATCACCACCAAATCGATAAAGTGCTCATAATCGCTTGTGTATACGACGGTCCGGTTGCTGAGTACGGCATCGCCAGACAACGAGTAGTCATAGCGAACAATGCGGGCACGCGGGTTGGTGAACCCGCTCTCCTGGAAGCTCGTCATCTCGATAATGTAGAGATACCAGGTGTCACTGTTTGGAAGCTTGTAAAAATCAAACCCGCGATAGTTCAAAGCGCCGTTGTTAGACGCCAGAAGCAGTTCCGGATCAGTTCCGCTGGCATCGCCGTTTCCGTCACCGGTAATCAGCTCGCCCTGCGCATCATAGAGCAGTACCGCTCCGCTATTATCGGTATAGAGCACGCAGTTATCGGGCCCCTGTGTCGCTTCCCAGCCATCAGTCGCTGGAAAAACGCTGGCAGTATCATCGCGGTAAAACCCTTCAAACGCGCCGTTTATCGGACTGTAGCGAGCGATCTCGCTTCGACCATTTACGACGAGAAGCGTTTCATCTGTTCCAGCAGTGCACCGCGTTGGCCCGGCGGGCGCTTCATAAATCGGGCAGGCCTGTCTTTCGATCAGACGCTCGGGCGGAATGGTGATGGCCACGCCGCCACCCACAGCAGGCGGTGCCCCGGGCGTACCCGGAGGCGGCGCACCCGGACCACCCGGTCCTCCGGCAGCACCGTCAAACATGGCGGCAAAACCCGTACCGTTGCGCGCCGAAATCACAATGTCTTCTGAAATCACCAGATTATTATCGACGATGAAATCCGCGAGTTCCGGAGAGACAAGCGGCAGGATAAACCCGCCATTTGTCGGCGTACCCTGATCCACGTTCTGGGCATGAATAATTCCCTGAACGAGCGGGTTCGTCGCATCATTATTATCCTGATCACTATGCACGTAGATAAACGTCCAGAGCTGACCATACTGATCTGAAACGAACAGCTGCGTTTCAAGGCCCTGTACGCCACCAGCATCGATGATGGTTAGCGCTTCGCCGTTGGCATTTTCTACAAAAACCTCAACTGTGTCAGACTCCTCGCCGCCTCCTGCAAAGCGGATCACATCTCCTTCAGGATCAAAAGCAAACCCTGCTGGTGCGCTGAGATTAGCCGTGAGCACGACATTTCCCTCGGCATCCACATCAACGCTGTAGATGAAATCATCAGTCCCGTCCTTGGAACTGATAATGGTCGCACCGCCTGAAACGCTTGGGGGCACCAAAGCGCCCGGTGAACCGGCTTCGCACTCAAACAGCATCGTATCTGGCGCGTTAGGCGCGGACGTCAGACGTTCCGTTGCGAACCCCGTGCAGCTTTCGGAGATTTGCGGCCAGCCGCTGAAGTCGACGGTCGCCGGGAAACGGTTAGTATCCTCCAGTATGAGGAATTGCGGCGTCGTTCCACTCGGTAGCTCGACCAGCGGATTATAATTACAGGTCGCGGCCGGTTCGCTCACCTCGCAGAAATGGCGACCACCGCCAAAGAAGTCACATGTGCTGGTCGACTGTACCGCGAGGCATTCCCCCCAGAAGGTAACCTGTTCCAGCGGTTGCGGCGCAGGCGCGACAATCGTTCCATCAATGCTCGCAGTCGTAGTATTGCCCTCTGAGTCCGTCGCCTCCAGAGGACAACTGAAATTCGTGTCGACACCTACAGCCGGAACATCAATATCCACCTCAACGGGGCTCGTGGTGTTCGAACCGTTAATCTGCGCCGATGCACCTTCAGAGCAGCTCCCGACAGTCAGTTCCCAAGGCGAAGCGTCAGTCACTTCAACCGTCACAGTTCCGGAGGTGTCAGAGTTGAAACTGGTAGATGACGTGATGGCCACTGCAGGCGGGTCTGTGTCCGCCACGACTGGCGCTAAGATAACGCCCGTAAACGAATCCTCTGCCGGGTTGGATGCATTGTCCTGCGCGGACATCGTACAAGAATATGGCGTATCTACGGTAACCGCGGGAGCGCTCAGCACCACGTCATAGTCGAAGCCGAATGAAATGACTTCGTCGCCGCTGATCGTTGCGGTCACACCCGAACTGCAAGACGTAATCATGAATGAGTTTCGGTCTACGCCAGAGGCGCCTTGCTGATCTGTGACCCGAATTCTAAGGTTTTTGATACCCTCGGAGAGAATGTTGGGGAAATCGAGAAGCGTAAAAGTCGGCGGCGTCGTGTCGACAATCGGGATGTCCACCGATGGCTCTTCGCCAAATGTCAAATCTTCCTCTGGGCAAGCCGCCAGTACAACGCTCCCAGCAATTGCCAATAAAACACGCGTCTTTCGAAGCCGTGATCCAAAAACCAGTTCACGTGCAGTTTCGCCGAAAGTCTTCATAGAAATGTCCCCCTTGGGGCCAACCCTAAGGCGCAGAGACTTCATTTCAAGTCGAAATTTTAACTTCGGTTAAAATGTGATCGCGCGACGAAAACTTCTGATTTGCCCTTTAATCACGGAACTTCCCGCGCTCTGCCTTGTTGGTTCTATGTAGAAAGAAAGGACAGACAAGATGGATAAAGAACATCTGAAAGGCGCAGCTAAACAAGCCGAAGGCAAGGTGAAGGAAGTTGCAGGTAAAGCGACAGACAACAAAAAACTGGAAGCCGAAGGCGAAGTTGATCAGGCAGAAGGCAAAGCCCGCAAAGTAGGCGGTGATGTCAAAGATGCCGTGAAGGACGCCACCAAGTAACGCTTACCTCCTTTAAGCCGCCCTGCTCTAGCCAACCGGCCGATTAGGGCGCACACTGAAGACACTGACATGGAGGGACCCAGTATGAACAAGCCAACGCCACCACAGCTCAGCCCTGAGGAACAGGACCAAATCCGCCGCGCGGCTGAAGCTAAAAAAGCTGCCGCAGCTAAAGAGGCACGCGAGTTCGAAGAATTCACGAAAGCCTCCGAGCACAAAAAGGCTATGGACGCCAAGCGCGCCGCAGCCGCTGCTGGTAAGAAGTAAGATGAAAAGCCGGGGTTCGCCCCGGCTTTTTGATATCAGAAATCAGCGCTGTCTCTTAGAGCGACCTCGGCGAATGCCTGTTTGCTGCCGTCGGAGCAATTGTCGGTACTGCTGGGAGAGGTTTCTTTTCCGAAAGATTTTTTGCCAGAGAAAAAAGAAGAAGACTCCAAGACTGACTGCTGCAAATACGGCTGCATAAAGCAAAGCGAAAAACTTTGCCGCTCCAACCCACACCAAATGCAGAAACCAGACGCACTTGTCATGCGCATAGAGACATCCAATGCCGGTAGATAACGTCCCGATTGCCGCCCCTATCAGGACAATGACGCCAGAATACACCAGAACCGCGATAGCGAAGTTGGCGTGAACCTCCAACACATCCAGAATGACCGGCCGCTTACTCATCAAAAGTCAGGCTCGGACCTAAAGCTCACCGTCTCGCCTGTTTCCGGATGCTCGAATGAGAGTTCGGTGGCATGGAGCAGCAAGCGCGGCGCGGCGTTATAGGCCGGGTCCGGCGCGTACAGCTCGTCGCCCAGTATCGGGTGCCCGATATGAAGCGTGTGCAGGCGCAGCTGATGCGTGCGCCCTGTCTCCGGATACAGCTCGAGCAAAGTCGCGCCCTCGCCCCGTTCCAGAACCTTCCAGCGCGTCACCGCCCGCTTGCCGCGTTCATAACAGACCATCTGGCGCGGGCTGTCTTCCCAGTTTTTGCGAAGTGGCACGTCAATCACGCCCTCTTCTTCAACCACCTCGCCCCAGACACGGGCGCGATAAACCTTCTTCACCGTCCGTTCCTGAAACTGGCGCGAGATGAGAGATTTCAGCGCTTCGGTCCGCGCAAACAGGATGAGGCCCGACGTGGAATGGTCCAGCCGATGCACCGCAGTCGCCTCCGGATAAGCATCCTTCACCCGAAACTCGAGGCAGTCCTTATGGTGCAGAGGTTTGCCCTGCACCGAGAGCAGTCCGTAAGGCTTGTTAAGCAGTAAAATCGCATCGTCTTCATAGACGACATCCAGTGGCACATCCGGCGGATTGTATTTGAACGGCCGCTGGTTTTCCGGCGGCACGTAATCATCAATCGGATTGTTCCACGGGTCAGGCATTACTCTGCTGCGATACCGCGGCGCGTGGTCAGGTAGGTCGCAAAGCTCGCCAGCCAGTGACTTCCGGAATAATGCTCGTCAGATACAGACGCGATGCCCACCTCTTTATGGATGTCAGCGGCAGCCTGAAGCGCGGCAATACGCGGGTCATCCTCGCTCAGCGCAGACGCAATGCCTTCCAGCGCCCAGGCGCGTGAGAGGTTTACACCATCCAGATGCACAAGTTTGCCATCAGACGCATCCAGCACGACACCCGGCTCCAGCCAGTCGCCGGCACCATCGAGCGGAATTTCTGGCAGGAAGCTTCCGAGCCATGCTGCGAACTGGCCGCGCGGCATGATACGGCGCATCAGGTCTGCTTCCATAAGGCATGGCGACAGGAAGTCCTCGCCGGACGGCTCATAGCCAATCGGGCAGTTGCGGTCCTCGCCAAAGAAGTCGGTCGACTTCTCAACGATCAGCGTTTCAAGTTCTGTGTTCCCGACGGTGCGGGCATAATCCAGCATCAGACCGAGCGCGAAGGCGGACTGGTTATGCGTGCCGAGACGCACCGGATAAGCCAGATTTGGAAGCCATGCAGAGAAGCGCTCGACGATGGCATCTTCCAGCGGACGCAGCGTTTCACGCCATTCGGTCAGTTGCGGATCATCACTCTCTTCAAGTTCAGCAACGAGCTGCAAATACCAGGCAATGCCATAAGGGCGCTCAAAGCCGCCGCGATCCGGATGCGAATAATACTCCAGCTCACCGGCCATATTCTCCGCGGTGAAAGACTGCGCCAGGGCCTCACGGATCGGCGCTGCAAATTCACTGTCCGGCTGGGTGCGCAGAATACGCGTCAAAAGCCAGTGGCCGTGAACCGCCGAGTGCCAGTCAAAACAGCCATAGAAAACTGGCGTCATCTCACGCGGCGTCGCGATGTCATCATCAGACGTCATGACATGGGAAATCTTGTTCGGGTACGGGCGGTGCACACATTCGAGCGCGAGCGTGGCAAACCGTTCTTCCACCGTCTGCGGTTCTGGCAGTTCAACCATGGTCGCTTCCCCCTGTCCTGTTCCAGACGAAGACCCGTTACAGGCAGCCAGCGCAGCACTGAGGGCCAGAGCGGAAACGGCTTTGTAAAACGTCATGAAACTCTCCTGAAATACATGCCGCGAAGATAGCTATACCGGTGGCGAAATACAGCCCTCGGGCAAATAAAAAACGGCAGACTTTCGCCTGCCGTTTCTTTGGGTTGAATTCCGCCGCGGCGCTTATTCAGGGAAACGCTTCAGAAGCACTTCGCCAACCTGAATCGCGTTAAGCGCAGCGCCTTTGCGCAGATTGTCACCAACCACGAAGAGCGCGAGGCCGTTCGCCACAGTCGGGTCCGGACGGATGCGCCCCACGAAGACCGGGTCCTGACCAGTCGCTTCCAGCGGGTTCGGCACATCATGCAGAACAACGCCTTCAGCCTTACCGAGCAGCTCAGTGGCCTGCTCGACAGAGATCGGACGCTCGAACTCGACGTTCAGAGACAGCGCATGGCCGGAGAAGACAGGTACCCGAACGCAAGTGCCAGACACCGGCAGGTCCGGAATGCCGAGAATTTTGCGGCTCTCGTCGCGCATTTTCAGCTCTTCTTCGGTATAGCCGTCTTCGCCCAGAACATAGTTCAGAGGCACAACGTTAAAGCCGATAGGAACCGCCCATTTCTTCGGAGCTGGCAGGTGGGATGCGTCGTTGGATGTAGAAAACGCTGCGCCGTTTTCAGCACCTGCTTTGATCTGCTCGTCCAGCTCGTCAACGCCAGCAACGCCGCCACCGGACACAGCCTGATAGGTGCTCGCCACCATACGCTTCAGACCAGCTGCGTCGTGCAGAGGCTTCAGCACAGGCATAGCTGCCATAGTGGTGCAGTTCGGGTTCGCGATGATACCCTTTTTAAGGTCATCAAGATCGTAAGGGTTCACCTCGGCAACAACCAGCGGCACGTCCGGATCGGAACGGTAAGCCGAAGAGTTGTCGATTACGACAGCACCAGCCGCAGCCGCTTTCGGCGCGAGGGCTTTCGATGTTGAGCCACCTGCAGAGAAGAAGACGATGTCGAGGCCGGAAAAGTCCGCCGTGCTCGCATCCTCTACAATAATCTTTCGGTCCTTCCACTCAATTTCCTTGCCTGCAGACTTTGCAGAGGCGAAGAGGCGCAGCTCATTAAGCGGAAAGTCACGTTCCGCCAGAATTTCGCGCATCATCTCGCCAACCATACCAGTTGCGCCGACAACGCCGACATTCGGATTGGAAGGGAAAGAGCGGGTGCTCATGAATAGGTCTCCATAGGTTTCGCGCAACAAAATTGCTTGCCGCGCGCAAGTCGCGCCTTCTAGCGAGCAAAACAATCCAAGTAAATGGCCTTCCGGCGCAATCCATTCCCTGCAACGGGATTATTTCAGCGCCATATGACAAATTCTGTTGCCGCAGCGGAAACAATCAGACGACCAGATGATGAAAATTGACTATCCACCACCTGTAGTCAGCCAATTTTTTGATCAAATTTACAGAGAATCCCGGCATTTTAGGAATTCGGCATAGTTTCGCCCAATTACGACGCCAAACTGGCGAGACTTAAGCAACACGTAGATTTTAGTGGTTCTTGTATGGTCGGCTCAGTCCTGTTCGTTTGTCTTGGTAATATCTGTCGCTCTGCTGCTGCAGAAGGCATAGCAAAACAGCAATGCGAAAAGATGGGACTTTCACTCAGGATAGACAGCGCAGGCACATCCGGCTGGCATATCGGTGAACATCCCTACGCCCCGATGCGCGCTGCCGCGCTCTCCCACGGATACAATATCAACAACCTGCGTGCCCGTTTGTTCAAGCCGGAAGACTTCGAAAAGTTCGACCTTATTCTCGCTATGGATGAGGACAATCGCAAAAAGATCGAGAAGCAACGCCCTGCTGGCAATAACACGCCAGTGAAGCTCTTCCTCGACTATGCGCCGGAACAGCCTCTGCGCGAAATGCCGGACCCGTACTTCACACGCACATTCGATGAGGTTCTGGAACTGATCGAAGACACTGCGCGCCGTCTGCTTTCCACGCTCGAAGCGTCTCCGGCTGCGGCTTAAACACCCCCGTCCGAATTGCCAATGACGCGTCCCTCGCTTAAGCCGCTTGGATGACGTCGAGCACACTCACCCATTTCAAAGTTATCGCACTCGCCGTGCCGGTGATGCTTGCGCAGGCCGCGACCGCATCAACCGGTGTCGTAGATACCGCTGTCATGGGCCTTACCGGTGACAAGGTAGAGCTGGGCGCTGTGGGTGTCGCCGCCGTCGCCATGAACTTTCTCTATTGGGCGTTCGGCTTTCTTCGCATGTCGACGACAGGCCTCACCGCGCAGGCCAATGGCGCATCCGATACCGCCGAAGTGAACGCCCTGCTCCAGCGTGCTTTGCTTGTCGGCGGCGGCATGGGCCTCATCATTCTCTGCCTCTCGCCCCTGCTACGACAGCTGGTCTTCACGCCTTTCGCCGCGAGCGATGATGTAAAGACACTCGCGCTATCCTATTGGGATGCCCGCATCTGGGGCGCACCGGCCGTGCTGATGGGATATGGCATTACCGGATGGCTGCTCGGCACAGGGCGCACAGGCTGGCTGCTCGCGTTTCAGATTGTGATGAATGGCGTCAACGGCGTGCTGGATGTCTGGTTCGTTGCAGGCCTCGACTGGGGCCCCGCCGGCATTGGCGCTGGCACGGCGATAGCTGAATGGGTGGCGCTCGCCTTTGGTTTGTTCGTTGTGAAGGCGGGCCTCTCCCGCTCTGCCAATCTGTTCGACAAAGCGCGGCTGATCGCGCTCTTCAATGCCAATCGCGACGTGCTGATCCGCACGCTCGCCCTGCTCTTCACCTTCGCCTGGTTTGTGAATTCCGGCGCGACGCAGGGCACGGCAATCCTCGCAGGCAATGAGATCCTGCTGCAGTTCGTGAATGTCGCCGCCTTCATTCTGGATGGCTTTGCCTTCGTCGCCGAGAAAGAGATTGGCGAGGCCTATGGCAACCGGAACCGCAAACGGCTTGTGCGCGCCATGCGCGTCACGACGGAACTCGCGCTTTTGAGCGGGGCAATTATCTCCGCGCTTTATTATTTCGGTGGCGGCTGGATCATCGCCAATTTTGTGAATGATCCAGAAGCCCGCGCGGTGGCGCTTGCCTTTCTGCCCTTCTGCGCGGTCATCCCGTTCATCGGCATTCCGTGCTGGCAGCTGGACGGGTTCTTCCTTGGCGCAACGCAAGGCAAGGCGCTGCGGAATGCAGCCGTCATCACGACAATTCTCTACGTGGCGAGCGATATCATTCTGCGCGGACAGTTCGGAAACACCGGTGTCTGGGCCGCGTTTCTGGCAATGTATGCGATACGCGCCGTATCGCTCGGCGCGTATCTGCCAGGTCTGATCAAGCGATCAGAAGCGCCTATTCCGGCGAATGGGTAAGCGCTGAGTCAAACACGCGCACGCTTTCCCAGTTTTCTCGGAAGAGACCGATAAAGGTCATGTGAGACGGGTCGGTATCGTACGCGACATGCGCAGCTTCATCGGTAAGCGTGACGGTCAGTGCCACGTCATAGTCCGCCACGTTTGCGCCGCCTGTACGGTCCGCCTGACGCACACCGACATTGATCTCATAGACGCCATCAATATCAGCCAGATATTCATAACAACCGCTCACCAGCGCATCGACGGCAGCCGGGCTATCATCCACCAGATCAAACAGCACAATATGCTGGACCTGATCACGATACACAGTCTCTGCCTGAGCTGCGCCAGCGCCGAGCAACATCACGCCCGCGAGCGCACCAATTTTCATGAGTTTCATTTTGTCCTCCCGTTTTGCGCAAACCTGACGGCTTCCACCGGCAAACGCAAAAGAAAATATCATCCACCCTTGCGTTCCCTGCGTAATCCCTAAATCAAGAGAACGTAATCAAACGGGCTGAACTCTCATGGCAGACATGCACCTTCCTTCCGGACACCCACCTGTAAAACAGGGCAAGATTGGCGTTCTTCTGATCAATCTCGGCACACCGGACGGCACGGACTATGGCTCCATGCGCCGCTATCTGTCCGAATTTCTGTCCGATCCGCGCGTGATTGAGGTGCCCCAGCCGATCTGGCAGCTTATCCTGCAAGGCCCGATCCTGACATTCCGCCCGTCAAAGTCCGGTCGTGCCTATAAGAAAGTCTGGATGGAGGACGGCTCGCCGCTGCTCTTCTACACGCGCGCGCAGGCCGAAAAGTTAAACCAACGCATCGGGTCTGACTCGCTGATCGTTGATTTTGCGATGAATTACGGCAATCCGAGTATCAAGTCGAAGATCGACGCGCTTAAGGATCAGGGATGCACACGCATCCTCACCGTGCCGCTCTACCCGCAATACTCGGCGACGACAACCGCCAGCGTGAATGACCGCACCTTCAAGGCGCTCATGAAACTGCGCTGGCAGCCTGCCCTGCGCACCATGCCAGCCTTCCATGATGACCCGGCATATATCGACGCGCTTTGTGCGTCTTTGAAGGACAGCCTTTCCAAACTCGACTTCGAGCCGGACGTGCTGCTCATGTCCTATCACGGCATTCCGAAAGCCTATTTCGACAAGGGCGACCCGTATCACTGCCACTGCCACAAGACGACGCGTCTGGTGCGCGAGAAGATGGGCTGGGATGAGAACTTCATCCGCACGACCTTCCAATCCCGCTTCGGGCCGCAGGAATGGCTCCAGCCCTACACAGATAAAACGCTGGAAGCCCTGCCGGAAGACGGCGTGAAGAAAGTCGCCGTCGCCGCGCCTGCCTTCATTTCAGACTGTCTTGAGACGCTGGAAGAGATTGCCATGGAAGGCCGTGACAGCTTCCTGGAAGCGGGCGGTGAGAAGTTTGCCTCTCTACCATGCCTGAACGACTCCGATATCGCGATTGATCTTCTGAAAACACTGGTGAAGCGCGAGCTGGGCGGCTGGGTGTAACCAGCCAGCTTGCACATACACTTTCTTCGGAACTTTCAGAACGATCGAGGATTATGTCTCTGGAACAAGGAGAATAATCTTGAAACAACCAAACAAAACGGGCCCTCTTTTCACTGCAATCTGCTGCGCGCGTGCGTGCACGGCTGGCGGCATGGCAAGTCTGAGGTTCGTCTGGTTCGCCGTCGAAGCGGCGCTGATTTCAGCGATTGTATCCGTCATGAACATGGCGCGTCAGAAGCGCCTCAAACGGAACCCTGTCCACCTGCTTCCATACTATCCGGCAGTTTCGTAAGGCGTCGCTCAGACCTTTTTGACGAATTCCGTCTTCAGGCCCATCGCGCCAAAGCCGTCAATCTTGCAGTCAATGTCATGGTCGCCCTCAACGAGGCGGATATTCTTGACGACTGTGCCGACTTTAACCGGCTTAGATGCGCCTTTGACCTTCAGGTCTTTGATCACGGCGACGGTGTCGCCATCCTGCAGAATATTCCCATTTGCATCACGCCAGACGCGGCCTTCGGCTTCTGCCGGCTGGGCGTCGGACCATTCATGAGCGCATTCCGGGCACACGAACAGAGCGCCGTCTTCATAGGCATAATCACAGCCACATTTCGGGCATGCAGGCACATCAGTCATCGGGTCGCTCCGGCAGAAATTCAGTCAGCGCACATCGCGCCTTCACCCTGCAAAGGTCAAGCCGCTGGTCGTGCGACCTAAAGCCCTGTATGCACAAACCAGCGAGAGGGATTGTGCACGCATGAGCGAACCGGAATGGATCGGAAAAGGGAAAGTCCGCGCGCGGATTCTCGATGACGGCACACTGGAAGCCAAGTGCAATGGCATCACCACTCAGGCCAAATACTATAAGCCACTGTTCAAGGATTTCTTCCGCAAGGACTTCACCCGTGTGCGCCCTGGCTATGGCGATTATGAAGTCCATATCGTGATGGAATTCACCGGCGATCCGCCAATCATGGACCTCGACAACCTCGCCAAAGCCCTGCTCGACAGCCTGACAGGCGCGGCCTTCCATGATGACAGTCAGGTGGCCCGCCTATTGGTGGAACGCCGCGAAGGCGAACGCGAGCGGATCATTGTCCGCTCACGCGCTCTGGACCGTTTTGAAGGACCGGAACTGACCTAAGCCAGCGCCCACATGATCTGACGCCCAATGGTTGCGTGCAGCTCGTCTGTCTCTGCACCCACCGGGTTTTCGACATTCAGATAGCTGGTGATCAGGATTGGATCATTCGGCGCATCAGGCTGGTAGGCAAAGGCAACGTCATTGCTCTGATTGTTTGAGCTGGTGCCCGTCTTGTCGCCGCCAATCCATGGCGCATCCATGCCATCGCGCAGACGTGCCAGACCGGTCGTTGCGCCAATCATCCAGTCCTTCAGGAGTGTTTGGTACTCGGCGTTGAGCCCGCCACCGAAGAGATAATATCCCATCAGACTGACCATAGCGTTCGGCGTGCTGGTGTCCTGCGGATCGCCCGCCGCGTTCTCATTCAGCATAGGTTCCCAGCGATCAAGCCGCGTTGTCATCTCGCCATTATCGCGCAGGATTTGCGTGAAGCCTTCCGGCCCGCCAAGCGTGCGCAGCAACAGGTTGGCCGCCGGATTATCACTCGTCTGAACCGTTCCGCGACAAAGTGCTTCGACGCTGAGACGCCCTTCGCCCAAGGCAGGCTCAGTAATGGGCGCATGCATCACCATATCAGCTTCTGAAAACTCGATCATGCGCGACAGGTCTTCCTCACCCGCCTGCACGCGCTGAAGCACTAGCGCGGCGAGCAACCATTTGAAGCTGGAACACATCGCAAAGCGCTCATCGCCGCGATGGGTGATTGTCTGCCCTGTTGCAAGGTTCACCGCAGACACGCCAAACCGCCCGCCATTCTGGCTTTCCATGTAGGCGATTGCCGTATGCACGCCTTCAATACGCCCCTCATTCTCTGGTGGCGCAGGAAGCTCGTCTTCAGATGACGAACAGGCCGCGAGCACTGGAAGGCTTGCAGCACTCACAAGCATTGTGCGGCGTGATAGTCTGAAGCTCATGAAATCCCCCGATTTTGAAAACAGCCTTATTCAAACCATCCAGTAAGGTGATTTCAGGCGAAAAACGAGGTTAATTTCAGGCAGAGAGGCGATCAGAACCGTTTGAACGGTTTCGGCGCAGCCGTAGCGCTTGCTTTAGCAACCATGCGGCCTTCCGCATCCAAAAGCTCTGCTTCCATGAACGCGGTCGACTTCCCGAACTTCAGAATGCGTGCGACGGCTTCTGCGCGGCCCGGAAAGAGCGGACGCATATAGCTTGTCTTCAATTCCAGTGTCGGAGCGGTCATCGTCACATTCGACGCGATAATGCAGCAGGTGGACATAGCCTCATCCAGCATCGCTGTGAGAAAACCGCCCTGAATGGCACCTGTCGGATTGGAAAACGACGCGCTGACATCAAAACCCATACGGATAGTCATTGCGTCCTGATCAACCGCCAGAAGCTCCATGCCGAGCGTGTCGGAACATGGTGGACGCTTTTTCGAATTCCGGAAGCGCGCCAGCATCTCTTCATCGCTAATGCGCGGCTTTTCCGTTGGCGCGTCTGTCATCAGTTACTTCCGGCGGAATGCATCAATGCTCACAACCGTACCATCGCTGGCCGGACGTGATGGTTCAGCATCATCGCTTTCTTCTGCTACGGTTTCAGCAGGCGCAGCAGGTGCCGGCGTCTCGGAGATGTCGAGCGTTTCAGCTGTGTGCATATGCGCAGGCGGAATTTCCATCGCAAAATCGACGCTTGGGTCGAGGAAACGCGTCACGGCGGCATACGGGATATGCAGGTGTTGCGGCACGCCAGAGAACTGAAGCACGATTTCGAAGTGATGATCATGCACTTCCAGATCCCAGAACTGGTGCTGGATCACAATCGTCATGTCTTCCGGAAAACGCGTCAGCAGATGCTCGGCGATTTGTACGCCTGGCGCTTTCGTACGGAACGAAATGTAGAAATGGTGGTTGCCCGGAAGGCCAGCCGGTGAAGCTGCCACTTTGAGCGCTTCTTTCATCACGCCGCGTTTCGCAGCTTCGAATAGCGCCTGATAGCCAATGTCATCGGTCATAAGCGAATGTATTCCCCTTTGGCCCTTAGTTAGCGATCCAAACCATATCACACAATGGGGTTCATTTCATAAGCGAACTGGATTCGCCTTTTTGGGTTAACGCAGCAGGCCGGACACGGACGGATTTTCAAACTGTTGCCGCTGAATTCCGGCTCGAAACAATATCTGTGGAAAGTAAATTCAGTTCGGTCACACGAGTTTGAAAGACTCTCCTGATATATCTCCCTCCATCAACTTGACGTTCCGCGGCAATAGGCGTTTTTGAGGGCATGGGTTCACCGAACAGTCCACTGACAGAAGAGATCAAAAAACGCGCCTCGCAGTCCAAAGCGATGGTGTCGCGCTATAGTCGGCGCAGCCTGATCTCCGAGAGTAAAGTCTGGCTGCTTGCGCTGTTCTGCGGCCTTTTGGTCGGGCTTGTCATGGCAGGCCTGCGCGCCGCGATTGTCGGCATCGAGTTTATCGGCTTCGGCGCTCAGGATGAACGCATCACCAGCGCTGTGACACAGCTTCACCCGCTACGCGCCCTGCTCATTCCGGTCATTGGCGGTTTCGTCGTTTCAGCGCTTCTCTATATCGGCCTCAAGCTCGGTATTCGCGGCGACCCGCGCATTGGCGGCATTCGCGACGTCATCGAAGCCCGCCGTCACGTACTGGACCGGCGCGGGCGCACAACTCCTCTCGTTTCCCTGCATATGTCGCTCAAAGACGGCCTTCAGACCTTTCTGATTGCCGTGGCATCACTCGGCTCAGGCGCGAGTGCGGGCCGGGAGGGACCAGCCGTTCACGTGGGCGCTGTGCTCTCCGGCTTTTTCGCCCACCGCTTCAACCTTACACCAGCCCAGATCCGCGCCCTACTTGGATGCGGCGCAGCCGCTGCCGTCGCCAGCTCGTTTAACGCGCCGCTCGCAGGCCTGCTCTTTGCGCACGAAGTCGTTCTCGGCCGCTACCGGACATCTGACATCGGGCCGATTGCCGTTGCCAGCGTGTCCGGCTCACTCGTCACCCGTCTGATCTTTGGCAATAACGCTGTCTTCGCGCCGCCCGTATTCGATGACCCACCGGTGATCTTCTTCATCGGCACGCCATTTGTCGGGCTGATCGCAGCAGGTCTTGCGATTGTGATGATCCGCGCATGGGTTGCCGCGCCTCACATTGGCAGCCGGTTCGCAGACAAGATCAAAATTCCGCACTGGATGCTGCCGCCAATCGCCGGCCTCATTATCGGTGTCTTCGCCCTCGCCTATCCGCAGGTCTTGAGCGTCGGCTATGAAGCAACGGCAACCGCCATCGCGACCGGCTATAGCGCCGCCTTCATGCTGATCCTCGCCGTCGCAAAAATCGCGGCAACGACTATTTGTATTGGCGCGCGTTTTGGCGGCGGCGTCTTCTCAAGCTCTATCTTTGTCGGCGCCATGGTGGGCGGCGTGTTCGGCGCCATCATGGCCGCGCTTACCGGTCATGGTGAGATGGCACAGAGCTTCTTCACGCTGGTCGGCATGGGCGCGATTTCAGGGGCAGTTCTCGGCGCGCCAATCTCGACCACGCTGATCGTCTTCGAGCTTACCGGCTCGTATGAAACCTCAGCCGCGGTTCTGATCGCCGTATCCATGGCGACCGTGATCGTGCAGGCAACTGTGGGCGGCGGCGTGTTCGAGAAACAGATACGCGCAGACAGGTTCTGACGGTCGCCGGCGCGAAAAGCTTCTCTTAACCGGCTCGCACCATGATGCGTCGGACCTCTTCAAGGCCTGACGTTTCATGCTCCGCACTGTCCAGCTCATATTGCCCGCGCTTATTCCGTCCTGGAACTTCTTTGACGTGATCGCACCGTCTCCGCGGATTGAGTACCAGCTGCTGGATGACGCCAGTAAGCCATGCGGTGACTGGCAGGCGTTTCGCCCGAGGCCTGACAACATCTCACTTCTGACCATGCTGCGGCGCCTGATCTGGAACCCGCACTGGAATGCGAGCCTGTTCCTCGTCTCCTGCGCAGAGCGCCTCTCACAAGACATCACGCCGGAGCATTCGGCACGCGAAATCCTGACACGTATGAAGCGCGACCTGAAAGCCGAAACGGACGCGCCGCAATTCCGCTTTCGCCTCGTCTTCATCCACCGCGAGGATGAAGCGCTGGCGCAGGACATCCTCTACACCTCCGCGCCGGAGCCGCTCGCATGACGCTCGATCTTGCCATGCGCTGGACGGAGATACTCCTCGCTATCGCGCTCATCATGCCAAGCGTGGAGCATATCCGCGCGGGCGGCAAAGAGCGCCTACTCTTCAGCCTGCGGCTCATCCTTTGCCTGTTGCTACTCTATCCGGAGATCGGCGCATACTCGGCCTATATCTGCCTCGCCATGAGCGGGCTTGCCGTACTCATTCTGCACCGGTTTGAAGGTCCGTATAATGGTGGTTCGGACAGAATGAGCCTGCTCATTCTGTTCTGCCTGACGCTTGCGCACTGGCTGCCGCAGGAAAACTGGAAAGAGCTAGCCTTCGGCTATCTCGGCCTGCAGCTCACCCTCTCCTATTTCATATCGGGCTGGGTGAAGATCAGAAATCCGGACTGGCGCACAGGCCGCGCCCTGCGCGATGTGTTTGCCTTTTCGGCCTATCCGGTGGCAGAGAATTTACGCGGGCTGGCAGACAGGAAAACGCTGCTTCTGGCAGGCAGCTGGCTCGTCATGATCTGCGAGCTTTTATTCCCGCTCAGCCTCGCTTCGAAATACACGCTCATCCCGTTTCTGGTGCTGGCGGCGAGCTTTCACTTGTCCAATGCCATGTTTTTTGGCCTCAACCGGTTCGTGCTGGCATGGATCGCAGCCTATCCGAGCATTCTCTGGCTTCAGGACCGGTTTATCGGGTGAGATTACGAGTGGTCGCGCGCTCTTTCGGGCCACGGATGAATTTCAGGCGCGTCCTCTTCCCGGCTTAAGGCCAGAAATAGATCGCGGACCCAATTGGGAAAGTTCTGCGGCATGGGATAAACGTCAGGTTCGTGAGTGTAACAATCCACGTACTCTTCCAGACTTTGAATAACTCTGCCCCAACCGTTCCAGGCCCAATCTGTCTCGAAGGTCCAATCCAGAAGAAATTTGATCATATGCCTTGCCCGCACGAATGACATGTCGGCATCCGGCGAAAGCGCTGCCAGCGCCGAACGGCACATATCGAGGCTGAACTCGCCTGCGGTCTGTGCATTCAGGAGCAACAGCGCGTCCTGCTCCGAAGTGACGAGGCTGAGCTCCAGAAACCCCTCCGGCAGCTCGCCATGCCGTAAAATCTCCTCGTCAGCCCACGCATTGAGGTCGCTCACCTCGCCCAGCCCGAGATGCAGACGAAAATACCAGACTCCAGCTTGAAATCTGAGTTCATTCACTTTGTCCGGCACCAAAATCTCCCTGTAATTCCCTGATGAATCTCAGAGGCTGACTTTCCCCGTTCTCACCCCATGTTAGAGTAGAACGAAACGCGAATCATTCCCTAGAAAAATCGTACGTACAGAATGTCAGACCAGATCCCGCTTTCCCAGATGGCCATGGCGCGTCCAACCGGCCAGCCGACCTCCTATCTTGAGGGTTTGAACCCGGAGCAGAAACGCGCTGTCGAAACAGTCGATGGCCCGCTTCTCGTTCTGGCGGGCGCGGGCACAGGCAAGACGCGCGTTCTGACAACCCGCCTTGCGCACATCATCCGCACAGGCCGCGCCAAGCCGTGGCAAACGCTGTGTGTGACCTTCACCAACAAGGCCGCCCGCGAGATGCGCGAACGCGCGATGAACCTGATCGGGCCGGAAGGCGAAGGCCTGCGCTGGCTCGGCACCTTCCACTCCATCTCTGCGCAAATCCTGCGCAAACATGCAGAGCTGGTGGGCCTCAAATCCACCTTCACCATCATCGATACAGATGACCAGATCCGCCTCTGCAAGCAGATCATCGAAGCCGAGGGCATCGACCCGAAACGCTGGACGCCGCGCTTCATGGCGGGCCTCATTGATGGCTGGAAGAACCGCGCGCTGCTGCCGGGTAAAGTGCCGCCGGACGAGGCCTATCAGTTCGCAGACGGCAAAGGCATCAAAGTCTATGACATTTACCAGAAACGCCTCAGCGTTCTGAATGCGTGCGACTTTGGCGACCTCCTGCTTCTCACCATCCGCCTGTTTCAGGAAAATCCGGATGTGCTGGAGGAATACCACAACAAGTTCCGCTACATCCTCGTAGACGAGTATCAGGATACCAACATCGCCCAGTATCTGTGGCTGCGGCTTCTGGCGCGCGGCACCGGCAATATCTGCTGCGTGGGCGATGACGACCAGTCCATCTATGGCTGGCGCGGCGCAGAAGTGACGAACATCCTCAAATTCGAGCAGGATTTCGACGGCGCAGAAGTGATCCGCCTGGAGCGCAATTATCGCTCCACCGGCCATATCCTCGCAGCCGCCTCACACATCATTCAGGAGAACCGCGGACGCCTCGGCAAGACGCTCTGGACCGAGGGCGATATGGGCGAAAAAGTCCAGCTGCGCGGCATCTGGGATGGCGAGGCCGAAGCCCGCCTGATCGGTGAAGATATCGAGCAATGGCAGCGCGGCGGCGGCCAGCTGGCAGATTGCGCGGTGCTGGTGCGCGCCTCATGGCAGATGCGAGCGTTCGAGGAACGCTTCATCATGCTGGGAATTCCATACAAGGTGATTGGCGGCCCGCGCTTCTTCGAGCGCGCTGAAATCCGCGATGCCATGGCTTATTTCCGCCTGATCCGCTCTGAGGATGACGACCTCGCTTTCGAACGCGTGGTGAACCAGCCAAAGCGCGGCGTCGGTGCTGCGTCCCTGCAAAAGCTGCAAGCCATTGCCCGTGAGGATGGCCGCTCGCTCAACACGATCTGCCGCATGGTTCTGCAGACAGACGAAGTCAAAGGCGCGGCAAAGCGCGGCCTGACCAGCTTCATGAACCATCTGGATATGTGGCGCGACAAGCACCATGCCGGCATCAGCCATACCGAACTCGCCGAACAAATACTCGATGAGAGCGGCTATACAGACATGCTGCGCGCAGACCGTTCGCCACAGGCGGCAACGCGGCTCGACAACCTGAAAGAGCTCGTCAACGCGATGGGCCAGTTTGACAGCCTCGCTGCCTTTCTGGAGCACGTTCAGCTCGTCATGGATGCCTCCACCGAAAGCGGTACGGATGATGAAGTCCAGATCATCACGCTCCATGGCGCGAAGGGTCTTGAATGGCCGCTCGTCTTCCTGCCGGGCTGGGAAGAGGAAGTCTTCCCGTCCAAACGCTCTATCGATGAGAACGGCAATAAAGGCCTCGAGGAAGAACGCCGCCTTGCCTATGTAGGCATTACCCGCGCGCGCCAGAGCTGCCGGATTTCCTTTGTCGCCAACCGCCAGATTTATGGCCGCTGGCAGTCTGTCATCCCGTCCCGTTTTGTGGACGAGCTGCCGCATGAAAATGTCGAAGCCGTGAGCGAGACCGGCTATGGCCAGAACCAGGGCTATGGCGGCTTTGGCGGGTCCAGCTTTGGGGGCACAACCTCTGACAGTTTTGAAGATCTGGGTGAGCGTAGCTCTTATTCCTCACCCGGCTGGCAGCGCATGAAAAAGACAGAGCGTAAGCGCTCTGCCCCGCCAACCATTGATGGCAAGGCTGAACTCATCGCCTCCTCAGCGCCCGGCAAATCCAGCTTTAAAATTGGCCAGCGCGTCTTCCACATCAAATTCGGCTATGGCCGCGTGGAAGTCATTGAAGGCGCGAAGATGACGGTGGAGTTTGAAAAAGCCGGCACGAAGAAGGTCATCGCGACGTTCCTTGAGGCGGCTTAGCCGGTAGGGTGGAGTACGCTGCACTTATATTGCTGCCGCGAATCACTAAGGCGCCGGCGAAAAGTGAGAACGGGCTATGATCGTTCAGGCTAAAATGAAGACCGCTCACATCGTGATTTTCCCGATGCTTGTGTTCATATGCTTTGGGTGCTCGAGTGCCTCGCGTATTGAGCTACCCAGTGGAATTGTCACAGACTTCAATCGTACTTGTGGACCGGTACAAGATGTTCGCGCCCATTCGCGGTTATTGCAGGTTGCACTCACCGATAACTGTGCAGCGCTAATTGATTACTTCACCTTGAATCAAGGCGGCTCAGTAGAACAATTTATAGCGTTCTCTAATTTGGCTTTGTCCGACAATTACCACCCATTTTTAGGTTTACAGCATGTGAGGTGCGAGTTGACCGCTCGATATGTTCAGTTCGTCGAACTGGGGGAAATTCCGCGAGAGGAATTTGATGAGTGGCTAAATGGTCTCGACGCAATAATTGCCTCGAATGGACCGCGAGAGCGGCCAAACCATGACATTTTCCCGCTGGAAACAGTATGCACTATTCAAGCCCCGTAGGGTGCATTAGACGCATGTCGTAATGCACCACAAACCTGAACGTTGGTGGATTACGCTGCGCTAATCCACCCTACATTTTATCTTTTCAATCACAGATGTTCTTGGTATGTTCCAATTCATGCCAAATTATCGTCGTCTCTTCGTGCCGGGTGGCACTTATGCTTTTACTGTTTGTCTTGATGACCGATCTTCAAGACTGCTGCTGGACGAAATCAGTCTCCTGCACCAATGCATTGAAAAAGTGCGCGCTAAGTATCCTTTCGAGACGATCGCGTGGGTGTTTCTCCCCGACCACTTTCACACAATCTGGCGCCTGCCGGAGGATGATCATGATTTCGCGAAACGGCTGCGACTGATCAAAACCCATTTCACCAAATCTCTGGGACACGCACCGACCGGTCGCCGCCATGGCGAACGTGCCATATGGCAGCGCCGATACTGGGAACATCTTATCCGCGATGATGCCGACCTCGGCGCACACATGGATTACATCCATTGGAACCCTGTGAAACATGGATATGTGGCCAATCCAGCCGATTGGCCGCACTCGTCATGGCATCGGTACAAAGATGGATGGGAACGCGCGGCCTAACCCGTCTAACGGTGGATTACGATCTTACGATCTAATCCACCCTACGTTTTTCCACCTAAAAACAATCCAACGTCGCGCATCCCACCCCCACACTTCCCGTCATGTCGGATGTGTCTGCCCCTGAAGAAATTCTGTCCTATGAGCCGCGGGAAATTGCCCGCCGGTTGAAGGGCTATATTGCGGGCGCACATCATAGCGCAGAGGGCGACTGCGAAGCCCCGCCAGAGGGCGTTCAAACCAGGCGCCCTTATATGCAGCGCCGCTTTATGAGCGACGGCCTCACCCATGTGAAACGGCTGGAATACCTGCTGCGCTGTTTCATCCTGTTTCTGACCGCAGAGCTGATCGCGCTCGGCCGGTTCACGCTCGCAAAATCACGCAAAAGCCATAACGCGCCACAGGAAATGCGCCTTGCCGAGCGGGAAGATGAAGCCCTGCGCGACCAGCTTCGCGACCTGCCACGTCTGCCTGCATTCAGCGTTCTGACACCTGTCATCGAGGCGCGCGGCCGCAAGAGCCGTGGCAGCTCGCGCCGCTATACCTTCCTGCCGGATCGTTTGCAGCTTGTGGAAGCGGGGCATCTCTTTGCCCGCCTGAAGCGCCTGTCTCATGTGCTGGAGCACGCTGACCGCTTTGCGCTTAATCTCGCGCGAAGAGTTGTTCTTTCTGAATTGTCCCCGTCCGCCTGCGGCGAACATGGAACGCGCTCAGGGCTGCCGCACCAATCGAACGCCCAGACGAAACCAGCGAGTTTGTCACCGCCGGTTCCCGTGCAGACGGGAACCCATGCCTATGAAGTTGCTGAGTACAGGGCGGCTAGAACCAAGCATGGACACCCGCCTGCGCGGGTGTCTGCGGCACGAGAACCAAACCAAATCCCTCATCTGCTCTGGTTTGCGCCGCTGGCAAACTTCTGCCCGCCCGAAGAATTATGGGCCTCTGCGGCCACGCAGGCTGAGCGCAAGGACGTGAACTTCATTCACTATCTGGCGTCAGCAAAGCTGGAAGAGATCGGCTTCGGTATCCGGCCCGATCCTTATGCTGGCCTGCCGGATTTATCCTGTCTCGACCCACCGCCTCCCCCGAACATCAGACGCCTCTGACTATATTGAGAGGCAGATCAAAAAACCGCCGGAGCCCAGTTCCGACGGATAGCGGCGCACCCGCAGATTGCGAAATGTTCCAATTGGGTATCCAATGCTAAAATCGCGGAAACAATGGACAAATCTGATGCGCCCCGGACAATACCCAACCATCGAAGAGGTCCGCTGGCGCAGGAGCACACTGTTTAAGCCCGAGCTGCAGAAACGCCTTATGCAGTTACTCAAGCCGACACTTTTCGGTTTCACCAATCATATCATTTACGAGAAAATCCGCGCCGATCTGAAAGCGGTGGCCGTGCACTCTTTCATTCCGGTTCGCGACGACCTCAAGAGCTTTCTCCTCTATGCCCACATCCAGCAGCGGCGCGGAAAAACGCGTCTGGACGAAGCTGCGCAGTCTCCGTTTCTTTTTATCTTTTCCGGAAACGGATATGAGCGTGAAGCGGCAGCAAACGCGATTTCAGCACCTTGCAAAAGCGAATTCGAGGTTTTGTCGCTCTGCTATCTACTGAACGACTGGGTGCCGAATGTGCGCGCCGCGGCGCTACAAGCCATGCAAAGGTCACTCCCCTCGACAAAGCGCGCGCTGATAGACGGCGTTGCAAGCTATCTCTTCGAAGAGACCGGCCGTTTCGGACGCATGGAGCATCAGGAAATCAATGCGCTCAATGGTTTTCTTTTTACGCCGGATATCGTCGAAACGCTGATTTCCAGACTGACAGCGGGCCTGGAGTCACGCCCTGAAAATCTGCTTAAACGCCTGCTTGTTCATGCCGAAACAGACCGATTTCTTCCGGACATCTGGTCGAACACGTCTTTGCGCCCCTCGGTTCGCTCCATAGCGCTCCAGCCACTGCTGAACGGTAATATCAAATGGCAGGACGGATACAAATTCGAGTGGATCGACAAGCTCTTTAACGAAAAACGCCGCGTTCCGCAGATCGTCTCACGCCCGCTTTCAATTTCCGTGGACGTTCATCAGCTTTATGCAGAGGCCCTCAAAGACAAATCACCACTTATCGTAAAAACGGCGCTTCAGTCCCTCATCACAACGCGAACGGACATTGCTGATTTCAGACCTGTTATTGAGCGCCTTAAAGCCTCAAAACGACCGGCGATCCGCGAACGCGCTGAATTTCTTCTGCGGGACTAATCGGTAATTGCGTTCTTCGCTGTCAGCCCCCACCTCTCCTTCAGGACGGAAGGGACACATCATGAAATATCATCTGGCAGAGCTGAATGTCGGGCGACTTGTTGCGCCGACGGATGATCCGCGAGTGAAGGACTTCATGGACAATCTCGATCTCATCAACGGGCTCGGCAAACGCATGCCGGGCTTTGTCTGGATGATGGAAGGCTCGGGCGAACCCGGCACGGGCAATACTGATGCAAAGATTGAGGGCGACCCGCAGCATGTGGCGAACCTGACCGTCTGGCGCGATGTGGAAAGCCTTGAACGCTTTGTCTGGGGCACTGTCCATAAGAAGTTTTATGAGCGCCGCGAGGAATGGTTCGAAGTGCTTGGCGAAATGCATTTCGTTATGTGGTGGGTGCCCGAAGGCCATGAACCCACTCTGGAAGAAGCGCTCGAAAAGCTGGAGCTGCGCCGCGCCAACGGGGACACAGACGAGGCGTTCGGCTGGGACTGGCTGAAAGAGGCGAAGATGCACCGCACCCACGCCTGCGCGCCGGCGGCCTAGACGAAATCTGTCAGCATGACGTGCATGCCATAGTCAGAGGCCGCGCTCGGCTGGGCCTGCAGGAATTTCACTGACGGGTTCCGCTCTTTGGCGCGTCGGGCAATCTGCTGTTTGGCCTCATCGCTGATCGACATGCCGAACATCACCTGATTGAGACTGTCCAGCGGCAGGCGGAAATTGGTCTTTTCATGCGTGAGCAGGCGGACTTCCTGTTCATAGGCCCAGGCTATGCCTTTGGTGGTGACGGAACGCACGGCGGCGTTATCGACGATAGAGCCACCGGTCGGGGCGTAGAAATCGCCATGCACCAGCCATTCGGTCACGGCGTTGTTGCCGTATTTTACCGGCTGCACACCAAGGAGGACAGAGCCGGCATCGGCTCGTGGAAACGGACGGATGATATAATCGTCGGGCAGGCTATAAGTCAGGCAGACACCTTTATGATCATCTGCGCGGCGGGACCAGTTCACGGTATTGTCCGGCACGGCGCTGAAAGAGCAGACCCCCATGGCGCTGCGCTTTTCCTCATACCGGTCCAGGCGGCGTTCCAGAAAGGCGATTTCTTCAAGGCGTTCCCGGTCTGTCACAACAGCGCGGGCGCGGGCGATGGCCGCTTCCATATCTATCCGACACTCGGGCGGATCATTTATATTGAGCCCGTCAGCATGCCCGCAATAGAGCTCTGATCCTGTCAGTTCGCGCCAGAACGCGTCATCAATCGGAAGATATCGAAATAGCTTCATCGGTTTTCACCCTGTCCCCGCCGGTTATGGTCCGGCTTGTTTCAGACCATCAGGCCCGAGGAGCCTTAAGATTTCATCAAGCTCTGGTAACTTTTGTTAAAACCTTTGAACGTATTCTTAAGATCACAGACCGACGTATCGGCAGTGACAGAAGTCACCCAGCCCGAGCGGAAGGCAGATATGGGTATGGCGAAAGCCGCTCTGATGCCCTCCAGCAGATGCGCCTTGTAGAAACACGAGGAGCAACAACATGGTTGATAGTATATCGCGAGCCTCAGCATACGCTGCATTGCAGCCGTTTGGTGGTTCCGCCCCCGTCCAGCCTG
Organism: Ponticaulis sp.; assembly: GCA_002723155.1. Classification (GTDB taxonomy): domain Bacteria; phylum Pseudomonadota; class Alphaproteobacteria; order Caulobacterales; family Hyphomonadaceae; genus Ponticaulis. The sequence continues at coordinate 236,439 of PBNO01000004.1, read as the reverse complement.
AACAGGCTGCACAACGCCCGAGCCAGCTCGATCTTCCTCCACCCCCAGGACCACTAGAGCGACTTCGGGAAACTATTCGCAGTTCCGAGATTGATACAGAAGCACTCTCTACCCGCCTGACCGATGTTTTCGGTCAGGGTGCCGACGGAGTAGTCTCGGAGTCAGGCGTAGTGGATCTCGACGCCCTGACAAACCTCATCGCAGAAGAACGGACCGCCACCACCCGCACAGACCTTGCGGCCCGTTTTGGCGATGAGGCTGCGAATTTCGTGTCGGATCGGGGCGATGTCGATTTAGACGGCCTTCGTTCTTTTGCCCAGGAGCGAGGGTTCGACGTCCGCAATGAAGATCTGGAACCCCAGACAGGCTTCAGCGGCGCCCAGATATCCGGCTATTCTCCACGTGGTCAGGCGACAGTTTCTGCCCCTCAGAACTTCCTAAGCATTGTCGCCTGACCCGCCTTTTTTTAAGGCAGGGAAATTATCAATTCGAGTGAGCGGTCCCGAAGCGCATTAAGGGCTTCGGCATCGCTCACATCGCCATTTACATATAGCGTGTTTGCGAAGGCCCGGGTGTTATGCAGGGTGTTAAGGCCGGCTTGCGATGCGTACGGTGCCTGCCAGCGCGGGTCGCTCTCATCCGGTGCGATCATCGCGAAGAACGCATCCCATGTCTCATCCCTCACCTTGCCGGACCTTGCGAGAAACAGAACAGGCCGCGCAAGGCGTTCCGGCTCGCCAGCGGTATAGGCAGGGCCATCCGCAGGCGCGACTTTGCTTGCTATCGCGGCAAGGATCATCAGCGCATCATCTTCGGTGATCGCCTCGTTCAGCGAGAGCTGCATTAAAAGGTCTGCGCCATGTGCGACGCCGTGCCGCCAGCCTTCGTCGTCATCAAAGCCGCGATAGTCACTCACGCCGGAAAGATATTCTGCACCTATGGTGACGAGGTCTGACCTCATATCGGTGCTCATCCAGCCATGCACGCGGTCGGTCCGTGCAATCTCTGCCAGCGCCAGCGCAACAAACGGGCCCTGAAAGCCATTCGGGTCACTGCCGGCTTCATCCAGACGCTCGATCAGCATGTTCATCAGCTCGAAGAGTTCCGGCGCATCGGGTGTGTGGTTGCGCAGAATTTCAACAATGGTGGTGTAGGCGATTTCGTCTCTGACGACAGGATCAGGATCGGCCAGACAGTTCACCATCAGGAAGGCTTCGGTAGAGTCTGTATAATCGATCGAATAGCCCGGCGCGTAATGGCAAGGCGGATACCCGTCTGCGAAGGCGGTTTGCGCGACCAGCGCGCTCGCCGCGCTTACGCAAGCGGCCGTCAGTATATGCTTCATGTTGCACCCTCCGCTGTCATTCAGACACCTTAGCCGAATTTTCCGCACTTGCACGCAGCGACATTTATCGAACGTTCACCCCCTGAGGGTTAATCTGGTGTTTTCCATAGTCACACCACGTCACGCGAAAGAAATCCTGAGGGTCAGACATGTTGCGTTCGATAGCCGTACTTTCCGCCAGCGCTCTCTTTCTCGCCGCCTGTGCGAGCAATCCGGCACCTGTCAGAAACGGACGCACGCAAGCCACAGTCCCGCCAGCAAGTGGACCGGTCATCGAAGCAAACGTGGAACGTCTCTATCCGAATGAGCGGCTCTTTCTGTGCTCAGGCTCGAGCGTATCAAATGCGCCGGACACAGACTCCAACCGCGAAGTGATCGAATATTCCCGTCTTGTTGTCGTGAACGGCGTGCCGCTCGTGACCGCTCCGGCCAACAATGCCTGCGTCAGCTCCGGCTTTGGTATTCGCACACTGAATGGCAGAACGCGCCCGCATAATGGTTTGGATATTACATCCCGTCCGGCCAGCCGCGTGTTTTCTGGCGGTGCAGGCACAATCCTTGAAGCGGGCTATAACTCCGGTTTCGGTCTTTCCATCCTCATTGATCATGGCAGCGGCGTCTACACGCGCTACGCCCACCTTGAATATGTCGAGGACAATATCGAAGTTGGCGAGACCGTGCACTATGGTGAGCCGCTTGGCCGCATGGGCGCGTCCGGCCACGTGACAGGCATTCACCTCCACTATGAAGTTCTGACCGGCACCTATCAGGCGGGCGTTTGGGGCCGCGGGCTCACACCACGTAATCCGTTCGATTTCCCGCCATGGATCGACCCGCGCCTTGCGGTGACCGACACCGAAGCAGCTCCGCTCAGCCGATAGGCAATTTTCGGACCTCATCGCGAGACGAAAAAAAGGTATTCCACCGACGCCCGTTCCGTAGTTTATGGGCGTCATGTACATGGTATCTGCAACTGCACCCCGTAAAGTGATTGAAGCCGTGGCCGACGCGCTGACATGGCTCGATCCGTCTCCTGCCGACGCTGTCGACACGAAGGAAGAGAGCCGTACGCTCTGGCGTATCGATGCGTATGCGTCCGACTTCGACACGGCCTATGGTTGCGCAGGCATTATGGAGCTTATCGCGCCGGAGCTGAGCCCTGTGGTTCAGGAACTGGAAGACATGGACTGGGTTGCCATGTCTCTTGAAGGGCTTCCTGCCGTGCATGCCGGGCCGTTCGTCGTCGCCGGTGCACACCAGCTCGCCAAAGGCCATCCGGGTCGCATTCCGCTCTGGATCGAGGCGGGTCTCGCATTTGGTACAGGCCACCACGGCACGACTGCAGGCTGCCTGCTTGCGCTGGAAAACCATGCGCGCCGTCGCAAGATCGGCAAAGTGCTTGATGTCGGCACAGGCTCGGGCGTTCTGGCCATCGCAGCGGTTAAGCGCGGCGGTACGTCTGCGATTGCCAGCGATATCGACCCGGTCAGCGTTCGCGTCTCTCAGGTGAATGTTGAGAACAACAAGGTCGCCAATCAGGTCAAGCTCGTCGAAGCCAAAGGCACAAAGGCGAAACTTATCCAGACGTCAGCACCTTACGATACAATCTTTGCGAATATCCTCGCAAAGCCGCTGATCAGCATGTCTGGCGATCTGACCCGCGTTCTGAAGCCAGGCGGTGTGGTTATCCTCTCGGGCCTCCTGACCTTCCAGGAACCAAGCGTGCGGGGCGCCTTTGCCGGTCGCGGCCTGAAGCTGGTTGACCGTATCCGCCGCGATGGCTGGTCTACTCTGGTTTACCAGAAGCCGCTCACGGTGAAGCCGGCCAAGAAAACCACGCGCAAAGACGATCTCGCCGATCTCATTAAAGCGCTTGAGGCTGGCAATACGGACGCGCTGAAAGCTTTTGAAGGTTTTGAGGACGCATAAGCTGCATCCTTAACCGCCTTCCGGTGATCTTTCCCACATGCTGGGCATTTACAGGCGTTTTATCCCTGCTATCTCCTAGTGTATGAGACAAACATTCGACGTCCGCGGCGGCCCGGAAATTGGCCGCACTCACCTGCCCCTGCTTCGCGAAACGATGAAAGCACGAGGCGTTGACGGCTTTTACCTGCCGCACGAAGACGAATATCAGAACGAGTATCAGCCTGAGGCGAACCAGCGCCTGACATGGGCGACCGGCTTCACGGGCTCTGCCGGGGCGGCGTTCATCCTGTCCGACAAAGCGATCATATATGTCGACGGGCGCTACTCCATTCAGGTGCTTGAACAGGTCGATCAGGAATTGTTCGACATCCAGAAATTCGATCCGCCCGGCCCGTTCGATCTGATCGCAGACATGGACCTTGAGGGTAAGGTCATTGGCTATGACCCGCGCGTGATGACGCCGCACACAGCCAAGGCGCTTCGTCTTGCGCTGCAAAAGGCTGGCGCAATTGCAAAGGCGCTGTCGAAGAACCCGATCGACCAGTCATGGAAGGGCCGACCACGCCAGCCTATGACCCAGCTGGTACCGCAGGACCTCAAATACGCTGGCACGAGCTCGGCGGAGAAGCGTGAGGCGATTGCCGCGAAACTCCGCAAAGAAGGCGCTGATGCAGCTATCATCACCGCGCCGCCAAGCATTGCGTGGCTGTTCAATATTCGCGGCAGCGATGTGCGCTGTTCGCCTCTGCCTCTGGGCCGCGCCATTCTGCATGCCGATGGCAGCGCCGAGCTATTCGTTGCGCCGAAAAAGGTCACGGACGAAATCCGTGAGCATCTCGGCAATCAGGTGTCTATCCGCGACATCAACGAGCTCAATAAGGGTCTGGCTGACCTGAAAGAGAAAACAGTCTGGGCGGACCCTGCCACAGCTTCTGAATGGGTGTTCTCAACCCTGAAGCGGAGCAAGGCGACCATTATGGAGGCGGCCGACCCGGTTGCTCTGCCGAAGTCCACAAAGAACTCTGCTGAGATCTCCGGCGCTGCACGTGCCCACGAAATCGATGCCGTTCCGATAGCGCGCTTCCTTCACTGGCTGGAGACAGGCATTGAGCCGGGCAAGACCACTGAGATCGACGCTGTGCGCAAGCTGGAAGGCTTCCGCAATGACACAGGCGTTCTGAAGGATATTTCGTTCGAGACGATTTCAGCTTTCGGGTCTAACGGCGCAATGGCTCACTACCGCGTCAGCAAAGCGTCCAACGCGACCTTCACCGAGGGTAATCTTTTCCTCGTCGACTCCGGTGGCCAGTATTTTGAAGGCACAACGGACATCACCCGTACAGTCGCCATTGGCGAGCCGACAGCGGAGATGATCAAGCACTATACTCTGGTGCTGAAAGGCCATGTGGCCATGTCCATGATCCGCTTCCCTGAAGGCACGACCGGCACGCATCTCGATGCGATTGCCCGTCAGCCGCTCTGGATGGCCGGTCTGGACTATGATCACGGCACGGGCCATGGCGTCGGCGCGTATCTCGGCGTGCATGAAGGCCCGCAGCGTATTGCCAAAGGCTGGAACGCAACGCCGCTCGCGCCGGGCATGATCGTGTCCAACGAGCCGGGTTACTACATAGAAGGCCAGTACGGCATTCGTATCGAGAACCTTCAATACGTGACCGACTTTGAAGAGCTGCCAAACAGCTTCCGCCCGGTTATGGGCTTCGAACCGATCACGCTGGCGCCTTATGCGCGCAACCTGATCGACACGTCGCTTCTGACGCCAGAAGAGCTGAAATGGGTGAACGACTATCTGAAGAAAGTCGCTGACACCGTCGTCCCGATGCTTTCCGATTATCCGGACGTCGCTGACTGGATGAAAACCGCCTGCGCGCCTTTCTAGAAAGGCACGATCAGGAAATCATCTCGATCCAGTCGGCTTCAGAAATCACACGCACGCCAAGGCTTTCAGCCTTGGTGCGCTTGGAGCCGGCTTTTTCGCCGGCAATCAGAATATCAGTCTTTGCGGACACCGAGCCTGATACTTTTGCGCCGAGAGCCAGTGCGCGCGCCTTGGCTTCATCACGGGTCATTTCTCTCAGCGTGCCCGTGAAGACGAGCGTAAGCCCCGCCACCGGCGAATCTGCGCTCGCTTCCACGACCTCGACATCCTCAACGGTGACGAGCCCGCCCTCGCCATCCGGCGCACCGACAAGATCACGCAGTACGTCGCGGTTGTGAGGCTCCTCATAGAAGGCGATCAACGAATTGGCCGCCGCCATACCGAGGCCATCGATCCCCTCAATTGAGCGGAAGGCGGCATGGACCGGCTTCAGGCGTTCAATCTCGCTTTCAAAGGCAGCGCGGTCTTCAAAAAGCGCGCTCAGCGTTTCAGAGATATCGCCGCGCCAGGTCAGTCCAGCACCATGCAGCGCTTCGATCAGCGGGTTGGGCCAGGCTTCGCCCTTATCGTCGCCAAGTTCGATATCGAACAACGCGAGCGCCACACGGTCTGTCAGCCGGTTAGCAAGACGGATTGCCTCATAGGCCTGAAGCCCCTCAGGGACCTCACCTGCCGCCCACATGAGGGCGTGGAAATCATTCCATTTGGCAAAGCTGGTGGCGATGCTTCTGGCGACAACATCACCGACATGGCGAATGCCGAGGCCCGTCAGAAGACGCGCAAACGGGACAGACCGGCGCGCATCAACAGCCGCGAACAGATTACGGGCTGACGTTTCGCCAAACCCTTCCCAGCTTCCGAGGGGATCAAAGCCTTCGCGTTCAATCGCTTCTGGAAGCCTGAAAATATCAGCCGGTGTTTTGACGATGTTGCGCGACCAGAACAGTTCGATCTGTTTCTCGCCAAAGCCATCAATGTCGAGCGCCTTGCGAGAAACGAAGTACTTTAGACGTTCCAGTGCCTGTGCCGGACAGATCAGCCCGCCTGTACAGCGAACGCGTGCGTCTTCCTCGCCGGTCTTGGTATCGACATCCCGCACAGCCAGCGAGCCGCAACGCGGACAGGTATCAGGAAACTCGAAGACGTCGCCGCGGTCAGCGCGATCCGGGTTCACCACATGCAGGACCTGCGGGATGACGTCCCCTGCCCGCTGGATAAGCACCTTGTCGCCGATCCGGATGTCATGAGTAACTTTTTCAGTTCCCTTATCCGTCCGGCGGTAACCGGCGATATAATCCTGATTGTGAAGCGTCGCATTCGACACCACGACGCCCCCAACCGTTACAGGTGTCAGGCGGGCGACGGGTGTGAGAGAGCCCGTTCGACCGACTTGAATATCGATCGCTTCGACTGTGGTTTCGGCTTTTTCGGCAGGGAATTTGTGCGCGATCGCCCAACGCGGCGCGCGCGACTGCATACCTAGGCGCGACTGATACTCAAGAAGGTCTGCTTTATAGACGACACCATCAATATCGTAGCCAAGTTCGGAGCGTTTAGACTGGATCAGATTATAATGCTCGATGAGGTCTCTGACCGCCTCACATCGCTTCACGAGTGGATTGATCGGAAGGCCCCATTCACCAAACTTCTGGAGCGCCTCAAACTGGCTTGTGGCAAACGGCTCGGAAACGCCGCCCCAGCCATAGGCGAAGAAATCGAGAGGTCGTGACCGCGTCACTTCAGGATCAATCTGGCGAAGCGACCCGGAAGCAGTATTGCGCGGGTTCACATAGGTCTTCGTACCATTTTTTTCGGCCTGAGCATTGAGCGCCTGAAAGGACTCCCAGCTCATATACACTTCACCGCGGATTTCGATTTCCACAGGAATGTCATCACCCGTGAGCTTATCAGGAATGTCTTTTAACGTGCGAATATTGGCCGTGATGTCTTCACCGACCCGGCCATTTCCGCGCGTCGCGGCGCGTACCAGTTCACCATTTCGATAAAGGAGGTTTGCAGACACGCCATCAATCTTTGGCTCGGCCATAACAGCGAGTGCATCGCTGCCATCCAGCTTCAGAAAACGGCGCATCCGTGCCACAAAGCTTTCAACATCGTCGTCAGAGAAGGCGTTGTCGAGCGACAGCATCGGTACGAGGTGCTCGACCTTGGCGAAGTCATTCGATGGAGCTGCACCAACGTTTTCAGTCGGGCTGTCTTCGCGGACCAATGCCGGAAAGTTACGTTCCAGCATGCTGTTGCGCCGACGGAGCGAGTCATACTCTGCATCTGTGAAGAGCGGCTCGCTTTCATCGTAATAGGCCTTGTCTGCCCGTGAAATAACATCGGCCAGATAGGCCAGCTCAGCAGCGGCCTGCGCCTCGTCCAGAGATGAGGCTTTCTGGTCGAGAGTTGCAGGCCGTTCAGGCAGAGAAAATGAATCAGTCATGCCAAGAGAATTGGCTTAAACTGTCTCTGCCATCAAGCGATCTGCAGCTGCACGCGCCTCATTTGTTATCTCGCTGCCAGAGAGCATACGCGCAACCTCTTCCAGACGCGCCTCGCCTTTGAGTTCATTGAGCTGGGAAACCGTGCGTTCGCCATCATCAACCCGTTTGGTGACGTGCCAGTGCTGGTGTCCGGATGCGGCTACCTGCGGGCTGTGCGTGATGGCCATAACCTGCCGCATATCGGCGAGGCGTCCGAGGCGTTCACCAACCGCTGCCGCAACCGCGCCGCCCACGCCCTGATCGACTTCGTCGAACACAAGCAGAGTCGCAGAGTGGACATGAGCCAGACACACACGAAGTGCGAGCGTGAAGCGCGCAAGCTCGCCGCCGGAAGCAATCTGGTTCAGTGGCCCGAATGGCGCACCAGGGTTCGTCTGAACCTCGAATAGAACGCGATCCTGACCGTTCGGTCCTGCTTTCTCGATTTCCAGATGGTCGATACGGACACGGAATTTCGCATGTTCAAGCTTCAGTGGCGCAAGCTCTTTGAGGACAAGCGAGCTGAGCTGTTCACCGCTGGATTTCCGGAGCGCTGACAGTTTGTCAGCCCGTTCGCAGTAAACCTTTTCAACCTCAGCCATGGCTTTACGCGCTGAAGCAATGACGTCGTCAAAGGCTTCCAGTTCGGAGAGCTTAGAACGCGCTTCGAGATGCAGGGCCGCAAGGCCATCCGGATCGACGTCAAACTTACGTGCAGCGGCCCGAAGGCTGAAAAGGCGCTGCTCGACCTGTTCAAGCGTATCGGGATCATGATCAAAGGCCGTCATAGAGCTTTCGACCGCAATGCTCGCCTCGTTGATTTCGATCAGCGCGCGTTCAACTGCATCCTGCGCGGATTTGAGAGCCACGAGCTGCGGATTATCTTCTGGCGCTTCGGCAAGTTCAGGCAAGCGCATAGCGCGGTCGAGATGACGGGCCGCCAAACCGAATGCGGACGCGCCATCAGACTTGCGAAGCGCTTCGTCTGCATCTGTCATACACTCGATCAGCTTCTGGCTGTTGAGCAGCATGGCCCGTTCCAGCGCGAGGCGGGAGGCTTCCTCCTCGCCCGGGCTCAGACGATCAAGTTCTTCCAGCATATGTTCAAGCTGGGCAATCTCTGCATCCTGAGAGTTCTGACGGGCTTCGACCTCTTCGACGCGGTCACGCGCTTCGGCCCAGAGGCGATAGCTTTCCGCGACGCTCTTCAACAGAGGGCATGCCTGAGCAAACTCGTCGAGCACATCACCATGGAGTTTCGGATTCAGAAGCGCAGAGCCATCATGCTGACCATGGATTTCAACGAGGTCCTTGCCGAGCTGCGTCGCAAGATCCGCACTTACAATCTGGTCGTTTGCATAAATCCGCGATGGACCGCTCTGAGATAGCAGGCGTCGGAACGTGACCAGCGTCTCATCATCGGAGAGAAGACCGCGTTCGAGAAGTTCCAGCCGTGCAGGATGGTCCGCCTCAAGTTCGAAGCTTGCCGACACGCTGGTGCGTTCTGCGCCATGCCGGATGAAGCGCTTGTCAGCCTTCCCGCCCAGCACGAAGCGGAGCGCATCAAGCATGATAGATTTACCGGCACCGGTTTCACCGGTGACAGACGTAAAGCCCCGGCACACATCAAGGTCCAGGGCATCAATTAAAACGAAATCACGGACTGAGAATGCAATTAACATGCACCCTACATATCACGAGAACAAAATGCGAACAAATGATTCTTTTAGAAGAGGCCGAAGAAACCGCGACGGTTTGCTTCCGGCTCTGCACCAGGCGTGTTGCCAGTGTCTTCCATCAGCGCATACGCGTCAGCATACCATTCGGTCGCCGGATAGTTATATCCAAGAACTGACGCGGCAGCCATTGCTTCTGATTCGAGACCGATAGACAGATAAGCCTCTGTCAGACGGTACAGTGCTTCAGGTGTGTGGCTTGTCGTCTGGTACTCGTCCACAACTTCGCGGAAACGGTTGATCGCTGCGAGGTGCTGGTTGCGGCGCAGATACCAGCGGCCGATTTCCATTTCCTTGCCTGCGAGCTGGTCCTGGATCATGTCCATTTTCAGACGCGCATCAGCAGCGTATTCTGTTTCAGGATAGCGCCGGACCACATCATCAAACGCCGCATAAGCGTTCTCGGTAATTCCCTGATCGCGGCCGACATCAACGATCTGTTCGAAGTAGCAAATGCCAATCAGATAATAGGCATAAACAGTCTCGTCATTGCCGGGGTGCAGCGAGATATAACGGCGCGCTGCGGTGATAGCTTGCTCATAGTCGCGTGACTGATAGCTCGCGAAAGCAGACATCATGTTGGAGCGGCTCGCCCACTCTGAATACGGGTGCTGGCGCTCAACTTCATCATAAAGGAGCACGGCCTGATCGTAACGGCGGTTTACGAGAGCTTCGGACGCAGTGTTGTACAGCTGCTCAACCGGACGTGCGACATAAGCAAGGCTTTCGCTACGGGAATTGTCGAGCAGGCTACAGCCAGCTGTTGCGAGCGCTGCGGCTGAAATTAGCAGAATTGATTTCGCCCGAGACTTCATGAACTACACCTTACATCGTCACTGTTTCACGGTGATAGCCTGTTGTTCCGGCCACGCCAAGACGTTTCCCCATGAAAGGTCTTTAATAGAGGGCTTCATGCCCCATTGGTCGCATCCGCAAACTTTCAGAAAACAAAAAGGCCAACCTTGATCAGCTGGCCTTATAATGATGTTTCAATTGCGGGGCCGCTTAAAGCGCGTGCGCAAGCGCAGTCTCGGCGCGATCTGCGCTTTCGCTTTCCAGCGTATCAAATTCCCACGCATCCGGACGGTTCAGAACCTCGCGAACGAGCAGGTTATTGATGGAGTGCCCCGGCTGCTCACTCACATAACGACCAATCAGACGGTGACCGACAAGCGCCAGATCGCCGACAGCATCGAGGATTTTGTGGCGAATGAATTCGTCTTCGACGCGCAGGCCTTCCGGATTGAGGATTTTATCGTCCTCAACAGCAATCGCGTTTTCCATAGATGCACCCTGACCAAGGCCCATTGAGTGCAACTTTTTGATATCACGGTAGAAGCCGAATGTTCGCGCAAAAGCCAGCTCGCGAGCAAAACTACGCGGCGTCAGCAGGATAGACTTACGCTGACGACCAATCGCTTCTGAGTCGAAATCGATTGTCGCGTCCAGGTGGAAGCCATTGTCATCAGACGGCAGAAGCATGGCTGATTTAGGTCCGTCCTGAACCTCAATCGGCTTCAGAATGCGGATGTAACGCGCACGGCGGGCCTGCTGGCGAATGCCTGTGCGGAGAATCAGATCGGCGTAGAGAGACGAGGAGCCGTCCATGATCGGAACCTCAGGACCGTCGACTTCGATAATCATGTTATCAATGCCAAGGCCATAAACAGCGGCAAGCAGGTGCTCTACAGTAGATAGTGTTGTGCCATATTCGTTACGGAGTTTTGTACCGAGCGCCACATCATGCACGAGGTCGCCGCGCGCATCGATCCAGCCTTGCGCTTCCGGCACATCAACGCGGTGGAAGCGGATGCCGGTTCCGACCGGTGCCGGTTTCAGAGTAAGACGCGCACGTTCGCCCGAATGCACACCGATGCCGGCGCAAATCGCGGAACTCGCTAATGTCTGCTGAAATTCGATACTGGTCACGCAACATACTCCTGTTGAGAGTAATTTGCGGTTTGAACGCCGTGGCTCAACACACGCTTTGTTTCGATTCGTAACGCTTTTAACGCCCGAAAACCCCAAAAGCTCCGATTTACGAATTAAACATCTGATTTTATTGATATTTCAGCATCATGGTAAATATTCTCGACTGTAACAGTCCGTGATCAGTCTGCTGCAATAAGCTGAAAATGTAGCATCCGTGCCACACAGAAGGGCACTGTAATGAAACAAAAAAAACGCCCCGCATCTCGCGGGGCGCCTTCTTTCCGGGTTGAGCGTCAGCTCTTAATTGTTCGCCGAGCGTCGCAGGAATGCCGGAATTTCCAGATCGGAATCATCTGCTGGCATACCGCGACCCATAGAGTCATTTGATGTGTCATTCACATCTTCGAATGGCGCATCTGTTTCGCCTGAAGGACGGCGCCAACCGAAGAGGTTGTGAAGGCCGCTTGTGCGTTGCTCGATAGACCGGTCTGTCTCTGAAGAGCGACGGCCGTCATTCTTGTGGCTTTTGCCGAAAATGTCTTCAGCGCGGACACGGTCCTGACCATAAGAGGAAGCGCCCACTTCATAATCGTATGGCGCAGTGTCATCGATACGTCCGACGACTTTACCACGACGAACCGGCTTCTCTTCAACTGGCTCAGGCGCAGCTTCAGCAACAACTTCTTCTTCGACAGGTGCTTCAACAGCTTTAGCTGGCTCAGACACGACGATAGATGGCTTCGGCGCTTCAACTTCTGCCGCTTCAGCAACAACTTCAGGCGCCGGAGCTGGCTTCTCAGCCGGTGCCGGGCGCTGGTTGAGAGAAGATGCAAAGCCGGAAATGCTTTCCGCAGGCTTCGCGGCAGGTGCTTCATCGTCGATACCGGTTGCAACAACAGATACGCGCATTTTGCCTTCGATATTCTCGTCGAATGTAGAGCCGAGAATGATGTTCGCTTCAGGATCAACCAGGTTACGGATCTCGTTAGCCGCTTCGTCAACTTCATACAGCGTCATGTCGTAGCCGCCGGTGATGTTGATCAGAACGCCTTTCGCGCCTTTCAGCGAGATGTCGTCGAGAAGCGGGTTCGCGACAGCAGCCTGAGCTGCTTCCAGCGCACGGCTTTCGCCAGCGCTTTCGCCTGTACCCATCATAGCTGCGCCCATTTCCGCCATAACGGTACGAACGTCAGCAAAGTCGAGATTGATGAGGCCTGGCATAACCATGAGGTCTGTGATGCCACGAACACCAGAATACAGAACGCGGTCTGCCATCTGGAAGGCGTCAGCAAATGTTGTCTGCTCGTTCGCAACGCGGAACAGGTTCTGGTTCGGAATAATGATCAGAGTGTCGACGTGTTGCTTGATGTCTTCCAGACCTTGCTCGGCAAGGTTCATGCGGCGTTTGCCTTCAAAACCGAACGGCTTGGTCACAACACCAACTGTAAGGATACCGCGCTCGCGAGCCATGCGTGCGATGACCGGCGCAGAGCCAGTACCTGTACCGCCACCCATACCGGCAGCGATGAACACCATGTGTGCGCCGTCGAGGTGAAGGTTAATTTCTTCGATGGATTCTTCGGCTGCAGCTGTGCCGACTTCCGGACGAGCGCCAGCACCGAGACCGGAGGTCGTTTCGAGCCCCAGCTGGATTTTGTGTTCGCAGGATGAACGCGCCAGCGCCTGTGCGTCCGTGTTCGCAACAACGAACTCAACGCCCTGAAGCTGCGCTTTAATCATATTATCGACCGCATTTCCGCCAGCACCGCCGACGCCAAATACTACGATCCGAGGCTGTAAATCTAAACTCATATGACTTGCCCTATCGAACACAAAAATCCCGGAAATTGGGTTAATGGTCGTTTAGCAGGCTTAATTCAGCGTTAACGAAGCGAGAAAAAGTTAAAAGTTTTCCTTTAACCATTCGACAGCTTTTCCAAAGATGCCTGTTTCGCCTGAGTTTTCGGTGTTAATCTTAGGTGTCTTTTTTGCCGCCTTCGGATCACCGCCGCGCGTATGATCGAAAGTCAGAAGACCGGCCGCGGTCGCAAACGTTGGTCGGGCACAATCGTCGCCAAGCTGCGCAGCCTTAACAGGACGTGCCAGACGCGCCTGCATCGCCAGTATTTTGGAGGCCAGGTCACGAACACCCGGCAGCTCGCTTGCGCCACCCGTCAAAACAACACGGCGTGGGAGCCGGCCGCCAAGACCGGACTGCGAAAGCGTTTTGGAAATCAGCTCGAATGTTTCTTCCATACGCGGCTCGATCACCTGAACGAGGTCACCGCGGGACATTTCAGCCGCCTCAAGACGACCTTCATCACCGATACGCGGCGCGTCAATGATCTCACGACGCGCTGTTTCTGTCGCCATCACAGCGCCGTTCAGTGTTTTGATTCGCTCGGCCGCAGGAAGCGTCGTGCCAATACCCTGAGCAATATCAGACGTGACATGGTTGCCACCAACCTGCAGCGTTTCCATGAATGCGAGGCTACCATCGAGATACACTGTGACGCCTGTACAGCCGCCACCCATATCGAGACAGACAACGCCATTATCCATTTCGTCTTCAACAAGCACGGCTTCAGCGCTCATAACCGCGCCAGAAGATGCGCTCTCAACGTCCAGATGCGCGCGTGACACGCACAGCACGATATTCTTGTAAGTCGCATCCGGCATCGTCACCAGATTCATCACGACGCCCAGATCTTCTGCAAACATGCCACGCGGGTCGCGCACGCCGTCATTGCCGTCCACAATGTATGAGAAAGGAATGGCGTGAAGGATTTTCTGCTTTTCGTTCTGGCCGCTTTCCAGCGCAGTGTTCAGAAGCTTCATCACATCCTTCTGGGTGATCTCACGACCATCCATTGCGATATTCGCTTTGACGCGCTGTGTTTTCATGCTCGGGCCGGAAATCGCCAGACGCACGGAGCTCACCTGCTGACCTGCCATGCGTTCGGCATCGGCGACAGCCAGACGGATGGATCGCTCCAGACCTTCTACATCAATGACGGTGCCATTCTTCAGGCCCCGGCTGGACTGCTGGCCATAGCCAAGCAGCTCGAACCCGCCCTGGGACGGATCGGTCGTGCGGACGATAAGACAGGCAATCTTGGTCGCACCAAGATCAAGGGTCGCAACCACCTGACCGGCTTTGCGGATCTTTGGAACATTACCGGCTATCAGTCTCTGATCGAGGCTCGACATTAACCTGCCCTTTCCACGCCAGCGAGCCCTGCTTCGAGCTGACGTCGTCTTACGTAAACCCGCGCAGGATCGCGCAGATCAATCATTTCTACCTGACGGTCCAGAACGCCCGTCTCACGTTGCAGCGCCGCCAGCACAGCCAGCGCCTCGCTTCGTGCATCACCTGATGGCAGTTTCACGCGTGTGCCAGACACCATCACAAGATCCCAGCGACGCTCGCCGCGGCGCTCGGCATAATCGAGGCGCGTGTCGATGGTCGGGAAATCCTGAAGTTCGCTATGCAGAACCGGATAAGCCACAAGAGCACCTTCGCCCTGAATGGTGTGATACAGCGCTGTCTGGCTGACCTCGTCAGCGATTTCGCCCGTCATGTGAACCGGCACAACATCACCTGTCTGATCATTGCGATACAAGACAGAAGCTTCCAACGGGGTTGCGACGACTGTAATCTGGTCCGGCCAGAAGCGGTGGACCTGAATTCCGCCAAAGCCCGGAAGCTCGTCCAGACGCTCTTTCAGCTGATGAGGGTCAGCGCGAAACATGTTGTCACCCTGAACGACGCCCAGCGCATCCAGAATGCGGCGTTCCTGATCAGGGTTCACATCATCAACGACATGGATTGTCTGAACCGAAAAGCCGAATGTTTTCGCGACACCGTCAGCGATCTCATTGGCTTTATCTTCAACAACAGAAATGGAATTGCCCATCCACGCGGCCGCGCCGATAAGGATCGCGCCGAGAAAAAATACGCCCATGAAGATGGAGCCGACATCAGCCGACTGCTTGGCTACCGCATCGCGCGCGGGTGTATTCGAGGCGCGACCGCCGCTATTGCGACTTCCGCTGCTCTTTCCTCGTCCACTACCACCGCTCTGACGGCCACCTTGCTTCTTATTGCCACCCTTCACCTGGGGCATGATGCATCCTCAATCATCCACTCGACCAATTCCGGGAAGNNNATNCCNAGNNNNGCCGCCTGTTCGGGGACNAGAGAGGTNGGCGTCATGCCNGGCTGNGTATTNGTTTCCANAATNACNAGCCNGTCTCTCTCGTCGTCATAACGAAAGTCGGATCGCGTCACACCGCGACAGCCCAGCGCCTGGTGTGCTTTGAGACTGGCTTCAAGCGCACGTCTCGTCACATCCTCGGGCAGGTCAGCCGGCACCACATGGCGCGATCCCCCACTCGCATATTTTGCGTCAAAATCGTAAAACTCTCTTAACGTTACGATCTCGGTAACACATAAAGCGCGATCACCCATGACTCCGACCGAGAGTTCGCGGCCCGGAATGAACTCCTCAGCCATGAGATTATCGCCGTAAGTCCAGCTTTCAGACATCAGAATGTCGGCCGGTGCATTGGTTCCTTTTTTCACCATCACAACGCCAAAGCTGGACCCTTCCGCGATTGGCTTGATCACATATGGCGGCTCAAGCGGGTGCTCAGCGGACGCTTCGGCACGCGTAACTTTCACGTCTTTCGCGATTTCGATGTCGTTCTGCGCATACACGGCCTTCGATTTGCGTTTATCCATCGCAACAGCGGACGCCGCCACACCGCAATGCGTGTAGGGAATGCCCAGAACCTCAAACAGGCCCTGAACACAGCCATCCTCGCCGCCCGGGCCATGAAGACCGTTCAGGATCACATCCGGTGCGGCGTCTTTCAGCTGCTGGGCCAGCTCGCGCGTCGCATCAATTTCGATAACGTCGTATTTGCCAGTTTCCCGCGCAGCCTTCGCCATAGCCGTGCCCGACGAAATGGAAACGTCCCGCTCTGAGGACCAACCGCCATACACTACTGCGACGCGTTTCATCTGCGCTCTCCCGACTAACACTACTGAACGGTATTCTCCCGCCAATTCAGGCAAGCCTGAGGCGAATTCGCGGAATTTGGGAAGAGGTTTACACCTATTTGGCCGACAATTCCCGCTTTTCCCAATTTAGCCCCAGATGCGATGCTTCCGATGGGTTGGCCGGTGAAACTCGCGGCGGCGCTCAAACGGTCTCGCGCCCGTGAAGTCATTAAGTTCCGGACGCAGACGCTCGATCAGGTCTTCGCAGACTTCTGCGCGACCGATCTGGACCGGGAAAAAGGAAACACGGCACGAACGCAGAAATGAGGAGACTTCCAGCTCTCCGCTTTCAGTGAAGGCCTGCCCGCCGGTTGCCACGGGCCGCAATGGCATATTGAGGAACCGCTCACCAATGCGCTGGCGCAGCGTCGACAGCTGGGTACGCCTTGCATGCATGATGTATTGTGCGGGAATGTCGGCAGTACTGTCGACAAAAATAACGTCATCATGCCGGTCTTGCACGATCAGAATGCCCGGCCCCGACACCCAGGAGGCTCCGCCCCACCGAACAGGGTCCACATGCAGCGCCTGACTGCCGCCCTCTTCGATAAGCTCGCGATGCGTCAGCATCATGCGCTGCCAGATATCCGATGCGCGGTTCTGATAGTGACCGGTCTGGTCGCCTTCTATGCGACGCCAGAATGACGACAAATTCATCGTCAGGCATTCAGCCAGTTCACGACGCCCGAACGGCGCTTCGGCAATGTGTAGAGAAAAGTCGCAGAGCTCTGGCACGTCGAATTCGGCATTGCGCACAAGCTCTTTATACCAGCCTGAATGGCGCGGATCCGTATTAGACCGTGTGAGCTTCCGGAGATTACGCGTGTCAGCGGCATGAAAGAGCCTCGCGTCGAAGCATTGTACAACAACGCCCGGCTGCTCAGGCAGACTTTCTATACTGCTGTCCTCACTGTCCTTGAGGAGGCTGAATGCACCGTCTACCAAAAGGTAACCCGCATTCTGCTGCGCAATATTCCAGAAGCTCATCTGTATTCATCCCATCCACCTACAGGATAGGAATGGCGGACAAACAAAGCGTTAAAGATTCAGGTCAAATTCTTAACCTGAACTGTTATGGAGTTACACTTTCTTCAATCCGGTGACATAGCGCTTCCAGTTCTCAACATAATGGAGCGCTGAAGCCGTCAGCATTTGTTCGCCGGCCTCATCGACCTGACGGATGACCTTGCCCGGCGCGCCCATGACGAGCGAGTTGTCAGGAATCTCTTTGCCCTCAGGAATGAGTGCGTGCGCACCGATGATGCAGTTCTTGCCAATCTTCGCGCGGTTCAGAACCGTCGCGCCGATACCGATGAGCGAATTTTCACCAATAGTGCAGCCATGCAGCATCGCCATATGACCGACGGTCACATTCTTCCCGATGGTCAGTGGCACGCCAGCATCTGTATGAAGCACGCTTCCGTCTTGCACATTGGAGTTCTCGCCGATGGTAATCGGGTCGTTGTCACCGCGAATGACGACGTTAAACCAGACACTTGCACCTTCTTTAAGCACTACGCTGCCTAGTACTGTGGCATTGTCTGCAACCCAGTACTTGCCGTCACCGGGCGCAGAAACCTGTTTATCTCCAAGGTCATAGATCGCCATATTCAACTTCCCCATTCAGTATTCACACAAAATTCGCAGTAAAACGCGTCTTGTATATCTATTAACTGTTGTATGGTGGACTTGTCTAAGGATTCGCGGAGATTCGCTCTCAAGCCGATCTTCGCACCAGTCAGAAGAGGTGCATGTGGCAGCATTATTTGCCTTGCCAGACGGGCCCGGCCCGGACACTCGAGCGGCAGCAGCCGCCGCTTCTTTTCCCGCTTTTTTCGAACGCCGCAGCGCCCACAGGCCTGCGGCGTTTTTCTTTGTGCAAAGCCAAGGAGAGTACCATGGGTAAACGTTCTGCAGTCCGCAAAATTCGCAATGCCGAATTCAACACGGAAGCCTATTTCGACGATGAAGCCCGGAACAACTCCAAAGGCCTGTACGCCATTGATGGCGGCTGGTCCCCGGACGACGAAGAGCGGGGCCGATCATGGAACCGGAAACCGAAAGAGCCACAGCGCGACCAGCGCTACACAAAGAATGTAAAACCGAGGTCTGAAGGTCAGGCCCAGCTGATGAAGGCCATCGACAGCCACAATCTCATCTGCGCGCTCGGCCCTGCAGGTACGGGCAAAACCTATCTGGCGATCACCAAAGCGGTCGAGGCCCTCCAGAAAGGCGAAGTGGGCCGGATCGTCCTTGCCCGCCCTGCTGTTGAAGCCGGAGAGCAGATCGGCTTCCTGCCAGGCGCTATGGAAGACAAGCTCGCACCATATCTTCGTCCTCTCTATGACGCCTTGTCAGACCGTCTGTCACCTAAGCAGCTGAAAGACATGCTGGCTGAGGGCGTGATCGAGATCGCGCCTATCGGCTTCATGCGCGGACGGACGCTCAACAATGCCTTCGTTGTTGTCGATGAAGCGCAGAACTGCACCTACACGCAGCTCAAAATGCTGCTTACCCGTCTGGGCTGGCACTCCACAATGGTTGTGACAGGTGACCCTGCCCAGTCAGACCTTCTTCCTGAAATTTCCGGACTGGCCAAAGCCGCAGACAAGCTTGAAGCCATGTCGGATGTCGCCGTCGTTCGCCTGCAAGCCGAGGATGTGGTTCGCCACCCGCTCGTCGCGCAGATGCTCGACACCCTCTAACCTCCAAATACTCTCTCAACAAACGCAGAAACCCCGCCATTAACTGGCGGGGTTTCGTTTTTCGGCGCGCTCGTCCTGAGGGCAATCTGGCATAGGTTGGGGAACAGGACGAAGTCGCGCCTATGCTGGCTGTTGCGGAGTTCAGCCAACAATTCCGATACGAACAAACGCGCTACGCCCTGCCCCCGGTACACGCTCGCCGAGCGCGACATCAGATTCCGCGTTGCGGTTATAGCCGGAGAGGTGATCGCGATAGACTTCGTCGAACAGGTTTTCGATACCGAAGCTCAGATGCACACCATCGCGAATGGTCCAGTCGCCATAGAAATTGGCGATGGCATAGGCGCCGGTTTCCTGCTCACTGTTTGTGAGCGACACGTCAGATTGTTCAGCAACACCGCGCACCTCAAACGAAGCAGACCAGTCGGCCTGCTCATAAGTCGCCGCCAGCGTCAGGTTTGGCGGAGCCACACGATAGAGATTGTCATCAATGTCCGTCCGCTCGCCGCGCACATAACTGAAGACGCCATCTACGCGCCAAGGGCCATCAAAGTCATATCCGAAGTCGAGATCGAGCCCGTAAAGACGCGCATCAGTGTTGGCAAACCGCAGCGGCGTCGGGTCTCCGCTCATACCAGCAACCATCTCAACCATACTGTCGGCAACGCCGATGGTGTCATCATATGGAACGCCCTGAATATAGTCTTGCACGTCACGCAGGAAGAGCGTTGGGCGCGCATAGAATGACTGGCCGAAATAATCGAAGCCTGCTTCGAAAATCCAAGCGGTTTCCGGATCAAGATCCAGATCACCCACATAGATATTGCCGTCCGCAAGACCGCCACTCGCCGTCAGCGGCAACCAGCCATAACGCTGCACATAGTTCGGCACCTGATTTTTGCGTGCGATCGTACCGCGCCAGGTGAAGCCATTGATCTCCTCGGTCCAGAAGCGAGCAACGGCGTCGACGGTCGTCTCATCCGCACCCGGATCAGCCATATTGAACATGCTGGCGAGCATTTGCGGCGCCATCGGCAATGCAGGCCCGGTTACAGCTGTGCCTGCTTCTGTCGAATAGTCGTCAACGCGCAGGCCGAACTGGGCATTCACGCCGCGCGTAAAGCCTGTCCATTCAGCGAAGACACCAACACGGGATTCTTCAATGTCCGGCATCGGCGTGACAAAGAAGTTGGCATTGTTCGGGTTATAGATGGTGACATCATGTTCAACGGTTTCACCATCGAGACCGACCTCCATCACGCCCCCGAAATGCGCAAAGCTGACGGAGAGATCACCGCCAAGTGTCGTCGCATACGCATAGGTATATCGCTGACGATCCGGCGGCGGATCCTGACGGAGCGTGTAATTGTCCATCAGGTGAGCGACATCGATATAATTGAGGCTGGCTTTCACATCGAAGCTGTCAAAGTCGCCCTCATATCCAGCGCGCGCAAAGTCTGTATCGAAGAACTGGATGTCCATCGGAAATGGCGGATTGCCGGACTTGCCTGTGTTCTGGCGACGCATATCGAAGCTGAAAGTGTGTGCACCTGTGCGATAGCCCGCAGAAAGGCCGTAAACGTCGCGCTGATATTCGCTGCCACCGACAGTGCCGTCCGCGAATTCAAAGTCTTCACCCTGCTCTGTTGAGCCGATGACATTCACCCGCCAGCTATCGGTTGAGAGGCCGATGACGCCGCCACCTGCATAGCTGGAATCCACTGAGCGCGTGCTGAAAGACAGATCGTATCCGAGCGTCGGCTCAGCATCGTCTGAAAAGTCGACGCGCTTGAAGACAGCATCCGAACCGCCTGCAAGCCCCGGTCCTGCGCTGACCGGACTAACACCGCGATCAATCACGACCTGCGCGATAAGCGGCGCTGGCGCATAGTGAAAAACAGGGTCCATCAGGCCCGGACCGCCAGAGGCAAAACGCTGACCGTCTACCCGCAGGTTCAGGCGTTCCCCGAACAGGCCGCGATATTGAACCTGCCCTGACAGCGCGCCATTACCAATACGCGCACCACCCGGCGTGCGTGCCAGAAGATGGGTAATGTCCGGCCCTTCCAGTGGAAGATAGTCCGGCGTCATCTGGGTTTCGGTTTCCGTTGAATTCGATTGGCCGGTTACGACGACAACATCCTGAAGCGCAGGTGCGTCATCCTCAGCGAACGCAGGTCCCGCAGCCGCCAGCAGCGCCGCAAGACTGGCGCCATAAATCATTTTCGTACTCATTTGTATTTTTTCCCCGGCGCACCTCTTCGGGCGCGCTCAAAAACGTCATTGGATTTGGTTGAAAAATCAGACGTGTGTCGGGGGGCCTCGAGCGGGCAGAGGCGGAAGAACCGGTCTTACATGGCTCGCAGCAATGTAAACGGCGCTCCCAAGCATCGGCAGGCCGAACGCAACCGGAAGGGCAATGGCGTTGTCAGATGGCGCGTCCGCTGCGGATGTCAGGATAGAGAATTCACAGACCTCGGACCCGTCATCATCGTGAGGTTCAGACGGAATATGACCGCCCGCATCGCTTTCTACCCATAGGCCAGTTGCCGGATCGACGCTGACGTAACGCATCTCCATACCTGCGGTACAGATTTGCATCGTCATCGCGCCCTGCTCATCCTGAGCCAGCATATAACCGTCAGGCACAATCGCCCGAGCGACCAGACTCAGCGTCAGGACGAAAGCAAACGCCGCATTAAGCGCAGCACCTATGGAAGACAAAGCTCTCACACTTTTGCGGATAAGACGTTTTAGTGAGATTGGCAATGCGACTTTATAACGTCCGCGATCAGAGGGCGTCGTCGCCTGCAGCGTTGAAGCGCTCACGAAGGCCCGCGAGGAAGGCGTCAGCGGTCGTGGTATCTGCCAGCTCTCGCACAGTGTCGCTCAGACGGCTTGATGAGACCTGATTGCTACCGGTCAGCAGATTGAATGTGTCGGCCTCGTTGGTACCGGCCATAGACGCGGCATACTCGCTACGCAGGCTAGCAAGGCCATCATAATTGGAATCAAGGCGATAAGCGACAGCAGCGCGAACAGCTGTCTGGATTTGCGCCTGTGTCAGGCGTGAGCCCGGCGGTGGCAGTGTACGCTGAAGTGCGCGGCCCGCTGCGCCCCAGGTGCGCGAGCGCCAATGAACTTCCGCAAGGAGATCCAGCGCGCGCTGGTCATCCAATGGCTCCAAAAGCTCGATTGCATGGCCAAAGCGCTGCAATTCCATGTGAGCCGCAGCCTCCAGCAGACGGCGCTCAATACGAAGCTCGTCACTGAGGCCCGGAACGCGCGACGCATTCAGCGTCTGCAGAGCCTGCTCCGGACGGCGATCCAGAAGATAGATAGACGCCAGATCAGCTGCGATTTGGGCACGGCCAATGCCAATCAGGTTCCGGTTCTCAACCTGATAGGAGAGCAGCTCGGTGGCCGGATCAAGCAGGTCGAAATCAACGAGGCGGTTCGCCAGCATGCGGACCATACGGTCGCCATCCGGGCCAATTGGCGTCAGATCGCGGAACTCATAGAACAGTGCCAGAGACGAAATCGGGTCGAGGTTATCCGCCTGACCGCGCAGATACAGATCCTCAAAGAACTCCATTAGCGTAATGCGTAGCTCGCGGGAGCCCGGAAGATCGGGGAAGTCCTCGGCAAAGTTCTGTGCGAGCACGAGCGCTTCGCGATACTGGCCCAGCTCGAAATAGGCCTTGGCCAGCTCAGCCACGATTTCCAGCTCAAGCGCATCGCCGCGCCAGCGGAAACGCAGTGCATCAAGCCGGTCACTCGCTTCCAGATAGGACATGTCGCCCTGCCCGAGCGCCAGCTGGATGTGAGCCAGCTCAGCACGCACTCGAACATTCGGGCTGCGATGGTTCATCAACTGCTCGAAGATTGTCGCAGCGTCGGCATATCGCTCGTCTGCAATAGCCAGTTCGCCAAGCGTCAGGCGGGCATGACCTTCTGCTGTCGGGTCACCGCTCCGGTTGGCTGCAGCGGCATGTCGTTCGGCGGCAGCGCCATCACCCATGCGTATCATAGCGCGTGCGGCAGCCGCGTGGAAACGACCAGCCCATTCAGAGGAGTGCGCGTTGAGCATAGGGTCAGCAGCGATAAACGCTTCACGGGCGCGTCGCCAGTCACCAAGTTCGGTAAGCGCAAGACCAAGCCATGCATTGGCCGCGGCGTCGCCGCGCGTGCGAGAGTGATCCAGCGTTTCTACCGCTGCCAGATAGCGGCCCATCATCACGTCGGCGGCGCCCTTCATGGTGAGCCATTGCGCGTCCTGCCCGAGAAGACCATCACCTGCCCGTGCCACTTCCAGCGGGCCGTAAGCCTCTGCTGCAAGTTCCCATGCAAGGAGGAAACGCGCGAGTTCCAAAAGTGCAGACTGGCCGGACCATTCTTCAGGATCAGCCGCGGCTGCAGCGCGCGAATAAGCTGAATAGTTTTCCCAGAAGCTGCCAAGGTCGCCATGACGCCATGCGGCGACATCCAGGAAGCCCGGCGTCAGGGTCTGACCACCCGTGTACTGGGAATCAACACCCCAACTTGACAGTGCCAGACCATCCTCACGACCGATCAGCACATTATCTTCGCGCTGAATGAAGTTCAGATCATCTGCACGCGGCACGACAACAAGGCCGTGCAGCGTTTCAGGGAACGCGGCTTCTACGAAAGAAAGCTCCTGCACCATAGACGTTGCAGGATTGAACGCAGGAACGAATACGAGCTGGTCACCAATTTCCGGGTCCGCCAGAGAAAATACTGTGCCCGCATCCGGCACGACGGCCAGAATACCAGACCCACCAGAATGCGCGGTGCGGGTCGGCTGGATACGGCGTGCGGCGAGTTCGCCCGGTCCGCCAGCTTCAATTGCCCAGGTCCGGCCGCTGGACCTGATCCGTACCAGACGCTCGCGCGAGAGGAACAGACGAATAGCCATGCCTGTCTCGGAGGTCACTTCATCAACACGAACACCGGTCGCCTGCTGGATACCATTCAGATCGAAATGACCATTTGCAGGGAATGCCAGCCAGAGAACATTATTCCGGCGGAATACAGTCGCAGGCACCTGACTGGCGAAATTCAGCTCTAACTGGATGACACCACCCGAAAGGGAGCCATCCACGTCGACAACACCAGATCGCGGCAAAGCCTCAGTCCAGACGCGCGGCGGCGTGATCGGCACCTCAGCCATAAGCTGAGAGGCAATATCCTCTTCGCGCTGTGCGTCTTCACTGACAGCCGCCTCAACACCATCGCCATCCTCGCTGACCATGGAGAGAACAGGGCTCTCCTCATATGGCTTGCGGCTTGGCGGCGCGAGATAGTTGGCAGGCGGCAGTTCAGCCGCGAGTGCAGCCAGCGCCTCTGGCAACACAACATCTTCTTCTGGCGTTTCAGGCGGCGGAGAGCCTTCGCGGAAGCGCACAAGCACAGCATCATCAGCCGCAACCGCATTGGCCCAGAAGCCTTCAGACAGGTCGAGGTCTACGATCCACGTCTCTTCTGTATTCTCAGCCTGAATGCCGAGAAGGCCGCGCGGCGGGTCAACACGTGTTCGCGAAAGGTCTGCATTGGCGCGTCGGTCGAAGGTGATACGCACGCCCTCGTCCGTCGTCTCCATTTCATAGCCGACCAGCTGCGGCCAGTAGAATGCCAGCGTGGTAAAATCGAGCCCTTCAGAGCCGCGCACCGTCACATCGAGCGGGGGCGGAAGCGCAGCAATCCGCGCAGCCTCTGCAGCGGCAGCGCGCTCCTCTGCACGGGCTTCGTAAACAGCAACCAAAGGCGAAACCACATCCGGCGGATCGCTGGTCATGCTTTCAGACACCAGGTCGATGGATGTGAGATCAATCGATTCAGACATGTGAACGCGATATTCGCGCGCCAGAGCGATACGCGCCTCACGACCGTCTTCACTCAGTCGGGCGACAGCAATGTGAGATGGAAGCTCTTCACGCAAGGCGTCCAGATCGAGGTCGACCGGTTCATCAAAGCGAAGAATGAGCACCGGCCCTGCCATACGCGCAGAGATGTCCGGATTGTCTTCGTCTCCGTCCGCCCAGCTTGCGATAATACGGGCATATCCCGCCTGCTGAGCCGTATCGAGAGACAAAGCCCTTCCCTGTGCCCAGGCCGAATGGCCGGTCAGCGACGCTGCGCCTAAGCAAATGAGTGACGCAGTAGAGAGGAAGGACCCCTTAAGGGGCATTCGTACGCGCCTCCAGATCAGCCAGTGTCTCAGGTGGCTCCGAACGGGTCGCCATAAGCGTTGTAAGTGTACGCGCGCGATCCTGATCCATATCCGCCAGGATTGCCGCCATCGGTGCAGGCTTCATACGGTGCGCCAGCTCAAGCATCAGCCGGTCATCAAGCGTGTTGAAAATGCGTGCCGCATCGTCAGACCGCATGCTCTCATAAATCGTCACGAGAGAAGCAAGCTGCGCTTCGTTCTGTTCGTCCAGCGTATTCAGAAGACCTGCAATGCTGGTCTCAAGGCGTTCGAGTTCAGCAATCTGATCGTCGAGACGCGCCTCTGCAGCGGAAATTGTCATCTCGCGCGTATCGAGCGTGGCTTCGCGTGCTTCAAGGCGCTCACGGCGCTCAGACAGAGAGCGCAGCACCTGAATTTCGTATTGAGAGAGACCTGCCTGCTCAGCCAGAAGGTCAGGTGCCGGACAAGTTTCGCTCTCAGCCGGCGCCGTTGTTTCTGTCGTCTCAGATGCTGGAACGGGCTCGTTTTGTTGAGCCTGCTGAGCCTGAGCCGAGGCGGCCTGCGCATTGGCCGTCGCCTCGCCAGCGGCTTCCGCGATGGACACTGCTTTAATCGCGAAAGCACACGCTGCAAAAATGCCAATCACCGGAAGAAGCCGGACCTGAGACTTAGCCATGATCAATACCCCCTGCGTGTCGGGCCACGCTGAAGTGAATTCGAAAGAGAGCGCGCCTCATCAATGCGAGACTGAAGCTCTTTGCCGGTTTCGGTTGCCGATTTACGAAGCCCTTGCACGGCCATTTCAGCCTGCGCGATGGTCTCTGCCAGCTCGCGCGCAGCTTCAATCATACCGTCATTGCCTTTGCGCAATTGATTGAGACGTTGATCCAACCGCCAGCAATAGACGATGGTTAACAGCAGCAGCACTGCGAGGCCGATTTCTACGAAGAGTCCGTAATCGCTCATTGTTCTTTCAGCACGCTCGCTTTGGCTCGATCAGAGATCGGGCTCTCAACCCGTACAGCAACTTTGTGGCCCATTCGGCCCACGCGTCCATCTGTCAGGCGAATGTCACCGCATTTAAGCTGCACTTTTGAATCAGGCGCTGCGTTCAGGAAGATCGTATCGCCGACTTCCAGATCGAGCATTTTCTTCAGCGGCACCTGCATTTCGTCGAGCACGGTCTGAACTTCGATTTTGGCAGCCCAGAGCTCGGATGCGAGGTGGCTTTCCCAGATGTTATCACGGCCGAATTTCTCGCCCATGAAGTTCTGGAGAAGCATTTTACGGATCGGCTCGAGCGTCGCATACGGCATGAGCAGCTCGGCGCGGCCGCCGCGATCTTCCATGTCGACGCGTAGTTTGACGAGGATCGCCGCGTTTGCAGGGCGCGCAATCGCCGCAAAGCGCGGGTTCGTCTCGATACGGTCGAGTTCGAAATCAACTTCCGTCAGTGGTGCAAACGCCTGTTTCGCATCCTGCAGAATGACTTCGACGAGACGCGTCACGAGAGAGCGTTCAATGGTCGTGTAAGGACGGCCCTCAATACGCATTGCCACTGTGCCGCGGCGACCACCGAGAAGCACGTCCACGATGGAGTAAATCAGATTTGAATCTACCGTCAGCAGGCCGAAGTTATCGAGCTGCTTGGCGCGGAAGACGGACAGGATCGCCGGAAGCGGAATAGAGTTCAGATAATCGCCAAACCGGATCGATGTGATCGCATCGAGAGAGACCTCGACGTTGTCAGACGTGAAATTCCGAAGGCTGGTCGTGAGAAGACGGACGAGACGGTCAAAGACAACCTCGAGCATCGGAAGACGCTCATAGGAGACCATTGCCGAGTTGATGATCGCCCGAATACCGGATGTGTCGTCTGCATCTTCATCATCAAGAGAGAAGCCGAGAAGACTGTCGATCTCATCCTGATTGAGAATACGCTCTGTGGTCTGACCATTACCAATGACAGCAGTCGCGAGATTGGTCTTCGCTTCTTCTTCTTCATTGGCGAGCGATGCTTCCCATTCGGCGGCAAAGTCGTCGCCCATATCGTCATCGCCGCCACCATTGGCAGCTTCGTCAGCCTCCAGTTCCGCAGCCCATTCTGCGGCCAGTTCTTCATCTGTTTTATCGTCAGACATACTAAGGCCTATTGAACAATAAATTCCTCGATGAGCACGGCATCGATGGTTTCAGGATAAACGCTCATATTCACGCGGCGCAGAAGTTCGCGGCGGATACGATAGTCACCGGCTGATCCGCTCAGATCGTCAATACGCATCTCACGCAGGAACATCTGGAACTGGTCTGTAATGCGCGGCAGATAAGCATCCAGGCTATCAAACACAGCAGGATCGTTCGCTTCGAGCGTCAGCTTGAGCAGGAGCTGCGAGCGACGTCCACCACCTGCATTCACAGTCACGATAAGGTCTGGCAGCGTATAGAAAGACGGATTGCCCGGCGCGCCAATCTGGATGACTGCGCCATTGCCGTCTGATTCTGTTGCATGGCCGACAGTGGATTCACCATGGCCGTCATCCGATCCATGATCATCACCGCCTTCACCATGACCATCGTCTGAACCGTGATCATCTGATTCGCCATGAGAATCGGCTGGCGGTTCAGATGCTGCAGCCTCTGCAGATCCGCCACCAAACAGCATCATCGCAGCACCGCCGCCACCGCCAAGAATCAGCAGGGCAGGCAAAACAATGAAAAGAATCAGAGTCTTACCAGACATCTTCTTCTTTTTCGTGCCACCTTCACCGACACCATCAATGTCGGTTTCACCGTCCATTTCACCTTCGATATCGTCGGCCATGGTTCCAGAGTCCTTGTTGATCAACTCGGCAAAAATGACCCAGCTTGGTTAAGGAAGCGTGGAGATAGGAAGTTTTTACCGGCCTAATTACAGTTCGTATTTTGGTTATTGGATCGCAGGAAAGCGTTAACCTTGAAGGGATTATCTTCGGCCTGAACCAAAGTGGGCTGGTATTTTTTCATGGATAATACGCTTCTTGTCGGCATTAACACCCAACAATCCCTCCGACGCCGGATGGACGTGGTGGCCAACAATCTTGCGAATATGAACACAGCCGGCTTCAAGGCGGAGGTCGCTCTTAACGATCTGATCATCGAGCGCCCGTCTCACGCAAACGATACGCCGGAAGATATCCGCTTCACATCCGTTGGCCGGATGCAGCGCGACATGACGACTGGCACGCTACGCCCGACGGGCAATTCTCTCGATTTCGGTATCGAAGAAGCGAACGCCTTTTTCTCGGTCCGGGTGGGCGGCGAGACTTATTACACGCGCGACGGACAGTTCGCGCTGGACCAACTTTCCAGACTTGTGACGCATGAAGGCGCACTCGTTCTGGATGATGCTGGCAATGAAATGGTGTTCGATCCGGAAGGCGGCCCGCCAACCGTGAGCGACGCAGGCATTATCCGTCAGGGAAATATCGAAATCGGACGTCTTGGTGTTTACGGGTTCGAAACACCAGGTGCGTTAGAGAAGGTTGGAAATAACCTCTGGTCTCCTGGAGACCAACAAGCAGAAGCTGTGGAGCTGCCAAAAGTGCAGCAGGGTGTTGTGGAGCAATCCAACGTCAACGCCATTCTTGAAGTCACCCGGATGATCGAAATTTCCCGGGCCTACACCTCAGCAAGCCGCCTCGTAAAAGACGCAGACGAGCTTCGCAAAACCGCAATCAACAAGCTGGGCTCTGCTCAGTAATAAGTATTTTTAAGGTGATGTGATGCGCGCACTCAGCACAGCCGCAACCGGCATGCAGGCTCAACAGCTCAATGTTGAAGTCATTTCGAACAACATTGCCAACATGAATACGACTGGCTTCAAACGCCAGCGCGCTGAGTTTCAGGATCTGCTCTATATGAATGTCGAGCGGATGGGGGTCACCTCATCAGATGGCGGCACAATCGTACCAACCGGTGTTCAGGTGGGTACGGGTGTGAAAGCCGGCTCCGTTTACCGCATTACAGGTCAGGGTAATGTGACGCAGACTGAAAACGCTTATGACCTCGCAATTCAGGGCGAAGGCTATTTCGTCATCCAGAACCCGGATGGCACACAGTCCTACACCCGCGCGGGCAATTTCTCCGTCAGCCCTGATGGCCAGCTCGTGACAGAAGACGGCTTTGTCGTCTCACCGGGCATCGCTATTCCTGAAGAAGCTGTCGACGTTTCAATCAGCGCGGTTGGCATGGTTCAGGTCCGTATCGCTGGCGAAGTCGAATATCAGGAACTCGGCCAGATCGACCTTGCCCGCTTCATCAATCCGGCAGGCCTTGATGCGATTGGCGACAACCTCTTCCTCGAAACGCCGTCTTCCGGCCCTGCAAACATTGCAACACCGGGCGCAGTTGGCTTCGGCACTGTGCTTCAGGGCTTCCTTGAGACATCAAACGTCAACGCCGTGAACGAGATCAGTGCGCTGATCGTCGCGCAGCGTGCGTACGAAATGAACTCGAAAGTCATCACGACAGCTGACGAGATGCTCGGCGTCACAAGCCAGCTCCGCTAAGGTGATCCATGACTAAGCTAAGCCGCCCCCTCTTCGCCTCACTCGCACTGACAGGCCTCGCACTGACACAATCTGTCGCTGCAGAAGACATCGTCATTTCGGGCGACTGGGTACGTCTTGGCGATGTGGCCAACGTCACCGGCGCCCCCGGTGACCGCCAGATTGCAGCTGCGCCCCTGCCCGGCCAGCGCCTGCCGCTCGCATCCGAATTTATTGAAGCACAAGCGGCCGCTGCAGGTTTTCCAATTGATCTGCCCGATGGCGAGATGGTCTGGGTGACGCGGTCTGCGAACGCTGTGGCGACACCACAGCCCGTTGCCGCCACGCCGCAACAGGCTGAACCAACTCCCGCCATTTATCAGGACGAACAGGCCCAGAACGAAGTCCCGATGCTGATCACAGATGTCCGTCGCGGCGACGAAATTACGCCGGACATGATCAGCTATGAAGCGATGAACCCGAACCGTCGCATTCAGGGCCTCATCCGCGCAGCTCACGTTCTGGATGGCATGGAAGCGACCCGCACAATCCGCGCAGGTCAGCCGATTGCCATGCGCGATATCCGCCCTGTTTCTGTTGTCCGCCAGGGCGACCCGATCCAGCTGGTCTATCAACGCGGCGCGCTGCGTCTGGTCGTCAGCGCACGAGCGCTCAACGACGCTGCCGAGGGCGAACCGGTTCGCGTACAGAACCTTCAATCAAACCGTTCAATGGACGCAATCGCCTGGGGACCGGGCGAAGCACGCGTCGGCTCACTCTTCTCACAGGAAGGCTAATCATGTTTCAGAAAGCTTCCCGTCCGTTCGCAGTGATTGCGCTCGCAGCAAGCCTTGCGGCCTGCGCCACCGTTAGCGACGCTGTTCAGGAGCCGCAGCTGACGCCGATCACCAATCCCCAAATGATTGTGGGCGCGATGCCGGTTTCGGCCCCTACTCCGCCGCCGATTGCTGACGATTCTTCTATGAACTCGCTCTGGCGTACAGGCGCGACGGGATTCTTCAACGACCACCGCGCAAGTCTGGTTGGCGACATCCTCACCGTGGATATCAACATCACAGACACAGCGACGCTGAACAATTCCACGTCCACAAGCCGCACAGGCAGCCAGGATGCGGCGGTTACTGGCTTGTTCGGCCTCGAACAGCCTATTGAGCGCTTCCTTCCAGGCACTGACAACCTCGGAACAGGCCTCGGCACCAGTTCAGCCAGCTCTTCTCAAGGCGTTGGCACGGTAAACCGCTCTGAAAATATCCAGATGTCCGTCGCAGCGGTTATCACCAATGTTCTGCCGAACGGTAACTTCGTGATCGCAGGGTCTCAGGAAGTGCGCGTGAACTCTGAAGTCCGCGAACTCATCATCTCTGGCGTGATCCGCCCTGAAGACATTTCTGCCACGAATACGATCCAGCACACCCAAATTGCCGAAGCGCGCATTTCTTATGGCGGCCGCGGCGATCTGAGCTCTGTTCAGCGCCCGCGCGTTGGCCAGCGTGTCGCAAATTCTATTCTGCCATTCTAGAGCAGATACCGGCCCGCACAGGCCGAGTATTAACCAGAACACACCAGCCGGAAATTATTACCGGCACAAATTGCCCGGCAGGAAAGACCTGCCGGGCTTTTTATTTGTCTTCTGCAATCATTACTATGGTAAACAGAATCGGTAAGAAGTTTTCTTTCAAAGTAACCTTTTGAAAACTTCGTGGTAACCGCCTGTTTTCTTTCTCAGCGTAAAACTGGACCTGCTGGCGGGCAACGCCGAGCGTTGGGTGTAAGCGGCGGTCCCATTGAGAGACCGCCGCACTTACATCCGGACCAGCCTTCTCTAGTAGAAGACCGTTACGTTCTGACGCGAAGCAATGACAGGACGCCCCTCGCGGTCCCACATATACATGGCCTGGCTGGAATATCCGTTCGCCGTATGCTCAGCGACAGAGCTCAGCAGAAACCACTCATTGCCGACCTCGATATCAGAGCGCAGAAATTCCAGAGACCATGTGACTGTACTGATCGGCGCACCCTCTTCCATCATGGTGAAACAGGCTGGCGGAATGACATCGGCCAGCGCTAACAGCGCAGCGGTGTGATCATCACCAGTCTCGGTCGCATGGCGCACCCAGACGAGCATGTCGCCGCGATCATTTCCGCCCATAGGCTTGAGGCCACCCGCACGACGGATTTCAAAGTTACGGGCAAAATTGGCCGGCTTGCGATCACCCCAGAATGGCTCGCAGTCCTCCGGCGGAGGCACGTCTGGCGAGATGATATCAGACTGGTCGAGCTTGCTCGCGCGGTCATCGCCATAGACCAGCAATGTCTTCGTGCCGATGCCCTTTTCTCCGTTCAGAGTAGCATCCATCATGATGGTGGATTTGCCCTGACGCATCAGTGTCGCCTCGCCCGTCAGATGCCCGGACGACGGCCCGACAAACGCCACAACGGCAGACTTGATCGGCTTGTCGATCTCCAGCGTTTCACGCGCGGTCACATGGCATAGCGCGGCAGACAGACCGCCATAGAGTGTACGCCCCTGCGCCCAGCTTTCCGGCGCATCAAAGCTAAGGCCATTCTCGCCGCCCGTCTGAAACTCACGGACCAAATCTGCAAAGCTAATCATGTTGGCGTCTCTCTCCCCAAAAGAAAGCCCGCCATCTGAAAGAAGGCGGGCCGTTTGATTTTTATATTCTGGCCGGAAGATCAGTCGTCCCGGAGTGTCTTCTCGTTACGCTCATGAGCTTCCTGAGCTTCCAGAGACAATGTCGCTGTCGGACGCGCTTCCAGACGACCAAGAGAGATCGGGTCGCCCGTCATCTCGCAATAGCCATATGTGCCGTCATCAATTCGGCGGATCGCAGCATCAATCTTGTTGATCAGCTTGCGCTGGCGGTCACGCGTACGAAGTTCCAGCGCTTTATCGCTCTCAGCAGACGCGCGGTCCACGAGGTCCGGAAGAGACGCTGAATCTTCCTGCAGATTACCAATCGTGGTCTTCGACCCGTCAATGATATCCTGCTTCCAATCTTCCAGTTTTTTCCGAAAGTAAGCCATCTGACGTTCGTTCATGAACTCTTCGTCAGCGGTCGGCTTATAGCCTTCTAGATCAATCGAACTCATACTCGACTCCCGATGCAGGGCAGATTTATTCGCAGGCTCTATATCCCTTATGCTGGTCAGATTCAATTAGTGAATAGAAAGTAAAAGCTGTGAATAATCAGAGATTGCTTCTGCGTTGTGCAGTTTCCAGTTTCGCCAGTTCTACTTCTACCCGCAGTTCAATCTGATCAATGATGGATTCCAGCTCCTGATCGTCACTCTGCGCGCGCTCCGATTCGAGCGCATCTTTGAGGCGTGCAAGTGTCGGGCCAGCGTTTCCGCCCTCTAGCAGGTCTATTTTGAGACGATCGAGGCCTTCCAGCAGCTGACGGCCTCGTCTTTCGGCTTTGCGACGACGCTCTAATGGATCTTCTGCGCCCTGCAGCGCCATGAGCGCAGCCACAGAACCAACACCCACCGTGCCGCCGGTTGTGCTGACCGGTGTCGCAGATGTTGAGCCACCAAGAGCCTGAGAAAATGCAGCGCCATCACCGCCAGCAGATGATTTTCCGCTCGCACGTGATGCCTGTGTAGACCGCGTTTTTTCGATACGCATAACCACAAACTCCGAAGCCCGAACGCAGCACTGCTCCGTTCGTTAAGAAACAGTTATGCATACGCTTTGGTGAAAGAGGCGTTAACCGTTTCTTCGGCTGGCACTGATAAATTTTACTCAAATCCAATGGGGTTTCGAGTATGCGCCAGTCTTTTGTATCCGGTTTTTCAGCGCTTTGCCTTGGCATGGCTGCATTTTTGCTGCCGTCCGCAGATGCTGCATCACGCCTCAAAGATATTACAGATGTTGAAGGTGTCCGTGAAAACCAGCTCATCGGTTACGGCCTTGTCGTCGGCCTGAACGGCACCGGTGACTCGCTGCGGAACTCTCCGTTCACGCGCCAGAGCCTTGAAGCCATGCTTGAGCGTCTCGGCGTGAACACACGTGACCAGAACCTCAATACACGGAACGTGGCCGCGGTGATGGTCACAGCAAACCTTCCACCGTTTGCGACAAACGGCTCACGCATGGATGTGAGCGTTTCCAGCCTTGGTGATGCAAGTTCTCTGTCCGGCGGCATTCTGCTCGTCACGCCGCTTCTCGGTGCAGACGGCCAGGTCTATGCTGTCGGTCAGGGCCCTGTTGCTGCCGGCGGCTTCGCGGCAAGCGGCGATAGCGGCACATCCGTCATCCGCAACGTTCCGACGATTGGCCGTATTCCAAACGGCGCGCTGATCGAGCGTGAAATCGGCTTCAACCTTGCCAATCAAAGCACGCTGCGCCTGTCGCTCCGTAATCCGGACTTCACAACATCCCAGCGGATCGCAGTCGCGATCAACGCCTATATGGGCATGGATCTGGCGACAGCCGAGGATTCCGGCACAGTCCGCATTGTGCGCCCGCCAAGCATGGATATGACGACGCTCATCACCGAGATTGAGAACCTTGTCGTTGAACCGGACCAGCCAGCCCGCATTGTAATCGACGAAGCCTCTGGCGTCATCGTCATGGGCGAGAATGTTCGCGTCTCAACAGTCGCGATTGCTCAGGGCAATCTGACTATCCAGATTTCAGAACAACCCGCTGTCAGCCAGCCTGCCCCGTTCACTGATGGCGAGACAACGGTTATCCCGCAGAGCGGCGTTGAAGTTCTGGAAGACGGCACCGGCCTTGCCATGCTCGAAGGCGGCGTTCCGCTCCGCGATCTGGTCGACGGCCTGAATGCACTCGGCGTCACACCACGTGACATGATCTCTATCCTGCAAGCCTTGAAAGCGTCCGGCGCGCTTCAGGCTGATATCGAGGTAATGTAGCCATGAACGAACTCGAAACCATTGCATCCACCGCGCCGCGCAACATGCCGAATGTCGGCAATGTGCAGACGCGCGAGGCAGCGCGTGAAGTCGCTGAAGAATTCGAAGCCATGTTCATCTCGCAAATGCTCGCACCGATGTTTGAATCATTAGAGACGGACGGCTTAACCGGTGGCGGCGAAGCGGAACGCGCTTTCCGGCCTATGCTGGTCGAACAATATGCCAATGAAATGGCGGCTCAGGGCGGGATCGGCCTTGCTGATCAGGTCTATACAGAAATCCTGCGCATGCAGGGTCTGACTGACTAGGGAGAACTCGGATGACCATTGCTGCGCACGACATTAATGACCGTATCGAACAGCTCATCTCTGTCACAGAACGACTGAGCGAGCTGATGACCGCAGAGATTGCAGCGCTCAAGGCACGCAAGCTGGATGCTTCTTCCACAGACTGGAACGAGAAAGAACAGCTGGCGCACACTTATCGCCTCGAAATGACCGATCTAGCGCGCACGCCGGACGCTCTCGTCGCCGCGAATGCGAACCTGCGTAAAATCCTGTTCGAGCGGGTGCGCACATTTCAGTCCATTCTGGCAGAACACAACAAGGCACTGACCGCCATGCGCGAAATCACAGAAGGCCTTGTCGAGAATATTGCACGTGAAGTCGCTGCCGAAACAAATGGCCCTCAAGGCTATGGCGCACACGGTAAAACGTCTGGCAAAACCCGCGCTTCTGGCATCGCCGTGAACGCACGCGCCTGATTTACCGACATAAATACACTGCATGCTGATTGATTTTTCAGCCTGAAGAATACATCTGATGGAATGCCCGCCTCGTGATCATCGTGGCGGGCTTTTTACGAATTCGGTTTCCAAATTCAGAAAATACAGATTACAACACCGTCCATGCAGAAGCTGATACTCATCCGACATGCCAAAACCGAGCCTTACGCCGAGACGGGCACAGATGAATCACGCAAGCTGACAGAGCGCGGCCATGAGGACGCTCAGGCGATAAGCATCCAGCTGAAATCCATGGGTCTGACGCCGGATTATGTGCTGGTATCCACCGCGCGCCGCACGCGCGAGACGTTTGCTGAAATCCAGAAAGTATTCGGTCAGCTGCCTCATGCATTCAGCGACGTGCTCTATCTGGCCGAACCTGAAGAAATTGCATCCTGTCTGGAAGGTATTCCGGATCAGGCATGCGTAGCGGTGGTCGGCCACAATCCAGGCATTCATGATCTTGCCCTGCGCCTGACCGAGTTTGGCGGCTTTAGAAACTCTGGCGCCGCCCAGCAGCTACGCGTCAAGTTCCCGACAGCCTCTGTGGCAGTTTTCACCGCCAAAGAAGACGATCCGTTCAACGTCTATAACTTTGAACTCTCCGAATTCTTCAATCCGAAATCACTGACAGACGCTTAGCAGTCCGCCGCCTCAAAGTTGCGCTGCATGATATAAGTGCGCTCTGAGATCGGCTGCCCCCAGCGCTGATAGCCCTCATTCACAGGGTCGGACCAGTATTGCACGAAGCGCTCCATACCGGTGACCTGATCGCCCAGATAGGTGCGGATATGGTCGGCATCGACAATCCCCCAATAGTCCTTCACATCGACGCGGCAGCTTGTGTAGGCGCGGGCATCCGCCTCCATCAGGTCTGACATCACATCGATATAATCGACATCAATCCCCTGCCCTTCCAGATGCGCGCGCATTTGCGTTGTACCGGAGGAGTGCATTGAGAAATCGAAATTATAGCCCATCTGCGCGGTCACAATGGCAAACTGGTTCGGCTCCGCATCATCTTCCAGCCAGCCATACCAGCGCCCGAACGGGATCATGGTGATGCCGTGAATGCCGATGTGTGCCGTACGGTGGATATAGACTTCATCAAGGCCCGGCAGGATGACCATCGCGCAGGCTGACATGCACGGCCCCGCAATAATGGCAGGCTCGCCGCGATTATCCAGAATTGTGCTCATGCCGCGCGCAGTGACGACATTACCGCCCGGGCTGGTGATGACAATCCGGCTGGCAGGACCAAGATCATTCAGCTTCAGAAACTCTTCCGGAAATATCGCCGAATTGTAGCAGATGACATCTGTATCCGGCAGAAAGTCCACGCCTTCCTGCTCCATGCAGGCCTCGACGAGTGCATCAATTTCAGGGTCCGGCGTGGCCCAGTCATCCTGAGCGGAAGCCGCAAAACCGGACAGGGACAGACAGACTGCAGCAGTCATAGACGCGATGAATTTCATGTGAGCTCCGAAGGGGCAAAACCTGAATGGAATAGCCCCTAGTAAAGAGCGCTGCGGCCCGTCTGTCACCCTTTGATTGCAGCCGGTCGCATACGCAGAAACTGAATGACAGACCCGACGAAAAAGAGTAATTGAAGCGACCTCATTTTGTTGGACTCAGACCTAGTTGATCCCGACCCTTATTCGCCGCGCAACTGCGGCAGACGCAAGCGCCATTCTTGATCTTGAAACGCGCTTTCCGGTCGCTGACCGTATCTCAAGACAAAGCCTTCTACGCATGCTGCGAAGCGATAGCTGCGACTGTATCGTGGCGCAGCGGCGCACCGTTCTGGGCGCGGCCATCCTGCTTTATCGTGAGGGCCAGAGCGCCGCGCGTCTTTATTCTATCGCGGTCCATCAGACGGCCATGGGCACGGGCATTGGCCGCGCTCTCATCGACGCAGTGATCGACGCAGCAAGCGAGCGCGACTGCGACCGCGTGCGCCTTGAAGTCCGGGCCTCAAACGAGTCTGCCATCGCGCTTTATTCACGCGCAGGGTTCGTCCCGTTCGACCGGAAGGTCGCTTATTATGAAGATGGTGAGGACGCCGTTCGCATGGAACGCTTTCTGACCTCCAAACAGGAACAAAAAGCATGAGTGACTGGCTCATCCTCGTTGAGTCCCTCAGCGATATCGGACAGGCTGAAACCCCGCACAAAGTGATGCGGATTTCAGACTATCTGACCAATCCGAAACTCTTCACGGCGCGTCGTCCGTATGTGCTGAACCTTGCCCGCTCCTATGGCTATCAGTCAGAGGGCTATTACGCATCCTTGCTTGCCGAGGCGCGTGGGCACCGTGTCAGCCCGACCATTCTCACTATGAAAGAGTTGTCCCAGAAAAGCCTTTACGCGCACGCCTTGCCGGAGCTGAACGCCCGCCTGCAGGAGGCGCGCGCAAAAGGCGCCGAGCCGGTTGAGGCGCTGTTCATCGCGTTTTCCCGCACACCGGACAAAGCCTATGAACGCCTTGCCCGTGAAGTGTCTGACTGGTTTCGCTCACCTGCGCTGGAAATCGAATTCGAGAAGAAAGCGCCGTTCCATATTGCGCGCATCCGGCCTGTGCCTCCGCACAAGCTGAAGGATGAGCGCCGCGCGTTTTTCCTGAAGGCGATGGAGACATACACCGCTGGCCGCATCAAGGCGGAGAAATCGCGTACGCCTGCGAAATGGTCGCTCGCCATTCTGATGGACGACAAGGAAAAGACACCGCCATCCTCACACGCCTCCATGAAGCGGTTTGCCAGCGTGGCAGACAAGATGGGCATTGAAGTCGAGATTATCGATCCGACCGATCTGCCGAGCCTGTCAGAATTCGACGCCCTGTTCATTCGCGCGACGACGAGCATCGACAACTACACCTATCGGTTCGCCCGCCGCGCCGAGCAGGAAGGCATGCCCGTTATCGATGATACGACCAGCATGATCCGCTGCACCAATAAGGTGTATCTGAAGGAAATCCTCGAAAATGCCGGCCTGCCTATTCCGCCGACTGAAATTCTGGATGAAAAGACAGACCTTGCAGGCGTCATGGCGCGTCTCGGCTCACCTGTCATTCTGAAGACGCCGGACGGTTCATTTGGCGCGAATATGGTGAAGGCCAAAACGCTGGATGAGTTGAAAGCTGGCGCTAAAAAAATGTTCGAGGACACCGCTCTCGTGATCGCACAATCCTTTGTGCCGACAACCTATGACTGGCGCGTGGGCGTTCTTGGTGGCGAGCCAATCTATGCCTGCCAGTATGAAATGGCGCGCGGCCACTGGCAGATCGTCAAGCACGGCAAAGACGGCAAAATGACTGCTGGCGGGCACAAAACCTTCGCGATTGAAGATGTGCCGGAGAATGTTGTGCAGGTTGCCGTGAAAGCCGCAAGGCTCATCGGCGACGGGCTGTATGGCGTAGACCTGAAGGACACTGGAAACGGCGTCGTCGTGATCGAGATCAACGACAATCCAAGCATGGATTTCGATGTAGAAGGTCAGGTCCTGAAAGACGAACTCTGGCGCAAAATCCTGACCTGGTTCTCAAACCGTCTTGAACAAAGATTGGGGTTTTAATCGCGGCGACTAATCCTCGCCGCGCCGCCATGCCTCACGCTCTTTAACCCGGTCGCTATCGCCCGTCATTTCGAAATAGAGAAACGCGACCGTGAAAGGCCACATCGAAATGGCCCAACTTCTTTTTTCGTTATTTGACTGAGCTGTGCCGACCCTGTTCAACCTGTCGCCCGGCGGCACCCACGGGTGGTTTTGAAACGGCATGATCCTGATATTGAACGTCTTCAAGAGCGGGTCACCGGGACCAAAATTCTGGTCCGTAGAAATGGTCCGACATGCAATGTAATAGAAGATCATGAACCCGATCAGGCCAAACCGAACGGCATGATCGACTTCTTCAGGCACGTCACCAAACATAGACCAGACGATTGGGGCAGCTAAAGCAAATGCAAAAAGCCCAAATGCGCTCAGAATGAAATAATCCTTCTTCATGCGCCCCATGCGATACCAAAGGTACATCGGGAAATAGAGCACCATCACGCCCGGAAAAGCGATCGAAGGCGAGTCAAAAGCGTTCCAGGACGTGGCAGTTGCCATGAGCAGCAAGCCACATGGGATCATCAATATGCCAAGAAGAATACAAAAAGCGTGGTGCATGTGATGGAGCCTAATGTTGAGGCTCTACAACGCAAGCTAAACCGCTTTCAGAACGCTCATAATGCAGCCACGTGGCAGGCCGTTATCGCCAACCGTCGCCTGATAGACGTCCTCGAACGGTTCACATTTTTGCCAGCCATCGGGCCCTTCAGCGACGCCGACCTGAGAGACGAGCTCAAAGCCAGGAAGCGATGTGAGCGCCGACCATGTCTCAGGCCCATATTCAAGATACGCCGCCCAGCGACCGGTAGAGTCTTTGATCTTGCGGGTCGCACCGACACCGCCCGGAACCGTCAGGCAAAGAAGGCCACCCGGCTTCAGCGCCTTACGGAATGCCGCCAGCGCGTCGTGGTCAGCATCGACAGAACGGTCTGGCAGGTCATTCAGCTCTGTCGGGCGATCAAACGCCGTATCTGCGCGGTCTGATGGCGCATCAAAGCCGATATGCTCCAACGTGGAGATACAGGTAATCGCGTCAAACG
Source organism: Ponticaulis sp. (assembly GCA_002723155.1). Taxonomy (GTDB): domain Bacteria; phylum Pseudomonadota; class Alphaproteobacteria; order Caulobacterales; family Hyphomonadaceae; genus Ponticaulis. The sequence continues at coordinate 196,246 of PBNO01000004.1, read as the reverse complement.
GGTCAGCGGAGAAATCCATCTGGCGCACATCGCCAATATGGACTGGGATTTCCAGAATGCGGTCACGCCAGCCTTCCGGATAGCGCGACTGGACCCGCTCTGGCCGGATAATGTCCGCCGCTTCGATTTTGCCGCCCTTTTCAAGGAAGCCCATCAGAAGGCCGAGATAATCCGGATGCGACATGGCAAGGCCGATATCCAGAACCCGCTCCGCTTTGGCGAGTGTTTCAGCAGCCCAGGGCGTCTCAACGCAGCGCTCGGTCTCACCCTTGCCATAGGTTTTGGTGAGATCGAACTCAGCACCGTTCAAAATATCAAGTGAGAATTCGAGAGTTGGGGAAGAATAGGACATTTGGGCCGCTCCTCTTGTCATCCCGGATGCAGTGCAGCATGAAATGATGCACTGCCGCTCCGGGACCTGAGACACCAAAACCGTTTCAGGTCCCGTGTCTGCACAGCGTCACTCGGCGCCGCAGTGCGCACGGGATGACACAACTTAATACCGGCCGATACGCCTGACTTCCCAGCGCAATTCGACCCCGCTTGTTTCGAGAACCCGCGCCCGGACAAGTTCGCCCAGCGCTTCGAGATCACTGGCGCGAGCATCGCCCGTATTGATTAAGAAATTGCAGTGCTTTTCCGAGACCTGCGCTCCGCCGACGCGAAGCCCTCGGCAGCCTGCCGCATCGATCAGTTTCCAGGCAGAACGCTGGTCTGGCGTGCCCGGTGGATCCGGATTCGCGAACGTGGAGCCCGAGGTTTTATCCTTAATGGGCTGGGTCTCTGCGCGACGTGCCTGATGGGCTTCAATCTCTGCCTTGAGCGTTTCAGGGTCACCAACATCATCGCCGCTCAGGAGAGCGCCGGTGACAATGAGGTCTGTCGGAAAGTCAGTGTGGCGATAGCTGAACCCGACCTGAGGGTAGCCATAGTCGACCAGCTCGCCCTGAAAGACATGCTTCTCGCCTTTGCGATCGATCACCTCGACCTGATTGAGAACGTCCTTCAGCTCCTTGCCATAACAGCCCGCATTGGTGCGCATTGCCCCGCCAATAGAGCCTGGAATACCGGAAAGGAATGAGAGGCCCGCAATGCCGGATTTCGCAGCGAACCGCGCAACCGAGAGATCAAGAGAACCAGACCGCGCAAACAGCGTCGTCGCGTTCATCTGCTCGATCTGGCCCCAATAGCCTCCGGCCAGACGCACCACCACGCCTTCGACGCCACCATCGCGGATGATGATGTTGGAGCCGACGCCGAGCGTCGTCACCGGCACGTCTTCAGGCAGCTGTTTCAGAAAGTCAGAGAGGTCGTCTTCGTCTGCCGGAATAAAAAACAGATCAGCCGGTCCGCCGACGCGGAACCATGTGTAGGGCGCAAGCGGTGCGTTCTCGATCAGCTTGCCGCGAACGGTGAATTGGTCAGCTTTCAACTCCACTAGTCCAGAGCCCCCAGCTTCTCTGCCAGCTTCGCAGCGTGGGCTGTGATGTCGCCTGCACCAAGGCAGACAATCATGTCGCCTGGCTCGACCATGCTTTTCAGCGTGGCTGGCAGTGCATCAATGTCTTCAATCGCCTGTGTCTGGCGGTGACCGTGCACGAGAAGGCTTTTGGACAGCGCCTCATGGTCGATGCCCTCAATCGGGCTTTCACCTGCTGGATAGACCGGCGTAACGACGACAGAGTCCGCCTCGTTGAAGCATGTGCTGAACTCTTCAAAATGCGTTTTGAGACGCGAGTAACGGTGAGGCTGGGCCACAGCGATAACGCGCTTATCGCCCTGCATGTCGCGTGCGGCCCTGAGCACAGCTTCAATCTCGACCGGGTGATGGCCATAATCATCAATGATGGTGACACCATTCCACTCGCCCACCTTGGTGAAGCGACGCTTCACACCGCCGAAACGGGAGAGAGATGCGCGAATGCCGTCGGCTTCAGCGCCAAGCTCCAGCGCGACAGCAATCGCCGCAAGCGCGTTCAGAACGTTGTGACGACCTGCCATTGGCAGCAGCATGTCGGAAATCGTGTGCGCATTCCCGATACGCGAGCGGATCGCGAGATCGAAATGTACACCATCGGCATCGGTCCGCAGGTTCAGTGCGCGGATATCTGCCTGGGGGTTGAAGCCGTATGTAATCCGGCGACGGTCTGAAACGCGCGCAGCCAGCGACTGGACTTCAGGGTGATCGGTGCAGAGGACCGCAAAGCCGTAGAACGGGATGTTCTCAACGAAAGTATCAAAGGCGGCGCGGAGCTTATCCATGTCGCCATAATGATCCATGTGCTCCGGATCGATATTAGTGACGATAGCAATGGTGGACCGCAGCTTGGTGAAGGTGCCGTCGCTCTCATCCGCCTCAACGACCATCCAGTCGCCCGCGCCGAGCTTCGCATTCGAGCCATAGGCATTGATCACGCCACCATTGATGACAGTCGGGTCAATCCCAGCACCATCCAGCAGCGCTGAAACCATTGAGGTCGTTGTCGTCTTGCCGTGCGTGCCCGCAATCGCGACCGTCCATTTCAGGCGGATGAGCTCAGCCAGCATGTCTGCGCGGCGCACGACGGGGATGGCCATGGCACGTGCTGTGTCGACTTCCGGATTGCCGGACTTGATGGCGGTAGAAATGACGACCGCCCCTGCCCCGCGCACATTCTCCGGCTTATGGCCGATATGCACGGTCGCGCCGAGCGCGCTCAGGCGCTCAACATTGGCGTTAGAGCGAATGTCCGAGCCCTGCACCTCATNCCCGAGGTTCAGCATGACTTCTGCGATGCCCGACATGCCAATGCCGCCAATACCGACAAAATGCACAGGGCCGAGTTCAAAAGGAGATGGGTTACGCATAGAAAGCCAAGCCAATCAGACAGATGTGTTCAGAGTTTGGCTTGATAGACCAGCTTTCACGATTCCGAAATGGTGGAGTTCAAATCACTTGCACGCGCGGACATCGCCATAACTGCAGGCGAGCTGACGTGTGTCACGCACCAGTTCCATCATATCGTTGGCGAGGTCTGATCCGGCTGGCAGATGGTCAAGCGTGTAGGCTTCCGTCACCATCGAAAACTCGTAGCAACCCTGACCGCTGCGGAGGTCACATGCTCTGGACAGATACCCCATGATCGTCCGTACACTTTGCACATCACCTGCGCCGTAAGTCGCCTCGAAGCCCGCGGCATCCAGACAAAAGGCAGGATCTGACGAACCACCTTGCTCCGGACAGGACAGATCATTGGCGATCAGAGCGCCCTCTCTGTTTTGAGACCCGCCGCGATTACTGACCATAAGTTCGGCGAGCTGTTGGCAGGATAACTGGTCGTTCCACTGGCATCCCGTAAGGAATGACTGTTGGGCGCGTTGGATGTTTACCGCGCCATATGTGCCATTCATCCAGTTATAGCCGTTGACAGCACACGCGTCCGTATTTCCGTTCTCACACGCAGTATTATAAGCGTCCGCACCAGACGCACCGTTACTGCCCGGCGCGCTTTGCTGAACCCGTGCCAGCCGTGTGCAGGCGTTTGAATAACCACTGTCGCAAATGTCTCGCGCATGACGACGGAAGGCTTCGGGATCGCCGTCGTGTTCGGCACTGTCCGGCTCAACACGAAATCCGGTTGTACCGTTCTCATAATAGTCGAGCACAGCATCACACATGAGCTGATAGCCGCTTTCTGTTCCCTGTATGCAGCCTGTCATGAGCGCATTGAGCGCTTCATCCGTCTGGCCATTTTCAAATGAGGACAACGCGTAATCAAAATAGGATTCGGGCGCGGTCTGAGCTGCAGCGACGCCGCCCAAATGAACAATTGTAGTTGTTGCAGCGATTGTCAGGGTTCGGATCAAAAATGACATCTGGCAGCTCCCGAAAGCATGTGAAGTCCTTTGCCCACTCTATGCAGGCCTGATTGAAGGCCAATCCCCCGAACGGGTGAGAAGATTAAATATTGTTCATTGTCTTCACGCCCCGGTGACATATCATTGCAGTTTTCCCCCGGCGTGGCATGAAGATGCGCACTGTGGGTTAGAAGCGGAATATCGGGGGCGATATTCCAAGGATTGGGAAAAATATGATCAGAACTTTCGGCGCTGTGGTGGCGTCTCTCCTCATAACGGGGACGGCAGCTGGACAGGGCATCCAGCAAACCGTCGGTAACTTTGAAGACCGCTTCCGTCAGCTCGACGAAGTTCTTCCAACTCCAAACGTCTATCGCAACGCTTCCGGTGCACCGGGCCATGAATACTGGCAGCAGGAAGCAGATTATGACATTGACGTGGTTCTGGACGAAGAGGCACGCCGCCTCACTGCGACCCAGACCGTCACATATTACAACAACTCCCCGGACACGCTGAACTTCCTCTGGCTTCAGCTCGACCAGAACATTTTCCGTTCTGACTCGATTGCGAACGTTGCACAGGATTTCGGTGGTGCAGGCCGTCGCGGTCCAGCTGTCTCTGCAGGTGGTCTGGACGAACCAACACGTCTCTCCATGGGTGAGCTGCGTCGTCAGCAGGCAATGGCTGATAACGAGTACGGCTATCAGATCAATTCTGTAACCGACACACGCGGCAACGCGCTGCCATACACAATCGTTGGCACGCTGATGCGTATCGACCTGCCACGCGCTCTGCGTCCGGATCAGTCGACAGCGTTTGAAATCGACTTCGCATTCAACATTGTTGAAGAAGACGCCGTGTCTGCACGTTCAGGCTTTGAGCACTTCCCTGACGACGAACGCGAAGGTGGCAATGACATCTTCCTGATCGCGCAGTGGTTCCCACGCATGGTCGCCTATTCGGACTTTGAAGGCTGGCACAACAAGGAATTCCTTGGCCGCGGCGAGTTCACGCTGGAATTTGGTGACTATAACGTCGCCATCACGGTTCCTAACGACCACATCGTGTCCGCGACAGGCGAACTTCAGAACCCGAACCAGGTTCTCACACCTGTTCAACGCGAACGTCTGCGTGAAGCCCGCACGGCTGAACGTCCAGTGTTCGTCGTAACGCCTGAAGAAGCACTCGCAAACGAGAGCTCAAACCCGACTGGTAACGTCACATGGCGCTTCAGCGCCGAGAATGTGCGTGACTTCGCTTGGGCATCTTCGCGCAAATTCGCATGGGATGCGCAAGGCCACCCACAGCCGGGCGCAGAGCATGACGTTGTCATGGCGATGTCTTTCTACCCGAAAGAGGGCGGCGAGCTCTGGGAACTGTACTCTACAGCTTCTGTCATCCACACAATGGATGTCTATTCCCGTATGTCGTTCGACTATCCATACCCGACAGCACAGTCTGTGAACGGTCCTGTTGGCGGCATGGAATACCCGATGATCACGTTCAACGGGCCGCGCACAACTCTGCAGGATGATGGCACACGTACATGGACACGCGCAGAGAAGGAATTCCTGATCGGCGTTGTGATCCACGAAATCGGTCACATCTACTTCCCTATGGTCGTCAACTCTGACGAGCGCCAATGGACATGGATGGACGAAGGTCTGAACTCATTCCTCGACAGCGTCGCAGGCTATGAGTGGGACCCAAGCATGGAGTGGAACCGCTCTCTGCCGCGCGATCTGACAAGCTATATGACGTCATCTAATCAGGTGCCGATCATGACGCAGTCAGACTCCATTCTGAACCTTGGTGCTAACTCTTACGGCAAGCCGTCCGCAGCGCTTCACATTCTGCGGGACACCATCCTTGGCCGTGAGCTGTTCGACTTCGCATTCCGTGAGTATGCACGCCGCTGGCAGTTCCGTCGTCCGACACCATCCGATTTCTTCCGCACTATGGAAGAAGCGTCCGGCGTTGACCTCGACTGGTTCTGGCGCGGTTGGTTCTACACGACCGATCACGTCGATATCTCTCTCGACATGGTCTACCAGCTCCGCATCGATACAGAAAATCCTGACATCGACTTCGCACGTCGCGAACAGGAAAATGCGGACAAGCCAACGCCAATCGGTGTTCAGCTGAACGAAGAAGAAGGCCTGGAGCTCTGGGTGGACCGTTTCCCTGACGTTCGTGACTTCTACGACGACAACTCCATCTACACGGTCACAAACCGTGAGCGTAATCAGTACAATTCATGGCTCGAAGGCCTTGAGGACTGGGAGCGCACAGCGTTCGAACGCGCTGTTGAAGAAGACAAGAACTACTATGTTCTCGAATTCTCCAACGTAGGTGGCCTCGTCATGCCGATCATTCTCGGTCTCGAGTTTGCTGACGGCACAGAAGAGCGCATGTACATCCCGGCTGAAATCTGGCGTCGCAACGTACACAACGTACGTAAGCTGCTGGTCTTCGACCGTGATCAGGAACTGGTTCAGGTGACTGTCGACCCTCAGTGGGAAACTGCTGACGCTGACATCACAAACAACAGCTTCCCGCGCCAGATCATGCCTTCCCGCATCGAAGCGTACAGCCCGAGCCGTGGCTTCAACTTCGAGCGTCGCGACATCATGCACGACATCACAACCGAGCTTGATACCGACGACGAGGAAGAAGAAGGCGAAGACACAGAAGCCGAAGCAGCAACAGCTGAATAAGCGCTTCTCAAATCATCAGGAAAACGCCGGGCCATGGGTCCGGCGTTTTTGTTTCCGGTGCATTTAGGTCTTCCTTAACCGGCCGGCGCGACCTTCTTCGCGAAGGAGAAGACATATGTCTCAAAGGCAGGTTCAGGCGCGAAACCAGCACAAAGCGCGTGTTGCAAACGACAGTGACGCAGCATCACCGCAAGAGCTTGTCCTCATGCCGGGCACTGATCTTCGCGACGCGCTGAGTGTGCTCAGAAAGCACGCCACGCGCGGAAAATAGTGCAAAACCCGTTTTAATCCTTCGTTTACCATAAGCTTTGGATGACTCGCTTCTTTCCAATGTGTTAAAAATTTTAACACTTGGAGATTGAATCGTGTCGACAACCACCCTCTGGCAACAAGATTTGGCAGATCTTTGCCCCTGGATTGAGGAATTCCTCAATGCCGGAGAATTGTCGTCATTCGATCGGACGATGATGGCGTCACGCCGTCGCCGCGCCAGCATTGAACGCACCGAATATGGCGGCGAGTTCTGGAACCGCTGGGCGACTCGCATGATGCAGCTGCGTTTTGAAAATCAGGGCAACGAACTCATCGACTTTGCCTGCACGACCAACTGGGAACGCCATACCTTCGAAGAACGCCTGGATCTTGCTGGCTGCCTGTTTCCCGGCAGCGTTCACGCGGACGATATCAGCCTGATTGCCGGCGGCTATTTCAGCGCCTGCGAAGTGTTTGGCGATTTCAATATGCGTAATGCTTACATCGCCGAAGACGGCGTCTGGCTTGATCAGATGAAAGTCTATGGCGGCCTGCGTTTGCGAGGCTCACAAATTGATGGCCGTCTGGAAATGCGCAACTCCGTCATCGCTCGTTCAACAGACCTGTCCGAACTTCTGGCGCAGAATGAAATCTGGGCCACAGGCTGCCGCTTCATGGAAGATGTGACAGCGGCGTATGCGCGCTTTGCGAGCAATGTCAGCTTTAACGCATCCCGCTTCAGTGAAGGTGCTGATTTCTCATCCTGCGTCTTCGAAGACGTGGTTAGCTTTCAGAAATCACGCTTTGAGGGCCCGGCCTCATTTGAATGCTGCATCTTTGAAGACAAGCTCTGGCTCACCAATGCCTTCTTCAACCAGGAAGCACGAATGGGTGAAGCGCGGTTTCGCTGCGAAATCAATCTTGACGGAGTGACGTTTGGTGCACCACATGCAGCGAATGAAAACCGTTTCCTTGAAGACTTCACAGCCCGCTCAGGCCAACGCTCGCTCTGATCAAATGACTGCTTTCATGCGCATTACTTTTACAGCTTTTGCTTGTCTCATGATTGCTTTTACCTCGGCCATGTCTGCTGACGCGCATCCGCGTAAAGAAGCCGAGACAGAGATCAGCTATAACGAGAATGCCGACCGCGTTGAAATCATCCATCGCTACCGCATCCATGATTCTGAGAGCACGCTGCACCGCGTTCACGGAGACACGTCACTCTCCATCATGACAGACCCGCGCGCGCAGGCTCTGTTTGGCGAGTATGTCGAGAGCCGCTTCTCAATTTCACACAATGGCCAGGCTTTGCCGCTCGAACTGGTTGGCGGCGAGATTGAAGATGGCTTTGTCTGGATCTATCAGACCACGCCGGAAATGCCTGCAGACGGCCTGTATGTCATGCGTTCCAACGAGCTGATAGATGTGCATCAGGACCAGACGAACATTGTGCATGTCCGCCTGCATGGCCTGAATGAGACGCTGATCTTCACACGGTCGACACCGTGGGCGACCTTCCGCCTCGACGGATCAGATACCTACTAGGCTTTACCGACAGCCGCTTCGGCAAGATCAGCCAGATCACTGGACGCATTAAAGCGGCCAACAGACTTCGCGGCCTCCGCGCGGTCAGCAAGCCCTGCCCCGTCTCTCAGACGCTCTGTAAGCAGGTCTGTGACACGTTCAGGCGTGAACTCACCTTCCGACAGCACATCTGCACCGCCCGCATCACGAAGCGTCTCTGCATTGCCGGTCTGGTGATCATCCATGGCAATCGCCAGAGGAATGAGAAGGCTCGGGCGGCCTACTACTGCAAGCTCGGTCACGCTTGAGGCGCCAGAGCGCGACATCACCATATGCGAGCCGCTTAAGAGTTCCGGCATGTTGGAGAAGAACGGCGCCAGCTCGCTATTTACACCCGCTTCGGCGTAAAGACCGCGCACCGCCTCAATCTGCTCTTCACGCACCTGCTGGACGATCTTCAACCGACTGCGGATATCCTCTGGCAACGCACACACTGCAGCAGGAATAACCTCGCCGAACAGCCGCGCCCCCTGACTTCCCCCAATGACGAGAAGCTGGAGCGGCGCATCGCTACCCGCTGCAGGATATGGCTCATCACGTACGGCAAGGATTGGCCCGCGAACCGGATTACCGACAACGCGCTTATTCTTCTCTGCGGCCTTCGGCAGGCGATCCAACCGGTCAAACCCGCAGGCGACGACCTTAGCCGTTTTAGCGAAAACACGGTTCACACGGCCAAGAACAGCATTCTGTTCGTGGATGATAATCGGCACGCCTTCGCGGCTGGCCGCCGCGAGGGCCGGAAAGGCTGGATAACCGCCAAAGCCTGCGACGAGGCTTGCCTGCTCGGTTTTCAGTTTGGCTTGTGCCTCTTTGATTCCGGCGAGGATTTTGAGGCCGGACGCAATCAGCTTGTCCGGTCGTTTGCTGGCGAACGTCGCAGCCTTAACATTGATGATCCAGTCAGCCGGGAAGCCGTCTGTATAGCGCTGGCCGCGCTCGTCGGTCATCAGCCCCACGCGCCAGCCGCGCTGTTTCATTTCCGCAGCAAAGGCTGATGCCGGAAACATATGGCCACCAGTGCCTCCGGCTCCAATCACAACGAGTGGCGCATTTGACATGAGATACTCCTTCAGCCGTGTCTCAGGCCGAAACGGTTACTTAATTCCGGGGTGAAATTCAGCCCTTTTACGGGTCAAAGCAAGGCCGAGGCCAAGTGTTAGAGCCGTGCCGATCATTGAGGACCCGCCATAGCTGATAAATGGCAACGTCATGCCCTTGGTTGGTAGCATACCGACATTCACGCCCACATTGATGACCGCTTGCAGGCCGAACATAAAGAAGAGCGCCGTGCCCGCTGCACGCGGATATGGATCAGCCCTGCGGGACGCGGCCATCACACCGCGAAGCGCGATTACAGCGAAGATAATGAGCAAGCCAAGACAGGCGATATAACCGAACTCCTCGCCTGCGACCGAGTAGATAAAATCGGTATGAGGGTCAGGAAGGTCTTCCTTGATACGCCCCTCGCCCGGGCCAACACCAAGCAGACCGCCTCGCGCGATCGCTTCATGCGCCTGATCCAGCTGATAGCTCGCCTCGTTCGGGTTAAGGAAACTCTGAATTCGGTAGCGCACGTGTTCGAACGAAAAATATAGCCCGAGCCCTGTCAGCACACCGCCCACACCAAAGGCAGCAGCCCAGATCAGCGGCAGGCCAGAGACGAAGAACGCTATCAGGAAGGCCGCCGTCAGAAGTGCCGTTTGCCCAACATCAGGCTGAAGCAACAACAGGCCGACCGTCGGCGCGAACAGGAAGAAGGTCAGAACCTCCCACGGCACCGTCTTCAGGCGCTGGCGCTGCGCCAGTAGCCATGAGGCCAGCACGATCAGCGCTGGCTTCACAAATTCCGAAGGCTGTATCGAAAACCCGCCCAGACTGATCCAACGTTGGCTACCTTTGACTTCGTGCCCGATCACCAGAAGCACGGCCATCAGCAGAAACGCACCGATGAATATCAGCAGGGCGAGACGCCGCGCCCAGCTCTCTGTCAGCATGGACGTGGCCAACATTATGATAATCGCGCCAACGACGAACCCGGCGTGCCGAAACACGAAGTGGAAGGTATTGTTGTAGCCAATACGTTCTGCGGCTGTCGGGCCTGCAGCCAGTGACAAAAGCATACCGCAAGCGAGCAGAACCATGGCGCCAATAATGATGCCGTGATCCACCGTGCGCCACCATTCTGCCAACATGGATGTGTCAGAACGTGCGAGTGTCGTCATACCGTTGCCCGAAGTCTTTCAGTATCGCTCATCAGGCCATGTACGAGCTTTTTGAACTCGTCGCCGCGCGCCTCGAAATCCTTGAACTGGTCAAAGCTCGCACAGGCTGGCGACAGAAGAACGATAGGGTCTTCATCACCTGAGTTCGCTGCGTCATGCATGGCTTCAGCAACAGCGCGCTTGAGTGTGCCGCAGTTCATGTGCGGAACGTCATTGCCCAACTCGCGGGAGAACTGCTTCTGTGCCTCACCGATCAGGTAAGCTTTCGTGATGTGGCCATAGAACGGGCGGACATCTGCAAGGCCATCAGACTTCGCCACACCGCCGCCAATCCAGTAGACTTTCGGATAGCTTTTCAGCGCCTGAACAGCCGCCTGACCGTTCGTCGCTTTTGAATCGTTCACAAAGGTTACGCCGCCAACCTTGCCGACAACTTCCTGACGGTGCGCGAGGCCCGGAAAGGTCGCCATCGCCTCCATGATTACGGTCGCATCCACGCCTACACCGCGGCAGGCCGCATAAGCTGCTGCAGCGTTCTGATGGTTGTGCGCGCCCGGCAGAGTTTGAATTTTGCTGAGGTCACCAATCATCATGGCGCGGCCGCTCTGACTATCAAACAGACGACCATGAACAGCGCTTACGCCTCGACCAAGCGCATAGGTGGAAGAGACGCCCACGCAGCGCTGGTGACGCTTGGCCGCCATCTTAGCCATCAGGATCTGCGTCGGCATGGTGTCCATACCGATGACGGCGAGATCTTTCTCTGACTGATTGTCGAAGATGCGGGTCTTGGCGTTGATATAGCCCTGCATGCCGCCATGACGTTCCAGATGGTCAGGCGTCACATTGAGCAGCACCGCTACATCGCATTTCAGGCTTTCGCACAGATCGAGCTGATAGGATGAGAGCTCCAGCACATAGACGGCATTCGCATGAAGCGGCGCCATGTCCAGAACGCCAATTCCGATATTGCCGCCAACGCGTACGTCCTTGCCCGCCTTCTTGAGCACATGGCCGATGAGAGACGTTGTCGTAGACTTACCGTTCGTTCCGGTGACGCCGATGATCTTCGGACGTGAGTGTTCCGGCATGGCGTTCACCGCGCGGGCAAACAGCTCCATGTCTCCGATGATTTCAACGCCAACCATTCTGGCCATCTGAACCAGGCGGTGCGGCTCCGGATAGCGGTATGGAATTCCCGGCGACAGAACCAGCGCAGAATACTGCTGCCAGTCACGCTTATTGATATCTACAAGATCAAAGCCCTGCTCGGTCGCACGCTCGCGCGCAACCGGATTGTCATCCCACGCGTGAACCTTCGCACCGCCAGCCTGCAGCGCGCGCACCGTCGCAAGGCCTGTGCGGCCCAGACCGAATACGGCGACATACTGTCCTGCGAATTCACGAATAGGGATCACCTGATCAGACCTCTATCTCAGCTTGAGTGTCGCAAGGCCGATAAGGGCCAGAACTACGGATATGATCCAGAAACGGATCACGACGGTGGATTCAGCCCAGCCCGCTTTTTCGAAGTGGTGGTGGATCGGCGCCATACGGAAGACGCGCTTACCGGTCAGCTTATAGCTGCCCACCTGTACGAATACGGAGAGTGCCTCCATGACGAAAATGCCGCCAACAATTGCAAGAACGATCTCGTGCTTGGTGCAGACAGCAACCGTGCCGACCATGCCGCCCAGCGCGAGTGAGCCTGTGTCGCCCATGAAGACTTTCGCAGGCGGTGCGTTGTACCAGAGGAAGCCGAGACCTGAGCCGAACAGCGCACCGAAAAGCACAGTCAGCTCAGACGTACCCGGCGTGTTGATCAGATAGAGATAATCGGCATAACGCGGCGTTCCGCAGATATAAGCGATCAACGCAAACGTACCGCCTGCAACCATGACCGGCACGATGGCAAGGCCATCGAGGCCGTCCGTCAGGTTCACAGAGTTGGCCGCACCCACAACAACGAACGCGCCAAAAATCGCAAAGCCATAGATCGTCAGATTGATCAGAACGTCTTTGAAGAAAGGAATGGTCAGAGATGTCTCGAAGTTTTCAGGGATCAGCACCGGCAACAGGTTCGCAGCTTCGCGCTCAAGCGCAGACTGGCCCGCAGCGATTGGCGCGTAACGGGCTACCCAGACCACCGCAACAATCGCAATCACAAACTCGGCAAACAAACGCGCCTTGCCGGAAAGACCGCCGGCATGGCCTTTGGTGACTTTCGTGAAGTCATCCAGGAAGCCAATCAGGCCGTAGCCGACCGTCACGAAGAGTACGATCCAGATATATTCGTTAGACAAATCTGCCCAAAGAAGCGTGCCGACTGAAATGCCCATCAGAATCAGGAAACCGCCCATGGTTGGCGTGCCTTTTTTCGTGAGCAGATGGCTTTCCGGACCATCTTCACGGATTGGCTGGCCCTTTTTCTGACGCTTACGCAGCCAGTTAATCATTGGCGCGCCCATAATGAGGCAGAGAATAAACGCCGTCGCAAAGGCAAGACCCGTCCGGAAAGTGACGTAGTTCATCACGTTCAGAAACGAGTAGTCCTCTGTATATAATGATAAAATTTCGTACAGCATTACTCTTCCCCGGCGCCCTTTGAGGTATCGTTATTCTGCGCGCTGAAGCGTCGAAGCGCTCCGGCTAGTGTTCCCATTCCGGAAGCATTCGAGCCTTTGATCAAGAGCGCATCGCCATTTATTAACGACTTATTAACCATTTCATGAAGATCGCCAGCTTTCATTGCCCAGCTCACTTCCACCTTCCCGTCGAGCGCTGTTGCAAGCGGCTTGATGCCTTCGCCTGACAGGAAAACCCGCGCTGGCTCGCAAGCCAGAATCTCGGGCGCGAGGCCTGCATGAAGTGCGTCGGCATCCGGGCCAAGCTCTTTCATCTCACCAAGTGCAATTAGTTTGCGCTTTGCAGGGCGCATCGCGAAACCGGCAAGCGCAGCGCGCATGCTTTCAGGGTTCGCATTGTAAGCGTCATCAACCATCAACGCCCGGTCTTCACCCTCAAGGTTCAGCCATTCAGCATTGCCGCGCCCTTCAGGCGGCGCGTAGCCGTTGAGGGCTTTTGCCGCCTCGATAACGCCAAGGCCGGAACAATTGGCCATGAGCAAAGCGGCGGCAACATTCTGCCCCCAATGCTCACCCACTGCATCAACAGAGACGTCCACCGTCTCGCCAAGTACTTCGAGCGTAAACCGTGAGGACACACCGTCCGTCTCGTAATCCGTTACGAAGGCCTGACTGCCTTCAGTGCCAAACGTCAGGATTTTCGCGTCGGGCGCATATTCCGCCGCCTTATCGCGGAGGAATTCGTAGAAATTGTCGCCGAGCGGCAGGATCGCATAGCCGCCAGACCGCAGGCCCGCAAAGATCGCAGACTTTTCCAGTGCAACCGCGTCCTCAGACCCCATGCCCTCCAGGTGGGCTGGTGCAATCTTGGTGATCAGCGCCGCGTGCGGGCGAACCATTTCAGAGCGAGGCTCAATCTCGCCTGGCGTATTCATGCCGATCTCGAACACAGCGCGTGTTGTGTCCTGCGGCATGCGCGCTAGCGTCAGCGGCACGCCCCAGTGATTGTTGAAGGATTTGACGGACCAGTGTGCAGGACCAAAGGCGCGGAAAATCTGCGCCAGCATTTCCTTCACACTGGTTTTGCCAACTGAGCCTGTAACCGCGCAGCAGAAAGCATCCGTGCGCGCACGAGCGGCCCGCCCCATGGCTTCCAGCGCCGTCAGCGTGTCATCGACCTGAAGCGCTGGCACATCTTCGATCGGGCGTGACACCAGGCACGCGCCTGCTCCAGCCTCATAAGCATTCGGCACGAAGTCATGACCGTCACGCACATCTTTCAGCGCAACGAACATGTCGCCCGGCTGGATGCTGCGCGTATCAATAGACAGACCGTAAATCGCCCAGCGGCCAACGGCCCGGCCACCCGTTGCTTTGGCAGCCTCTTCGGAGGTCCAGAGTGGCTTTATCATGCGGCGCTCTCCAGAGCCTGTGCAGCTGTATCCTGATCTGAGAATGGCAAAACTTTAGCGCCAACAATCTGACCGGTCTCGTGCCCCTTGCCCGCGATGAGCAGCGTATCGCCGGCTTTCAGTTGAGCGATGCCAGACTGGATCGCAGCGGCGCGGTCAGCAATCTCAGTCGCGCCCGGACATGCCGTCATGATGGAGGAGCGGATAGACGCAGCGTCTTCGGTGCGCGGATTGTCATCTGTCACAATGACGACGTCTGCATGCTTTGCAGCGATTTCGCCCATCATCGGGCGTTTGTATGGATCGCGATCACCGCCGCATCCGAACACCAGAATAAGACGACCGGCAGTGTGCGGACGCGCAGCGCGGAGAAGCACATCAAGGCCATCCGGCGTGTGCGCATAATCAACGAAGACAGCGCCGCCGCCGGACTTTTCGCCGACCAGCTCAAGGCGGCCTTTAACCGTCGTCAGCGTGGCCATAGCCTCGAACACCGCTTCTGGAGTCAGGCTAAGACCAATCGCGAGACCTGCTGCCGTCAGCGCGTTGAGCGCCTGAAACTCACCAATCAGAGGCAGATGCACATCGTACGCATTGCCCTTATAGAGCACGTCCATCACCTGACCGGTCGCACGTGGGCTAAGTTCGCGAATTTTCAGATCGGCGCCGCGCCAGCCAACAGAGAAAAGGTTCAGCCCTGCCTCACGCGCAGCGTCTTCGAATACAGGCGTTTCCGGGCTGTCAGCATTTACAACCGCAAGCGCACCTTCAGGCGCGAGCTCTGAAAACAAACGCAGCTTGGCAGACCGGTAGTCGTTGAAGTCCGCGTGGTAGTCGAGATGGTCCTGCGTCAGGTTTGTGAACGCCACAGCGGCCAGCTTCACACCATCAAGGCGGTACTGAACCAGACCATGAGAAGACGCTTCCATCGCGGCATGCGTCACGCCCTCACCTGCCAGCGTGTCCAACGTCTCGTGGATCATCACCGGATCGGGGGTTGTGTGGCCGAGATCGATATGACCGTTCGGGCCAACCGCGCCGAGCGTGCCCATGCTGGCCGCTTTGAGGCCTGCATGCGCCCAGATCTGGCGAAGGAAATCAACGGTAGAGCTTTTGCCGTTGGTGCCCGTCACGGCCACTATATTCTCAGGCTGTCGCGGATAGAATTTCGCGCTGGCATAAGCGAGCGCCTGACGCGGCTCCTCAGCGGTTACCAGAGCAGCGTCACCAGTTTCCGCAGGCCCATCACAGAGAATAGCCGCAGCGCCCTTTTCGAGCGCCATCGGGATAAACTCGCGGCCATCACGGGCAACGCCTTTAAGAGCGGCAAAGACGAAGCCTTCCTGCACTTTGCGGGAATCGGCCGTCAGTCCTTTAACATCCGCGTCTACTGAGATGTTCTGCCCCTCGAACAGATCCTTCAGCTTCACAGTGACCTCCTGTCTGCAATCATACGCACCGGCGGTCCAGACGGTCTGATGTCTTCAAAGTTCGGCATCACATCCAGAATCGGCGCGATGCGTTCAATCACATTTCCGACTGCCGGGGCAGACGCGAAAGCAGCAGAGATGGCCTGACCAGCCTCATTGGTCGGCTCATCCAGCACGATCAATACGACATAATTCGGGTCATCTGCGGGAAACACAGCGGAGAATGAGGTCACATTCCGGTCGTCATCATATCCGCCAGCAGCAGGTTTTTCGGCCGTGCCGGTTTTACCTGCGACGCGGTAGCCAACGACGTCGGCATTGCGGCCTGTGCCTTCGGTAACAGCAGTGCGCATCATTTCGACAACGACCTGAGCCGTTGGCGCAGACATAACGCGGCGCGGCTCGCGAGGCTCGGACAGCGAATCACCTTCCATCAGAATGGTTGGCGCAAGATATTCGCCATCATTAGCGAATGTCGCAAACGCAGAGGCAAACGCCATCGGAGAGACAGCAATGCCGTGGCCAAAGCTCGTCGTCGCATAAGTCACTTCAGACCAATACTCAGGAAGGAGCGGCGAAGCAGATCCAAGCTCGACCGGAGAGGCATCAAAAAGGCCAAGCGACTCAAGGAAGCGCACCTGGCGCTCAGGACCGATACGACCCGCGACCTGAACCGTGCCGATATTGGAGGACTGAGCCAGAATAGTGGTCAGGTCAGCGCTACGTGCATTATGCAGCGGGTGATCGTCATGAATAGCGTCAGAGCCAATACGGATAGGGTTGCGCACGTCAAAGGTTTCGCGAAGCGTCACTTCACCAAGGTCGATGCCTGCCGCAATCGTGAATGGTTTGAACACAGAGCCCAGCTCGTAAACACCGGAGGATGCGCGGTTGAAACGCGCAATATCATCAGCATCCTGCGGACGGTTCGCGTCATACATCGGCCAGGACGCCATTGCGAGCACCTCACCCGTACGCGCGTCCAGCACGACGCCAGCGCCGCCTTCAGCGTTTGTACGAACGGCCGCCGCGCTCAGTTCGACTTCGAGGCTATACTGGATACCGACATCGATGGTCAGCTGGAGCGGCTCGTCAGTGCTTGTGAGGCGATCATTCAGCGCATACTCAATGCCCGAAATCCCGTTGCCATCGACGTCAGTGAAACCAAGAATGTGCGAGGCAAGGCTGCGCTGCGGATAGAAGCGACGCGTCTCCTCGCGAAAGCCCAGCGCCTCAAAGCCAAGATCAAACACAGCCTGACGCTGGTTCGGCGTGAGGCCACGTTTCAACCAGACAAAGCGGCGATCTTCATCAGACAGACGCGCGAGAATGGTGTCGTAATCGAGATCCGGCAGGATGGACACGAGACCAGTCGCCACATCATGGGCATTCCAGATCGCGCTCGGGTCGGCATAGAGCGAGTAAACAGAAACGGACGTCGCAAGACGCTCGCCATTGCGGTCAACAATCTCTGCGCGACGTGTGCTGACAGCATCCCGGGACGAGCTGGCAACGCGCGTAGTGGCGCTATCATTTCCAGCCAGTGCAACAACCGCGCCCTGCAAACCAACGGCGCAAAAGGCAACGCAAAGGCCCGCAGCCACAAGTCGGGCACGGAGCGGAGATGTACGTTCGGCTTCGAACAGATTCTTGCTCATTCTTCGCTCTCCCAATCGGTGAGCGGACCGAAATACGCATCAGCAGTTTCGATATCGATCATCTGACGGGATCGCGCAGGCCCCATGCCAAGGCGGCTGGACGCGAGTTCTGCAATACGCGCACGACCTGTCAGCGTGTCCATCTCCGCCTCAAGAAGCTCGATCTCACTTTCAAGCTGGGCGATTTCAGCATTCAGAGCGCGGATACGATCATTGCTCTCGCCTGCTCCGGACTTCGCCTGAAACATCCCGACGGCGAGAAAGCTCATCACCACGATACCAGTCAGAAGCACATAACGGTTCATCGGCAGACCTCACTCAGTGATGGCAGATCAACAGACAGATCGGTTTCAGCATCCCAGACCGGCGCCTCAGTGCGCACAGCGGAACGAAGGCGCGAAGAGCGCGCGCGCACATTGGATTCAATCTCAGCGACGTCTGGCGCAGTTACGCGGCGCACAGTCTCGAAAGTTGGCTTCGGACCGGAGGTTTTGACTTCAGGCATAAAGCGCGAACCACCTTCGGTTTTGCCAGACCGCTCAGCCATGAATGCTTTGACCATGCGGTCTTCAAGAGAGTGGAACGTCACGACAACCAGACGACCACCCGGCTTAAGCACGCGTTCGGCAGCTTCGAGCGCATTCGCCAGTTCGACCAGCTCTTCATTCACGAACATGCGGAGCGCCTGAAACGACTTGGTTGCAGGATGGGTCTTCTTACCGCGACGACCGCCGACAGCCTGCTCGATGGCTTCAGCGAGCTGAAGCGTTGTTGTGAAGGCTTCGGCTTTGCGCGTCTCCACGATGCGACGCGCGATACGGCGGGAGTCACGCTCCTCACCCAGTTGGAAGATAATGTTAGCCAGAACAGCTTCTGGCGCTGAGTTCACAAGATCGGCCGCACTCGGTCCGCTCTGGCTCATACGCATATCCAGGGGTCCGTCGCGCATGAATGAAAACCCGCGATCTGCCTCATCAAGCTGGAATGACGAAACCCCGAGATCGACCACAACGCCATCAAGCTGCTCGTAGCCGCACTCTTGGGCGATCTCGTCGAGATCGCCGAACCGGCCAGCGGCAAAACGGAAGCGATCAGGATAATCGGATTTGAGCGGTGCAGATCGTGTTTCAGCATCCGGGTCGCGGTCCACGCCAATCACATGGCACTCAGCGCTTTCCAGTATGCGACGCGAATAACCGCCGCCGCCAAACGTGCCGTCGAGAAACACCTCGCCCGCCTTAGGCGCGAGGTGCTCAACGACGTGATCCAGCATGACAGGGATATGGCCCATTATGCGCCTCCCTGTCCGTCTTGGCCGAGGCTCTGATAGAACGGCACAGCCAACGCATCCGGGTTCTGTGTCGCGTGGGACGACATTTCCTGACGGTAGGACGCAAAGCGCTCAGGGTTCCAGATCTGAAAACGGTCCATCGCGCCTACGAAAAGAAGCTCTTTCTCAATACCCGCTTCACGGAGCAGGTTTGCCGGAATATTGGCGCGCCCCGCCTGGTCCATCGTGATTTCGCTGCCATTGGAGAAAATCGCCATGACGTTCGCGCGGCGGTTCACATCATTCGGGTGCAGGTTGGAGAAGATTTTACGGTAGCTCTGCATCAGGTCCATGCCGCCGCCCTCAAGACAGCCGCCACCTTCAGCGATCGGATACAGGAAGAAACGGGATGCCCCTTCGAGAGCCGTGCGGAAGCTGCTCGGAACGAGAACCCGTCCGCGCCCATCAATGCTTCCTTCTACGGTCGATAAGAACATGACCAACCCACAGCCAACTACCTCACCCATTTTGGGGCGTTTTGGTTTAAAATTGGGATAACATGTGCAGAAGTGGGCAACAATGGGCCAGACCGGGTTTGTTAACACAATCCACACCCGAAAATCGAACAAATTCAGAACTTACGGGAACATAAGGGGAATACCGCCATATAACGGCAGCATCCCGCCCCACCTAAAAATCAATATCTTGTGGCGGCCCAAGATCGCCCAACTAGATGCTGTGGACACGACCTTGCAGCAGCACTTATCCCCAGATGGTTAAACCGGAAGCGTAAATTTTTTGCAGTCAGGGCGAGTAATTTGGGCAGGCATGGGCGCACAAACCCCAAATCAGCGAACAATCGCCCGCATCTGCCCATTATTGCCCAAATGAAAATCAGGATCAGATGGCCTGTAAGCCGGGTTCTGTTCACCACGTAAACGCGGATTGGCGACCATTCCTCTGCGATGATGATTGCTCATCACCTGACGCGACCGACCCGGAAAGCGACGCGAAGACACGCCATCATGCTTTCCCTATTTGGTCTTGCTCCAGGCGGGGTTTACCTTGCCAGTCCTGTTGCCAGAACCGCGGTGCGCTCTTACCGCACCCTTTCACCCTTACCCCGACGTATCGGGGCGGTTTGCTTTCTGTGGCACTTTCCCTCGGCTCACGCCGGGCGGGAGTTACCCGCCGCCCTGTCCTCATGGAGCCCGGACTTTCCTCCAGCATGCAAGCACGCCAGCGGCCGCCCGGCCATCTGATCCGGCGTGGCTTGTAAATCAGCTTGGTAGATTTGGCCAGTAGGCAGGAACCGAGATCGTGATTGAGAGTTACTTGCACATTCGGGCAATAACATTACCTGTGGAATCCATGACGATTGAAAAAGAAAAGATCACAGACATAGCGAACCGTTGCGCCAGCGTTCGAACGCTGATGACAGCACGTTCAATCACACGGCTCTACGATCAGGCACTCAAAAATGCCGGCATCACCGGAACACAGTTTTCGCTACTGGTCGCGATCGGCTCTTACAATTTCAATTCGATTTCCGAACTTGGTGAAGCGCTGAACATCGAGAAATCAACACTCTCACGCAATCTCAAACCGCTCATCGATGCTGGTCTGATCGAACGGGAGAAAGCAAATGTCAGCCGCGCTATCACTCACCGTCTCACGGCAGCAGGTCAGCAAAAGCTAGAGACCGCCTTCCCGCTATGGCAGGCCGCACAAGCACGTGTGGAAGAAGAACTCAGTCAGGACGACCTGCAGGCGGGTTACCGCTTTATGGAACGCTTGCGCGAGGCAGCCGACAGCTGATCGCTCAGGCTGTTAGCTGATCGACTGACGCAAAGAACCCAGCTGCACCCATTGCCATCACAATCGCGAACACTGTCGTCGCAGGCTTATCCTTGCGCATGAGGAACCACAGCGTGACGGCCAGCATCAGGTTCGATAGGACGACAAACCACAGGAAGATGTCTGTGGCGAAGATCATGGACAGATCGACATTCTCGCCGATGGCGATACGCGCCAGAAGCGGAAGACCGACAGCAAGGTCGATTGAAATCACAAGGCCGATAAAGGCTTTGCCCAGATCACCGAATGTATCGAGGACTGCAGCGCCAATCGTGACAACCTTATGCGTCAGCGCAAAGGCGTATTCGCGGCCAGCAATAAGACCGAGGAACACCCAGGTTGTGCTCATTGGCAGGTCATTAAGCTCTTTGAAGAAGAACAGAAGTGACGCGTAAAGGAAGTCGACAATCGTTGCCGAGCGAATATCGGTGACGTTGGACTTTGTGTTGAGGATACGCTGTACCGGGCCACCACGGTTGGCAAAAGTATATGCCAGCAGGAGCGCGATAGCCCCCATAGCGAGGAAGCCCTGAATAGCCGTCAGCTCACGTGGCAGGAAGACGAAAATGTTCGCGAAATCCTGAATGAGCCAGACAGCCCAGAGGTAACCTGTGGTCACCCACTGCAGGACCACCCAATACATAGACCGCGAGTGCTTGAAGCAAAGCGCAAGAGCAACAACTTCTGCGAAGAAAGAGAGACCGACACCGACCAGCACAGACTGCATGTCGCTTGTCGTGCCAAATACATAATATTGTGACAGGAAGAATGCAGAACCGACCGCCGCGATAATCCCGTAAGGAATAAACGCATCAACCGGATTATGCTCGAACCAGCGCTCCAGAGTGCGCGCGATAATCAGATAAACCACGCCGCCTGTGACGAAAGCCAGCGCGTAGCCGAAAAGCGACTTTTCAATCATGGAGCCAAGGCCGCCAATAGAGGCAAAAATGGTCAGAACCATAAATGATGTCGAAACCGGAATACCGAGACGGGTAATAACCAGGAGAACCAGTGGCGGCAGTACGTGATACCACTGCACATCCATAGGCGGATATTTGCTCTCATTCGAAAGACGCCCGTAAGACGGGTCACCGCCGTTCACGATCCAGCCATAGGCGAATGTCACCACCAGCACGGTGACTGCAAATCCGAATAGAACGGTCCAGTGCAGGCGCTTATTGGAATTAATAAAAGTACCGAGAGTCTGAAGCGCATCGTTTCCAACGACGGCATATGCCGCAAACAGGAAGCCGATCGCGGCGAACATCTCAATTCCGAAAAAGCTCATGATACTTCCCGATGGCGTCTGGACTCTACGTAGCCCTTCGCTACCCGAACTGTATGAAACTTTTTAGACAAGCAACCCCGCAAAACAGAATAAGCGCGACAAATTTTTGTCATCGGCGGCCAAAAACCCTGAAAATTCCGTCTCCTCGCAATGACAGCGTGTAACATTTTCACGACAGCTCTTCCGATCAACGACAAATCACCAATCTCACCCGATCTTGGAACTTCATCACTAGGGTCACGTTAGTTCGGCACAACAACGGAGATCTGACCATGAAAAAGCACATGATGTATATCATCCCCGCCCTCGCACTTGGTGCAGCAGCCTGCACAAGCACGGGCGAAACAGAACGCAACGCACTTGGCGGCGCGGCAATTGGCGCAGCAGCTGGTGCCATCATCGGCAATAACACCGGCGACGGCGATGCAGCAACAGGCGCAGCAGTTGGTGCAGCAGTGGGCGGCGCAGCAGGCGCAGCACGTGGTTGCACAAACGCTGAAGACTGCGACATGCCCGGCGTAGACGACCAGGCTGACGAGCGTGATTATGACAATGATGGCGTTGCTGACGTAAGCGACCGCTACCCGACAGACCCTTCACGCTGGTAGGATAGATTTGCCACTCTGTACTCAGTACAGGGTGGCACTCTCACATACATGACAGACACACTTTCGCATGGCGTTAGTCCGAAGCCTGATAATTCGGATAACCAAACCCCTGAGGCCCGCTCTGAACAGAAAATCAGAGGTCGGGCTATTGTTACATATGGGCGAAGCCTCATGTCCCTCGTTATCGCCCGCTCACTGAGCGAACGCGGGATTGAGGTGATCGGTTGTGACGATGTCGACCTTACTGTGCTTTCATTCTCCAAACACACCAAAGACTCGTTCACTCACCCCCATTTCGAGCGTGAGCCGGAAGCTGCCCTCAATGCATTTGAAGAAGCTATCCGCAAATACGCGCCGGAAGACGACCGGCCATATGTACTGATCCCAGGCTTCAGGGACGCCAAGCTGTTTTCTCGCAACCGTGACCGGTTCGAGCCGCTTATCAAAATTGCGGCGCCGCCAGCCGAGTGTATCGATCTCATACATCCGAAAGACAATTTCGCAGAGTTCGCGACAGATAACGCGCTTCAGGCTCCTGAAACACGCATTCTGACGCCGGATGAATTCCGTGACCTGAGCATTGAGGAGATGAACCTTCCACGCATCGTGAAACCTGTAGATGGCGTGGGCGGTCGAGGCGTAAGCCTACTGAAAGACGACAGTGACGTCACGCATTACCGCGATGACCTGAAAGGCAAGCAAAACCTGCTGCTTCAGGAAGCTATTGATGGCGAGGACTATTGCGTCGCTATCGCGGCACGTCGCGGCGATCTGATTGCCATTTCGGCCTATAAGAACATCAAGCAGTTCCCTGTAGAATCCGGCGCTGGCGCAATCCGCGAAACCGTGTCCGCAGAACCGTTTGAAGAAACCGCGCGCAAACTCGTCGCGGCCTCCGGCTGGCACGGCGTTGCCGAAGTTGATTTCCGCTGGGATGAAAACTCTGACCAGCCCGCCAAACTGATCGAGATCAATCCACGCTTCTGGGCGGGCCTGTTCCACTCAACCGAGTCAGGCATTGATTATCCCTGGCTGGCCTTTGCCATTGCGGCAGGCCTCCCACTGAAAGACGAACAGCTGGAAGACGACCATGTCGGTTTCCGCTCGCGCACACCGGCAGCATGGATCCTGTCTGTCGCGCAGGAAATTGCCGGGTCTGACGAGCATATGGAGAGCGCCTCTTCAGCCTGGAAATCATTGAAGGCCGACGCCTCAAAGGGCGATGTCCTTCAGGCATTGCGCCATTTCCCGGAAGCGCTTTCGCAGTCCGCACTCAGCGCCGGCACAATCAAAAAGCTACGGGCTGAGCTGAAGCGCCATGAAGAGCTGCCTTCAGAATTTACAGCAGACCACGATCCGGCTACCGGTCTCGGCATTCTGTTCGCACTCAGCTCGCTGGTACGGCACGGTGAACTCCCGCCTGAGCTGAAGTTCGATGCAGACGAACCGGAAGAACCAACATTTCACGAAAATAACGATGATGTACGTCCAGTGATCGGCATCACACGTCCCGACAAGGGCGACTTCTTTGCTTTTCAGGCCATGAAGCTTGCGGTCTGGATGGCGGGCGGCCGACCTGTCGCCATCACATCATCGGCGCCGCGTGACCCACACTCCATCGACGGCCTTCTGTTTGGCGGCGGGTCTGATGTCTACCCGGATCGCTATCAGGGTAAGCCGAAAGAACATGTCCGCTATGATCTTGCGCGTGACGAGATGGAAGCCTCCTGGGCGCAAGCGGCATTCGAGCATGGGATTCCCATGCTGGGTGTCTGCCGCGGTATGCAGATGATGAATGTCTATGCGGGCGGCACGCTGCATCCTGACCTCAGCGCATATGATGAGGAATATCCGACGGACTTTCTGCAGCGAGTCTTTTATCGCAAACCCGTTGAGGTGCGCACCTCGTCGAAACTGTACCAGATGGTGGAGCGTGACGAGCTATGCGTGAACTCGATCCACACTCAGGCGATCGACGATCTTGGCAAAGGCTTCCACGCTACCGCCCTCGAACCGAACGGATTGATTCAGGGCATTGAGCATGCAGACCATAAATTCGCCGTGGGCATACAGTTCCACCCCGAGTTTTTGCTCTATCGCCGCTTCGCACGTGATATCTTCAGGGCGTTTGTGAACGCTGCTGGCGCCTTTGCGGAAAAGCGGAACTCTGAAGTGGCCACATCCTGATCCCAACAAAAAAAGCCTCGCAGTTTGCGAGGCTTTTCTTTTGAGGCTGAAAGCTGTTTCAGAGGCTGTCGGCAAGAGCCCCAACGTCGCCGCCATTTGCATCCAGCGTTGCCTGGAACTGAGCGCGCTGCTCAATGACAAGCCAGAGGCCTTCGAACTCAACGTCGATAATCTGCCAGTCACCATCAAACGATTTTACGCGCCAGCTAACAGGAAGCTGCTCGCCGTCGGCATTCGTCACTGATGTTTCGACGACGACATCACCGGGCTCACGCTCAACCGTATCTAAAATCTCGAAACTACCGCCAGCAAAATTGCCCAGATGCGTTTGGAGCTGGTCTGCAAGATAGGTGCGAAAAGCGGTGTTATAGCTTTCCAGTTCTGCATCGCTTGCGGTGCGAACATAACGTCCGAGTGCGAACCGGCTTACCGCTTCTACATTGACCTTAGACAGCAGATCGCTGGCTTCGTTTTCAGACAAAGTGTTGTCGGCGAGGTGCGACATCGCACTCGATGACACGGAATCGATTACCGCTTCCGGTGTGGACTGGATACGCGCCTCAGCGCTGAACGACAGGCCTGCTGCAAGCGCGCAGGCAATAAAGCTGGTTCTAATCATGATTTACGCCTCGTCGCCGTCACGGACATCTTCAACAAAGTCCTCTGTGGCTTCGCCGATATTGTCAGCCGCCTCGGCTGTCGCATCTGCCGCGTCCGCAAGAACTGCGTCCATCTCTGCGCCAGCGCCTTCCATAGAGCCGTGCTGAATGTAGAAGAAGCCCATGGCTCCGACGAAAAGTACGCCCGCTACGACGAGCAGAGAAACAAGTGGGTTTCGCATAATCAGATCTCCTGAATTCTATGGAAACTAAACGTTAACCGGCCCCATAAGTTCCCGCTTTCCGCGCACCCGGCCCCCAAGCAACCACTTGTATTTAAATAAAAAAGCCGCCCAGTGAGGGCGGCTTTCATCGATTCATATCGCGTTCTCTATCAGAGCAGTCCGAACATCAGGCGCTGGGCATGCTTTGTCGCGTTTGAAGGATCATTTGCAACTGAATAGCCCGCAATTGCGGCTATACTGACTGACGTCAGCGGCCGTTTGTCCACGATCGATTTCAATGTATCGAACGGCAGGTCTGCGAGCGCATCAGCGGCAGCATCCTCCAGTTCCTGGAACTCTTCATCAATGTCCTGGAACGGCTCTGCAAAATACGCGATGCCAAGCCCGGCACCGAGCAGTAACAGAGCGCCGATTGTCAGGATGGCAAAACCCCATCCCATGACGCTGGCCAGAAATACGGCCAAGGCACCTGATACGAACAGAATGCCGGCGAAGCCCATAAGGACTCCGCCTGCGCCAGCTATAATTCTGAGCTTGGCATTTTCCATGTGATTAGCGACGCGTCAGCATTGCAAACAGGACGCCGACACCTGCGGCGATACCTACGGCTGCCAGTGGCTTTTCACGGATACGGTCTGAGACCGCGTTTCCATAGCCTTCAATCTTGTCTTTTGCTTCACCAGCAAGTTCGCGTGTCTGTTCCGGAACTTCGCCGGCTTTAGCGCTTGCAAACTGACCTACATGGGACATCAGCGAGCTCACATTGTCTTTAAGAGAGTCGAAGTCCTTGCGCAGGTTTTCAACGTCATCCTTGACTTCTGTTTCAGCTTCGGGTGCGGGATTTGATACAGTATGTAGTGTCATGTGTGTCTCCTTCATTGCCTATGGGAAATCAACGAAGGCGGCAGCCCGAAGTTCCGAATTGATCGGTATTTTCTCAGAGAAATCCCACAATCGATCCGATTATGACGATACCGCCCAGAGCAATCGAAATCAGCGTCAGAATTCCATCTTTTGCCATGAGCGCGAGCCCCAAAAGAACCAGCGCGCCTGCCGGAATAGCAACGGCGAAAGGCACCAGTTCGAGCGGAATCATCAACAGCGCGAGCGCGATGGACAGAGCGGCAATAAGGTATTCCGAAACATCGCCGACCGCCCATTTCAGACGCGGCTTCACCCAGTTATCAACGAACTCGGTTGCGGGCTCGGCTTTGTCGCGAAACTTACCGACCTGATCTTCGGAAATCTCGATGGAGTGCAGGAATTCGGGCGTCCACGGGTGAGACCGGCCTATCAGAATCTGCCCTGCCCACAAAATCACCATGCCAGCGAGCACAATCGGAATGCCAGGCACAGCGCCAAGCGGCGACATGGAAAGGATGCCGAGAAGAACGAGAACCGGCCCGAATGATCTTGCCTGAAAAGACTCGAGCAGTGATTTGACGTCGACCTTACCTTCATCTTCGGCGAGGCCTTCAATATCATCAAGAATATCGTGTAGTGGTGCGCTAGACATGCTTGCTTTAACGCACCGACATGGTGCCGGTTCCGGCCCTGCCCGCAACAAAGAAAAACCCGCCCGGAAATCCGGACGGGTTCGCCTCTCTCAGAGAGAAAGCAACGCTTACGCGGCTGCTTCCGCTTTATTCGGGTGGAAGAACAGTGCCTGAGCGATTGCCGCTTTGACTGTAGATTCCTGGAATGGTTTGGAGATCAGATATGTCGGCTCCGGACGTTCGCCTGTCAGCAGACGCTCTGGGAATGCCGTAATGAAGATAATTGGCACGTCGAAATCCTGAAGGATGTCGTGTGCTGCATCAATACCTGAAGAATTATCAGCCAGCTGAATATCGCACAGCACGAGCCCAGGCGGGTTCTTGCGCGCCATTTCAACG
Source organism: Ponticaulis sp. (assembly GCA_002723155.1). Lineage (GTDB taxonomy): Bacteria > Pseudomonadota > Alphaproteobacteria > Caulobacterales > Hyphomonadaceae > Ponticaulis. The sequence continues at coordinate 168,591 of PBNO01000004.1, read as the reverse complement.
GCTTCTTTATGCGTTGTTGCGTTACCGGTGACGCCATGTCCGAGATCGGTCACGAGGCTTTCCAGATCCGCTGCAATCACAGGCTCGTCTTCAATGATGAGAACCTGAGTGCGAAGTTCGCTTTCAATCTCTGTCTGTGCCTCAGAAAGGTAGGACGCTACCTGTTCTGCAGACGCGTTGAGAATTTCAGCAACCTCAGAAGTCGTGAAGCCTTCAAGAGAAGACAGCAGGAAAGCCTGTCGGTGGATCGGCGCAAGCGCCTGCAGACGGAAGTCTGCGACCTGATCACCGCCGCCGAACTTATCTTCAAGCTGCGCACCTGTCTGCGACCAGATCAGGTGGAAGTATTTATAAAGCGCGAGGCGCGGCGAAGCATCTTTATCAAAACCGTCCGTATCGCTCGCGAGCGCCGCCAATGATGCTTTAATATAAGCATCGCCGCTGCTCTGCGATCCGGTAAGCGCGCGCGCATACCGGCGGAGAAATGGGAGGTGAGGACCAAGTTGAGTTACGAATGACATTTATACCCTCCAAACGTCCTGCATTAATTCCTCAGAAAGAAGTTGGTTCCGAAAAAAAATAATAAATGTCATTTTTTTGGAACCAATGGCCAAAACGGGCATTTCCTTCTTGTAATTCGCGCACCGCTGTTTCACGCGGCGCACCTTACGGGAAGTATTATATAGGTATGATTATGGAAAAATCCCGGGAAGATTCAGTCGCTCAACGAGCTAGACAGCGTAGACTTGGTCTACAGCTGCGTCAGCTCTACGACGAAGTGATTTCTGAAGAAATCCCCGATGATTTTCTGCGCCTTCTCGAAGAAGCAGACAAATCATCTGAGGCCACTTCCGGCCGGGCTGGTGGCGATAATGCCTCTTCATCTCAGCCAGAGAAGTGAGCATTACTGTGGACGATAACAATTTCAAACGTGAGCTGAGTGAGCTCATTCCGCACCTTCGCGCTTTTGCGAGAAACCTGTGCTCTGATGCGACTCAGGCAGACGATCTCGCGCAGGAAACACTGATGCGCGCCTGGAAGGCCAGAGAGTCTTACCAGGAAGGCACCAACCTCAAAGCATGGTGCTTCACTATTCTGCGGAACACGTTCTATTCAGAGAAACGCAGAAGCTGGCGTCGTCAGCCACTGGACCCTGAAGTGGCGGAGGCCACGCTGGTATCCAATGATAATCCGTCAGACTCTATGGAGCTGCTCGCTTTGCGTAATGCGCTCAATGAGCTGCCGGATGACCAACGTGAAGCGCTGATCCTAGTCGGTGCAGGCGGCCTGCCATACGAAGAAGTCGCGGAAATCTGTGGCTGCGCCGTCGGCACGATCAAAAGCCGTGTGAACCGCGCACGTAATGCACTCGCAGTGATCATGGAATCCAATTCCGTGGGCTTCAACTCAGACTCCTCAATGTCAGCCAGCGAAGCGTTTGATGACCTCATCGCTCAGGCAGACAGTCTGTCAGGCTCTACACCAGCGTGACCGAAGAACGCGTAAAGCCACGCACAGCCAAGAGTTCTCTCCGGCTGAGGCTTCTTGCTACGCTTGCGGTCGCACTCACACCCATTTTTTTGCTCAGCGGGATTCAAGCCTGGATCAACGCTGAGCAAAGCCTTGACCAGCGGCGCCTGGAACTCATTGATGCCGCAGACGACGCAATCGATGATCTCGCTCAAACTCTCGCGACAGCCGAAAGCTATCTCCAATTCTTTGAACCGGAAATTCTTGAGGGCGGATGCGGCGAGGTCTTCGAACGCTTAAGTACCGTTATCCCATCACTAAACAACGTTGTCCGTTTCAATATTGATGGCATTTCCGAATGCACCGCCATCGGCGAACCCGGTTTCCCGATTACTCGGCCGGCGGCCTTCGAACGCCTCAGGCTGGGCGCGGAAATTGTTCGAACGGACGCTTTTGAAGGCCCGGTCAGCCATACCCAACTTTTTGCGATCCACTCACGCGTCGAGACCGCATTTGGTGCTTTTGACGGATCTGTCAGCTTTGGCATCAATGCTGAACGACTTGCCGAATTCCTGCATAACAGAGTTCGCGGCGACAATATCGATATCTCGATTGCGTCAACTGACGGCCGTGTTTTCGGTAGCTCCGTGATCTCCCAGTTCGAGCCGGACTGGCTCAACGAACTTGAGACAAATGAGGGCAACGCCCTGTTTCCAGATGTTCAAATTGGTGACGAGCGACACGACGTCGTGATCGAACGTATTGGGCAGGGCGGCGTCTATGTACTGCTTACCCGCCCTTCACCTGGTTTGTTCAGCGAATTCGCCATTGCACCCGCTTCGGCAATCGGATTGCCGTTCCTGGCATTCCTTCTCGTTCTTGCGGCCGTCTGGGTTGCCGTGGACCGGCTCGTGCTCAAATGGCTCGCACGCCTGAAGCGGATCGCGTTCATTTATGGTGCTGGGCGTTACAAAATTCGCGCGGGCGAAAGCTTTAGCAGCGCACCGGAAGAGATTCTCGAACTCGCTCTGACTCTCGATCAGATGGCTGAAAAAATCGAAAGCCGGGACGGCTCTCTTCGTGAAGCGCTCGGCAAGCGCGATGCCGCAGTTCGTGAAATCCATCACCGCGTGAAGAACAATCTTCAGATCGTCACAAGCTTCCTCAATCTGCAAAGTCGGCAGGTATCAGACCAGGGTGCCAAATCGGCTCTGGCATCAGCCCGTCACCGGATTGATGCGCTCTCCATTGTCCACCAGACCCTCTACCAGCACGAACGCCTCGAAGCAGTTTCGCTGAAACCTTTCCTCGATGGTCTTCTTAACCACCTTTCAGAGGCGCTGGGCTTCGAAGACACAGGCATTGAAGCAAGCTGGGACTTACAAGATGCGGACCGCGATGCCGATGACGCAATCCCGTTAGCGCTGTTCGCGCTTGAAGCGGTGACCAACGCCATCAAACACGGCCCGACCTTTGGCGGCAAAATTCATATCGAAATGACTCGTGACGCTGAAGCCCGCATGCTGAATTTGAAAATTACGAACACTGCGCGCCCGGTCGGAGAAGACGACGAAGAGTCCAATTCTACTGGTCTTGGCAGCAAGCTCATGACGGCGTTCTCCCGGCAGCTTCGCGGAGAACTATCGAGCGGCCCTGACGGTAATGGCAATTACGTCGTCCAGCTCAGCATCCCGGAACCAACCGAAGCCAAGAAGCCGTTCTCTGCAGTTTAAGTCTCAAGCGACCGAAATCAGATCAAAGAAAAACCCCGATGGCATGTCGCCGTCGGGGTTATCTTTTGCGTTTGAAGCGATGAAAAAAGCTTAGTCAGTTGCTTCTTCCATCTCGTCAGTTGTCTCTTCAACTGCGTTATCAAGGTTTTCACCAGCTTCTTCGAGCGGGCCGTCATTTGAGTCGCATGCGGCAATAGTTGTAAGCGCAAGACCGGCGACCAGAAGTGGGCGTAAAAGCATGATATGTCTCCTCTTAAGTTGCATCTGATCAACGTGGAGGGGGCTCATTGGTTCCCTGCTTCAGAGCGTAAATGTCCCTAATTTACGCGGTACAAATCGTGTTCCCTCGTATGCATGTGCGATCACCTGCACCTGCCCGCTATTCAGCTGGATTTCATTGAAGCTCGGAGGCCATTCACGCAGCCTATCAGAAAGTGTGCCAGCGCCAATTGCAAGATATTGCCCGCCTTCCTCGCGCCAGTTCTGGATCGCCGGCTGGTGAACATGCCCGGTGAACAACATACGCACATTGCTCCTTGCGATCGCCTGACTTGCCCGCGCGCCGCGCTTTGTGCGTGTCGTGAGCGGCGCCCCTGGAACCGGGCGAAACGGGTGATGGCAGACGAGCGCTTTCAGTTCGGGCGTATCACCGAGCGCATCCTGAAGGTCATCGAGATTGACCGAGCCTTCAGCCCAGTTTCTACGTACCTGCCAGCCACGTGCGGTGTTCAGCCCGACGATTTTCAAGCCAGGAAATTTGAGCGTCTGCATATCTTCGCCAAACAGTTCACAGAACCGTTTAAAGGGCTCATGCGCCCGCGCATACAAATTCAGCATGGGGGTGTCATGATTACCGGGCACTACAATTTGCGGCAGCGGTATTTGAGACAACCAGTCTCGTGCAGCCTCAAACTCACTCGTCTTGCCGCGCTGGGTCAGATCACCCGCAACAATGAGAGCATCCGCCTGAAGTGAATTAATTGCAGAGATGGCCGCTGTGATAGCTGGCTTGCACTCTCTGCCGAAGTGAAGGTCAGCGACCTGTATCAGCTTCATCATTAGTTTCGAGCGCTCCAGACCGTCGCAGCCTCTGGACGAAAGGCGATGGAAAACGGCGACTTCAGTTCACGCGGCTCGCCATCCAGTGTCACTGAAACCGGCTTATCGTCTTTCGTCGCAATGTCGATTTCACGGACGGTGCGATGCTCTACGCCATTCGCCGTCTTCCAGTTTCCAATCAGGCTTTCGACACTCATCTCAACGAGTTGAGCAAGATTGTCAGGATCAATGCTCGCTATATCGAGACCGGGCGTATCATCTTCCGGAACGAAAATTCCAAGAGCTGTCGCATCCCAGTTTTCATCTTCACCCTGCACTTCGAGGCGAGTTTTGAGGTTGAGCACATCATTCCCGACAAGTGTTTCAACGGCGGATCCAACTGCTCCGGTGCGCAGATGTTCACGCGAATGGGCAAGGCGTGTCAGACGACCGATAAGCACGCCGACATAACACATCTGATCCTCGATCTGCATCCCGGCAAGAGATTTGGTCTGCCTGTTCTCCAGAGCATTGCTCAAGCAGTCACGCCATTCGCAGTCATTGCCATGAATATGTTTCGGCAGAAGGTTCATGGTTCCGCCTGGCAGCGGCAATACAGGAATGTCTGCCCGGCACGCATGCGAGAGGACGAATGAAATCGTTCCATCTCCGCCCCATACGATGATGCCATCGCATCCCGTCAAATCCTGCTGCTTCCATACATCCTCAAGGTCAGCGCCCTCAACGGAATAGATATCGAACTCATGCCCGAGACCGGTGAGTTCCTCGGAGATCAGAACATCTCCATTATCCGGAACCGAACCTGAGCGCGTATTTACAATGACCGAGAACTTCATGGATGCGAGCTTCCGAATGACCGGATAATTCTCCCTTTAAAACAGACATGTACGCCCGCAATAACGCCGCAGCTTCGGGAAAGTTCCAATAATAAAATTCGGAACCGATGCCCTTTCCGGCGGTTGTTTTCGGCATAGGCGCAGTCACCGCGTCGCAACACATAGGAGACACATCATGCTCGGTTGGGCACTTGGATTTTTCATTCTGGCGATCATCGCCGCTGCATTCGGTTTTGGTGGTATTGCGGGTGCTTCCGCAGGTATCGCACAACTTCTCTTCTTCGTATTCCTCGCGCTTCTCGTGATTACATTTGTTGCCCGCGCGGTCCGGGGTCGAAGCGTACTATAGAGTACGCAAACCAGACGCACTTTAATTGAGGCTCCTTTTCGGAGCCTCTTTTACAAAGCAAAGGGAACACATCATGTCAGACATTCAATCTTCAAATTCGAGTTCAGACCTTCTTCTGATCATCATCGCCATCCTGCTTCCGCCTGTCGGCGTCGCACTCGCCCGCGGTATTGGTGGCGCATTTGTTCTGAACCTCATCCTGACCATTTTCGGTTACATTCCTGGCATCATTCATGCCGTCTGGGTCATCGCCCGGCGATAACCACCAGACCGATCCAACAAGCGCGCTCCGGCGCGCTTTTTGCGTTGTAAGACCGGTTCAGCTATAGGCGTCGAAAACCTTTGCGCCTGACCAACCGGACCTTCTTGAAAACATGCTGACACGCGACACCTATCGTTTCTCGGTTGCTCCGATGATGGACTGGACCGACCGGCATTGCCGCGCCTTCCACCGCGAATTGTCTGCCTGCGCCCTGCTCTATTCCGAAATGGTCNCCGCCGATGCCGTCATTCATGGCGAGCGCGAGCGACTGATTGGCTATTCAGACGTCGAACATCCACTGGCGCTCCAGCTTGGCGGCAACGAACCGGCCAAACTCGCTGAAGCTTCAAAAATTGCAGAAGATTTCGGCTATGACGAAGTCAATCTGAACTGCGGCTGCCCGTCTGATCGGGTCCAGTCGGGAGCCTTTGGAGCCTGTCTGATGCGTGAACCGCAGTTGGTCGCCGACTGTCTGGCCGCCATGCAGGATGCCGTCAAAATCCCCGTCACAGTCAAACATCGCATTGGTGTTGATGAAGACGAACCGCGCGAGCGGCTGTTTGGGTTTGTTGAGACCGTTTCAAAAAATTCGCCCTGCACTGTGTTTCATGTTCATGCTCGAAAAGCCTGGCTGAAGGGCCTCTCCCCGAAAGAGAACCGCGAAATTCCGCCACTGGATTACGACCTCGTCCATGAGCTGAAGACAGCGTATCCAGATCTTCTGATCACTCTGAATGGCGGTCTGGAAACCGTGGAGCAAAGCCTGCCGCACCTTGATCATCTTGATGGGGTGATGCTTGGCCGCGCCGCCTATCACGACCCGACCATTCTTTTGCAGGTCGACAGCGCAATCTATGGCGCACCGACCCGGCATGACGACATGCTGGACGCGTTGAAAGCCTATCGTGCTTACATCGTCTCCGAGCTTGCGAAGAACACACCGATGCACGCGATCACGCGTCACATCCTTGGTGCATTCAATGGCCGCCCAGGCGCGCGTCTCTGGCGTCGTCACCTCTCAGAGAATGCTCCGCGACGCGAAGCGGACATTCAGGTCTTCGATGAAGCGCTCGCTATCGTGGAAGAGCAAATGGCCCGCGCAGAAGCCGCGCAAGAGGCACGGTCTGCCTGATCCACACCAGACGACCTCCCCGAAGCTTGATCAACTCTAAGCTTGCCTAAGCCTGCGCGCGCTGCAAATAGAGCGCATGATTGAAGCGCTTACTCCTTATCTGCCAATGCTGGCAGCCCTTGTCGCGGCCGGTGCATTTGCTGGCCTGATTGCCGGTCTGTTCGGAATTGGTGGCGGCGTTGTGATCGTTCCGACGCTCGCCTTCGTCTTCACCCAGCTCGGCTATGAGAGCGTCGCCATGCACGCCGCAATCGGCTGTTCGCTTGCGACCATTGTTGCGACCTCCATCCGCTCTGCCATGTCTCACCATAAGCGCGGCGCTGTAGATATGGATGTGGTCAAAGGCTGGGTGCCGTGGATCATGGTTGGCGCGGTCGCCGGTGCAGCCATTGCAGGCTATCTGCCGGGCGCTGCCCTGCGCGGTATTTTCGGCGCGATCCTGCTTCTGGTGTCGCTCCAGTTTATTCTGGGGCGTCCGGACTGGAAACTGCGAGACAGCCTGCCAACGGGAATTGGCCGTTTTTCAATTGCCAGCGGCCTCGGCGCGCTTTCTGGTATTATGGGAATTGGCGGCGGTGTGTTCGGCGTCACTCTGATGACGCTGTGCGGCCATTCAGTTCACCGTGCTGTCGGCACAGCAGCAGCCTTTGGCGCAGCGATTGGCCTGCCCGCCGCTATTGGCTATGGCTTCACCGGCCTCGGCGTGGAAGGTCGACCACCCTTCTCAATCGGCTATCTGAATGTCCCGGCTATTCTGGTGATCGCGCTGATGACGACCAGCCTGGCACCGGTAGGTGCTATGCTCGCGCACAAGCTCAACGCCAAGACGCTGCGCCGTGTCTTCGGCTGCGTCATGATCCTAGTTGCGTTGAATATGGTGCGGATCGCGTTCGGCTTTTAGCGGAAGACTACTCGCGGATAATCATTGAGCTGGAGCGCACTTCATAGCTGTGAAGCTTGCCCATAAAGCTCATACCCAGCAGTGACTGCTGAAGATCTGATTCCAGTACCAGCGCTTCCACGTCTTCAACTTCGACATTGCCGACACGGATTTCGTCGAGCAAGACAAACGCGCCTCGCGTCCCACCGCCAGCCGTGCGGACTTCATACTGATAATCCAGCTCGTCCAGATCTACGCCGATGCGACGCGCATCATCCCGCGTCAGCGCGACCATGCTGGCACCGGTATCGACCATGAAGCGAACGCGCGTACCGTTGATATTCGTATCGGCCCAGAAGTGATTGTCATCACCCTTACGCAGCACTGCGGCATTCGGGCCCGGCGCTTCAGGGCGGAAGGATGCACGACGCTCTTCTTCGGCGAGCTCTGCCGAAGCCGTCTCACTCGCCTCGATCTGATTATTTGCGCGGATTGCCACAGCAACGCTCACGCAGACCAGAACGAAAACGGGGATCGCAACTTTCATCATGAGTTCTGAGGGTCCTTACCCGAGTTTGCCCATTTCGCGCAGTGTTTCCAAACGCGCTTCAGACTCATCTATAACGGCATCTCGTTGCTGATCGGTATATTTCGTCCATTGACTTATCTCTTTCAGAGTCCTGGCGCAGCCAAGGCACCAGCCGGTTGGACCATCAATAACGCAAACTTTGATGCACGGAGATTTTACTGGAGTGACACTCATGCGGGCAGTTTTCGCCTATGGCGCGTTTTCCCGCAAGTATGTTTCAGCTCGTAACAGGAATGTCACAGACTATATTTAAGGCCGGACCAGCCGATGCAACCGTTGCATTCGCAGTCATATCATCCATAACGGCACCAAACAGACCAGAAGTGTATCCATGACCGGCGATATTCCTACACCACTCGAAGACGTTCGCGATCTTATTCTGAACCATCCCGTTGTGGACCTGCCGAAGGACTATAATTCCGATGGCAGCATGCGCCGTTCCAAATATGGCCGCATTGAACGTCTTGGTGAATGGATGGCAGCGTGCCAGCGCCGCGAGAAGCCAAAGCTTGAGAAATCCACCATCGCTTTGTTCGCCGGTNCGCACGGCCTCGCCAAACACGGTGTCTCTGTGTCTGCCTCAGGCGCGACCGAGGCCCGCGTAAAAGCACTTCAGGAAGGCAAGCTGGCGGCGAATGGACTGGCTGCCATGTCTAATTCTACGCTGCGCGTGTTCGAACTCGCGCTGGAATTGCCAACGAAAGATATCGCAGAAGCGCCTGCCATGTCTGCGCAGGAATGCGCGTCCACCATCGCTTTCGGCATGGAAGCCATCGCGGAAACGCCTGACGTTCTGGCCATTGGTGTACTTGGTGTTGGCGGTGGCACGGCTGCGGCCGCCGTCGCGAACGGTCTCTACGGTGGCGACCCTCAATATTGGGTCCGTGCAGGTCAGGGCGTTCCGGAAGAAGTGAATGCTGCCCGCGCGGATGTCATCCAGAAAGCGCTCCAGGCGCACCGCCATCATCTGAATTCGCCACTCGAAATTCTCCAGCATCTGGGCGGCCGCGAACTGGCTGCATGCGTCGGCGCGATCATCGCAGCACGCCATCAGGGTATCCCGGTGATTCTCGACGGCTTTGCCACAGCGGTTGCTGCGGGCGTTGTTCACGCCATCGAGCCGCGCGCGATCACACATGTGATTGCCGGTCAGGCGACAAATCGTCCCGCTCACCAGGCGATTCTCGACCGTCTGGAAATGGAACCGCTACTCGATCTGCAAATGCAGGCCGGCGAAGGCATGGGCGGAATGCTCGCAATGCCGTTATTACAGGCCGCTAGCATCGTTGCGAATTCCGGTGAAACAGAAGCCTGATAACCTACAGGCATAATCAGACGATTTGTCCTAATCTCCCTCGAATTAAGGCCTTCCCCCTGCGGCATCTTGAAGGCATAAGACTTCGACATATTATGACGCACTGAGACGTCATGGGAGAAACACATATGAACCTCGATTTTTCACCTGAGGACATTGCCTTTCGCGAAGAGGTAAGGACCTTTATCGAAGAGAACTACCCTGAGGATATCAAGGGTAAGCACCGCGAAGAACTGACAAAAGAACAGTTCCTGTCGTGGCACCAGATTCTCGGCAAAAAAGGCTGGTCCGTACCATCCTGGCCGACTCAGTACGGCGGTACTGGCTGGACACCGACACAGAAATACATCTGGTCTGAAGAGAATGCGCGCGCGGACACAATCATGCCGCTGCCATTCGCAGTCTCAATGGTAGGTCCGGTTATCTACACATTCGGCAGCCAGGAACATAAAGACAAATTCCTTCCAGGTATCGTCGACGGCACAACATGGTGGTGTCAGGGCTTCTCCGAGCCGGGCGCTGGTTCCGACCTTGCTGGTCTGAAAACAACGGCTGTCCGCGACGGCGACGAGTGGGTCATCAACGGCCAGAAAACATGGACGACACTTGGTCAGCACGCTGACTGGGGCTTCTTCCTCTGCCGTACAAACCCAGACGTGAAGAAGCAGGAAGGTATTTCCTTCATCCTCGTCAAAATGGACACTCCAGGCGTTGAAGTTCGCCCGATCATCATGACGGATGGCGGCCACGAAGTGAACGAAGTCTGGCTTACAGACGTTCGCGTTCCTGTCGACAACCTTGTTGGCGAAGAAAACAAAGGCTGGACTTACGCGAAGTTCCTGCTCGCTCACGAGCGTACAGGTATCGCAGGCGTTGCACGCTCCAAGCGTGGCATTGAGCGTCTCCGCGAGATCGCATCTACAGAATACGACAACGGCAAGCCACTGATCGAAAATCCTGACTTCGCAGAGAAAATCTCGAAGCTGGAAATCGACCTTACTGCGCTCGAGTTCACAGAACTTCGCGGCCTTGCAGCTGTCGCAGCTGGTAAACCACCAGGACCTGAATCTTCCCTGCTGAAGATTAAAGGCACCGAGGTCCAGCAGCGCCTGACAGAACTCACAATCGAAGCTGTCGGCAATTATGCGGCTCCATACTTCCGTGGTTTCCCGGAAGAAGGTGGCAACCGTTTCCCAATCGGGCCGGATTACGCGCACCACGCGCTGCCGGAATACCTGAACATGCGTAAGACCTCCATCTACGGCGGTTCTAACGAAATTCAGCGTAACATCATCGCAAAGGCTGTTCTGGGGCTTTAAGCGCCCCGGCAGCTTCGCAACAGATACAAAAATAAACCCGATTTTGGGGAGATATACTCGTGGATTTTAGCTTCACAGAAGAACAGAACATGATCCGGGACTCTCTGTCCCGCCTGATCAAAGACCAGTATGACTGGGAAACACGCAACAAAGTGCTCGCTTCAGAGAGCGGCTGGCGTCCGGAAATGTGGGCTCAGTTCGCTGAACTCGGCATTCTGATGGCTCCATTCTCCGAAGAAGATGGCGGCCTCGGAGGTAACGCGGTCGACGTTATGGTTGTTATGGAAGAGTTCGGTAAAGGCCTCGTGGTCGAACCTTACGTCCCGTCTGTCGTTCTCGGCGGCGGCTTCCTGAAGCATGCTGGTTCTACCGCGCAGAAAGAAAACTTCCTCGCGCCAATGATGGGCGGCGAAGTTGTTCTGGCATTCGCTTACGCAGAACCAACATCACGCTTCAACCTGAACGACGTCACGACAACGGCTCGTGCGAACGGCTCTAACTACGTTCTGAACGGTCAGAAGTCTGTCGTTCTCGGCGCACCTTGGGCAACGCACCTGATCGTGTCTGCACGTACATCAGGCGACCGTTTCGATGACAACGGCATTTCGCTCTTCATCGTACCGAAAGACGCTGCTGGCATTTCTACACGCGACTACCCGACAATGGACGGTTACCGCGCGTCAGAAGTCTACTTCGAGAATGTTGAAGTTTCCGGCGACGACATGATCGGCGCAGAAGGTTCTGCTCTGCCACTCATCGAGAAAGTTTGCGACGAAGGCATCGCCGCGATCTCTGCGGAAGCATGTGGCGCAATGGAAATCGCAAACGCTGACACGCTCGACTATGCGCGCCAGCGTAAGCAGTTCAACGTGCCGATTGCCTCTTTCCAGGTTCTTCAGCACCGCATGGTCGACATGTTCATCGAGCACCAGCAGTCCATGTCCATGACCTATCAGGTCACGCTGCGCCTCGAAGAAGACGAAGCTACTCGTAAGAAAGCTGCGTCTGCTGCGAAAGTTCAGATCGGTAACTCTGGCCGCTTCATCGGTCAGGCTGCAACCCAGATCCATGGCGGTATGGGCGTAACTGACGAGCTTCGCCTTGGTCACTACTTCAAGCGTCTGACGCTTATCGACACCCAGTTTGGTAACGTTGATTACCACCTGCGTCGTTATGCGAACATCGCTGAAGGCGTTGTGAAAGCAGCTGCAGAATAACTGCACTAGCATCTTGATTTAAATGCCCACCTCGACTTCGTTGAGGTGGGCGTTTTTCTGCCGGGAGCCATTCATGTTCAGCAAGTTCAGTTCAGCCACAGCCATGCTTGCAACCTTTGCCTGCACCATCGGAACTGCATGGGCTGAGAACGCGCCGAACCTGCCTGTCGGGACGCGCCTCGCCTACGAGGTCACCGAAGCAAATTCGGTGTCAGACCGGATCGAACTTCAGGTGATCGGTGCGCACGGCCTCTGGACGATTTATCTCGGTGATCCGGGCGGTCATGAATTCTACTATGCAGAGACGGCGTTTGGCCTCTTCTCTTCAGATTGCCTCCACCCTGAACTGCCAACAGACGAACGCATCGCTTCGACGCAGCAGACCATTCGTGATCTTGAGGCTGCAGATGCGCTCGATTTCGCAATTGATGGCACCACACAGCGTGTTGAAGTATCTGAAGCCTTTCCGTTTGATCCAACCAGCCTGGAGACGGAGCCGACCAGCGCTCGAACGATCACCGTCACTCATTCCGAGTACGACACACCGATCATCTACACGGCCGATTCAGAAACCGGCATCGTCTACCGCGCACAGTGGACAGAAGGCTATTTCGACAAGCTCGTAGAGCTGGAACCGGACGACGCGGCCGCACTGGAAGCGTATAGCGCAGAAGACCTTCAATCGGTCTGCCCACCGGTTTTCACCGTGCGAGAGAGCGCAGAATAAGCGCAAAGCCCGTCAGCTTGTAAAATCCCGCCAGCCTGTCATCCTCTCCTCTGAAAGACGTTTCACAGGGGGAATGCCATCATGATAGCACTTCGGGCGATGCTCATTGCGGGGATGACCTGCTTTGCGACACCTGTATTTGCGCAGTCTACCGGCAATACGCCGCCCCCGCCCTGCGAAAGTGAAGCCTATCACCAGTTTGATTTCTGGCTGGGCGAGTGGGAGGTTTCCGGCCCGAACGGAAATCTGGCTGGTCACAATACGATTGAACGCGCAGAAAATGGCTGTCTGATCACTGAAAGCTGGGTGAACACAGCCGGTGGCACGGGCCAGAGCCTGAACTTCTATAACCCGGATACAGGCCTGTGGCGTCAGGTCTGGGTCAGTGCCGGTTCGATCATCGATTATACCGGCGGCCTGACTGAAACCGGCTCTATGAAGCTTGAGGGCACAATCACCTATCACGGTAATGGCACGAGCTTCCCCTTCACCGGCGAATGGACACCGAATGAAGACGGCTCCGTGACCCAGCATTTTGAACAATACAATCCCGACACCGAGGACTGGGCTGTCTGGTTCACCGGGCGCTATGAGAGAACTGAAAACGAATAATGTAAGCCCGCTACATATTGCATTTTGCGCCCAGTCGGGCAGAACCAAGCCAGCATAATTGGGAGTGAAACATGCAGGACCTGCTTACAGTCGAGAAGCGCGGCAAAATTGCCATCATCACAATCAACCGTCCGGACCAGCTGAACCCTTTGGGCAAAGCGGGCGACGGCGATGCTTTTGTGGAAGTCACAAAGGAACTGGCAGCTGACAAAGAGCTGCGCTGCTGCATTCTCACTGGCGCGGGCCGTGCCTTTTCTGCAGGCGGCGACCTGAAAGCCATGAAAGAGCGCACAGGCGCTTTTGGCGGCACACCGGCTGAAGTCAAAGAAGGCTATACCGGCAACATCCACAAGATCGTGAACTCGCTCTGGAACTTTGAACTGCCCCTCATCGCGGCAGTAAACGGCCCGGCTGTTGGCCTCGGCTGCGACGTTGCCTGCATGGCGGACATGCGCATCATTGCCGACAGCGCACGTTTTGGCATGTCCTTCCTGCGCATCAATCTGATCCCGGGTGATGGCGGCTCCTGGCTGATGCCTCGTATTGTCGGCCTGTCGCGTGCCTCCGAAATGATCTTCACCGGCACCATGTACGACGCAGACACCGCAATCGAATGGGGCTGGGCTTCACAGAAAGTCTCTAACGAGGCTCTTATGGACGCAGCTATGGCGCTGGCAGAGAAAGTCGCTGCGCAGCCACCTATGGCGCTGCGCGCCGCGAAAATGCTTCTGCGCAAGGCGCAGAATGCAGACTATACGACCATCATGGAAATGTCGGCCGCTCAGCAAGCGCTGCAGCACCATACAGACGACCATATTGAAGGTGTCACAGCGCTTCTTGAAAAGCGTGCGCCGAACTTCACCGGCAACTGATGTCCTGACACGCTGCTGACAGAATGCTGTCAGCAGTCTCGCGCTACACCTCCTCTGTAGATCATACAGAGGAGGACATCACATGATCGCCTACGCAACCATCGGCGTATCTGACCTAAAGCGCGCTTACCCGTTTTATCAGGCACTCGCGGACGAGCTTGAGGCCCAACATTTTCTGGGCTCTCTGAACGATTCCTTCATTGCATGGGTCGGTCCGAACCATGAGCCAGGTATCGGCATCACCCTTCCCTATAACGGTGAGCCGCAGACTGTGGGCAATGGAATGATGATCGCACTGGCGGCCAAAGATCCGGCACAAGTCGACCGACTGTATGATATTGCTATCGCTCAGGGCGGAAGCTGCGAAGGCAAGCCCGGACCCCGCGGCGACAATTTCTACGCCGCGTATTTTCGTGATCTTGATGGCAATAAGCTGAACGCTTTCGTTCAGACGGTTTAACCGTCCTGCTCTTCCTGTTGGCGGCTCAGGGCAGCATTGAACTGAGCCTCCGACGCATCATTGAAGCGTTGCAGCGCGCCCGCTTCTACGAAAGCAAGCTCCTCGCCTGCCAACAGGCGCTCATAGCGGTCCAGCATGCCGAACATGCTTGAGTGGAACGCAAGAAATACATCAGCATCAATGCTTCGCACCCGCTCGAACGACGCGCGGTAGTCATCCACCATGCCCGGATAGCTTTCCGGTGCGATGCGCTGGCCACCAAGGCTCGTGCTACAATGGAAGAAGGCCTGATGCGGGTTTCCATCCTCATCGGTCACATCCATCAGCCATGACGTACAGCCCGGCGAATGCCCCGGCATGACGACCGCTGTCAGCGTTGTATCACCGAGCGTCAGCTGATCGCCGTCCTGAATGATATGATCCACACGAACCGGCGGAAATGGCATTGTGGAGGTTGGCCCGAAATCGATAGCGCCCGCTTCAAGGATTGGCGCGTCTTTCTCACTGGCAACCATCACCGCATCCGACGCCTGCTGCAGAGCTGCAAGGCCGCCTGCATGGTCGATATGGGCGTGGCTGTTCAGAAGATAGCGAACATCGGCGATATCATAGCCAAGGGCCGCAATGTTCTCGAGGATCATTGGCGGGCTTTGAGGCAGAATACCATCGATCAGAAAATGCCCCTCATCTGTCGTGATGAGATAGGCACTCACGCTGGCCCCGCCCACATGATGGATGTTGTCGATCACCGTGAATGGGGCGTGCGGCGGTGCAAATACGCGCATAGCGTCCAACACGGGCGACTGAATGGCAAACTCGATCTCGTCCGGTGAAGCCAGAGGTGCGAGGTCATCTTCCCCACCTTCAGGCATCGGGATCAGAAGCTCAGCGTCTTCGACGGGCTGTGGCTCGGTCGTGTCCTGCGCGCAGGCAGCCATTATCATGGCCAGCGCCAGTATAGAAATCCGGTTCATATATGCGTCCTCCGTTTTGCGCATATGCAGCCTGAATGCGGACTTTTTGTTGTTCGTATTCCGCCGAAGCCGCGGTTCTTTCTAGTTAAAAATAGAAAACAGCCCCGCCAACAGAGCCGCCAGCACTTCAAAGATCATAAAGAACACGCCGATGATAATTTCGAAAAAGATCCATAGAGCCGCAAATACACCCGCGACTACGCCACCAGTTTTGGACGTCACGCCAAGCCCTATGCCGAACAGCACACCGACCAGAGAGGCAAAACCGAGAATGCCCCACTTAATTTCCGAAAATCCCAACAACACATGGAACACGGAATAAACGATGAGCGCTGAGACAAAAGCAGCCAGACCGGCAGAAATAGCTCGCCTATATTTGCCAACTTCTGACGGGCGACTGACCTTCAGCTCTCTCAAATATCACCGCCTGCGGATGACGGATAGGCAAGCGCAGCAACACGACGAATGAGCTCGAATGTCAGCGGGTCGACCACGCCGGACACATCGCCCTGGTTCCAGCGGCGCTGGAACGCCATTACGACCTTCTCCGTCTGCTCATCAAATGCGCCGGACACCTCGATCGGATAACCAATCGCCTGCAAGTCCTCCTGGAGACCCGTCACGCCCTTACCCTTGGCGCCGAGCTTTAACGGCGCGTCTTTCTCCGAAAGCTTTGTCAGCTCACCCTCGTCCGGCCGCTCCGGCCAGAAGCCTACGCCGCGTGCCGCGAACTCTTCCCATGGAAAATGCTCGCCCGGATCATCTTTACGGTCAGGCGCAATGTCGGAATGGCCGACGACGCGGTTCAACGGAATTTTGTGGCGCTCGATAATGGCGCGGCTGAGTTCGATCACTGCTTCGATCTGTACACGCGAATAGGGCTGAAGGCTGCCATCAGACAGTTTCACATTGTGACCGCCATTGACGATTTCGATACCCACAGAGCGCGAGTTGAGGTCTCCATCACCCTGCCAGTTCGACACGCCTGCGTGCCAGGCGCGCATATCCTCTGGCACGAGCTGGTAAATCACCCCGTCCACATCCACCATATAGTGCGCGGAAACCTGCGCCTTCTCGTCCCGCATGCGTTCAAGCGCGGACGGGCCATCTTCCATGCCGGTATAGTGCAGCACCAGCATATCTACCGGATAACGGCGCTTGTTCTGGTTGGGTGACGGAGCCTCGATGATCTTCATGTGCCACTCAGTAATTTCTTCGCTACCGCAGCTAAAGGGAATTTGCTGTTCGGGCGCAAGGCAATGATCAGGACACCGAGCAGGGAAACCACACCGCCGATCAGAAATTTGACAGTGATTGTCTCTCCGAGGATCAGCACACCGAAAGCCACGCCCCAGATCGGCGTCATAAGTGTAAGTGGCGAGAGAAGCGTCATTTCATGGCGAGTGATGAGCCAGTAGAACGACCCATGCCCAAAAATGGAAACGCCAAACACGGCAAACAGGGTCGCCAGCCAGATCAGAAGACCGCCATCCATAAAGGCCTGAAACTGGCCCGTGACCCCGCCCTCAAAGCCGTTGAGCAAAGCCGAAACGAGCAATAAAGGCAGACAGGACATTGCGCCCATCCATGCCTGCATATGGATCGCCGGCATGGGGGTGATCTGTTTCATCATGATCGCGCCCATAGCCCCCACAAATGCTGATCCAATCACGAAGAACAGACCGACTTCCATATTAAAGCTCGCCGGATCGACCGTGATGACAATCACTCCAAGGAAAGCCAGCGCAATACCGAGACCACGTCTCCAGCGGACTTTCTCGCTAAGGAAGATGATAGATAGAATGGTCGTAAACGGTACACCGAGTTGCCCCACGACTGCAGCTGCGCTTCCGCTTGCATTGGCCAGACCGACGAACAGCAACGCAAAATGAGCCGAGCCCATACATGTCGAGATCAGGAACAGCTTGCCCAGATTCTTTGGCACGCGCCGGAACAGAATGGGCAGCAAAACCAGCGCGATAAGGCCGAAGCGAAGCGCTGCATAAAATACCGGCTGCACATCAGAATTCAGGAACACCCATCGCGTGACGATGACATTCAGTCCCCAGACCATGCACACAAGGAAGAGCAGTCCGAAATCACGGATCGGCATGTCTGATCATCTCCAGAAGCTACCGACTGAGTGAAAATTGAGGTCAGGAAGACTCGCCGGTATCGTATTTATCTTTTTTGCGATTCCCGAACAGCATGCGCGTCTCAAGCGTTTTACGCAATTGTTTATAGAAGGCTTCCAGAAACGGACCGTCTCTTTCCAGTGGCGCTGCTTCCCATCCGATGCGTGCCCGAATACGTGACGCTACGGCAGCTTTCACCTCTCCTGTCCCGCTGCGCAAAACGTCTTCCAGCACCTGCAATTCATGCTCGCCATAGGTCTGCAATTGCTCCTGCGTGAAGACGAAGGCTTCGTCGTCTGCATTCGCGCTTGTAGAGGTCACATCCTTTGCCAGCTCCGGTTTCGGATTGCGGATCACCCAGGTTCCGGCGACGAGATCACCACCGCGAAGTTTGTCCCGGTTAAACACCGGCATGAAGACAAATACGCCAAGCCAGACGAGAACAAGCAGGGTCATCATGCCATTGAGCGTATCGCCTCCCATTCCGGTCAGCAGGAAGGTGAACGGTAGGAAGACCTCAAGCTCGCGCATCACATTACGGGCGAAAATGGCATTCGCCGTGAGCTGGCGACCTTCGCGAGCCACCACGCGCAGCTTCATAATGCGCTTACCCGGCGTTGCGGCGCGTCGGCCCATTTCGAAAATGGTGAAATAGAAGGCCCGCAGAATAAAAAAGAAGAGGTTGAACAGGATCTGTCCGACTTCGGACCAGTCGCCGAAATAACCATCAGGAACGCCGAAAGCGATGATCATGCCGCCGACAATCAGCGTCACAAGCATGATACCCGCATCAATGAACAGCGCCCCTGCCCGTTCACCCGCGTCAGCAAGACGAAGCCGAATGACGGCGCCCTCAGGGGTCGTCACCTCACGCCACATACGGGCGTCATGCGCATTCGTCTGATAGCCCTGCGGCCGGGCTTTGTCTGCCTTCGCCGTTGCCATCAGCGTTTCGCCCCCGGACGCAGGTAGAAATAGCTGAGCCAGCCCAGTAGCGAGACACCAGCCACCATATAACGCGTCAGGTCATCATTGATCAGCTGGCGCCCAAAGCCTTCGAGCAAGGCGGCAAGGAACAGCATAACGACAACGCCCATGCCGACATTGCCCGCGCGTTTACCGGCGTCTGCCATCGCGTCCACCCGTCGCTTCTCACCGGGAAAGGCAAGCGTTTTGCCAATAACGAAACCCGCAGCAGCAGCCAGAATAATGGCAAACAGCTCTGTCACGCCATGGATCATGAGCCAGCCTATAATCTCGAAGCCAAGCCCTTTGCTCACATAGAGCCCGACATACGCCCCCAGAATACAGCCATTATAGGCGAGCAAAATGGCTGTCGGTATGCCGACCATAAAGCCAAGCGCGAAGCACAAGAGCGCCACCATCGTGTTATGCGTGAAGAGCTGGGATGCGAACACACTCAGCATGCCCGCTATGTCCTCATCCTCGGTATAGAGGGTCGCACGTAGCGTTTCCTGCGAAGCCTCGGGAGTGCGCTCATCGAGGAATGCAGCAAACGGGTAGAACCACTCTGAATCGGAAAGCACGAGCATCATCACGATAAGCGCGAAGCCGAACATAATCGCTGCTGAGAGAATAGTCGCGCCGACCATGCTGCGCACAGCATCGGGCCAATCCCGCCGAAAGAAACTGCTGAACCGCTCCCAGAAGGAAACGCGCGGCCCATACATGAAAAGATACCCGCGCGTGCAGAGCGTCTCCAGATAGGTGATCAGGTTTCGGTCCAGTGAGACCGCCCGCGCCGTCGAGAGCGAGGACACCGCGGTACGATACAATTGCGGCAGAGCCACCAGTTCGTCAGGCTTCAGCACGTTCACGCCAGAGTTTTGAATACGCTCCAGAAGGCCTTCCAGCGCGCGCCAGTCGTCTTCTCTTTCTGCACGGAAGCGATAACTCTTGAGATCAAGCTCGGACATGGTCAGATCCGCTCCTGTTGCAGAATGGTGAGATACCGGTTCAGCAGCGCAGACGAGAACTGGTGCGCCGGTGCTTCCAGTACATCAATGCCGAGACGGGACAGGCGCTTGATGACGGTACGCCGCTCCTGAATGAGATTGTCTGCGATCACCGCGCGGGTCACATCTTCCGGCGTTTCAGGTTCTTTCACCGCGAGCGCTTCAAGGTCTTCATCCTTGAAAACGGCGAAGACCACGAGGTGGCGTTTTGCCAGCCGGGCCGCATTCTCGACCATGAGTTCGGCCTGAGCCGTATCGATAAAATCGGTGAACAGCACGATGAGCGAACGACGGTTCAATCCCGCAGACAAACGCGTCAGGCCGAGCGTGTAGTTTGCATCCAGTGTGGAATAGCTAAGATGCGCCATCTCCGACTGAAGCTTTCCGAAAGCAGCATTGCCCCGCACCAGACCGGTCATGACGCGCGGCTGCGTATCAAAACCATACACGCCGACACGGTCACCGCCGCGAAGCGAGGCATAAGCCAGCAACATGCCTGCATGAACCGCATGATCGAGGCGCGAAATGTCCCCCAGCGGTTCGCACATCAAACGGCCGGTATCATACGCCAGCACAATATTGTGGTTACGTTCCGTGCGGTATTCTTTCGCCATTAGCGCCATGTGACGGGCTGATGCTTTCCAATCCACGCTACGCCGGTCCATACCCGGCACGAACTCGCGCATGGCATCGAATTCGGAGCCATCGCCGCGATCAAACTGCGCCATGATCCCGAAATCAGCTTCACGGGCGATCCAGCGCAGCGCATCTGACTGTAGCGTGCGAATATCCGGATTGATTGGTCGGGCCAGCTCGGCAGGCAGACGCATTTGTTTCCACGCCAGCCCGAGCGGGCCAGACCAGCGCATCCAAAGACCATCCAGCCGTGCCTCACCGCGCCTCAGCATATGCAATTCGAACTCGGCCAGACCATCTGCACTCAGCATCACCGTTTCCGGTTGAACGACCGCTTCATTGAATTCAGGGCGCACGTGAATTGAAGGCAGATAGTCACGCTTCGGATCGCTGATCTTCAGTGCAAATGGATTACCTGTACCCACAAAGAAGACCGGCGGAACATTCGTTTCCACATTCAGTGCGCGAGACGAACGCGCTGCCATAGCATCAATCGAAATGAGCAACACAATCGCCGTAATACCGGCAAAGCTCACCACCCACAGCGCTGGCGCAAGCCACGCAATGATCAGGAGCAGCGGGATACCCGCGCCCGTCAGCATGATTGCCAGCTGGGATGGACGAATGCTTGCCATGAATTAGCGCGGCGCCTCTGTCTCGGAGACAATATCGGAAATCACACTTTTCGCGGTACGGCCCTCAATCTCGGCAGATGCAGACAGCACGACGCGGTGACACATGGCAGGCCCGGCCAGCTGTTTCACATCATCCGGAATGACATAGTCGCGCCCTGCCAGAGCCGCCTTTGCACGTGACGCCACCGCAAGGTTCACTGCAGCGCGCGGCGAGACGCCGACATCCAGCAGGTTTGGTCGCTCACGCGATGCGCGTACCAGACGGACAGTGTACTCAATGATTTCATCAGAGAGCGTGACCGAGCCAATATAGGCCGACGCCGCACTCAATTCATCCTTGGTGACCACCTGTTTGATGCCAAGCTCTTCCATGGTCGGCATGCCAACGCCTTTGGCGTGAGACTGAACGATTCGGATTTCCTCTTCCGCGCTCGGATAGGCCATTTCATGCTTGAACAGGAAGCGATCAAGCTGAGCTTCCGGCAGCGGATAAGTGCCTTGCTGCTCAATCGGGTTTTGTGTTGCCACCACCATAAAGTGGTCGCTCAGAAGGTGGGTATCACCATCAATCGTGACGCGGCGCTCCTGCATCGCTTCCAGCAAGGCGGCCTGCGTCTTAGGCGGTGTCCGGTTGATCTCATCTGCGAGCAAAACTTCCGTGAAGATCGGCCCTTTGGTGAGCAGGAACTGGCTGGTCTGGAAGTTGAAGAAGTTTGTACCGAGCACATCGCCCGGCATCAGGTCCGGCGTAAACTGAATACGCCCGTAATCCAGCGCCAGACAGGCAGAGAAACAGCGCGCAAGGAAGGTTTTCGCCGTACCAGGCGGCCCCTCCAGCAGGAGGTGACCTTTAGAGAATAGCGCGATCAGCATCAGGTCAATCGCATCTGACTGACCGACAATCCCGCGGCCGATTTCGGCTTTCAGCTTTTCGCCAAGCGCTTGGATATCATTCGCGTTCATCGCTCATTTCCCTTTTCCAGACGTGAAAATCCTTCACGAAGTTCATCAACTGACTGTGTGTTCTGATTTTGGCCGGATCCGGCCATGACGGCGCATCCGCGTGCTTAGCCCGCACGCGCGCCTCTCTTTGCTTGAGAATGCGGTCCATCTCTTCTATCGGCAGGTCTTCCGGATAACCGAGTTCTCGGATGATCATACGCCGTGCAAGCTTTTCATAATCGCCTGCCAGAGCCGGCTCGCGATTTGTCTGACGGAACAGCCCTGCCGTGCTCTCAATCAGCGACTGTCGCCCTGTCGCGGCAACGGGTGGCTCAGCCTGCGGACGGCCAAAGCGCATAAACGCGGCCCATCCAAGCAGGATCGTCGTCGCAATCGCGAACAGTGTTGCGCCGAGCAGCGGCGGCTCGAAGATCAGGCGCAACAGATCGCGTGAGCGTTGGAAGCCGTGGATCGTCGTGTCAAAAATCACGCTGCGCAGGTCGGACTTGGTAGAGAAGTGCGCGATCATCCGAACGAACACTTCGGCATTTTCGCGATGCGCGAGGCCGTGTGTGTTCATGAGTTCAGGATCAGATAAAATGTATATTCGCGTACTGGGGACACGCCCCAAAACAACGCCGCCATCAATCGTGATGACAGGTTCGATGCCCTGCGGATGCAAAACCTGAACAGTGTCCGAGAAAACAACGGGCAGAGTTGATCCCATCATCTCAACTTCGTCCGGCGCTTCTATTCGCTCAAGACTGAGATCCCCGGACAATGGCGCAAGCAGGCCGACAAGGCGGTCGACTGGCAGAGGGAATGTCTGCCTGTAATGACGCGGGTTTGACCGGTCACGCAGGCCGTTTCTCTTCGGCAGAACGACAAGGGTGGGTTCGCCATTACGGTCAAAATTGACCTCATCAAGGTCACGCGCATCATAAGCGCTGGCCGGCGTCAGAATGAGAAGCCCTTCACCCGCGCCGCCCCTGAGCACGCCGGTATCGCGGCTGATATCAACGTTATAGCCCTCGCGCGCTAACAGCTCTGAAGCGAAGTTATAGCCAAGCGCGGAGGTGGAATAAGCATGCAGGCCGGCTGCGCGACGGTCCCGGAATTCGGGGGCGAAGGCAGACAGAACGATCACTGATGCAAAGCTGATCGCCGCGATAAGCACGGCAATAAGCGCCGTTTTCGCGGAAATAATCGGCGTGGCGTTATCAGAAGCCGAACTCATCAGGACGCCGCTCTCTGTGCGAAGACGTCATAATCCTGTCGAGCCGCCTTATAGTCTTCCGACGTGAGATGCTGACCGGCAAATGCACTGCGCTCTACCGAGAGAATGAGTCGCCTCAAAGCATCGCGTGAAGGCTCAGGCATCTGGCCTAGCTCACCGATTTCCCGCCCGGTCAAAGACTTGCCGATCCGGTTGCGCACACGCTGCTGCATATCCTGAAAGGATGAGTGCAGGATAAGGCGTACAGCGGCATCGAAATCGCCTGTATCAGCCAACGCGTCTGCACGTTTCAGAAGGTCTGACGAGAACGACTCATCGGGACGTAAATCCACATCCGCGAGTTCGTCACGCGCATTGGCCGGTTTTCTGTCGCCAATGGTCTGGCGACGGTCCATGACACCTTTGACGATGGAATAGATGATGTAGCCAACCAACAAAACAGCGGCGCCGATCAACAGTACCCGCCATAGCGGACCGAGCGCGGAAATCATGTCTCCGATAGCATCGAAAATGCGCCAGCCCGAGTTTCTATCAGGGTCTACGGCTTCAGGCGTAACCTCGATTGGATCAACGGGAAGCTCGAACTGATAGCCGCCATCACTGCGCATCGCAGTATAGGCATCATCGAAGCTTTCAGTTTCGTCCGGCATAAAGTCTCCCCACCGGATTCAGTTTGAGCGTGGAAAACGGCGAAAAGCAACCTCAAAGCAAGGCAATATTACGCAAACTTTTCGTAGATCTGAAAACACGAAAGGCCACACCCAGAAGGCATGGCCTTTCATAAAACCTGACTGGCAAAGTGCGCCTAGCTGGCGCGCGTGACAAAGCCGTCAAATCCGCGGGCCTTAATGAGGTCCAGCATCGGGGCCGCCTGTTCGCGGCTAACCCAGCCACCCAGCATCACTCGGTAGATCGGACGACCATTTGTGACACCTTCGACAATGCGGGTTTCGCCATAGCGGCGCAGAGCAACCGCCTGCAGGTCTGCATTCGCATAGGAAGAGAACGCACCCGCCTGAATGGTATACGCCATGCTCACCGGTACGGGTGCAGCAGAGGCTGGTGCATAAGCCGCCATTTGTGGCTCTGGCGCAGGCGCTGCCGGAGACGGCTCGCTGACAACGCCGGTGGAGGTCAGTGAAGATGTCGGCATTGCACGCGGTGCAGCGCGGCGCGGAAGCTCGGAAATATAGGAGTCGTAGCGCTGGCCCATCACCGACTGGGCATCGGCCAGTTCAACAGCCGCTGGCAGATCACGATATTCGATCTCGGCACGTTGGGCTGATGCTGTGATCGCCCAGCCTGAAACCGCAACGCACACACTCATGGCTAAAATCTTCATGGCAGATAAGCCTCCCACCCTTCTGAGCTATTATATGAAGCGCACATTCCGTGCGCCTTCACCTCCACATCGTGATAGCTCTTTTAGGTTAATAGCGCCGTTTAGGTGGTCGTTCAAATTGGGCGGTCGGTTTTAAACCCTTCATTCAACATTGCAGAATGATGCCATGATGCATCTTCCACTCACAAAATCGCATGCAAATACATCTGCCCCTTGAAGCGCGCCGCGTTTCGATACACATGCACGCGATAACCGAGGAATGCCCGCTATGACCGATCAGGAACGCCAGACACGCTATGAGCAACTTCGCGAAGAAATCTTCGCTGTCGTTTCCGGCGAAACCTATCTGCCTGCGCGTCTTGCAACAGCTTCCTGCCTTCTGGCTGAAGCCTTCCGTCCACGCTTTTTCTGGACAGGGTTTTATGTTGTCGATCCGCTGAAATCTGAAGAGCTGGTCGTCGGCCCTTATGTTGGCACGCTTGGCTGTCTGCGCATTCCATTCACGCGCGGAGTTTGCGGCGCATGTGCCGCGAGCGGCGAGACCCAGCTTGTGCCAGACGTGCATGCCTTCCCGGGACACATCGCGTGCGACAGCCGCACGAATTCTGAAATCGTTGTTCCCGTCTTTAACCCAGATGGCACGCTGGCAGCCGTGCTCGACGTCGACTCTGAACAGCCTGACGCGTTCGACGAAATCGACAAAGCTGGCCTGGAAGCGATTTGCGCCGGTCTCCTGACCGCGTAAAGATCAGGCCATGCTGCTCGTCATCGTTCTTCCTGCGCTCATTATCGGCTGGTTCTTCTACCAGATGGGCCGCCGTGAACGGTGGAAGGAAAAGCAGAGAAAGCTGAACAGCCGCCTCGACGATCCAAACACGATCGAACACCAGCCGCGTAAAAAGAAATAGGCTGCGCCCTTGCGTGCCCGCCCTACTCGCTGACACACTTACAGGCGTTCAAAGTCGAAGGAGCCTTGTATGTCAGATGCCGCCCAACTCGCTGAAATGATCAAAGGCGCGAACCGCGTTCTCATCTTCACGGGCGCAGGCATTTCGACAGAAAGCGGTATTCCGGATTTCAGGAGCCCCGGCGGCGTCTGGAGTAAGATGACTCCGATCTACTTCCAGGATTTCGTCGCCTCACGCGACCAGCGCCGCGAATCCTGGAGACGTGTCTTCAACAAGACGGCGGGCTGGACTGGCGCCAAGCCGAATACCGGTCACTACGCCGTTGCTAAACTGGTGGATATGGGCAAGGTCTCATGCGTCGTGACGCAGAATGTCGACAATCTGCACCAGCATGCAGGCATAGATGATGACAAGGTCATCGAAATTCATGGCAATGCCAGCTACGCCAAGTGCCTCAATTGCGGCAAACGCTATGAGTTTGACGATCTGAAGCCCCGCTATGAGGCCGATGAAGACCTCACCTGCCTGTTTTGCGAGGGGCTTTTGAAATCGGCGACTATTTCATTCGGTCAGGCCATGCCGGAAGCGAAAATGGCACTTGCCGAAGCAGAAGCTGAAGTCGCCGATCTGTGTCTGGCTATCGGCTCGTCTCTGGTCGTCTATCCGGCGGCGAATATCCCGATCATCGCCAAACAGACGGGTGCGCAGTACGCGATCATTAATCGCGAGTCGACCGATCAGGACCCTTATGCCGACCTCGTTTTGAATACCGAGATCGGACCGCTCCTGTCCGAGGTCATCGAACTGCTCGACGCTTAGTCTTCCCGAAAATGCGCAATCACGCGGCGGGTATGCGGCGCGTTTCGATGCTCGAACAGATAAATGCCCTGCCAGGTGCCCAGCATCATCCTGCCGGACTGTACAGGAATGGATAGGTTCACCTGCGTGAGTGCCGATTTGATGTGCGCAGGCATATCATCAGGCCCCTCGGCGCGGTGACGTAGAAAGCTCATCTGAGGGTGATCGGCATCCGGCACGAGCCGCTCGAAGAAAGCGTTCAGATCGCGGATCACGTCCGGATCGGCATTTTCCTGAATAGTGAGCGAGGCCGAAGTGTGCTGGCAAAACAGTGTCAGAAGGCCGTCGCCCTGCCCGCGCAGGAAAACGGCCGCCTGATCGGTAAACTCATAAAGGCCCGGTCCACGGGTCGGGAGGGTCAGAACAGTCTGCATGCAATCTGTCTAACACCGGGCCTTATGATCGCGAAACGCTCTTAGTCTTCTTCAGCCAGAAGCGCGTCCATGCGGTCCATAATATCGTTCATACGGCGCACAACCGCTTCATACGGGTCAGGCTGGGTCATATCGAGACCAGCTTCGTTCAGCAGAATCTGGTGCGGATAGTCCGAGCCACCGGCACGCATGACATTGAGGAAGTTCTCACGCACCTGATCATCTCCGGCGAGGAACTGTTCTGCAAACCAGACAGCACCGGAGATGGATGTCGCGTATTGGTAGACATAGAACTCATAATAGAAGTGCGGAATGTAAGCCCACTCAATGCCGTATGGCTCGTCAATCGTCATTACGCCTTCTTCCTCGCCGTGATAGCGGCGCAGAAGGTCGAGATAGATTTCAGAGAAGCGTGCGCCCGTCAGTGGTTCGCCCGCTTCGGCAGCTTCATGGATTGCGAGTTCGAACTCACCGAACATGGTCTGGCGGAAGAAGGTACCGCGCAGGCTCTCGAGTGCCTGACCAAGATAGAAGAGCTTTTCTTCGCGCGTCTCTGCGTTCTCGATCATGTATTCCTGAAGCAGGATTTCGTTGATCGTGGATGCCATCTCCGCGATGAACGTCGAATAGCCGGCTGTTTCAAACGGCTGGTTCTGACGCGCCAGTTGGGTGTGAACCGCATGGCCCCATTCGTGAGAGAATGTGGAGAGCGAGTTGAAGTCGTCATTATGGTTCAGCAGGACATACGGGTGCACGTCATACGCTGAACCAGACATGTAAGCGCCCGTCTCTTTGCCTTCCTGCGGGTGAGAGTGCATCCAGTCGCCATCAAGGCCTTCACGCAGCAGGCTCAGATATTCCTCACCGAACGGGCGCAGAGACTCAAATGTGATCTCTTCAGATCGCGCGAGGTCGAACACGCCTGTGTCTGCCTCGATGATTGGCGGATAAATGTCGTAATAACGAAGGTCGTCCACGCCGAGCATACGTCCGCGCAGCTCCAGATAACGGTGGAAGACTGGCAGCGCCGCATTCACCTGATCTACGAGTTCTGTGTAGATTTCAGGCGGCAGCGCGTCGTCGAACATATTGCGCTCAAGAACACTATCGAAATTACGCGCACGCGCACGGAAGACTGCAGACAGAACCTGCGAGTTCAGCGTTGCGCCCATACCCGCTTCATAGTCATTCCAGGCGCCCCAGAATGTGTCAAAGACCAACTGACGGTCTTCACGGTTCGGGTGGGAGCGATAGCGCGAATAAGCTGCCTGATTGAGGCGCACTTCGGTGCCATCAGAGAGGGTCACCATCGGCCACTGAATAGATGCGTTCGCGAACAGGCTGTAGATTTCGTTCGGCTGGGACAGCGCGAGACCTGCCAGCGCAAGAAGCGCCTCACCATCTTCATCCAGCGTATGCGGTGCTTGTCGCAGCGTGTCTTCCAGCTGGAAATGGAACGGCTCAAGCGCAGGTTCTGCTGCCATGAACTCGCGGATGCGCTCTTCACCGATGGAGAGGATTTCAGGTGACAGCCAGCTCACTGCCTCGGAAAAGGCCTGATACAGCGAAAGCGCACGGCCGAAACGTTCAAGGTTTTCGGGTACACGCTGGTCTTCATCGCGACTGAGCGACGAATAAACATAAAGGCGAATGACTTCTTTTGCGGTGTCCGACATAGAGCGCATCGCATGTGCGAGGCTTTGCGGGCTCTCACCCAGCGTACCCTGAAGCGCGCTTAGCGTCGCGACCTGCGCCTGCATAGCTGTGAACTCTTCGTCCCAGGCTTCCGGCGACTCATAGAGATCGGTCAGATCCCAGACATATGTGTCAGACGTTTCGGTCGTTTCTGCCGCTGCGCCCTCGTCCTGAGGAAGCGGTTCAGCGTGCGACACACCAGACAGTCCGGCAACAGCGAAGACCGCGACCGAGCACACACCCATTTTCAGCAAGTTTTTAAAATCAGCCATTCGAAAGCCCCAACTTTCCGTTATTCAATAAATCTTTTCACCATGAATGGAATTTTCTGCCAAGCGCAGAACGCCAACCTGTCTTCGGTTTAATAATTGCGGTCATTTGGCGGGCACCGGTATTTGCTAGTGACCACCTCCGGAAGCTCCGCTAACTATATCCTGGACGGCATGTGAGCAGTGGGAGCGGGATATGCGCTGGAAAGACGGACGAACGAGCGGTCGGGTTGAAGACCGACGCGGAATGAGTGGCGGCGCGGCAGCGGGCGGCGGTATCGGCGTGATCGCCATCGCGCTGATCGGCTATTTCGTGTTTGGCATCAGCCCTGAGCAGACCATGCAGATGGCCAGCCAGTTTGGCGGCGCAGGCTCGTCTGAACAGCAGCAAGGCACAACCGGAACACCAGAAGACGACGCAGGCATGTTCGTGGATGTGGTGGGCACAAATGCGAATGATGTCTGGCAGCTCTTCCTGTCCGATTATCAACCGCCGAACACGGTGCTCTATACGCAAGGTACGAATACAGGCTGCGGCTATGGTCAGTCGGCCATGGGGCCATTCTACTGCCCGGCTGACCAGACCGTGTATCTCGATCTCTCCTTCTGGCAGGAAATGGAAACACGACTTGGCGCATCTGGTGCAGACTTTGCCCGCGCCTATGTGATTGCTCACGAGTTCGGACACCATGTTCAGACGCTGACCGGTGCATCACAGCGCGTGCGCCAGGCCCAGCAAAATGCCCGCAGCGAGGCTGAATCCAACCAGTATCTCGTGATGCTGGAGCTACAGGCTGATTGCTATGCTGGTGTCTGGGCGGCGAATGCCGCACGCGTCTCTAACGGCAATGTCGCGCTGGAACGCGGCGACCTGCAGGAGGGCCTGCAAACAGCCAATGCCATTGGCGACGATACACTCCAGCGAAATGCAGGCCAGCGCGTCACGCCCGAAGCCTTCACGCACGGCACCTCAGCGCAGCGTCAGGAATGGCTGATGCGAGGCTATAACTCGGGTGATCCAAACCAGTGTGACACCTTCTCGGAGCTCTAAGCTCACACACAAAAAAGCCTCCCATGCGGGAGGCTTTTTCTTTTGTATCCTGATCGGATTACGCAGCGAGCGGATTGTCCCACACCGGCGCGAAGTCCGGATCGACGATACGATCATGGTGCATACGCAGCGCAGAGATACGCGCCATCTCATCGCCATCCAGATGGATTTCATCAATCGCGAAATTCTGGCGAATGTGTTCCGGATTGGATGAGCGAGGGATTGCCACGACGCCCGGCTGCTGCACGAACCAGCGCAACACGATTTGCGCGGGTGTCACGCCATAGCGCTCGGCAATCATCTTGATGGTTTCATTCTTGAAGACACGTCCCTGCGCCAATGGGCAATAAGCCGTCAGCGCGCTGCCTTTATGGCCGGCTTCAGCCAGAAGCTTCGTCTGGTCGATGAACGGGTGATACTCCACCTGGTTAACCAGAATTGGCGCGTCAGACAGTTCTACGGCCTTGTCAAACTGGTCCTTGGTAAAGTTTGAGACGCCGATACTTTTCGTCAGACCCTGCTTGCGGGCGTCATTCAGCGCACCAATTGTTTCTTCCATCGGCACTTCATTGTTAGGCCAATGCAGCAGAAGAAGATCGACTTCGCTCACGCCGAGGCGTTTCAGGCTTTCCTTGGTGGAAGACTGGAGGTCTCCGTCTTCAAACTGGTCGGTCCAGACTTTTGTCGTCAGAAAATAATCACTGCGCGCCGTGCCTGCAGCCTGAATACCGTCGCCAACCTCTTTCTCGTTTTCGTAGGCCTGCGCTGTATCGATATGGCGATAACCTGTTTCCAGCGCCGTCTTCACAGCTTCAGTCGCTGTATCGCCTTTCAGCTGCCAGGTACCAAAACCGATGGATGGAATTTCAACGTCAAAATGTTTCGTGGTCAGTGTCATAAACACGTGCCTTTCTGTCTGGAAAATTTGAGGATGGGGAGTTCGATGCGCCGCTTATTTTACAGCGCGCATCGGATCCGGATTTTGATCGTGACTCATGATCGCCGCTTTGGCGTCCGTCACGTTGATGCCGAGTTCGGCGGCACCATTCTCGAGATGATCTGCCAGAAGCGGCATCTCTGAAAGGTAATGCGATGTCACAGTGCCGTCGCGGGCCTGAGCAGTGCTCAACGCATCTGCCCATTCAACAGCGGAATAGTCACCTCGACCAACCCAGGTAAGCGCTACGAGGGTGTTCCGTTGCTCGTCACTTAGATTATTGATCGTCTTCTCAAGTGACATCCGTGCCGGATTGTCCGGCTGGTCTTCCAGCGCATCAATCATGCGGTCATCAGACCCGTTAGACGACTCGCGCGGATCACTTTCCGGTACAATCGCGCCAAAGGATTTGGCTTTCAGAATGATACCGGCCAGCGCGTTTTCAGAAATCGCGAGGTCATCAATCAAGGGGCCGGTTTCAATGGTTTTCATAATTTGCTCCTGCTTTGTCGTCTGCGAAACCAACGTGCAGGAGCAAAAATTGTTTCAGGACTGCGCCTAGAATTCGGCGCGCTTCTGGGGATGCGACATAGTCTGCGCTTCTGTCTCGGACAGATTGATGCCCAGCGCATCGGCGCCAGCCTCCAGATAATCGCCGAGCATTGGAATGCCTGCCAGATAGCCAGCCACATCGCCATTATCGCGTTCGGCAGCCATGGCGCGGGCCTCATCCCACTCGTCGGAATCAAAGTCACCGCGTCCAAGCCAGACAAGCGCAACCAGCGTTTCCTGCTCTTCCATGGAGAGGCTCTTAATAGCTTCCATCAGCACCTGAAGGGCAGGATTGTCGTCCTGATCTTCAAGGACGGAAATCTCGTCATCATCGACGTCGTTGGACGCTTCATCCTCATCAACTTCCGGCATGGTCGCATCGAATGTGCGGGCCTCAAGAATGATTGCAGCCAGCGTGTTCTCCGAGACGCCCAGCTCCTCGACCTTAGGTCCGGTATCAATCGTCTTCACGGCAGTCTCCTTTCTTTTATTGTGACTATACAATAACACCCATTTAGCGCCTATCTTCATGGCGTATTTGGTCGCAGCCCCCATTAATTTGAGAATGCCCTTCCCTTCATGGCCACGCACATCGTACTGATTGGCTGTAGAATTTTCGGGGAGCCATTATGCGTCGACAAACACTTCTTTCCGCCCTCATCGCGCCGCTATTCATGATCGCGGCTTGCGGCGGTTCGGATACGCCTGCGGAGACGTCAGCAGAGGCCGCATACACGCCGACGCCGATCACCCACATCAATGAGGATTTCAGCCCGGAAGATGATCCGATCGCAGATCTCGCAGAGGCGATGGAGCTGGCTCAGGCTGAAGGCAAATACATCCTCATGGATGTTGGCGGCGAATGGTGTTCCTGGTGCCATCTGATCGATGCCTACATCGAAACCAACCAGCCGACGCATGAAGCCTTCGCTTGCGCTTTCGTCGTTCTGAAAGTGAATTATTCAGACGAAAACGAGAATGAGGAATTTCTCTCGGCATATCCTGAACGTCAGGGCTATCCGCACTTTTTCGTTCTGGATGCGCAAGGCGAGCTCGTCGCCTCACAGGGCACCGGCGAACTGGAAGAAGGCCGTGGCTATAACGAAGAGGCGATGGTCTCATTCGCAAACCAGTATTGTGAAAGCGCCTAACGCCGAAACATATCTTTCAGCGTCTCGAACGTGCCGCGTGCGTACTGGCTGACAGTCGGTGAGCGGCGCGTCGCATGCCGTGCAAAATCGATACAGTTAGAACCGGCCAGATGGTAGTCATGCCCCAACCTGCGATGGGCATGATGGTGGGCGTGATAGCCGTCCGCAGAGCTCCGTCGCGGATCGACCTGCACCTCGCGCCCCTGCGCAAACTCTTCGAAGGTCTGAGAGATGACCCCGCCGCGTTCGCCATTATTGGACACGATGCGGCCACCAAAGGTGACGACGCCGTAGTGGCGCAGAACACCCGCA
The DNA here is from genome assembly GCA_002723155.1 of Ponticaulis sp. Lineage (GTDB taxonomy): Bacteria > Pseudomonadota > Alphaproteobacteria > Caulobacterales > Hyphomonadaceae > Ponticaulis. Next base: position 135,775 of record PBNO01000004.1, on the reverse strand, counting down.
AATCGCACGGAGACAACGTCACCCGGCTCGAGATCAAACTTATTTGTCATCGATAAACGATAAGCGTATTTGACGACCCGGTCAATCTGAATTGATTAGCCGAACAGACGGAGCACCATATTTGGTGCCTGATTGGCGATTGAGAGCGCTTGGACACCAAGCTGTTCTTTGGTCTGGATCGCAGAAAGACGCGCACTCTCGCGAGCCATATCCGCATCAACCATATTGCCTTTCGTCTTCATCAGAACGTCATTCTTGATCTGCAGAAAATTGTTCTGAATGTCAGCGGCTTTGGCGATCGAGCCGAGCTTGGACGAGTAGTTTGCCAGCCCTGAGATCGTGTTCTCGATAGAGGCGACCATGCCCGTATAATGGTAATGAAGGTCCTGCTTCGGATCGAAGGAGAACGGGTCTTCTTCATAGCCCTCCACGCCGCCATATGTCCGGCCGAGATAATCCGCCGCCGTCTGGTCGGCAGCCTCGATCGTCACCTCTGCAGGCGGCGTGACGGATCCATTGTGCACCGATCCCGTAATACTTCCGTTCACGCTACCACTGACACTGCCATAAACCGTGCCGTTAATGTTGCCGTTAATACTGCCAGTGAAATCGCCATAAATGTCACCGTTATAGTCACCATTCACGACGCCCGACATGTCGCCATAGGTCGTGCCGGTGAAAGTACCATTCACGACACCCGAAAAGTTACCCGTCACAGTCGCGCTATGGTTTGAGTTCACAATGCCATCGAAGTCGCCCGTGCGCGTGACGCCATTCTCCAGAATGTCCGCCAGGTCGAAGCCTTCAATCACGCTCAGCGACGTTGTTTCCAGTGTCAGTGTTGAACCGTCCAGCAGATTGATGTCGTTAAAGGCTGCGTTGCGCGCAACCGTCTGCGCCTGATCAAACAGCGCGTTGAAATCTTCGTTGAAGGCCTTCAGCTGCTCGTACGTCATGGACTCATCGGTCATGGCGAGCGCTTTTTCCTTCATATCGATCATGAGATCGGAAATGCTATCAATCGCTGACAGGGTCACATCGAGTGTTGAGGAAACACGATCCAGCTGTGACTGCTCGACACTGGCGGAAACCATGTCGGCGTCGAGGCCTTTCGCGATAGCGTAGATAGCGCCGTTATCCTTCGCGCTTGCCACGGCAAGCCCGGTATTGATCCGGCTTTGTATCTGGGATTTCTCCGCAGACGTCGCAGATAGATTCTGCAGTGCCGTCATGGCACCGTAATTGGTATTTACGCTCAGCATTCTGCCTCGCCCTTAACCACGTTCCGTTTTGGAACGTGCATAGATTGTCCTGAGAACCCAATCAGAGTCCCCCTCCTACTTCCTCCTATAAGACCAAGTATTTTACTCAGTGTTCCAGAGATCGATAAAATTTCATCGATCTCTGAATTTGTTCAGTCTTCTGAATTTATTCCGGTTTTGAGAACCTAGCCTTTCAGACGCCCTGCAAGCTGCTTACGGAACGTGTCGCCGTAAGGTGGACGGAACATCGCCAGAATTTCATTTCCGGTCTGCGTGTAGACGGATTTCTTATGAGAGAATTCCTTAAAACCATCATGGCCATGATAAGAGCCCATGCCCGACGGACCTACCCCGCCAAACGGCAGATCTTCCTGCGCAACGTGGAAAATCACGTCATTCACGGTGACGCCGCCAGAGGTCGTGCTGTTCAGCACTCTGGCTTCTTCAGCCTTGTCCGCGCCGAAATAGTAAAGCCCCAGCGGACGATCGTGCGCATTCACGTAGGACACCGCATCCTCAACGCCCTTATAGGTTTTCACCGGCAGCAGAGGGCCGAAAATCTCGTCCTTCATGATGTCCATATCGTCAGACGGGTTCAGAACCAGCGTTGGCGGAATTTTATGGTGCGGCTGCTGGGAGAAGTTTTCGCCGGCTGGATTGATCTCTACGATCTCGCCGCCCTTGGCTTTAGCATCCTCAAGATAGCCCTGAAGGCGATCATAGTGACGCTGGTTGATGACAGACGTGTAGTCATCATTGTCCTTCAGCCCTGTCGGGAACATCTTTGCGACAGCCTTCTGCGAGGCATCAACAAATGCGCCCACGCTCTCTTCCGGCGTGAACACATAGTCCGGCGCGAGGCAGATCTGCCCCGCATTCAGCGCCTTGCCATTCATGACGCGCGCAGCCGTTTTCTCCATATCTGCTGAACGGCCGATAATGACGGGTGACTTACCGCCGAGCTCCAGCGTCAACGGCACCAGATTCTCAGCTGCTGCACGCATGACGTGATGGGCAATCGAGGTCGCACCCGTGAAGATGATATGGTCAAACGGCAGAGCGCAGAACTCGCCGCCGACCTCCGGTCCTCCGGTAATCACGGCAATCTCTTCCTCGTCGAACACCTCAGAGAACATCTTCTCCATCAGCGCAGAGGTCGCCTCCGTGAACTCGGAAGGCTTGATCATGGCGCGGTTGCCAGCTGCCAGAATATTCGCCAATGGCGCAAAGGTGAGCTGCACAGGGAAGTTCCATGGCGAAATAACGCCAACAGTGCCCTTCGGCTGATATTCCAGCCGCGCTTTTGCGCCGAGCAGATTCAGCGGCGCTTCCACCTTCCGCTTTTCAGGCTTCATCCATTTGCGAAGGTTTGCCTTGGAATGCTTGAGCGGCCCGAGCGAGGACACGACATCAGTAAAGGTCGTCTGGTCCTTGGAGCGATGCCCGAAATCCTCGCAAAGCGCATCGGCGATCTCATCCTTGTATTTGATGAGCTGGCTGATGCAGCGGTCAATCCGGTCCATACGTAATTCGGCGGATGGCGCGCCCTCACGAATGTGCGCGGCCTTCTGCTTGTCGAGGATTTCGCGCATCCGCGCTGCATTTCCTGAAGCCATTTGTCTCTCTCCCATGATCTTTAGGAGAGAGCTTAACCTGACGCAGGCGTCAGCAAAAGTATGACGCTAGGTCAGGCGACTTCAGCCACCAGCACAGACTGGCTCTGAAGCTCTGCATATCCAAAAATCGTCATGAAGCTGATATCCGTCGCGTCACGGCCATAGGTAATACGCACAAGGGTCTCTTCAGCCGCCATGCCTGCCGGATCAATCAGGTGCCAGTTCCCATCCAGCCAGACTTCAACAACGGCATGGAAATCTGGCGGATTCAGCCCGGGCGCATAGACAGACACCATGCGCGCAGGCACCCCCATTGCACGGGCGAGCGTGATCAGCACGTGAGAATAGTCTCGGCACACACCCTGTCGGCGAAGAAAACTGTCTGTCGCCGTCGTGGAATTATCAGATGATCCCGGCACATATTCGAAATTGTGACGGATCCAGTCCGTCATTTCCAGCACGAGGTCCCCGCCGCTGCGATGGCCGAACTTGCTCATCGCATAGGTTTCCAGCTTATCGGATTCGCAATAGCGGCTCGGAAACAGATAGTGGACGACATCGGGCGGCAGCTCACGCCGTGGCGGCACATCAAGGCCCGCAATGGAAAGCGGCGGGCGTTCCACATCGACCAGCGCTTCATATCGGATCTGAACCCGATCGTTCGCTTCAGTCCACTGGCTGCGCCCCGGCGTGCCATGCTCCTGAAAACTACGCAGCGGCGTCGCTTCTCCAGCAACCGTCAGCTTGTCCCGGACAAGCTTCTGATCTTTCATCGGAATAGCTTCCACCGCCAGCAACACATCGGCTGGTTCAGGGAAAAAATAATCGAGGTCTGCCGCGATCGACACACGCATAGACGGCCCCTTTAAGGTCGTGAACTGAACTATAGGAAATAAACGCTGCGCCGCCCTAACATGGTAAACCACGGGTCTGGCAAGGGGTTTCATACGAAAGGCCTGAATTAGTTTCGCAGCCTTGGCAGCCGATCCTTTTTAACCGGCTTCGAAATGCTCCACGCCATCGGCGCCGGCGCGATAGAACTCGCCTTCATCGACCTGCACTTTCGCGTTCAGAAGTCCTTCTCATCCCAGTGATTGGGCTTTCTATGGATATAGATTTCGTAGCCCATCTGCCCCCGCAGAAAATAGGCGACCCGAAGGCCGCCTTTTCCAAATCTTTTAGGTATCGAGGAAGCTGCGCAGTTTGCGCGAGCGGCTCGGATGCTTAAGCTTGCGAAGCGCTTTCGCCTCGATCTGACGAATACGCTCACGTGTTACCGAGAACTGCTGACCGACTTCTTCCAACGTGTGGTCGGTGTTCATACCGATACCAAAGCGCATACGCAGGACGCGCTCTTCACGCGGTGTGAGGGACGCCAGAACGCGCGTGGTTGTTTCACGCAGGTTGGACTGGATCGCCGCATCCACAGGCAGAAGTGCCGCCTTGTCTTCAATGAAGTCGCCAAGGTTTGAATCCTCATCATCACCAATTGGTGTTTCGAGAGAAATCGGCTCTTTCGCGATCTTGAGAACCTTACGGATTTTCTCAAGCGGCAGACCAAGCTTTTCAGCCAGCTCTTCAGGCGTCGGCTCGCGACCAATCTCGTGCAGCATCTGGCGCTGTGTCCGGACGATTTTGTTGATCGTCTCGATCATGTGCACCGGAATACGGATCGTCCGCGCCTGGTCCGCGATAGAACGTGTGATCGCCTGACGAATCCACCATGTCGCATAGGTGGAGAACTTATAGCCGCGGCGATACTCGAACTTATCAACCGCTTTCATCAGGCCGATATTGCCTTCCTGAATGAGGTCGAGGAATTGAAGACCGCGGTTTGTGTATTTCTTCGCGATGGAGATCACGAGACGCAGGTTTGCCTCGACCATCTCTTTCTTCGCGATGCGCGCCTCGCGCTCACCTTTCTGAACGGTAGAGACGATACGGCGGAAATCATCAATCGGAATACCGATTTCCTGAGCCGTGTCAGAAATCTCACCGCGCAGGTTTTCAACCTTTTCGGCTTCAGCCGCCACGAAGCGTTCCCACTTCCTGGACTTGCCGCGCACATCCTCAGACCAGTCAGGGTCGAGTTCGTGGCCGAGATAGGCTTCAAGAAAATCACGACGCGGAACGCCATGCGCATCAGCCAGACGCATCAGCTTGCCTTCAAGGCCCATCAGACGCTTGTTAATGGCATAGAGCTGCTCAACCAGCGCTTCGATACGCGCATTGTTGAGGTGCATGGTTTTCAGGTTTTCGATGATCTCGTTCTGGATGGAGCTTAGTTTCTCCTGATCCTTGCTCGAGAGCTCCTTGCCTTCCATGCGAAGACCAATGAGCTTTTCCTGAAGGGCCTGGAAGGTTTTGAACTCACGTGCGATTTCGTCGAGCTTGGATGTCACGCCGTCACGGAGTTCAGCCTCCATGGCGGACATGGACATAGCCGCGCCTTCATCATCATCGTCATCGTCGTCGCGGCGGCGGTTTTCACCTTCCTCGCCTTCTTCGCCCTCTTCAGAGTTTTCGGACTCTTCTTCCTCGTCCTCTTCTTCCTCTTCAGGCTCTGGCGGCGGGTTTTCCGCGCCGTAAGTAGCTTCGAGGTCGATGATATCACGCAGAAGAACGCGCTCGTTCACAAGCTCGTCGCGCCAGACCATCATAGCTTCGAAGGTCAGAGGGCTTTCGCAGAGGCCACGGATCATCGCATCACGACCCGCCTCAATGCGTTTCGCAATCGCGATCTCGCCTTCACGTGAGAGAAGCTCGACAGAGCCCATTTCGCGCAGATACATGCGCACAGGGTCGTCGGTCCGGTCAGAACCACGCGCATTACCTTTTGTCGTGGTAACCGCCTTGGAACCGCTTACCGTCGCGAGTTCTGTCTTTTTCTCAGATTCTTCCTCGCCTTCTTCCTCAGAATCAACGACAGAGATGCCCATCTCGGACAGTTGGGACATGATGTCCTCAATCTGGTCCGGATTCACCTCGTCGGAAGGCAGAACCTTATTCAGCTCATCATGGGTGATGTAGCCGCGGGTTTTGGCTTTCTTGATGAATTTCTTGACGCTGGCGTCGCTGAGATCGAGGACCGGGCCGTCCTGTGTTTCGTTCTCAGTCTCTTCCTTATTGGCAGCAGCAGCCTTGCTCATGCAGTGTCTCTCCAGGTCGTGACCGGGTGCGCACGCCAGTCACCGGGGATTTTAAGAGCCCCATTTTTTCCTAGCCACTTCATCCATGCGGCGGATGGCGGCGTGTAAATCTGACTTCGCTTCCGGCGCAGAGTCTTCCTCTCCGCGCGTAAGATCGCGAATATCGGTCTTCAAACGGAGTTTTTCAACAACCCGCCTGCGTTCCAGAACATTAGAGTCAGCTCCGGAAGACCGAAGCTGTTGCTCATCCTGGGAAAGTTCATCCACTGCGCAAAACCGCTCAAGGGCACTTAGCCATTCCTGACCCTCTGGAGATGCGGGGTTCAGGGGAATTCCAGCCGGTTGTGTTCGCAGGAGCTGGATAGCTTTATCCTTCCCGAATAAACGTAGATGGCTTGTCAAGCCCGTTCGGTCAACCTCTTCACCACTTTCAAATAGGTCAAAAACTGCATCTTGCAGCCCTGCGACCACCGGATCGGGGAATCTGGCCACCGCCAAACGCTCCAGTCCGGCTTTCAAAAGTTCCGGCGAATCAATCATCCTGATGAGGATTCTCACACCGCGCGGGTTAAGATTGAGTTCCGGTTTCCGGGATTTACCGCCCCCCGGGCCAAATGGCGTTTTACCGCCCTGACGTCCCGGCCGGCGCATCTGGAAAAGGTAATCACGCAGCCGCTGATGCAGTTCGCGGCCATACGCCTTCTTCACACCAGCATGCTGAATATGGGCAACGGCATCATCAAGACGCTGTTCAAACCCCGCTTTACGTTCCGGCGTATCGAGCGGGCTTTGCTCCAGTTCACGGTCCCAGAGAAGATCGACCAATGGCTTGGCGTTCTTCAGAACCGCATGCATCTCCTCTTTGCCGCGCTCGCGGATGAGATCATCCGGATCCAGCCCGTCAGGCAGAAGCGCAAAGAAGAGCGACCGTCCCGGCTCCAGATGCGGCAGGCCGCGATCAATTGCCTTGTGCGCGGCGCGTACACCGGCCGCATCACCGTCAAAGCAAAGCACAGGCTCACCGCCCACCTTCCAGAGGAGAGAGAGCTGATCTTCAGTCAGCGCTGTACCGAGCGGCGCGACGGCATAATCAATGCCCGCCTCGCCCAGCGCGATGACATCCATATAGCCTTCGCAAACCACAAGGCCTTCAACATTGGCCATGGCTGCAGCTTCGCGGGCCGCTTTATAACGGTAGAGCTGCGCGCCTTTATGGAAGAGTTCTGTTTCCGGCGAGTTCAGATATTTCGGCTTGGCGTCCTTTTCCATGGCACGGCCGCCAAAGGCGATCACCTTGCCCGTCGTGTCCTCGATTGGAAACATGACGCGTCCACGGAAGCGATCATACGGGTCGCGGCCTGTATCAGGCTGGATGATGAGGCCCGCATCCAGCATGTCTTTCTGGCTGGCACCGGTTTTTGCCAGATATTCCTGCAGAGCCCGCCAGCTATCAGGCGCAAAACCGAGGCGATATTTCTGCCAGCTGGACGGTTTCAGCCCCCGCCCTTCCAGATAAGATCGTGCTTGTGCCCCGTCCGGGCCACGCAGTTGTTCTTCGAAATAACGGGTTGCCGCTTCGCACACATCAATCAGACGGCCACGGCGCGAGCGTTCTGCCTTAGCTTGCGGTGTATCGCTTGGCAGCTGCATGCCCGCTTCGGCGGCGAGCTTCTCAACGGCTTCAGCAAACGAGACGCGCTCGGTCTCCTGCAGGAAGGTGATCACATCGCCGAATTTGCCGGAAGAGAAGTCCTTGAAGAACTGCTTTTGGTCATTGACGTAGAAGCTTGGTGTTTTCTCGGCGCTGAAGGGTGAAAGGCCAGACCATTCCTTGCCCTTTTTGACCAGTTTCACCTTGCGACCGACCACGTCCGAAATCCGAATGCGGGATTTCAGCTCGTTGAGGAACTGTTCATTGAAGCGATGGCCGACCATTGCGAGAGTTTACACTTTGTTTACCGCGATACCAGCGCGGAATACGGGGCGCCCCTGTGGATAACGGGTATGGAAACCTATTTCGACGCGTAGACCAGTTTGTAAACTTCGCTGACATTGTCGATGCCAAAAAACTTATTGGCCTCGGACGAAGAGAGATAGATCGCTCCCAAATTCATGCGACTGAATAGGCCAGACAAACCCGTATCACCAAAAGTGATCGTCCCTTTCTTACCATCGTTGGTGTTCAGGTTTACTGCTTGTCCGGCGCTTAGCTCGTGTGCGGTCAGGGAGTTTCCGATGGCCGATTTGAGAACAAGCGCCCGCTGGTCGGTGACCGCATAGAGCATTTTCGACCTGATCCAGGCATCAATAAGAAAGCGGCCGATCAGGATAAAAAAACCCGCGATAACGAACGGCGCACCGAACAACGCAAAGGTCGGGTCACTTTGCAGCGCCATAGATATCCAGACGGCGATAAAGCCGCACCAGAACAAACCAAACGGAATGAGAAATATGTCAATTGTGGTGAAGGCGATGCCTTGCGCTGGACGCCCCACCCATTTCAATTTTTCACCTGAAATCAGATAAGGTGAAAGTCTGGCCCGATCTTCGGAGCTTCCCGCAGAAATCATAGTTTTCTCATCCTGTTACCGGAACCGTTTATTCAACAGGAACGCGAAACCAACAACCTTAAATAATCAATTTTTACCGGCTTTCGAATATGCGCGGGATGCCCCTTCCTCAAGACAAGCAGCTCCACTATATGCTGCAGATCAGACAGGGGTATTCCTGCCGCTTCCTTCATGGAGTGTTCCATGCGCGGTCTTATTCGCTACGCATTCGGTCTTGTTCTCTGCTTTGCTGTTCTGGCAGGCGCTTCTTACTGGCAACATCATCACCACAGTCACCCTGCCGCGAGCGCTGTACAGGCGGCTATCAGCGTTCCACAGACACTCTAAATCAGCCGGCGTTTTCTGAAACAGCGCGCCCCGGTCTGATCTTTCCCCGGATCGGCTCGATAAACCGTGCCGCCAGCCAGTTTACGCCAAAGGCCAGGATCAGAATGAACGGGATACTCACCGCGAGTATGTCGAACCCTCGTGCTTTGCCATCAAACACAAACTGGCTGACCAGAAACCCGACCTGCCAGTGCAGCAGGAAAATCGGATAGGCGAGATCGCCCAGCATCTTACTGATGCCAGTCGCGCGCGTATTCAGAGACGAATGGCTGAACCCGACCATGATCACGATCATGAAGAGCAGGTTCAGATAGAAATAGAGATCGAAATTATCCGCGAAGCGGCCATCCACGAAGCCCGCGGCGATCATATTACCAACCCAGAGCACACCGCCCGCACCAGCTACCAGCAGGGCCTGCACAGGTGATAAACGTTCAACGTAACCTCTCGCATGGAACAGCGCCGCGCCCAGCGCGAATGGCAGAATAGCGGCGACGAACGGGTCATATCGCGCCAGCCATTCCGGATTAGTGAGAAAGGTCCACACATGATAGCCGACGCCCGCCGCGACGCCGAGCGCGGTGAGGAGCGCAGATCGTGAAATCAGCAGCCACAGCAGGAAGTAGTTGATCAGCTCAACGCCGACCGACCATGCAGGTGGAACGAGACGGAACCGCTGGTCGAGAAATTCAAATGGAAAAATGAACAGATTTCCGAGCCACGCACCAAGCGTTTCTCTGATCCGCCAGACAGGTTTCCAGGTTTCTGCCTCCGGAAGCAGGAAGATCATAATCAGCGTCGCCGCAGCAATAATGTAATACACTGGAAACAGGCGTAAAAAGCGGTTGATCGCGAAAGGCGCGAACCTGAACTCGTATGTTGTGTTCAGGATCAGCGTGATCAGATAGCCGGAAAGAAGATAGAACCCGAACACGGCGAAAATGCCGGTATGGCTGGTATATCGCGCGCCTTCTGTTAGATGGGCCAACACAACAAGCCACGCCAGTAGAAACCTGAAACTACTCTGCACCCTACCCTCTCAGACGCCATCCCGCTGATCAGCCAACTATGAGCACAGCCGCGGCAATCGGCAACTCATCTGCCGTATAGTCTTCGCATATATTATTCCATCTTCCGGAACACTGAGTGTCATTTTTTAGGAATTACCTATAATTTCCTAAAGAGCTATCTGTCGCTCATGACAGCCAACTATCTCAAAACCCTGCTCAGCCCGACCGCACGCGCCCTTCAGACCTTTGATGGATCGCGCGAGCTTTACGCCAACATGGAAGCCAATGCGACGAATGGGGATGATCGCCTGACCTCCAGAGAGGCGACCTTCATCATGCAGCGCAACAGCTTCTACATGGCGAGTGTCACCGATGATGGATGGCCCTATGTGCAGCATCGCGGCGGGGAGACCGGTTTTCTGCAAGTTATATCCCAGAGCCGTATCGGCTTTGCGGACCTGCGCGGCAACCGCCAGTTCATGTCGGCCGGCAATGTGCGCGTGAATGATCGTGTTTCACTCTTCCTGATGGACTACCCGAACCGCCGTCGGCTGAAAATCGCCGGGCGCGGCGCTTACGTGACGGCGCAGGATGCCCCCGATTTCGTTTCCCAGATCGCCCTGCCTGCACACCGAGACAAAGCCGTTGGCGCTTTCCTGATCAACATCGTCGCGTTCGACTGGAACTGCCCGCAATACATCACGCCGCGCTGGACGGCGGACGAACTCAAAGCCCAAAAGGAAACTTCAGAATGAGCACAACACTTGGCGTCCATCATGTCGGCCTATCCGTACCAGACCTCAAAGCTGCGACCAGCTTTTTTGTAGAGGCTCTTGGCTTCAAAGAAGTGGGCGGCAAGCCGGACTACCCGTCTGTGTTTGTATCAGACGGCACGACCATGCTCACACTCTGGCAGATTGCCGAGCCGGAAGCCGCAACACAATTCGACCGGAAAACCAATATCGGCCTTCACCATCTGGCACTGAAAGTCGCGGATAAGTATCACCTCACCGCACTTCACTCTCAGCTCGCCGAGCGCGACGATGTCAGCATTGAGTTTGCGCCGGAACCGATCGTGTCAGGCGCGGAAATCAATCATTTCATCTGCGCCATGCCTGGCGGCATCCGCATAGAGTTTACCGCAGCGGTCTGAGGCTAATGCCGGTGCTGCTCATAAACAGCATCGATCTGGTCGAGCGCAGCTTCCTTATCCACGTCGCTCAGGAACGAGCCGATAAAACTGTTTCGAGCGAGCATGACGATCTCCGGCATGGAAAGGTCGAGCGCGTCGGCAATCGCTATGTAGTTGTCGTTTACATAGCCGCCAAAGTAGGACGGGTCATCAGAGTTCACGGTGACCCGCACCCCTGAGCGGAGAAGATGTGCCAGCGGGTTTTCCGTAAGATCCGGCGTGACACACAGGCGCTGATTGGAGAGCGGGCACATGGTCAGCGTCATGCCTGTCTCGATCAGGTGGTCAATCAACTCATCATCGCGGGCGGCAGCATTGCCGTGGTCAATCCGGTCGATCTTGAGAAGGTTCAGCGCCTCCCAGACATATTCAGGCGGGCCTTCTTCTCCGGCGTGAGCGACGAGTTTCAGGCCGAGCGCCTGCGCCTCTTTGAAGACACGTTCGAATTTGCTCGGCGGATGACCGAGCTCTGAAGAATCGAGGCCAACCCCATCAATCTTTGCAAGATGCGGTGTCGCCACTTCGAGCAGAGCGAAGGCTTCCTCCTCACTCAAATGGCGCAGAATGCACATGATCAGCTTGTTGGTGATGCCATGACGGATGTGACCGTCCTCCAAGGCGCGTGTGATGCCGCTAAGGACTGTTTCAAAGCTGACGCCGCGCTCCATATGCGCCTGCGGGTCGAAGAACACTTCAACATGGCGCACATTGTCTGCGACGGCTTTCGTCAAGTAGGCCGAGGTCAGGTCGTAAAAGTCCTGCTCTTTCAGCAGAACGCCCATGCCCTGATAATAAAGGTCCAGAAAGTCCTGCAGGTTGGAGAAGTCATAGGCAGCGCGGATTTCCTCAACCGAGCCATATTTGAGCGTGACGCCATTACGCTTTGCCAGCTCGAACATCATTTCCGGTTCGAGAGAGCCTTCCAGGTGAAGGTGAAGCTCAGCCTTTGGAAGCTCTGCAATCAGGTCTTTCAGTTCGCTCATTTTCAGGCCTCCATTTTCGTATCTCGCCGCTAGTCTAGCACAGTTTCAAGCGTCTGGCCTCGCGGCGAATTGAGGGCTCACACCCTGCTTTTGTTTGCATTCATGGCAAACACACCATTTAAGAGTACATCGTGCCCTGCACGGAGATTTTTAAGTTCGGAACAGATTAAAAAATGCCAATACGTATTCCTGATGGCCTGCCTGCACGCGAACACCTTCTGCAAGAAGGCGTGCGCGTTAAGACTGAACGCTTTGCCGATCGTCAGGACATCCGGCCTATGCGCATCGGCCTGTTGAATCTGATGCCGAACAAAATCCGCACCGAACTTCAGATGGCACGCCTGATCGGCGCCTCGCCTCTTCAGGTCGAGTTTACGCTGGTACGGGTTGGCGGCCACACACCGAAGAATACTTCGGCAGAGCATCTCCTGTCCTTTTATCAGACCTGGGATGAGATCAAGGACCAGAAGTTTGACGGCTTCATCATCACCGGCGCGCCGGTTGAGACGCTCGAATTCGAGGACGTCACCTATTGGGATGAGATGAAGGAAATCTTCGACTGGACAGCAACCAACGTCCACTCGACGCTGAACATTTGCTGGGGCGCAATGGCTGCGATCTGGCACTTCCATCGCGTGCCGAAATACGTACTCGACCGGAAACTGTTCGGCGTTTACCGCCACCACAATCTGGTGCCGTCCTCACCTTACATGAACGGCTTTTCTGACGACTTCATGATCCCTGTCTCTCGCTGGACGGAGTGCCGCGCTGAAGACGTGGAGAAAGTCGACGGGCTGGAAGTTCTGATGAATTCGGACGAGACGGGCCTCTGCATCGTTCACGAACGCAAATGTAACCGTCTCTATGTGTTCAATCATATCGAGTATGATTCCACATCGCTCGCGGAAGAGTATTTCCGCGACATTGATGCGGGCATCGATATGCAGATCCCACACAACTACTTCCCTGATGATGATCCGAAGCAACCGCCACTCAACCGGTGGCGGTCACACGCGCATTTGCTGTTCGGCAACTGGATCAACAATATGTACCAGACCACGCCGTACAGCACCGATCTCATCGGTCAGGAAGAACACGATCCGGGCTATTGAGCCGCGTGTTCACGCGCTTGTTATCCACAGCCGCACCGCATAACTGACGAAATTGCACGGTTTCTGCATCTCCGGTCCTGAACAGCCGGAGATGTGCCATGACCGTACAGCCAAAAATCGTCGCTTTATGTGCAGATGCCCCACACGCGTGGATCATGATCAACGCGCTTCGAGAGAAGTTCGGTGACTTTCCCGTCATTCTGGAAGACGGCGAACCGGCGAAAACATTCTGGAAACGACGCGCGCGCATTCTTGGCCCGATGACGGTTGCCAGCATGCAGGCCGCACGGCTTCCAATCAAACTCACCAAGCGCCGCACGCATGACGTCATCAACCGGATGATCGATGAGGAAAGCCTTCAGCCGGCCATGCCGAAGATTGAGAACCTCATCCGCGTCTCCAGCGCAAACGACGCGGAAGCCATTGAAGCCTTGCAGCGCTTCGACCCGACGGCCGTGTTCGTCATCAATTGCCGTATGCTCAAGAAGAAGACGCTGAACGCCATCAAAGCGCCATTCATCAATTACCATTCAGGCATAAACCCGGCATATCGTGGCATGTTCGGAGGCTATTTCGCGCTGGCTAATGGCGAACCGGAACATTTTGGCGCGACGGTTCATATCGTCGATGAAGGCGTTGATACGGGCGATATTCTCTACCAGTCTCAGGTACAGGCGCAACCGGATGACAACTTCCACACCTATATCTGGCGGATCGCTGCGGGATCTCGCGATATTGTCATGCAGGCGATGGATGATGCGGTGAGTGGCACGCTCACGCCTTACAAGGTCGAGATGCCATCCAAGCAGTATTACGCGCCGACCTTTGGCGGCTATATCTGGAATGGTCTGACAAAAGGCGTCTGGTAGGCGCTAATCAGCCGAGGGCGGCGCGTACCTTGCGACCCGCCTCGCAGCTGTCCAGCTGGTCTGGGTAGCGGGATTTGAGTTCGGTCATGCAACGACCAAGGTCTTTCAGGCTGCGGGCTTCAAGGTCGCCAATCACATCCTGAACAACTTCTTCGAGTTCTTCGCCTGCGATTGTCTTAGGCAGATAGCGCTGAAGGATTTCGAGCTCGTCGCGCTCGCGGTCGGCCATTTCAATGCGGCCTGCATTTTCATAACGGTCGGCGGACTCTTCACGCTGGCGCACCATCAAAGACAGTACATCGCGGATAACTGAGTCGTCGCAGCCTTCGCACTGGTCGTGCGCACGCGCATCCGCGTCACGGTCATGAACCGCGCACATGGCAAGGCGCAGCGTCGCTGCTTCTACAGAATCACTATCGTCGGTTTCGGCGCGTGAAAGGTCAGCTTCCAACAGTGCGCGCAGTTTCGGCGTGTGTGTTTTCGGATCCGTCATATGGAATCAGTGCTTCTCTTGGCTTTCAATCTCAGTAAACGGCAGTTTCGTTGATATTATACTACGTTACCAGCTTGACGATTGTTCCCGCGAAAGATACTTCCTCGCGCGTTTGCCCGGCGGTCCTCACCGCCCCTTTTTGAACAAGGAAGCCCTATTATGCCTTTCCTCACCGAGAATCAAGAACAGATTGAAGCGACCGGCGCGCTGGTTCTGGCGAGCGGCGAGGTTTACTTCGGGCGCGGCAATGGCGCTAAAGGAACAGCCATCGCAGAGGTCTGCTTCAACACAGCGATCACCGGATATCAGGAAATCCTGACGGACCCGTCTTACGCTTCGCAGATGGTTGTCTTCACCTTCCCGCACATTGGTAATGTCGGCGCAAACGATCAGGATCAGGAAGAAAGCTCTGTAAATGCAGAGAAAGCTGCGCGCGGCGCCATCTTCCGCGGCACGATCACGCCGCCATCAAACTGGCGCGCTGTGGACCATTTCGACGCCTGGCTGACAAAGAAAGGCATTGTCGGCCTGTCTGGCGTGGACACGCGTTCAATCACCCGCCTCATCCGCGAAAAAGGCATGGTGAACGGCATTATCGCGCACATTTCGCCTGACGAAACAGTTTCAATTGCTGATCTGAAGGCAGAACTTGCCGGATTTGCAGGCATGGAAGGCGCTGATCTGGCCAAGGTTGTCGGCCCGGACGCGGAATACGCGCACGCTGAACAAAATTGGAAATGGGATTCGGGCTTCACAGCGCTGGAAAGCGGTGACTTCCACGTTGTTGTCCTCGACTTCGGTGTGAAGAAGAACATTCTGCGCAACCTTTCTGAAGTCGGCGCACGCTGCACGGTTCTACCGGGCAATGCGACAGCCGAAGACGTTCTGGCACTCAAGCCGGACGGCGTAGTTCTGTCTAACGGCCCGGGCGATCCAGCCGCGACAGGCGTTTACGCGGTGCCGGAAATTCAGAAGCTTATCGCATCAGACCTGCCGATTCTCGGCATTTGCCTCGGCCACCAGATGCTGGCGCTCGCACTTGGCGCGAAAACTATGAAAATGGCTCAGGGCCACCATGGCGCAAACCATCCGGTGAAAGACCTCTCAACCGGCAAGGTAGAGATCGTTTCCATGAACCACGGCTTCACAGTTGATCCGGCAACCCTGCCAGACGGTGTGGAGCAGTCTCACGTGTCTCTGTTCGATGGTACAAACTCTGGTCTGCGCGTTGCGGGCAAGCCGATCATTTCGGTTCAGCACCACCCTGAAGCCTCACCTGGCCCGCAAGACAGCTTCTATCTCTTCCGTCGCTTCGCAGATCTGATGTCTGCACACGGCGCAAAAGAGACCGCTTAAGCATAACGGACCAATCAACAGGCATGGCGCGCATCAGGGCGAACTTCGCTTTGAAGTGAGTTGCTTTCGCTAAAAGACGCTCTAGGCTCCCCTCAAACTTCTGAGGGGTAGACTGATGAAAGCCTGGTTCGAAATCACACTCTGGAAACGGGTCATGCTGGGCCTTGTGCTCGGCCTGTTAGGGGGCCTTGTGCTCTACTACCCTGCAGGCGAATGGACGGGTAACTCCGCCGCCATAGCGAATTTCGCTGATACATGGCTCAAGCCATTCGGTGACGGCTTTGTACGCCTGATCAAAATGCTGGTCGTTCCGCTGATTTTCACCACGCTTGTTGCAGGCGTCACAGCGATGGGCGACCCGAAAAAGCTCGGTAGCCTCGGCGGTAAAGCCATCGCCCTTTATCTCGGCACAACCTTTATCGCCGTATCAATCGGCCTGCTGATGGGCACGATTTTCCAGCCGGGCAATGGCGTAGAGATCCTCGCAGATACAAGCTCTCAAAGTGCAGTCAGTGATCGGATTTCGGCAGCGTCCGCAGCAGATGCGAGCATTGCAGACAAACTGCTGGCCATCATACCGACCAACCCTGCTGAAGCCCTCGCCGCACAAGACGTTCTTGGCATCATCTTCTTCGCAATCATTTTCGGCGTTGGCTGCCTGATGGCGAAAGAGAAAGCCAAGCCGGTTCAGTCCATGATCGAATCAGCCGCTGAAGTCATGATGAAAGTCACCGTGATGGTGATGGAACTTGCGCCTTTCGGTGTCTTCTTCCTGATGAGCTGGGTTATGGCGACTAAGGGCCTGGCGATTCTTGCCAATCTTGGCCTGCTCACCATCGGTCTCTATCTGGCATGTATCGTTCACATCGTTCTGGTTTACGGCCTTGGCATTGTGAAAGGCATGCTTGGCCTACCGTTCATGCGCTTCTTCGGCGGTATTCGTGACGCGCAAGCTGTTGCCTATTCCACGGCGTCCAGCGCGGGCACACTGCCGGTCACGATCGAGAACGTTTCTGAAAACCTCGGTATCAAGAAGTCTGTCGCTGCATCCGTGCTGCCGGTTGGCGCGACGGTGAACATGGACGGTACGGCGATCTATCTCGGCATGGTGGCTTTGTTCGCTGCGCAGGCGCTTGGCATCGACATGACACCGGCCATGTATCTGTCAGTTGCTCTGGGCGCGACGCTCACCTCCATCGGTGCGGCAGCGATTCCAAGCGCGGGCCTACTGCTCGCCTCGGCCGTACTCTCATCCATCGGCGTGAGTGAGGAACAGTCGCTTCTGATCATCGCCATGATCTTCCCGTTTGACCGCCTGCTCGACATGATGCGCACCATGACAAACGTCACTGGTGACGCTGCCGTCGCCTCTGCCGTTGCAAAATGGGAAGGTGAACTCGACGAAGACGTGTTCCGCCACGAGGCGACACGCTAGAGCAAAAAGCTTGGGAGGAGCGCCGTCGTTAGCTGGGCCTGTCAGACTATTCGTCTGTACCGGTTCCATCTCCGGCGGCGCGCCAATCCCCACAAATCGCCTGATACAGGGTCAGCGCGGCGACTGCCGCCGTTTCAGCCCGCAGGATGCGTGGCCCTAACGAGACCGGATAAACGCCATCAAGCTTGCGCAGGACTTCACGCTCTTTCGGCGAGAAGCCGCCCTCAGGACCGATCAAAATAGCCGCCGAACCGACATGGTGTTCGTTGAGAACATCCGCCATCGGACGTGCACGATTATCCTCGCCGCCCCATTCAGCCGCCTCATCGTCACCGCGCTCGTCACAGTAATAAACACGGCGATCATCTGGCAGTTCAGAAAGCGCAAGCATCAAAGGTTTGGCATCGCATACGCGCGGCATATTCAGCCGCTCGGTTTGCTCTGCAGCCTCCATTGCGAGGCGTTCCATACGGTCGGTCCGCACACGTTCCGACTGGGTGAATTCTGTGATTACCGGCTGGATCACTTCCACGCCCAGCTCAGTCGCTTTTTCAACAACGAAATCCGTCCGCGTTTTCTTGAGAGGCGCAAACAAAAGCTGAAGGTCGGTCAGCTTGTGCTGACCGCGCAATTGCTCTTCGACTTTCAGAATTCCGGCTGATTTTCCAAGGATTTCAGTGACACGAGCAAGCCATTCACCATGTCGCCCATTGAAGACACGCACCTCGTTTCCCACCTCCAGACGCATCACACGGAAGAGGTATTTCGATTGCGCTTCATCCAGTGCAACTGGCCCGCCAGGAACAAGGTCAGTCGGTACGAAAAGTCGTGGCCGGGTAGTCATGGCAGAAGGTTTGGCATTCCTCTTCATAAAGGGCAAGAAAAACAGCTATAGTGTGATTTGGGACTCACAGACACTTCGGATTCGATGGGCATGACCGCACAGACCGCAAGACCAGCAGACGCGCCACCATCATGGGTGGACTATCTTCCGCAGTCCCTTCAGGGCTTTGCGCGTCTTTCGCGATTTGATCGTCCTATCGGTTTCTGGCTGCTCGCCATTCCGTGCTGGATGGGTGTTGCCTTTGCCGGGCTTGATGTGGGCTGGCGCGCTACGAACCTGCTTTACGGCATTCTATTTGGTGTTGGCGCGATCGCCATGCGCGGCGCAGGCTGCACCATTAATGATCTGGCTGATGAAGACCTCGACAGGCAGGTTGCTCGCACGGCAGAGCGCCCTCTGCCGTCTGGCGCGGTTACGCGAACGCAGGCTTATATCTGGCTGGCGGCACAACTGGCTGTCGGGCTGGTTGTTCTGCTCTTCCTCCCGCTTGCCGCGAAGATCGTGGCGCTTCTCTCAATTCCTCTGGTCGTCGCCTATCCGTTCATGAAGCGGATCACCTGGTGGCCGCAGGCATGGCTCGGAATCACCTTCAATTGGGGTTTCCCCGTCGGGTATTTCACCGCTGGCGGTAATGACTATTTCTGGGCGGCTTTGTTCTATCTGGGCCTGATCGCATGGACGATCGGCTATGACACCATTTATGCGCGACAGGATGTGAAAGACGATGCAATCGTCGGCATCAAATCCACCGCGCGCCTTTTTGGAGACAAAACACTTCCTGCCGTCGCAGGCATTTACGGCCTTTGCGCGCTGTTGATCGGCATTGCGCTATCGTACGGCGGACCACGCGTACCCGGCGTGATGATCACCATCGCCTTCATGTGCCATCTCATCTGGCAGCTGGTGATGCTGAAAACCAAGGGCGACGCAGTGGCTCTGCAGCTGTTCAAATCCAACCGTGATGCAGGCCTTCTCATCGTGTTTGGGATTGTCGTGACAATCACGCTCTCAATGCTCAGCTAAGCGCCTTCTTAAAACGCTATGCAAAATAGCTAACGCCGCGTCACGATTGCGGCGCGTTTCGGGCGCTGGTATTTTCATACCATGAGTACGCCTATTAAGATGAAACCGCTGGAGCTGTTCACTCAGGATGAGTGGACCCGCCTCTGCAAACGCTCGGACCTTCTGGGGCTTGGTACAATCGTCCATGCCTGGGCCATTATTATCGCCGCTATGGCGATGTTTGCGGTCTGGCCGAACCCGGTGACATTTGTTCTCGCAGTCATGCTGATCGGCGCGCGCCAGCTTGGTCTGGCCATTCTCATGCACGAGGCAGCGCATGGCGGTCTCGCGACGAATCACAAGCTTAATGACTGGGTGGGTCAGTGGCTTTGTGCAGCCCCTGTGGGCGCGCATCTGCGCAACTATCGGGATTATCACATCAGCCATCATAAGTACGCGCAGTCGGAGAAGGATCCGGACCTTATTCTGTCCGCTCCTTTTCCGATTACGCGGAAATCTCTCCTGCGAAAAATCGTCCGCGATATGACGGGCCAGACTTTTTACAAGCAGCGTTCAAACCAGTTCATGAATGCGATGGGGATCGGCATCAAAAAGCAGAAAGGCCGCGAAAACCGTGCTCAGTCTGCGCGTGAAGCTGTCATTCCGTTTCTGATCTCGAACGCGCTGATTGCGATTGTCATGACGCTGGCAATCGGCTGGTGGGCGTATCCTGTACTCTGGCTTCTGCCGCTCGCGACATGGAACCAGCTCGTCACACGACTTCGCAATATTGCAGAGCATGCTTGTCTTGATGGCTCCAACCATCCGATGCGGGTTGCCCGCACCACGCGCACCAATTTTCTGGAGCGCCTGTTCATTGCGCCTTACTGGGTCGCCTATCACTGCGAACACCACATGTTCATGCACATACCCTGCTACAGGCTGGCAGAGGCGCACCGCATCCTCACGGAGAAGGGTACGGCTGAGGATATGGAAGTGAAGGAAGGCTACTGGCAGGTTCTGACCATTGCCAGTTCCAAGCCTGCTGCAACAGCCTTCTAAGAAAAACACTCCCTGCAAAACAGGGAGCGTTTTTGTATCTACTCGATTATGCTCGAATATACGAATTGCTGGAATTGCGGCCGGATCGGATAGGAGGATGACGGCATCATCTGCGTCATCTGGATCGCGATAATGTCTTCTACCGGATCAATCCAGAAGAAGGTGGAAGCAAGCCCGCCCCAGCTGAACGTGCCTTCAGAGCATGGCTGGTTCATCAGGATCTCATCAACTGTCACAGCGCCGCCAAGGCCAAATCCGTTGCCCGCCATATTGCTCTCGGAGAACATGGTGTCGCCCATACCGGCCATGGTCTTCCCCTCTGGCAGATGGTTCATCATCATGTACTCGACTGTCTTAGGGCTGAGCAGACGCGCGCCATTCAGCTCGCCACCATTCGCGAGCATGCGGCAGAAATTATAGTAATCGGAAATCGTTGAGACGAGACCACCACCGCCGCTGAACAGGCGCTGCGGGTCTTTACCCTCACGGCAATAAGACGAGCTGCCATCGCCCTTATCTGCCATGGTGATTTCCTTGGTCAGAGGATTGCGCGCATAGCAGGCTGCAAAGCGCGGCAGTTTCTCGGTCGGGATGGTGAAACCGGTATCGACCATGCCGAGTGGTTCGAAAATGCGCGTCTGGAAATACGCATCCAGTGACATGCCGGAGACGATCTCGACGAGATGGCCCAGCACATCAATCGCAACTGAATAGTTCCAGCGGTCGCCCGGTGAGAACACCAGCGGAATTTCGGAGAGCACCTCGCACATCTCAGCAAGAGTGTAGTTCTGACGAATGACCTTTTTGTCGATGTATTGTTTCTCGACAGGGTGAAGGCCGAGGAAGTCATAGGTCAGGCCGGATGTGTGGAGGAACAGGTCCTTCACCGTCATCTCGCGGTCAGGGTCTTTCAGCTGCCCCTCGCCTGCCCAGACTTTCAGATTGGCAAAGCTTGGAATGTAACGGGACACCGGATGTTCAAGGCGCAAAAGGCCTTCTTCAAAGCACATCATCGCCGCAACCGAGGTGACCGGTTTTGTCATCGAATAGATGCGATAGATCGTGTCTGCCGTAACCGCCTCGCCCGTATCCCAGTTCTTAACGCCCTGACAGGACAGATGCGCGATCTCACCGCCGCGTGCGACCATGGTCGAGATGTTCGGCAGGCGTTTGGAGTCGAGATAGTTCTTTTTGTAGAAGGCCGGTATCCGGTCCAGTCGCTCTTTTGAAAGGCCTAGCGTTTCCGGCTGGCTGACCTGATCAAATGGCATTGCGTTCTCCCTGAGTATTTTTCTGCGCGTAACCTCGCACCCTCAGTGAAAAACGCAATCACCCGTTTTGAATTTTAGCCTTAGCTATCATCCTCGATGGCGCCGATACGGCTGATCTTCAGCGTGTTGGTCTTACCCGACCGGCCGAACGGGAAGCCGGACAGGATGACAATCCGTTCGCCATTTTCACCGCCTGCTTCAGATGCCAGCGTATCCGCACGCGCAATCATTTCGCCAAAGTCGGAAATGTCTTCGGTGACTTTCGCCGTCACGCCCCAGCAAAGTGACAGAGACTGAGCGACTTCAACATTCGGCGTTGCGGCAAGGATAGGCGCATATGGCCGGTCCCGCGCAAGGCGACGCGCCGTTGAGCCTGTATTGGTGTAGGCCACCGCGAAACGGCACTCGAGCACTTCGGTGATCCGCCGCGCCGAAAGGCTCACCGCATCTGCGGTGGTCGAATGATCTTCTTCACTATGAAAAATGGCGTAGCAGGCCGTTTCAGGATCGCGCTCAGTCGCTGAGATGACGCGGTCCATAATCGCCACCGCGGTTTGCGGATGGCTGCCCACCGCCGTTTCCGCCGACAGCATCACCGCATCAGCCCCCTGGTTCACTGCTGAAGAAATGTCAGAGGCTTCTGCCCGTGTTGGCGCTTTGGATTCCACCATGGATTCCAGCATATGCGTCGCAACAATAACGGGTTTGCCCACACGGCGGCAGGCACGGATGATACGGCGCTGCATAATCGGCACATCCTCGACCGGACACTCAACGCCCAGATCTCCGCGCGCCACCATAATGGCGTCAGAGGCTTCGATAATCTCATCGAGATGTTCAATTGCAGAGGGCTTTTCAATCTTGGAGATAATGCCCGCTCTATCACCAATCAGCTCGCGCGCTTCATGAACGTCAGACGGCCGCTGCACGAAAGAGAGCGCGATGTAATCCACCTTCATGGAGAGCGCGAACTCCAGGTCTTCGCGGTCTTTCTCTGTGAGCGCAGAAATAGGCAGGCTGCGGTCTGGGATATTGATCCCCTTACGATCGGACAGCGTGCCCATGGCATCGGCGCGCGCGATCAGCGCATCACCATCCCGGCCTGTCACCGTCATCTGTAGCTTGCCATCATCGAGCTTGATCACCGCGCCTTCGTCCAGCGCATCGAACACTTCCTGATGCGGAACAGGAATAACCCCCTCTTCGGTCGTCGAGGACGCGTTCACCAGCCGGTATTCCTGCCCGTATCGCAATTGGATCGAGCCGTCTTCAAACGTGCCAGTGCGGATTTTAGGACCCTGCAAATCCGCGAAAATCGCCGTCGCGACGCCCGTTTCGACCTGCATTTCACGGATAGATTTCACCACATTGCGTAGCTTGTCGTGCTGGCCATGGCTCATATTCAGACGGAAGACATTCACCCCCGCCTCATGGATCATGCGAAGCATGTCGGGCGAAGACGTCGCCGGGCCAATAGTCGAAACAATCTTGCAGAGACGCTGGTGCATTCAATTTTCTCCCGATCGGCTCTTATGGTGAACCTTATTCCTCACCATAACAGTCACACGGTAAAGTGATAACGCTACCAGATGCATATCCTCTATGCAGAAGCGGACAGCCCGTGACACTTGCCAGCTTTCAGAGGTAGTCTAACGCCATGAGTGTACTTATCGAAATGGTCTCAGACCTTGTCTGCCCGTGGTGCTGGCTCGGCATGCGCCGTCTCAACGAAGCTATTGCGCTGATTGGCGATGAATTCCCAGTCGAAGTCATCTACCGCCCTTACCAGCTCGACCCGACCGTTCCGCGCGAAGGCATGCCCTATAAAGAGTATATGGCCGCCAAATTTGGTGGCGCTGGCGATAGCGAAAAGAGCGAGCAGAAAGACCGTTTCTCTGCCATGCGTCAGATGCTGGAACAGTATGGCGAGGCGGAAGGCATTCCGTTCAAGTTCTCAGGCATTGAAGTGCGCCCGAACACGCTGGATGCGCACCGTCTTCTGCGCTGGGCTCAGGGCCAGAACCTTGGCTATGGCATGAAGGAAGCCCTGTTCCACGCCTATTTCACAGACCATCGCGACATTGGTGATAAAGACGTGCTGGCTGATATCGGCGCGTCCATCGGCATGGATCGTAATCTGCTGATAGACCTTCTCTCCCGCGATGCCGACCTCGAAAACGTCATGCGTGAAGAAGCGGCCTACCGTCAGATGGGTATTTCAGGCGTGCCGACTTACATCGCCAATCGCAAGGTTGCCGTTCAGGGCGCCGAAGAGGCTGAAAAGCTCGCTAAATTCCTGCGTACCGCAGCGAATGAGTACCCGCTGGAGTCGGCTCAGTTCAGCTGAAGCTCTGCAAGGCGGGCATAAACCCCGCCGCTTGAGACCAGCTCATCATGGCCGCCGCTTTCAACGACGCGGCCATCTTCCACCACGACAATACGATCCGCATTCCGCACAGTTGAAAGACGGTGCGCGATGACAAGCGTGGTGCGGTCTTTGGAGAAATCTGCGAGCGCAGCCTGAACCTTGGCTTCAGAATCCGCATCAAGTGCAGACGTTGCCTCATCCAGCATCAGGATAGGCGCATCACGCAGAATAGCGCGGGCCAGTGCGATACGCTGGCGCTGACCGCCTGAGAGGTTACGACCCAGCTCGCCAACCTGCGTTTCATAGCCGTCAGGAAGCGCCGCGATGAAGTCGGTTGCATTGGCCAGCGCAGCAGCTCGCTCAATGTCTTCACGGCTCGCACCCAGACGCCCGAGCGCAATGTTTGCCGCGATCGTGTCATCAAACAGCGCAGCATCCTGCGCCACGAGCGACATGTTGGCGCGAAGGTCTGCGCCTTTGACCGCGGTCACCGGTACGCCATCAATCAGGACCTCACCGCCACTCGCGTCATAAAGACGAAGCAACAGGTTGAAGACAGTCGATTTACCGGCGCCACTAGGGCCAACAATCGCGACTGTTTCTCCGGGACGAGCTTCAAAGCTCAGGCCTTTAAGCGCCAGCGATCCATCCGGATACGCAAACGCGACATTGTTAAAGCTGATCGCGCCTTTCACCTCGCTGAGAGGGCGCGCATCAGGCGCATCACGAACCACAGCTTCGTCATCAAGGACTTCAAAGACGCGGTCAGCCGCTGCCCCGCCTTCCTGAGCGACCGCGTTCAGCGTACCGAGCGCACGGATTTCAGGAGCGGCCAGACCGATCAGACCAAGAAAGCCGATAAAGTCACCGAGCGTAGAATCGCCCATGGAAATGCGCCATGCGGAGAAGCCGAGCACACCGGCAATCGCAACACCGCCTGTCACCTCAAGGATCGGATCAACAGCCGCCTTATCGCGAAGAACCTTCAGATAAAGCGCCGCGCGTTCCATAAAGCCACGACCCACACGATCTGTCTGATAGTCCTCAAGACCATAGGCTTTCACCACGCGGCCGGACTGAAACCCTTCAGAGAGAAGCGAGGTCACCTCGCCAACCTGTTTCTGCGCTTGCTTGGCACGCTTGCGCACGGAATTGCCGAGCGCGATCACAGGACCAAAAGCGATCGGATAAGCGACCAGCATAATCAGGGTGAGCTGCCAGTCGATCAGCAGCATGGACACGAATGCGCCGATAACCGTCACCACACCCTTAGTGAAGTTGTTGGCAACGCGAAGGCCTGCATCACGCATGGCATTGGTGTCGTTGATAAAGCGGGACACAAAATCACCGCTGGCAGCGGAGCTGAGGCGCGCAAAGTCGCCGCGCGTCAGGCTCGCAAACTGGGCGTTTTGAACATCCACAAGCGATTTCTGAACGCCGGTATTGTTGAACAGTGTCATCCCGTAGAGCGATCCTGCCCGAAGGATGGATGCGATGATAATGCCTACAGTCAGGATGATGATCAGAGATACGCCCGGCATGCCGAAACGGTAGATCAGGCTCTCCGGGTCCAGCTCCGCGCCTATCAGCGCCTGAAGCGTGTCACCCACAAATTTGACAAGAACCATCTGCGTGACGCCTGCAAGAGACGTCACAACGGCGGCCAGGGTACCGGCCACAAACCACCCCAGATGAGAGGTGAAGAATTCACGGAAAAGGCGGGTCAGCCCCGCCTTTCTTTTTACCTCAGACGCTATGGTGCGCTCCCGTTTCCGGGTCGAGCAGCTTGTGAGCGTGCAGGATGAAGTAGCGGGTTTCAGCAGAGTCTACTGTGCGCTGCGCAGCAGATTTCCATGCGTCATACGCTGTTTTATAGTTCGGGAAGGCACCGACGAAATCGATCTGAGACAGATCTTCGAATTCGATGTCGGTTACGTCTTTCAGCTCACCACCGATTACGATGTGGAGAAGCTGTTGCTGGCTAGTAGCTGAGTCGGTCATAGTGTCTGTCTCCAGGCATTAATTCTGTTCGCGGCGGTATCACGAGTCGCCGGGTTCCGGCAGGACCAGATGATTGACCCGCTGCACAATGAGTTCGTGTACCACCGGGCCTGCAGCAATCAAGCTCCGTTGGGATGCGACTTTCCGATTAAACACAAAATCGTCACCAATATGACAACTCACACGGCCACCCGCCTCTGCGATGATCAATGCCGCAGCCGCAACGTCCCAGTCGAACTTCTCACGGAGAACGACAACAGCGTCCCAGCGGCCATCGGCAACCAGCGCCATGCGGTAAGCCGTAGCGTTCGGCGTGACGTCGGGAAAGACGAGTTCCGGCCATGGCACATCCCAATGGTCGGGTGAAAACATACGCGGATCGGCAATGATGCGCGCCTTTTCCAGCTCCGGCTTCGGGCTGGAGGTGATGGTCTCGCCATTGCGCGTTGCGCCAAGGCCCTTGCCCGCGACGAACAACTCGTTGAAGACCGGCGCATAAATGACGGCTGCTACAGGCTCACCGAATTCCAGAATGGCCAGCGCGATACAGAAATGAGGCTTGCCTTCCATGAAGGCGCGCGTGCCATCAATGGGATCGACGACGAACACGCAGTCACGGCTCAGGCGTTCCGGGCCGTCCTGAGTTTCCTCGGACAGCCAGCCATAATCAGGCCGCGCGCCGCGCAGCTTTTCTTCCAGAAATGTATTCACCGCCAGATCTGCATCCGTCACCGGATGGTCCGGTTCTTTCTCCCAGATCTTCAGATCCGAGTGAAAATAGGTCATGGCGATATTGCCGGCCTCGAGGGCGGCGTCCCGCAGGAGATTTAGATCAGCCTGCAGGTCAGCGGCCAGCAATCGTCATCCCCTCGACAAGCAGGCCCGGCGTGTTGGTGCGGTTGCGGAATTCAAGATCGCTCGCCGGCACAAGGCGTTTGAACATCTCGATCAGATTGTCCGCCACTGTGATTTCAGACACAGGGAAGCTGTTGCCCTCACCGTCATGCCAGACGCCAGACACGCCTACAGAATAGTCGCCGGTATTCGGGTTAATGCTCGGACCAAACATTTCAGTGACCTGAAGACATTTACCGACAGAAGAAATCAGCTCTTCCGGTGACTGGCTGCCCGCAGGCATATGCATGTTGGATACAGAAATACCCGGCGGGTCACCAAAGCCCGGAGAGGCAAACCCGTTCGGCTTGAGCCCCAGCTGACGCGCAGACGGGCCATTCAAGAGCCATGTTGTCAGACGTCCGTCTTCCACAATCTTCGTCACCTGAACCGGACGACCTTCGCCATCAAAGCGGCGGCTTCCCATGCCGAAGGCACGGAAAGGATCGTCAATCAGCTCAATACCATTTGCGAAGACCTGCTCGCCCAGCTTGTCCTTCAGGAAGGAGGTGCCACGAGCGATAGCTGCGCCCGAGATCGCGCCGATGAATGCGCCGATCAGGCTGGCAGAAACACGCTTATCATAGAAGACAGCGGCTTTCTGGCTATCGATCTTCTGCGCGCCAAGACGGGCAATTGTGCGCTCGCCAGCAACGCGGCCGATTTCAGCCGGTGTCGGGCGATCAATGCGACGGCGAGAGGTGTAGCTCTCATAGTCGCGCTCCATAACGCCGTCGCGTTCTGCAATCGCAGACAGGCCGACGCCCGAGAGGGAAGACGATTTGTGCGCGCGGAAACCGTTGGACGCCGCGAGCCAGACTTCACCGGCCGACCAGCTTGAACCGGAGCCTGGAACATCTTTAATGCCAGGAACAGCGCGTGCTGCCGCTTCAGCTTCAATCGCTTCAGCTTCCAGAACTTCCGGCTCGACAGGGTCATCGCCCCAGAGCTCGATCTCAGGCAGGTCACGCGCCAGCTCTTCAGGCGCAGCAATACCTGCATACTGATCTTCAGGCGCAATCTTCGCCATGCTGACACAGCGATCCACCAAAGCTTCCAGGCCATCGGCACTCAAATCCGAACCGGACACATGCGCCTGACGCTGACCAACGAAACAGCGGAGCGACACACCGGTCGACTCATCACGCTCAATCGTTTCCAGCTTGCCCTCACGCACGGTCACATCAACGCCGCGGGACCGGTCCATACTTGCATCTGCTGATGTGGCACCAGCGGCCAGCGCTTTCTCAATCACACGATTGAGTGTCTCTTCGTAATTCGTATCGTTCATAGAATTCAGATGACCTGCGTCACCCCAAAATGCAACTGACCCCACCTGCGAAAAACCGGTGAGGCCAGAATTTTGTCGTCTGAAAGATCAGATTATTCTTTTTCGTGTTGCTCGACGATGCGCAGCATGTCGTTCACGTCGTCACGGATATCCAGGAGCGTGATGATCAGACCCGCAGCCAGCGTTGCAATGACCCAGCCAAGGAACAGGCCGAAACCGGCAGAGACATATTTGTTCAGAAAGATATCGGACCCCAGACGGTCTGCAAAAACGTCGCCATTGATGTAGCCGGTTGCGCCCGCATAAAGAATAAACGCCGGATAGACGAGGTAGACCATCAGGCGAAAGCTGTTGATTACGAAGTATTTCATTGTGCCACTCCCACTTCCCAGAACAGAGCCTAGCCGAAGCTAAGACACTAGCCAATCATTGCCCTTGCAAATTCTGCGCCTATTCGCGACCGAGCAGCTCGTCAATTCGCAAATTGCCACGACCGGACTCTTTGAAGGCCTTTTTGATTGCCTCAGGGTCGTAATACTTCTCCACCCATTCAAGGAATGGCGTCGGCTGGCGCTCATTAAAGGCCGCATAGACTTCGAACACCGCATCCAGAATGCCTGTCTTGCCATGCTTCACATGGAGGTATTTCAGAGAGAGCTGGTCGCGTGCCTCTTCAAGGCTCGTTTCTTCTCGCAGCAGCTTGTAGAGCACAGACATGACGCCAGCCCGGTCCGCACCCGATTTGCAGTGCATCAAAGCCGGGTACTCGATACTATCGAACAGCTCTTTAGCCTCAAAGATACGCTCTTTTGTCGGCGTGTTGCGGGAGAAGACCTGAAAGTCGACCAGCGTGATGCCATTGGCCTCGCAGGCTTCTTTTTCCAGAAGATAATAGCCTTTCGGGCTCTCACCGCGCAGGTTCAGAATTGTCTTGATACCGCGTTCACGGGCATGTTCTGCCACCTGCTTCGGAGACGGCTGGTTGGAGCGCCACATCTCATCTGAAATCTGATGCAGGTTCTGAAATCGAAGACGCAGAAAACCGTGATCACCCCAATAGAGTTCGTTATTGGCGCGCTTGCGGCCTTTTTCCGTTGAGAGATCAATCGGGCCTTTCGCGGCCTCACGGGCGCGGCGACGGGCTTTCTGTTCGGGTGTTTTATTAAACATGACTGGCCCTTACCTCACCGAATTCTCAACGTAAATCTACCTTTTCCCCATTTGCGCAGACATGAAACACAGAGTAAGGCGGGAGCCATGAAATCTATTCTGCGTTCAGGCCCCGTGCAATCGACACTGGCCTTCCTGATCTGGGCCTATATGGCACTGATCGGACGGACCAATCGCTGGCATGTCGAAGGGCTGGAAAAAGTTGAACCACTCTGGGACGGTGATCAGGGTCTGATCGCGGCCAGCTGGCACTCGCGTATTCTTCTCCTGCCCGTCGGTTGGACGCGGTATATGCGCCATCGTGCAGGCAGCGACGGCAAGCTTGCCATTATGATCTCCATGTCCCGCGACGGTGAATTCGTAGCGCGAGCGGCTGAAAAGCTGGGCCTGAAAGTTATTCGTGGCTCTCGCGGCAACAAGAAGAAGCAGGACAAGGACAAAGGCGGCGCGGCGGCCATTCGTGAAACCGGCGAACTCCTCAAAGAAGGCGGCGCTGTCTGCATCACCATTGACGGACCGCGCGGCCCACGTCAGCGCGCAAGCCTTGGCGCAGCCCTTCTGGCCCAGCGTCGCGGCGCGAAAATCGTGACATATGCCCTCGCCGCCAGCCCGGCCAAACGCCTCAATAGCTGGGACCGTTTCGTCATCCCCTTCCCATTCACCAAAGGCGCGATTGTGATTGGCGACATTATCGAAGCGCCGCGCGGCGTTCCGGCTGAAGACATCCGCCAGCGCATGGAAGATGCGCTCAACGCAGCGACACAGCGCGCAGAAGAGCTTGTCGGTGGCACGTATGAACCTCCCGAGCCTCTGAGCGAGGAAACGGCATGACACTCGGGCTCGTCACCTATCGCACGCTGACAGCCGGCCTTGATCCCTTCCTGCCGCTCATTCTCAGCAGCCGAGTCAAAAAGGGCAAAGAGAATCCGGACCGCCTGCAGGAAAGACGTGGCTATGCCAGCCGCAAACGTCCGGCCGGCAAGCTCGTCTGGATGCATGGCGCGAGCATTGGCGAAAGTCAGGTGCTGACCCTGCTTTATGAAGCGCTGAAGGAAAGCGCGCCCGACTTGCAAGCGGTCATCACCACCCAAACCCAGACGTCCGCAGAACTCATCGCGCGAAAGAACCTTCCGGACCTTGTCCACCAGATGGCGCCAATAGATACGCCTTTCGCGACCGAGCGCTTTCTGAAGCACTGGCAGCCAGACCTCGCCATTGTCGCCGAGGGTGACATCTGGCCGAACATGCTGAGCAAGCTCGATAAAAAACGTATTCCCCGCATGCTGGTGAATGCCCGCATGACGGAGAAAAGCCTTCAGGGCTGGGAACGCTATCCCAAACTTGCCAAAAAGCTGCTTGGAGGTTTCGAGCCGATCCTGCCAGCCAACCAGCGGACAATGGACGGTCTGCGCCTCCTCACCGGCAAGCGCCTGAAACTCGCGGGCAATCTGAAATATGCTGCACCTGAACTCGCCGCAGACGAGGCAGAGCTGGATCGGCTGCGCGTTCTCATCGGCAATCGTCCGGTATTTGCTGCCCTCTCCACCCATCCGGGCGAAGAAGAGATGGTGGTCGACGCGTTTGAGGAGATCCTCAAAGAGTTGCCGAATGCGCTTTTGATCATCGCGCCGCGCCACCCTGAACGTGCTGGCGACATTATGCCGGTCATTGGCGGCTATCCATTCTATCACCGCTTTCAGGAGAGCGCGCCGTCAGAAGGTGACCAGATATGGCTCTGCGATACGCTCGGCGAGCTGGGCCTCTGGATGCGGCTTGCGAACGTTGTCTTTCTGGGTGGCGGCAAGCCAGGCTCCGGTATTCTGGGCCACAACCCGATCGAAGCGCTCAAGCTGGATCGCTATGTCCTCTCCGAGCCGGAGACAGACAATTTCAAGGCTGAGTTCGCTGATATGACAGCCGCAGGCGCTGCCGAATTTGTCAGTGACGCACAGTCGCTCGCAGCCGCGGCGCTACCATGGCTGAAAGGCGAGCGCACTTTTGAACCTGACACAGGCAAGCTTGCCTCCTATCTTTCAGGTGACAAACCGCTTCGCCTCGCCAAAGAAGCGGCGCTCAAACATCTGAAGATCGCAGCTGCGTCATGAAAGAACCTGCCTTCTGGCACCAGACAGATCGATACGCCCGCAGCGCTGCGCCACTGACGCGTGCGCTGCTGACGCCATTATCGGCTTTGTATAGCTGGGCCGGCGCGCGCCGCATCGAGAAGACTGAGCCGGAAACCGTCTCTGCCAAGGTTATATGTGTCGGCAATCTGACGCTTGGCGGGTCAGGCAAAACACCGATCGTTGCAGCACTTCGCGACTATTTCTCCGCGAAAGGCCTGCGCGCGGCCTCCCTCTCACGCGGATATAAAGGCAAGCTGGAAGGCCCGCTAAAGGTCGACTTCAACGCGCACACCGCTGTCGATGTCGGTGATGAAGCGCTCATGCTTTCGTGTTCCGGCGAAGCATGGATTGGCAAGGACAAGGTCGAAGCCGGCAAAGCCATGAGCGCCGATGGCGTCGACATCATCATCATGGATGATGGTCATCAGAACCCGACCCTCGCCAAAGACCTCTCTATCGTGGTGATTGATGGCGGCAATCCTTGCGGCAATGGCTTTGTCTTCCCGAAAGGCCCGCTACGAGAGCCCGTCGAACGCGGCCTGTCGCGCGCCGATGCTGTGATCGTCATGGGCGAGCTTAAAGGCCTGTTCGACGAACTTAAAAGCTTCGAAGGCCCGGTTGTTCAGGGTCACACCGTCTCCAACGGCCCGGTCGCGGATGGCCCGCTTCTCGCGTTTGCCGGCATCGGACGCCCCGCTAAATTCTTCGACACGCTGACCCGTGAAGGCGGCAATGTCGTCGACGAAGTGCCTTATCCGGACCATTACACATTCACGCAGGATGACGTTGATTTCCTGCATGGTCTGGCCATGGAACGCGGCGCCCGCCTCATCACCACAGAAAAAGATTTTGTGCGTCTGGAAAAAGCGCAGCGAGACGACATCTTAACCCATCCGGTTCATGCCGAGTTTGACCTTGCACCGCTAAAGCGCCTATTTGAGCCGCTCATCAGGAACGATTCATGAGCAACGAGCAGCAATATATCCGCTCCAAAGATGTCGAGAACCGCGCAAGCTTCGGCCAGAAGCTGCTCTGGCAGATCGAGTCGATTGCATGGGATGTGATCTATTGGGGGCCGTTCAAAATGATGGGCGTCGACCGTGCTTCCAACTTTGGTGGCTGGTTCTTCAAAAAGCTCGGCCCGCTCACCAGCACACACAAGACTGCGCTGAAGAACCTACGCATGGCCTTCCCCGACTGGAGCGAAGAGCAGGTCGAGGCGACCGCGATGGAGGCCTGGGAATGTTTCGGCCGTACGGCTGGCGAACTCCCCCACCTGCCTAAGATTGACCCTTATGAGGAAAATGGCCGCGTCGAAATTGTCGGCCTTGAGAACCTCGATGCCATCCGCGATTCTGAAAAGGGCGCCGTCATGGTGTCCGGGCATTTCGCCAATTGGGAAGTCATGGCGGCGACGATCTGCAATCGCGTGGAAGATGCCTACATCACCTATCGCGCGCTCAACAATCCGCATATCGACCGCAAGCTGAACAAGGTGCGCCACGATTATGGTACAGCGGTTCTGACGCCAAAGGGCATCGGCACACGCGAAGTCATGAAGGCGCTCAAAGACAATAAAGCCGTCGGCCTGATGAATGATCAGAAGTTCAATCAGGGCATTTCTGTTCCGTTCTTCGGAATTGAGGCCATGACAGCGCCTGGTCCGAGCCGCCTCGCAATCAAATACGATGTTCCTATCGTGCCATTCTCAACGGTACGCACAGGTCCCGGTCGTTTCCGTGTGACGGTGCATGATGCCATCGTTCCGCAAAAAACAGGCGACCTTGAAGCGGATATCTATGCGACTGTTGAGCAGATCAACGCCTTCATGGAAGCGCGCGTGCGCGAAACGCCCGGCCAATGGTTCTGGATGCACCGGCGCTGGCCGAAGGAAGCGTGGCGCGACGCAGGCGTCGCCTGATTTCTTGGAACCTCAAAATCCTCTCTGCGTAAATTTAACAACGCAAAGAGGATATTATGACCAAGACCATCTACGACCTTCTGAAACAAGATCACGACAAGCACCGCAAGCTTATGGACAAGATTGCCGACACGTCGGGTGACAGCGAGGCACGCCGGAAAGCCTGGAACGAATTCTTCTACGAAGTCAGTGCTCACGCCGCAGCTGAGGAAGAGGCGTTCTATGGCCCGCTAATCAAAACCGAAGACGGACAGCCACACGCCCGTCACTCCGTCGCCGAGCACCATGAGGTGGACGAGATGATGGCCGAGCTCAACGAAACAGACATGAGCTCTCCGGGTTGGCTGACAAAATTCAAAACCATGCGTCACCGCTACGAGCACCATATCGACGAGGAAGAAGAAGACATCTTCCCTGCGGCTAAAGAAGCGCTCGGCAAGGACGCACACGGCAAATACGGTCAGGAATTCATGCGTCGCAAGGATCGCGAACGTGAACTCGTCGACGAAAAAACGGACGCCGCTCCTGACGAATAAGCTTTGAAGGCGGGCCTAGCGGAAGAGGAAATATCCAGCGGTTCCGAACGCGACGCCTGCCATCACACCTGCAAACACCAGCACCGAAAGCGGATAGGCATCAATACGCGACCCCAGCGTTTTGAGCTTAGGCTTTTCGGTGCTGATTAGTGCTGAAGTCGTCTCGGTTTGACGTTCTGTCATAAGCCTGTGGCTCCTTCCCCGACACCAACCTACCACAAGTCGAAACCGCCCGCGAGATCACGATCACACAGGTCTGTTTTGACTTTGAACCCTATCGCCCCAAACTTATAAGATCATTTCACGGGGTGGACCGCATGATTGCTCAAGTCATTTCTTCTCTGACGCTCGCTTTTGGCGCCTGGATGGGGCTGTTTGCCATGCTGAAACCCGACTGGATTTCACGGACCGTCGGGCTGACACCAATCGAAGGCCACGCGGAAGGCCCATCGGAATTTCGCGGCACGCTGGGTGGTCTGTTTTTCTTCAGCCATCTGACCACGCTCGTGCTTCTCTGGTACCTCGACCAGATGATCGCGCCAATCATTGTCATCCCGCTCGCTGCAGCCTGGGCTGGCTCAGGCATTGGCCGTATGCTCTCTATCTGGCGCGATGAAGGTACCAACACTCGCCAGAACTGGATATGGGTCGGGTTTGAGCTTGGCTTCAGCGCCCTGATCATTCTTCCGTTCATCATGATGTTGCGCCTCATCCACATAACAGGATGACCTTTCGTGCGCGCCATGCTATTGGGCGCTCCTTATATTGAAAGGATACGCGATGACGGAGCGTCGGGAGACGGGCCGGGGTCGAAACATCGGACCCGCGCGCAACAAATCTAAAGCCGCCCCAGAAGCAAAATGGGAAGACGGCGAACGCATTGCCAAATACCTCGCACATGCTGGCATCTGCTCCCGTAGGGAAGCAGAAACCCTCATTTCCGAGGGCAAGGTCATGGTAAATGGCGAACGTCTGGACAGCCCGGCTGTCAAAGTGACGGCGCGCGACCAGATCAAAGTCCGTGGCAAAATCGTGCGCCCACCAGAGGCAACCCGCATGTGGATATACCACAAGCCGGCTGGCCTGATCACCGCGACTCGCGACCCTGAAGGCCGCCCGACGATTTTCGACCATTTGCCGAAATCTCTGCCACGCGTAGTGACTGTCGGTCGTCTCGACCTCACAACCGAAGGGCTGCTCCTGCTGACCAATGACGGCGAGCTGGCGCGCAAGATGGAGCTCCCAGCGACAGGTCTGGAGCGTCATTACCGCGCCCGTGCGTATGGCCGCGTGACACCTGAAGCCCTCGAAGAGCTAAAGAAAGGTGTGATTGTCGATGGCGTTGAATACGCTTCAATCGATGCCACGCTGGAACGCACTACCGGCACAAACAACTGGCTGCACGTCATTCTGCGCGAAGGTAAGAACCGCGA
The DNA here is from genome assembly GCA_002723155.1 of Ponticaulis sp. GTDB lineage: Bacteria > Pseudomonadota > Alphaproteobacteria > Caulobacterales > Hyphomonadaceae > Ponticaulis. Next base: position 100,482 of record PBNO01000004.1, on the reverse strand, counting down.
AGTCCGTAAGGCGCTCGCGTCTGTCGGCCTGACGGTAAACCGCCTGATCCGTATCAAATATGGTCCGTTTGAACTGGCTGAACTGGCATCAGGCACGCTGGAAGAAGTGCCTGCTGAACAGCTGGCGCGTATTCTCGGCGAAGAAATCCGTACCCAACGCATGTCTCAGGCACCAGAGCGTCCACAACGAGGTCAGCGCCCGAACGGCTCTCGCGGCGGCCCACGTAGCGGAGGTCCTCCGGGGCGCCGTCCTGGTGGGCAGAAGAAGCGTCCACCGCGTCGCTAATTCCCCTGACACGGGCACAGATCGATAAAATTTCGCTTTTATTGGCAGACAACATAGCCCAAGTTAGTGTGGTGAAGAGGTTCGGTTCTCTGCACCGCAGGAGTGAATGCGATGTCGTCTGACCATATTCTGTGCCTTGAGGTCGATAAAACCGATCTCGCACATACAAGAATATCTGATCGCGCCGTCAAAGAACTGCGAGACGGCGAAGTGCTTATGGGCATTGAAAACTTCGCCTTCACCGCTTCCAACATTGCCTATGCACTGCACGGTGAAAGCCGAAAATACTGGAAGTTTTTTCCTGCGGCCAACCCAGGTTGGGGCTGTATTCCGGCGTGGGGGTTCCTCACCGTAGAAGAAAGCCGCTGCGACGACATTGAACCGGGCGAGCGCTTTTTCGGCTTCGTGCCGACTGCCAGCAAATGGGTGTTTGCCCCTGACAAAATCGACGAGAACGGTTTTCTGGACGGGAGCGCGCATAGAGACCTTCTGCCCGAAACCTATAACCGGTATCACCGGCTGGGCGCCGACCCGACCTATCGCGCGGACTATGAGAACCAGCAGCTCTTGTTTCGCCCGCTCTTTTTCACAGCCTTTCTTCTGGTACGACATTTAGAGCTGAATGATTTCTACGGCGCTGACCATGTCGTCATCTCCAGCGCATCGTGCAAAACCGCTATGGCGCTGTCATGGCTGTTGCGTCGCCGGGGCTTAAAGACAACCGGCCTCACCTCTCATGCAGGCCGTGCCTTCGCTAAAAACAGTCAGAACTATGACAGCGTCGTACTGTACGATGAGGCGGGAGATGACCTGAAGCCAGATCAGACATCTGTTCTGGTGGACTTCTCCGGTCGCGATTCCCTCTGTCAGGAATTGCACGATCGTTACGGGGACAACCTCGCCTATTGCATCCGTGCTGGCGAAACCGACTGGAAGGCTGCAATGGCGACTTCCGCCCCCGAAATACAGCCCGGCCCTAGCGCCATGGAGTTTGTGACGTCGCGCTATCTGGAAGACAACGATCTCGGCATAAACGCACGCGATCTTCGCGCCGATTTGGCGGAGGAATTACTGGAGTTCTACGGCCACGCTTCCCGTTGGATTAAGACAGTGCGCGCGCTTGGCTCTGAAGCCGTTCAGGAATGCTATGACCGTGTCCTCGCCGGCAAGACGCTCGCCAGCGAGGGTTTCGTTCTGAGCTTCGAGGTGTGAGCCCTAAGCGTGATCTTTCGCAAATGGAATGACTTCCGCCAGCACGACCGGAACGGCTTTTGGCGGCATGTCGTGGCCCCAGTCAGCAATCTCGACATAGCGCGCATTCGGAATGCGTTTGGCGACGTCCTGTCCACACTGTGGCAAGATGAGCGTATCGACTTCACCGTGAACAACCAGTGTCGGCACGGAGAGCTCAGACAGGCGTTCATGCCATAGCGGCTGCGCCTGAATGGCTGCGAACTGTCGTGACAGACCAGCTGGACGGTAGGCGCGGTCATACGCAGCGCCAGCCTTCTCTGCGAGTTCCTCATCAGTGGCCTGCAGGCTCGGGCCGGAGCCGATAACACGATTGGCTTTGATCGCATTACGGATGATGTTTTCACGCGATGGCGGGTTCGGGCGCTCCGTCAGAACAGCATTCGCTTCCGGCGTGGACCGTTCCAGTGTCGGGTCGCTGGACCATGTCATTGTCGGTATAATCGCTTTGACCGCGTCCGGGTGATTAAGCGCGAGCAGCTGTGTGATCATGCCGCCCATGCTAACGCCCATCACGATAGCGGGCTTGGCCTCGAGGGCTTCCAGAAGGCCTGCAGCATCGGCTGCCATGTCCTCAAGAAGATACGGCGCGTGATCTTTGGCCGTGCCATCCTTCAGGCCACCAAAGATTTTCTTCATGTCCGGAATGCCCAGCTCGTCAAACTGCTGCGACAGGCCGATATCACGATTGTCGAACCGGATGACGCGGAAGCCTTCATCGACGAGCCCGTCGACGAATTCCTGGCTCCAGTTGATCATCTGACCGCCATAGCCGGAAATGAGAAGGAAAGGCGTGCCAAATTTGGAACCGAATTCTTCGTACTCGATCCCGGTCCCGTTAGCCGTGATGTGAGGCATTTACTGCTCCCTGATTCTTTTTGTTATTCAGGGAGTCTGTATACCTCTCCACGAGCCATGACAAAATCTACGTCCAGCAATTCCTCAATGTTCAACAGCGGATCAGCAGTCACAGCGACAATGTCTGCAGACTTGCCCGGCTCGATTGTACCGATCTCATCTTCCAGCTGAATATGCTCAGCTGCAATCACAGTAGCAGCTCGAATGGCTTCCTCCGGTTCGAAGCCAGCTTCCACCATGTAGACGAATTCCAGAGCATTCTCGCCATGTCGGGAAACGCCCGTGTCGGTACCAAAGGCAATGCGCACACCGCCCTCATGGGCACGGCGGAGCATGTCGATCATGAGCGGGCCAACGATAGCCGCCTTCTCGCGCGATGGCGCAGGCAGCCATTCTTCATTCGTCCAGCCGGTCACGGTCACGCCCGCAATCACAGTCGGCACCAGAATGGCATCATGCTCGAGGAAAAGCTCGATCGTCTCGTCATTGAGGTAGGTGCCGTGTTCGATGGAATGCACACCGGCGCGCAGAGCTGCGTTAATGCCGTCCACACCATGAGCATGCGCTGTCACGCGGCGGCCCATGCTCTCGGCAGCTTCCACAATCGCCACAAGCTCATCGTCGAACAACTGCTGGCCAAGACCCGCGCGCGTATTCGAAAGAACACCGCCTGTGGCCGTAATCTTGATGACATCAGCCCCACCGCGAACGGCAAGACGCGTTGCGCGACGACAATCATCGGCGCCATCACATGCAAAATCGCTCTGGAATATCTGCATCAGAGCAGGCGAGAATCCGTTCACATCGCCATGTCCGCCAGTTGGTGTGATTGAGGCACCTGATGCCCGAATGCGCGGGCCTGGAACGCGGCCATTCATGATCGCATCGCGCAGAGAGAAGATCGCTTCCGGCGTGCCGCCCACATCCTGCACCGTCGTGAAGCCAGCCTGCAGCGTACGGCGCGCATGCATGGCACCATCAAACGCCTCATCCACCTCTGAATAAGTCAGCGCATTCAGACGCGCTGTCGGGCTGAACTCAGACAGTAGATGCACGTGTGAGTCGATCAGGCCCGGCATGACATAGCTGTCGGTCAAATTGATCAGACGCTCGCCCGGATTAGGCGTCACATAGCCGTCTTCAATAGCAACGATCCGGTCATCAACGATGATGACGGTCTGCTCTTCCTGATACCCTTCACCCGGAACCGCCAGCAAATGTCCGGCGTGAATATATATTGTGTCGGCGTGAGCGGCGCCGGCGATTGCACTGCCGAATAGCAGCGCAGCGGCGATGGATTTCATGGTCACTGGTTTCTTCCCCTGATCTTCCACGAATTGGAGCATGGCCACCCATACTGGTCAATCAGAAGACAGGAGCAAGTTAAATGCGAAGCCGCCCTGCCAGCTCGGCATGGCCTTCGACCATGCGCGTGATTTCAGCAGGGTCAGGCGTGCGATCCCATTCGCGATAATCAGATGTACCGCCAAGCACGATGCCGGTTTTACGCGGGAACATGTAGAGCACGCCATTTTCCGTCGGCGCGACATAGGAGTAGTTGATCTCTTCCTGCGGCAGAAGATGGGTCAGTTGACCGCGCACTGGAAAGATATCCTCATCGCCAAATAACGCCCCTGCCCCAAGACCGGTACAGTTCACAATGGTCTGCTCTGGCAGCGCCATAACCTCGGAGAGGTCAGCAAACTCCCTTTGGACGATGCGCGCGCCGGCCAGCTGCGCATCCTGCAGGATGGCATCCAGATAATAATCCGGATCGATAATCATCGCCTTGAAGCGCTGCTGGTAAGCATAACCGAACAGATTGACTTCGGTGGTTCGCGTGAGTTCGGGATAGATATCATCCCCGCCCGGAAGACCTTCGGTCCAGTCCCGTCTTTGCTGCATGCCCAGAGAATGATGGTCTGCCCAGTACACGCCATAACCCGGCCGGTTCACATATGGAATGAAACCCAGCCATGCCTTACGGATGAGCTCTCTGTCCCATGCCAGAAACTCTGGTGTCGCAACCCGCCGGTCGAAATAGGTGGTCGGCATCCAGAGGACGCCTGCAATATTGGAGGTCGTGTAAGGCGGAAGCTCAGCCGCATATATCGTCACATTATGCCCGCGCCGCGCCAGCGTCAGCGCCGCTGTCAGCCCCTGCACCCCGCAGCCGAGCACAGCCACATCCTCATGGCCTGCCTCGCTCGCATAATCCGCCGCGACAACAGCCGTACCCCAAGACATAGTCACACCGCAGCCGCCATGTCCGTAAGAGTGCACCACCGTCTTATCGCCCAACGTTTCCCAATCGAGCCGATAGCCTTGAGGACGATATGGGCGCAGGCCAACAACCGTGCGGGTCACACGGTCCATGCGAGAAAGAACAGGTGGAAAATCTGCCCAATATGGGCGAGAGCCGGTTTGAAGCGATACGCTGGCGGAACAGCCTGCCAGCGAAGCCGCACCCAATCCGGTCAGAAACTGACGTCTGCGCATATCTCACCCTCCCCGAAAGCATCCAAAGAAATGGAGCGCGCAGATCGCTGTGCAGTCAAGCAGCCATAGAGGCCCGCGTTGAAAGCCGGCCTCTGTGCAGAAAATTCGATCAGCCCTGCTTGATCGCGAGCTTGCCGAGATAGTCCCGCTTGCCGAGCGTGACGCCCTTCATACGAAGAATGTCGTAGGTCGTCGTCGCGTGGAAATGGAAGTTCGGGATGGAGAACGACATGAGGAAGTCTTCAGCCACGAACGGTATGGTCACATCCTTCATGGAGAAGACCACATCTTTACCCGCCATGGCGTTCACTTCGTCTGCTTCCACGGCTTTCAGGTCTGAAATCGTGTTGGCGACAATCTCTTCCAGCCCGACATAATCAGGGTCGGACATTGGCGGGATCGGGCTGAATGTGCCAGCGCGAATGCCTTCGATCGCGCCGATGGAGTGCGTGCGTACAGATTTCACCTGAAAGGACAGCGGCAGCATGTCGCCGCAAAGGCGCTCATTCACAGCGCCATCAAGATCGAGCGCGTGCTGGTGATAGTGCTCGCGGCCCTTTTGCAGAACGTTGGCGATAGATTCTGCGGTGCGGATAAAGCCGGGAATAGTGGCATCATAAAGCGTGAATGACATGTGTGTGTCTCCCTGAAGTCTCACCCATACTTGGGCATGAACTGCGAGAGCGCAAACGGTATAACCGTGCAGATGCAAAAAAGGCTCCGGCACAAACCGGAGCCTTTCTATTTTAGATCAGTCCGAACCTAGCCAACTTTCGCCGCCAGCTCTTTTTCATAATCCGGATAAGAGTTTTTCATGACCGCATGGTTCAGCAGCGTTTCGGCGATCTGGGTCGTGCCCGTCTTGTCGAAGATCTGCGAGCGCGTCCAATAGCTCTCAGTCCGCTTGCTGCCAGACATAGCGACAATCTCGCGGCGGATGAGATACTCCTCACCCACAAAAAGCGGTCCGTTAATGTAGCGCACTTCAAGGTCGGCGAAGAGGCCAATGGCCGGACGTTTGATTGGGAATTTTGCGTCGTGAACTGTGTACTCAGCCAGAACTGACATCATCTCTGTCGGGATGATCGCGCGGCCCCACGGCGAAGCTGCATCATCAGAATAAGCTGGTGAGTTCTCGGTGATAGCGGCCAGTTTCTGCTTGAGAGAGAACGGGTAGAGCTTACCCATATGCTGGTCCGGCCCCATGGTCGCCATCTCATCAACAGCGCCCTTCATGCCGACATGCATGTCTTCCAGAATGATGAAGTGATCGAGTGGGCGCAGGTTTTCCAGACGCTCTTCCAGCAGGGTTTTACCGCCGCCAAGTGTGGCGCTGGCTTCCAGCACCTGTGTTCCGTCGGCTTTCTCTGCCCAGCAACGAAGATGTGTCTGATTTTCATCAGATGGTAGCTCAACAAAGGCTTTCGTCTCTTCGCCTTCAACAACCATGTTTTTGAAGTGAGAGGAGAAACAGCCCTTCTCGAACCAGTCCTTGCCCCAGATTTTCACGAGCAGCGGATCGAACAGGGAAAAGTGCGTCGGGCCTTCGATTGGACCTGCTTTGAAGCCCAGCTTCTCAGCCATGGAATCATCGTGAATGGAGCCAGCGCCGGAGCCGTCATAGCTCTGCTCTTCCAGCATTTGTTTTGGCGCGCGAAGCGGGCCTGAGATGACGTTTCCGTCCTGAGTGATTGGCGTGTCAAACATCCCCGTGATCCTTTTATCCATGATTTCGTTGCGTCAGCGATACTTGGCTCACTCCACCAGATCAAGCAGGTTCACGAAACTACGTCTCGCACGTGCAACAAACTGCGAGCTTCAGGCGTTGATCATTTTAATGAACGCTCGTCTCAACTTCTCATTCGAAATCATGGCGCGTGCCGGCCTGTTTGCCCGCGCGATTGTCTATGCGTTGATCGCATCCCTGCTCGTGGCAGCCATCATAGCACCCGGCACACGCGATGAAGGCTATTCGCCGGGCGATACCTTCCGCCAGATTGAGCAGCATGTTCCCGGCCTTTTACTTCTGGCTATGATTGCTGCCGGCCTGTTCCTATATGCGCTCTGGCGCGGCATTCAGGCCATTTTCGACACCTCCGATAAGGGTGATGAAGCTATGGGGCGTTTTGCCCGGCTCGGCATGATGTCGTCCGGGATAAGTTATCTGACGGTCGGCTTTGCCGCTTTGCTCGTCATACTGGATCAGGATGACCAGAACGGCGGCGGCACGACCGAGACACTCGCCAGGTACGCCCTCTCTCAGATGTTCGGAAAATATCTTCTCATGCTGGGCGGACTGATCGTGCTGGCGATTGGCGTGGCGCAGGTCTGGCGCGCGGTGACCCATGCCTGGAAGCATGATCTGAAGTTACCGTCCGACAGCAATATTGCCTGCGGTCTGATCTCTTCGGCGATTGCAGGGCGCGGCCTGCTGATCATGCTGGTTGGCGTTTTTCTCGTCTGGGCTGGATGGGTCGGCGACGCAGATGAAGCGCGCGGCATTGCGGGTCTGCTGGGCTGGCTACGTGATCAGCCTTTCGGGCTGATCCTCTATGCGCTTAGTGCAGCTTCTATTGCGAGTTATGGCTTCTACTCGCTGGTCGAGGCGCGCTATATGAAGATAAGTCTTTAATCCAGGACACAACTCGCCAGTCCGTCGCGCTGGACGATGCCCATACGCTGCTGCAAGGTTGAGGCGCGGCCGGAGACATAATTGCCCGGCGGGTCGACGCGCCAGTCATTCGGATTGGGCAGAACTGCGGCCAGAAGCGCTGCCTGATACGGCGACAGCTCAGCTGCAGACACTCCGAAACGCGCCTGCGCAGCCGCCTCGGCGCCGTAAATTCCGTCGCCCCATTCTGCGATGTTGAGATAGGTTTCCATGATCCGCTCTTTGCCCCAGATCGTCTCGATCACGAGGGTCATCCACGCCTCACCGGCTTTTCGGACAAAGCCGCCGCCATTCCAGAAGAAGACGTTCTTCGCGGTCTGCTGGGATATGGTCGACGCACCGCGCAGGCGCCCACCCGCGCTGCGTTCGCGAAGCGCCTGATTAATGGCATCCATATCGATGCCGCCATGGCTGCAGAAGCGGGAATCCTCGGCAGCGATCACCGCGCGCACCAGATGCGGAGAGATTTCCTCCAGTGGCACCGAGCGGTGCTGCACATCGCGTCCAACCAGCGTAGAGCCCGTCATATTGAACGTAGTGGGCGGCAATATGAGTGCCAGAAGCAACGCATAGACGTGGATGAGCAAACCAAGCGCAAGCACGCCAAGGCCGATACGCTTCGCCCAGCGCCAGGCAATTGCCCGCATGCGTGCGAAGTCTTCGTCCTGCCAGTATTCTGTCTGCGAGGTTCGCGCAGGTGACGGCGCCGCGCTCTCTTCAATCCCGTTCAAATCGTGCCTCATCCACATTAAACGATGCGCGCATATGCGCTTCCATCTGGGCGGAAATAAGACGCCTGCGTGACCGGTAAGGTTCCCCGAAAGACAAAACCCCTCCGCGCTGGCAAAGGGGTTTTAGAGGTTCTGTTTGTAGACGCAGGCTTAGTCTGCGAGGCCAGCTTTCTGCGCTTCGCCGTAAGCAAATTTCGCGAGCAGCGGCACGCGTTCGGCCATTTGCGCAGCGTTTGCGTTAGATGCGGTTCCGTCACGTACGCGGCCGACAATACCCTGAACAATGCCTGCCAGACGGAAGCCGTTATACGCAAAGTAATAGTGCACGTCCGGCATGCCGTTCAGGCCGCGATGTGCGCAATACATGTCGATATATTCTTCCATCGTCGGAATGCCGTATGCATTCAGATCTTCGATATTGGCCAGCGCACCGCGGCTGTCAGAGCTCGGCATCACCCAGTTCATCAGGTGATAGGTGAAGTCCGCCAACGGATCGCCAAGCGTAGACAGCTCCCAGTCCAGAACCGCAATGACTTTTGGTTCTGTCGGGTGGAGGATCATATTGTCGAGACGGTAGTCGCCGTGAACAATCGTCGTCGTCTCGCCAGCCGGAATATTCTTCGGCAGCCAGTCGATCAGCTTGTTCATTTCCGGAATGGTTGTCGTTTCAGACGCGACATACTGCTTGGTCCAGCGGTGGATCTGGCGAGCGACGTAGTCGCCTTCCTTGCCGAAGCCTTCCAGACCAGCCGCTTTCCAGTCCACATTGTGGAGGTCTGCAAAGGTTTTCACTTTGGCTTCATAGATCGCGCGGCGCTCTGCAGGTTCATAATCCGGGAGAGTGCCATCCCACAGAATGCGACCGTCCACATTGTCCATCACATAAAACATTGTGCCGACAACGCTCTCATCTTCGCAGAGGCCATATGGCCGCGCGACAGGGAAACCGAGCGGATAAAGCGCATTGATCACGCGGAACTCACGATCAACAGCGTGCGCGGACGGCAGAAGCTTGCCCGGCGGCTTGCGACGCATGACGTAAGCCTTCTTTGGCGTGATCAGCTTGAAGGTCGGGTTGGACTGGCCGCCTTTGAACTGGCGCACATCCATCGGGCCTTCAAAGCCTTCAACATTCTGCGTCATCCACTGATAGAGATTGTCTTCGTTGAATTTGTGCGTGTCTGCGACTTCTTTTGTGCCGCTGAACATCTCTTGTGCTGATGCGCCATGAACTGACATGTGCGCGTCTCCCCTGCTGACTGACTGTTTTAATTCTTCGCGCGTGAACTTAGCGATTACTGTGCTTAACGCAATCCATTGCGTATAGTTGAATCACATCCCCGAATTCACTAACGACAAGAGCGAGTATTTTAACGTTTTCACATTACTCTATGTCATCAGGAACAGGCGGAGAGAACCGTGAAAGGACTCATTTTTACAGAGCTTCTGGCAATGGCCGACGAAGCGGTCGGTGAAGACCGGGTTGATCACGTTATCTCCGGGTGCCCGCTCTCTGGTGGTGGTGCCTACAGCGCCGTTGGCAATTATCCAAGCTCCGATCTCATCGCACTCGTCCAGGGTTTCTCCGGCGAAACCGGTCTAAGCGTCGCTGATCTCCAGAAAGCCTTTGGCCACTGGATGCTGAAATATTTCTCCAGCAGTTACACCCATTTCTTCATCACGAAGCGAACGGCCTTTGAGCTCCTTGAATCCGTGGAAGAAGAAATCCACGTCGAAGTGAAAAAGCTGCATCAGGATGTCGACCTGCCAACCTTCGAATCGACCTTCCCCAGCCCCGGTGTGATGGTCCTCACCTATCGCTCGCGCCGCGGTCTGGTCGATTTTTGCGAAGGTCTGATCGAAGCCACGTTGGACCATTATGGAGAGAAGGGCACCATCACCCGCGACGTCCGCCAGCTTGAAAATCTGACGGTGGCAGACTTCACCATCACATTGGAGGCGGTGAAGTGACCCAGCCGCCGTCTGCCATCCCTGACATGGTGTCTCGCACCCGATACAATCGCGAGAAAGCCGCTCGGAAAGAGGCAGAACAACTTCTTGAAGCTCGCAGCCGTGAGCTGTACGAGGCCAACAGAAATCTGGCGGCGGCCCTCGAAAACGAAAAACAGCTCGTCACACTTCAATACGCGCTGATCACGTCCATCAATCACGAATTTCGCACGCCACTCACCGTCGTTGACGGCGTTGCAGCCCGCATTGAGAAAATCGCCGATGGTGAAAATCGAGACCGCATCCTGAACAAATGCGGCCAGATCAGAAATTCAGTTCAGACCCTTACAGCACTGATTGAAAGCGCTCTGAAAGGCTTTGGAAACCGACGCGAAGACGTCGATATGCCAATTGGCGTTCAGCGTCTGACGCGCCAGCCAATGTCGGACCGGTAAAACCCTTCCGGCCAGTCAATGGCATTCACACCTGAATACGCCCGCTGAAAAGCTTCATCGATTGTCGGCGCAGTCGCGGTCACATTCAGAACACGCCCGCCAACTGCAATCAGCGCTCCATCCGGCGCAACATCCGTACCGGCATGGAAAACCTTCACGCCTTCCAGCTGTTCAGCCGTTTCAACGCCCTGAATCTCAGAGCCCTTCTCATAGGCTTCCGGATAACCCTTCGTCGCAATGACCACGGTCACAGCTGGATCAAACCCGCCTGCCGGAGCGAGCGCAGCAAAATCACGCGCTGAATATCCACCCGTCGAGCTTGCCAGAAGCAGCGGCACGATATCGCCCTGCAGCCCCATCATCAGAACCTGACACTCAGGGTCACCGAAGCGGCAGTTATACTCAACGACCTTCGGACCTTCCTCAGTGATCATGAGGCCGATATAGAGCACGCCCTGAAACTTTGCGTCTTCAGCGGCGAGACCTTTGAGCGAAGGAACGACTACACGCTGCTTCACGTCCGCCATGAGCGCATCCGTCATGATTGGCGCGGGAGCATAAGCCCCCATGCCGCCCGTATTCGGACCCTTATCGCCATCAAAGGCACGCTTATGGTCCTGCGCTGCTGGGAGACAGATGAAGTTCTCACCGTCGGTGATCGCAAACACGCTCGCCTCTTCGCCCTGCATAAACTCTTCAATGACGAGCTCAGCAGACGCGTCACCGAACTGGCCATCCAGCATGGTTTTAACCGCCTCGTCAGCGTCCGCGCGGTTCTCAGCGATCACCACACCTTTACCGGCCGCCAGACCATCAGCCTTCAAAACGTATGGCGCTTCCAGCGTATCAAGGAAGGCAGAAGCCGCTTCGATCGTCTTCACGCGTTGGTACCGCGCGGTCGGAATGTCGTATTTCGCCATCAGGTCTTTGGAGAACCCTTTGGACGCTTCAATCTGCGCCGCTGCTGCGCTCGGGCCGAACACATCATAACCAGCACCACGAAGGCGATCTGCAAGACCGTCCGCCAGAGGTTGTTCCGGACCAACAATAATCAGATCAGGGTCCAGCTGCTTTGCGAGCTTCTCAAGACCATCCAGATCGGTCGCCTTCACGTCGAAGCATGGCCCGACATTATGCATGCCCGGATTACCGGGCGCAGACCATACTTCATCAACCAGCGGAGACTGATTGATTTTCCAGGCAAGGGCGTGTTCGCGGCCGCCCGATCCGATCACCAGAATATTCATATGCCCCACATGTAAAACTGCTCACGTCCCGTCAAGCGATTTACAGGCCTGATGCGCATTCTGCTGACTTGCATGAACCGATTGCCTCTGTGATAGACTGAAGTGAGATTCACCTCAAAAGGCATGGTCATATGAAATCTGCAGCGCTTCTCTTTCCTGTCGCCGTCATCGCTCTGGCAGCCTGTTCGCGATCGGAAGAGACATCAACGGCGCCAGTTGACGCAATGATCGCTGAAGAACGTGCCGATCTGATTTCAGAGGGCCGCGCAATCGTCGAAGAAAATTGCACAGCCTGCCATGCAATCGGCGCTGAAGGTGACAGCCCGCGTCAGGACGCGCCGCCGCTCCGCACCGTGTTTGCCGAATTCGACGCTGAGGCCATTGGCGACGATTTCCGCGAAGGCATCCATGTCGGCGCGCTGGACATGCCGGATTTCGATTTCGGCCCGCTCGGAACGGAAGCGCTAATCGCCTATTTGCAGTCTATCCAGACAGAAGTACCCGCCGAATAACCAGCCCTACTCCCAGGCAACAGCCGCACACGCCAGCACATCTGCCGGTCGACCCGCTTCATCAGCAGGTTCATCGCTGATTGAAACGTCACCATGCAGGCCAAACTCATTGCCGAGGCGTTCAACGATTATACGCGCGACGCCGCACGCGCCTGTCTCGGTGAAATGGGTGTTGTCTTCAATGCCATCTGGATAGCGCTCGACATAGGCAGGCAGACGCTCTGCGACCTCTTCCGCAGTGAGCCAGAGAAAATCGTCTTTCGTGGCGACGCGGCCCAGCGTTTCAAAATAGTCCAGGGAAAGCTGCGCCAGATCGATGTAATCCACGCCAGCCTCTATCGCAGCATTGAACGCATTTTGTCGGTATAGCCCGTGCGTTTCGACCATGGCAGGCCCTTCCCAAAGCCTGCGCGCTGCAGAGGACAGAATAACGGGCTCGCCGCCAGCGCCCTGCACGTCGGATGCGAACCGGATAAGATTCTCACGATACGCCCCTTCCGGCGCAGCGTAGCGTTCCGGCGCATCGTCACGGGAGTCGTTATGGCCAAAGCTGATGAGAACAATATCTCCGGCTCCGACCTCATCCATCAGCGCGTCCCAGCGGCCTTCATCGATATAACTTTTCGTGCTGCGACCATTTACGGCCAGATTCAGCACCTCAACATCATCTGGCAGATAGTAATCAAGCACCTGCCCCCAACCGATCTGAGGCGCGCGTTCGAGAGGATAATCCGCTGCCGTTGAATCGCCAGCAATGATGATCCGCCCGGAAAGTTCCGGAACTTGCGGCATAGGCGACGCAGGCCCCGGATCATCAGCCTGCGCACAAGCTGCACTCATGCTCATTAGGGCACCCAGAATAAATCGCGACGTCATCAGCTTCATGAAATCCTCCCGTTTATCTCCATAATTGCGCGAATGACACCGGTGTCAACATCGGTTTTCAGGAGAAAAATGAAACCGGAAGGTGCTTCGTGCGTATACATTATGAACGGACAAAAGGAGTTATTATGAGCCGCACAAATCTTGAAACAAACGAAGCCCGCCAAGGTGAACGAGTGCCAGGGATGTTTCTTGTTCTGACGGTTTCTACAGCAATCGCTCTTCTCACGCTCAGTATTGGCGTAGCCGTGGTTGCCTCCGCATAGGCTTATTGTAAATCAATATATCGCCCCTACATAGAGACTATACTTTATAGATTTTGAGGGGCGATATTTATGGTTTTGACAAGCTGGATCATTTTGTTGATCAGCATCGCGTTCCTTGCCCATCAGGTCTGGGATGACTTCAAAACATTTCCTGCTTTTGTTGAGGAAACAGACAGCGCAAAGCGGCGGAATTACTTCCGTAAAATGCTGGTCGAATCCTCTTTGAAATACGGTGTGGCAGCCATTATTGGCCTTGCCGCCCTTTCGAGCCTGAACGGGCTGATAAACTATCCGGAAATTCTAAATGCTGCCCGCATGGAAGCACTGTCCTTCATGGGCAGCACCCACGGCGAACTGGCACGTATAGGCTGGATCGTCGCGGCGGTTTTCTTCATCCCCCTCGCGGCCACAACCGTCATTCCCTTTATCCAGAAAATCGAAGACCTGCCGAAAGGCGGCGCGGTCGCCCTTATGGCGCGCAACCAGAAAGAAGCTCGCTGGGGCTATCTGCTGTCTTTGAACGCAGGCGTTGTCGAAGAGATCGCCTTCCGTCTGCTGCTGCCGCTTGCGCTCTACTTCATCACTGGAAACTTCATTCTATCCTATGTGATCGCGACGTTGATGTTCGGCATCGGACACGCCTATCAAGGCATTGGCGGCATAATCGCGACAACAATTATCGGCCTGATCCTGACCGCTATTTACGTGCTGACCGCGCAGCTTTGGCTCGTCGTCGTGATCCACGTTCTCGTAGATATTCGCGGGCTTGTTATTTTGCCGATCGGGCTTGGTCTGATGACGCCTGAAGAGGCTACACAAACACACCCGGACGCTGAATAAGGCTACCGCCCGCGCCAAGCTTGAATCGGGCAATGCCCGCACCGGAGGCTGTGTTAACGCCGCCAAGATCGAGAACCGAATAGCCCTCTTCTTTCAGGCGCAACATCGCGTTCCAGAGGATCAGGTTGTGCGCGCCCGCCTTGCGCCCCTCATCTGAGCTCCAGCCAATATGGTAGGTCGCCATAGCGCCGTGCGCGAGGAACATCATCGCTGCTGCAGGCTCTTTGTCGAGATCAGCGCGATAAATCCGCAGACCGCCGCGCTTGTCCGCGCCTTTTGCCCGTTGCTTGTCTTCCTGCCAGCGCTCTACGAGTGACGGCGGCAGGCCGTGATATTTCTTCTTCGCGCGCTGTTTCAGCTCTTCGTCCAGCAGCCATTGATACTGGCCCGGCTTATGTCCGGAGGACGTAAATTTCAGCTCGGATTTCTCAGCCGCGACGAGGCGGTTACGCCATTTGCCATCAAGGCCGGCACGCAGCTCGTCTTCGGATTTTGTCAGCTCGATCCGGACCGTCGCATCGCCGGTCATGACGCGCTTAAAGCCTGGCATCTCCATTGGCTCGTCAACAGTGATTGCCACCAGGCGCGGCCAGCGAAGTTTCAGCTCGCGGCGCAGCGTACGCAGAGCAACCTGCTTTTCCGGCTCCGTCATCGGACGCACCCAGACAGGACCGTAGGTACAGAGCGCAAAGCGGGCAATCATGGCAAACGGGCGCAGGATGAACTGGGCAAGGCCGCAAATGTTGCCGCTCGGATCATTCAGAGCAATTCGGGTCACCTGAGCGCCGGTGCGAACCAGCGCTTCACCATAAGACCAGTCCTGCTGATACGGTGCAGGCACAGCATTCAGCGCCGCATCCCATCGGGCGCGGGGTGTCTGATCGACGGAGATGGACCAGTGCTTGCTCATGAAAGAAAGAATTAAGCAGCTAGTATTAGTTTTTCGTTTATGAGCGCATCGGCGAGCATCATTAAGTGTGCTCGCGAGCTGATCCTCTCTTCGTTCGGGCACGCTGCGCATTCGCTTTGCTCGTGACCGGTAACACCTCACAAGGCGAGCAGACAAAGAATGCCCAAGTCAAAGCTTCAGACGATTTCCGGTGAAACCATACCAGAGCCGCGCATCACTCTGATGGCGGTCTGGCTGGTATTTCTGTGGGTGGGCCTGCCTATTCTGGTGATTGGCGGGCTGTTGGACCTCGCCGTGCAGCTCATCTTCGGCGTCTGCACGGGATTGTGGTGTATTGCGGGCTAGCCTCTAGCCGTGACGGCCACGGATCTTGCTCGAAAACGTCCATGAGAACGCCAGCGAGATAATCAGCGGCACCCAGATTGGCAGCTCGCCCAGACCGGGCGCATTCAGAGCCTCTGCGAGATGGTCGTCCACCAGCCACCAGAGCAAAAAGAGAAGCATTTCATCATCCTTGAATTTATCGCTAAACAATAATTGATTATCGATAAATAGTCAAGTTTGTTTGGTGTGCTCGGTAGTGTTTGAGTTTGCGCTCACGCCGCGCGGCGGCTCCGCGTGGGCGGGCTGACGCCCGTCGGCCGGTC
The DNA here is from genome assembly GCA_002723155.1 of Ponticaulis sp. Classification (GTDB taxonomy): domain Bacteria; phylum Pseudomonadota; class Alphaproteobacteria; order Caulobacterales; family Hyphomonadaceae; genus Ponticaulis. The sequence goes on along the minus strand of PBNO01000004.1, from coordinate 84,477 downwards.
GGCCTCTGGTGCCCCCACACGAGCAACGCGAAGGTGCAGGTGATCTGAGCGGAACGCGAAGAAATATCACCGAGCACAATGACAAGAAACTTGCCCGTTCTATGTGAACCGCAGGTTCGCGAGAACAAATATCAGTGCAAACTAATCCCGCCAGCGAGCGAACCGATCACGCCGGTAGCGACCATCGCACCGACGCCCAGCGCCACCAGACGCACGATAGATTTCACAGGGTTCGCATTCCCCGCCTTCGCAGAGAGATAGCCGATAATCACCAGCCCGAGCAGCGTCGACGCGCCCACCACCTGGCTCGCCAGCCCTGCCGGAGAGAACAGCGCCGCCAGCATGGGCAGCACGCCGCCCGCCACAAAGCTCGCCGCAGAGGCCAGCGCCGCCTGCACAGGGCGCGCCTTATGCACATCCACAATGCCCAGCTCGTCGCGCGTATGCGCCTCCAGTGCGTCATGCTCGGTCAGCGCCACCGCGACCTCCATAGCCAGCTCCGGCTTCAGCCCGCGATCCTCATAGATCGCCGCCAGCTCGTGCAGCTCGCCCTCCGGATTGGTCCGCAGCGCCTCCTTCTCCATTTCGAGGTCGGCCTCTTCAATATCGGCCTGCGAGGCGACAGACACATACTCGCCCGCCGCCATAGAGAGCGCACCGGCGGCCAGCGCAGAAAAGCCCGTCAGCAGGATCACGCTCGAAGGCTGTGCAGCAGAGGCGACGCCGACAATCAGGCTCGCGACGGAGATCAGCCCGTCATTCGCGCCAAGTACGGCAGCTCGAAGCCAGCCCATACGGCTGATGGCATGATGCTCGGCGTGGTCGTGAAGTTCGCTCATGGGGCGGGTCCGGTATCTGTTTCAGGAGACCAGATTAGCGGATTGGGAGGGTAAGGCTACGTGGTGTTTTGTCCATTTTGATTTGCGCTCACGCCGCGCGGCGGCTCCGCGGGGGCGGGCTCTCGCCCGTCGGCCGGTCGGCCTCTGATTTTACCTAACGCAAGCACCGATTTTATTTCAGCGCGCCTCACGAGCAAAGCGAAGGCGCAGCGCGACCGAGATGAAATCGAGGAATCCGTGCGAGCAAAACAAAAACCACGCCTTTACTCAAAACCACTATCCACCATTTCATCAGGCCTGATCGTCGCGGCGATCCGGTCCAGCCGACGCATGAGTTCGGCGCGCGCAGCCGCAATCTGCTCGAATGAATAGAACACACCGTCCGGCTGCTCCTCTTCTTCGGGAACGCGCACCCGCTCCAGCGAGCGGGAGAGTGTGTCGGCCATTTGCGTGGCCTTGGCGGCAGCTGCGAAATTGCCACGCATGATGGCCTCCTCTGCGGCTCTGGCGGCGTTTGTGAGGGCGTCCTCCAGTCGTGCCTGCCGGGCTTTTTGTTGTGCTCGCGCGTCGTTTTTCTCAGGGGTGGTCTGATGATTGTCTCCCGCTTCCCCCGGATCAGGTCCGGGGTCCCGCGATGAGACGGGCTCAGGGCTGTCGCGCTGATCTGAGAGTTGTGAGTGCAGCCCTGAGCGCGTTCTATGCGATCCGTCAGGATCGCGAGAACCAACCCAAGACTCCCCACCAAGTCCGGGCAGTAGGCCGAGTGGTGGTGTCTCCGGCACATTAAACGCCGGCTCCTCCACAAGATCTTTTACTCGCCATTTTCCCTCGGCCGCCCATCGCGCGATGGTGGAGGCCGGCACGCCGGTCGCCTCGGTGATCTGAACATTGGAATAGCCCTCTTCCCGCAGCTTGCGGACTTTGGCCTTAGTCTGCGCCGTATACGGCACGCGTTTTGGATTGTGTGTCATGGGTGAGAGTATGGGGTGAGACTCTCACCTGCGGATAAGTTTCTCACCACACAAGCGACCGCGCAGGCGCAGCCGGGGTGAGCCGGAGGCGAACCGCAAAGGCGAGCAAAAACAAATAATGCGCCCGAAACAAGCCCCTTCCCCGGTTCCGGAGATACCTGCGGAGGCAGGTATCCACGCCTGAGCACGAAGACCCGACATGCTGCCAACGCTCAGGCATGGGTTCCAGCCTGCGCTGGAACCGGCGGATAACGAGGCCCGCAAACCGTAGGGTGCCATTAGGCCGAAGGCCGTAATGCACCAGAGCAGCCCTGAGCGCGCTCTATGCGAACCAAAGGTTCGCGAGAGCAATCAAGAATGACCGCGCGAAGCGACCGTTTAAATAGAGTTATTCTGGCGTACTTCGTCTTTGAGTACGCCCAACCGCGAGACGGAGTTTCGCTTACTTGCTGAGTATCGTAATGCGTATCAATCAGATCAAATTAAGATCACCTTGATTTCGAAGAATGCGATTCTTGAGCCTGCGAATTTGTCTACGAATTTCCCTTGTATCTACAGCCTCATTCCGGTCGATTTTACGACTTAACTTGTCTTCAAGTTCGCAATACTCAACATAGTCACGGAACACATGACCTAGGAATTCCGGAACGACCGGAACAAAACCACTGCCCGCTTGAAAAATGAAATTTCGTGGATCATCGTTGGCACGAGGGTCATCAACACATGGCAAGCATGAACCAAAAGGATTGCGACCAACCGTTACAGTCCGCGTACGGTTGAGTGACAGGGTCACGCGACATTTGCCGTCGCGCTCACTGAATGTGCTGTTGGCCAAGTCGAGATCAAATATTGGGGAGTAAAGCGGATTTTCAGACATCGCCCACACTTGGCGTTCAAATTAAGAATTTCAAGCATTAAATTTTAGCGTCAACCATGGTACTTTACCGAGCGTAATTGCGTAGCGCATGAAACGCCTATCGTCATATTTGCTAGCTCAAAGAGGTATAAGTGCCGGAGCTTTTCTGGCGCACTTCGTCCCTCAGTACGCCCTACCGCGAAACGCAGTTTCGCTAACTAGCTCGGGCCATCTTTATCGTTCGAACCAAAAAGGTAACCTAGCACCAACGTTACGATGCTAAGCAGACCGCCCGACAAATTGCCAATGTCCACGGCTTCATTAACTGGCATAAAGAAAAGACAAAAAATAGCGATGATAACCAGAACCAACACAATGAGACTTATGTTTCCTGGTTTTTCGCTACGACCTCCAATTACCTTACCGATCCACCCTAGCTCCGATTGGAAATTTTGGTGGCTGTTTAAAAGCTGAGCTTCAAGTTTTGCCAGATCTTCAGAAGAACTCGATTTAGTTAACTCGGCGGGAGCAGTCGAAATCGCCTCGATCGGAACATTATCAGTTTCGTCACTCATCAGGCGCCAACCACGCCCCCAGCCAAACTTACGAAATGATCTCGTATCAGTTCGTTTGGAATATATGTTTCGTTTTTAGCTCGGGTTATAGACCATGGCGTTCCATCGGCATGTGTGAGAGCTGATAGTTGTAGCCCAGAAAAACACTTATACCGGTCCCATACTCTATCAAAAACTTCCCAAAACCCTTTGTCGTCAGCCCCAACCATGAAAGCTTTTCGACTTTCATCGACAGGATCAAATTCATCAAAGAAATGCGTAATGTGGTTGTGTGGAAACCGCTTGGTTGCATAGTAGATAGAGTCTAAAACGGGCCCATAAGGCCAAGCTTGATATAACTCTCCAACAACTGGTTCACCACTGGTAGCCAGAGTCCATCCATGCAAGCAATAGATTAGCTTTTGGATTTTCAACTTATCGATATCGCAAACGCCGTCTTGATTAGCTTTCCACAAAAAAGCGTTCGCGACGTGAATTGGTTTATGTGGCACTTTCACCCTCATTCTTGGCGGGAAGGCGAATGTTCCCGAAATGTTCCATATGTTGATTTATGATTTTTGTCAAGACTCAACGTCAGGTCAGCATATCCAAGTTCTCCTCCCGCAGCTTCTTCAGCTCATCCCTCAAGCGGGCAGCTTCTTCAAACTCGAGGTCGGCCGCCGCATCGCGCATTCTCTTCTCGAGATCCGCGATGACAGCCTGGAGATTGTGCCCAGAGCCGCCTGAGATTGCAACAGTTTCTTCCTGCACGCCGCGCTTGCGGGTTTTGCCGCCTTTGAGCTGGGTGCCGGAGCCGCGCTGGTCTGACGGAACGAAGCCTTCCAGCACATCTTTAATGCCGGAGAAGACGGTTTGCGGCGTGATGCCATGTTCCTCGTTATGCGCCATCTGTTTGGCGCGGCGGCGCTCTGTCTCTTCCATGGCGCGGGCCATGGAGCCGGTCACCTTATCGGCATAGAGAACGACCTTGGCTTCAGAGTTCCGGGCGGCGCGGCCAATCGTCTGCACCATGCTCGTCTCACTGCGCAGGAAGCCTTCCTTATCCGCATCCAGAATGCCGACAAAGGCGCATTCCGGAATATCGAGCCCCTCTCGCAGGAGGTTGATGCCGATCAGCACATCGAACACGCCCATGCGCAGATCGCGAATAATCTCGATCCGCTCCACCGTGTCGATATCGGAGTGCATATAGCGGACCTTCACATCCTGCTCGGTCATGTATTCGGTGAGGTCTTCGGCCATTTTCTTCGTCAGCGTGGTGACGAGGGAGCGGAAGCCGCGCTCTGCGGTCGCCTTGCACTCGGCGATGACATCATCGACCTGATTGGTGGTGCCTGTGGAGACGGGGCGGACCTCGACCGGCGGGTCGACAAGGCCTGTCGGGCGGATGACCTGTTCTGAGAACACGCCGCCTGTGCGCTCCAGTTCCCACGGGCCGGGCGTGGCCGAGACGTGGATGGTTTGCGGGCGCATGGCGTCCCATTCCTCGAATTTGAGGGGGCGGTTATCCATACAGCTTGGCAGGCGGAAGCCGTATTCGGCCAGCGTGCGTTTGCGGCTGAAGTCGCCCTTATACATGGCGCCGAGCTGGGGAATGGTCTGGTGGGACTCGTCGGTGAAGACGATGGCGTTTTCGGGCAGGTATTCGAACAGGGTTGGCGGCGGCTCNCCCGGCTTGCGGCCGGTGAGATAACGGGAATAGTTCTCAATGCCGTTGCAGCTGCCCGTCGCCTGCAGCATTTCCAGATCGAAGGTGACGCGCTGTTCAATGCGCTGGGCTTCGAGCAGCTTGCCCTGCTCGTTAAAGGTGGCGATGGTTTTCTGCAGCTCGTCCTGGATCTTGTCGACGGCCTGATTGAGGGTCGGGCGCGGGGTGACATAGTGGGAGTTGGCGTAGACCTTGATCTTGGTGAGCGGCTGGATTTTCTTGCCGGTGAGCGGGTCGAACTCGGAGATGTCCTCGATTTCGTCGCCGAAGAAGGAGATTTTCCAGGCGCGGTCCTCATAGTGGGTGGGGAAGATGTCGATGACATCGCCCTTCACGCGGAAGGTGCCACGGCCGAAGGCGGCGTCGTTGCGCTTGTATTGCAGGGCGACGAGGTCCTGCGTCACCTGTCGCGGGTCGATGCGCTGGCCGGCTTCCAGCTTGAAGGTCATGGCGGTGTAGGTCTCGACGGAGCCGATACCGTAAATGCAGGACACGGAGGCTACGATGATGACGTCGTCACGCTCCAGCAGACTCCGCGTCGCTGAGTGGCGCATCCGGTCGATGGCCTCGTTGATGCTGGATTCCTTCTCGATATACGTGTCCGAGCGCGGGACATACGCTTCCGGCTGGTAGTAGTCGTAATAGGAGACGAAAAATTCTACGGCATTGTCCGGAAAAAAATCTTTGAATTCACCGTATAACTGCGCAGCGAGCGTCTTGTTCGGCGCAAGGATCAGAGCCGGACGCTGGGTCCGCTCAATGATATTCGCCATAGTGAAGGTCTTCCCCGAGCCCGTGACACCGAGCAGGACCTGATCGAACTCGTCCTCGTCTTTAAGGCCCGTCACGAGCTCTTCGATCGCCGTCGGCTGGTCACCGGACGGCTTATACTTTGACTGCAGCTTGAAGACCTTGCCGCCTTCAGACTTCTCCCACTCGCGCTCGGGGCGGTGAGGCGTCCATTCAGACGGGGTCAGCACCTCTACGGCGCCGTCCATGATGAATTGCGAAGCTGGGGCTTCTGACATGCCCCGATTGCGTGATGATCCTGCCATGTCAGTAATATGGCGGCAGGGAACCGATAGTTCCAGTCAGATATTCACCTTCTGCTGACAGGAGGTGTCAGCAGTCAGCCCGCCATGTCCGCTTCCATCGCATCCGCGAGGATTTTGAAGTGCGGCATTAGGAACTCAATACCCTCGGCAGACGTCATATGCGTCTGAAGCATGCGACGCAGCGCCTGTCCGTAGACAAAGAAGAATGTGAGCGGAACAAACTTCAGATAATGCTCGGAGAGCTTCGGGAATTTGCTCTCCAGAACCTCACGCTGGGCAAGTCGAAAACCTTTCAGCCGATTGTCGACCCGTTCCTGCGAATTGACGTCCCACGAGAACGAATTCGCCAGAACAGTCAGCGTCAGAGCCGGATGCACCAAGTCGCGGTCCATCTGCGTTTCCGCGAACCGGACAAGCAGCTGGGTCGGCGTCTTAATCTCTTCGTTCCTCATATCGAGAATGGACTGTTTCAGCTCTTCATTACGCTGCTCGAACGCCTGTTGAAGCAATTCAGCCTTACTGCCGAAGTACTGGATGATTAGCGCGGGCGACACGCCAGCCGCTTCCGCAATCTTCCGGATCGTGAGTTTTTCAGTGCCAATATCGTTGATGAGGTCGATGGTGGACGCGAAAATCCGTGCCCGTGTTTCGACCGATTTTTTATCGTGTACGACGTCTTGTTCATTCATCGGCTTATATGCCTTCCGCAGAATCGTATTTTTTTGTTCAGCCTGCAATAAGACCAACACGTATGGAAAGAAAATTTCCGTCGAACCTACGCGCCAACTCGCCTCACCGGCTTACATTCCCCCGACTTTACACAATCGGAAGTTACATTTTAATAAACATGTTTATTCATGTAAGCTGACGACATGCCGCGGCAAGGTCATCCACGTCCTTTTGAGACGTATTCCAATGACAAACGAAACGCACAGATCCATCAATCCATTTATAGGCACGCAGTCCTTTTGACAGGAGACTTTCGAACACTTTATCCGGCATATGAGCAAATACCTCATTGCCCTCGACCGGATGCGCCAGACGCGCCCCCGCTTCACTTGTCAGAATCTCCGCGACGGCTTGCGCTTTTGTATTAGCGATGCGCGCTGAACTAAGCCAGAGATCGCCTTCCAGCATGGCAAGCGCCTGAGCTGACAGATACCGCATTTTCGGCGGCAAGTGCCCTGCCCGTTTTGCACGCGCTTGAAGCTGCGGAAAGCGCTCAATCATATCGTTGAAGAGAACAATTAGCTCACAGCCGAGCGCACCGTTTTTGGTGAAGCCGAATGACATCAGATCGACCCCGGCCTGCCAGCTCATTGTCGCAGGCGTTTCTTCACCGGAAACGAGCGCATTGGCAAATCGCGCACCATCGAGATGCACTTTCAGATCGGCGTTGCGAGCGATCTGCGCAAGCGCAGCCGTCTCATCAGCACTGTAGCGCGCACCAGATTCAGTGAGGTTTGTCAGCGACAGTGCGGCAGGTGGCGTTTCATGAACAAATCCGCGCTGAATGCCAGCACAAACGGACTTCACTTCATCCAGATCTAGCTTTGCATGATCGCCGCCGCACAAATGCAACTTGCCACCGCCAGTGAAGAATTCAGGCGCGCCACGCTCGTCTCGCTCAATATGCGCTTCGCGATGGCAGATCACGCTCTCCATGGAGCCGCAAACGATGGATAGAGCCAACGCGTTTGCAGCGGTCCCGGACGCAACGGGGAGCACCTCAACATCGGTCTCGAAGCGCTCCGCAAGCGCCGCCTTCAGCTTCAGCGTTTCGCTATCCGCCCCATAGCTCGGCTCAGTGCCGGAATTTACACGGTCCAGCGCTTCAAGGATTTGTGGGTGCGCAGGTGCAGACGTATCAGACGAAAAATCCACTTTGTGTGCCTTTAATCAATTGTGTCGACGACGTCGGGTGTCTGCCAGATGAGATGCTGACCACCATCCACGGCAATCATTTGTCCCGTGACAGCATCCGCATCGATAAGGAAGCGAACCGCCTTGACGATTTCGTCCGGATTGGCGCCGCGTTGCGTAAGCGTCGCCTCCACTTCTTTCTGAAATTCTTCTTCTGACTGGAACTCGTTTTTCAGAGTCGGACCCGGGCCAATTCCATTGACGCGAATATTGGGCGCAAGCCCCTGCGCGAGGGTTTTTGTTGCGCTCCAGAGCGCAGACTTGGAAAGCGTGTAAGTGAAAAAGCTTGGGTTCAGCTTCCAGACACGCTGATCAATCATATTAATGATCACAGCGCGCTGATCTTTACCCAGCATGCCTGCGAATTTCTGCGACAGAAGAATGGGCGCACGCAAATTGACGTCCATGTGGAAGTCCCAATTGCCTCGTGTGTGCGTCAGAATATCGTCGTCTTCGAAGGTGGAGGCGTTATTGATCAGAAGCCCCAAATGCCCGCCAAGCGCATCGGCCGATGCTTCAACCAGACGCGCCGTGTCATCTTCATCCGCCAGATCAGCCTGAACGAGCTCTGCTACACCTCCGGCGTCGCGCACGGCTTTCGCGGTCACCTCGGCGCCCTCTTTCGAGCTGCGATAATGAATGGCGACGTGATAGCCGCGCTCGCCCAGGGCAACAGCAATAGCCTGTCCAAGGCGTTGTCCAGCGCCGGTTACGAGCGCCCGATTTGCGTGAGAGAGTTCCAAAGCATGCTCCACAGTCTGTCCGCTTCAACAAGAACCGTATCCCAACCCTGCCCAAGCAGATAGAAATGGTTCAGTCCAAACATATAGACCGCATAACAGAGAACGAAGAAAACACCGGTCAGCCAGCCCATACGACGCCCTGAGAGCACGCAAAGCAGGAACATGCCCATCGATACGCCCATGAACCAGTGATCGAGCTCGAAGAAGATTGGCGGCAGATCAACAGGTCCGAGAAGCGCGATAATTCCGCCCGCAGCCAGAATGTTGAACATGACCGACCCTGCGACATTGCCCAACACAACATCTGCCTGTTTACGGAATGCTGCCGCCATTGAGGCCGCAAACTCCGGCAGGGACGTACCGACTGCAAGAAGCGTCAGCGCGATGAGCTCTTCACCGACGCCAAATGTTGTTGCCAGCCCCGTCGCACCAAGAATGGCAAGGTGAGCACCTGCAGGCAGACCGATGACACCCAGCGCAATAAAAAGCGCGGTTCGCACCCACCCCGGAAACGGCTCTTCAACCTCATCAGCTATGAGTTCCTCGGGATTGCCGCCCGGAGGAAAGAAAAGTGCGGCGAGAATATAGAGGCCAAGCCCAACCAGAAAGCCGAAACCAACAGCCGGCACCAGCCCCACCGTCGCGGTTGCCGTGAGCCAGGCCGCAGTCGCGAGCGCCGTCACTATAACAGCACGCTTAAGGCCCGTTCCCCTGGTCGTCATCGGCACGATGAGCGCCGGAATACCTAGCACAAGAAAGATATTGGCGATGTTCGAGCCAATAATGTTGCCCGTCGCAACACCTGGCGCGCCTTTTAATGTCGACTCGATCGCGACAAGCATTTCGGGCGCCGAGCTACCGAAGCCCACAATGAACACACTCGCCAGAATGTGAGACACGCCGAGACGCAGCGCGACGGCAACGGCGCCGCGCACAAGAAAATCCCCTGCGAAAACCAGAAAAACCAGTCCCGCTACGAGTAGCCCGAAATCAAAAAGCATTCAGTTAGAAGCAGGCCTAGTCGAGGCGCTTCATGTCGATCAGGTTCAGAAGCGCGAAAACACCGAAAGCCAGACCGAGAGCAACAAATGCGTACATAACAAACTCCTGTTTTGCGTGGGTGTAGCGTGACTTATTCCGAAACGCGAGAGGTCAGAGCGCCGCAAACGACATTTTGCCGGATTTTTTATCAATGACCTCCTGCAGACGGCGCAATCACGCACTTCACCGACAAATTCAGACAGAATGACACAAACAAAAATCACCCAACGGTAGAATTGAATACCAACAAAACATCCAAACAATCCAAACTGCACTTCACCTATTCAAATAAACGGGGAAGTTTTGGCCAACTCTCAAACACTCAAAAAAAATAGGGAATTGGTAACGATCCTCGCTTATCATTTACCACAACCTGCAGGATTCCTACGGTAAACTCAGGGGACATTTTTATTAATACTTTTTACCGCGGGGGTAATCTCGTGAGCACATCAACCGATTTGTCATCCCGTCTCAATTTTCTGAGACTTGACCTCGAAACAATAACAACGCTGCGAGAACTTAGAGCGCCGCTTGAAGACATTCTTCCGGACGTCCTGCGAGACTTTTACGCTCACGTGGCAAAATATCCTGAGATCGAACGCTTTTTCGATTCTAAAGAACGACTGGATTTTGCGGCAAACGCCCAATTCCGCCATTGGAAAGTGATCCTCACGGGAGACTTCTCTCCTGAGTACATCAAGTCCGTAAAAACCATTGGCACGGTACATGCACGCATCGGTCTGGAGCCACAATTCTATCTGGCAGGCTACACCTTCCTAGTAGACGAAACTCTGCGCCGTCTCGGAGCCAAGTTCGTCAACAAGCGCAAGCTGACAGTCGACTATGCCAAGCTGCATATGATGCAGAGCGCCTTCATTCGCGCAGCCATGCTCGACATGGACCTGGCTATTCACTTCTTTAATGAAGTTCGTCGCCAGGAAGCACAGCAAAAAACACTGGATCTGGCCGACCTGTTTGAAAAGGAAGTTCAGGCCGTGTCCGGCATCGTGTCTGCTGCTGCCGTCGAACTCGAGGCAAACTCTCGTCAAATGACGGAAATCGCAGACAGCACATACTCACGGTCTGCCGACCTCTCTGCATCTATCCTTCAGGCGTCCAACGGCGTTGAAGCAGCGTCCCGTTCAACCGAAGAGCTCGGCAATGCGGTTGGCGAAATCGCAGAACGCTCTGCAGAAGCGACCAAGGTCACCGCGAGCAGCGCAACAACGGCAGATGAAGCAAACCGGACAATCCAGCGCCTTTCAGCATCTGCCGACAAGGTGAGCGAAGTTGTATCCCTGATTTCCGACATCGCAGCTCAGACGAACCTTCTGGCTCTCAACGCTACCATTGAAAGCGCACGCGCTGGTGAAGCGGGCAAAGGCTTTGCAGTCGTCGCGTCCGAAGTGAAGACACTCGCGAACGAAACTGCCAAAGCGACCGAAGAGATCAGCCGTCACATTCAGGAAATGCTGGATACGACCAATAGCGCCGTGAGTGCGATTGCGTCCATTCAGGCCTCGATCACGGAAGTGAACTCGGTGTCGCTGTCTATCAACGCGGCTATTGAAGAACAGACGTCATCCACTCGTGAGATTGCACGCAATACACGTGAGGCTGCGGTCGGTGCACGGTCTGTCAGCGACTCAATTGAAGAAGTCTCCCGCAGCGCCGAAAGCACGAAGAATGTTTCCGAACAGGTCGTGCAGGCATCGGCAGATCTTGGACGTCAGGCCACGACCCTGCAGGGTCAGGTGAACGACTTCCTCGCCCATATTCGCGCGTCTTAATTCGCCCCCTCCCAAAAGTAAGACGATGCGTTTTGCCTCCGGCCAGCGTTTTTGGCCGGAGGCTTTTTATTTGACTAAGCACTAAATCAAACCAAATGCAGTTGAGCGAGGCCGCAAGGCCAGACAAAACAACTAAAAATATTTCTTGTGAATAATTTCAACCTGAAATTTGACAGGTCCGCAGAATGCACCAATTTTAACTATGCAGTAATAAACGGCCGCCGTTCTGAACAAAATACAGACGAACTACCTATAATTCCAATTTTGTGATAGCAAAATTATCGAAAGACAAAATGTAAGTATAAACAAAAACGGCAGTTTTATTAACCGTCTTTCAATCTATCCATGTGAAATAGGTAGTGTCGAAAGACGAAGTGGTCCTGGACGTGCGTATCCCCCTCCCTCCCCCACACGTCCCGGTTCAGGCGACCGTCTCTGTTTCCTCCCCCCCCCCGACCGAGAGACGGTCGCCCTTTCGACCCTCAGATCAGACGCTAGAAGAGAGACCCTTGCGCGCCCTTAGACGGCACGGCTTTTTTGGGTTTTGGGGACGCCGGAGGCGCGCCGTCTGTCTGCGTCGTGACATCAACATCACCATCGGCAAACTGAACCGTCATGCGTTGAGCCGCGCGCGCGGAAACCGCATCTCTGACCAACTGCCCGTCCGCGGTTTTCACAACGGCATAACCGCGTTTCAAAGTCGCCTGATAGGACAGCGCTTCAAGCATATTACCTGCCCGGGACAAGCGGTCCTCAAGACGTGACGCCTGCCGGTCAAACGCACGTGCCATACGGTCCGCAGCCTGCTGGACTTCGCCGGTATCTTTCGTTTCACGCAGCAACGCGTCTCCGCGCAGTGACAAGCGCTTGGACACAGTCGCGAGCCGGCTTTCACCGAGCGCCGCCTGACGTGTCAGGCCGGCCGTCAATCGCTTCGACGCCTGGCCGACACGATCATCCAGCACCCGCAGGCTGGTCTCCAGCGTTTTCGGACGCAGACGCGGACCAGTCTGATCGAACATGGAACGCTTTTTCAGAAGGGCAGCCTGCAAAGACTGGGTAAGACGCCCCTCGGCATAATCGAACCGCTGCTGACGGGATTCCAGCAGCGCCGTCGGGCGCGGAAGTCGCGCAGCCACTGCCGTCAACTCTCTTTCACTACGCCGCGAGGTCTGTGTGAGACCGCGCATGAGGCGCTCGCCATAGGCCGTAACCGTCTGCACCAGCTCGGACCGTACCGGAACAGCAATCTCAGCGGCGCCTGTTGGTGTCGGGGCCCGTCGATCCGACGCATAGTCGATCAGCGTGGTGTCTGTTTCGTGCCCGACCGCTGAAATGAGCGGTATTTCAGATGCTGCTGCCGCCCGCACGACGATTTCTTCATTGAATGGCCAGAGATCTTCAATCGAGCCACCGCCGCGCGCCACGATAATCACATCAGGGCGCGGCACGGGGCCGTCCGGCGTAAGCGCGTTGAAGCCCTCAATACCCGCCGTGATCTGCTGGGCCGCTCTGTCGCCCTGCACAAGCGCGGGCCAGACTAGCACATGCACCGGAAACCGGTCGGATATCCGGTGGAGAATATCACGGATGACCGCACCGGTCGGACTAGTCACAACGCCGATCACCTTCGGGAAGTACGGAAGAGGCTGTTTGCGCGACGTTTCAAACAGGCCCTCGGCAGCGAGTTTCTTTTTACGTTCCTCCAGCAGCGCCATGAGAGCCCCGGCGCCAGCAGGGTTCATCGTATCTGCGATCAGCTGGTAGTTGGAACGCCCCGGATAGGTCGACAACTTTCCCTCGGCAACAACTTCCAAACCTTCCTCAGGCCGAAACGGCAGGCGCGACACGCTGCCTTTCCACATGATCGTATTTATGACGGCCTTATCGTCCTTAAGGTCGGCATACATGTGACCGGACTTTGCAATCGTTACGCGGCCGAGTTCACCACGCACACGAACACGGTCATACGTCGTCTCAATGGTTCGTTTGATGGAACCGGCAAGCTCCGAAACGGACAGCTCGGGAAGATTGGCAGACGCGGGACGGTCGGAAGGAAAAAAGTCGCTCATAGACACTTCCTAGCACGACTTAGTGAGTCGCAAACAGGTCATGAAAAACGTAGCAAATATGCCAAAGCCCCGCGCAGGACCAGCCGAAACTACACTTTACAATCAACTGATTTTTAACCGTTTTCTCTAGTCACGCTAACAGGATAAAAAGACTTTTCTGCTCTAGTCTGCGCACATAGCTGCGGAGATTAACATGAGTCAGAATGACAATGTACTGGATCAGGAAACCTATGACCGCGGCATCGCGGCGCTGGACCAGTATCTGAAACGGACATCAACGCGCTATGCGATTGTTCGGCTCGTGTGCAATCTCTGCTTCATGCCGCTGGTCGCGTTTGCGACGGATTTCCAGCATCTCGGGCTGATCGCAGCATGGGCCGGTGTCGTTATTCTGTTAGAGGCCATCGCAGCCGTACGCGTATTCCGCTACTTCAAGAACAAAAAGACGATCGAGCTCGGTCCTGACGGCTCGATCAATGGCAAAATCGTGTCTGCGCGCACGGTCTCCCTCATTGTTTACATACAAATTTTAGTCCCGACCCTGTTGATGACATGGGCTTATGCCCTGCCCGGCCTGTTCTTATGGAATCTGCCTCAGCCTGCGCCGACGATCGGGGCCATGATAAGTGTCGTCGTCATGATGAATGTTGCTGGCCAGCATACCTTTAAGCCAAGCATGCCATTCATTACGGCGCTTGTGCCGGCCACCGGACTTTTGCTGAACCTGCACGCGCTATCAACAGCGGATTTCGAGCCTTACGCGCTCACATTTGGCGCGCTGATCATTATTCAGTCGGTTGCGATTGCGCGCGCTGGCTACCGGTCATTTGACCATATGCTGAATGTGATGTTCGAAAAAGACAAAGAGAAGCTGGCACGTCAGCACGCGGACGAGGCCAATCTCGCCAAGTCTCAATTCCTGGCGAATATGAGCCACGAACTGCGCACGCCGCTTAATGCGATTATCGGCTATAGCGAGATGATGATGGAAGACGCCGAAATGGATGCGCGCGACGCAGACGTTGAGGACCATAAGCGGATCATTCTGGCGGGCAAACGTCTTCTGCTGAACATCAATGACATTCTGGACTTTTCAAAGATTGAAGCAGGCCACCTCGACACCGAGATTGGCCAGTTCGACCTTGGCGTTATGGTGAAAGAGGCCAGTGATACCGTGTATCCGATGCTGGCCGACAAACCAGTGAAGCTGACGATCGATCTTCCCGAAAACGCGCAACTGGTCTGGTCCGACCGTCACCGGCTTGAGCAGTGCCTCCTTAACCTTTTGTCCAACGCAGCGAAGTTCACTCACGAAGGCGACATCATTGTTCGCGGATACTCTGAAGAGATTGGCGGGTTTGACGGCTTTGTTCTGGAAGTGACTGATACCGGCATTGGTATGACAGAAGAGCAGCTCGACCGCGTCTTCAAACCGTTCTCTCAGGCGGACGAGTCCTTCACACGCAAGTATGGTGGAACGGGCCTCGGCCTTGTGATTTCACAACGCCTGATCCAGCTGCTTGGCGGTGAGATCAGCGTTGAGAGCGTTGAGGATAAAGGGTCGACATTCCGGCTCCATTTTCCAATCAATGTTCAATCGAGTACAAAAGGCCTCGATGAAGACACCAAGGCAACGCAGGACCGACCTGTCGTTCTGNTTATCGATGACGACGCCGACGTGCACGAGCTTTTGTCTCGCGATCTGCAGACCATTGGGTTTGAGCTTCATCATGCTCGCTCCGCCGAGCAAGGCCTCCAGAAAATGCGCCAGAGCCAACCCGCGGCCGTTGTACTGGATGTCCATCTTCCGGGTAAAACAGGCATGGAACTTCTGCACGACATTCGCACCAGCGCAGATTTGAGCGATGTGCCCGTCATCATCCATACCGTGGATTCGGAGCGCGCTAAATTCATTCAGGCTGGCGCAAACGCCTATCTGTGTAAACCGGCCAGCCGCGAAGACGTGGTCGCGGAAGTCGCCCGCCATGCACGCCATGATCAGCGCCCGGCAAGTCGTACACAAAACCAGCCAAAGACAAGATCAAATACTGATCGCGCAAGCGCTTAATTCTTTAGGTTATTCACTGCAAAATTAAGACTTTAGAGACAGTGGAAGCTTACTATCGCTATTAAACTGACCTTGGGTGACACCTCCAAGGCATAATAAACGGGGACACACCCCAGGAGCTGGAAACCATGACCCGAATTCTCCTTGCTGAGGACAATGAGGACAACTTCAACATGCTGGCTCGCCGCCTCACACGTCAGGGCTTTATCGTCATTGGCGCAGAGAACGGCGAAATTGCAGTCGAAAAAGCGGCGTCAGAATCTCCAGACATTATCCTTATGGATATTTCCATGCCTGTATTATCTGGCCTCGATGCGACGCGTGAAATCCGTGACAATCCGGCAACCCGTTCGCTCCCGATCATCGCGCTGACGGCTCATGTAAGCAAGAAAGACCGCGACAGCTGCTTTGATGCCGGCTGTGACGCTTTCGAAGGCAAGCCGATCAATTTCCGGAATCTGATGGAAACCATGTCCAACGTTCTGGCGATCAAAGGCAAACAACTAATCGCCGCCAGCTAGGTCATTTGCTCAGTCGTGAGTGTGACGTGCATCGATCAAGTGCTGATCGAACGCATGATCGTGCCCCAGATGCGGCGCACTCAGTATACCTACAATCAACGCAATTGCGATGCCGAAACCAAGTGCAGGCACAGACCGGATCGGATGTTCGGACTGCATATGCGCCATAAGCGGGCCGGTCGATACAAACAATAAAAGTCCGGCCGAAACGGCAAACAAATAAGACAGAATGTCTGGGTCGACAGTATACGCCAGAGGGATCATCACAATGGTGCCAAGCGGCGTGGTAAGTCCTGCTGCCAGAAATGCCAGAATGAATGACAGTCGGTTTGAAATGCCCGCAGCGCGAAGCAGCGCGAAGGTGATGATCGCTTCGGGAAACTCGTGCATCACAAGTCCGAGCGTCGCGTAGACACCCGTATCCATCCCTCTTGAGAAGCTGATCGTGTAGATCATGCCATCCAGAAACGAATGGATCGCGATAGCGATCAGGGGCGTAATACCGGCAGCAAGCGTTCTCGGGTCTGGCACAGGCAACAGAGTGCGGAGAATATCATGCACGAACAGGCCGAGGAAAAATCCGCCCAGCATCAGATAGGCCGCAAGCGGGCCTGCCGCCAGAGCTTCCGGCGCCAGGTGCGTAATCACCATCGTCAGCAAAAGTCCACTGGCCACCAGCGCAAAGACCGGTCCATACTTCTGGCTCCAGTCACTGCGAATTGCCACTGTTATCAAACCGAGAGCTGCGATAAATGCAGCTAAGCTGGTCAGAAACAGCGTAGCCAGTACGGGTGTCGAAAACACGTCTGGAAAAATCTCCGATCGAGCAGTCGTGCGTGTTGCGCCTCGCTCGATCCGCTTTATGTTATAATATCCACGCCCTATGTAGAAGAGGATGAAATAGATTTCAAATGCCAATTGGACTTATAGGTATAACTCTTCTGTCAATGATCGCCGCGTCGGCCCATGAAGAAACGCCACGTCAGGCGCGCGCACACGTTCACGGCGCAGGTGAAGCCTTCATCCTGCTGGAAGGAAACGATCTTTTCATTCAGATTGCGGCGCCTGCTGCAAACTTCCGGACGCCAGAAGGCGCGCTCCTCTCTGTCGCTGATCTTTCCAGTTTTGACATGACAGAAGACTTCCTCTCTCTGCCATCACGCGCTCAGTGCACGTTCCAGAGCCAGCAGGTTGAACAGGAAGGTTATGAGGGCGAAGACGCTGGCGAACATGGGCACAGCCACGACGCATCACACGCACACGATGACAGTCACCACACTGAAGGTGGACACGACCATGAACAGCATGGCGATCACGATCATGACGAAGAGCATGCGGACCATCACGAGCACCATGCTGAAGCCGCCGCACCCGTCGAACACGCAAACTTCCTCGTCACCTTCGAAGCTGAATGCGAGCGTCCTGATCGTTTGTCTTCTGTGAACTTCGCGGTGTTTGAAACCCTTCCGGGTTTTGAAACCCTCCAGACAACGTTCATGACCGACGGCGGCGCTGATGCAACCACGCTGTCCGCATCAAACCCAGCAATGAGCCGTCCATAGCGGAGAATATTTTGCCTCTACTCAGCCTGAAGAATGTCGAATTCGCCTGGCCGGGTGCGCCAGCTCTGCTGCGCATCCCCGAGTTCCAAATCGAAGCGGGCGAGCATGTGTTTCTGCGCGGGCCAAGCGGCTCCGGCAAAAGCACACTTCTCGGGCTGATCGCTGGCGTTCTGACTGCAGATTCCGGGCAGATCGAATTTGCCGGTGAAGACCTGGCCAC
This sequence comes from Ponticaulis sp., assembly GCA_002723155.1. Taxonomy (GTDB): domain Bacteria; phylum Pseudomonadota; class Alphaproteobacteria; order Caulobacterales; family Hyphomonadaceae; genus Ponticaulis. Next base: position 66,533 of record PBNO01000004.1, on the reverse strand, counting down.
CGCATCGAACGCAAAGCGAGACGGTATCCGTGCGCGAGATATGGGCGTGATCTTCCAGCTGTTTAATCTATTGCCTTATCTGAGCGTGAAGGCGAATGTGACCCTTCCCTGCAAGCTTTCAGCCGAGCGTCGTAAACGGGTCGCCGAGACCGGCACGACACCTGACGACGAAGCCCGGCGCCTGCTGGACCGGCTGGGCCTGAACGATGATCGTATTCTCAACGGCAAGGTCACCAACCTTTCTGTCGGCCAGCAGCAACGCGTTGCCGTCGCGCGCGCCCTGATGGGCCGCCCGAAGCTGATTATCGCCGACGAACCAACCTCTGCGCTGGATACCAAAGCGCGCGATGCCTTTCTCGAACTTCTGCAGGAAGAGAGCGCGGCAGCGGGGTCCGCACTGCTTTTCGTCAGCCATGACGAGCATCTGGGCAGTGCATTCAGCCGGATCGAAGACCTTGAAACACTGAACACTATCGCTGCGGAGGCGCGAGTATGAGCCTTTCAGCCCTGATCTCGCTTGCCTGGGCAAGCCTCTGGAATCGCCGCGCCTCTGCGCTCCTCACCATCACTGCCGTGGCGGTCAGTGTGATGCTGTTCCTCGGCGTCGATAAACTGAAGACGTCATCCGAGGAGAGCTTCCAACAGACGATCACCGGCACGGACATGATTGTCGGCGCTCGCACCAGCCCGGTTAGCTTGGTGATGTTCACCGTCTTCCATATCGGTGATCCGGCTGCGGGTATGACATGGGAAAGCTATGAATGGCTACAAAGCCGCAGTGACATTGAATGGACCGTGCCAATTTCCCTCGGCGATTCCCATGATGGCTACCGTGTCGTCGGCACAGACCAGAGCTTTTTCGAGCACTATCAGTTCCGTGACCGCCAGAATGTGAGCTTTGCAGACGGCGTTCCGTTCGATGATCTTTATGATGTGGTCGTCGGCGCCGATGTAGCCGCAGAAAAAGGCTATGCTGTCGGAGACGAGATCGAGCTTTCACACGGCACGGGTCCGGTCAGCTTTCAGGACCATAGCGACCGGCCTTTCACAATCACCGGCATTCTTGATGCGACCGGCACGCCCGTAGACGAGAGCGTTCTCGTCTCATTGCTAGCGATTGAAGCGATCCATGTCGGGTGGCAGAGCGGCGCGCCCTCACCGCTTGCAAACATGATGACCGCTGATGATGTGCGTCAGCTCAATCTGCGCCCGCATATTATCTCCTCCGCGCTCGTTGGCCTGAGTGACCGTCGCAGCACGCTAAATACCATGCGGGCCATCAACACCTATTCTCAGGAAGCGCTAGTCGCGGCGCCGCCCGCACAGGCGATTGCAGAAGTCTGGGAGCTGGTCGGCGTGGCAGGTAATGCGCTCATGGCCGTATCCGCGTTTGTGATCCTTGTCGGCCTCGTCTCGATCCTGACATCCATCCTGACAAGCCTGCGCGAACGCCGCCGCGAAATGGCTGTACTCCGCGCGATCGGTGCGGGCCCCGCACAGATCATGACGCTCCTGATCAGCGAAGCAGTGCTTCTGGCCGCAACAGGTGCGGCGTTTGGCATCGCACTTGTCTATCTTGCAAGCGCGCTGGCTGCACCCATTTTTGAAGCACGGTTCGGTATTGCGCTCGCGGGGACCTATCCCGGCATGACCGATCTGAAAGTTTTTCTGGCCGTTATCGTCACTGCTGGCGTACTCGGCCTAATTCCGGCCATACAGGCCCTTAAGAATTCGCTCGCAGATGGACTGTCCATCAAACTCTGAGAGATATGATATGAATCAGACCCTCAAACTTCTTCTGGCAGCCATGGCCGTTCCAATGGCGAGCTGTGGTATGCAAACCGAAGCTGAGCCACAGCAGAGCGATGCACCGGCTACGGTGGAAGAACCGGTCCAGCAATCTGTTTGGGAAGATCCGGTTGATGCCGACGGGTATCTGGAAGTGATGTGGGAAGATCTGCTGCCTGAGGGGGAAGAAGAGCGTCTGCGTGAAATGTACGCCATGCAAATGCAGGAAATGCTCTCCTCTGGCGAATATATCGCAGAAGGCGGCCCGAATGACGTCGGCGTCCAGATCGGCACTTACAACACGGTTGAAGAATTAAACGGCCGAAAAATCAGAATGCCTGGCTATACCGTGCCGCTGGATTTCAGCCCGGCAGCCGAAATTGACGAATTCCTTCTGGTTCCGACCCTAGGCGCATGTGTACACGTGCCGCCGCCCCCGCCGAACCAGACTGTTTTTGCGCAGCTGTCTGAAACCATGCCTATCCGGGACATGCCTCAGGCGGTGTGGATTCGCGGTACGCTGGTTGCTGATACGCAATCAACCGATCTGGCCGATGCGGCCTACACCATCATCGTCGACGACATTGAGGAATATCAGTACCGGCGCCGCTAACAGCTTTCTGCAGCGGCAAAGTGTTAACGAAAAAGACCAGACCGGTTTACTTTTTCGTTTCAAAATTAACATGGGCGGGCCATACGGCTCGCCTTTTTTGTTTGCTGACGGTTTGCTGGAAATTTCAGCCAAAATTGGTTGAGTGCAGATAGAAATCCCTAAGCCGTTCAACAGATTATTAACGCGAGGCCGATGCCAGAACGCCGGTCGGGAGAGATCATAGAAAACCATCATATTGCACCCCCGCGTGTTAGCGCGGGCGGAACTGAGGTCATGCGCAATGAGAGATACGTGGGGGAGACCAGAGCTTCACGAAGACTGGCTACCAATTGAAGACCAAATCGCAAAATCCGGCATGAAACTCTTATTCGGTTTCTGGGTGACCATCGCTTCATTTGGCGGCGTGTTCTGGATGCTTAATGGCGGACTTCCATTCAGCGGATAGCTAGAAAACCTGTTTCAGAATTCCGGTGAGACTAGCCGCAGACAAATCATTCTTGGACAGAAACCCATCCAGACTGGCGGGCAAGGCATCATAGCCCAGATCTTCCAGATCGGTGCCCGTCAGCAAAATCACTTTCGCAGAAGAGCAGGCCCTGATTTTGCGCAACGGGTCTTCAAAGCGCTGATGCGGCGGGACCCGATTATCCAGAAAAACAAGGTCAACCGGCTCTGATGACAGCGTCTCAAGGCCGTCTTCGACCGTGTCTGCATGTAAAAATTCAATCGAGGCAAATTCTGTCAGCGCGAGGAGATGCCCCATCAGCCTCGCGGTTGCGTGATTGTCGTCTATCAGCAAAACAGAAATGGGAAACTCCCGAAAATTGCCCTCACATGTTGAATATTTGAATGTTTTTCGATTCGGCTCCAGCACCAAATTTCAGCCGCCTCATACGCATCCGACAGCCAATCGCACGAAATTCGCCATCCGCAATCAAAATAGCGCGTCATAAATGCCGTTTATCAGAGATACTGCCATATGGCCCGGCCTCGCGTATGAAGCATTTTTCGTTGCTGAATCACGGTTTTTCGGGCATATTCCTCAAGCCTTGAAGTGTTCTGCGATGATCAAGGCAAGAACAAGTTAGCACGCAGATGGAAATGCGAAGTACAGAAGAGAACAGGAAAACCTGACTTCGCGAGAGAGGACAGCATACAGATATGAGTTTTGACGACGACGAACCGCGCCGCGGGCGTGACGGTGGTCGTGGGCGCCGCCCTAAACGGGGTGGCCGCAGAGAGTTTGGCAACGACGATTTCGGCAGTAGTCCTTTCTCCGATCCATTTGATAATCCAGCTCCGAGTGACTTCGGAAGCTCCAGAAATAATGAAGGCGGCTATCGCGGTGGCGGTGGCGGCGGCTACCGTGGCGGTGGCGATCGTGACGGCGGCGGCGGTGGATACCGCGGCGGCGGCTATCGTGGTGGCGGTGATCGCGACGGCGGCGGCGGTGGATACCGCGGCGGCGGTGGCGGCGGCTATCGTGGTGGCGGTGATCGTGACGGCGGCGGCGGTGGATACCGTGGCGGCGGTGGCGGCGGCTATCGCGGCGGTGGTGGTCGTCCAGGCGGCGGCGGTGGTTTCCGCGGCGGCGGAGATCGTCCTCCTCGTCAGCCAATGCAGATCGAAAAAGAAGGTCTCACAGGTACAGTTAAGTTCTTCAATCAGGAACGTGGCTTCGGCTTCATCACACCTGACGAAGGCGGCGACGACGTGTTTGTTCACATTTCTTCCGTCGAACGTTCCGGTCTGCCGGGTGTTGAAGACGGCATGAAGCTGATCTTCGACCTCGCAGCTGATGCGCGCGGCAAAGGCCCGAAAGCTGTGAACCTGAAACCGATTGATGGCGCAGCTGATGCTGGCGAAGAGCCATCTTCCGGTGAAGAAGAATAGATCCGGTTTTCAAACTGTATAAAGAAAAGGCCTGCTCAAACGAGCAGGCCTTTTTTCTTTGAGCGTGGGAAATTGCCTCAGGCAAAAACCTGAGAGAATGTCTCACTCGGCGCAGAGCCCTTCGTGCAGACAAGCGTTCCACCCATCATATCGTGAAGACCCTTCTTCTGCGGATTGAAGGCAAGCATCCAGTATCCGATGGAAAACGGGATCACGTTAAGAACCAGACGCCCTAACGTGTTTCGCATGATGATTCCGCCAAGGGACGGCTTCCCCATCTGCTTATTGGTCACCACCAGACCACACATCATTTTCCCGAAGGTCGCCTGCAGCGAGGACGATTCAAGCGCAATTGAATAGATGCCGCGCAGCACTGAATACATCAGCAGGTATTTCCAGATCACCAGTTCGCCCGCAGCACTTCCGGCGACCTGACCGACGACCTTACCACCCGGACCAACCATTGGTGCCTCCATCTCAGCAACGAATGCTGGCCATGCGATCATCGCAAAGGGCAGTCCGACGATGAGACTGTCGACCAGATACGAGATAATCCTGATCCACGCGACCGGCTTTTCTCCGTACTTCTCAGAACCTTTCGAAGCAGAGCCGCCCGTTAAGTCCAGCGCACCTGATGGCCGGTCGGACTTTATACCTAGCTGCGCTTCCAGAAAGGCCAATGCAGACGGCGATAGCTCTTCATCACGGCTCATCCGCGCCATGTGTGGACGCCCGCCATCCTGAAATCCGGATGTACGCTTTCCGAAATGTGAGCGCCCCTGCCCACTACCAAACTGACTCATCCCATCTCCCCGTGGAATTTTCCCCGCACGAAGTTAAGACAGAATACGATTTTTAAATGTTGATCGTACTTAGAAAAATTTTCAGAAAAATTCCGAGGCTCTAGTCCGGCGACTTCCGGCAAACGATGAAGCATGAACCTTTTGCAGGTTGCCAGAAGCGATCAATCCGAAAGCCCGTCTCATCGAGCTTCTGCTCAAGCTGGTCGGTAGAGAAATGAGTTGTCGACGGGGCTTTACCGATTGCGCGCATGACCGGAATAGCGAATTGCGTCACAGCGCCGTAATCGGAAAGGCAAGGCGTGCTTTGAATGAACACGCCACCCGGCTTCAGGAGATCATGGATTTTGGCGATGACCGCCCAGGGATCTTCACACAGATGAAGCAGGTTAAGCGCGAGCACAGCATCAAAAGTCTCGTCTTCCGCTTCGAAATCCTCAACGCTTGAATGCTGGAAGGTTATGTTCTCAATGCCGCCAGCATCCGCTTTGCGTCGGCCGTGCTCCAACATGGCGGGCGATAAATCAGTCGCGAGAATGTGCTGAACAAAGGGCGCGTGCAATAAGGCTGTAGAGCCAGTGCCGCAACCGAACTCCAGCGCCTTCATCTCCGGGTTCAGATATGCCTGCGTCAGCGTGACCTTTTCCTGATACACCGCTTCGTCATCAATTTTTTTCGCGGCATAACGGTCTGCGATTTTATCCCAAAATCGCTGGTCACGCGTACTCTCAGCCTGCATTGTCAGATCCACTCCCCTAAAAACAATATGGATATGTTATTGTTTTTCGATATTATCGTCAATCGATAATTTCTTGAGATTTATACCTTGTTCACAGCCAATGGCCTTCAGGAAGCGATCATCATGGCTCACCGCCAGAATGCCGCCTTTGAAGCCCGCCAGAGCATGCTCGAGAATCTCGATTGAGTCGATATCCAGATGATTAGTGGGTTCATCCAGAATAAGCAGATGAGGCACTTCTTTGCCTCCCGTCATCATTGCGAGGCCGGCCCGCATCCGTTCGCCGCCACTCAGGCTTCCCGGCAGACGATGGGCATCCGAGTTCCGGAAGGCGTATCGGGCAAGCCAGGCATGCGCATCGTTCACCGTCATGGAAGAATGCACCTCTAGGAGCTGGTCGAGCAGCGGCACATCCGGTCTCAGTATGGATACATGCTGGTCCAGCATAGCAATGCGTATGTCACCGAGTTCGATTTGTGGCGGGATTTCAGCGTCCACTGCCTCTAGTATCGTGCGCAGAAGCGTAGATTTACCCGCCCCGTTTCCACCGCGGACAGCCAGCCTGGCGGGTCCGCGCATTTCAAACGACACAGGTTCTGAAATAGGCCTGCCATTCACGCTGGCCTGAAGCTCTGCAACCGAAAGCAGCCTCTTATCAGCCCCAACCTTCGGATCAGGCAGGTCTATCGTAAGCGGGGTCAGTATCTCGATCTGTTTTCGTGCCGTCTCAAGGTCGGCTTCCGCCTCATCGCGCTGGCGGGCAGCCAGACCGGCATCACGCGCCGCCGTACCCTCTGCCCGCTCTTTCTGAGCATCCAGAAACAGCTTGGACTGAGACCTCGACCGACGGGCGGCTTTTCCCACCGCCTCTCGGCGCGCCTTGCGTTCGGCCTGTTGTTGAATGCCGCGATTGGTCTGGGCAAGCTTCTTGCCTACCCGCTCGACGTCACTTTGCGCACGCTCCAACTCTGCAGCGCGCGCGGCTTCGAACGCGCTCCATCCCCCCGCATGTATACTAACACCCACAGGCGAGAGATGGATGATACGGTCCATGCCCTCAAGCAATTGCCTGTCATGACTGGCGATAATTGCGCCGCCTTTCCAGTTCGCAAGGAAAGCAGCAACAAGGTCTCGCCCTGCAGCATCGAGATTATTGGTCGGCTCATCCAACAACAGGATATCGGGCTCATCTAGGATAAGCCGCGCGAGGTTCACCCGCGTTGCCTCCCCTCCACTAAGCGTACCGGTTGATCGGGTGAGCGGCTGATCGCTCAGACCAACCTGATCAAGCGCGAGGTCCAGTCGCGCCGGCAGGGTCCAGTCAGCATTGGCAAAATCATCCTCGGTGCCCTGACCGTTTTCAATGCGGGTAAGGCATGCGAGTGCGCTTTCAACACCTAACAGTCCCGCCAGGCTGGTGGCATGCCCTTTCGGCGTCTGGTGCAAAATACCGACGCGCCCGGACACAGCGATATGCCCTTGCGAGGGCACAACCTCGCCCGACACCATGCGAAACAAGGTCGACTTGCCAGAGCCATTCCGGCCGACAAGGCCAATGCGCTCGGAACCAAGAGAAAAAGAAAGATCGGAAAACAGGTGATGACCGTCGGGCGCGACGGCAGAAACAGCCTGCAATGTAAGGAAAGACATGCGTGAACACTATGCAATTGTGGGAAGGATTTATGGTGCTTCCTAGTTGTTCACGTGTGCCTCCAAGAGTTGGTATGCCGAGCAAATATATCGAAAAACAGAAAATATCAACCCTTTAATTTATATGGGTATTTGCGAGAGACATGAAATTGCGTATGGCACGGTTATGAATACGCACCGCACCACGCAACAGATCCAGACAGGAAAGTCGCTTTCTTCTGCGAAGGTGTGCGTGTGTGTGATTGCCGGGCTGATTTAGCTCCAACTCCCCTCCCCGCCTTTCCGGCGGGTCTGTGTCAGGTTCGTCGGCCAAACAGGACCACTGACATGTACACATCTGACAAAGACATATTTCATATTGCGCACGGCCTACGCGATCGAACGCTACCCAAGCCGGAATGGACGCATAACGCTCATTTTGCCGCCGCTGTCTGGCTGATCCGCTCTCCCCTTTATGATGCAGAGCGCGACATGCCTGACATGATCCAGCGCTATAACCTGGCCTGTGGAGTCGCAAATTCAGACACTGAAGGCTATCATGAGACAATCACACTCGCCTCAATCCGCATGGCATCTCATGCGCTGAAAGGCTGCGAGGCGCTAAGTCTGCATGAGGCGGTGAACCATGTTCTGAAATCCGGTCTCGACCGGTCTGACTGGATTTTCCGTTACTGGTCCAAAACGATTCTGTTTACGCCAGAGGCACGCAGAAGCTGGGTCGAACCTGACGTGGAGGCATTGCCAGTTTACGCAGCAGGCCCCAAATAAAGACGCGAATTGTTATTTGTGACGATTTGACTACGCTGTGAAACTTTGTAACAGGCACGAGTCCTGATAATCTTTTCAGTTGTATACTTTTTTGGAAGCACTCTCAGATGAATCTTGCAGGCGTTGATCTCAATCTCCTCGTCGTATTCGACGCACTCATGGTTGAGCGGAACACGACACGGGCCGGTGAACGCATTGGTATGTCACAGCCAGCTGTTTCCAAGGCACTGAATCGCCTGCGCCATCTCTGCAAAGATGACCTCTTCATACGCTGCGCTGAAGGCATGAAGCCAACGCCGCGCGCCATCGAATTGGCCATGCCGGTGCAACAGGCCCTGCAGGAACTGTCCAATGCGCTGGAGCCTAACGTATTTGATCCGGCAACCGATGCCCGCGTCTTCCGCATTCTCACAAACGACCTCATCACCCGTCTGATGATGCCAGCCGTCATGGAACGCCTCGACAAGATCGCGCCGAACATCGAGCTGCACCTATTCCCAGATGTGTCCAACGCACTCAACCGCGTCGAGAAGAATGAAGTCGACATGGCGCTGATTACGCACGGTCCTCTTAGCGATCCGTTTGAGTCGGAAGTCCTGATCGAAGCGAGTGAAAGCGTTGTACTGATGCGCGAAGGTCACCCGCTCAGCGAAGGCGAGCTGACCCTCGACCGTCTGACAGAAGCCCGACACGTTGTGGTGACGCGCGCCGACACAGACGACAGCGTGATCGACAGCTATTATGAGCGCTACAATATTCCACGTCGCGTGGGCATCACGATCACTCAGGTCATTGCTGGCCCGGCGATTGTTGCGGCATCCGACCTCGTTATGCTGGTGCCACGTCGTCTCGCAGCTTACCAGGCAAGCTTCCAGAATGTTGTCTACCGCGAAGTGCCAAAAGAGATGCCGAGCTTCGATCTCAATGTGAGCATGATCTGGCATAATCGCCTGACAGCGAATCCGGCTCACCGCTGGCTGCGTGGGCTGTTGAGCGATGTAGCCAAGGAACACCCTAAATATTCCAGCAGAGAATACTCTCAATAAAATCTATTCATTAGACGAATAATGAGGCATCCCCTAGTTTGATTACGTGGCCAACGAGACCACGGAAATCATTCAGGAGATGTTCTCATGAAAACGAAACTTGCTTGTGTTGCTATCGCCCTTACCGCTCTCGCACCTGTAGCTGTTGCTCAAGACGCAACACCAGTCCGTGCAGAATTCAAGTTCGAGTCTAACCTCTCCACCGAAGACAATTACGAAGCGATTGAGACGCGCGCAAACACAGTTTGCCGTAACGCCGCTCGTCGTTCCGACACTTTCGCACCAACGGATACAGCTGAAACAGTTGCTAACTGCCGTTCAGAACTCGTTGACGCAGCAGTCGCTGCACTCGGCGTATCTGAACTGAGCGACATGCACGAAGCTCGTTCGTAACACCTTTTCCTCAGCGTCCCGATTTGGGGGCGCTTCCTCCCTACCTAAACAGCCGCTGAGAAATCAGCGGCTTTCTTTTTGCCGAAGGGTCCGAGGCTAAAAGAACTGAAACGCTCTACCCAGCTATCAATATCGCGAAGGTCGCGATCAAGCTGAGCCATTGTGCGCGTAAAATCTTTGCCCTCTTCCTTGCGCCAGGCCTGTTCGGCCCGGAACAAAATACCGCTCAGCACAACAGATTTCGGCTTCAGGAAAACATCCTGCTTCTCACCAGCCAGCGTCAGTATCCAGCGGGCAGACTTCACCCGTCGCTTTGCGGCTTTCGCTCGCTTGAGCGGGTTCATCAGCCAGCTATCCTGCCACGCCACAGCGCCGTCACGGTGGTCTTCCATCGCCTCGAATCGCAGCATGGCGATATCAAACAGGCGTTCGCGCAGGCTCTCTGTCTCATCAACGGGTTCAGAGGCGCAGGCACGATCCAGATAATCGACAATCAGCGCATTGAAATGCGGCAGGTTCAGAAAGTCACTGACAGGCCTGTCCATACGATCGGCAAGCTTTGGAAGCGTGATGTGAGAGAAGGCCATCTCTCCGGCAAGCGACAAAACAGCCTTTGCAGCATCATCGTGAAAAGCAGTGTCCTGGGTCATATTCGGCCTCCTGAGGGATATAGCGTATCACACATTCCATGAGATGCGCGCCTGACGGGAAATATCAAGCGCTCTACCCTGCGCTATTTCAGCCCTACCCTCTTGCCCGAACGCCGCGCAAGACAAGCGCAATGAGCGCCGTCAGTGCGATCAAAGCAGCCAGCGCATAGAGCCCGAACTTTAGCAAAGTCACTGCCGTTTTGACGCCGACAAGACCATCCGTTCCCAACAGCATGAATGTCTGAAGGGTATTTTCCAGAATATCTGAAGCAAAAGCCGCGCGAGGTACCCAGATCAACATCCCCGCCCTTGAAGGCAATCCGCGAACAATCAGGCCGCCAAACAGCCCCCAATAGAACAGCGGATATGGCAGATCGAGCAACCAACTCGCCCAGATATGAACTTCCTTCTGGCCCGGCGTCATAGTGGCAAGTGCCGCGCGAACCTCTTCCGGCGCGATCAGCGTATCAAGGAAGACAAACTCCCAATGGGCCGCGACCGGCAGGAAGGCATACCCAGCCAGAAGAACGCCAAGCGCACAGATAATCAGATACAGCGCGCGCGTTCGTAGTGGCGTCGCTTTCGAACCGTCAGGCGCGTTTGTCATAGATTGTCTCAAAGCCGCCAAAGATGAGACGCGTTCCGTCAAACGGCATAGGCACGTTTTCCATCTCAGGGTCTTCCATCATCAGGGCTTCAGCTTTATCGGCTTCTTCCTTCGACGCCCATTCAGCCCACGAGAAGACAACCACCTCGCCGTCTTCCTTCTTCACAGCGAGTGGAAATGAGGTGTTTTTGCCGTCCGGCACGCTGGCGCCCCAGTTTTCGACAACCCGTGTCGCGCCGTATTTCAGCATGAGCGCGCCTATAATTTCGGCCGCATTCATGTACTCATCCTTAGCGCCCTCAGGCACAGGAATAACGTAACCCGTAACGTAAGACATGGCTTTCCCTCCCACCATTATGGCCAGAGGGTACACTAAAAATGAGGCTGATTATATGGGGTGCGACGCGCGGCGGCGGATCAGGCTTCGCCGATTGTCTCGAACATGGCCATGTCCATGGCATCAATCGCGCTCTTACCTGCCCAGATGACATAATTCATGGATGGCACGAACTTTTCGGCTGAAGCGCAGGCCGCGTCGATAACTGCAGAGATTTCAGTTGCTTCCGGCCCGATACGTCCCGTCATGGAAATCGCGTGCCGGAACGTCACCAGATCATCGCCCGGCCAGTAATCAAAATGACCGAGAGACATTTTGTCATTGATGAGAATGACCAGATCCGCGAGCTCTTCCCGGCGCGATGGCGTCGGCTTCACGTCCAGTGTCAGTGAGAACTGGAGAGACTGATGTGGCTCACGGATCGAGAATACAGCGCCCATATCGCCCCATCGCGTCGGCACAATGCAATGCACTGTGTTCCGTGAATCGCGCTCATAGGACCAGTCCGCGTCTTCGAGAACGCGTTCCACCTGTTCCATGGAGTTTTCGGCGATATCACCTTGAGATGAAGCGTTTAAAGGCATGTTTCCCCTTGAATAAAAAAGACCCCTGTCAGCCCCGACTAACACGAGTCATCCCGCCCTACCAAAGGGGTAAGGCAGTAAGTTGTGAGTTTTCTGAGACCTGTGTTGCGTGAGACGCAGTTAGTCTTTGCCGGATTCCAGCTCAGCGACGCGCTTTTCAAGCGCCTCGACACGCGCCAGCGCGGACTGTGCGAGAGCTTTCAGCGCTTCAACCTCATCACGGCGAGCCAGATCCATTTCAGCAACAAACTTGTCGCCCTGTGCGCGCATGACTGTTTTGGCTTCTTCGCCTGCAGACTGCGCGGCATCCATCATTCCGGTCATGACTTTCGCCATGTCATCTAGGAGTGGATTTCCATGTGTCATTCGATTACTCCTTCAGGCAGCAGACGCGGTTTACCGCGAATTGTTCGAGTTGGCTATGTGACCTCTCAACAAGGTCAGGAAAAGGGGACAAATGACCGCCGCTTTCAATTTTCCGGAACTTTATCCGGCCGTCATATCGATTCCTCAGTTTTCGATAGGCGGGCTGACACTCGGACCGATCAATATTCTCTGGTACGCGATGGCCTATGTGCTGGGTCTGGTGCTGGGTTGGCGCTATGCGGTGGCGCTGGTCAAACGCCCTCGCCTGTTTGGCGGTACATCACCCGCCAGCGTGGAAGTCATTGACGACTTTCTCTTCTGGGCAACGGTCGGCGTTATTCTGGGCGGTCGCTTCGGCTATATTCTGTTCTATCAGCTCCCATACCAGTTCGATGCACTGGCTGCAGACCCGCTCATGATCCTGCGCGTCTGGGATGGCGGCATGGCCTTCCATGGCGGTCTGATCGGCGTTGGCCTTGCCACATGGCATGTCTGCCGCACGCATAAAATCCCGCTTCTGCGCATGACCGACATTGCAGCAGCGGCAACGCCAATCGGCCTTTTGCTTGGCCGCTGCGCGAATTTCATCAATGCCGAGCTCTACGGCCGGCCGACCGAATCCGGTTGGGGCGTTATCTTCCCGCAAGGCTATGGTTCAGGTGGTCCGCCACAAGCCTTCGACTGGGAAACGAAAGAGTGGCAATATATCTGCGATCCTGATCTCGTGCCGCTTGCCGAGCGCACAGTTGAGAACTGCAGCGTTCGTCTGTCTGATGGCTCGATCATCTCAGAAGTGCCACGCCATGCCAGCCAGCTGTATGAAGCTGGTATGGAAGGCCTTATCCTCTTCATCATCATTGCGATTGGCGTATGGGCATTCGGCGCACTGAAGCGCCCTGGCCTCGTCACGGGTATCTTCCTGCTCGGCTACGCTGCCGGTCGCTCCATCGCAGAACAGTTCCGCCTGCCGGACGCCTTCGTAGAAGGTCTGCCGGATTGGCTGACCATGGGGACGCTACTCTCCGTGCCAATGGTGCTGCTCGGCGCTTTCCTTGTCTGGCGCGCCATGAACAACAAGTCGGGCAATCCATCCGACATGGCAACTGCGGAGTAGTCAGGTGAGGCTGAAAGACCGCCTTATCCGCATGATCGAAACAGACGGGCCAATGCCCGTCTCGCTCTACATGCAAACCTGCCTGCATGATCCGCAGCACGGATACTACGCGACCCGGCCCGGTGTTGGAGAAGACTTCACCACCGCACCGGAGATCAGCCAGATATTCGGCGAGCTTCTCGGTCTGTGGGCGCTGCACGAATGGCAGGTGATGGGCACGCCCTCACCATTCACTCTGATGGAAGTCGGCCCCGGTCGCGCTACGCTAATGCGCGATGCGCTACGTGCCATTTCAGGCGTGAAAGCAGGCGATGAATTCCTCAAAGCGATGAAGCTGAAACTTGTGGAGGCAAGCCCTGCCCTGCGAAAGGTGCAGGCCGACGCCCTTTCGGATTTCGAGCCTGATTTCCTCACCCAGATTGATGATGTCGAAGACGGCCCGCTCATCCTGATCTCCAATGAGTTGCTCGACTGTCTGCCTGTCCGTCAGTTTATCCGTGACACAGAGAAGAACAGTTGGGCAGAGCGCAAAGTTGGCGTCGCCGAGGGTGAGTTGATCTGGGGCGCCGAGCCTATGGATGACCTGCCGTTTTTTACACCCGACCTGAACCGCCTCAAAGGCTTTGAGCTGCAGCCCGGCCTTGAAACCATGGCCCTGACGCTGGCCGGCATTGCCGCGCGCGGCCATGCGATGCGCGCCCTGCTCATAGACTACGGCCCCAACCATTTGCCACCGGAAGATACGCTTCGCGCCTTCCACAAAGGCGAGCAAATCGATCCGTTAGCAATGCCCGGCGAATGCGATCTGACTGTGGATGTCGATTTCGCGCAGTTGCGTCATCAGGGTGAGAAAGCAGGCCTCTCAGTGCACGGAGCCGTCCATCAGGGACCGTTTCTTCTTAGCCTTGGCGCTGAAGCGCGCATGCAGCAACTCACTCACGCAAACCCTGAAACTGCGCAGTCAATATTCGAAGCAGCTGCCCGCCTGGTCGACCCGAAGGATATGGGTGACCGGTTTAAAGTCATCTGCTTTTCATCGGGCGAACTTCCCGCCCCGGCGGCCTTTTTCTAGGCCCAGACTTGCTGCACTGCAAAATTGCCCGTATTAGAACGCGGGGAAATCAAAGTCGCGCTGCCAGATAATGCGCGTCCTATAATCACAACAGACTGATCCAGTGGAGAGACCCTTGACCGCTCGCGCCGAGGAAAAGACCTCTTTTATTCCGGTTAAGCTGACACCTGACCGCATCAAAATCGAACTTCTGGCTGGCCTGACAGTTGCGCTGGCGCTCGTTCCCGAAGCCGTAGCTTTTGCTTTTGTCGCAGGCGTGAACCCGCTTGTCGGTCTCTACGCTGCTTTCTTTATTGGTCTGATCACCGCTGTGTTCGGCGGTCGTCCAGGCATGATTTCCGGCGCGACGGGCGCTCTTGCGGTTGTCATGGTTAGCCTTGTCGCCGACCACGGCGTTGAATATCTGTTCGCGACCGTCGTTCTCATGGGCATTATGCAGGTTATCTTTGGCGCGCTGCGCTGGGGTAAATTCATTCGCATGGTCCCGCACCCCGTGATGCTGGGCTTTGTGAACGGGCTCGCTATCGTGATTTTCCTTGCCCAGCTGGGACAGTTTCAGGTCGGCACAGGCGACGCTTCGGGCGGTCATGGCCCGGGCCTTGGCGGCGAATGGCTGCCAGCACCAGACCTTATCATCATGCTGGGCCTCGTAGCCCTGACCATGCTGATCATCTGGGGCCTGCCAAAGTTCACGAAAGTTATTCCAGCACCGCTCGCAGCCATTTTAGTTGTTTCGTTTATCGTGATTGGCTTTGGCATTGAAACGCGCTCTGTGGGTGACCTTGCCTCTATCGCAGGCGGCCTGCCGCAATTCCACATTCCGATGGTGCCGCTGAATTTTGAAACACTGGAAATCATCTTCCCTTACGCTCTGATCCTGTCGGCCATTGGCCTGATCGAGAGCCTCCTGACGCATAACCTCGTCTCTGACATGACCGGTACAAAAGGCGGTGCATCCAAAGAATGTGTCGCACAGGGCGCAGCGAACATCGTTACCGGCTTCTTCGGCGGCATGGGCGGTTGCGCGATGATTGGCCAGTCTATGATCAATGTGAAGTCCGGCGCGCGTACCCGTATCGCGGGTATTGCTGCCGCGCTCTTCCTTCTGTCATTCATCCTGTTCGCCTCCCCGCTGATCGAGCAAATCCCGGTTGCTGCGCTGATCGGCGTTATGTTCATGGTGGTCGTCGGCACATTCGCTTGGCGCTCATTCCGCATCATGCGCAAAATCCCGCTGACAGATGCTATCGTGATCATTGTCGTGACAGTCGTCACCGTCTTTGCAGACCTCGCCGTCGCGGTTGTCGTTGGCGTCATCATGTCGGCCCTCGCCTACGCATGGAACGCTGCCAGCCGCATCTATGCAGGCACTGGCGTCAGCAAGGAAGGCTGGAAAGTCTACCGTATCGAAGGCCCGCTCTTCTTCGGTTCTTCTACCGGCTTTGTTGACTTGTTCGACCCTGAAAATGACTCAGAAGACGTGGTTGTGGACTTCATCAACTCACGCGTTGTCGACCATTCCGGCATTGAAGCCATTGAGTCCATCGCTGCGAAATACCGCGCGGTGAACAAGCGACTTCACCTTCGCCATTTGTCACCGGACTGCGAACGCCTGCTGGAGAAGGCTGGCGACATGGTGGAAATCTCGGTTCTGGAAGATCCGGACTATTCCATCGCCGTCGACTATGGCGACCGCTTCAAAGAAAAGCGCCTGACCTCATAAACAAAAAGCCCGCCAAAATGGCGGGCTTTTCTTTTGGGCCGAAGCTCGGATGCCTAGTGCGCGAGGTGCGCAAGACCCGCATCAATCTCTGCCAGCTTCTCATTCGTCAGCTGGTCCGGCGCATACATTTGAATGTCGTGCAGGGTCATGCCTGCAGCCATGCTGATCTGCGGATTATTGACGATCTCAGGGATGTGCTCGTTCAGAACGGCCAGTGCCGCTTCATCAGCCATCAGCGCATCAATCGTTGTGTTGGATGTTGTCATGACGTGCGCTGCTTCACCTTCTTCATGACTATTGGCAAACGCAGGGGACGCTGCGCCCAGAGCCGCGCCGATAATAAGTGTCGTGATAATTTTCTTCATGGCTTCCTCCTGATGGATATATTTTTATACAGCGTAAACTAGCTGAGAATGACCTAGTGTCAAAGTCAGATTTCAGTTGGCCAATCACATTTACCAGTGCCCGAAATTTGCTATGGTTTCCGCTGGCTCTCCTGCCCAAACCATCAGAAAGCCCGATCATGACAGCACACCCGCCATTCATTCAGTCGAGCCATTTCTCGCCGGCCGGACGGGTATCGCATGGCTTTTTCGGGCGCGAAGGTGGCGTGTCTTCAGGCGACTATGACAGCCTGAATGTCGGGCCGGGCTCTGACGATAGCCGCGCAAATGTCGAAGAGAACCGCGCGCGGGTCGCTGCAGCGATTGGCGCCCCATCCGAACCGCATCTGGTCTCCCTCTATCAGATACATTCACCCAACGTGTTGGAGATCACAGAGCCTTTCTCATGGGAGGACCGCCCTGAAGGTGATGCAATGGTCACGAACGTCGAGGGCATCGCGCTATGTGTACTCACTGCCGACTGCACCCCGGTGCTGATCGCAGATGAAAAAGTGGGCGTTGTCGGTGCCGCTCATGCGGGCTGGAAAGGTGCGCTTGGCGGCGTGATCGAAAACACCGTCGCAGCAATGGTTCGCCTCGGCGCCGATACCGACAATATGATCGCAGCGATCGGGCCGAGCCTTTCGCAACCCTCTTTCGAAGTCGGCCCTGACCTTCGAGCCCCGTTCCTTGAAAAGCATGGCTGGTGCGAACCGCTATTCCAGCCCGGTGAAGGTGACCGCGCCTATTTCGATATCTGGAAATTCTGCGAAGGCATTCTGCTGCGCGAAGGGGTGAAATCTGTCGAATGTGTTGGCGAGGACACGTTGAGCCAGCCAACGCGTTATTTTTCAAACCGGTATAGAGTAAAAAACGGGCTGTCCGATTACGGACGAAATGCCTCGGTGGTGATGCTGAAAAAGAATCTCTGATTCACTGGTTGCGCCACGGCGTTAATGTCCTAAAAGGCCAGTAAAACCCCAAGGCAAAATGAGAATCCTTTCAGGGGTATTGGGCAATGGCGGGTCATCATGAAACTTATCACCGGTAATGCGAATCCGAACCTTGCGGCGGACATCGCGAAGTATCTCGATATTCCTCTGACAGACACAGAGTTCCGACGTTTCGCAGACAATGAGATTTTCGTTCGCATCAACGAAAACGTTCGTGGCGAAGACGTCTTCGTGATCCAGTCTACCTCATACCCGGCGAACGACCATCTGATGGAACTCCTGATCGCCATGGACGCCCTGAAGCGCGCGTCTGCCAAGCGCATCACAGCGGTCATCCCTTATTTCGGCTATGCCCGTCAGGACCGCAAAACAGATGGCCGTACGCCAATCTCTGCCAAGCTCGTAGCAAATCTGGTCGCGACCTCAGGCGCTGATCGCGTCCTGACAATGGACCTGCACGCCGGCCAGATTCAGGGCTTCTTCGATGTCCCGACTGACAACCTGATCGCAACGCCGGTTATGGAACGCGATATTCGCGAAAACTACGGCGCTGACAAAGTGATGATCGTATCGCCGGACGTTGGCGGTGTGGTTCGTGCGCGCGCTCTCGCAAAACGCCTCGACTGTGACCTTGCTATCGTCGACAAACGTCGTCCGAAAGCCGGTGTGGCCGAAGTCATGAACATTATCGGCGACGTTCAGGACCGCGCATGTATCCTCTATGATGACATGTGTGACTCCGGCGGTACGCTCTGCAACGCGGCTGCGGCTCTGATGGAGCAAGGCGCGAAATCTGTTTCAGCTTACGTCACACACGGCGTTCTGTCCGGTTCTGCTGTTGAGCGTATCGAGAAGTCCGTCCTGAAAGAGATTGTTATCGCAGATACAATTGCGCCGGACTCCAACGCTGCAAAATCCAAAGCAGTCCGCGTTCTCAGCGTCGCGCACGTTATCGGCGAAGCGATCCGCCGTATCGCGAACGATGAGTCCATCTCCAAGATGTTCGACTAAGACATCAGATTGCGGGAGGCTGGTCATGTATTTGCTTCCCGCGCTCAACCCCGACGCTATCCCGGTCATCGAGACCGACAGGTTTCGCTTGCGTGCGAACACGCTCGATGACTTTCTACCTATGTTCGACATGTGGCAGACGCCCGCCTTTTACGAGCATATTGGCGGCAAGCCTCGTCCGTCCGGCTATCTCTGGGCTCAAATACAGAAAAACATCGGCAGCTGGGCCATGTTCGGCTTCGGCTACTGGACCATTGCCGACCTTGAGACAGACCGCTTCATCGGCGAGTGCGGTTTCACCTTGTCCAAACGCTCCGAAATCGATCCACCGCTAAAGAATATTCCAGAGGCCGGATGGGGTATCCATCCTGACTATTGGGGCAAGGGCTATACCAAAGCCGCCATGAGAGCCGCATTAGACTGGGCTCTCTCTCAGGACCCGGACTTTCCCTGCCAGTGCATTATCAATGAAGGTAATCGCGCGTCTGAAGCCGTGGCCAGATCGCTCGGTATGGCGATCGTGCGGACGGTTGCCTTTGACGGCGATGACGACGAACCGGTCAACGTCTGGGAGAGCGTCACAGCCGCGCGAGCAAGCTAGGCGACCCGTTCGATCTGTGCTTCTCTGCCCGCAAAACTTGCGGGGAAAGACATGACATTGTTTCTGATTGGCCTGATCGGCTTTCTGGGCGTCCATTTGATACACGCTTTTGCGCCAGGATTGCGCGCAGGCATGATCGCCAAACTGGGCGCGATGCCGTGGAAAGGCCTTTACGCCCTTCTCTCGCTGATCTTCTTCGTGCTCATGATCCTTGGATATCCAGACGCCCAAGCCTCGACGATATACTTCGGTGAGCCGCCACAGGGCATGAAGCATATCAATTCTATCCTGATCCCGATTGCCCTCGTCCTTGCCGTCGCAGGCAGCCTGCCACGCGGTTTTATCGCAAAGACGTTCAAACACCCGCAGCTGGTCGGCGTGAAAATCTGGGCGCTGGGTCACCTTCTGGTGAATTGGGACCTGACAAGCTTCATCTTCTTCGGTGCATTTCTGGCGTGGGCCGTCATGGTGCGCATCTCCATAAAGAAACGCCCGACGACCGAACCGAAAGCGCCGAGCGCGCTATGGGACGGTATTGCCGTTATCGGTGGAGTCGCGATTACCGGCTGGATGATGATGGGCGGCCACGCAGCTCTGTTCAACGTGTCGCCAATTCCCGGCCTGTAGGCAGGTTGCCAACCCCGTCATTATCCCGTATAGCCGCCGCTTCCGCGCCGTAAGAAGCGCGTGTCAGTCAGGTTATCACCCGGATGGGCCGGGCGGATTCCAGGACAAAGGATATTTAAATTATGGCAGATCTCACTCTGACAGTTGAAATACGCGAGCGCACAGGCAAAGGCGGCGCACGCGAAGCTCGTCGTAACGACATGGTTCCAGGCGTCCTTTACGGCGGTGGTCAGGATCCGGTCGCGATCAACCTGAAATTCAACGAAGTCATCAAAGCGCTGAACTCCGGACAGTTCCTGGCGCACATGATCGAACTCGACCACAAAGGTGAGAAGCAGTCTGTTATCTGTCAGGACATCCAGTTCCACCCGGTAACTGATGCTCCAGAGCACGTCGACCTGTTCCGCGTCGACAAGAAACAAATCATCTCTGTTGAAGTGTCTGTACACTTTGTTGGCGAAGAGAAATCTCCGGGCCTCAAAAAAGGCGGCACGCTCAACGTTGTTCGTCACGAAGTTGAAATCAACGTTCCAGCTGGCAAAATCCCTGAATTCCTCACTGCAGACGTCTCTGCTCTGGAAATCGGCGACAACGTCAAAATCTCTGACATCACTCTGCCAGAGGGCGCTGAGCCAACAATCACAGACCGTGACTTCACAATCGCAACAATTGCTGGCCGCACGGCTGCTGTTGAAACATCTGATGATGGCGAAGACGACGCGGAAGGTGAAGAAACCGAAGAATAGGTTTCTGGCACAATCAGAATTCAAAAAGGGTCAGGCTCACGTCTGGCCCTTTTTTCTCATCTGCTTTCACGCCATAAGCTCATCTTATGTTCGGATTCTTCAAACGCTCAGGCGACAGGAAATTTTCACCCATGCTTATTCTGGTTGGACAGGGTAACCCCGGCGACAAATACGCAGGCAACCGTCACAATATCGGCTTCATGGCGATAGATGAGATCGCCAGTACGCATGGTTTTGGCCCGTGGAAATCCAAATTCCAGGCGCAGATCGCCGAAGGCAATATTCTGGTCGATGGGCGTCCCGTAAAAACGCTGCTCGTGAAGCCGCAGACTTTCTATAACGAGACTGGCCGCGCCGTTTCTGAAGCAGCCCGCTTCTATAAGGTGGACGCAGAGAACATCGTCGTCTTCCACGACGAAATCGATCTGGCGCCCGGCCGTTTTCGCATGAAGCAAGGCGGCGGCCATTCAGGCAATAACGGTATGCGCTCCATCATCAGCCATATGGGTCAGGACGTACGCCGGGCGCGTATGGGCGTGGGCCATCCCGGCGACAAATCACGCGTCATGAACTATGTGCTCGCCGACTTCCCTAAAGCCGATCAGGAGTGGATGAAAGCGCTTCTGGACGCGTGCGCCCGCGCGGCCAATTACCTGGCAGCCGGAGATGACGAACGCTATCAGACAGAAGTCCTGCGCCTCGCACCAGCGCCGAAAAACGACCCACGTAAGGCAACATGAAATTTTGGTTAGTTTGCGGGATTTATAGTTAACGCAACTCAGACGAATCAATTCACTCAAGAATAGATTATTTAAGCATATACAATTCAAGGGAATATTTCTCGCATGAGGCGAGTAGCCAAGCTTTTCAAGAAAAAACAAGGCCCTGAATAGCACAAGGGCGGCCCAGAAGGACCGCCCCGCACTCAACACTACTCTACACATCAAGTGCATCTCCATACAGGAGCTCACCCGATTTGGTGATAATTAGCACAAATGTATTAACAAAGAAAGAGTATAACGCAGTCGTCATGAAATGATCACGGGCGTTTCTTTAAACAGAAATCGCGCGAATTCTTGCCTGTTTTGGTCATTTATTTGCGGCACGAAACCGCGATCATTTAGACCGTTAAAGCGTCAATTTCCGGGAAAACAGAAAACTGGTGGAGCTAAGCGGAATCGAACCGCTGACCTCTTGAATGCCATTCAAGCGCTCTCCCAACTGAGCTATAGCCCCAGTTTTCAGAGGGGCGAGGCTTACGCTGAAATCCGGTCGTTTTCAAGACCAAAAAATTCTGCGAAGCCCCGGCCGTAAGTCTTAGATTTTGTCGTCGTCTTCGTCGTCAACATCGTCGTCGACATCATCGATGTCTACGTCTGCATCGAGGTCAAAGTCGTCCTCATCATCGTCGAGAACAACGTCATCATCATCGTCGTCGATTGAGTCTTCTGAGAAGCCGTCCGGAACAGCGCCTGGCGTGTCGTCGTCGTCATCATCATCGCCAGTTGGAATAGGCGCATCCTGATCTACTTCGTCGATTTCAGGCGTATCGTCTTCTTCTTCGTCGTCATCATCGTCAGACTTGGACTTGTTGACATCCTCGATGTCATCGTCGTCTTCGTCCTCATCATCATCTTCCGGGTCTTTCGGCTTAGCTGCACCGCGTGGCGCTTTAGCCGGTGTGATGTCTACTTCTTCGAAGAAAGACAGCGGGTATTCCTTACCCGTGTACGGAGAGACGATCGGATCCTTGCTGAGGTCGTAAAAGTTCTTTCCCGTTTCCGGGCAAGTACGTTTGGTTCCCAAATCTTTTCTTGGCACAGCGGCCCCCTTAGGCGATCTATTTGTTTTCGTTTGGGGCGAGCGCTTGCCATGATCAACTCGCCCTGTCAAAGCAGTTTTGTAACCAATAACAGGTCGACAAGTTTATGGTCTGGATTTCCACCCCTGTAAAACGCATTTCGGGACAAATTGTACCTCCCGGTGATAAAAGCTGCTCACACAGGGCAATTATGTTCGCTGCAATGGCAGAAGGCACCTCATATATAACGGGTCTTCTGGAAGGTGATGACGTTCTGCGAACAGGTGAAGCCTGCCGTCAGCTTGGCGCAACTGTCACCAAAACCGGCAAAGGCGCATGGACGGTTCAGGGGCTTGGCCGTTTTCAGCAACCTGAAAATGCGATCGATTTCGGAAACTCCGGAACCGGATCACGCCTTATGATGGGCGCCATGGCAGGCTATCCGATTCGCGTAAGCCTGTGCGGTGATGAAAGCCTGTCCTCCCGCCCGATGAACCGCGTGCTGAACCCGCTGCGCGAAATGGGCATGCAGGTCACACAGATGGGACCACATGAAGGTCAGCTTCCGTTGGCCATCACCGGATCGTCCGAACTGAGCGCTATCGACTACACACCGCCTGTTGCCTCCGCTCAGGTTAAGTCCGCTGTCCTGCTGGCTGGTCTTAATGCCACAGGCACGACAATCGTCCGTGAACCGCGCAAAACCCGTGATCACACAGAGCGTATGCTGGAAGGCTTTGGCGCCGAACTACAGTCGGCAGACGAAGGTGAAGGCCAGCGCGTATCAATCGTAGGCGGCCAGAAGCTGCGTTCTGGGGACTTTATCGTACCGTCTGACCCATCTTCAGCGGCTTTCCTTCTGGCGGCGGGGCTCATCTCATCGGATGCGGACGTGACGATTGAAGGCCATATGACAAACCCGACGCGTTCGGGCTTCCTCGAAGTCATTAAGGGCATGGCCGATCTCGACATCACTAACCAGCGCCTCGTCAGCGGCGAAGAAGTTGTTGATGTGCGCATTCGCGGCAAAGACCGTCTGGTCGCGACTAACCCGCCAGAAGAGCTGGTGCCGGCAATGATCGACGAATTCCCGATCTTCGGCGTGCTGGCGGCATTTGCGAAAGGCGAAACACGTATCACTGGCGCAGAAGAGCTACGGGTGAAGGAGAGCGACCGCATCCGTGCGACTGTAGACCTGCTGCGCGTGAATGGCGTGGAAGTCGAAGAGCTGGAAGACGGCTTCATTGTTCAGGGCTGCGACGGCAAAGTGCCGGGCGGCGGCACCGTTGAGACCCGTCATGACCACCGCATCGCCATGTCGGCGCTTGTTATGGGCATCGCTGCGCAAAACCCTGTCGCGGTAGATGATGTGGCGATGATCGCAACGAGCTATCCCGAATTCTTCGACCATATGGCCCAACTCGGTGCGGATATCCGCCAAGGCTAGAACAAATCAAAAAAAAGGCAGAGGCCCATGCCTCTGCCTTTTGTTTTACCTACCGCCCTTTCCAGACAGGGGCGCGTTTTTCGAGGAAGGCGCGTGGCCCTTCTTTGGCATCTTCGCTCGAGAAGACCACGGCAGAGGCTTCATTTGAGGCCTTCCAGAGCTCTTCTTCAGTGCCATCATAAGCCTGACGGGCAACCTCAAGACTTTTACGAACGGCCAGCGGCGCATTCGCACCGATCTGCGCTGCAAGGCTTTTGGCTTCAGCCAGCACGTCTTCAGACGGCACCATGCGGTTGACCAGCCCCAACTGATACATACGCTCAGCTGGTAGTGGGTCGCCGGTCGCCACGATCTCAAGCGCGATATTGCGAGGCAATGCACGCGGCAGGCGGAAGACGCCGCCCGCACCGGCAAAGATACCTCGCTTCACTTCAGGCAGGCCGAAGCGTGAGTTATCGGCCGCAACAATCATATCGCAGGTAAGCGGCAGTTCGCAGCCACCCGCCAGCGCATTGCCGCGCACCGCTGCGATCCATGGTTTTGAGCGACTCGATTTCACAAAACCCGCAAAGCCGCCATCCTTTGTAGAGAGTGCGCGTGCATTGCCTTTGGAAATCTCCGAAAGGTCAGCGCCTGCGCAGAAGGTTGATTCCAGCGAGGAGGCGAGAATGGCCACGCGCACATCATCGTCGCGCTCCACCTCTTTCACGATCCAGTCCATCGCCGTTGCGACCGCGCCATTCACGGCATTGCGCTTGTCCGGCCGGTTTAGCGTGACCACAGCGATATGGTCTGCAACCTCATAAAGCACTTCCTGACCGACTGATTCCGGTTTGTCTGACATGTCTCTCTCCCGTCATTATTTTGGAGCATGATTGAGGGGAAAGCTGGCGCGCGCAAGATCACGCTAGGGCAAGCGATCACGCGTGCAGAATGCTCCTGAATTTTTCAATCAACTTCCCGTCAATCCATGGACTAACCGGTCGGTTAGGCTGATAATCAGTCCATGATAGATACCCGAACTAAATTGCTGAACACCGCCACCGATTTGTTTCTCGGTAAGGGGTTTGGCGTGGTTGGCACTGCGGAGATCTGCAAATCCGCAGCTGTCAGCAAAGGAACATTCTATCACTTTTTTGAGTCAAAGACGGACCTCCTGATCCATGCCATTGAACAGTATGCCAACGTTTTCAGATCAGAGTTTGATGCGATCGCGCAGTCAAACGTGGTTCCAGATAAAAAGCTCGCTGCTCTTTTCGATGTACCCGCACAGGCAAACCGCAGTTGGAAGGCTTCACACGGTTTTGCCCAAGGCTGCCTTGTTGGGAATATGACCCTGGAACTCGGTTCGGTGGATGACTCAGTCAGACGAGCCGTATGTGATGCGATGGCATCCTGGCAGCACGCAATCGTACCTGTCATACGCGAATTGATTATTGGCGGCCAAATTCCGGATATTGACCCGGCTTCGGGAGCAGAAGCAGTCATCGCCATGATCCAGGGTGGCCTCATAATGGCAAAATCGCAGAACAACCCGGAATTGGTTTCATTACTGGCACCGTCCGCTTTGCCAGCGCTGTCCGGAATACAGCGCGCAACGTCTTCATAACAATTTACCCGCTTCAGGATGGTCACAAACTTGTGCATTGAATTGGACCGACCGGTCGGTATTCTATGGTGACACAATATAGGAGCCCACCATGGTCAAACTTTCTGCAATCGCACCCGACACAGCATCAGAAGAGGCAAAGGAAGCGTTCGGCGAGGCGCAACAACAATTTGGCGCTGTAATAAATCTGTTCCGGGTCACCGGACATGCACCCAACGTTCTCAAAGGAATTCTGGCTTTGAACAAACATGTGGGGGATGGCACCGAGCTAAGCTCAGCCCAGGTGGAGCAAGTTGCTATGCTGGTATCTGCGCTCAACCGCTGTGACTATTGCGTCAACGTCCACATGCAAGTCGGCAAAGGGGCAGGACTGAGTGAGAAGGCGCTACTGGATGCCATGGCCGGAACAGCCGATGATCCCAAAGCGCAGGCGCTGCTGGATTTCACAAATGAGGTTGTCCGCAATCGTGGCCTCGTGAGCGACATCACCGTCACTCGCGCCAGACAGAACGGACTGTCAAACAAAGCCCTTTTGGAATGCATCGGGATCATCGGAATATACACGACGTTGCAATACGTTCGACACTTTGCAAATCCCGAGCATGACTTTCCTATGGTGACGGCGTTCAATGCGGATCAACACGGATCGGATGACGGTCCGCTCTATACGAGCTAAAACATAGGCCTGACGGGCGCAGGAAAAAATAAAACACTCTCCGGTACCTTAGCGTGCTCAGAAATCTGCGTACTTCTACTCGACCTTCTAAATGCTCACCGGCTGTAGCTGCTCTTCAAGAGCGGAGACAGCCGGAAAGCCGTCCTTCGGCAGTGTGATTTCTGTGCCGTCTTTCAGCGTGAGGTTCAGATACTCTGCCTTTCGTCCGCCGTGCAGTATGGCCATGCCGACGCCTCGCGGGCCGCCGAATGCGGCCAGCAGCGCCCACCCCCAGTTTGGCATTTTGAAAACATGGGGCCTCGCTTCAACGACTTGCGACAGATGGAAATCGTGCACGGTCTTAATATCAGCCAGCTTTACGTGGCCGTTATCCAGCGACAGCCAGAGGCAGGCATTTCGCGTCGCCATCCAGTAAAGAACCAGACCGGCGACAATCATCGGTGAGGTGAAGATGAACACCATCCACCAGCGCGGCATGCCGTCATTACCGATGAGCGAATAGACAAGCGCCAGAAGCGGCAGGGCCAGAACGCTCGCCCCGACATCGACGCCAATCACGCCCTCCCCGTAGGACATATGCTCTGATGTCGAAGGAAGCTTCTCTTTCGGCAGGAAAATGTAAGCGAGAATACCAGACGCAATCGAGATCGCGCCGATAACAAAATGCTGGCCTTGAAATAAGGCCGCACCCCCAGCAAGAACACCCGCGACAAGCAGAACGCGGCGCAGCACTTCTATATAAAACCAGTATCGCATATCGCCCTCACCGTCTCGGAAACACGGCACAAAGACCATATAGTGTATATGGTTTTATTTGATTGACTTTCAAACACCCATTTTAAGGCGTATTCTGCAGGCATGCTGCACATCTATCATGGCAATATTCTGGACCTTGAAGTCGACGCAATCGTCAACGCGGCGAATAAGANCCTNATGGGCGGCGGCGGTGTCGATGGCGCGATCCATGCGGCTGCTGGTCCGCATCTCAAAGACGCCTGCCGGCCACTTGCGCCCTGCCCGACCGGAGAGGTGCGCGTGACAGAAGGCTTCGGGCTTGCGCCCCGGCTCATCTTTCACACCGTTGGCCCGATTTTTCATGATGGTCAGCAGGGTGAAGAGGATGATCTTGAAGCCTGTTATCGCAACTGCCTGCAGGAAGCGCTCCGCCATGGTGTGAAATCGATCGCCTTTCCTGCCATATCAACGGGCGCTTATGGCTTTCCCGCCCTGGAAGCCGCCGAGATCGCGGTTGAGACCTGCGCAAACCACGTTAAAGAGCATGACACTGAAATCTATCTGGTGGCGTTCGATCCCGACAACACCGCTGCCCTAAGAGAGGCCTATTCAGAATTCATGGCTCAGAACCGTTTAGTCATTGCCGTTGATGGCACGCTCGCTTCCGGCAAAGGCNCACTCTCAAAAGGTCTCGCAGCAGACCTCGGCCTCCCTCACCTCGATACGGGGCTTCTCTATCGCGCGACGGCGAAAGCCTGCCTTGATGCTGGCGTCTCTCCCGATGACGAAGCCGGCGCGGCGGAATTGGCGGCCACGCTCGACATCAACGCCATGAAGCCTGACGAACTTCGTACCGCAGAAGTCGGGCAAGCAGCCTCACGCGTCGCAGTGCATCCAGATGTCCGCAAAGCCCTGTTCCAGCTGCAGCGCGATTTCGCCGCTCAGGCCGGCGGTGCCATTCTGGACGGACGCGATATCGGTACGGTGGTCTGCCCTGACGCCGACATCAAATTCTGGGTGGACGCCGATGTAGAGGTCCGCGCCGCACGACGCGTGGCGGAACTTAACGCAAAAGGCGATCNGATCACGCAGGACGAAATGGTCACCCAGCTCAAAGAACGAGACGAGCGCGACAAGAACCGCGCCGTGGCGCCGATGAAACCGGCAGAAGATGCCCACTTGCTAGATACGACTCATTTGTCTATAGACGCGGCACGAGAANANGCCCGNCNCATTGTCGATCAGGTCAGGGCACGNNTCGCNNGNCGTTAGNNNGCNNTTTCCGNGCANCTAAAATCCNNCGGCCCGCACCTNGNTCGACNGAATTCNCANNTAACTTTAACNGACACTCGNAGTGTCATTTGNCCNATGGCNNANNCCTATGGGGCGNGCAGNAATTTTGGAGTCTCAATGTCTGCTGANACTATGAACCCATCTACGGACGATTTTGCGTCCATGTTTGAAGCCAGCTTNGCTGGCAGCAANATGCAGGAAGGCCGCGTTGTACCGGCNACTGTANTTTCNNTCGAAAACGANGCNGTNATCGTTGACGTCGGNCTGAAAACTGAAGGNCGNNTNCCACTTCGCGAGTTCGGNNNNGACGGCGCAGCCAAACGCTGGTGATATTGTAGAAGTTTACCTTGAGCGCATCGAAAACGCGCTCGGCGAAGCTGTTCTTTCGCGCGACAAAGCACGCCGCGAAGAAGCATGGACTCGCCTCGAGAAGCTTCACGAGAAAGAAGAGCCTGCAGAAGGTGCAATCGTTGGCCGCGTCAAAGGTGGCTTCACGGTTGACCTCGGTGGCGTCAACGCGTTCCTCCCGGGTTCTCAGGTTGACATCCGTCCAATCAAAGACGTCGGCCCACTCATGGGTGTTGCTCAGCCGTTCGCGATCCTGAAAATGGACCGCCCACGTGGCAACATCGTTGTATCCCGTCGTGCAGTTCTCGAAGAGAGCCGTGCAGAGCAACGTGC
This sequence comes from Ponticaulis sp., assembly GCA_002723155.1. GTDB lineage: Bacteria > Pseudomonadota > Alphaproteobacteria > Caulobacterales > Hyphomonadaceae > Ponticaulis. The sequence continues at coordinate 37,827 of PBNO01000004.1, read as the reverse complement.
AGAGATCGTCGGCGAACTGGCTGAAGGTGACGTTCGTGAAGGCGTCGTCAAGAACATCACCGATTACGGTGCGTTCGTTGACCTCGGCGGCATTGATGGCCTCCTCCACGTCACAGACATGTCCTGGAAACGTATTTCTCACCCAAGCCAGGTTGTGAACGTTGGCGAGACTGTCAAAGTTCAGATCATCAAGATCAACCCGGACACGCAACGTATCTCTCTCGGCATGAAGCAACTCATGTCTGACCCATGGGATGGTGTTGAAGCGAAATACCCACTGGGCGCTCGCTACACAGGCCGCATCACGAACATCACTGACTACGGTGCGTTCGTTGAGCTGGAAGACGGCGTTGAAGGCCTCATCCACGTGTCTGAAATGTCCTGGACTAAGAAAAACGTCCACCCGGGCAAAATCGTCTCTACTTCTCAGGAAGTTGACGTCATGGTCCTCGACGTTGATGCAGACAAGCGTCGCATCTCCCTCGGCCTCAAGCAGTGCATGGACAACCCATGGGATGCGTTCCTCGTTGACCACCCGGTCGGTTCTGAGCTCGAAGGCGAAGTTCGCGGCATCACTGAATTCGGTATGTTCGTCGGCATCGGCCCGGACCTCGACGGTATGGTTCACATCAACGACATCGACTGGAACCGTCAGGGCGAAGAAGCAATCGAAGACTACAACAAAGGCGACACCGTCAAAGTTAAGGTCCTCGAAGTTGACGTTGAGAAAGAACGTATCTCTCTCGGCATCAAACAACTCGGCGACGACCCAATGGCTGGTGGCGACGTGCGTAAAGGCGCGACCCTCACAGTTACCGTCACTGAAGTTGCTTCCGGTGGTATCGAAGTTGAGCTTCCAGAAGGCCTCAAAGCCTTCATCCGTCGCTCTGACCTTTCCCGTGACCGTTCAGAGCAGCGCCCGGAGCGTTTCGCTGTTGGCGACACAATCGACGCAAAAGTCACAAACTTCGACCGCAACTCTCGCCGCGTGACGCTCTCCATCAAAGCTCTGGAGATCGAAGAAGAGAAAGAAGCAGTCGCTCAGTACGGTTCTGCTGACTCTGGCGCATCCCTCGGTGATATCCTTGGTGCGGCCCTCAAAGGTGATGAGGAAGAAGGCAAACAATAGAAATTTTGCCTTCATAGTAAAAATTCAATCACAAATTCGCGGCGAAGCCTTTGGTTTCGCCGCGAAAACGTATATGGTGGGGGAATGCTACGCTCAGAACTCGTTCAGAAACTGACTGATGAAAACCCTCATCTCCGTCCACAGGACCTGGAGAAGGTCGTCGATGTTATTCTGGAAGAGATCACCTCTGCCCTGGAAAACGGGTCCCGCGTAGAACTCAGAGGTTTCGGTGCATTTTCAGTGCGTAAGCGTGATGCGCGCGTTGGCCGTAACCCGCGCACAGGCGAAACTGTACAGGTCGAAGAGAAGTTCGTTCCATTCTTCAAAGCCGGTAAAGAACTGCGTGCACGCCTCAATGACGGCGTCGATCCGGAAGATCGCTAAACACGTACACCCCTGTCTTGGTGTTCTGCCTGCGGCACTATCAAAAATAGAAATCTGGATTTGCCGCGAAAAACTTCCCTTTTCAGGGGAACCGTTGCTCATTACCCCACATATCACAGCGCCATAGGGCACCTTCCACGGGCGTAACGCACGTAAGCTGCCAAATAAGGCAGCATTTTCCTCCATTAAAACAGCGTCCTAACACTCAACTGCAATTGATATGCAGAAATCTGTCACACTTTAACCTAGGTTATGGCGGAAACTTCGAGCTGGCGATACGCGTTTCCTCCTTATGGATATGCCTGTTTATACATTCGAAGGCCGTGAGCACGCGCAGACAGAATCTTGTCTTGCCGCGAAGCTTATGAAGCTTACGCATCTTAGCAGCCGCCATGTGAAGCTGCTTGCGCGTCTGGAGACCAACGCTGTTGGCCTCCCACGTGGCCATGTTCTTCTAACTGAGGGTCAGCCCGCTAATGAACTTATCATTCTGAAATCAGGATGGGTGAGTTCTGGTAAACTTCTCAAAGACGGCGGATCAAGCATCGCTCAAATCCACCATCCAGGTGACGTTGTCGGTTTCGAGAATATCGCATTCTCTTCCGTCAAGAACACATGCGTGGCCGAGTCCGACCTGATTGCCTGTAAAATCCGTACGAGCGATTTGAATGAAGTGTTCAGCGAAAGCCCTCGCCTCGCTGCACTGATAACGGCGCTGGGTGCGATCGAGCATGCAATAATCTCGGACCGGGTGATGATCTCGCGTCGTAACGATGGCGAGATGCGTGTTGCGCTCTTCCTGTTGCAGACGCTGAGCCGCCTCAGATTAATGAACGATACGGCTCAGAACGGCTTCCTGTGCCCGCTGAGACAGCAGCAGATTGGTGATGCGACCGGTCTGACGAGCGTTCACGTCAGCCGTATGCTCAAGCGCCTCGAAGATAGTGGCTTCATTCGAAGGAGCCGCCAGTTCATCGAAATTACCGATGAAGAGGGTCTTTCGCAGATGATCGACTATGTCGACCGTTATCAGGATCTCAATTTGTCATGGTTGCCAGAGGACTGATCACAGTCTTCAGTTGTTTTAACCTCGATCAAATACGCGGCCTCTTAAGTGCGTTAAGCTGCGATATACAACCGTACCCGCAACACTGAACGCCCGAGCGGGCGAGGATCGGAGCAATGCTATGACCGGTCCCTTCTCTGGACACGCCTTATTGGTCGAGGACAACACAATCATCGCACTGGACGTCGCTGATATGCTTGAGAGCATGGGCGCGGCGCAGGTGCATGTCGCAAATAATTGCGACGAAGCAATGGATATCCTGAACAATCATCCCATCGCCTACGCGGTCGTGGACGTCATGCTGGATGGCCAGACATGTGAACCCGTCGCTTTAAGCCTGAGCCAACAGGCTATCCCGTTTATATACGCATCAGGGATGAACGAGCTTCAGGCAAGCCTGCCTGAAGCTCCGAACGTTACGAAACCCTATTCGCCGGATGCGCTTTTGAGCGCATTAGAAAATAGCATCCGGCGGGGATGGGATTTGAAGCCAGCCTAAATGTAAGCGGAGATCGTTTCCTCGATGTCAGCTTCCGTCGCGCGGTCCAGAGAGATGACGCGCGTAAACTTGTCCCAATAGCTCATATCCTGAGCCGCCTTGGAATCTTCTATCAGCAGGAACTTCGGAATGCTCAACTTGGCAAACTGCTGGCTGCGCTTCAAAATCGTAAGCGCTGTCTGATCATTCGTGTTCTGGGACAGAATGACAGCTGAATACGCCTTCTCCGCCAGATATCCGTCGATTTGTGATCCACGATGGTGAACGATGAATGGCACGCCCATCTTGCGAAGCGAGCTCTCGATATCATCGATATCCTGCCATTCAGCCGCAATGATCAGCGCAGGTTTGACGCGGCGCTCGTGCTCAGGCTGAGCCATGAAGGAGTGGTAGAGCTTGACCATCTGCTCTTCTTTTTCAGCGGTCATGCGCTCGACTTCACGAAGACGCGCCTCAACCGTGGCCAGAAGCAGCTCAAAGTCGATCGGCTTAGTGACATAGTCATCCACGCCCATCTTTTTACCCTGAATAATGTGACGGCGATCCGCCAGAGCACTCAGAAAGACGATTGGGGTAGACGAAAACGCCTTCAGCTCACGAAGACCTTCCAGCATGCCATAGCCGTCAAGCACTGGCATTGTAATGTCGGACAATACAAGCTGCGGCTTGAAATCCTGAATTAGTTTGAGGCCTTCAGCACCGTTGCCGGCGCAAGCCACTTCATATCCCTCGTCTTCCAGTTCTTCGACGATCAGGGACCTGATTTCCGCCTCGTCTTCTACGACTGCGATACGCGCGCTCATTTCACAGTTCCTTCTTTCTGAGAGTCTGAGTTGTCTTTCGGCATGTAGAGCAGTGGTTTCTCGCACTCCTCGTCATGCCCTGTAATCGGAAGCCGTATCTCGAACTCGATACGGTCTTCGCAATCTTCTATGTCGAGCTCACCTTCATGCTGCTCTACGAGCAGACGGATGAGCTTCAGGTTCACGCCGTCAGGCAGCACGGTCGTGGCCTGATTGCGGTCTGCTTCCAGTTTCTCTGAAAGGTCGCGAACATCGACGAGCGAACGCGCCTCAAAGATAGCTTTCAGAGTGATATTGGCCCAGCGGCCTTCCGACCACATAACCAGATCCAGTCGGCCGCGATTGGTGATGAGATCACCGCCAATGGTGAGAAGCTTGTCGAGGATCAATTCAACGAGCCTGCGATCACCAACGACCAGATCAGGGCATTCTGTAAGCCAGGCAACCAGATTGACGTCAGGGCGTACAGCCTGATGCTCCCGCGTAATGCCCTCCACGAGTTCGTGGAGCATGACATTCATCACCGGGTCCGGCTTGATGCAGGCAGCCATTTGCGTGAGCTCGATGGAGTGCTCCACCAGTTCAACCATTTTGTCGACAGTCGCCCGGATAATTTCGGTTCTCGCCTTGACCTCTTCGGCTGACACCTGCCCAGCAAAGCGCTCCAGACGGCGTGCATTGCCGTCAATTACGGTCAGCGGCGTGCGCAGGGAATGGCGCGTGAGTTCCGAGAGTCTTTCTCTCAGCTCCTGCAACTCCTGACTGGCTATGTCCGACATTTTTGGCGATCCAGTATCGTGTTTGAAATTCTGCATAATTTATCCCCCGGTGCCCGTCGCAGCTTGAACAACTGCTCCCCCGAGCTCCCCGTCTTCTTCATCCAACTCCGACATCATCACCCCTGTCTCCAGCGGTGACTGCAGCGGTAGCCGGATCGTAAATTCAGTCCACTCACCCTCTACGCTATCCAGCTCCACCTTACCGTGATGCATATCAACGAGGCTTTTCACGAGGTTCAGGCCAATGCCTGTGCCCGGAATACCGGTTGATGTGCTGGCGCGGAAAAAGCGCTGGAAAATCTTCGGCAATTCTTCTTTCGGAATGCCAATGCCGGAATCGCGAACCTTGAGAACGGCGTAATGGCCTTCAGTCGTGCCAAGGACACTGACATGCTTGTTCTCGCCGGAGTATTTCACGGCATTTGAAATCACATTGGTGAAAACGTTATCCATCAGGCGTGCATCGCCGAAGAGTTCTTCCGGATAATCGTTCACATCCACATCAATCGTGTGAGCTGACGCGACTTCGCGCTGACGGACACACACTTCATTGACCAGATCGCGAAGCTTGAAGGTCTCTGGCGTCAGTTTGATACGACCCGACGAGAGACGCGACGCGTCCAGCGTACGCTCAACAAGCATTGTCATACGCTTCACAGTCGCGCGCAGTGTCTGAGCTTTTTCGCGCACATCATCTGGCGTAAATTTATCCGCGCGTTTATCGAGACGACGCGCGATACCGTCAATAATAGTCAGCGGTGTGCGGAACTCATGGCTGGCCATAGACACAAATTCAGTCTGCATCCGGTTAAGCTCGCGCTCCGATGCGAGGGCTTTTTCAAGCTCCAGAGACTGGTTCATAATCGTCTGCGTACGCTCCTCAACGCGCGCGGCAAGCTCGTCGCGGTTGGAAATCAGAGCGAGCTCAAGCGTTTTACGTTCGGAAATGTCGCGGTGAACCACGATATACCCGGTAAACACGCCGCCTTCGTCGAAGAACGGAGACAGAATAGCCTCGATCCAATACGCCGAGCCATCCTTGCGATAAGCCAGAAACTCTCCAGAGAATGGTTCACGCAGGCGTACGGTAGAGAGCATGTCCGCCACGTCTTCCGCATTGGTTTCGATTCCGCGCAGCAGCTCGTGCAGCGAGCTTTCCTGAATTTCTTCGAAGGTGTAACCTGTCATCTTCTCAAGAGATGGGTTCATCCAGTCGAGTTCCATATTGGCGTCTAGAAGCGCGATGCCGTCAGACGCGTGACGCACAACCAGCGCCAGACGCTCTGCTTCGGCCTGAGCTGTTGCGAGGCGGTCGCGCATTTCACGCTCTTCCGTCACATCATTCAGGACATGGACGACTTTGCTGAGGCGCCCGTTTTCGACAACCGGCGTAATCGATCCGCTCATCCAGAAGTCAGAACCATCTTTGCGCAGTGCCAGGACCTCAATATCGGTCGGTTCCGCATTTCGCAGCGAGATGAACGCCTTGCTGATTACGCGCTGATCCGCATCCGGATTGCGGGTTTTCTGAAGCAGCGTATAGCCCTCAAGTTCGCTGAAGCGATAACCGGTCATGTCGCAGAACGCGTCATTACACCAGGTAATCTGGCCGCGGCCATTAGTCAGCACGATGCCCTTCGTGGTATGTTCAGCACACAGCGCGAGCTTATAGATACGCGCCTTCTCGGCCTCCAACGCATCAAGGGCCTGAATGGTGGAGCGGTGCGCAGGAAGGAATACGCCCAGCGCAAGAAACAGGACGAGGAAAAACCCGCCGAGCAGCGCCATGTCGCGGATCAGCTCCTGAGATTCAGAGGCGCCTCGCGCTGTCGCAATGATCAGATTGGAAAATTCGTTCAGGCGGCGCTCGAACATGATCTGATCGACATCACTGATCTCGACCGGAGACACCTGAAGGCCGAATTCCGACTTCATGAACTGATAGAAACGATCGATCTCATCGGCCAGAGTTACGGCATCATGATCATGACCGTCATGGTGAATGTCTTCGCGGTAGAAGGTTTCAATACCATCCTGGACATTGCTGCTACCCATCAGCCGGTCGATGCGGCCGGCCGCTTCGTAATAGGTTTCAAGGTTGCGGAAGACATCAGAAGGAACGGACTGACGCATCGTGCCGTCTTCGCGTTCTTCATACTGAAGATATTTCACGTAAAGCGCAGACCGGTTGCCGTTCAGCGATTCAACAAGGCGCGCCAGCTCGAAATGCGTATTTGAGTAGCGCAAAGACATCTCGTTCGCCGTGAACACCGCGATAGACGTCATGGAGACCAGAACCGCCGTCACCGCGAAGCGTCGCCAGTGCTGACGCGGGTTGTTACCCATCACCGCGCTAAGGCCAATGCCGAGCACGCCGATAATGAGCAGGAAAACCTCCAGCCAGAAAGCGTTCTTGCCATCATGGTTCAGACGCGACAGCTCTGACGCCTCAAAATGAAGGCTCTGGGCGATGACATACTGTGCAGTCACAACTGATGCCGTCATAACGCCAAGGCTAAACAGCGCGAGGGCTTTATTCTCTCCGGACAGTAACGTCCGGTGCAAGGTGCCATTAATTCCGACAACTGCGAGAACAGACACGCAGATCGTGATCCAGTCTACGGAGGCCGGGAGTTCAGGATGTGCCAGTATCGGTGAAACGACCGCCAGAGCGATCACCATCGAAGCTGTGCAGTATCCGGTATAAGGCTTCAGACGCTGAGCTGAACGTCCACCCGCAAGCCACACGCTTACAGCTGCGGCACAGATGGATCCCAACATTAGAACCGCGATTTCAATTTCGGAGAGACGAATCTGCTCGTGCGGATACAGCGCCAGCGTGAACAGCAGAGTATGGCTGAAGATCACCTGTCCAAGCAGGATCGTCAGAATAGCTGGAAAATCGCCAATTCCGTTCCCCGCCTGTCGCAGATTGTGTCTGAACGTCATCACCATAACGGTGACGATCGCGAGGCCCATGAGGAAAATCCCCAGCATTACCGGGTCCACATAGATACGATCTGAAAAAGTCAGCAGGTCAGGCATGAAGAACTCAAGAGATTAATCCCTTAAATTCAATCACAAAGATTTTAAGAAGCGTCCTTATCAGACACTCAGGTTTTGCCGATATCGTTAACCTGCCATTAGGGGCAGAACGAAGACTTGTTTGAAATCAGGCGGCAGAGCTGGTGACGGATGCCCCGAAGATATCGCGGATGTCCTGCTCGGTCGTAGCTTCACGCAGCTGGTTGCGGATGCTGGACTGACGCATCACACGTGCCACTTTGGCAAGCGCACGCAAATGGTCCGCGCCATCGCCATCTGATGCCAGAAGCATGAAAACGAGATCGCAAGGTTGCTCGTCCACTGCGTCGAAATCTACTGGCGAGATGAGACGGGCAAATCCGCCAATCGGGCTGACAATACCAGGAAGGCGTGCATGAGGCAGCACAACGCCATGACCCACAGCGGTTGAACCAAGCTTCTCACGCTCGAGAATCGCACTCTGGATATCGCGCTCGGATACGCCTGTCTTCTCAGCCATAGCATTAGACAGTCGTGAGAAGACCTGTTTCGCGCTTGAGCAATTCAAGGCGGGCAAAACAGGTCCACCCGATAGAAGATCTGAAAGATCTCTTGTCATTTATACCTCAGTCTCGGCCGCCTAGGGCGCTATCTGGACTATTTTCCCGGATCGACCCAGCCGATATTGCCGTCATTGCGGCGGTAAACCATGTTAAGGCCGCCATGTACAGCGTTACGGAACATCAATGCCGGAACTTCTGTCAGCTCCAGCTGCATGACTGCCATAGAAGCGGTCATTGTCTTGATGTTGGTCTGCTGCTCAGCGATCACCGCCGGAGCGTCTACAGTATCTACGTCGCCTGAATCAACCTCTGATTCGTCCTCATCTGCAGTTGAGAGAACGGAGTAAGCGACCATTTCCGCGGGAAGAAGGTTGCTGTCCGGGCGGTGATGGTCACGTAGGCGACGCTTATAGCGACGTACACGCTTCTCCAGCTTGTCCAGAGCCAGCTCGAACGCGGCATACGGATCATCAGCTTCTGCGCTTGATTGTAGAGATATCCCTGAGGGGAGCGCGACCTGACATTCGGCCTCATACAGATGGCCATCCTTGGCCATACTCACATTACCTTCCGTCGCTCGATCAAAATACTTAGTTACTGCGTCCTCAAGCCCGCTTTCGATGCGGTTTTTGAGAGCTTCGCCAAGATCGATGTTCCGTCCAGCAATCTGAATTTGCATGATGGGTCCTCTTTATTTATCTGCCCCTACACCTAAGTCTGCAGCATTCGACGGTCTTGTGGCAAGAATGAGGGCAAATACGAATGTCCTGAAAACCTGCCGTCAGAGAAATCTCCTGCTTCTACTTACGTAATGTCGACGGCCTAGTCCGCCAGACATGTAAGAGAAGATTGTCATGAAAACATGTTAACAGGCAACCAAACTTATTCGCGCAATTTCTCACGCGATATCGTCCGGATAGCAGTAGGAAACTATCTATTTTTCAAGAATTAAGGCTGACTGACGCAGTGCCCGGCGACGCTGGACGGACGAAGGAATACGTAAAGATTCGCGATACTTTGCGACCGTACGCCGCGCAATTTCGATCCCGAAGCCGCGTAACTCCTCAACCAGCTGATCATCAGACAGAACCGTTGCCAGCGTCTCACCATCAATGAGCGTTTTGATCCGGTGACGGACTGCCTCAGCGGAGTGTGCCTCACCCTCACCTGTCGATGGAATAGCTGCGGAGAAGAAGTATTTCAGTTCGAAGAGGCCGCGCGGGCTCGCGAGATATTTGTTCGATGTGACCCGCGAAACGGTAGATTCGTGCATGCCAATCACATCGGCCACCTGCTTCAGATTAAGCGGGCGCAGATGCGCAACGCCGTGCACGAAAAACGCATCCTGCTGGCGCACCACTTCCTGAGCGACCTTCAAAATCGTACGCGCACGCTGATCAAGGCTTTTGATCAACCAGTTCGCATTCGCGGCGCAATCTTCGATAAATTCCTTATCTTTGTCGCGCATCGGCATTTGAGAGACTTCAGCGTAGTACGTACGGTCCATGAGCACGCGCGGAAGCGTATCGGAGTTCAGCTCGACGCCGAACGCGCCATATGGAAGCTCGCGAACAAATACGTCCGGCTGGACGGCCTGAGCCGCATCACCTGCAAACGAAGCCCCCGGACGCGGCGTAAGCGCCTTGATCTCAGCGATCATGTCCAGCACGTCGGCGCGGTCGACACCGCAAATCTGCGCAAGACCTGACAGATCATGCTTGGCCACGAGGGCCAGATTGTTCAGCAGCGCTTCCATAGCCGGGTCGAACCGGTTTTGCTCTTTCAGCTGAAGCGCCAGACATTCTTCCAGAGACCGCGCCATAACGCCGGTTGGCTCAAACCCCTGACACACATCCAGAATGCGCAGCACGCGTTCTTGCTCAACGCCCAGCGTCTGGGCGGTCTGCTCGATATCCCCGCGCATATAGCCGCCATCGTCTGTCTCTTCGATGAGCTGGGATGCAATAAGCTGATCGACCTCATCAAGGCCGGACATAGCCAGCTGGTCTTTCAGGTGCTCACGCAGGGTCTTTTCCGATGAAAGAACCGACTCAAAGTCAAAGTCTTCGCCGCCGCCACCGCCAGAACCAGACTGCGTGCTACCGGCGCCAGATCCTGCGCTCGCAGAACCGTGCGCTTCTACGGCATTCTCAGACGGGCTATCGGCTTCATAAGCATCCTCGCGCGGCGCGTCGAGATTGTCCTGCGCATCAGCGAGTTGAGAGTTTTCTACAGACGAGCCGTAGTCATCAGCCGTTTCTGATGACGAGTCGTCATTGCTGTATTCGGAATCATCACGCTGGAGGAGCGGGTTCTTTTCCAGCTCCTGATCAACATATTCAGCGAGTTCAATATTGGATAGCTGCAACAGCTTGATAGCCTGCTGCAGTTGGGGGGTCATGACCAGGGACTGGCCCTGTCGTATTTCTATCCGCTGTGAAAACGCCACCGCGTGCCTCCTAGGCCGCGAACCTTTCACCCAGATAGACCCGGCGCACTTCCTCGTTTTTGAGGATATCTTCAGGTGTGCCTTCGAAAAGAACTCGGCCATCATAGATGATGGAGGCGCGGTCTACGATCTGCAAGGTCTCACGGACCTGGTGATCTGTAATCAATACGCCGATGCCGCGCTCTTTAAGATAGCGCACCAGATCGGAAATATCCGATATGGCCAATGGGTCGATCCCGGTGAACGGTTCGTCCAACAACATGAAACTCGGCCTTGATGCAAGCGCGCGCGCAATCTCTACCCGGCGGCGTTCACCACCTGACAGAGACATAGCTGACTGCGATCTGATATGAGTGATGTTCAGCTCTTCCAGAAGACCTTCAACCGCCTGTTTCCGCGCTTTCTTGTCTTTCTCGATCAGCTCAACAACGCTCATCACGTTTTCTTCTACGGTCATACCGCGGAAGATTGATGTTTCCTGTGGCAAATACCCCACCCCGAGACGGGCACGCTGATACATTGGCAGGGAGGTTACGTCCTCACCGTCAATCTCAATATGCCCCTCATCGGCCGAGATAAGCCCCATCATCATATAGAAGCAGGTCGTTTTACCTGCACCGTTTGGGCCGAGCAGACCTACCGTTTCACCGCGTTTGAGAGAGAGTGATACGTCGTGAACCACCCGTCGTTTCTTGAACGACTTGGCTAGGTTCTTAGCGACGAGACCTGACTGGTCAGTGCTCACAAAATTTCTCCCGTTTCGCGCGGCTTAGGTAAGGCCCGCGGCCCCAAACTTGCATACGATCATTAAAAGCCTGTTGAAGTTTCCGAAAAACTTCGGCTTCGATCAGGTTTATTCCTCTTCAGAAGCGTCCGTAATAATAACGGTTCGAACGCGCGTACCCTGCGTGCGCCCTTCAGAGGTAACAGTCGAGCGACCATTCGCAAGGTCAACAACCAGCTGATCACCGGCAATGACGTTTTCACCGCGGGTCACTGTGACATTGCCTGTCAGTGTAATCGTATCGGCTTCATAGTCGTAGACGCCGCGATCACCACGCGCGCGTTCGCTAGGCGTCAGATAGTAAACCTCACCTTCAGCGACGAGACGCTGGACGTCGCCAACATTGCCGCCAAGCGCGGTAGCAGAGCTGCCATCTTCAGAGCGTTGCTCGAAGTAAATCGTCAGGCGCTCGGCACGGATACGCGCATCACCCTGGATCGCATCGACATTGCCGATGTAAACAGCGCGCGCTTCGCTATCGATGAAGTCGAGCTGGTCAGCTTCAATCTGGATCGGGCCACGCTGGCCGCTGAGTTGCGCAGAGGCGCTGAACGTCAGCGCCGTCATCAGGCCCGTGGCCAGAACAAGTGACTTCAACATTCCTACTCTCCTGTCTCCCGACTGGCTGGCTGAATTTCCGTCCAGACATTCCCCCTGAATGTCACCCGGTCACCACCGTCATTAATCTCATAACTGTCTGCGCGCAAACGTCCGAACGGGCCTTCGCCTTCGAGAGGCTCAAGACCCACAACGCGGTTTTCCTGAACATACATACGCGCGTGAGTCGTCACAAACCGATTCCCGCTCGCATCCATCAGAACCACATCTTCAAAGAGTTCCAGATGCTGGGCGTCCTGATCGAATACGCCGCGCGGCGCCTGAACCGTACCGTTAAGGCCATCATCAAGCGCAGGGTTCTGCAACTCGATGAGAGAGGCATTTGCCCCGTTCCGCTGGGCCGTATCAGCAGTGATCACATAAGGCTGACCGTTTGCGTCACGCCCCGTAAAGCGCGGGTTCAGCATGGTAACTACCTGTGTCGCGGTATAATCGGCGCGCGGGCCGTGACCATTTACGATGCTGACAATAAAGCTGCCGAGAAGTGCACCCGCTGACAGCGCGGCACCCGTGATAAACAGCATACGCAACAGACCAACGAGATCAGACCGAGACCGCGCCTGTTTCAGAGACAGGCGGCGCTTTGGGGCCCAGATGTCATTCTGTTGTGCGGACAGGCTGCTCATGATTGCCGAGTGTGGTCTCCGTGTACGAATAAATCACCTAGCGAAAGCTGTGAGGCGAAACTAGGGCAAATCTACGATACACGATGTTTTATCAGATTATTTGGCGGCAAAGCCCGCTTTTAACGCAAGCTGTCACTGCTAAACCTCGCACCAACCGGCCTAGCTGTGCGCGAAGATATCTGTATCCGGCCAGCCTTCCAGATCGAGTCGCGCACGCGTCGGAAGGAAATCGAAGCACTCACGCGCCAGATCCAGACGCCCTTCGCGGTCCAGCATGCCGGTAAGGCGGTCGCGAATTTCGTGGAGGTGAAGCACGTCCGATGCAGCATAAGCGAGCTGCGCTTCACTGAGCGTTTCTGCGCCCCAGTCAGAGCTTTGCTGTGCTTTTGACATATCTACGCCGACCAGCTCGCGGGACACATCCTTCAGGCCGTGACGGTCTGTGTAGGTTCGCGCCAGCTTGGATGCGATCTTCGTGCAAAAGACGGGGGCACAGGTGACACCGAACCATTTCTGGATCATGGCCACATCAAAGCGTGCGAAGTGGAAGATCTTCTCAACGCCAGTATCTGCGAGCAGAGCTTTGAGGTTCGGCGCGTCATATGAAGAACGGTCAAGCTGCACAACATGCGCAGTACCGTCACCAGAGGACAGCTGAACAACACAAAGCTTATCGCGCACCAGAGACAGGCCGAGCGTTTCGGTATCAACAGCTACGCTATCGCCGAATGTTACACCTGCAGGCAGATCGCCCTTATGAAGCCGGATTTTGGTCATGGCCGTGTCTCTCTTCTGACCTGTCTGTTGAGAAAACTTATACGGGTGTTTTCCTGCGCACGCAGCTGAAGTCAAGCCGCTCCATCATTTACGCCAGAGCGCATCCTCAACGAATGAAATTCATAAATATAGCTTGGGTCCATATTTACTTTTTACTGGTCTAGTCAGGTAAAAGGATGAACATATGGCCTCGGGAGCTACTCACTCCTCAAAATCCGGCGTCAAACAGTCTGGAGCAATCAGACTGATCCGGCTTTCTGTGCCCGAGTCTGCAGCTTCATCAGCGGACGTAAAGAAAACGATCGGAACTTATTCCAAGCGTTTCCTCGAAAACGCGGTTAAAATTCCTTTCAAGTATCACGTTCTTGATTTCGCCGCCTTCATGATTTCAGCTGATGGCCGCGAAGACGAGCTTGATGAGTACGTCATTTCGTTACAAATGCGGTTGCGCGAGTTTCTATTCGGTTCTGAAGAAGATGACACGGGCGAGATTGAGGTACTCAGTTTTGCTGGATCTATGGATGAAATTCAGACGTTTCTGAAAGCTCCCGCCGAAGAAGCGCGAAGAATTTCTGATGCTTTTCGTAACAAAGTAGAAGAGCTTAATAGAACGACAGAGACACCTTCATCTACCTGGCGGTATAACTGGCATTCTGAAACGTCATCTAACGACCAACGCTTCAGATTTCGCGGAATCTTGCAATGCAAGCAGCGAATAGTGATCGCGCACGCTATTACTGCAATGGATATGTATGGTGCTCCAGGGTTTGATGACATCCACCTTGGAAAATTCCTCAAAGCCCGCGACCAGAATACAATCGATTTTGAGATTACCGCGTTCAGACACGCCGTCGAAAGGGCGAAAGTTGCCCGGGCATCCGGAACACCCCTCGTTCTGTTCACACCTGTAACGTACCGCACATTGATCGCGAAAGAAGCCCGCACAAAGTTCCTGGACGCGGTTCGCGAGGCACCAGAGTGGATCGATGAACACGTCGGCATCATGGTATTTTGTGGCCCGAACTCCCCAAGCTTCGATGCCATACAACGCTGCGCCACAGATTTTGGCGCCCATTTCCGATATATGGACTGGCAGGTCAGCTCTACTGACATGAATGCGTCGCGCTTTATGAATAGCGGACTTCATACCGTCACGTTCGATATTCATGCAATCATCAATGATCGCCTCACCGAAATCGAAAATTTCGGCGCTCATATACCAGAGCTCAGAAAACTGAAAATCCGTGCAGCCATAACGGGCGTCAAAACCAGAGACGAACTCTTATCAGCATTGAAGACAGGTGTTTCTTTTGTATCCGGGCCCTTCGTGACCACCGCATTGCGCGAACCACTGCACCCCCGGCAGATATCACCTGCGGATCTTCCATTGTCTGATCAGACATTGGAAGCAGCGTGAGGTCATGCCGGTATCTGAAGAAATGTCGGTTCACCGACTGGAGGCAGTGCCACAGCCGTTAAAGGGCCTCCATAACACGCACCGAGGTCAACATTGATACGTCGTGCGCCGTTGTGCTCGACAATTTTTGTCTCTTCCACGGGGGTGTGACCATGGACGACGGTATAGCCAGCCAGTTTGGGCCGCCTGGACCAGCGCGTTACGTCAAAGAAGCGCTGCGACCGTGTCCACAGATGCGGCTCCTGCCCGTCATCCGGAAACATGGCAGGCTCGACACCGGCATGAACGAAGACAAGCCGTCTGTCTTCAACAATGAAAATATCAGGCAAACCGGACAACCAGCTCAAATGGTCCTTCGGCATGTTCAGCATAATCTCGTCGAGGTCTTCATCGCCCTGACGATAGCTTTCCAGCGTATCGCGCCCGCCATTGCGCAGCCAGGACACAAGATACGACGTATCTCCGCCAAGCGCCTCAAGCATCATCTGCTCATGATTGCCCAGAATGGACTTCACGGTCAGCCAGTCAGTCCCTTCAGCTTTGGCTTCAAGCGCCCAGATCGCCTCGATCACACCGCGCGAATTCTCGCCTCTGTCAACATAATCACCAAGGTGCACAATGCACGCCGGCGCTCCGGCATGATGCGCGTCATGATGATTAAGTATTTCTGTGTGAAGGGCACTCAGCCGATCGGCAAGTCCGTGGATGTCGCCAACTGCATAGAAAACAGTCGCGTCAAAAGTATCTGGCATAGGGCAAAGGATCGTCTGAAAAATTTTGGAAAATGGACCGTAGCACAAAGTCAGCGCACTGACTTCTTCTCGCGCCTACATTTTTCAGAACAATACACGACCTCGTCCCAGACACGTTCCCACTTCTTGCGCCAGCTGAACGGCCGGTCGCACACGGGGCAGATTTTCTCGGGCAGGTCTGATTTCTTGCGCATGCGCTCAAACTGGGGTGAACCCCGTCCCGTTCAATAGTCGTTGATCGCCAAATATGTTTATGTTTTGTTCTGAGAATTCGAATCCGGGTATGCTGAAATGATGACAATGTCCGTAATTACCATCGGCGATGCGCAGTTCGATCTGCTGCATGTAGCGCTTTTCGCTGCCCTGTTTCTCAGCGGCCTTCTGATCTATTCGCTCTGGCCGCACCGTAAGCGTGCCAATGAGAGCAATGAAAGCCTCAACCAGATGAATGGCCGATATGCGGCCCTGCTGACAGAGAATGCCACCAACCTCTCACGCGTGAAATCGCTGGAAGAGACGCTGGAGCATGAGCGCAAACAGGCCGAAGTGCGCGCCGACTATGTCGAGCAACAGCGCAAAACCCTGCAGGCGCGCCTGGAAGAAGCCGAAACAAAGCTCAGCCGCGAAGAAGCCCGCACCGAAGAGCGCGACCGCGCTATGAAGGAAGAACGCGAGCAGCTGACGGCTCTGCGTCAGGAAGTCGAAGACCGCTTCAAAGAGATTGCACACTCTGCCCTCAAACAATCTCAAAGCCTGTTCCTTGAAACAGCGAATGAAACCTTCGGCAAACAGAAGGAAGCGGCAGAGGGTAATATCAAATCCCTGATGAGCCCTATCCGTGAGGCTATCGGCAAATTCGAACAACGCGTCGAAGGCATGGAGAAAGTCCGCGCCGAGGATAAATCTGCCATCTTCGAGCAGGTAAAAAACATCGGCGAAATGCTGAACCGCAATCAGGCGGTCACGTCCAAGCTCGTCTCTGCCCTCTCCTCTCCGAAAGGCGGCGGTCGCTGGGGCGAGGAAAGCCTTCGCAACGTAATGGAAATGGCAGGCCTCTCAGAACATGCCGACTTTACCGAGCAAGATGGCAGCGGCGGCGACGGCTTGCGCCCTGATGTGATCATTCGCATGCCGGGCGGTCGCGAAATCGTGGTCGACTCCAAAGTCAGCATTGATGACTTCCTGCAAGCCGCAGACGAGCCGGATGAAACGCGCCGCAACACTTTCCTGGCTGCGCATGCGCGCAAAATGAAAGACCATGTGAAGCGTCTCGCCAGCAAGGAGTACTGGAAAGCCTTTGAAAGCCGCGTGGACTTTGTCGCCATGTATGTGCCGGGCGAGAATTTCTATGCTGCCGCACTTCAGGTGGAACGTGACCTGTTCGACTATGCAGCCCGCAACAAGGTTCTGATTGTCACCCCTTCAACTCTGATCGCGCTGGCTAAAGCCGTCGCGTATGGCTGGCGTCAGGAAGAGGCCGCAAAGAACGCGCTTGAAGCTGCACAAATGGGCCGCGACCTGCATAAGCGCCTTGCGACCTTCACCAACCATATGGAACGCGTCGGCACGAGCCTTGGCCGTTCGGTCAGCGCCTTCAACCAAATGACCGGCTCTTACGAGCGGATGGTCATGCCACAGGCTCGCAAGTTCGAAACGCTGCAGCTCAGCGATAGCGGCACCGAGATTAAAGACCTCACCCGTATCGAGGAATTCCCATCGAACACAAATCCGGGGCAGTTCGAAGAGCCTGATCTGACAACAGATACTCCGGAAATCGAAACTGAGGACGGATCGGATACCTCACCGCAATTGCCACTTGATAATGATCAGGAATATTGACGAAACGGCGCTCTGACCATACTTACAGACCATGGCTATTCGTGAAATTCTGACTATTCCAAACCCTATCCTCAAACAGGTCTCAACCCCTGTAGAAGGCGGCGTGACTGATGAAATCCGCGCGCTGATGGATGATATGCTCGAAACCATGTACGCAGCGCCGGGCATCGGCCTCGCTGCTGTACAGATCGGTGTCCCGAAGCGCATCATCGTGATGGATCTGGGCGGTCCGAATGACGAGAAGCAGCCAAAATACTTCGTAAATCCGGAAATCGTTGAGACGATTGAAGAGACCCAGCCTTACGAAGAAGGCTGCCTTTCCGTGCCGGACTATTATGACGAAGTGGAGCGCCCTGCGCGCTGCCTCATCCGCTATCTCGACTATGATGGAAATCAGGTCGAGGAATGGGCAGAAGACCTCTATGCTGTGTGCATCCAGCACGAGATGGACCACCTTGAAGGCACGCTGTTCATTGATCATCTCTCACGTCTGCGCCGTCAGCGCGCCGTTGAGAAAGTGAAGAAAGCCAAACGCCAAAAAGAACGCGTCGCTTAAGCAGGTGTCAGCCTGGAAACGCTGGCTGTTCGCGCTGCTCGGTTCTGCAGTGATCTGCGCCATCGTGCTCGGCGTCTTCTTTCTGGCTACCGAAATCGGCGAAAGCTCTGCACGCTCCACCTGTCTGGAAAATGACGGCGAGTGGGACTATACCGCTCGCGACTGCCAATTTTCCGTCCCGGAGGACCTCTGACCCAATGCGCCTAGCCTTTATGGGATCGCCCGACTTCGCTGTACCGTCTCTCAAGGCGCTGATTGCAGCAGGCCATGACATTGTCTGTGTGTATTCCCAGCCGCCCCGCCCGGCCGGTCGCGGCAAACAGCTACGTAACACGCCAGTGCATGACGCGGCGCTGAACGCAGGCATTGAAGTCAGACACCCGGCCTCTCTCAAATCCCAGGAAGAAAAAGACGCATTTGCGGCTCTTGATCTGGATGCTGCGATCGTTGTCGCTTACGGGCTGATCCTGCCGAAAGCCGTTCTGGCTGCGCCGAAATATGGCTGCATCAATCTGCACGGCTCACTGCTGCCACGCTGGCGCGGCGCCGCACCGATGCAACGTGCGATTATGGCCGGAGATCTGGTGACAGGGGTACAGACCATGCAAATGGAAGCCGGCCTTGATACAGGTCCGGTCTATCTGACCGCAGAGACACCCATCACACAGAAGGATACAGCAGGCTCGATCCATGACCGCCTCGCTGAACTGGGCGGCCCGCTTCTACTCGAAACGCTGGCGGGCCTCGATGCAGGAACGCTGACTGCAGAACCCCAGGCCGAAGACGGCGTTACTTACGCGCATAAGCTTGGCCCTGAAGACACGCGTATCGACTGGACAAAGCCTGCCGCAGAGATTGATTGCCAGATACGCGGCCTTTCGCCCTTCCCCGGCGCTTGGTTCGAAGTCGAACAGAACGGTAAGCGTGTGCGCGTTAAAGCGCTCATGTCGGAGCTGACGGACGGTAAAGGCGATGCAGCCAGCGTGACCGATGACCAGCTGACGATTGCCTGCGGCGATGACTATGCAGTGCGCCTCACGCGGGTTCAGAAAGCTGGTAAGAGCGCTTGCAGCGCTGAAGACTTCCTACGCGGAAATCCGCTTAAAGCTGGCGACAAGGTATTCTGATGAGTGACCACGATATCACGCTGCGTCTGTCCAGCGAAGACGACCTTCCGGCGATCAAAACCCTGAACGACCTCGCCTTCGGGCAGGAAGATGAAGGCCTGATCGTCGAGCGTCTTTATGAAAACGACGAAGCTCTTCTGGCGCTAGTCGCCGAACGTGATGGCGCTCTCGTCGGGCATATCCAGTTCTTCCCGATTGATACCTCCGGCATGCTGCCTGCAAAATTCGCAGGGCTTGGTCCGATGTCTGTCCATCCGGACCTTCAGGGCACGGGCCTTGGCGGGGAGCTGATCGGTGCCGGCCTGAAAGAGGTCAAAGCACTCGGCTTTCAGAAAGTCTTCGTGCTTGGTCATGCCGAATACTATCCACGCTTTGGCTTTTCCGTGGACGAAACCGCGGGCATGGCAGCCCCGTGGGGCGGACCGCATTTCATGGCGATTGAACTTAACCCCGGCAGCCCGCCACTTGCCGAGCTCCACTACCCGTCTGCATTCTTCGAGGGTTAGATGCCGCGCTATAAACTCACCATCGAATATGACGGCCGCCCTTTTGCGGGCTGGCAGAGACAGGCTGATCAGCCGAGTGTTCAGGGAGCACTTGAAGACGCATGCGCGAAGCTGGATGGCGCGCCTGTAGCGGTATACGGCGCGGGACGAACCGATGCGCGCGTGCATGCAACTGGACAGGTCGCGCATATCAATCTTCAGAAACCGCGTACGGCGGACAAAGTGATGGATGCGGTGAATTATCACCTTCAGCCGAATCCCATTGCGATTATTGCGTCCGAGACCGTCGATGATGAATTTCACGCCCGGTTCTCCGCGCGTGAGCGCCATTATCTCTATCGCATTTCAAACCGTCGCGCGCCGCTCACACTTGATGCCGGGTTTTCGTGGCGGGTCGGCGCAGACCTCGATCATGAAGCGATGCATGCCGCCGCGCAGGCGCTTGTCGGCACGCATGACTTTACGACATTCCGCGACAGCCAGTGTCAGGCGGAAAGCCCGGTGAAATCGCTCAATGCTATTTCAGTGACCCGCCTTGGCGAAGAAGTGCATGTGCGTTGCCGCGCTCTGTCCTTCCTGCATCGTCAGGTCCGTTCAATGGTCGGCACGCTGGTCGAAGTAGGACGCGGCAAGGAAGATGTACGCTGGGTGGGCAAAGTGCTCGCCGCCGCAGACCGCACCCAATGTGGCCCCGTAGCGCCACCTGATGGTCTGCACCTCACACGCGTGGATTACTGATCATCACTGCAGATCAGGTCTGCCAGTTCAACACCCTCAACGTTGAGGACAATATTCCACGATGCAAGGCTGTCAGCATCGGTCATGTCCAGCATGGTCGAGAAGAGATGCACATAGTCTGCGCCTTCCTCTCCGCTCGTTTCAACGAGCAAATGCGTCATGCCAGATTGGGTCTCGGTTGCCTCAGAACGCCCCATCAGAACTGAGATACCATCCCGCTCGCAGGCCTTACGCGAGGTTGAGGTCAGGTTGAGTTCGTCGATTGTGCTGCCGTGATAAACGCCAAACACCTCAACAGGATTAGCGGGCGCAGAGATACCATCGAGGACCTGGTAAATGACAAAATCGCGGAAATGATAGGAATTCACGCGCCAGCCGACAGGCATCTGCCCCGCAAATGCATCATTGCCCACCCTCTGCAGCGCAGGGGCGCTCTGGTTAGCCTGAGCCGCACTCATTCCGGTCAGGAGAAGTGCCGCCACGCAGGCTGAGGATATGATTTTTGAGACGTTCATTATCAAATAGAATCCCCGCGTCGGGGCATTCTACTTCAAACAGAGATAGTCAGGAAACCGGATTCAACAGTTACGGGTAGATTTGACGCGAGGGAAAGAAACCGGAGCGAGTAAATACAGTCTTCAGGGCGGATGCATTCCCGCCCTGAACTCTCATTACTATCCGAAATAACGGGCCAGAATGCCAGTATAGATATCTGCGAGCTGTTCCAGTTCGGAGACTTCGGTGAATTCGTCCACCTTGTGCGCGGTATCGTTTTTGAGACCGAGTTCGGCCACCGGGCAATAATCTTTGATAAAGCGCGCATCAGACGTACCGCCGCCCGTGGTGAGCGCCGCGTCCACGCCGGTAACGTCTTTCACTGCATCCACAATCATGGAGGTGAAGTCGCTCGGCTGGGTGTAAAAGCTCTCACCCGTGACCTTGAGATCCAGATCAATCTCGCAGCCTGCCGTTTTGCTTTCGACGGCAAGACGAGTGATCTCGTCTTTCAGTGCCTGACCGGTATGGTTCGTGTTGAAGCGAATGTTGAACTTCGCCTCAGCGCGCGCCGCGATCACATTGTGCGCCGCATTGCCTACGTCCACGCTGGTGATTTCCAGATTGGTCGGCTGGAAGCCCGGCGCGCCATCGTCCAGATGCCAGCTTTCCAGCTTATGCAGGAATTTGAGAAGCGCAGGCACAGGGTTTGCCGCCTTATCCGGATAGGCAACATGGCCTTGCTTACCGGTCACGACGACTTTCGCATTCAGGCTGCCACGGCGACCGTTTTTAATGACGTCGCCGAGCGTTTGCTCTGATGTCGGCTCGCCGACAAGACAGTGAGACAACGTCTCGCCATCCGCCTCGATGGCTTTGAGAAGCTTGATCGTACCGTTGACCGCAGGGCCTTCCTCATCGCCTGTGATCAGACATGAGATAGAGCCCTTCGGCTTGCCATGTGCTTCAAGATGACGGGCTACCGCAGTGACGAATGCAGCGATCTGAGACTTCATATCCACCGCGCCGCGCGCGATCAGCTTGCCATCGCGAACTTCTGCGCCAAACGGGTCAACGCTCCAAGCGGCAGCATCTCCAACCGGCACAACATCTGTATGCCCGGCAAAGCAGAAGTTCGGCTCTTCCGTGCCAAGGCGCGCATAGAGATTGTCGACGTCTTCAAACGGGTAACGTTTGCAGTCGAAGCCGAGCGATTTGAGCGCCTCTTCCAGCACGCCAAGCGCGCCAGCATCTTCCGGTGTGACAGAAGCACACCGGATCAGGCTTTGCGTCAGGCCGAGCGGGCTGGAGGTCAGATTAGTCACGAAGCAGCTCGTTGATGGACGTTTTCGCGCGTGTGCCTTCGTCGACCGTTTTCACGATCACAGCACAAGCCAGAGACGGGCCGCCTTTAGGGTCTGGCAGAGTGCCAGGAACGACAACAGAATATGGCGGGATGCGGCCATAGCTGATTTCGCCTGTCTGGCGATTTACGATTTTCGTAGACTGGGTAATGAACACGCCCATTGCGATTACTGAGCCTTCGCCGACGATCACGCCTTCAACGACTTCAGAGCGCGCGCCGATGAAGCAATTGTCTTCAATAATGGTCGGGTTCGCCTGCAGAGGCTCCAGAACGCCGCCAATGCCCGTACCGGCAGAGATATGGCAGTTCTTACCAACCTGCGCACAAGACCCGACAGACGCCCATGTGTCGATCATTGTGCCTTCACCGACATATGCGCCGATATTTGTGTAAGACGGCATAAGAACCACGCCTGGCGCGATATATGCGCCGCGGCGAACAGCTGCCGGAGGAACCGCGCGAAGGCCAGCCTTCTGGAAGTCTTCAGCCGTCCAGCCCTGAAACTTGGATGGCACCTTATCCCACCAGACGCCGCCATTGACGCCATCGGTCATGATTTCGTTCGGGTTGAGGCGGAAAGACAGGAGAACTGCTTTCTTCAGCCACTGGTTCACAACCCACTCGCCATCATCGCCCTTCTGCGCCACACGAGCCGTACCGGCGTCAAGCATAGCGAGCGCTTCGTTTACAGCATCACGGACTTCGCCGGTTGTTTCTGTGCTGATAGTGTCACGCGCGTCAAAAGCGGCTTCGATCACGGACTGGAGATCGGTAGAGGTCATGTTTTTCAGGTCCTGAACTCGGTTTAGTTTTTAGGTTTCGACGTTTTCGCCGCCTTTAGAAACGTTGTCAGGCAATCCGTCAAATGATGAATGTGATCTGCGGCATCCTGCGCCCCTGCAGGACGGGCGCCTTCAGGCTCATGGCTCCAGTCTTTTTCGGAGTGAACCAGCACCGTTGTGTAACCCATATCATAGGCGGTTTTGAGATTGCGCGGCAGATCTTCAAACATCACCGCCTCATCGGGTGTGATGCTGAAACGCTCATGCATGCGGTCGAACGCAACGCGCTCCGGCTTTGGCAGGAACCCGGCGTCTTCAATGCCGAAATAGCCGTCGAACACACCTGTGAGGCCGAGCTTCTCCACGACGCGGTCGGCATGTTTCTGCGAGCCATTGGTGAACACGATCTTGCGTCCCGGCAAATCCTGGATAGCTGAGCGCAGCTCTTTCAGTTCCGGGATGGGCGTCAGATCAATGTCATGGACGAAATCGAGATACGGCATGGGATCAATGCCATGCACGCTCATCATACCGTTCAGCGTTGTGCCGTGCTCTGCATAGTATTTTTTCTGTAGGCGTCGCGCTTCAGCGTCTGGAAGCTTCAGCGTATCGGCGACGAACCGCGTCATACGGACATCAATCTGCGCGAACAGATCGCATTCAGCCGGATAGAGGGTGTTATCGAGGTCGAACACCCATTGGTTTGCATGCGATAGGTCTGCGCTCACTGGTCTTCGTCTTCCGTTTCTACGTACTCGAAATCTCGGTCGAAGAACTCGTAAATCAAGAGGCCATCTTCGGGAACATCTGTCTCGATAAAGCCGGCTTCTTCGTAGAAATTGGCTTCGCAGGTCTCGCGGCCCAGAATGGCGAACTGAGAGTGCGAAATGCAGAACCGGTCCACACCGCCCGTGAGAACCTTCCGGCCCTCCTCTGTATCCATTTCGGCATACACGAAATGGGAGGCTGAAATCAGGTCCTGATCAATCACACGTTCGCACGTATCAGAGGCCAGGGCCCACCAGCCTCGGCTTTCCCAGCCCTCGCCACGACGGCGGCCAATCGCCGCCCAGATACGCTCTTCTGTGCGGTTACAGATCGTGAAACCAAGATTGCGGGACCGCTCAATGGCGATCTGTTCAAGATAGTCGATCAGCTCTTCATCAGTCGCGTCGCTCGGCAGGTTCTGCTCGGAGAGAAAGGTGCGAATGGCCGCGCGGGTGCGCCGCCCGATATAGCCGTCAATTGAGCCGGATTCGACACCTGCATCACCCAAAAGGCGCTGAATGCCTGCCGCCTGCGCATTAGACTGAGGCCAGCGGGCCGTCTCGCGCAGGGTCGTTGTCCAGCTAGTACGATCTTCAATCGTAATGGCCTGAAAGCTACGTGTTTCGAGGCCCATAGCTGCACAGTCAGGAGGGCTCTCTACGGAGAATGTACCCTGCCCGTCGACACAGAATTCATAGTCGCCTGTCCAGGACTGCTGCCCGCCGCGGTGAGCACGTGAGGTCCGGCCATAGAGGAAATAAGGCGTGCCAGTTCGCAACGGCGCCTGAAGAACAATGCGGCACTCGCCCGGGCGCACACGGTTCCAACCTTCAATGACGACATCATTATTGACCTGACGGCCTGTCGCGAGCTCTGCAATCATGCTGGTCTCGTTACAGATTGACCAGCCTTCCTGCTCCTGAGCACTTGCCGCAGCAGCACCCAGAAAACCGGAAATCAAAAAGAAACTAAGCGTTGGCAGAATTCGAGATAAGCGTGCCTGCACCATGATCCGTGAACAACTCCACCAGTAGGGCATGAGGTTTGCGGCCATCCAGAATGACGGCGGCTTCAACACCATTGCGAACGGCTGATGATGCCGTCTCAAGCTTTGGAATCATACCACCTTTTGCAGTGCCATTGGCAATAAGCTCGCTGACATTTTCCGCGGTGACAGAGCGGATTAGTTCACCTTGTTTATCCAGTACGCCAACCACGTCTGTCATCAGAAGTAGACGCTTGGCACCGAGTGCACTGGCGATAGCACCGGCAGCGCTGTCTGCGTTAATGTTGTAGCTTTCATGGTTAGGCCCGACGCCAAGCGGCGCGATAACCGGAATGAAGCCTTCAGCCGCTGTCGAGAGCGTCTTGATGATGTCAGGATTGACGCTGTCCGGCTCGCCAACGAAGCCAAGATCGACCACGCGCTCAATCGCAGAGTCTGGATCGCGGACAGTCCGTTCCAGCTTCTTCGCACGCAGCAGATTACCGTCAGCGCCGGAAAGACCTACGCCCTTGCCGCCTGCCAGATTGATAGACCGGACAATATGCGTGTTGATCGATCCACCAAGCACCATTTCCACAACAGAGAGGGTCTTCTCGTCCGTCACACGCTGTCCGTCTTCAAACGCAGACTTTATGCCAAGCTGGTCCAGCATCCCGCCAATTTGCGGGCCACCGCCATGCACAACAACAGGGTTGAGACCAAGCTGCTTTAGAAGGACCACATCGCGCGCAAAGCCTTTGGCAAGCGACGGGTCGACCATGGCATGGCCACCGAATTTGATGACGACAGTCTGGCGATGATAGCGCTGGATAAACGGAAGCGCTTCGGACAGTGTTTTGGCAGACAGATAGCCCGGATCATTATCAGTCATTGGCTCATCCTCGGATCAGCGAAGTGTTGCGATTTCGGCGCGAAGCTCGGCAATGCCGAAGCCCTTCTCGCTCGACGTTTCCATTACAATCGGGTGAAAGGCAGGACGCTTGATCAGGCGGGCTTTGACCTTCTCCACCAGACCTTCGCGCTCTTTGGCCTTGAGCTTGTCGGTTTTGGTCAGCACGACCTGATAGACGACAGCTGTCGTATCCAGAAGCGACATGATCTCTTCATCTGATTCCATAACGCCGCGGCGTGAATCGATCAGAAGGAAAACACGCTTCAGCGTTGGTCGGCCCTGAAGATATTTCAGCGTCAGCTTCGTCCAGCGTGCGATGTCCGTCTTGGACGCGCGCGCATAGCCAAAGCCCGGCAGGTCAACGAGGAACAGCTCTTCATTGAGGTTGAAGTAGTTCAGCTCACGCGTGCGGCCCGGCTCGTTCGAAGAACGGGCGAGGTTCTTACGGTTCGTCAGCGCGTTGATCAGGCTGGATTTGCCCACATTGGAGCGCCCAGCGAAACAGATTTCAGGATAGTCCGCAGGCGGCAGGCTGCGCATGTCCGCAACCCCCATAACGAAATCAACAGGAGCGGCAAATAAAAGCCGCCCCTGTTCAATTTGTTCGTCTGTGTATTCGATGTCGCTCACTCGCTCGCTTCACCTTTTTTGCTGAACAGTCGTTTGATCAGCTTATCCACCTGAGTTTCCTGACCGTGGCGGCGCATGATCACGTATTGCTGTGCGATCGAGAGGATGTTCGACCAGCACCAGTAGATAACCAGACCAACTGCGAAGCTTGAGAAGACGAAAGTCAGGATGATCGGCATCATGCCAAAGATCAGCTTCTGAGTATTATCTGTCGGCGGCGGGTTCAGAGACTGAAGCGCCCACATTGTGATGCCGTAGAAGATTGGCAGGAAGCCAACTGTCAGGATCATCGGGCCAATCAGTGGAACGCTTTCCAGCGCAGCATTGGAGATCGGAATAAGGCCGAACAGGTTACCGAGCGCAGTTGGGTCCGGCGCGGACAAATCCTGAATCCAAGGCAGAAGCGGGAAGTCTTCATGGCGCATTTCGATGGTCACGAAGAGCGTTTTATACAGGCCGTAGAAGACCGGGATCTGAATGAAGATCGGCAGACAGCCCGCAAGCGGGTTCACACCGGACTTCTGATAAAGCTCTGCCAGTTGGCGCTGCTGTTCCTGCTTGTCTTCAACCGTCTCACGAATGCGCTTCATCGGCTCGGAGAGCTCGCGCATTTTCGCCATGGACTGGTACGCTTTGGTCTGGATCGGGAAGAACACAGCCTTCACGAGAACCGTCAGGATCAGAATGGAAATACCGAAATTGCCAACAATGCTGTTGATCCATGAGAGCAGGAAGAAGAACGGCTTGGTGAGCCAGAAGAACATGCTGCCCCAGTCAATCGCATCCTGGAAACGGCTGATACCGAGTTCTTCTTCATAAGCACGCAGCGTAGATGACTCTTTCGCACCACCGAAGACACGGTTCACAGATGTGATCGTTTCACCCGGCGCCAGCAGAGAAGCTGCACCATCCATGCGCGCCTGCAGGACTTGTCCAGAGTCGCGGTTGATTGTGCGATAGCTGACATTGAATGGCTGGCTCTGATCCGGAATGAGCGCGCCCAGCCAGTATTTAGAGGTCAGACCAATCCAGCCGCCTTCTGAGCTATCACGGCCGAAGCTCGCGCCTTCTTCCAGCTTCTTGTACTTTTCAAGGTGCAATTCGCCACCGGTCGCAGCAACGAGGCCTTCGTGAAGAATGTAGAAGTTTGCCAGATCATCCGGCGCACCGAACTGGCGAAGGACACCATATGGCTGAACGGAACGCTCACGGCCCGAAGTGTTCGTGACGGTGTCTGTGAATGTGAACATGAAGTTCTCATCGATAGACACTTCACGACGGATAGACAGGCCATCTGTATCATAGCCGATGACAATTGGCGTTTCAGGTGTCAGCTCGTCGCCTTCAACCAGCTGCCATGGCGTCTGAGCGTCCGTGATCGCGGCGCCTTCAGAGTTCGTCCAGCCGAGAGATGCGTAATAACCATCGCCTGTGCCCTGAGGCTGGAAGATCGTGACTTCACCTTCAGGATTGTCAGCTTCACGGTCTTCCAGCGTCTCATAATAGTTACGCAGGTTCAGCGTATCTACACGCGCACCACGCAGAAGAATGGAGCCGTCCATTGCAGGGCCGGAGAAAGGAATGCGAACATCTTCGTAGACAGGTTCGGCAGGGAGTGCCTCGGTAGCGCCTTCGGTCGCCGCCGTGTTAGCAGCTTCCACCTGCTCGTTTGCAGCCTGACGCGCTGCAAGCATTTCATTTCGGGCTTCCTGTTCAGGACCCCAGAAGAAGATCTGCCAGAACAACATGATCGCGCCGATTGCCACCATCGCAATGATCAGATTGCGCAGACTGGTTTCCTGTTGCATGTGCTGCTGCCCTGTTCCTCTGAGCGCTCTCGCCCATCTAATCTACTATTGTGCGGATTTATCCCGGTGGAGCCTTATCAACGCTGTTTCCACATCGTCAAGCAAACGTTCCCATGGTGCCGCAGCTGTGCCTGCACGCGCAATGAACACATAGTCGTATCCGGGCTTTGCGTATTTTGGCAGCAGTTCGCGTGCCGCAACACGCAAACGGCGCCGAGCCCGGTTTCGGACAACAGCGCCGCCAATCTTTTTCGTCGTGGTAAAGCCTTCACCGACATGCTGTTGACCGTCGCGACGATCAATACCCTGCACCACCACGAGATGGCGCCGGGCTGCGTGCCCTTTCGCCGCCTTCAGAAACTCCTTGCGGATTTTCAGACGGCGAATCTGCATCGTATCAATTAAGATACGCCCAGACGCTTACGGCCCTTGGCACGGCGGTTTGCAAGAACTTTACGACCGTTCTTGGTTGACATGCGGCTGCGGAACCCGTGGGTACGGGCACGCTTCAGTCGGCTTGGCTGGAATGTGCGTTTCACGGCTCACGCCCCTTTGTGTTAGAAAGCCCGCGCTGATACGGGCTTTAGCTGGCATCGTCAAGCACAATCGACAGAAAAATATCCCCTGAAACAGAGATAACATCTTCCGTGACTGGACCTCACGTGCGTTTGAAGCGCTGATACTCAACGTGAGGCGACATGGCTAGACCTCACACATATATAAATCTCTCAGTTTTATGGAGAACCGGCGTGACATCCTCACCCGTTATAAGAAATGCCTTTATTGCGCTGATGCTTGCAGGAACGGCTGCGACGCTGCCGGCACAAGCGCAATCTGCTCAGACAGAGACAATGAGCGCGCAGGACCATTCCGCATGGACCGCGATCCTTTCTGATTTCGTTATGGAATCAGATGATGGCGTGAACCGCGTTGACTATGCAAGCCTTAGAGACGACACCTCAGCTTTCGCCAGCCTGAACGCTTATATTGAGACCCTCGCCGCACAACCGATCTCGACTCTGCCTGACGATGCGCAATTCGCAGCCTGGGCCAATCTTTATAATGCACTCACGGTGCAGATAATCATCGAGAATTATCCGGTCGATTCGATTCGAGATATTTCCTCCGGCCTGTTCAGCCGTGGCCCCTGGAAACAGGACGTGATCACGGTGGAAGGCGAAACGCTATCTCTCGACAATATAGAGCATGATATCCTTCGCGTTCGCTTTGATGATCCGCGCGTGCACTATGCAGTGAACTGCGCCTCAATCGGCTGTCCGAACCTGCAAACACAAGCGTGGACGGCGGAAACACTGGACGAAGACCTGAACGCCGCAGCGCGTGACTATATAAATCATCCGCGCGGCGTGAGATTCCGCCGGGACGGTCGCCTCGAAGTTTCCAGCATTTATCGCTGGTTCCGCGAAGACTTTGGCGGCTCGGAAGACGGCGTGATTGCGCATCTCCTGCAATTCGCAGACGATGATCTCGCTGAACGCATCAATGCCCGCCCTGATATCGCCGGTCATGACTATGACTGGTCCCTCAATGACATCGCCTCCTAACGGCCGAAACGAGACGTAAAATAATGACGCACACAGAGACGCCAAAACAGGCAAAGAAAACCAATTGGGCATTACGCCTTCTGCCAGTCGCAATTGTGATTGTCGGGCTGGTTGCCGCTTACATGGCTGGCCTGCACAAATACCTTTCGCTCGAAACGCTTGAGACACAGCGCGCCGAGCTGAACGAGTTTGTGACCGAGAATTTCGTGCTCGCTTTTGCAGCCTATATCGCTGTCTACGCTCTCGCGACGCTCTTCATGCTACCGGGCGCGCTCTGGATTACGATTGCAGGCGGCTTCCTGTTCGGGCTGGTTGGCGGCTCTGCTGCTACGGTACTGGGCGCAACGCTTGGTGCGACAGCGCTGTTCAGCGTTGCCCGCACCTCCATTGGCGAGCCGCTCCGCCAGCGCGCTGGTCCCTTCCTGAAAAAGCTGGAGGCAGGCTTCCGTGAAGATGCGCTTAGCTACATGTTCTTTCTGCGCTTTATGCCAATGGTGCCGTTCCCCGTGGCGAATATCGCCCCTGCCCTGCTCGGCGCCAAAGCCCGTGACTTTATTCTCTCAACCTTCTTCGGGATCATGCCGGGTGTAATCGCTTACACATGGGTCGGTGCCGGACTCGGCGGCGTATTCGACCGCGGTGAAGATCTGAACCTTGGCGGCTTTTTCTGGCAGGTTGCGCCACCAATGGCAGCACTCGCCGTTGTGAGCCTCATCCCTGTCATCCTGAAACGCTTCCGCAAAGTTCCGGCAGCACCTGCAGAAAACTAAGACGACCGAGAAAAAGAAATGTCCAAAACAAAAATCAAAGCAGACCTCGTCGTCATTGGCGCCGGATCAGGCGGCCTCTCGGTTGCCTCCGGTGCAGCCCAGCTTGGCCTGAACGTCGTTCTTTTTGAAAAAGGCGAAATGGGCGGCGACTGCCTCAATACGGGCTGTGTTCCGTCCAAAGCGCTTCTGGCGGCGGCCAAAACAGCCAAGACGATGCGTATTGCCGCCAAATTCGGTATTGCGCCCACCGAACCGCAAATCGACTGGGACGCTGTCAAAGCGCATATAAACGGCGTCATTGAGCAGATTGCTCCGGTCGACAGTCAGGAACGGTTTGAAGGTCTCGGCGTCAATGTCATCCGCGAATACGCGAGCTTCAAAGACGAAAACACCATCGAGTCCGAAACGACAGAAGTCAAAGCGCGTCGCATCGTGATCGCAGCTGGCTCACATGCCTTCGTGCCACCGATTACGGGCATGAACACACTGCCTTACGTGACGAATGAAACCCTGTTCAGCCTGCCGGAATTCCCAAGCCATCTGGTGATCCTGGGCGGCGGCCCTATCGGCGTTGAGATGGCGCAGGCCTTCCGTCGGCTCGGCGCTGACGTGACTGTGATTGAAATGGCCAAGGCGCTCGGCAATGCAGACCCTGTTCATGCGGCTAAAGCCATCGAAGCGCTTCGGGCTGAAGGCGTAACCATTCTGGAGGGTCACAAGGCCGTCGAAGTCTTTGGTCAGCCAAGCGATATTTCGGTCAAAGTCGAACATGATGGCGAGAAGAAAACCATCAGCGGCTCACACCTTCTGGTCGCCGTTGGACGCGTTTCCGCGCTGGATGGACTGAACCTTGAGGCAGGCGGCGTAGAGCACACACGCGCAGGCATCACGACCAAGCCGAACCTGCGTTCTGTATCCAATTCAAAGGTCTGGGCCGTAGGCGATATCGCTGGCCGTGGCCAGTTCACCCACCTTGCTGGCTGGCATGCGAGCATTTTCGTTCAGGCAGCGCTGATGAAACTACCTGCCAAAGCGGTGAGCGAGCAGATTCCAGCCGTCACTTATATCGAGCCAGAGCTGGCACAGATCGGACTGTCAGAGGCAGAAGCCCGCGAACGTGATGGCGATTATGTTCAGGTGATCGAATTCCCATTCCACGAAAATGATCGGACCATTGCCGAACGTGATACCGAAGGCGGTATCCGTCTCTTCGTTGGCAAGGGTGATAAGATTCTCGGTGCATCCATTCTGGGCTCAGGAGCAGGTGACATTCTTCAAATCCTGTCACTCGCTATGGCGAACAAATTGAAGATGCGCGATCTGACAAAATATATCTCGCCTTATCCGACACGCGCAGAAGTCGTGAAACGGTCAGCGAGCGTTTATTTCCAGCCAAAAATCTTCGGATCTATGGCGAAAACACTGGTCGGGATCACGCAACGAATTCCGTGATGACTTGTGAACTGCCGGGGGGCAACTTACATGCCATTCGATATGGGCACGCAAAGTGGGAATGCGGAGGGGCAGACCCTTAATAAGCCAGTCCGGCGTTGGGGCCTCGGACTGTCATCCCAGCTTTTTGCCTTAACCATCATTTTCATTCTCGTCGCGGAGATGCTCATCTTTTTGCCTTCGGCGGCAAAATTCCGCGATGACTGGATCAACGAACGCGTTGGCATGGCCCAGACGGCTGTCATGGCTCTGGAAGCCGCGCCGGAACGACGTGTGTCAGACCAACTTTCCCGTGATCTTCTGGAACGCGCCCGTATCGTGGCCGTGGCAACCGGCTCACCAACAGCACGCGAAGCCATTCTCACGCCAGCCATGGAAATGCGCGGCGAGTTCAAGATTATCGATGTGCGCACCGAAAGCTTCCTGCAGCGCTTTGCAGAAACGATGGGCACGCTGATTACACCTGAAGCCAGCTATTACCGCATCGTCGCCGAACCTGAGTTTGAAGGCGACTTTATCGAAGTCGTCGTCGAAGCCGCACCACTGCAAACAGAGCTTCGCGAATACAGCCGCAGTATCATTCTGCTGTCATTCTTCATCTCTGCCTTTGTTGGCTTCTTTATCTACCTGACGCTGGTGTTTCTGGTCGTGCGCCCAATGCGCAATATTACACGCGCCATCGAGCATATCCGGGACGCACCACGCGACATGCAGCATTCCATTGAAGCGACAGAGCGGACAGATGAAATCGGTCGCACACAAAGCGCGCTCGCCGACATGGAAACCACGGTGAAGAATGCCCTGCGCGAACGTGAACGCCTTGCCCAGCTCGGTGAAGCCATGGCGAAGATCAATCATGACCTGCGCAACTCTCTCGCTGCGGCACAGATCGTCTCTGATAGCCTGTCAATGAGCGACGACCCGCGTGTTCAACGCGCCGCGCCGCGGCTGGAACGCGCCATTGAGCGCGCCAGCAAGCTTGCAGAAGACACGCTCGCATTCGGACGCGCCGAAACACCTGCCCCGCGTCTCGGCATTCACGCGCTGGCAGAAATCGTCCGTGAGGCCGCGAGTGAGGGGTTAGCCGTTTGCCCTGGCACCGGCTTTGAACAGGATGTCGACAGCAGACTGACAGCCTCAATTGATCCGGACCATCTGCACCGCATTATCGTAAATCTTGTGCGCAACGCCGCGCAGGCGCTTTCAGCCCATTATGAAACAGCCGGCGAAGGCCGCGTGAGTGTGCGCGCAACCGTCACCGATAACTCGATCAATCTGAATATTGTCGATAACGGGCCCGGTATTCCCGAGCGCATGCGTGAAAGCCTGTTCAAGCCATTTTCGGGTACGCGTCGCGAAGGCCGTTCGGGGCTTGGCCTCGCGATTGCGCGTGAACTTGCAGATGGCATGAACGCACGGCTGGACCTGATCAGCACAGGCCCGGACGGAACGACTTTTGAACTGGTGCTCAAGCGGTAGAGATTACTCTACCGCGACAGCGACACCTTCACGACGCGGGTCAGCCGCGCCTTCCAGACCGTCTTCTCGCACAACAATCACGTGCAGGCCTGAGTTCTCACCCTCACGGTCCTGAACGCTATAGCCGGCTTCGCGCAGCATTGCGCTCAGCTGTGTGCCGGGCTCGTACGTGATCTCGACACCGACTGTGTCGCCACGAGCGATCACATTCGGATAGTTCACCGCATCCTGCGCACTCATGCCCCAGTCGAGAACGCCTACGAGCGTTTTAGAGACGTAAGCTACGATGGAGTTACCGCCCGGCGAACCTGTCACCATGAAGAGGTCACCCTCACCGTCGAAGACGAGTGTTGGAGACATAGAAGATCGTGGACGCTTATTGCCTGCAGGCGCGTTCGCGACAGGCTGGCCATTATATTCCGGATCACGGGAAAAGTCGGTCAGTTCGTTATTCAGAACAAAGCCTGACGCCCAGCGCGAAGACCCGAAACCGGCTTCGACGGTCGCGGTCATCGAAACTGCATTGCCATATCGGTCCACAACAGACACATGCGTCGTGCCCGGCTCGTGCTGCGTGCCGTCATGTCCCCACATGTCGATCATCGGCTCACCACGCAGAACTGCGCCCGGATCGCCAGGTGTCGCGTGACCGTCCGGCGCAAACCGCTCGGTTGCACGGTGATCCAGATAAGCGGGATCAATCAGATCAGCCGTCGGCACGGTCACGAAATCGGCATCCGCAACATAGTGGTCACGGTCGGCATATGAGAGACGCTGCGCGTCCACGTAAGCGCGGACGTGCTCATCAGAATAACCGTTTGGCAGGTCTGCCGTGAAGCGCTCGTACAGACCAAGAATAGCGTTCTGTGTCACGCCGCCGGAAGACGGTGGAGGGGCCGAACAGATCGTGTAACCAAGCGCCTCGCCGCACACAGCCTGACGCGTCGTGACTTCATAATTGGCCAGATCTTCGAGCGTCATCACACTACCCAGCGGCTCCGCTGTTGCAGCCGCAACAATCGATTCGGCGATCGGGCCGGTATAAAAAGCGCTTGCCCCTTCTTCGGAAACAGCTCGAAGCGTTTCTGCATAGTCAGGGTTCAGGCGCAGCTCACCGGCTGCCAGAGGCTCGCCCTCCGGATAGAAATATGCGGCGGTGTCAGGGTTGTCGTCCAGAAGAGAGAAACTCCGGAAACGCTCGCTCGACAGCGAGCCATTCAGCCGCGGTGAAACTTCAAAACCGTCTTCGGCCAGCGTAATCGCATCTTCGAAGAGTGAGCTCCATTCAGCCTGACCGAAACGCTCATGCGCCTCTTCATACAGAGCAACCTGTCCTGGCACACCGATAGACAAGCCGGACTGCCAGGATGTGAAGAAGTCGCGGACATTGCCTTCCTCATCCTTGAACCAGTCTTCGGTAATGCCAGACGGCGCGCGTTCACGCCCGTCCAGCATGGTGATGGTGTCGACTTCATGCTCGTAGACCATCATGAAAGCACCACCGCCGAGACCAGAACTTTGTGGCTCGACAAGTCCCAAAACGGAATGAACGGCAATGGCTGCATCGACTGCTGTACCACCAGCCTCAAGGACGCGAACACCCGCCGCAACAGCGCGCGGGTCAGCCGCGGCGACCATACCGCCATACGCCCAGTCAGTAGACGACGCCTCTGTAGCCGCTTCCGGCGCGGGCGGTGCAGCTTCTGGCGTTTCAGCAGTCTCTGGTGAACAAGCAGCGAGCAGAGCAAGAGCAGAAATGGATGAGAGAGCGGTGCGCAACATGAAAAGTTCCTTGGCGACAGTTTGAATGCACCATACACCCTGAATAAAAGAGAGAAAGGCAGGTCATGGCAAAACGTGGACAACTTAATCTGATCACCGATATTGCCGGTCTCATGGTCGGCAATGCTGAAGATGAAGGCGTCCGCACAGGCGTCACCGTGATCAGGCCACAAAAGCGCGCCATCTGCGCCGTTCACATTGCTGGCGGAGGCCCAGGCACGCGCGAAACCGACGCGCTTCAACTCGGCACGCTTGTCGATGATATTGACGCCATCGTCCTGTCAGGCGGCTCTGTTTATGGTCTGGCTGCGGCTGACGGCGTGATCGCGGAGATTGGCGCATCTGGCAAAGGTTTCGCCCTGATGGAGCTGCCGGGCGTCCCGAAAAGCCCGATTGTTCCGTCTGCTATTCTCTATGACCTTGCCAATGGCGGCGACAAAGACTGGGGCACGAAGCCGCCCTACCGCACGCTCGGCCAGAAAGCCTTCGATGCGCTCTCAAAGACCTTCGAGCTCGGCAATCACGGCGCGGGGCTAGGCGCGCGCGCAGGCGCGATGGAAGGCGGCCTCGGTTCTGCCAGCATCATCTCCAATGACGGCTACACCGTCGGCGCCATTGTCGCGGTGAATTCATTCGGTTCAGTCAAAGTCCCAAACTCGGAGTCTTACTGGGCCGCGCCTTATGAGATCGAAGGTGAGTTTGGTGGCATGGGTGTGCCGCAGACCTTCGATTTCGACGCAGAAGACTGGGGCGCTGCCAAAGCCAACCCGTCGCCGCGCACCAACACCACAATCGCTACGATTGCGACTGATGCCGCCCTCACCCCGAGCGAAACCCAGCGCATCGCCGATATGGCTGTCGCCGGCATGGCACGCGCGATCCGTCCCGTGTTTGCGCCGTTCGACGGCGATGTCGTCTTCGCGCTCTCCACTGGCGAGAAAGAGATTTCAGAGCCACGCCCGCTGATGATAGCCCGCCTTGGCGAACTGGCCGCGAGCACCTTGGCACGGGCAATTGCACGCGGCGTTCATGCAGCAAATGCAGCGCCTTCCGGCGTGGCTTAACAGGGCTTCGAAAAGAAAGTCAGAAAAACTGAATTTTTTCCGCTTCAGACGCTTGCCATGCTGGCCTGCTTTCTGTATTCACGCGTTCTTCTCGGCGCGGACTGGTAGCTCAGTTGGATAGAGTACTTGGCTACGAACCAAGGGGTCGGGGGTTCGAATCCTCCCCAGTCCGCCATTATTCCTCTGCAAAACATTGATTTCAAAAGGAAATTGCGGGGAAATTGCTTCTCGTTCCCACATTTGTTCCCACACTTACTGCTCGGTGGACTGTATGCTCAGCCCAAGTCAGAAGTGTGTCCGGTAATGAGCTTACGCTGTTCATCGCGACTGATTTGGCCATAGCTTCGCAATGTCGTCAAAACATCGGTGTGGCCAAGGTTTTGGGACGCGGCCACGAGTTCGGCAACTGACGTGCAATGTTTGGCGGCATGTCGTGCAAGCATGTGGCGAAACGCATGGGGGCCGTAATTTTGAATACCTGCCGCCTCAAAAGCAATGCGAACTATCGTGCGGACTGGTTCCGTCGTTTTCCAGTGACAACCCGTAAACCCACACGCCTCAAAGCCTTCGTTGGAACGCGCCGCTATCGCGGTTGCAGGGAACAAAGGATCATCAGGACCGTATAGGGCAACCTCGTCACAATAAGAGATCCAATCGGCAAGGGCAATTTCAGCGTCCTCAAAACCTTTAGTAAAGAACGTATCAATCGTCTTGCCGAACTTCGTTGAAACTTCGCGAGGGTTTTGGGTTACAGACTGCTCTTGCAGATCAACGTGTTTGATCTTGAGCGAAACTAAAGCAGCCACACGAATGCCCGTAAGGCAAAGAAGAGCAAAGACGGCTTTGTCGCGCTTTTGTTGCGGCGTGGCGCTTGGCATTAGCCCCAAGGCGCGTTTCGCTTGATTCATGCTTGGTGCAGGGCGTGGTGGGGCCGCACGGGCTTCTGCTTCATCGCGTCGGGACAAGTTAAAATAGTCAGCATCCGCCGCTTTAATCCGACTACGAAACCCATCTTGTTGAGAAAGCCACAAAATAAACTCCCGCAATGTTGCCAAAACGGATCGCATTGTCGATTTGCCCAGAGGTTTGCCAGTTTTTGTCTTGCATTGCTCCAAATAAGTACGGAACCCCATCGCTTGTGAAATGTGAAATTGTGCAAAGTCTTTGCGCCCATTCCAGACGTCGAAACGTTCAAGTGCTGCAATTTCGCGATCCAGTGTTTTTTCGGAAAGTTGGCGGGCAAATTTGCGGTATTCCAGAAAGCGGCGTTTGAGACGTTCGTTTTTTTCGTTTGGTCGTTTTGTCATGGTCATTTCCCATCGTTTCAGTATTTTTAGAGGCGGTTTTTCATTGCCAAGAACTAGCGGGTCTTAAGGGACGGAGGTCAAAGGTGCTGAAACGGAAATACAGGGGGGATTGTGTCCACCATTATAATCTACTTCTTCTGTGGTAGCTGCCCAGCTCGTATCCTCTTTGACCACGTCATTCCCGATCCCGGTGCTAAACACCGTTGGTGAGATCTTAAGCGGACT
>PBNO01000003.1:110792-400483 GCA_002723155.1 Ponticaulis sp. | reverse complement strand
CCACCTCCCGCAGCTTCGCAATAATCTCTTCAGGCGTAGATCTCTTGCCCATGTCTCAGCTCCATATCTGAAGCCGGAACTAACTCAAATAATGGACCACTTTTCAGGGAGCAGACCAGACTGATGGTGGAAGACCGTCTTTAGTTTTCGTCTTAAGATAGTTGGCGAACTTCCCGCCCTCGATATACTCTTCCTGAAGCCATAGACGATAAGCGCCTAATGCTTCAATCGGATAGCAATTCGCTATCTGCGGATTTGATTTAGATTGAGGGTGATCATCTGGATATTGATGAGGAAATTTGTCCCGCTTTCCATAATTTGCATCCAAGCCATTGTCGTTCCAGTATTTGCTCCAAGCAATACCGATAGAAATATCTGGCACCATTTTCTCGTTTATTTCTGCGCCAGCCATAATCAGTTCATAGATGACTGTATGTGCCTCATTGAAAACGCTGAAATATCCGTGTGGCGCTGATTGATGGTTCAGCTCTATTCGCTCATGCCATTTGGCGAAACGATCGTTGCCGGTTGGGTCATATCCAACTTGCCGGTAAATAAAGTCCCGAAGCGCCTGTCCTGCAAGCGTTCTAAAATTCTGGATTGCTTCCTGTTTGACATTGGCACCTGCTTCAAAAGCATAATATTCCAGTATCGCGAGGCACACATGGTCCGGGTAGGCGAAGATAGTCCGTCCCCCATGTTTGCATTCAATGTGTGGATTATTGACAGTGATCCCACGCTTCGCGAGCAGCGACTTAACTGCTGATACACGTGGTTTCTGTATCTCTTCATTCCATTGAGAGCTGATTGTGCCGATATGAGCGTTCTCAACGCCACAAAGCGCAGCAAGCCCGCGCTGATGTAAGAATGGAGTTCCATCATTTAGGACTCCCATTCCTATACCTTGAATCTCAGTCTCCTTATCAACAAAGAGGTTTCCTTGATTGATTTCCTCTGCACCTTTTTTTACGGGTAACCTCTTGATTTCTTTTGTCATTTATTGATTTCCTCTGGCGCACTTTTATCATGAAAACTGATTCGTTTCAATTATACCGCGAATCGCCAATACGTTAGAATCTTTCCTTCACCTTCGACCGATTTGCGCTTGGTTTGTCAAATATATAATGCCCAATATTTTATACACCCCTGAATTCAGGGGTATTTTGGAATGCAGTCACTGTAGTGAATTTGGTTTAACGGCGGGAGACGCGCTGAATTTCGTCGACGCGGATACCAAGCTGGCGACGATCCTGGGTCAGGCCAAGGTCCGCGCCTGATGGCTGCTCGCTGGATTGAAACTCAATCGTCATCCGGCTTCCGCACTCTGCGTCATACTCGATCTCCAGGATCTGCGGTTCAAGCGATGAATTCAGCCGGTCTGTGATATCGGCGTCTTCTTGTCCGCAGACCAGAATTCTTGCCCAACGCTCGTCAGACACCTCCGGACCAAACAGTCGGACACGCATCTGGATCGAATTGCCTTCACCGAAGAGAGAGCGTGGAATGTCGATAAAGGCAGGGCGACCGCCTTTGCTCCAGCGCAGCTCCGTATTTTGGCCAGGTGGTAGCCAGCCGCGTGCATCAAACTCGGAGAATGACACCGGGGCAAATGATACGTCAGCAACGCGGGCGCCGGCATTTTCGTCGGGTTCGAGGCTGGTCGCCTCAAGCATGGCATCTGCGAACAGGCGTACCCGATTATAATATCCTGGTTCGTGCATCACGAACAAAATCTGATCAAAGCTGCCATCCATCAGATAGCGGAACATTCGGATCAGGGTCTGCCGGTTCATACCATTCGTGTTGATCTGAACGGTCTCTGCATAATGGCTGGCGACGTCTGGCGCGATGCGTGCGCCGAACGAGTTTGCGATGATGGCAACACGGCGAGGATCGGCGGCGTTTGCATTGAAGAAAGCTGAAATCTGGTTGCCGCGCAGACGGGCACCCTGCTGGACTTCACGATCGAGAGTGTTGGAGCGGTCTGCGGCCGATGTATAGTCTGGTCTCTGGAAGTTGACGCGTCGCGCAAATCCCAGCGCAGGTTCCATGTCGGCATTGCCTTCACGGACGGTGAATTCGGGCTCGCGGAACGGCTCCAGAGAGCTCAGATAGATCAGGCTTTGCGCCGCGCGTGATGCAGCCATGCCATCAGCGTGGAAGTTTTCCAGCGGATAGAAATGGTCAACATCGCGTTCGGCCATGAAGTCTGCCAACGGATAGGTCAGCGTATCGGGGAAGGAATTCGCAATGCGCACGGCAGGCGACTCGTTTTCCGCTGTATAGACGCATTGGGCGCGAATTTCAGAAGGGATGGAGCGCGGCAAACGGTCTGCGTAAAGCACGGGCTTGCTTGGTACGATCACGCCGAATGTCGAAAGCCCGGCCAGTTCCGCTGCGCGGTTGATCTCGGCCCAGCCATTGGTGAGTGACTGGGTCATCTGATCCCAGTCGTTTTCAGCAGGACAACTGCCCGTTACCGAAACATAGTCGATATTGGCGGCGTCAGTCGCGATAGGCAGAACCAGATCGCCTTCGCGTGCAACGTTCGCAGCGGGCGAGTCCCCCAGCGCGTAATATTTGAATTTGCGGTAGTTCACAGAGGCATCCACGCTGAACAGGGCGCGGTCTGAAAGCCAGGCGCGTCCCTCGGCAAAGAAACGGGAAGGTTCAGAAACGAGTGTAGACCATTCAGGCGCTTCATTCAGCGCCCGGTTCTGCCTGCGGGCGAGGTCTTCCTCATCCTGAAACAGACCGAGCAGAGGAATGGCGAATAATACGCCAAGCGCAACAATGGCGACAAAGGAGAGAGGTTCGAAACGGACGCGTTCAATCTTCATGTCTGTCTCCTAGAACCGGAAGTAAATGAACGGGCTGTACGTGCCAGCGAGAATTTTGACGCTGGATACGATGATCAGGATCGCAGCGAGCGCGACACCCAGACCATATTTCCACATCGGATTGCGCTTCATCCATGCGCCATAGGCAGGCGGTGCGATGAAGCCACGGCTCGCCCACAGCACAACCGGCGTCGACAATACAGAGCTCATGGCCAGTACGATCAGGGTCTCGTTATCGAGAAACTCCCAGACGCTGGCACCGCCTTCGCCAAAGGCAAAATGTCGGGCAAGCATTTGCAGGCCATGCGTCAGGTCCTCGGCGCGGAAGAAAATCCAGCCGATATACGCAATGATCAGCGTGTATGCGACGCGCAGGCCGATCCACATTTTCTCCAGCACTTTCGAAAAGCCGAAACGCTCGATGATAATGAAGAAGCCGTGCCAAAGACCCCATACAATGAAGTTCCATGACGCGCCGTGCCAGACGCCGGTCAGCAGGAAAATCAGGAACAGGTTGCGGTAGGTTTTGCTCGGTCCGAGCCGGTTTCCGCCAAGCGGAATGTAGCAGTAATCGCGGAACCATGTGGAGAGCGACAAATGCCAGCGCCGCCAGAACTCGGTGATGCTCTGGGAGATGTAAGGGAAGTTGAAGTTCCGCGGAAACTTGAAGCCAAGGATCAGACCAAGCCCGATCGCCATGGCTGAATAGCCCGAGAAATCAAAGAAGATCTGGAAGGAATAAGTGAGGCCGCCCAGAAAGGCTGTGGAAGCCTGCAGCTCGTCCGGCGCGCGTCCGTAAATCGCGTCTGCGACCTTTGCCATTGTGTCGGCCAGAATGACTTTTTCAGCGAGCCCGACAGCGAAAAACAGAAGACCATAATAAACGTGCTTCAGGCGGATGACGCGGCGGCGCAAATCGTTCGCGACGGTCGAGAAGCGTACAATCGGGCCGGCAATCAGCTGCGGGAACATGGAAATGTAAGCCGCCAGCCGGAAGGGTGACATCTCTTTGCGGGCATTCCCGCGATAGACGTCAATCAGATAGGACATGCCCTGGAAGGTGAAAAAGGAAATACCGATTGGCAGGTGCACATCGGTCGTCCAGTCATTCTCAGGCAGCTGGAACACATCCTGCGCCAGAAAGCCGATATATTTGTAATAGACCAGCATGACGACATTGAGCGTCAGACCTATGGCAAGGGCGGGGCCGCGCCCTTTAACGCCCGGCGCAACGAACAATCCGCTCACATAGTTGATCGCGATGCTGGCGAGCATGACGGCGAGGAAATAGCCTTCGCCCACGAAGTAAAACAGCAGGCTGAAAGCGAGCAGGGTGATGTTCCGCAATGCCGGTAAGGCAATGTAAAATATCAGGAAAACTGGCAGAAAGAGAAACAGAAACTCTACTGATGAAAATACCATCTAAGCCGCCCCCTACACACAGCTATCCGGTCGGTCCGGCGCGGATTGTCCATCCCCAAACAGAGATCTGCTGCCATTAACCGACGCAAGAACGAGTAGTATAATCGCTATTGGGTGGCAAGCGGCATGGAAGGCGAGAAAGAGAACGCCCAATGCGTGCGCTAAAATAGGGCAGCGCATGCAGGAGTGTCGCATTGACCGATAGAGCTGTAGACCGCCAATTGTGGCCATGTCCTCAACCATGATGACCATTCTGGCGATTGCCATTGGCCTGACTGTGCTGACGGTCGTCGGTCATGTCGTCATTATGATGGTGTTCCGACGTCTGATCCGCCAATCAGAGGCGAAGAAAGCCGAACTCGCTGCTAAGCCAAACGACCCTCAATAATCTCCAGAATATTGGCCTGAATGCCGCCAAGAAAAATTTCGCCCCAGATTGCGGCATAAGTGTTCATCGGCGTTTGCGCTTCATAATCTGTGTAGAGGGTGAGGCGCGTGCGGCCATCTGAAAGCGGCTCCAGCCGGTAGCCGCCTTCCTGAATGCGCAGGTGACGTCCTTCAGGTGAGATATGTTGATCTGTGTAGCGGCTGATGGAGTCATTCGGGAACACAAACTCCCAGCTTAACGCCTCGTTTTCCTGCCAGTCGGTGATGTGTTCCTCAAAGGTTATGTTTTCGCCCCATTGGGCATGACGCACAGAGCCCACGCCTTCAC
Source organism: Ponticaulis sp. (assembly GCA_002723155.1). Classification (GTDB taxonomy): domain Bacteria; phylum Pseudomonadota; class Alphaproteobacteria; order Caulobacterales; family Hyphomonadaceae; genus Ponticaulis. Next base: position 395,506 of record PBNO01000003.1, on the reverse strand, counting down.
CGGCGACGACAGCCGAACGCGGACGCGGGATTTGCGCAATGCTCTGCGCAAAGGTGAAGCGGCCCTCGCACCAAGCAACGCCATCGGCGTCCAGATCACGCCCGCCATCAGCAGGCAGATCACACCCTCCTGAAAGAGGAGCCCGCCAAGCACCAGAACAGACGCCATGAAGATCAGAACGGCCAGATAGCTTTTTTCCTGAGTGCGTTTCGCGTTCGGGTCGATCAGAAAGGCAGCCAGCGCGCCAATAATATACGGCATGCCGAGCAGCACAAAAAGAGAGACAGGCAGAACACCGTCTTCATCGACGCCAAGCACACGCGAGAGCAGGAAGAGCCCGATCGCAGCGAGCAACAGGATTGCAAAAATACCGAGCAACCTGCTCAGAACTTTCCACCAGACATGGCCCGGCTTTTCGCTGTCAGCACTCATCGCGTTCCCCTCCGCATTCCGCTGAGTGTGACACAGCTTCGCGGATAAGTGGAAGCGGCATAAAGTCTTGCCCGTGCTGGCGCGCGGCAGATAAGCTCCGTTCAAAACGGGAGGATGAGCCATGTCAGAAGAAACTAATCCGCAGAGCGCGTTCTGGAATGGCCAATCCGGCCTCACATGGGTTGAGGGCCAGCCCTTTCTGGATGAAGCGTTTTCAGGCTGCGTGCCGGTACTGACAGCGGCAGTGGAGGCGAGCGGCGCAAAGCGTCTGCTCGATATTGGCTGCGGCACGGGCGCAGTCAGCCTCGCTCTGGCGGAGATGCGGGGTATGCAAGTCACCGGCGTAGATATCTCCGAGCCTATGCTCTCACGGGCAAAGGAACGCGCGACGGAAGGCTGTAAGACTGCCAGCTTTATTCGCGCCGATGCGCAGGATTATCCGTTTGACGCTGGCAGTTTCGATCACATCGTCTCGCGCTTCGGGGTGATGTTCTTTGAAGACCCTGTGGCCGCTTTCACCAACATTCATCGCGCGAGCGCGAATGGCGCGGCGATGACGCTGCTCGCCTGGCGCAGTCCGAAGGACAACCCTTTCATGCGTGCGCCGAAACAAGCGGCAGACCCTTGGCTGCCGGAAGATGCCTTCCCGCCGCCGGGCCGGACGGGGCAGTTCGGCTGGGCAGACGCCGACTATGTGCGTCACATGCTGGCCGAGGCGGGCTGGCGGAATGTCAGTATCGCGCCGCTCGACATTGACTGTGCGTTTCCGGAAGCCGCGCTCTCTTTCTGGATGGAGCGGATGGGGCCGGTCGGGCGTATCGTGTCCGAACTGGAGGCAGAGCCGCGCAAGGCGGCTATGCAGGCTATAGCTGAAGCGATGGCAGAGTATGTATCCGGCGGAATGGTCCGGTTCACCGCTGCCATCTGGAAGGTTGAGGCAGAGAAAGCCTGATCAGGCTTTCGCTTCAAGCTTGGAGATCAGCTCGTCGAGACGCTGGATCACCTCTTCTGAAGCCCGCTCCATTTCAAGATAGGCTTGTTGAGCGCCCGCCTTGTCGCCGCGATTGTAGAGCTCCGCTGCGCGGCGACCGCTCGCATGAACCGCGCGGTGCGGCGCTTCAATCGCCTTGAAGGATGCGAGGCTTGAAATCTCGTTTCCGATCTCGCCATCCCACCATTCGCCAAGGCGGCAGGAATGGTGATCAGCCAGCTCATGTTCACTGAGTTCGGACAGGCCGGAAAGGAGCGCAGCGAGGCGTTTCTTCCAGATCATATGATCGGACTTGGCACGATAAAGCACGTAATTGGCGACTTTACGCTTTTCCAGCTCGTCGAACTGGGCCGTAATCTGGTTTTCCGATTCAGACGCGACTTTCGTTGTCGCCTGCAGCTTGCTTTGCGCGCTCTGGCTTTGTTGAGCGACCTGATCGACGCCGTGCGCCAGTTCTGCTGTCGCGGCTTTCTGATCATTGATCACATTGGCCAGGGCAGAAACCGCGTCGGCATTGTTCAGAATGCTTTGCGTTGTGTTCTGAACGCGATGGTTTGCCGAGTTGGTGATCTCTTCAGCGTCGCGGGCAGAGGTCTGCGCGCTTGTCACCGCGCCGACGATCATCTCAATCGCGCTTTCCAGATTTTGGATGCGCTCGGCGATCTGTTCGGTGGTTTTGGCGGTCTGGTCGGAAAGGGATTTCACTTCAGAGGCGACAACCGCAAACCCTCGGCCGGCATCGCCTGCACGGGCCGCCTCAATTGTGGCGTTCAGCGCGAGTAGATTGGTCTGCCCTGCAATGTCTTCAATCGTTTTTGACATGCCGCGGATTTGCGTCGCCGCATTTTCCAGCTCCTGCATATTGCCGACAATGTGCTCAAGGCTGGCTGTTGTGTTGCGGACAGACGCGGTGGCCTGATCGACTTCTTCGGCAGACAGGCGCGTCTCGTCAGCAGATGACTGAAGGCCCTGGTCGATAGATTGCGCTGAGATGGAAATTTGCGAAATCGAGGAGTCCAGCTCCTGAATCGCGCCTGCCATGATCTGGCTGTGCTGGCGCACATCGGAAATGTCGGAAAAGGCATTTGCGAGACCGGCCTGAACCTTGCTCGCCGTCATGGATGCGTTGACCGCGCCGCGAAGGGCAGTGTTATCCGAGGCTTTAAGGCGCTCGCAAAGCTTCTCCAGAAGCGCGCGTTCGCGAGCGGAGATGCCCGCCATGTCAGCGACATTGTGATCGATGAAGTGTTCGAGACATTTGACGAGCTCGGTGGACGTAGCCGTCTCGTTCGAACTTTGTTCATTCAGCTGGATACCGGTGTCAACTTTTTGTTTTCTTGCAAGTAGAGTGCTTATCATTCTTGGTTTTCCTACCCCTCCAAAGAGGCGGGCAGTACTGGTCGGGAAAGGTTAATAAAGCGGGATTTCAATCGTGCACATTTTATACACTGCATAGTTTTAGTCCTCTGAGTTGAAAGTAAATTTCTTTCGGACGCCCCGCGTTTTACACTGTATCAAAACTGGTTAATGCAGGTGGTGCGAGCGTTAAGATGTGGCTGTGCTATCATGCAGCGGACTATGTGCGGGGACGGTCAGAGACAGAACAAGTCGCGTGCCGTCATGACAAGTGCGTCAACTCCCCGTAAAACCTTGACCCAAAGACCCATCAGGCCTAACTCCCGCGCTTGGTTTAATCACTAAAGGCAAACCCAAAAAATGACCGACATTTCCACTCTCGCAGCGAATGCTAAAGCCTGGCCTTTCGAGCTGGCGCAGAAGCTTAAACAGCGCGTCGAGCAGATGGAAAAACAGGGCAAACCGCTCACACGCCCGGTCACGTTCGAGACAGGCTATGGCCCATCCGGTCTGCCGCATATCGGCACGTTTGGTGAAGTCGTCCGCACGACTATGGTGCGCGTCGCGTTTGAAACGCTGACGGAAGGAAAAATCCCGACCCGCCTGATCTGTGTGTCAGACGATATGGACGGTATGCGCAAGGTGCCGCCAACGGTTCCAAACCCTGAGAGCCTTGAAGAATATCTGCAGAAGCCGCTGACAGATGTGCCAGACCCGTTCGGCACGCATGACAGCTATGGTGCGCACATGAATTCGCGCCTGCGTGCCTTCCTCGACAGTTTCGGCTTCGAGTATGAGTTCGCGTCTGCGACTGAGCTCTACAAGAACGGTACTTATGATCCGATGCTTCTGCGCGCTGCGGAAAAGTATGACGAGATCATGGGTGTGATGCTGCCGACTCTCGGTGAGGAGCGCCGCGCAACTTATTCGCCATTCCTGCCAATCTCTCCGAAATCTGGCCGCGTGCTCTACGTGCCAATGAAGAATGTCGATGCAGCCAAAGGCGAGATCACATTCGAAGATGAAGACGGTTCAGACGTCACCATCTCCGTTACGGGCGGCAATGCAAAGCTGCAGTGGAAGCCGGACTTCGGCATGCGCTGGGCTGCGCTCGGCGTCGACTTTGAGATGTTCGGTAAGGACCACCAGGCGAATGCGCCGATCTATTCCAAGATCTGCCGTATCCTCGGTCAGCGCCCGCCAGAGCAATATGTCTACGAGCTGTTCCTCGACGAAAAAGGCGAGAAAATCTCCAAGTCGAAAGGCAATGGCATCTCGGTCGAGCAATGGCTGAAATATGCCCCGCAGGAGAGCCTTGCGCTCTTCATGTGGCAGAAGCCGCGCGCCGCGAAAAAGCTCTATTTCGATGTGATCCCGAAGGCGGTGGATGAGTATCTCACCTTCGTTGAGAAGTATCATTCTGAAGAGCCTGCCAAGCAGTTGGAAAACCCTGTCTGGCACATTCATGGTGGCAAGCCGCCGCAGCTGAACGTGCCGGTGAGCTTTGCGCTTCTCCTGAACCTCGTGTCGGCAGCGAATGCGAACTCCAAAGAGCTGATCTGGGGCTTCATCACTAAGTATGCGCCGGACGCAACGCCGGAGAACGCGCCATTCCTTGACCATCTGGTCGGCTATGCGCTCGCTTACTATGAGGACTTCGTGAAGCCTGCGAAGGTTTATCGTGCGCCGACTGATCAGGAACGTGCGGCTCTGACAGAACTAGTCTCTCTCCTGCGCAGCTATGATGGTCCGGTGACGGGTGAAGACCTGCAAACGCTGACCTTCACGGCCGGTAAGTCCCAGAACTTTGAGAATCTGCGCGACTGGTTCAAGGCGATTTACGAGGTCTGCCTCGGTCAGTCTCAGGGGCCGCGGTTTGGTGGCTTTATCGCGATCTATGGCGTCGAGGCGACAGCCGATCTGATCGAAGACGCGCTCAAGGGCGAGTTTTTGTAGGAAAAGTAAAAGCCATCCCTCGCGGGATGGCTTTTTTCTGGCACCGATGCCTAAGCCGGCGCGTAGACCGTTTTCAGCTGGTCGATAAGGCCGTTCTGGAACGGCGCGACGGCCTGATTAATGCCATCGACCCCCATATCCTCACCAACCACCGTGCGCACCGGGCGAGGGCCGTCCTGTTCGATCAGGTGCTTAATGGCGTCCGCAACGTTCTGTGCGTCGTTGATCTCGGCATTCTGGTCGAACGCAGACTGGAACATGCCGAGCATGCGGTCGCCGCCTTCTGACATCGTGCCATAGGCTGTCGCTCTGTCGGTATCGTTCGGAGCAGGCGAGGTCGCGACAAGGTCAGTACGGTGCGCGCTTGGTTGAACGATCACGGCCTCAACGCCGGAGCCTTCCAGCTCGATATTCAGCGTCTCGACATAGCTTTCCATCGCCCATTTGCTGGAACAATAAATGCCGAAGAATGGAAGCGACAGACGCCCGGCCGCTGAACTGAGATTGATGATGATGCCGGAACCGTTCTGGCGCATGGCTGGCAGAACCGCTCGGGCAGTGCGGGCAACGCCATACACATTCACTTCGAACAGATCCTTGATCTGCGTCATGGTGAAAGCTTCGGTGATGCCGACCGGCATAACGCCTGCGTTATTTACCAGCGCATCAAGCGGGCCATAAGCGAGGGCCGTTGCCACGGCGCGCTCGACGCTCTCATCGCTTGCAACATCAAGATCGAGAATTGTGAGCTTGCCGCGATTGGTATTCGCCAGTTCTTGCAGCTCTGATGCGGCTTTCCGGTTGCGGGTGTCAGGTGCGCGCATGCCTGCAAACACATGATAGCCTTCTGCGAGGAGAGACTTGGCCGTCAGAAGGCCAATGCCGCGGCTGGCGCCGGTGATAAGTACAGTTTTTGGGGAGGAGACCTGGGAAGTCATGGGGGGAGTTAGTCCTTCAACATGGTTTTCTTGAAGAGGGTTAGGGGGGCTTCGGTACGCTCTGCTTTCATGCGTGTGAGCGCACCGCTCCAACCGTTCAGAAGGGCGTCTGCGGCTTCTGTCGGCGTGAGGCGGGTAAGGCCGAGTTCTCTCAGAACCTCTGGCGTCAGGCAGGTTTCGATCTCGGCGGACAGTTCTTTCCAGTATTGGGAGAGCGCAGTCTGAAAGGCATCATTCTGGCTGCCGAGTTCGTTCGAAAGATTGCACATCAGGCAGCCTTCCGAGAAATTCATGGATTCGAAGATGAGATGGGCTTCGCTGAAGAACTCGCGCAGCCGGTCGAGTTCCGGCGCATCCTTGCGGCTGAGGATCGAGCGGGCAAACCGCATCTGGTTCTGGTGATAGACATCAGCCACGGCGAGGCCGAAAGCCTCTTTGGAGCGGAAGTAGTGATAGAATGATCCCTTTGGCAGACCGCTCGTTTCGAGGATCTCGCCAATGCCCGTCGCATCAAAGCCGTTCCGGCGAAACAGGGTAAGGCCTGTCTCGATGAGCCGGTCATAAGATGCGGTGTAGGTTTTATCGTTTCGTGTGCGTGCCATAAATAAATAATAGACCAGTCGTTTATTAATTAAAAGTGGGGCAGCCGTCACGTTTGGTTCACGGCTTCGTGTGGGAGTTCAGTTTGTAAGCAGAAACCCCGCCAGCAAAGCCAGCGGGGAACTGAATGATCGTTAGTAAAGCTTTTCGACAGCACTCATATTGAGGTCGCCATCACCGGCTTCCAGCGCTTTGGTGAAAACGTCACGCGCAGCGCTGGTTACGGGCAAGGCGTCTGCGCCGCCTGCTTCTTTCACCGCATAGCCGAGATCCTTCTCGATTAGCTCGACAGGAAAGAGCGGGCTGTGCGTGCCCTGCGCCATAAGGCCGGAGACGATTTTCATTTGTGGTGAGCAGACAATTGTCGACCCGAACACTTCGGCTGCGCGGGCTTTCGAAATGCCGCCTTTCTCTGTGGCGGCCAGAAGCTCGGCGAGCGCAGTCACCTGAACGCCCATCATGGAATTGACCATGAGCTTCATTGCTGCGCCTGTCCCGACCGGCCCCATCAGATGCTGGGCACCGCCCATATCGGCGAGAACGGCTCGCGCTTTTGTGAAAACATTTTCTTCGCCGCCAACCACGTGGATGAGCTGTTTGCCCTCCGCTTGAGGACGCGAGCCGAGCACTGGCGCATCGAGAAATGCCAATGACTTTTCAGAGAATGCGCCGCCGAGCGCCTTAACCCATTCAATGGTTAGTGTTGAGCTTTCAATGGCAATTGCGTCTGCCGGCATGCCGTGAATGGCGCCGTTTGCGTCGTCCAGCCAGACCGCTTTTGACGCTTCATCATCGCGCACGCAGGAGACAACAATCTCTGCGCCGCTGACAGCATCTTTCGGCGAGTCTACGCGCGCTGCGCCCATGGATACAAGCGGTTCAGCGGCCGTTGGCGTCCGGTTCCAGACAGTCAGTTCATGGCCTGCTTTAATAAGGTTTTCTGCCATTCGCGCGCCCATAGCGCCGAGGCCCAGATAAGTGATTTTCATATCGCGAATGCGTTCCTGTGACGATGGTACTGCTTAAGACGGATATAGCGTCATGAGATGACATGATCCAACAGCGGCTTGTGGGGCATGCTGAATGCCTCTGCCGCGAAATTATGTTTAACGCGGGTTTATATCGAAGGTTAAAATTCATGTTTCTTCGAAAGCAATGATTTAAATCCGCGCTGCCAAAATGCTCGTTCAACCGAGAACAGATAAGCGGTGAGACATTAAAGTGGGCAGACCAGAGGCCAAAACGATGACAGGCGCAGTGCGTCTGCGTGAGCTCCGGGCGGACAACGCCGGGAACTCTGCAATCGTTTTTGCACTCCTTCTTCCCATGATTGTCGGCGGGCTCGCCCTCGCAACCGATTTCGGAATGTGGCGGATGAGCGGTCAGCGCCTTCAGCTTGCGGCAGATGCCGCGGCGGTTGCGGCTGCGCACGAAACCTATCTTACAGATGATGTTGGCGCGCTGCAGTTTGCCGCGATGGGCATGCTCCATGAGAACGGCCTCGACATTGCGGATGCGACCATCACCATCAACACACCTGTCGCTTCCGGAAATCATGCAGGCAAAGAAGGCGTGCAGGTCAGCGTTACCCAACGACAGAGCCACTTCTTCTCATCTCTCCTCATGGGTGGTGATGTCGATCTGACGCGTGAGGCGACGGCGCTCATTATTGAACCGACAGAGCCGCTTTGCATTTTGGCGCTCGATCCAACTGAACCGGCTGCGCTAAATGTTACGGGTACTGCTGATGTCGCTATTCCTGACTGTGCAGTGCAATCCAATTCTATCGCAGAAAATGGTCTCGAACTGAATGGGTCCAGCACGCTGACCTCTTCGTGCGCCTATGTGTCCGGCGGCGTTTATGGCGAAGCGAATATCACGCTCAATAGCTGCCCGGCGGTGAAAACCGGCTGGCGCCGTGCGTCTGACCCTTATGATGACCTGGACGTTCCTTCTGGTATTGACCAGATGCCTTGCGAGACACCGGGGCATGGGCCGCGCAGGTCTATGACAATGGCGTCCGGCCGGTATTGCTCCGACATTAGCAGCAATGGAGATCTGACGCTCGAATCTGGCGGTACCTTTATAATTGACGGGGTCACGCTACGTCTGCGATCTGCCAATGCGTCGCTCGTCGGTGAAAACGTCACGATTTTCTTCGTCAATGGAGGCACCATCGTTCTTCCGAACGGAGGGTTTGTCGATCTGACAGCTAAAACAGCAGGCGAGTATTCCGGTCTCATCATGTTCGCTGACCGCGATACTCAGCCAACTGATCTGAATGTACAGCTTAACGGACAGGCCGATACGCGGCTTGAAGGCGCGCTCTATTTTCCAAATCAGACAGTCAACTATGTCGGAGGCTCGAGCAGCGATAGCGGGTGTACTCACCTTGTTGCGCGCCAGGTCAATCTGACAGGCAATTCAAGTTTTACCAACGCCCAGTGTTCGGCGTTGGGTGTGCGTGAAATTCTGGGTCGCTCCGGTGTATTGTTATCGGCTAGTTAGTTACGATGTGGACAGGCCTGAAGGCTTTCTTCAAGGATCGTAGCGGGATATCGGCAACCGAGTTTGCACTGATATCTCCGATCGCCATCGCTATTGCGATGTCTGCGATATCGTATTCCTTCAAACTGCTCGACCGCCAGCGTCTCGATGCGGCGGTGACGGCGTCCGCATACTATCTTGCCGACAAAGTTCTGGATGGCGACATGAGTGGATTCCAGCCGACCCGTGAAATGGTCGATGGCACTTATGAATTTACACCTGGCCAGTTCGTGCAGACGGCGCGCTTTGTTCTTTCGGACGCTTATCGGTCCAGTGCGACGCTTACGGTCACAGAACTCGACGTTTTTTGCGGGTGTCCGCAAAATTACTCTGGAGGAGACGTTCAGACGGATCAGCCATTCTTTACCCGTTTCACAGCTGAAGCGGCGGATGAGGCGCCCCTCTGTTCTATGACATGCCCTGACCGGAGCAGGGCGCGTGTACTCGCAGAAATCGATGTCACGTCAACTTCCAATGATTTTCTGGGGCAGGAATATACCCTCGAAAAGCAGATCGTCATGAGATTGAGATGAGTTCCTCAGCTTATGGTCTTCTGAAGACCCAAGTATTCCGCTTCACAAAGGACAAGCGCGGTGTCTCCGCAGTGGAGTTTGCGTTTGTCTTTCCGGTCATTGTCGGCTTCGTGCTGACGGTATTCTACATTGGTGTGGGCTTTTTTGGCCTGCAGCAGGCGCAGAATACGACCGAGCGTGTCGCGCGGATCGCCTATACAATGGACAATCCGACAGCGAACGACATTCAGGCTCTCGTAGCCAGCAATTTGGGGACAACACTGGCGGGAACCTTCACGCCAACGGTCCAGCTCATTGAGAAATACGGTGAGACCTATGCGGATATCAGCATCGATTACGCATACCAGCCCACCATCCCTCTACTTCCGGAGGTTAGCTATGTTTTTACAGCGTCTTCGGAAGTTCTGATCCGTGACATACCCTAGTATCTCGATAACTGGCCGGTAGAGATCAGCTGAAGTAAGTGACAAGTCCCTGCGTGATCGGATCAGCGCATGGCTTGCCTTCTACCAAAGCTTCTCTGATTTCTCCGGCCTGCTTTTTTCCGCGTTCCACGCCCCATTGGTCGAAGCTGTTTACGCCCCAAAGCATGCCGCCGACAAAAACGCGGTGTTCATACATTGCGATGAGTGCGCCAAAGGTTTCCGGCGTGAAATCACGGCAGGCAAAAATCATGGATGGTTTGCCGCCTGGCAAAACCTTCTGTTTTGCTATTTCCGGTGTCAGGCCCGGTTCTTCCTTAGCAATGTCATCATCGCGATAGCCGTTCGCCAGGACTTCGGACTGGGCGAGCGCATGCGCAATCAGGGATGCCGTACCTTTTGGTTCGGAGCCTTTAATCGTCGCGATAATGAACTCTGCGGCCAGATTGCTCGTGCCCTGGTGAAGCCATTGGTGGAAGGAGTGCTGGCCGATAGAGCCTTCGCCGCCCCAATGGGCCACGATGGAGCGGGCAGGGATGGCCGTTCCGTCTGGCGAGACCTGTTTGCCATTCGATTCCAGAAGCAATTGCTGCAGATAGGACGGCAGAAGACGCAGCGCGTTGGAATAGGCTAGAACCATCTCTGACTCCACGCCGCGCAGCGTCATGTTCCAATAGTCAATCAGCGCAAGGCGCACCGGAATATTCGTCTTGAGGCCTTCTGTTCGGAAATGCTCGTCCATGGCATGGGCGCCTGAGAGGAGCGCTTTGAACCAGTCGGATCCGAACGCGATGACACAGCTGAGCGAACCGGCCGACCATAAAGAGAAGCGTCCACCAATGCTGTCTGCCATGCCGAACAGCTGGTCCGATTGAATGCCGAGCCATTCATTCGCCTTGTCAGGATTGGCTGTGACGATGGCCAGATGAGATGACCATTTATCGCCGAGGCTTTTCTTCAACCAGTCACGCGCGCGATCGAGATTGTATTTAGTTTCTTCAGTAGAGAAGGACTTGGAAATGCCGATCACCAGCGTTGTGGCCGGATCAATGCCGTCCAGTGCGCGCTCCAGATCCATCGGATCGATGTTGGAGGCAAAACGCACGTCAATTGCGCCCAGATGAGTTTGAGAGAACGCATCATAAAGCAGGCGTGGACCGAGGTCGGACCCGCCAATGCCGATATGCAGAACGGTCTCGATACCGCGAAGCACCTTGCCGTCGCGGACCTTCTCGGCGAAGGCCATGACAGGTTCAAGAGAGGCCTGAATGTCCTCAGCCGGTCCTATCGCTTTCTCCGACGGAACGCGCAGCGCCCAGTGCATGACAGCTCGGTCTTCGGACACATTCACATGCGCGCCGCTAAACATGCGGGAAATGCCGTCAGAGATTTTGCGCTCTGCTGCAAACTCCAGAAGCGCAGCATCTGCTTCGGCATCCAGCTTCTGGCGCGCCAGATCAATGTGCCATCCGCAAGCATCCAGCGTTTCGCCGGAACGCGCAGCGGCCAGTGTGGTCAAGTCCAGACCGTCAAGTCGCGCAGCGTGAGAGTGAAGCTCGGAAACCAAGTTTAATCCTTTCGGTTTTCTACTCTGACCAAATGAAACTTCCGGGCAGAAGTAAAGCTGTCGGCTCGCATAGGAGGGCTGCAAGATCGAACAATTGCTTAATGGATGGGTTCTATAATCAGGAAATGTGTAACTGCTGGTCTAAGCTCGCGCTTTTATGAGAAGATTCAAGGGGTGCGATGACGTGCGTTTGAACAAGCTGCGCGGGGCAGTTGAACTTGCGCCGCAGCTATGGTCTGGAAGCGCTAAAAATCGCCGCATGAACGAAAATTAAAGATGACACATGCGTCAAATTTCGGCATTTTGGCATTGAGAACGGTTTTCAGAATTACGGATCGGGGAGGTCTGATTTTCTGAAGTTCCAACCAAATTCGATGAAGAGAGAGATATTTATAATGTCAGAACAGCGACAGATTTTGCCGCGCTCCCTCGCTATCCCGAAATCATTCAAGAACTTTGATTTCGGCAGCCTGTTCTCAGCCTTTTTGTATCCGGCACTCGGCATCATTGGCATGACAGCAGCAATCATTTCAGGCCTTCTGATGGAAAGCGTTCAGCTCCATTGGTATTACGCGCCTATCGTTGTTGGCGTGATCGCGCTGACAGTGTTCATCTGTAACATTGGTATCGGCGGTCTTCACCGCGTCTGGCAGCACAAAGCCGGCGAGCTGAAAGCTCCGGCGCAGCTGATCGTCATGATCAACGTGCTGATCGCGATGCAGGGCTCTATCAAAGACTGGATCAACTATCACTCACAGCATCACCGCTTTGCAGACCAGCCGGGCGACCCGCATAACCCGTTTGAAAGCAAGCGTTGGGCATGGGTCGGCTGGATCCTGTTCCGCGACGAGAAAGATCTGAAGCGCCCTATGCCGCTCTGGTTGAAGAACAACGTGATCATTCGCGTATGTGACAAGAACTACAACCTGCTGGCTGCCGTTGTTCACTTCCTGCTTCCGGCGATCATTTACGGCATTGTCTGGATGGCGGGCGGCGACCTCATCATCACGCTTCTGATCCACGCATCTGTTGTAATCGGCCGTGCGATCCAGTTCCACGCAACGGTTCTCGGCATCAACGTGTTCGGACACTTTGAAATGCCGAAATGGTTCACCTATTTCCTCGCTCTGCTGACGGGCGGTGAAGCCTTCCATGATCACCACCATGATCAGCCGGTGTCTATTCTGCACCTGCCGCGCCGGGGCTTCTGGAACCGTATCTTCGATTATAACGGTACGTTCTTCCTTGTTATGGAGAAGCTGAGACTGGCGCGTAACTTCACCATCGCGCCTCAGTTTGCGACGGTGAAGGCAAAAGCCTGATCCTCTCGGACCACATGTTATTCAAGACGAGCCCTGCTATCCCAGCAGGGCTTTTCTTTTTTCTGCGATACCTGCCAGTTTAGCCTCGAACAGAGACCAGTCATCATCGTCTGCGATGGCAGACCAGAGGGTTTCAATCTCATCGATAAGGAGCGTTTCCGGTGAAGGACGCTGGAAGTATGGATGTGCCAGTCGCTCGGGACGATCCGCTTTGTAGTGACGCAGATATTCGCGCACCGTTCCGAAGTCCTCGCGGGTATAGAGCCCGGCTGACGGACTGTTGCCGGCGCGCGTTTCACTCATCTCACCGCAGAACCAGTCAAAGAAGAACTGGTGCCATGGAACCTGACTTTCCGTCATCCAGCCAAACAGTTCGGTCAGGAAGTTGAGATCGGTCTCCAGATGTTCCGGCAGAAGCCCCAGTTGGAAGAAGGTGTGGTCCCGCAGCGCTGTCTGGTAGGCTAGCTCGAAGGCGCCAAGGCTTTCGGAAAGGTCCTCAGCTTCCGCGACCAGCGTCAGCGCGCCAGCCAGTTGTTGCAGATTCCATATCGCAGCCTGAGGCTGACGGCCAAACGCATAGAGCCCCCATTCGTCAAAATAAGCTGCCGTGAATTTCGGGTCGGAAACGGGCAAGAAGCGGTAAGGGCCGAAGTCGAAGGTTTCACCCGTCACGACCATATTGTCGGTATTCATAACCCCGTGGACGAATCCTGCGGCCATCCAGCTTGCGACCATGTTCGCCGTCCGCTTCGTGATTTCGGTCAGAAGCAAAGGCGCGAGCTCTGCTGCAGGGGCTGGATCGATCTCGGCAAAGAAGTGGGTTCTGCAGTAGTCCAGCAATGTCTCCATATTGGCCGCATCTTTGTAAAAGGCGAGGCGCTGGAATATCCCAAATCGAACGTGTGTTCTTTGAACGCGCACCAGAACAGAGGACCTGGCAGGGCTTGGTTCATCGTTTCTGTAGAGCTCTTCGCCCGTCTCGATGAGGCTCAAAGTCTTTGATGTAGGTACATGACTTGCTTCAAGCATTTCTGTTGCAAGTACTTCACGAACACCGCCCTTTAGTGTGAGACGCCCGTCTCCGCTGCGTGAATACGGCGTCTGGCCGCTACCTTTAGTGCCTAAATCATAAAGTTGATCATGTTCATCATGCAGCTGCGCATAGAGGAAGCCACGCCCGTCACCGATTTGCGGATTGTACGAACGAAACTGATGGCCGTGATACCGTATGGCGAGCGGTTTGGGCTGATTTTCCGGCAAGGGCGCAAATCTACCAAAGTGATTCAGCCAGCTTTCGGTCGAAAGTCTATGTAGAATAGTATTATTCAGTACGCGATTGTTGCGATATCGCAACACTAGTTCTGGAAAATTCGCAGGCTCTACTGCATCTGCGAAATCATTTCCAAGTGCAGTAAAGGGAGTATTTGACTTCATTTTAAACTGTATTTCCCACGGGTTTTTCAATTATACTTGAAAAAATATTCTGGTTATTCTCAAGAAGAATAATAAGTTTCATATTTTGGAACAAAATTCCAATTTGAGTTGTGCGGTGCAAAACATATTCGGCCTTTCCAAGTTTTAATCCCGGCATACTCTCCATCCTCGAACGTCCCGAAAAGTGGGCGATATCAGAGTATTATACTCAAGAATTACGAGGGAGAGAAATGCGAGACTTTTCTAAACTTTTGCTTGGTGCATCTGCAGCAGCGTTGCTTTTCGGCAGCCCGCAGGCCTTTGCACAGGACGAAGAAGCACGTCAGACAACTGTCGTTGTTACGGGTTCCTTCATCGCGGGTACGCCGGAAGATGCGGCGCTGCCTGTAGACGTACTTTCTGCTGAAGACCTTCAGCTTGAAGGTAATCCGCGTATCGACGAGCTGATCCGTAACTTGGGCGTATCCTCCGGTGTTGACGGTCAAACGAACCAGTTTGGTTCTAACGGTATCGAAGGTACATCAAACATCAACCTGCGTGGTCTTGGTCCTGCTCGTACACTCGTGCTGATCAACGGTCGTCGTCAGACATATTCTCCGTTTGGTATCGGTGAGCAGGCACAGCTCTTCGTTGATACAAACAACATTCCATCTGCAGCGATTGCTCGTGTGGAAGTCCTGAAAGACGGCGCGGCCGCTCTTTACGGTTCTGACGCGATTGCAGGCGTTGTGAACTTCATCACAAACGACAGCCTTGATGGTTTCGCCGTAAATGGCAGCTATCAGACATTTGATGGCTCTGACGGCGACTATAATCTGTCTGCGTCTTATGGCTGGCAGGGCGAGAATGCGAGCTGGGTCACAACAGTCAGCTATGACTTCCGTTCAGAAGCTTCGAACGTCGACACGCTTGGTACACCACTGATCACTGAAAACGACGTTGCTGGCTATTCGTCTCTGTCTAACCCGGGCCGTTATGTTGTTATCGGTGCAACTGGTACGCCAATCGGCACACATGTCGATAATGGCTGTCTTGATGTGGGTGGTCAGCTTCACCCGACAATCGGTGACTGCCGCTTCCAGTTCACTCAGTTCGGCAACCTCGTTGAAGAAGAAGAGCGTCTGAACATCTTCTCCGAATTCAACACAACACTTGCGAGCGGTATCGATCTTCACCTTGAAGCGCTTTACGCATCGACTGAAGTTCCAAGCTATAAGACGTCTCCGTCTTACCCGCCACAGGTTCTGACAAACCAGTTTGTTCCAGCAAGCCACCCGGGCTATCAGGCGTATATCGCTGCAAACCCTGGCACGCCGCTTGATGCGGGCATTGGTGCGCTCTTCATCGGTCGTATATTCGGCTGGGGCGGCAACCCTGGTACAGCCAGCGGTGCTGGTGAAGGCTATCGTGACTATGACACGCTGCGCCTTGCTGGTGACCTCACTGGTGAATTCGAGAACGGCATCTCCTGGGATGTTGGTCTTGGCTACTCGCAGACAACAGCTGAACGTGCGAGCCCTGACGCGTACATTGAAGGCCTGACAGCCGCTCTGCGTGGCTTCGGTGTCTGTACTGACCCTGTAACCGGCTTTGACCCTGCAACCGGCACGCAGCCATATGCAGCGGGCTATACAGGGTCTCTGACTGCGGGCGCTGGTGCGTGTGAATACTACAACCCGTTCTCTAACGCGATCCCGGCAAACGGTGTGACCGGCGTAGCAAACCCGGGCTATAACGCTGCGGTTGCGAACTCGGCGACACTTGCTGACTGGCTGGTGGACGGCAATGGCATTGAAGCAGAAACAAGCCTTCTGACATTTGATGCAGTTCTGTCTGGTACAAGTAATGTTCAGGCCGCTGGCGGTTCTGTCGGTTGGGCTGCAGGCATGCAGATCCGTCGTGAGTCTTACAAGGTTGATCCATTCCCGATCACAGACCTTGCGCTGACTCCGGGCCCATCCGGCAACGGTCCGTTCTCGTTCCTCGCAGGTACAAACGCGTTCGACGAGAGCCAGACTATTTATGCTCTGTTCGGCGAACTTCAGGTTCCTCTGTTCGAAGACCTCGATGTTCAGCTGGCTATGCGTTATGAAGATTACGGCGGTGAAGTCGGTTCGACTTTCGACCCGAAATTCGCAGCGCGCTGGCAGGCAACTGATCAGATTACAGTACGTGGTTCGGCTCAGACCTCTTTCCGTGGTCCGTCTCTGAACCAGCTGTCTGGTCGTGCAACGACGCTTCAGTTCATTGCGCCGACATCCGCGTTTAAAGCGGTTGATACATTCGGTAACCCGAACCTGAACCCTGAATCTGCATTCAGCTACAACATTGGTGCGATCTTCGAAGAAGGTGGCTTCTATGCGTCTGCTGATATCTACAGCTTCGACTTTTCTGATCCGGTCATTGTGGAAGATCACAACCCGATCGTGAATGCGGCTGTACAGGCTCTGGCAACAGCGACAACGGATGATGACGCGATCCTGAGCCGGATCCAGTTCAACGATCCGAATGCGCCATCTGCATCTACGATCTCTCGTATCGAGACGAACATCATCAACGGTCCGGACATCGAAACATCTGGTATCGACTTCCGTGTCGAAAACACATGGTTCGGTATGCCGAACGGTGGTGAGTTCACACTCGGTGGTGAAGCAACTTACGTCTTCAATTATGAGGTTGGCGACTTCCTCGTAGAGGACCGTACGATCACCGGCGGCGATGTGGTTGGCCAGTTCAACCGTTCGAACTTCCTCCGCTCGCTTCCGCAGTGGAAAGCGAACCTGTTCGCGAACTACAACTTCGAAGCACCGTGGGGTAATAACAACGTTCGTGCAGTTCTGCGTCACGTAGACTCTTATGACGACGAGCGCGGCGACATTACTCCGCTGAACGGTCAGGACGATTCTGAGATCGACTCTCAGACGACTGTTGATCTGTTCTACACGACTGAAGTTGGTGAAAACCTGAACTTCGGCCTGTCTGTTGTGAACGTCTTCGACGAAGACCCACCATCAGCGCAGTTCGACCTTGCTTATGATCCGTACACGCACAACCCATTCGGTCGTACGGTTAAAGTAAGCTTCGGTGCTCGCTTCTAATTGATCGACATCCGGTTCATCCGCTCCGAAAGGCGCGGGTGAACCAAATTCTCCATGTTAAGATATGACTCAGGCACTCCTTCGGGAGTGCCTTTTTTCATGTCCGGATCAGAGCGAACCGAGCGCTTTGCCGACAATTTCGCCAGCGTTTGCGATAGCGTCGCGGGCCGGTACAGAGACAGCCGTTAAATTCATGAAGCCGTGCACCATGCCAGGGTGTTCTTTCACCGTCACAGGCACACCTGCGGCTGCCAGCTTATCGGCATAGGCGCGACCTTCCGCATTCAGCGGGTCCCAGCCGCACAGAACGACATGCGCGGGCGGCAGGCCTTTGAAATCGGCCTCCGGCGCGAACAGAGGAGAGACGCGAATGTCCATCGCGTTGGCATCCTCACCTTCGCCGACATAGCTTGTCTTGAAGAAGTCAAACAGGCCGGGCGAGATGAAGAAGCCTTCCTGAAAGGTCAGGCCGCGCGATTTAATGTCTACGAACTGGACGAGTGGATAGAGCAGAAGCTGGAAAGCTGGCTCGTTTCCGCCGCGGCGGACCATTTCCTGGCTCACGAATGCGGCAAGGTTTCCGCCCGCGCTGTCTCCAGCAACGGCAACACGGTCGGGGTCGATGGAGAAGTCCTTGGCGCGGCGCAATAGCCAGTCATAGGCCGCAATAGCATCGTCATGCGCGCACGGGAATTTATGCTCGGGCGCAAGACGGTAATCGATAGAGATCACGCGGCACCGCGAAGCATGTGCCAGCCGGATACAGATCATTTCATGACTGTCGAGATCGCCCACAACAAAGCCGCCGCCATGGAAGAAAAGAATGGCCGGTTGCTGGCCAATTCCAGCCGCTAATGGCGTGTAGACGCGCGCTTTCAGCGGTCCTTCAGCGCCATCGACGATGATATTGTCTGTCTGTGCAAGCTGGGGCGCATCGCTCTCGACAGAGCGTGTGCTGCGATAAAAGCTCTGCCGCAGGCGGTCTGTCGTTTCTTTCCAGTCCGCTTTGGAAAAATCCGTCAGTGTGAAGTCCGGTTTGAACAGATCAGGCAGTTTGAAGGAGTTCAGAAAAGCCTGCAGGGTCGGATCGATAGGCATGGGTATCTCTCACAAACGGACGAAATGTCTGCCTCTGAAAGTGAGGTGCTGCACCCTAAAACACAAGTGGTAATAATTTGGATCAGAACGGACGAATAAGCCTGTGCATCAGTGCGTAATGTACCGCTTCAGTACGGGACCGGACGCCAATACGCTTCTTTGCCATTTCCACGTGACGGTTCACGGTAGGCTCTGCGATCTTCAGGAGCTGCGCCATCTCCCAGTCCGTTTTGCCTTTTGAAGCCCAGTAAAGAACCTCCAGCTGACGGTCTGTCAGGTCTACCGTGTCGCGGACTTCTGCTGCTTCACCATCTTCAGCGGCTTTTCTGTAGGCGTATCGATAGAGCTCGTGTCCGGCAGCATCGAGAAGCCTGCGCGTGCGTGGATCCTTGCAGAGCTCGACGCCCCAGAAGCCGGTAAAGCCGATCCTGCCGTTCATGCCATAGAAGGGCGAAACCAGCCCGTCCTTCATGTTGTGTTCGGCTGCGATGGAAAACACGTCCTGCTGTTCGCGCGTCACGGCCTTATGCTTCACGTCGCCCCAGTAAAATCCTGCTTCGGTGCGCGGAACATGCTGAACGACGACATCGTGTTCAGCGAGGTTCAGCTTGCGATACCGTGTGAGGTATTCGCCGTCTCGCTTGCCGAACATGCGGCCGATGAAAGGAGAGCTGTCATTTGTCGGGGCGCGCAGTTCGAGGCAGGACACGACTTCAACACCATAGGGTGTCGCCAGCTCGAGAAGTGCGTTTTCCACTTCATCATAGCTCGCGCCTTCGTCGATCAGGTCCCAGAAACGTCCCTCGAGCATCACACCCTCCGTGCGCAGATTGATAGCATTTCACCCAGAGGCTTTCTATCAATCGAAAAGTGCCCGGCTTGTATATGCGACTTAAAGTAGTCCTGTAATGCAAAAACGCGCGAATTTCTTCGCGCGCTTCTGAAATTTGGCCTTAAATCGAGCGCTCTGTCAGCGCGGTGCCATGACCATGATCATCTGACGACCTTCGAGCTTTGGCTCGAGCTCGACTTTGGCGACTTCGTCAAAGTCTGTTTTCACCTTCTGCATCAGTTCCATGCCGAGGTGCTGGTGCGCCATTTCACGGCCACGGAAGCGGAGCGTGATTTTGACTTTGTCTCCGCTTTCAAAGAAGCGGTTCATGGCTTTGGTTTTGACCTCATAGTCATGCGTGTCGATATTCGGACGCATTTTGATTTCTTTGAGGTCTGCGGTGCGTTGTTTCTTACGAGCTTCAGCTTTTTTCTTTTGCTCGTTAAACCGGAGCTTGCCGTAGTCGAGAATTTTGCAAACCGGAACTTCCTGATTTGGCGACACTTCAACAAGGTCCAAGCCAGCTTCCGACGCAGCTTCGAGCGCGGCAGCGATTGGCATTTCCCCTTGTTTGTCTCCGTTTTCATCAATCAGCAGGACGCGTGAGACTCGAATGTCCTCATTGATACGCGGTCCGGATTTTTGCGGCGGCTTAGCCGGCATTGGTCGACGTGCTATGGCAGATGCTCCTAATGTTGTTACTGCTGGAAAGAATATGACCGATCTGGCGGAAAATTCAAGTTTTCGGCAGAACGTCAAGGCCTAAAATAGCCTGTTTCACGTCGTTCACGCTTACATTTTCCAGAATATCGGATTCTACCACGATGACATTGCTGCCGCGCGGGCGTGCAAGGTCCGGACTCGACTCGCTTGTCGCGAATAGAGCGACCCCCGGCGAGCCCGCCAGAGTGACCATATGCATCGGCCCGGTGTCATTGCCGATGGCCAGCGCTGCATGACGCCCGAGGGCTGCCACCTGGAAGAGGTCGGTCCGAGTGCAAAGAGACTTGGCGCCAGGCACACCGCGCGCCACCATATTGCCGATCTCGCTTTCGGCCTTACCGCCAATCACGACGGGCGTAATGCCTGCCTCAGACAGCCATCTGGCGATTTCGAGATAGTTCTCTTCCGGCCAGCGTTTGGCGACGCGGTGCGCAGACGAGCCCGGAATAAGCAGGGCATATGGCCCGCGCAGCGAGAAATAAGCCGGCTGCAGACGCGGCGGATTACCCAGCGTCGACTCCAGCCACTCAAAGTCTTCCATCGGCACATCGCCGAACTCATACCCGCCCGCAGGCCCGACACCCGCAATTGAGATCTGCTCGGCCAGACGCTCGATCGAGTGCATCTCATTGCGGTAAGGCGTGTTGTGCGGGAACTGGCAGCCCTTGGAAATACCTGACCAGAGCGGCGGGCGTGGGCGCATGGCCTGATAATAATTGCTGGTGCGGCCGGAATTCTGCAGATCGTAGACAATGTCATACTTCTCGGCGCGAAGACGGCGCAGCATGCGTGTCGTGCTGGAGGTATCCTTCGGGCGGCCATCCGTCTCGATGCGGTCGAAATACGGACACGCCTTGGCGAACTGTTCGAAAGGCGGAGTGGTGAGTAGGGTGATCTGGGCAGACGGGTGGTGTTCGCGGATCGCGCGCATTGCGCCCATCGCCAGCACGAAATCACCAAGCGCACTTAGCTTGATAATCAGCACTTTCGTCGCGCTCTCACCCGGATTTTCGATGACCTTCGCCATCAGTTCGGCCCCTCTTGCATCACCCTGTCATACACAGCGAGTGTTTTTTCCTGAAGCAGCGCCGTTGAAAAATTGTTCCGTGCCCATTTTTGCGCCGCTGACGAAAGACCAGACAGGTCTTCTGCTGACATTTCAAGCCATTGCCGGATGGCATCGGAAAGGGACGCTGCATCATCGGGCTGAACGAGCCAGCCGGTCTCGCCTGGAATCACCGTTTCGCGCTGTCCGCCATGGTCTGATGCAATCACCGGCTTACCCATAGCCTGAGCCTCTACGGCGACGCGGCCGAAGGCTTCTGGACGTTTGGAAGGCGCAAGCACCATGTCTGACGCAGCATAAAGAGCAGGCATATCCGTGTAATGACCTGAAATTCTAACGAATTCGTCAATATTTGAGTTACCAATCGCATTTTTGAGATCTGCAACATACTCATCGCGGCCCTGCGCATCGCCAAACATTACAAACCGTGTGCCGACCAGCGCCTCTCGCGGCAGGAGAGATAGCGCCTCAATCAGCACTTTCTGGCCCTTCCAGTCGGTCAGCCGGCCCGGCAGAATGGCAAGGCGCTGGCCGTCAGGGGCGTGCTCGGCGCGAAGGGCAGATACTTTGGCGCTGTCGATCACAGCTGGATCAAAGCTTTCAAGGGCTACGCCGCGCTGGATGACGACAAGCTTTTCGTCCGGCACGCCGTGCACAGCCTTCACATGTTCTGCAATATAATAGGAATTGGCGATCACGATCTCGCCGCGTGCCATCACCGAATTATAGAGCGTCTTGGGCGCAGATGTGCCGCCATACGCGCCATGATAAGTGGTGACATAGTGCGCGCCGGTTGCCCGCGCGGCCCAGAGCGCGCTCCATGCCGGTGCACGTGAGCGGGCATGGACAATATCGACCTTCTCGCGCCGGATAATATCAATCAGCGCCTTGCGGTTTGCCCAGAGCTTTGCCGGCGATTTCGATTTCACCGGAAGCCTGATCAGCTCACCGCCCAGTTCGGCGAGTTCGGCTTCCATACGCCCGCCCTGACTGACGACGATGGACCGGCAGCCTGCTTTCACCAGCGCTTGCGTAATCTCAAGTGTTGTTCGCTCTGCGCCGCCTGCATCAAGCTCGGGAATGACTTGCAGGACGGTGAGGCCAGGCTTAACCAAGATATGAAGACCCTAAAGACACGACCTGAAATGAGGCCTGATATGCCGACACTGACACGCGCCGATGGTGAAACACTTGCCTACACGAAGATTGAGCGCTCTGCCAACTCACCAACGCTTGTCTGGCTCTCCGGCTTCAACTCCGACATGGCAGGCTCCAAAGCCATCGCCGTAAAAGAGCTCGCGGAGGCTGAAGGGCTTGGCTATCTGGCGTTTGACTATTTCGGCCATGGCGAGAGCTCTGGCGACTTTGCCAAGGGCACGATTTCGCGCTGGCGGGAGGATTGCCTCACCGCGATTGATGAACTTTCCGAAGGCCCGCTCATCCTGATTGGCTCGTCCATGGGCGGGTGGATGTCTCTGCTTACGGCCAAGGCCCGAAAAGAGCGCGTTGTCGGCATGGTGCTCATCGCGCCAGCGCCGGATTTTACCTCCAAGCTGATGTGGCATGATCTGCCGGAAAGCGCGCGTAAAGAGATTATGGAAAAAGGCATGTGGATGCGCCCGACCCCTTATGGCGAGCCATACCCGATTACCCGCTCGCTGATCGTGGATGGGGCGCAATGGTCGGTTCTCGATGATCCGATTGACCTCTCCGTGCCGGTCACCATTCTTCAGGGCAAGGTCGATCCGGATGTGCCATGGACTCACGCGCTGAAAGTGCAGGACGCGCTCGCCTCGGCCGATGTGGAGTTCATCCTGATTAAAGACGGCGAACACCGCCTCTCACGGGATCAGGATATCCAGCGCCTCATGATGGAGGTGAAACGTCTGGTCCGGAAAGTTGGGTGATGGGTGTGTCCGGCGCAGCCATGATCGAAACGAAACAAGCAGCGTGGTCGGCAATTGAAAAAGCCTGGCCTATGATTGTGGAGGAATGCAGCGCCGTTCTGGGATCAGAACTTCACTATCAGGCGATGATTTACCATGCGCTGAGAGCGGCGGGCGGTGTACCTCGCGGTCAGCTTGGAATGAACGTTAAGCAGTGGATTACCGACCCTGTTTCAAAGCTTTTTCGAGAACTCGATCTTTCGAAGCATGAGAATTACAGGGGCGGGTTTGAGCCTATTCCTGACATCGTAATTTTTTCGCCGGAGATCGAGGGCGACTGGCGCCGACGTAACCGGGAAAAAACGCTGGAACACATGTTGGTAGCGATTGAAGTGAAGGCGTCAGAGCGTGAAGGAGGGCGCTTGTCTCCCTCGGAGATTTCGAAAGATATATTGAAGTTGTGTGCTCACCGTGAAGAAGCGCAACACCGTGGTGCTGACTTTGTCCCCGTAATGATGGTGATTGATACAGCACCGATCGCTTCAGAGCGGATGACCTCGCGTGCGATTTCTGCGTCTCAGGCACTTTGTGAACAGCACTCCGTTATCTGGAAGTACCTATCCGCCTAGTTGGGGAAGCGCTCCGGCCAGTATTGTCTTCCGCGGCGAAGACCCGGGACCCAGACATTGGCGTGATGATATTACTGGGTCCCGGATATGCGTTCCGCATTCCGGGGTGACAGTGTTGATCGCGCAGGAAGCAATTGCCCGGGCGGCTCCATTTGCAAGGCTTATCTGTTGATCAATGGATCACGCTTCAGCGTGAAATTCGATCAATTGGATGAGATTGCCGCACGTATCATCAAACGCAGCGATCGACGCTGACCCGACATTTGTAGGGGGCTGTGTGATCGTAACGCCGAGGGATTTTAGCCGATCCACTTCGTTGTTCAGGTTTTCGACGCTGAAGGCTGTGAATGGAATGTTGTCCTTCTTCATGGCGTCCTGAAATGTTTTTCCAGCGGGATGCGCATTCGGTTCCAGAAGCAATTCCACTCCGTCGGGTTCTTCGGGCGAGACGAGAGTGATCCAACTGTGCTCCCCCATCGGGATATTATGCTTGACGATAAAGCCCAGCTTTTCGGTGTAGAAGGCAAGTGCTTTCGTCTGGTCGTCGACCATAACGCTTTTCGCGTACATCTTCATGAGCATCCCCCGTGGCAGCGCTGCGAGTTTACCAGACTGTCTAACGCGTTCAAGTTGCAGGTATTAGCGTAGTCTGGAAGGTGTACTGATGAACAACGTACGCCAGTTAGAACACGCTAGCATTGTCATCCCGGGCGAAGACCCGGGACCTAGCAAATGGCGCGACGCTGTTGCTGGGTCCCGGATATGCGTTTCGCATTCCGGGATGACAGGTGGGCTACTCCACCACGAAGTCGAAATACGTGTCCGGATAGGGCTCATCGGCGAGCCAGAAGTGCCACCATTCTTCTTCAAGCGCATTAAAGCCTGCCTCTACCATCAGGCGCTGTAACAGCATGCGATTGGCGCGCGCTTCGGCGGACGGGCGCGGGTCTGACGGGTGGGAGAGGGTATCGAACAGGTCATAGCCTGAACCCATGTCGAGTTCTTCGTTGGTGGAAAGGTCTATCAGTGTGAGGTCTATCGCGCTGCCGCGTGAATGGCCGGAGCGTTCGGCGATATAGCCGCGTTCGAACAGTTCATCCTTGGGTACATTCGGATAGTAGTCTGCCTGCCGCGCGACATCTTCTGGATCTGCGGCCCATGCCGCAAAATCAGAGACGGCGCGCTGCGGGCGATAGCAGTCAAAGACTTTCAGGCCGAGGCCGAAGCCGGACAGCGTTTCCTGAACCGAAGCGACAGCCTCTGCCGCCTCAACCGAGAGAATACAAAGCGGGGCCTCATAGCCGTTGATCGGGCGACCGACGAAATTCTCATCGGTGAAATAGCGGATTTCCGTCGCGATGCCGGGCACGGAATCTGTGATGGAGACAAAACCGTCAGGGCGGGGCGGCTCCTGCGCGCTGGAGCAGGCAGCAAGCGCTAGGCCTGCCGCAAATAGGGTTCCGGTTCGCAGGAGTGTCTTCATTACTGTGCCCGTGTTGGAAGTGGTCTGACGCGCGGAGCTGTGGATGTGTTCTGAGACCGGTTCCACTCTGTTGAGTGATCTTCACCGCGCGGCTCATGCACCGTCCAGGTGATGTTCTCATACTGGAGCGTCAGTTCTTCTTCGAAACTGTCTTCAGCGATGTTTGTGCTGACTGAGGTGATAACTGCATTGCGCAGTTCGACTGAATAATACGGCTCAACAGCGCCAGACGGTGTCCGCCCTGTGAAATCGATTGTGACCTCGTCAAAGCGTGTGCCGCGTACGACCGCATTCATCAGGTATGGGCTGGAGATGTCCATCTGGCGTGTGATGGTGATGCCGGATGACTGAGCAGCGCCTGTGCGGCGTCCCGCGCCCGAATTGTCCGGCATGGCCACGCTTTCAGACATGGTCAGGATATCAATCCAGTCCTCATGCCCCGGCGCCCGGGATTCGCCCGGAATGTCTTCAATGTGGAGATAGCCCGCTGCGTGGGCAGCAGGCATCAGAAGTGTTGCACCAATGAGTGCTGCGGAAAAAATAGAATGTTTCATGCGTCCCTCTCATGAATGAAAGGGAAGTGTGCATGCTTAACCGCGATTGGGCAAGAATGGCGTTGTATCAGTTACGGTTGTTGCGCGCGGCGTCTTCGATGGTATCGCCCGCTTCGCCGAGATCGCGGCCAATGCCTTCAACCGTGTTGCATGCTGCAATCGTCAGTGTGATGAGTGTGAGGGCTGCGAGCTTCATCCAGTTTTTCATGCGTCTCTCCGATACAGATACGCTGGATATATTGGCGCGTGCGCGGCGGCTGGCAATAGAAAAACGCGCCTGCCATGGGGATGACAAGCGCGTGCAGTTTGGAAGGAACGGGAAATTCCGTAGAGGGGTTTAGTTAGCAGCGTCCTGAATGGTTTCGCCTGCTTCTTCGACATCCTGACCGGCACCATCAATTGTGTTGCACGCTGTCAGGGCGAGGGCGAAAATGCACATGCTGGCAATCTTCAGATAATTCTTCATGTCTTTCTCCAGTGCTGAGCGGATCAGTTGATGGAGAAGAAATGCGCTTGCGGAATGAAGGTTCCGCACCGAAGCGTGTTTTAGTTGAGTTTTTTCTGATCGACCGGTTTTGCCGGTGTTGCCGCTTCCGGCAGACGGACAGCAGATACGCCGTCTTCAATTAGCTCTTTGGCTTCTTCGAGCGTGGTCTCACCCCAGACGGGTTTGGCCTCTGCCTCACCCTCATGCATAGCGCGGGCCGTTTTGGCAAAATCCGAGCCGACATATTCGTGTGTGGAGGCGATATGGTCGCGCACGGCGCGCATCATCTCGGCCATTTTCTGGTCCGGCGTGGAAGCGGCTGGCACGGTATCACCGCGCTTTTTGGTGCCGCTCACCGATGGTGCCATGATCTGCTTCTTCACATCAGAGCTGCCACATTCGGGGCAGGTGATGAGGCCCTTCTCCTTCTGCTGGTCAAACGCATCCGAGCCTGAAAACCAGGCTTCGAACGGGGACTGACAGGACAGACATTGAAGGGCGTATTTGACCATGGCGGTGTCGTTTAAGCTTGTGACAGAAGCGGGTCCAGCTTGCCGGCGCGTTCGAGCGCAAACATCTCATCGCAGCCGCCAATATGGTCGTCATTGATGAAGATTTGCGGGTATGTGCTGCCTCCATTTGCGCGCTGGATCATTTCCTGACGCTTTTGCGGGTCCATACCAGCGTCGACATGCGTGTACTTCACGCCTTTCTTGTCGAGCAGTGAGAGGGCGCGTGTGCAGTACGGGCAGAACTGACGCGTATAGATTTCAACCTTGGCCATAACAATAATTCTCCGATCGCGGACCTATATAGTCGGATTTGCGGGCGCTACAACGCGGGCAAATGTCACGACGTCCAGATTGGCCGGGCGCGCCCGTTGAAGTGTTCGTGCGCAGGCCGTGAGTGTGGCGCCCGTTGTGTAAACATCATCCAGCAGAATAATGCGCTTTCCGGTAATGCGTTCCGCTCCGCGTGTCGTCAGCTTGAAAGCCCCTGCCACATTGGCGCGGCGTTGACGGGCATTAAGGTGACCCTGACTGGGCGTCGCCTTCACGCGGCGGATGCAGAACTCGTCATAGGGCAGGGATAGTTTGTCTTTCAGGGCCGCTGCCAGCCATCCCGCCTGATTGAAGCCGCGCATGGCAAGGCGGCGCGAATGGATCGGCACAGGGATAACAAGGTCTGCGGTGGTGAGCACATCGCCTGCTGCAGACGTCAGAAACTCTGCAAAGACTGATAATCCATTCCTATTGCCACGGCGTTTGAGAGACAGGATCAGCCGGCTGGTGATATCATCATAGACAAGCGCAGAGCGGGCCTGATGCCAGACGGGCGGATGCGCCGCGCAGGCGGCACAGATCAGCCCGTGCTCCTCGCCGCGCTCAAAGGGCAGGGCGCAGCTGTCGCAAAATGGCTGGCAGATAAAGTTCAGCTGCGCGAATTCTTCCGGCGAAAGGCGAGCGTTACCAGCAAGGGAATCCCCGCTCACAAGAGACTGGCCGGGGTTCAGCCAGCCGAAAAGACTGCGAAGGCGTTCCCGGTCTACGCCTAACACCTTGGCGGATGGCACTGATCGGTCCATATCTCCAGCCATGATGCAGAACCCGACCTCCGAAGTCTTTAATCGCGCCCAAGTGCGCCGCCGCCGTGAGCGTGCCAGTGCAGGCTATCATCAGGCAGACTTCCTGAAAAAGCGTGTGCTTGAAGATATTTCCGACAGGCTCGCCTCTACGGGGCGCACTTTCGAACGTGCGCTCTGCCTTGGCGGGTATAGCACGCAGACGAAAGAGATACTCGGCCCGTTCTGTGGTGACCTGATCGAGACCGATTTTGCCCAAGGGCGCGTCGGTGAAGGCGGCGTGGTCGCGGATGAGGAATGGCTGCCTTTCAAGGATGAAAGCTTTGATCTGGTAGTGAGCCCGCTTGCGCTTCACTGGGTGAATGATCTTCCGGGCTCGCTGATCCAGATCAACCGCGCCATGAAACCGGATGGGTTCTTCGTTGGCGTACTGGCAGGAGGGGCAAGCTTTACTGAGCTTCGTCAGTCTCTCCTGCGCGCAGAGAGTGAGCTGACAGGCGGGGCGGAAATGCGCGTTTCTCCGTTTGCGGATGCGGCCGATATGTCCGCGCTTCTGCAGAGGGCAGGGCTCGCGCTTCCGGTGAGCGACCGAGATCGGCTCACCATCCGCTATGATACGATTTTCGACGTGATGCGTGACCTTCAGGCGCTGGGCGAGACGCATGCGCCCGCTCAGGGGCTTGGGCGTCCGCTGCGCCGCGATGTGCTGATGCGCGCTGCGCAAATCTATGCAAGCGAGTTTGCGGACGCGGATGGTCGCCTGCGCGTAACGGTGGATCTGATCTGGGTGACGGGCTGGGCGCCGCATGCCTCGCAGCCAAAGCCGAAGCGTCCGGGCTCTGCGAAAGTGTCTATGGCTGAAGCGGTAGGCGCAAAAGAGCTGCCAGCGGGTGATAAAGCGGGGCGGTAATCAACCGCCCTGAGCGGCATCCCAGTCTGCGTCGAGGCCTTCATACATGTCGGTCGCAGAATTACCCCATGAAGTAATCGCCGCAATGAGGCCAATGACGATGAGCGCGACGATCAGGCCGTACTCGATAGACGTTGCGCCGCCTTTAGCTTTGCTGAAGGAGGTAATCTTGCGTCGGGCGCTCATGCGAAACCTCCTTTTGAGGCATAATCTTCAATGAAGCTGAAAAGCGGAATGTCCGCCTCTGGCGCAGGATAGGCTTTCAGATCGGATGGCGCGACGAATTCAAGCGTCTGACCTTCCTGTGCAACCGGCTCACCATCCCATTCGCGAATGAGGAAGACAGGCATCACAAGGTGGAAATTGTCATAAGCGTGGGAGGCAAAAGTAAGCGGTCGCACTGCGCTTGCATGGGTCTGCACGGCCAACTCCTCCCTCAATTCGCGTATCAACGCTGTTTCCGGCGTTTCGCCGGGCTCTATCTTGCCGCCAGGGAGTTCCCATAGCCCCGCCATCGACTTTCCTTCCGGGCGTTGAGCCAGAAGTAGGGTCTGATCCGGGCGCATGAGCACTGCCGCAGAGACGTAGAGAATTTTTCTCTCAGGCATTTTCTAACAGTAAATCGTAAAGGGGGGTTGCGTTAATCTTTTCAAGTTCGGTACGCGCCGTTAATTTCTACGTAACCGTGAGTGAGGTCGCAGGTCCAGACTTTGGCGCGTCCGTCACCCATGGCGACATCCACCGTAATCTCTATGTTTTCACCGGAAACAGCGGCTGTGGCGCGGGCTTCATCATAGCTCGCCGCACGTCCGCCGCCTTCGGCAACGCGCACCCCGCCAATCTCGATAATGAGTTTATCCCTGTTAACAGGTTCCAGCGATTTGCCGACCGCCATTACGATCCGGCCCCAGTTCGCATCGCTTGCCGCGAGGGCCGTCTTAACGAGTGGGGAGTTGGCGATCGCGCAGGCAATGGTTTTTGCGGAATTGTCGTTCACGGCGCCGGTGACTTCGATGCCGATGAATTTGGATGCGCCTTCACCGTCGCGAACGATCTGGTGGGCAAGGTCCATGAAGACCTCTCCGATGGCGTCTGAAATCTGCTCGAAGGCTTCGTCAGATGCGGCCTGGCTGATCGGTGCAGCGCCTGTCGCAAACAGCATGACGGTGTCCGAGGTCGAGGTGTCGCCATCAACCGTGATGCAGTTAAAGCTCGCATTTGTGTGGCGCGAGGTGATCTGCTGGCATTGTTCCGGCGTTAGCGGTGCATCTGTGAAAATGTAGGCCAGCATGGTCGCCATATTCGGCGCGATCATGCCGGACCCTTTCGCGATGCCCGCGATGGAAATCGTGCGGCCCGCGACTTCGATCTGCTTGCCTGCGCCTTTCGGGAAGGTATCCGTCGTGGAGAAGGCTTTAGCCAGTTCCAGCCATGGCTTGCCCGGTTGAAGGGTTGGCCAGAGTGTTGGCAGGTGCTGCGCGATCAGGTCCGGGCGGACCGGCTCGCCGATAACGCCTGTCGCCGCGATATAGCATTCATGGCGCGGCATGCCGGTGAGGGCTTCATACGCGTCCAGCGTCGCTTCGTTTTTTGCGACGCCCTTTTCAAACGTGAAGGCGTTGGAATTGCCTGCGTTGACGATGAGCGCAGACGCTTTGCCGCCGGTCTTTTCCAGCGCTTCACGGCACCAGTCCACGTCACATGATCGGGTCAGCGAGCGGGTGAAGGCCCCGCCGCAAGAGGCGATTTCCGGAAAGTGAACGACCAGAAGATCGTCGCGTTGATATTTGTACATGCCAAGCGAGAAGGTCGCGGCGTGTACGCCATCAATGTCAGGCAGGTCCGGAAACCGTTCCGGAGCCAGCGGAGAGCGTGTCAGTTTCACTCAGTCGCCTCAGTGGTTGGAGCTGTGTCGTCAGTAGTTTCAGATTCGTCTGCCAGCGGAAGGCCAGACGGCATTTCATCCTCGATCATCAGGTCATCGAGCGATTCCGGTGCATCGCTGAAGTTTCGAACACCAATCTCAGGATCTTCGATAACCGTTTCGATACTGGCGCGGTTGTGCAGGCGCTCCAGAACAGTGCTGATCTCGCTTAGCGTCAGAAACTCGACAATCATCGGTCGGGTTTCGTCGAATGTCGGCGGCGCTTCTGTGCGGCGGTCATCAATCTTGATGATGTGCCAGCCAAGATCGCTCTCGAACGGAGATGAGATAGCACCGACTGCTGTGCGGTTGATGATGGATGGGAATGGCGCGGAGAATTCTTCAGGCAGGAAATAACCGAGCAGGCCGCCCTCTGCGCTTGAGCTTCTGTCGATGGAGTGGGTGAAGGCCACTTCGGCAAATTCCGCTCCGCCGCGCAGCTCCTGATAAAGCTCGTCTGCTTCTTCTTCTGTTTCCACCAGAATGTGCCGGATGAGAACTTCCTCACCAAGCTGCTGAAGGGCCGTCTGGGCTTCGTACATTTCCAGAATGGCCGCATCGTCGACTTCAGCAGAAACGAGGTTCTCGATCAGGATGTTGCCGAGAATACGTTCGCGGGCAGCCTGCAGACGGTGCTGAGCGTTTTCTTCCAGATGCAGGCCACGTGAGAGGGCTTCCTGCGCGAGCAGTTTCTGGTCGATCAATTGTTTCAGAATATCGGCGAAAACGGGATCAGTGGTTTCCAGACGTGTGCCGACATCAACCCGGCCCTGTGCAACGGCTTCCAGTTCGACATCAGTGGCATAGATAGGTTCACCATTAACAACGGCGGCGACGGCAGCGCTGACACGGATCGGGACACCTGCCGGTTCGGAGCTGTTCTGTTCACATGCGGCTGTTGTGAGCAGCAGGCTGCCGAATAAAGCGGCGAAAATCGTACGTTGCATGCGCGTCTGTCTTTCCTGCTTGCAGGTCATCTACATTGACACCAATTTATAGGCTACTTAAGTCATGCTCATCGCAGGGTCGAGGTCAAATCCCCGCTCGTGTGCAGAGTATGTAAAGATGTGCGTGCTATCCAAGCTGAAAGTGCGACGAACTGGTTTTGATTTATGCTTCAACTTGCAAAGAAATTATTCGGATCCTCGAACGAGCGTCAGATTAAGCCTTACCGGGCGCGCGTTCAGCGGATCAATGCGATGGAGCCCGTAATTGAAGCGCTTTCTGATAGTGCGCTCCGGGGTAAAACCGCCGAATTCAAACAAAAACTGGCCAATGGCGCGACGCTGGACGACATTCTGGAAGAAGCGTTCGCCGTTGTGCGTGAGGCGTCGAAGCGTGCCATGGGTATGCGACATTTCGACGTACAGCTCATTGGCGGCATGGTTCTCCATTCCGGTAATATCGCAGAAATGCGTACAGGTGAGGGTAAAACCCTTGTCGCAACGCTTCCGGCCTATCTGAATGCGCTCGAAGGCAAGGGCGTTCACGTCATCACGGTGAATGACTACCTCGCCAGCCGTGACGCAGAGTGGATGAACCAGGTTTACAGCTTCCTTGGCTTGAAAACCGGTACGATCGTTCACGGTCTTGATGACCGCCAGCGCCGTGAAGCTTATGCCTGCGACATCACATACGGCACAAACAACGAATTTGGTTTCGACTATCTTCGCGACAATATGAAATACGCTCTGAACGACATGGTTCAGCGCGGTCACAATTATTGTATCGTGGACGAAGTCGACTCCATTCTGATCGATGAGGCGCGTACGCCTCTGATCATTTCCGGCCCGACAGATGACCGCTCCGACCTTTACCGTCAGATTGATGCGATCATTCCTCAGCTGGTCGACGAGGATTATGACCTCGACGAGAAACAGCGCTCTATCGTCTTCACCGAAGAAGGTAACGAGCACATTGAGGACCTGCTGACACAGGCTGGCCTCATGGAAGGGTCTATGTATGACCCGCAGAACATCACCATTGTTCACCACGCTAACCAGGCGCTGCGTGCGCACAAGCTGTTTACGCGCGACAAAGACTATATCGTCAAAGACAAGCAGGTCATGCTGATTGACGAGTTCACAGGCCGTATGATGGAAGGCCGCCGCCTTTCAGAAGGTCTGCACCAGGCGATCGAAGCCAAAGAAGGCGTCACGATCCAGCCGGAAAACCAGACGCTCGCGTCCATCACCTACCAGAACTATTTCCGCCTCTATGAGAAACTCGCGGGCATGACCGGTACGGCTGACACAGAAGCCGACGAGTTCATGGACACGTATGGTCTGCGCGTGTTCGACATTCCAACGAACCGCCCGATCCAGCGT
This sequence comes from Ponticaulis sp., assembly GCA_002723155.1. Taxonomy (GTDB): domain Bacteria; phylum Pseudomonadota; class Alphaproteobacteria; order Caulobacterales; family Hyphomonadaceae; genus Ponticaulis. The sequence goes on along the minus strand of PBNO01000003.1, from coordinate 362,809 downwards.
ATCGATGACGATGATGTCGTCTACCGGACCGCGAAAGAGAAATACAAAGCGATCATCGAAGAGCTGCGTGACTGCCATCAGCGTGGTCAGCCGGTTCTGCTCGGTACAGCGTCTATCGAGAAGTCCGAGCTTCTCTCTACACTGCTCGCTCAGGCGAAAATTCCGCACCAGGTTCTGAACGCCCGTCACCACGAGCGTGAGGCTCTGATCATCGCGCAAGCCGGTATGCCGGGCGCGATCACGGTTGCAACGAACATGGCTGGCCGTGGTACGGACATCCAGCTTGGCGGTAACCTTGAAATGCGCATGGAGACCGAGCTTCTGGCGGGTCGTCAGGACCAGCTGCAGGCTGAGTTCCAGACCGAGCTTCAGGAAGAAGTCGGCCGCATTATTGAAAAGACACCAGCGTTGGCGGCAAGCCGTGACCAGATCATGCGAAATGTTCCGCCTGAACTGCGCGATCAGGTGGTGAAGCGCGTTGAGCATAAAGTGCTCGAGCAGATCCGTCAGGAAATTGAAGATGGTAAGCACGAGCAGCTGAAAACCCGTCTGAAAGACGAGATTGCAGCAGCGAAGAAGAAAGCACTGGATGCCGGTGGTCTGTTCGTTCTGGGTACAGAGCGTCACGAGAGCCGCCGTATCGATAACCAGCTTCGTGGTCGTACAGGCCGTCAGGGTGACCCGGGCCGTTCTAAATTCTACGTGTCTATCGAAGACGATCTTCTGCGCATCTTCGCAGCCGAACGTCTCGACACCATTATGCGTCGCCTCGGTATCAAGGAAGACGAAGCCATTGTTCACCCATGGATGAACAAGGCGCTCGAGACCTCTCAGAAAAAGGTCGAGCAGCGCAACTTCGAAATTCGTAAGAACCTTCTGAAATACGACAACGTGACGAACGATCAGCGTAAAGCGATCTTCGAACAGCGTATCGAATTCATGACGGCTGAAGACGTGAGCGACACCATCACGGAAATGCGCCGTGATGTGGTTGAGGACATCGTCAATGAGGCTATGCCGCCTAAAACCTACGCCGAGCAGTGGGACATTGATGGTCTGATCGAAGAAACACACAAAATCTTCGGCATCACACCGCCTATCCGCGAGTGGGCGTCCGAAGAGGGTGTGGCGAACGAGGAAATCATCGAGCGTCTGTCAGCCGCTGCTGATGAAGCCTTCCTTGCGCGTGCAGCTGAAATGGGTCCGGAGCGTATGCGCTGGTTCGAGAAGCAAATTCTTCTCCAGCTTCTGGACAAAGAATGGCGCGAACACCTGCAGCAGCTTGATCAGCTCCGTTCTGTTATTCACCTGCGCAGTTATGGCCAGCGTGATCCGCTCAACGAGTTCAAATCTGAAGCGTTTGCGCTCTTCTCAGAGCTTCTGTCTTCATTGCGTAAAACAGTGACCGGCACGCTGATGAACTTCCAGATTCAGCAGGGACCACCGCCGCAACAGCGCCCGGCGCCAGCACCTCAACAGGTCTGATCCTCAGACTGGAAAATAAAACATAAAAAAACACCGCGTCGTTCTGGCGCGGTGTTTTTGGTTTGGGATCTGGTCTTCCCGATTTTTCGCTAGCCAGCGGCGCGTTGACCGTCTTCGCGTCGTGTGCGCGACTTTTTCGGCTGGAACGCGACTTTTGCGTGTTCTGCGCAGTAAGGGCCGCCGGAGGCTGCGCGACCACAGAATGCAAAATCCTTGTCCATCGGATCGCCGATTGGCCATTTGCACATGGACTCGCGAATGTTCAGAACGCTTGCGAAGTCGCCATTCGCCAGTTTTACCGGATCAAGCGGTTCTGTAGATTTTGCGACAGCTGGCAGCGTTGACGGCTGCTGCTGTTGTGGTGCAGCGACCTCTGGTGTCGGTGCGACTGGGCGCTCGACACGCTGCGGCGCTGGTTTTGGCCTTGCCAGACGTGGTGGGCGCTTCACCGGACGTGACGGCGTCGCGCGGCCAGAGAGGCCCAGCCGGTGGACTTTGCCGATGACGGCATTGCGTGTGACACCGCCAAGCTGGTTGGCAATCTGGCTGGCGCTATGGCCCTCGGTCCAGAGTTTCTTGAGCTGTTCCACCCGCTCTTCTGTCCAACTCATCATCCGCCTCCTGAAAGTCAGTTTTGTTAATCAATATGTAGTAGCGTTGAGACTTTGTTAACCTTAGCCTTCCCCACATATCGTATAGGTTGAAGCGGCGGACACAATATCATGATCTGTGGAGAACATGATTAATCCACATCTAGTAGGCAAAATTAACTAATTGCATGTGGAAAACCGAGGAAACCTATCTGGTCAATTAACGCGAACTCATATGTGCAGGGTGTTCTGGCCATTCCATTCTCGTCCGAAAGCCTTATGTGTTGGACCTGATTGACGGAAACCAAGGGGCTGACACCATGAGCTACGCTGAACCTCGCCGATTTGCCGGTTGGAACTGGCTCGGAATGTTCACGCTGTATAAGCGCGAAGTCGGGCGTTTTATCAAAGTGGCGATGCAGACCCTGTTTGCACCTGCCGTCTCTACTCTTCTTCTGATGACAGTGTTCAAGCTTGCCTTTGGCAATCGCGGTGAACTCACCGGAGATTTTGACGGCATTGCCTATCAGAACTTCCTGGCGCCGGGCCTGATCATCATGTCCATCCTGCAGAACGCCTTCCAGAATACGGCGAGCTCTCTGACGATCTCAAAAGTGCAGGGCACATCTGTCGACTTCCTCATGCCGCCGCTGTCTGCGCTCGAGCTGACGCTGGGCTTTGTCGCCGGTGCGGCCACGCGCGGGATTATGGTTGGCCTCGTTACAGGTATTGCGATCCAGATCCTCGGCCTTGCCTCTCTGTCTATCGCCCATATCTGGGCGGTCATCTGGTTCTCCATGATGGCGAGCATTATTCTCGGCGCGATTGGCGCTGCAGGCGGCATCTGGGCTGATAAATTCGACCACCTCGCGGCGGTGACCAATTTTGTGATCGTGCCTCTGACCTTCCTGTCCGGTACATTCTACGATGTGAAGGTTCTTGCAGAGCCGTTCCAGACGCTCGCTCACTGGGACCCGTTCTTCTATCTGATTGACGGTTTCCGCTATGGCTTCCTCGGCGTGGCGAACTCCAACATCATGACGGGTGTCTTCGTGACCGGCGGCCTTGCCTTTGTCACCTGCGCATTCGTCTGGTGGCTGTTCAAGATCGGCTACAAACTCAAAGCCTGATCGACGCCCAATAAGCGAACAAAAAAAGGGACCAGTCCTGCGAAGGGCTGGTCCTTTGAGTCTTCCCATGCACGAGCTCAGGAGGAAAGTGGTGGCTAAGCGCTAGTCATATCGTCGTGCCTTGCTTTTGTCGATAGTTAGCTACACTAATATAATTAAATAAACGCAATTAATTGAAGAGGGCCGGCTCCGGGGAAGGCAGCCCGAAGCCGGCAGGGGCGTCAGGCAAGCCTCAGAAGTTATACCGCACTCTGAAACGGACCTGACGGGGCTCGACGGGTTTGAAGTGAATATCCTCGATCGGATTGGCTTCGCCCTGAAGCTGGCTTTCGTAGAAATAGCTGATGTCGTTATCTTCCGCGTCGAGGGCGTTCAGAACCTCAAGACCGAAGTCGAGAGTGTTCCAGGTGTAGCTGGCACCAAGGTTCAGAATGGTCGTCGGATCGGTGGTGACCGAGCTGTCTTCGATCAGCGGAGCTTCACCCAGATAGCGTAGACGCGCGGTGAATACCCATGGTTCGAAATCGAGATGCATGCCGCCGCCAAACACGGTTTCAACTGCATTCGGAATGGCGGTGTCAGGGCCAGACACATTGAACTCAGCGTCCGTGAAAGCCGCACTGGCATCAAGGGTGAGCCAGTCATTCGGGCGCCAGAAGCTGGTCAGCTCAACGCCTGTGCGTGTGGTGGCGTCATTGATTTCGGTCGTGCCAGCGTCGCCGACAAAGATCAGTTCAGAGTCGAGTTCTAGCGTGAACAGGGCCGCTGACAGGTTGAAGTCGCCGCGTTCGAAGCGCGCACCCAGCTCATAGCCTTCGCCTTCAGAAAAGAGCGGGGCCTGAGTGGCTGGCTGACCTGTTGCCGGATCGATCTGGATCACGGTGCCGCGAATGTCATTCGTGTGGAAGCCACGGCCATAGCTCGCATAAAGCTCGACGTGATCACTCGCGCGCCATGCCAGAGATGCGTTAGGCGTCACCAGCGTATCGTCGATCGAGCCGGAGTTTTGCGGCACGATATCGGCGATGACTTCACCATCATAATAGTCTGCGCGAAGGCCGAATGAGCCACGCAGGGTTGGCGTGAAATGATATTCGGCCTCACCCCATACGCCGAGGCTGAATTCCTCAACCGAGCCGCGATTGACCGTTTGCAACACAGTCGGGCCTGCCGTTAGTTCCAAACCAACATCCGAGACATCGTCATAGCGCAGTTGTGCGCCCGTATGAATCTCGAGGCGGTCACTCAATTCCCGTTCATGGCGGATTGAGCCGCCCATAATCGTGCGCTCGTCAAACTGGTGAAATTCGTCGCCATTTACCGGATCGGCAAGGAAATAGGTGAAATTGGACGTCAGGCTGAAAGAGGAGTCGACATAGAAGGCCGAAATCTCGGTGGACGCACCATCGCCGTGATTGAAGCCGAGCTGGCCCGACAGGCTATAGCGTGAGACATCTCCGCCCAGATCATCATCGAGAGACCCGAACCGGCTGATCTGGCCGGATTGAATGGCGCGAAGGGGAATTTGCTCGCTGGAGACCCAGTTATTGTCATAAGCGGTCGCGGTGAGGGTGTAATTCCATGTGCTATAGTCGCCGGACAGGCGCGCCAGGCCGCTGATCTTGTCGACCTCCTGCGCGTTCTCCCATGGGCCGTCATAGTTCTGGAATTCACCTGCAAGAAGGAGAGTGGTTGTCTCTGACAACTGCGTTGAATAGCCGCCCACCGTGCGCAGATACCCGTCCTCACCCACTTTCAGTTCAACGAAATTCTCAGCGAGTTCGGAATAGAGCGTGTATGTGCCAGCGCCCGCTACGGAGAAATCACCCGTATCAGCGAAATAAGGACCTTTTTGATAGTCTACGCGCTCAACGAGTTCGGGGATAATCGGATTAAGGTCGAGATAGCCCTGACCATGACCGTGCGAGCGCATGGAGAGCGGCACGCCATCTACGACGGCTGAAAAGTCCGAGCCATGATCAAGGTTGAAACCGCGCAGGAAGAACTGGTTGGCTTTGCCTTCACCTGAGTGCTGGGTAGCAATGACGCCAGGAATGACTTCAACAAGCTCGCCAGCGCGGGAAAGAGGCCGGTCTTCGAAGTCAGCATAGCCGACGACGCCCTGCGAAGCGGCCTGCGCTTCGCCAATCAGCTCAAGACCGCGGCCATGAACCTCTACCGTGGAGAGGCGGTTTTCTTCGTCTGTCAGGTCTGCGGTTTGAGCATAGGCCGAAACAGAGGTGAGGCCAGCCAGCAGCGCAATGGCGCTTGTTCGTATCATTCTTCCATCCCTTGATCTGGCGGCCCGAAGCAATGCCGCGGGCCGGAAGGGATTTGATACGGGGTTCACTACATCGAAGTGCAGTAAATAACGGTAACGTAACGCAGTGTAACGTTACAGATTGTCAGTTATGTATAAAAATTACAGAAGCTTAGTCTGACGTATCGGAGAAGTTTCCGACGCGTTTTTCCATGCCTGCTTTCACCGCTTCGACCTGATTTGGCTTGCCGATGATCTCATCCTGCAGAACAGATTCTGTCAGAAGGGCTTCGGCGTCGGTCGCATCGAACAGGGCGTTGAACATCTTCTTTGAGCGTTTCACAGACGACGGGGAGCGTTCTGCGATCTCGCGTGCCAGAACCATTGCATCTTCGTATGGGCTTTCAGAAACATGGGTTGCAAAGCCGTATTCTTTGGCCTGCTCGCCGGAGAAAATGCGCGCGGTGTAGGATAGCTCTCTCAGGATATCTTCGGACGCGATAGCGCGCATGACCGGCGTGCCGCCCATATCTGGAATGAGGCCCCATTTGGCTTCCATAATGGAGAGCTTGGTTTCCGGATGCACAAACCGGATATCCGCGCCGAGTGTCAGCTGAAAGCCGCCGCCAAAGGCGATGCCGTGAACCGCGGCGATGACGGGTGCGTGCAGATTGCGCCAGCCCCAGACGATCTGCTGGGCGCGGTTGGCAATGCCATGCGTGCGGTCGGCAAGACCGCCGCCATGCTTCACAGTGGCCGAGCCGCCATTGCCTTCTGCAGTACGTTTGAAATTGCTGGTGTCGAGGCCCGCGCAGAAGGCGCGGCCGTCGCCGGACAGCACAACGACGCGCACTTCCGGGTGGTTTTCCAGCTCGGCTGCTGTGTCGATGAGCGCGTTGATCATCGCATCGTCGAGCGCATTCATCTTATCCGTGCGGACCATTTTAACGTCCGCAATGCCGTTCTCGATTGTGTAGGTGATGCGCTGCTCGCTCATGGCGTTTCCCCGAGGCTGATCTTCGTTTTGGCGAAGACTAGACCCGGGGCGCCGTTTGGCAAGCCATGCCGTTGGGTGAGGCCTGACTTAGAAGACGTCAGGCGTCGGGCTTTTCGGGTTCGGGCCGTATTTATTGGGGCCTGGTGTGCCTTCGGTGACGAAGAAGAAGAGAAGCAACAATGCGCCAATCAGCGGAACTAGGCCGATGAGGATCCACCAGCCACTCATATCTTTATCGTGCAGTCGACGAACGGCGACAGCGAGTGAAGGAATGAAGCAGGCAAGACCAAACAGCCAATATAAAACGATCGGGATCCAGATCAGCATCACTCCAATATCGCCAAGCATGGCGAAGAGGCTGCTAAGTGCGAGCATCGCCAGATAGGCGATAAGCTGCATGAAGACCGGCCACCAATACTCGGCGCGGCGCGCGCGATCCTGAAAGTTGAAATAGTTTGAGAAATAGCGACCAACCGCTGTACCAAAATCCATGAGATTCCCCCTGTGGAAAGCAGCCCCCTGCTGCCTTACCGGTCAGGTTGAATTCTGAACATGGAGTTGGCGTGTCTGGCAAGCGCGAATTTTTATCGAACGCAGGCAATAGAAAACCGGCCCACTTGTGTGAGCCGGTCTCCTGTTTCGTCATGCGATCAGCTTAGTTGCTGTAAAGCTCGGAGATAGAGAGCGTTGCTGGCTGATTGTCGCCGAAGAAGCTGCCAACCCAGATGTCGTACTGGCCGGTCATTGGTGTTTCCATCGTGACAGACGCGTTGAAGTTCTCACCGGAGTCATCGTCGCAAATCCAGCTGCCGTCCGGCTGGTTGATCACCAGAGTGGTGTCGTCGGAAGACATTGTAGAGATGATAAGCGGGAAGACATCGCCAGCGACGTAATTCAGGCGGAAGTCAGGTGCTGTCGCGATCATGCCTGCACAGCCGACAACTTCAGCGTCAAGGCTGCCGCCGGAAGTGACCTGCACATTGTACGGGTCAGGGTCGAAGCCAGATTGAAGATCAACCGAGCCGTATGATGGCGGGAGCGAGAAGTCTGGCATTCCGCCGCCCATTGAGCTGCCGCCGCCATCGTATGACGAACCTGCCATAACTTCAGAGATATAAAGCGTGGCTTCATCATTGCCGCCGCCGAATGCGCCGACCCAGATATCATACTGGCCGGACATTGGCTGGTTGAACTCGATCATTGGGTTGAGGTTACCCGCGCTATCATCGTCACACGCCCAGCTGCCATCCGGCATGTTCACAACGAGCGTCGTGTCGGAATTGGATTCTACAGACAGGATGAGCGGGAAGAAGTCGCCAGCCATGTAATCGACACGGAAGTCAGGTGCGTTTGCAATCATGCCGACACAGCCGACAGATGACGCATCAATTGAGCCACCAGAAATCAGGTCAACTTCATACGGATCTGGTGTGAAGCCGTTTTCGAGGCTGACAGAGCCGAAGCCTGGCTCGAGTGTGAAGTCCTGAGCGTTTGCTACGCCAGCTGAACAGATAAGTGCGGTAGACGCGATAAGCGCGATAGTGGTTTTCATAATGTCCCCCTTCGGACCCTTCATCAGTGGTGGCACCTTAGTGCACTGTGCCAAATGTCTGGAACATGAACAGAATTCAACTTCCGGAAAAAACTTGGTGAGACCCGATTATTCTCGCCCGAATTCCTTAAGTTTCAAGCCATTTTCGTAGGTTGGCTGCATATGCCACACCTGCGGAGCATACAGGGGCGAAGGGGCAGCATGATCATTTCGTGACAATCGGGCCGTTCCATTGACCAGAATAGCGCAAATAAGGTAATGACGCGGCTTGTTTTTCAACAGGGCAGGAGAGCCCTCTCAGCATTCAGGAGTACATGTCATGCGCGAAGCCATGCTTCCCGTTTACGCCCCGCCAGAAGAAGTCTTCGTGCGAGGTGAAGGCATGCGACTGTATACTGAAGACGGCACGGCGTATCTCGACTTTATCGCGGGCATCGCGGTGAACGCGCTTGGTCATGCACACCCGAAAATGGTTGCCGCTCTGAAAGATCAGGCTGACAAGCTCTGGCACACATCAAACATGTTCCGCGTACCGGCTGGTGAAGAGCTGGCAGAGAAATATTGCGCGAACACATTTGCCGATCAGGTCTTCTTCACCAACTCCGGTACGGAAGCGATCGAGTGCGCGCTGAAAACAGCCCGTAAATATCACTGGGCGAATGGCGAGCCGCACCGTCAGGAAATCCTGACATTCTCCGGCGCCTTCCATGGTCGCTCTTTCGCCGCGATCAATGCAGGCGGTAACCCGGCTTATCTGGAAGGCTTTGGTGAGCCTATGGCGGGCTTCACCCAGCTGCCATTCGGTGACCATGACGCGCTGAAAGCGGCGATCACGAAAGACACATGTGCGGTTCTGGTCGAGCCGGTACAGGGCGAAGGCGGCGTGCGCAGCATTCCTGAACATTGCCTCGTTTCCCTGCGCGAGCTTTGCAACGAAACCGGCACGCTTCTCATATATGACGAAGTCCAGTGCGGCGCAGGCCGTACAGGCAAGCTGTTTGCACACCAATGGGCAGACGGCAAAGCTGATCCGGACATTATGGCTGTGGCTAAAGGCGTTGGCGGCGGCTTCCCGTTCGGTGCGTGCCTCGTTACAGAAGAAGCAGGCAAAGGTATGCGCCCTGGCTCTCACGGCTCCACCTATGGCGGCAACCCGCTGGCTATGGCTGTCGGCAATGTCGTGTTCGACGAGATGATGTCCGAAGGCTTCCTTGAGGGCGTTCGCCGCACGGCCAGCAATCTACAGCAAGGTCTTGCGAGCCTCAAAGACCGTCACCCTGACATGGTCGAAGATGTGCGCGGCAAAGGTCTCCTCGTGGGCCTGAAGCTGAAGTCTGCGCCTAAGCCGGTTCAACAGCTGGCGCGCGCCAAAAAGCTCCTTTGCGGCGTTGCGGGCGACAATGTTCTGCGCCTCGCACCGCCTCTTATCGCTACGGATGCTGATATCCGTGAAGCTATCGACATTCTTGATGCCTGCCTGACGGAGGCCAAAGCTCAGGAGAGCTAAATGAAGCACTTTCTGGATCTCGCTGACATTCCGTCCAGCGAACTGAGAGCCATTCTGGATGATGCGAAAGCGACAAAAGCCGCGCGTCAGGGCTGGCCGAAGGGCAAAGTGGATGCGGGCGCGCCGCTCGCCGACCATATTCTTGCGATGATTTTCGAGAAAAGCTCTACGCGTACCCGCACGAGCTTTGATGTCGGCATGCGCCAGCTTGGTGGGCAGACCATGTTCATGACCTCGTCAGACATGCAGCTCGGCCGCGGCGAGACGATTGAAGACACAGCAAAGGTTCTGTCCCGCTTTGTCGATATCGTTATGATCCGTGCGAACAACCATCAGGATGTTGTCGATTTTGCCAATACAGGTTCTGTGCCGGTCATTAACGGCCTGACGGATAAGTCTCACCCGTGTCAGATCATGGCAGACCTGCAGACGCTGGAAGAAAAAGGCCTCGACCTGAAGGGCGCGCGTATCGCCTGGGTGGGCGATGGCAATAATGTCTGCGCGAGCTTTATCGATGCTGCGCCGAAATTCGGTTTCTCGCTCGCGGTTGGCACAGCTGTCGGCTATGAAGCACCTGCAGACCGCATCGAGGCCGCCCGTGCAGAGCAGGGCCGTATTGATGTCTTTACCTCCGCAGCCGAAGCCGTAGCCGGCGCAGACGTCGTCGTGGCGGATACTTTCGTCTCCATGGGCGATAAAGATGCAGATAAACGTCTTTCAGACCTTGCACCCTTCATGGTGGATGACCAGCTAATGGGCGCGGCCAATGGAGGGTCTATCTTCCTCCACTGTCTCCCGGCGCACCGCGGTGAAGAAGTTTCAGCCAGTGTGATTGACGGGCCGCAATCTGCGGTTTTTGACGAAGCTGAGAACCGGCTTCATGCACAGAAGGCAATTTTGAAATGGTGTCTGGAAACCTGACCCATCTGGCCGACGAGCTCGGCACGGGCGCAAACAGCGTTGCAACATTCCAGCTGGACCAGCAGGCCGTGCGCGGACGCATTACGCGCATGGACGGGCAGGTGATTGGCGCAATTCTGAACCGTCATGACTATCCGCACGAACTCGCCCGTTTTCTGGGTGAGGCGCTTACCCTTGCTGTGCTGATCGGTGCCAGCCTGAAAGAAGATGCCCGCGTGGCCGTGCAGGCGCAGGGCAGTGGCCCTGTCAGCCTGATGGTTGCCGAATATCACACGCGCGGCAGCCTGCGCGGCATGCTGCGCTATGATGAAGAAAAATGGGCTTTGGTGGAGCGTGTGAACAAGGACGAGCTGATCCGCCCGCACCCGCGTCAGGTGTTCGGCAATGGCGCACTCGCCATCACAGTGATTTCAGACAATGAATTCGTACAGCCTTATCAGGGTGTTGTGCCGCTCGACGGGACGTCTCTGGCTGAATGCGCAGAGCATTATTTCGATCGCTCAGAGCAGGTGCCAACCAAAGTGCGCCTTGCCGTGGGTGAAATCCAGAAGGCAGGCGAAGGCGCAAGCTGGCAGGCTGGCGGCGCGCTGATCCAGAAAGTTGCGGGCGATGAAAACCGCGGCGACACCGAAGACCAGTGGAATACAGCCAGCGTGCTCTTCCAGAGCGTTGAGGATGCAGAGCTGCTCGACCCTGACCTCTCACTTGGCCGCGTGCTTTACCGCCTCTTCCACGAAGATGGCGTGCGCATGGAAGCGCCAAGCCTGATCCGTGATGAGTGCACCTGTTCTGAAGAACGCCTCGTTGAGACGATGAAGAACCTGCCGGATAACGAGCTTCTGGAACTGGCCGAAGAGACGGGCAAAGACGTCTTTGAAGCCGATTGCCAGTTCTGTAACCGCCAGTTCGAAATCCCGCTTCAGGATGTGATTACGGCGAAGCCGAATTAGTCCTGACCCACCCCTCGCCCATTGGGAGAGGGGCCGGGGGTGAGGGGAAATCTCACAGGCCATCTCGCCTCCGCTACCTGCCTGCGCCTTCGTGTTGCTCGTGGGCTCACAGACCGCGACCGCGGTCTGGGCGATAGCCCGCCTCGCCGGAGACGCCGCGCGTCGTGAGGCATAGAAAAATTGTTCCTGCCTTGGCGTTGCTGGTTCAATTTCCCGCCTGCGCAGGTATGAGCGAAAATCCCTTAACGCCGCAGATACCCGCGAAGGGGGTATCCACGCTTAGATAGCTCACTTCAATATGCCTCCAGATTTAAGCATGGGTTCCCGTTTGCACGGGAACCTTCGGGCTTCCATGACGGAGTTTCTAATTGAGGAAGGCAGCATGTAGACCGGTCCAGCCCTCAGTAGAGCCGGACGACGCCTTGGCCGTCAAGTCGGGTCCATTTTGCCTGACACGCCTGCCAAGTTAATTCGTTCGAAGAGCGAGCTCGTTTATGAGAAAATACTCAAAGCTTCCTTCGTCAAATAAGACCAGGCTCTCGGCTTTGCACACCGGTTCACCCGTGTCGCGATGAAAGACATTAGTAAACTCGCTGAGTATTGAGCCTTCGCTGGTATCAATGACTCTGAACCTGGAAATGAGATAATCATCGTCTATGGCGATGTCTCTTTCGAAGTAATAAGGCAGAAAGTCTTGCGTTTCCTCGAGTGAGCGAAGCTCTACCAAAGAGAGGTCAAAAGCGATCCCAGCCTTTTCGAAACCTGCTTCAAGCGCCTGATTGATCTGATTTAAGGTTCGCGTCCGATAGCCCGCTTCGTATCCGCCCGTCGCGCTGTCGTCCCTATAATCGGAATCCTCGAATAACGATGCGTCTGCGAGCGACACCTCTGCCGACGAGGCTGGCGTTAGCTCTAATAAGTATTTTGGGACGTGGGCGTAGCAGGGATCAAATTGAGTGAAGTTGTAAGCCATGCCGGCGCGTTCACTTCGCGCGTCACATGGATTTGGCAATTCGAGATAAAACGGAATCTCGCCGGATCTGGACGACAAATCGTAAACCGCCAAAATGTTACGTTCAGAAACTTCGGGGAAATCGAATATGTCGCCGCCGCCCAAACGTACTGGGCCTACAAACTCAGCCAACCGAACTGAATCGTCGGCGATTGATGAAATGAAACGGGTCACCTCGTTATTCATCTGCACAGCAAGGGCACGGCAGTGGATGGTTTCGATAGCATCGCGTGGCCGTGCGTCCGCTATGGCTGTGGCACAGTATCCGGTAATGGCGGCACCCAGTAGAAGTTGTGGTGCTTTCTTTAAGCTCATTGTTCTCTCCTACTTAGGGTGACTCGCTTTAGATCTCAGCCAGTTCCGGCAATCCGATCAGCTTTGCGAGGCGTTCGGCAGTGCCCATGCCCATCGTCCAGCCGAGCATGCCATGGCCGAGATTATAGGCGAGCGCAGCATGCGGGCGACCTATGCGTGGGTTTGAATCCGGTGTCATCGGGCGAAGGCCCGCCCAGACGGACTGGACATTCCGGAAATCGGCCGCTTTAGGCAGCGAGGCTTCGGCTTCCCGAAGGAGCGTTGCGATGCGTTTCTGATCCGGATCGGGATTGGTCCAGCCAAGGTCGGCCATGCCTGCGATGCGGATGCGATCTCCCAGACGGGAGACGACCAGGCGTCGTTTAGAATCCGTGATGGAAATACGCGGGGCGTTCTCGCCATGCGGGGCCGTCATGGAATAGCCCTTCATCGGCATGACGGGCGCATCGATCTTCAGCTCTTTCAGAAGGCGGCGGTCTGCGCCTGTGCAAAGCACGCAGAGGTCTGCCTCGCGCACATCGCCGTCGGCAAGGGTGAGCGTTGCACGGTCTGATGAGAGCGAGACATGCTGGACCCGATTGCCGAACAGGGTTTTGACGCCGAAATCCCGCTTCAGCAGGGCCAGCAGATTGACCGAGAATTTATGCGCATCGCCCAGCGCCTCTCGCGCGGCATACATCACCGCTTCGGGGCGGGTGCCAATGTCAGAAAGAGCAGGCTCCAGAGTGCGCGCTTCTTCGAAGGTGAGAAGGCGCTGCTCGTCCGCATCAAGTCCTTTTGCGGCCATGTCGGCTTCGACATTCCGGCGCATTTCCGGCGTGTAGATGAGCTGCATCTTGCCCGGCACCTGATAGTCGAAATCAAGGTCGTATCGCTGGACAAGCTTTTGCATTTCGACGCGGGATTCAAGTCCGATGGCGAGCGCGCTGCGGGTGTTTTCGGCATGGCGGCTGGCCGTGCAGTTTCGCAGAAAGGCGAGAAGCCAGTTCACATAATCAGGGTCGAGCGAGATCTTGATGCGGAAGGCCGGGTTCAGCCCCATGGCGAGGCCGGGCATATCCTTGATGATCGTGTCGCTCGCCAGCGCATCGGTATGCAGATAGCTGAGCTGGCCACCATTGGCGAAAGATGTGCCATCGGCTGCGCCGTCGCGAAAGTCGATCAGGGTCACATTCACACCGCGCCGCGCCAGCGCATAGGCTGTCGTCACGCCGACAACGCCAGCGCCGATAATCATAGCCGTTTTCGGTGTGCGCGCGCTCATATCGTGGAGAGATCATCCCTGTCTGGGTGTGGAGCCCTGCTTCTAACCTGATGCATTGAGAGAGCGCAATGCGAGCAATGTGTCGCTGTCAGAAACAGTCTTGAAATGACAATTTGTTCCTGTATTGTTCTCGTCATGTCGAAGGCAGTTTCCCGATCAAAATCTACGTTTCAGAAGCTCGCCATATTGGCGGATGCGGCCAAGTATGATGCCTCCTGCGCATCGTCTGGCAGTACGAAACGCAATTCAATGTCCGGCAAGGGTGTCGGATCAAGCGAGGGGATGGGGATTTGCCATGCCTACACGCCTGATGGGCGCTGTATTTCGCTTCTCAAGGTGCTTCTGACCAACTTCTGCACATTTGACTGCCGGTATTGTGTGAACCGTGTCTCTTCGAATGTAGAGCGCGCGCGGTTCGAAACCCACGAACTGGCCAAGCTGACGCTGGATTTCTACAAGCGCAATTATATTGAAGGCTTGTTCCTGTCCTCGGGGATTATCCGCTCGCCGGATTACACGATGGAGCAGATCGTAGAGGTGGCCCGCGTGCTGCGTGAAGAGCATGACTTTCGCGGTTATATCCATCTGAAAACCATCCCTGAGGCTGATCCGGAGCTGATCAAGCTGGCAGGAGTGTATGCCGACCGCCTCTCCATCAATATCGAGCTGCCGACAGAGCCGGGGCTGAAAACGCTGGCTCCGGAAAAGTCTGGGCAGGTGATCCGCTCGGCCATGGCGCATGTCAAATACGGCATTGATGATCGCGCGGACGCGATGAAATCCCGCATCATCAAAAAGGCAAAGCCCAAAGCGTTCGCGCCGGCCGGCCAGTCCACCCAGATGATTGTCGGCGCCGATGATGCGCGCGACAGCGATATCATCGTCACCTCCCGCAAGCTCTATGCGGGCTATGGTCTGAGGCGGGTCTATTATTCAGCATTCAGCCCGATCCCTGATGCCTCGTCCAGCCTGCCGCCGCTCGCCCCGCCTTTGCTACGTGAGCACCGGCTTTATCAGGCAGACTGGATGATGCGGTTTTACGGCTACGACACTGAGGATGTGATCTCGGCGACTGATGGCGGTATGCTGGATCTGGATGTCGACCCGAAGCTTTCATGGGCGCTCAAACATCGCGCCTGGTTTCCGGTAGATGTGAACCGCGCGCCAAAAGAGCGCCTGTTGCGTGTGCCGGGGCTGGGGCCGAAATCGGTGATGAAGATTTTGTCCTCGCGGCGACATGGCTCTATCGGGCTGGCTGATCTGGCGCGTATGCGGGTGTCGCTGTCCAAGGTCCGGCCCTTCATTACCGCGCGGGACTGGTCGCCGGGCGGGCTGACCGACACGGATAATCTCAAAGCACGGTTTGTGAAGCCGCCAGAACAGCTGTCTTTGTTCTGATGCAGACGGTTGTTCTGGCGCATGAAACAGATTTCGACGGCTGGCGCGCTGAGGCGAGGCGGCTCTGCGGGCAGGGCGTGGCTCCTGAAATGATCTCATGGCAGGTGGAAGGCAAAGGCGGTGATCTCTTCGCTGGCGTAAGCGAGGCAGGCCCGGCGAAAGGGTCTGTGCGCGAGATTTCAGTGCCAAAATCATTTCCGGGCATTGCGCGCGCCGTGATCTGCCATCGCGATGAAGAGCGCTTTGACCGCCTCTACCGGATTTTATGGCGGCTGCAGACCGAGAAAAATCTTATCGAACGCAAGGCAGACCCTGATATTGTGTGGCTACGATCACGCGAGAAAGCCATTCGCCGCGACGTTCATAAAATGCATGCCTTTGTGCGGTTTCGCAAAGCCGGTGATGCTCCAGATGGGCGCGAGAATTTCGTCTCATGGTTTGAGCCGACACACCGGATCGAGGAGATTGGCACGCCATTTTTCAAGCGTCGTTTTGCCAATATGAACTGGGCAATCGTCACGCCCGAAAAGACAGCGCGCTGGGATGGGAAGACCCTTAGCTTCGGGCCAGGCGGTTCAAAACGCGATGTGCCGCCTGAAGACGTGATGGAAGAAGGCTGGAAAACTTATTTTGCGTCAATTTTCAATCCAGCGCGGGTGAAAATCTCTGCCATGACATCAGAAATGCCGAAGAAATACTGGAAGAATTTGCCAGAGGCAGAACTGATACCCGAACTCCTCGAACAGGCTGAGACACGAGCGCGTCAGATGGTTGAGGACAGCATTACCGAGGCAAACCGGCTCGCGGATGTGGTGGCAACGCGGCGGGAGGTACTACCGCAAAACGCGGAGATCAGATCGCTTGAAGATTTGAAGTCAGCTGCTTCGAATTGTGTACGTTGCCCGCTCTATTGTGACGCCAGCCAGACGGTGATGGGCGACGGGCCATCCGGCGCGCGGCTGATGATCGTTGGCGAACAGCCGGGTGATCAGGAGGATATTGCGGGAAGGCCATTTGTCGGCCCTGCCGGGCAGCTTCTCAATGAGGCGCTTCTCAAAGCTGGGATAGACCGGCGCCGCACTTATGTGACGAATGCCGTGAAGCATTTCAAATTCATGACGCGTGGAAAGCGCCGCATCCACCAGTCGCCAACTGTGCGCGAGATTGATGTGTGCGGGCATTGGCTCAGTGAAGAGCGCCGTCTGGTGCAGCCGGATGTAATCATTGCGCTCGGGGCGAGCGCAGCGCGGGGCATCCTTGGCCAGAGTATTACGTTGAAAGACTGGCGCGGCGAAATTCACGAACTGGTAGACGGCACAAAGCTCGTCGTGACGGTGCATCCATCCTATCTGTTACGCTTGCCGGATGCGCAGCGTGCAGAGGCTGAACAGCGATTGTTTGTTTCCGAGCTGGCGCTTGCAGCAACGGCTCTCAAGCCTGTGAAACCGGTTGAAAAACTCGCCCATCAGGCCGAATTAACTTTTGACTAACCCTTTATACACGAAGGCGTGCTAGATAGGCCCTGATGGTGTCGTACTAAGCGTTAGAACTTATCCAATGCGTAAGCTTTTTCACTGGCCTCTTGATCCTGCAAGCCGCCTTGTCCGGCTGGTTCTGGCCGAAAAACAGCTGGAGTTTACTCCTGTTGTCTCTCCGCCGTGGAAGCCGGCAGAAGAGGTCACGCGCCTGTACGCCAATCCGATTGGCCCGGTGTTGATCGATCAGGGCCAGCATGGCCGCGTGGTCGCTAATCATACTCATGCCATCGTCGAATTTCTGGAAGAGCAGTACCGCGATGTAAAAGTGCTGCCCATGCTAGCTCCAGACCGCGCTGAAGCCCGCCGCCTCTGGCGCTGGATTGAAAGCAGGTTTGAGAGCGAGATTAACGGCTCTATTCTTGCCGAGCGCATTGCCCAGTCTGTGCAGCGGACCAGTGCGCCGGACAGTGCGCTTCTCCGACGCGGCGCGCACGCGCTTCGCGGTGTAATGACTTACCTGAACGCGCTGTGCGAGCAGACCTCATATCTGGCAGGTCGTCAGCTGACCATTGCAGACCTGTCTGCCGCTGCGCATCTCTCGGCGCTCGATTATTTCGGCGATGTGCCCTGGGATAACGCGCCTGATCTTCGCGAATGGTATCAGCGGGTGAAATCCCGCCCATGCTTCCGCGATGTCCTGAAAGACTATCTGACGGGCACAAAACCGGTTCCGCATTATGCCGACCTGGACTTCTGAGGACGTAAAAGCTCACGCCCTGTCTATCGGGTTTGATGTCTGTCGTATCACCTCGGTCGAAGAGGGCTGGGCGGCTGGCGCGCGGCTGAAAGCTTTTGTTGACGCTGGCTATCACGGTGAAATGGGCTGGATGGCAGAGACGCTTGAACGGCGATCCCATCCGCAGGCTATGTGGCCGCATGCGCGCTCGGCTATTGTCGTCGGTGTCAATTACGGGCCTGATCATGATCCGCTTGCGGTGCTGGATTCAAAAGACCGTGCGGCGATATCTGTCTACGCCAAGGGCAAGGATTATCATGACGTTCTGAAAAAGCGTCTTAAGCAGCTCGCGCGGGATTTTGTGGCGGCGAATGAGTGCGAAGTGAAAGTCTTCGTTGATACCGCGCCGCTCATGGAAAAACCGCTGGCGCAGCAGGCAGGGCTCGGCTGGCAGGGGAAGCATACAAATCTGGTGAGCCGTGAATTTGGGTCATGGCTCTTTCTTGGGGTGATGCTGACCGAAGCGGACCTTGCGCCTGATGAAGCCGCAAGTGATCATTGCGGGCAGTGCAGGGCGTGCCTTGATATCTGCCCGACCAAGGCATTCGTTGGCCCGTATCAGATCGATGCCCGCAAATGTATTTCCTATCTGACGATCGAGCACGGCGCGCCCATTCCGCACGAGCTGCGAAAGCCGATGGGAAACCGGATTTATGGTTGTGATGATTGTCTTGCGGTGTGCCCGTGGAACAAGTTTGCTTCTGAAACCAAAGAGACGAAGTTCCAGCTGACAGAAGCAACAGATGCGCCGTCATTAGCGACACTTTTAGCGCTGGATGATCAGGCGTTTCGGGCGATGTTCTCTGGCTCGCCGGTAAAGCGTATCAAGCGCCGCCGTTTTCTGCGGAACGTGTTGATTGCGACAGGCAATTCCGGCGATGCGGCGCTGGTGCCGGCCGTGAAGGAGCTACTCGGCGATGAAGAGCCGCTTATTCGCGGCGCTGCAATCTGGGCGCTCTATCAGCTGGCGCCTGATGATGCGCGGGCAGAAAAGCTCAGCCGCGCACCGGACGAAACATCAGAAGATGTCTTATCAGAATGGCATCTCGTCGAGTGAACGCCCTTCCGCGAGAAGCCGCTGGGCTTCACGGATATGGCCGCGCCAAAGGAGTGCCTGCGTGTTAGCTGGATCGAGCGTACGAGCTTGAGCAATATCCTGCATGGCTTCATCCATGCGCAGCTGCCAGAAGCGGACCTGAGCGCGATAGAGCCAGGCGTAGAAGTCTCCCGGCTGACGACGGATCGCTTCGTCCAGATCGGTCTCTGCCTGTTCGTATTCTTCAAGCTGAAGATGGGCGAGGCCGCGATACGCAAGAATGTCGTCGGCGTATTGGTTCAGACGCAGGGCGTTGGTGAAAGCGACAATGGCTTCTTCCGGATAGCCAACCTCCAGCCATGCGCCACCGGCACGCGCGAGATAGCCGACACGGTCATCAAGGGAGCCGCCATCAGGCGCGTTGGCAAGCGCTTCAAATTCCAGCGCGCCGTCTTCGTAATGGCCGAGTGCGATCATGGATGCTGCGCGGCACTCACGCGCGATGCGGCGATTGCCTTCCATATAGGTCCATGTGGCAGCCATTTCGTGTGCGGCTTCCGGATCCGTTTCTACGAGCTCCAGACATTCGCGCAGACGCTGCATCTCTGACATGTCGGATGTCGCGGCGACATTCGCGTCCGGAACAACCTGTGCAGACAGAAAAAGTGGCGCGATGATATAGACGAGAGGAAGGCTGAGGCCCATGTCATACTCCTGATAATCTGACTAATGACCTGCAGGCTTGGCGGACAAAAAGCAAATGAAGAAACAGCAACGCACCTTGTTTTGTGCAGGTTTTGGCGACAGCGCAAAGGCTTTGGCGCGTATTCTGGCGGCTGAAGGCTGGGTAATTATGCCGACGACGCGCTCTGAAGATACGCGCGCAAAGCTTCAAGCCGAAGGCTATGACGCTCTGCTGTTCGAGGAGGGCATTGATAAGAAAGTACCTGAACATGCAGTCTGGCTGATTTCTACCCCGCCTGATGAGGCGGGCTGCCCGAGCTTTAAATTGCTGCAAAATGCTGCGCAGCATGCCTGCAGCATTTTTTATCTTTCGACCACGGGCGTCTATGGTGATCTGGACGGTGGATGGGCGTTTGAATGGACGCCTGTAAGCCCGCAAAGCCCGCAGGGCGAACGACGTGTTCTGGCTGAAAGCCAGTGGCGCGGTGCGAGGCCGGATACCAGCTTTGTGCGTCTGCCAGGCATTTATGGGCCGGGACGATCTGCCTTCGACCGACTGGAAGACGGCAAAGCGCGCCGGATTATTAAAGACGGACAGGTCTTTTCCCGCGTTCATGTTGATGACATCGCCGCGTGCCTGATGGGGGCAATTGAGCATGATGTGAAGAGCGCGGTTCTCCATGCCTGCGATGACGAGCCTGCCCCGCCGCAGGATGTGATCGAGTATGCTGCAGAAATTATGGGCGCAGACGTCCCACCTGATATTCCGTTTGAGGAGGCTGGTCTTTCCGACATGGCCAAGCGCTTTTATGCAGAGTGCAAGCGCGTTTCGAATGCGCGGACAAAGTCACTCACGGGCTGGCGGCCTATCTATGCGGACTACCGCGAAGGCCTTCAGGCGATCTGGTCAGCGCGCGCTTGAGATGATACATAAGCGGCATCAGGAGATTTGATGTCTTTTAACGTAGAGACCCGGTAAAGCCCCGCGACTGATACGGATCAGGCGGGGCCAATACAGAAGGAGCCGCGCGCCCTAATGAGGCGTGCATCTGACTGTGCGCGGATTTTGTCCGCGAATACCGGAATTACTCAGGACAATGGATATTTCACGCGCTGAACAGCGCATACTCCACCTGCTCGCGCAGGGCGGACGGATCGATAAATTTCGTGATGAACACAATGACTTACAGGTGAGCTGTATTACCCGGGACGGGTGGCAGTTTCCGCATCTGGACCTCATTCTGTTTCGCAAGCTGAAAAGGAAACGCAGCATCGCATCACGAAATGGTGGTCCTTATCAGATCACCAGACGCGGCCTCGAACTTGTGAGGTCGCAGTATGACAACCGATAACCACAAACAAAAAAAGAGGGCCTTTGCGGGCCCTCTTTCTCATTTGGATATGTCCGTTGGACTTACCAGATTGTGATACGCTCTTCCGGTGGCAGATACAGCTCGTCGTCTTCTGTGACGCCGAACGCTTCATACCACTGGTCCATGTTACGCACGACGCCGTTGATACGGTACATTGGCGGAGAGTGCGGGTCTGTCGCGAGCTGTGTACGCTGAGCTTCCTCACGGTACATTGCCTGCCAGACCTGAGCCCAGGACATGAAGAAGCGCTGGTCGCCGGTGTAACCGTCGATGACAGGAGCTTCCTCACCGTTCAGAGAGAGCTGGTACGCTGTGTAAGCCATAGACAGGCCACCAAGGTCACCAATGTTCTCACCGAGTGTGAGGCGGCCGTTTACACAGACCGTGTCTTCTTCAGAATTCTGGATCGGGCAGAACTCGTTGTACTGAGCAACCAGAGCATCCGTACGCTCACGGAAGGCTTCGAGGTCTTCTTCTGTCCACCAGTTGCGGAGCATACCGTCGCCGTCAGAGCGTGAGCCCTGGTCGTCGAAGCCGTGACCCATTTCGTGACCGATAACCGCACCGATAGCGCCGTAGTTTACAGCCGGGTCAGCGTTCAGGTCGAAGAATGGTGGCTGCAGGATAGCCGCCGGGAAGACGATCTCGTTACGGTTTGGCGAGTAGTACGCGTTCACCGTCTGAGGGAACATGCCCCACTCTGTACGGTCGATTGGCTGACCCAGTTGGGAGATCATGTCGTTATACTGCCATTCAGCAACCGCCATGCGGTTCTCGAATGCCATACCTTCAGTGATTTCGAGGCCTTCATACTCCTCGAAGACTTCCGGATAACCGATTTTCGGACGGAACTTAGCAAGCTTGTCCTGAGCTTCTACGCGTGTTTCAGCGCCCATCCACTCGAGGTTTTCGAGGTTGGCGGACATTGCTGCGCGAAGGTTCTCGACCAGCTCTTCCATTGCGTCTTTAGCTTCTTCCTGGAAGTGACGCTCTACGTAGATCGCGCCAACAGCTTCACCCAGCGCGCCTTCGGTTGCGCCAACAGCACGCTTCCAGCGTGGACGTTGCTCTGGCTGACCGCGAAGGGTCTGGCCGTAGAATGCAAAGTTTGCGTCGTTGATCTCTGTCGGCAGAACAGACGCGCTACCGGAGATGAAGCGAGCTGCAAGATATGCACGCCAAGCTTCCAGATCAGCTGTCTGAGCGACGTTGAAGAGGCCCTGAACGCCATTGCCGAGCATGGAAACCTGCTCTTCAGTCAGGCCGTATTCTTCGATCTCTTCAGCTGTTGGTGTGAGCTGACGAACCACGAAGTGATCGTGAGCGCCAACGCCCATATCATTCAGCATGACGTCGACAGGGAAGTCGCCTGCGAGCTCTTCGAGTTCAGCGCGTGTCAGTGCGTTGTATGTGAGGTTACGGTTACGACCGATTGCACGGTCCCAATGCTCTTCAGCCATTGCGTATTCGAGGTCGTAAACCATCTGGGCTGCGGCTGCTGCATCTTCGTAACCCGCGAAGGTCAGCATTTGCTCGAGATACTCCATGTAAGCTGCACGCAGCTCTACATTGTTCGGTGTGTCGCGCAGATAGTAGTCGCGGTCAGGCAGGCCGAGGCCGGACTGGTTGATATAGACCGTGTATGTGTCCGGAGCGCGGGCGTCGACATCGACCCAGCCGCCAATCGGAGATGCAAAGCCTGTAGCCGCGAAGATCGCAGCGAGGTCTTCACGTGTCTGGATAGACGCGATGCGGTCGAGGTAAGGCTGAGCTGGCTCGAGACCGCGTGCGTTGATCGCTTCTTCGTCCATGTAAGCGCTGTAGTAAGCGCCGACTTTGCCCTGCAGTGTGTCGAGGCCTTCGCCAGAAGCGGCTGCTTCTTCGATGATCTCGCGGACGTGGATTTCAGCTTCGTCGCGCAGCATATTGAATACGCCATAGCGGGACTGGTCAGACGGGATTTCAAAGCTGTCGAGCCAGACGCCGTTTACGTAACGGTTGAAGTCGTCGCCCGGATCAACGCTCTCGTCGATATTGGCAAGCTCGATGCCGAATGTACCGAATACAGGTGATGCATCAGTTGCCGGTGCTGCTGTTTCGGTAGCAGCTGGCGTAGCAGCTTCCTGTTCTGGCTCTGTCTGTCCACAGCCTGCGACTGCGAGCAGCGCCAGTGATGACGTAGCGATAAGTAGCTTTTTCATATGGTCCTCTTTGAAGTTGCGCAATCTAACCCTCAGCTGGCTAGATTGCGCAAGATTATTCTGCGGGTTGGTGGTGAATATGATCGTCTCTTTCAGTCACGCCTGCAACCTTTGAAGAGTCATATGTATCACCAATGCCCTGATATGGACGGCCCGACCACAACCAACGGAAGAGGCGGGCAATCTCTGCGCCCACAGCGTAGAGTGCCGGGACAAAGAGAAGGCTGACGAACAGGGCAAATGCGACCGCTGAACCAAGTGCAACCACCATCGGCTTCAGCATTTGCGCCTGAACTGATTTTTCCGCGATCATCGGCAGGACGCCAACAAAAGTCGTCACAGACGTCAGGAGGATCGGACGGAAGCGTGACACCGCTGATTCGACGAGTGCCTGAACGGCGCCCATGCCATGCTCGTTTCTGCGTCGGTTGACGTTGTCGATCAGGACGAGGTTATCATTGATCACAACGCCTGCTGCCGCAGCAATACCGAAGACGGAGAACATCGCCATCGGAATGCCGAACATGAGGTGCCCGAACACGGCGCCTGCGAAGGCGAACGGCACGGCGCTCATCAGAAGCAGTGGCTGGAAGTAGGACTTAAAGGCAACAGCCAGAAGAATATACATGCAGAACAGTGCGCCGAGATTAAGCATGAAGAGGCTGTTTACTAACTCCATTTCAGCTTCTGCATCGCCCAGGCTGCCGCGCTGAACAGAAGGAAAGCGCTGTTCAAAACGTGGCCAGAAGTTTTCTTCCATATCAGCGGAGATTACGCCGCGCTCTTCCGGAGAGGTGAGTTCAGCGAATACTGCAGCCGAACGAATTCGGTCGCGCCTGTAGATGCGGTTAATGCCCGGTGCAAACTCGTACTCTGCGACCTGATCAAGGGGGATTCCGCGGCCATCAGGTGTACGGATGCGAAAATCATCAAGGCTGTCGAGCGAGCGACGTGCCTCTGGCGGGTAACGAACCATCACGCGGACGTCTTCCCCATCACGCGGCAGACGTTGCACTTCAAGACCGTAATAGGCCTGACCAACCTGTTGGGATACCATTTGGAGGGTAACACCCAGAGCCTCTGCTCCCGGCTTCATCGTGAAACGAAGCTCGTCAGCAGCCGACGACAGATTGTCACCAATGTCATAGGTCGTGTTGTAAGTCTGGAGCTGCGTCTGGACCATGTCTACAGCTTCCTGAAGTGTTTCCAGATCAGGGTGGCTGAGTGCAACACGGTATCCGCCACCGCCACCATTCATAGAGAAGTCGAAGCGGATTTCTTCTGCATCCGGAACAGGGCCGGTCGCTTCACGCAGAGCAAGTGCAATGTCTTCTGTCGACAGGCCTTCCGGACGGTTTTCAGGAAGCAGGGTGCCAATGAAGGATTGGATACGGCGTTCCTCGGTGATGATGGAAGCATCTGTGATAATGTCTTCTTCAATTTCCGGGAATCGTTCTGCGAGAACCTCACGTGCCCGATCTACACCGCGTTGCAGTTGATCAGAAACACGCTGCGTACGCTCAAACGGTGTACCATCAGGCATGGTGATGTTTGCCATGACGAGATTGCTCTCGACCTTTGGCATCATCGCAGCTGGGACGATGTTATTTAGAAGCATCGACACTGCGATCACGAACAGGCTGATAAAGAAAGTCACCGTCGCATAGCGGAAGCGGATTGCCATCTCGAGAACCGGCTTGAACAGATTGTCGGCAAACCAGATCAGGCTGTCTGCAATTGAACGCTGAACACGCAGCAGTACACCACTCGCCCCGTCAAAAGATTGGGGCTTCATATGACCAAGGTGGGCCGGGAGGATGAGCAGTGACTCGATCAGGGAGAAAGACAGAGCCGCGATAACAACGTAAGTCACTTGTGCCGTAAATTGGCGCTCTGGTCCTGGCAGGAGCATCCATGGTGAGAACATGATCATGGTTGTGAGGACGCCGAAAATGATCGGTTTCACCACGAGCTGCGTACCTATGACGGCGGCATCAATACCTTTATTCCGACCGGACTCTACCTCTTTGTGAATGTTCTCGCCGACGACGATCGCGTCATCCACGATAACGCCGATCACCAACAGGATCGCAAAGAAGGACAGGAAGTTCAGTGACACGCCAAACATTGGCAGGACTGCAAAGCCACCTGCGAACGCCGTGATAATGCCCACGGTGACCCAAAAAGCCACGATCGGGCGCAGGAATAGGATGAGGACGATCAGAACGAGGATGAGACCAAGGAGCGCGGAGCTGGAAATGATCTGCATATTGCCGCGATACATGTCCGCTTCGTCGAACAGAAGGTCGGCGCTGATCGCTTCTGGAAGAAGCTCTTCATTGGCACGTTCGATGAATTCCATCAGATTCTTAGAGTATGTATCAATATACATAGTCTCTGGCGGCATAATCATGATGAAGGCCGTCGGGTCGCCATCGAATGTCGTGTTGAGCGATTCATCGACAAAGCCGTCAATGACGTTCGCGACGTCTCCTACGCGAATGGTCTCGCCTGTAGGGAGCTGACGGATAACGATATCTGCAAACTCATCTGCGCTATCGGCAAGGTTACGCGTTTGAAGGCGCATGCTGCCAACATCCGTGCGGATCTGGCCGCCGGACGAGTTTACAGAGGTGCCGCGGATCGCATTCGCAACGTCGGAGAATGTCAGGTTATAGCGGCGCAGCTGTTCTTCGGAAACTTCAATAGAGACTTCTTCACCCAGCACGCCCCAGACTTCGGCAAGTTCGCCGCCCTGAACGGTCGCAGCAATCTGATCGCGTAATTCATCCGCGACGCGTTTCAGCGTGAGGCGGTCAGTGTCACCATGGACGGCAATGCCGAAATACATCTGGCTCTGGCGCCAACGCTGGATTTGCGGAGGGAAGCTTGCCTGCGGCAGGTTATTGATCTGGTCAACGCGCATGCGGACTTCATCGAGGAATTTGTCGATGTCGTAGTCCTGGAAGGACTCAAGGTTTACATAGCCTACGCCTTCGCGGGCTGTGCCTTCCATGCGGCGCAGACCATCAAGATCGGCCAACACTTCTTCGAGACGGGTGACGATCTGGTCCTCAATATCCTGAGGGGATGCACCTGGCCATGAGATTGAAACGCTCGCGCCGTTAAAATCCGCTGAAGGGAAGACTTCACGTTCAAGAGACGAGAACCCGATTGCTCCGAAAATAAGGGCGCAGAGCATCAACAAATTGGCTGCGACGGAGTTCTGTGCCCACCAGGCAACTATGCCTTTATGCTCTTTGGTTGTTCCGGTGCTCATAGCTTACCTGTGCTTTTCCGAAAATTTCGGCTGCGAGACATATCGCAGCCGGTACTAAACTGATTATTCTTCTGCGAGCGTGATGCTCATGCCGTCGAACGGCGCCTGAAGCGGCGAGAGAATGGCCAGATCACCAGGCTCCACGCCTGCGTCGACATATACGTGGTCACGGTCTGTGTAGACCACGTTCACTTCGTGAATGCGCATCACAAGCTCGTCAGCATCGGCGACGAAAATCTGGTTGCGGCCACGAAGGGCAGCACGGGGTGCTTCGAGAAGACCTTCAATGGTTTCGCCAGAGACTTCGGCGGAAACAAACAAGCCCGGTGCGAGCGGAATGCCGTCCGCAGCGCCTTCGCCAAACGGGTCTTCAACTGTCGCGATCGCAGAAATCAGACGTGTTTGCGGGTCGACCGCAGCAGCAGTACGTGTAACGCGACCATACCATTCACGGCGCTCGCCCGCTACAGTCGTGCTGAATACGACAGCAGGACCGGGCTGTTCATCCGACTCTTCAAAGGCGAAGGACAGACCAAGGCGGCCGAGTTCTGTGTCGGTCAGCGGAAGCGCAACTTCAGCGAAGTCTGTGCCGAACATGCGACCGAGTGACGAACCGGTAGAAACAAACTGACCAACGTCAACGTCTTTGGAACGGATGCGGCCTTCAAAAGGTGCGCGGACGACTGTGCGCTCAAGGGCGAGTTCGGCATCGCGAAGCTGCGAACGTGCTGCTTCCAGAGACGCCTGAGCCTGTGCAAGCTGTGGTTCACGAAGCGCCAGTGGTGAGGCTGTGCCTGTGCCAAGTTCTTCCCAGTCCTGACGGGCAAGCTCTGCCTCGGCCTGCTCACGAATGAGAGCTTGCTGGGCGCTTGCGACCTGAGATTCAGCACGGACACGTGCGAGACGGTAGTCTGCGTCGTCAATTCGGATCAGAACTTCACCGCGGCGGACAAAGCCACCATCGATGAAGGCAGGCGACACATAAGAGATACGACCAGAAATTTGCGGTGAGATCGCAATTTCGCGGCGCGGACGAACCTCACCCTGGCTGGTGACCGTCAGGTGGAGGTCTGTTCGAACGATTTCCGCGGTGAAGACTGCAATGCCACGAGGTGCTTCTTCCGCAGGCTCGGGCGTCGGCTTCATTAGGCCCAGCGCGATTGAGCCACCGATTGCGATGACTACGAAAATCACGACTGGCAAACCAATTGAAAGAGCGATCTTGGCGCCTCTGCTCATTATTCTGTCCCTTCAGACGTGTTCTCAGCCGGGAGCGCGTCATTGGTAAGCTCCCCACCCAGTGCTAAGTGAAACTGTACGCGATTGATGGCACGTGAGGTCTGCGCGGAAATGAGGCTGGCCTCTGCGTTAATCCTACGTGTCTGTGTATCAATCAGATTGAAAATTGTGGTCAGACCGTTCTGATACTGGCGTTCAGCCAGACCTTCAGCGGCCAGAGCCTGCTCGTAAGCGACCGTCTGCGCTTCAACCTGCGCGGCAAGGAAGGCATCAGCAGCAAGCGCGTCTTCAACTTCTTTCCATGCGGTCAGAACAGCTGACACATAGTTGAAGCTGGCCGTGCGGCCCTGCGCTTCAGCGGCAACGATGTTAGCTTCCAGAGACCCGCCATTGAAAATCGGTGCTGTGAGTGAACTGATCACTTGAGCCGCCAGATATTCCGGGTTCAGCACGTCGCCGATATTATCAGCCGAGTTTGTGAGGCTCGCGGTAAGTGACAGGCTCGGGCGAAGTGCCAGACGGGCCTGATCGACGCGGAACCCGGCTGCCGCAATGCGTGCTTCAGCGGCAGCAATATCCGGACGACGTGCCAGAAGGCTGGTTGGGTCGCCGGCGCCTGTGATTGGCGGCAGTTCCTTGCTGTCGAGATTGGCTTCAAGTTCGTTCGCCGGATAGCGACCGAGCAGGATTTCAATGCTGCGACGGGCGACACCGCTATTCTGTTGACGAGAGAGAAGCGCGGCTTCTGAAGAAGCAACTGCGCTGCGTGCTGTACGCACATCAAGCGCGCCTGTCAGACCGAAGTTATAACGACGCTCTGTTAAAGACAGGACCCGTTCACGAGCCGCAAGGGTCGCTTCTGCCAGCGCTTCCTGACGGACGGCGTCGGAGAGGCGGATCCATGCAATCGCCGTGTTGGCTGCGAGCGACAGACGCGAGGCAGCAAAGTCGGCTTCGCTTGCGACAAGATCAGCATCAGCTGCCGAAAGGCCCGCGCCGATACGGCCCCAGAGGTCAGCTTCCCAGCTGGCGTTGAGACCAATGCGGTAACCGAGTGAATCTGTACGCGTGATGCCGCCGGAGTTATTGTCGAAGGCAGAAGACGTGCCAGTTGCACTGCCGGATGCGCTGAGTGATGGCAGGCTCCGGCCGTAGGTTGCGGCCGCTGTTGCGCGGGCTGCGTCGACACGTGCGTAAGCTGCCTGAATGCCTGGATTGTTTTCCAGAGCTTCAGCGATCAGCTCTTCCATGATCGGATCGTTGAAACCGGATACCCAGTTTCCGACAGGTGGCACTTCGGCCAGCTGACCTTCGGCCCACTCTGCAGGTGTGGCAGGTAGCTCTACGCTGATTGTTTCTGGTTCATGTCGAAGACTTGCACACCCTGACAGCGCGGCGACTCCGGCAAGCAAAAGATGTGCTCGCATTCCTAACTCCGATTTAAGTCAGCGATTTAGACCCGAGATTTCTGACTGTCAACAAAAAATTATCGCAAAACAATATAAATATACGTTGTATAGATGCTGTTGGCAGAGGATCTAGGGCGTTCGCTTATTGTTTTCTATACGAGAGATAAATTATTTCCCGTTGTCATCATGCTGATACGTTATTCTGGGAAATAAACGGGCACTGTGCCATTTGAATGACATAGGCAGATATAAAAACGAGCCGGATTTGAGTCTGAACGAAAACATCGACGCCCCGTCTGAACAGGCGAAAGCACCGGCGCCTTCACCCGAGGGCCGTCATCGCGTGCGCGATTTTGGCGTTATGTCTCTGATTTGCCTGCTGATTCTTCTGATCCTGTTTATGTCAGGCTCGCTTGTTCTGTCAGAAGTTCTGGTGTCGCTTCTCATCTTCTGTTTCGCCGGCATTGCATACTTCCTATCCACAGAGCCGGATGCACGTGGGCGCGGCAATGTCGAATCACCCGCCATCGCGCGACCTCAGAGTTCCCGCGAAAGCGCATCCTCCTACTCGGTATCAAAGGTTCGTGAGGACCTGATATCCATTCTGACGGCCTATCCAGAGCCTGCACTGATTTGTGGCTTTGACGGCCGAATTGTTGCCAGCAACCAGATGGCCGCAGACGTCTTCCGCCTGCCCAAACATGGTCTCGGCTCGCCGATTATCCGCCGGCCTGATGTGCTCGAGCGTCTGGGGCAGATTGCGGGCGGCGCTGAGCCTGATCCGTTAGAGATCGAGATTGCGGGCACACCGGATCAATTCTTCCGCGTAGAACTCAAGAAGCTCACACTGCTCGGTGAGGACCTTGTTCTGATCGCTCTGGACGAGCTGACGGAGCTTCGCCGCGCCGAAAAAGCGCGGGCAGACTTCCTTGCCAATGCCAGCCATGAACTTCGTACGCCGCTGACCTCGCTTGCAGGCTTTATCGAAACCATGCGTGGCCCTGCCAAAGATGACCCGGCATCCTGGGACCGTTTCCTTGAGATCATGTATGGTCAGACTGAGCGTATGCGCCGCCTGATTCATGACCTTCTGTCTCTGTCACGTATCGAACTCAATGAGCACCTTCGCCCGAACCAGCGCGTTGATCTGGCGCGTATCGTAACCGAGGGCGTCGAGGCTCTTGTGCCGGTGGCGCAGGAAAAGGGCACGGAGCTGGAGCTCATTCGCTCTGCTGATGAAGCACCTGTCTATGCTATCCGTGATGAGCTCGTGCAGGTCATCCAGAACCTGATCGACAATGCGATGAAATACTCGCCAGCCGGCAGTACTGTGCGCGTAGAAATTTCGGCAGGGCTGACGATTGAGCAGGCCCGCACCTTTGCGGGGCGTCGCTGGCCGAATGCGGCGCGCATTTCCATCGTTCAGAACCGTACCGAGCCTGATGCGCAGTTTGCCGTCTTCCGCGTGAGTGACGAAGGCGACGGAATTCCGCGTGAACACCTGCCGCGACTGGGCGAACGGTTCTACCGGGTTGATGAAGGGCGTGACCGAAGCGTCGGTGGAACGGGGCTCGGCCTTGCGATTGTGAAGCACATCGTGTCCCGTCACCGCGGCGGACTTATGGTGGAAAGTGAAGAAGGGCGAGGTTCTGCCTTCGGAATCTGGCTGCCTATGATCGCTCAGGACCCTGATTCTAAAAGCGAAAATATCACTTCAGATCTAAGTGAAAACTAATCGGCATACTGAAATAAAAACGTCGTGAAGCGATGTTAGGTTCCGGCGCTTTCGGACCCTGATTTAGTGTGTGCATGCCAATAGCGCAGAACATATTTGCGGCGGTCGTATTGATCGTCTTCACCGCATTTTTAGCCGGACGCCTTCAGGCGGCCCGGTTGTCGCGCGTGCACTCTCGTCAGCTGTCATCCCTGTCGGTCTATTATGGCTGGTATTGTGCGTTGGGGGCATTAGCGCCGACAATGCTGGCTGGTCTGATCGCCTGGTTCTTTCCAATCCGTCAGGATGTGGTCGCGATCGGGCTGCCTTTGATTGCCATCGCCGGTGCGATTTACACCTGCATGAAGATCAGACCGGAAGTCTCCATGCAGCTACGCGTAGAGCGGCTGATAAAGTGGATGCTGATGGCCAGCGGCGGCGTCGCCGTGCTCACCACATTTGGCATTGTACTCTCGCTCATTTTTGAGACGGGCCGCTTCTTTGCCAGCGACGGCGTGAGCGCGAGTGAGTTCTTCTTCGGGCTTGAATGGAGCGCACAAACCTCTGCAGCCTTTGGCGCGGTACCGCTCTTTTTCGGTACCTTCTTTATTGCATTCATCGCGCTTTTGATCGCAGCGCCAATTGGCTTGTTCTGTGCGATTTACCTGTCGGAGTATGCGAGCCCGAGACAGCGCCGCGTTCTGAAGCCGGTTCTGGAAATTCTCGCCGGAATTCCGACAGTCGTGTACGGCTTCTTCGCCATCCTCGTGGTTGCGCCGCTTGTGCGCCAGCTCGGGCTTGCCGTGAATGATGTTCTGCGTCCGTTGAATGGTGGCATGGATGTGCTGACCGCCCAGCCAAAAAGCGCGCTCGCGGCAGGGCTGGTCATGGGTATTATGATCATCCCGTTCGTCTCGTCTCTCTCAGACGATGTTCTGCGGACCGTGCCGAAAAAGTTGAAGAATGGGGCGCTCGGCGTCGGGGCAACCCGCGCTGAAATGATGAAACATATCGTTTTGCCAGTTGCGTTTCCGGGCTTGATGGCCGCCATGCTGCTGGCAACCAGCCGGGCCATCGGCGAGACGATGATCGTTGTGATGGCTGCTGGTGAGCGTGCAAACCTTACCGCCAACCCGTTTGAAGACATCACCACCGTTACAGTTCAGATCGTTGCGTTGATGACTGGCGATCCAGAGTTCGACAATCCACGCACGCTGTCTGCCTTCGCGCTCGGCGCGGCTTTGTTTGTCGTGACACTCTTCTTCAATTTTGTGTCCCAGTGGATCGTAGACAGACAGAGGAAGCGTTATGCAGGCCTCTGATCTCAACACACCGATTTCGCAAAATCCGGCATTCCTGAAACGGATGAAGCAACGCAGCCGCGCTGACCAGCGTTTCCGTTATTATGGGCTGCTGGCCATTTTCATCGCGCTAGCGCTTCTCGTGACATTGCTCGTCTCGATAACCTTTGAGGCCCGTAGCGCATTCACTCGCCATGAGGTGTCGCTCGATTTGCAGCTGACGGACACGGACTCACGTTCAGTGTATCGCAGCATTCGCGGCGCTGTTCAGAATATGGCGGGCGATCCGGCAGACCGTGACGTGCGAATTGAAATGTCCCAACTGGTCAGCCGCCTGGCTGCCGGAGACATTACAGAAGCTCTGCAAACTTCCGGTGTGGATTTGTCCGCAGCTTACCCAGTCCGCGTGCCTGTGTCCGATGAGGCTGACCGGTATCTGAAAGGTCTGGCAACGTCGGTGCATCGTTTCGACGGGCGCGGTTATGATCAGGCGGGTGCGCGCATTGAGAGCGATTTTTCCGGCGCAATGCAGGTCATCCACCGCTGGCACCGTGAACAGATATCCACCATTCGTCACCGCGAGTATGAGCCAGCATTGCGTATGCGTGACGGTTTGGCGAGTCAGGCAGAAGCGGCGCCGGGTGATCGCCAACTTGCTATGCGTCTGGCGGGTGCTGAACACAGAGTCGAGCTGATTGAAGCGCGCTTGTCGGACTTTGAAGCGCGTATCAACGCTGAGCGCCTTGTGCTCGACGAGTTTACCCCGAGCGTCCTGTTCCGCTCTGGCGAGGGCTGGATGAAAGCAGTCTCTATTTCAGGGGGCATGATAGAAGCGGAGCCGGTGATTTCCGGTCTGGACCCTGACCGTCAGCGCGGTGAAATTCTGGTGATCGAGCAGCCTGAATCCCAGCGCTCAATTCCGGATGCACAGATTGTCGTCCTTGAGCGTTTCCAGACGGCGGGACGTATCAGTTCGCACTTTAATGGCGCGCTTTTCAGCAATGCCGATTCTTCGGATGCCGAGTTTGCCGGTGTTCTCTCAGGCCTTGTCGGCTCGATTATGATCATTCTGGTGACGATGGGGCTGGCCGTGCCAGTGGGCATCGCCGCTGCAGTTTATCTGGAAGAGTTCGCGCCGCGTAACCGGTGGACGAGCTTTGTTCAGGTGAACATCAACAATCTGGCTGCGATCCCGTCGATTGTCTTTGGTCTTCTTGGCGCAGCGATCTTTGTGAATGGCGTGATCATTCCGATCCCGTTTGTGGACGGGGTCTTCCGTCTTGGCGGTGGGCTTGGTCGTGGCTGGCCGCTTGTCGGTGGTATTGTGCTAGCGCTGATGACGCTTCCGACGATCATCATTGCATCGCGCGCCGCGCTGGGTGCTGTGCCGGGTAGTGTACGTCAGGCCGCGCTGGCTATGGGCGCAACCCGTCTACAGACCGTCAATCACCATGTTCTGCCTATGGCTGCGCCGGGCATTCTGACAGGCTCGATCATCGGTCTGGCTCAGGCCATTGGTGAAACCGCGCCGCTTCTGCTGATCGGCATGGTGGCCTTCGTTGCAGAGATGCCGCAGGGCGCGACAGACCGCGCGACGGCTTTGCCGGTTCTGATTTTTCAATGGTCCACACGGGCCGAACGTGCATGGGAGCCGATGACCTCAGCAGCGATCATTATTCTGCTGCTCGTCATGCTGGTGCTGAACGGTTTGGCGGTGTTGATGCGGTTGAGGTATGAGAAATGATGAGCGATCCGATCCTGCCATCTGCAGCTCCAGCTCACGCCGGAGCCGCCCCGCAAGAGCAAGCCGTAAAGGTGCGTGTTCGTGATGTGACCGTCAGCTATGACGGCGCGATGGCGATTGATAGCGTCAATATCGACATTCCAGACAAGTCGGTGATGGCGATCATCGGTCCGTCCGGCTGCGGCAAGTCTACCTTCCTGCGCTGTCTCAACCGCATGAATGATACGATTTCCGGGTGTTCTGTGACTGGCGATATCCGGATTGATGAGGAGGATGTCACAGCGCGCAACGTGAACCCTGTTATGCTCCGGGCGCGTGTCGGCATGGTTTTCCAGGAGCCGAACCCGTTCCCGAAAACCGTGTTCGAGAATGTCGCCTACGGGCCGAAGATCCACGGGCTTGCTGCAACGCGCGCCGAACTGGAAGACATTGTCGAGACGAGCCTTCGTCGCGCCGGTCTCTGGGATGAGGTGAAAGACGGTCTGCACAAGCCCGGCACATCGCTTTCCGGTGGTCAGCAGCAACGTTTGGTGATCGCGCGGGCGATTGCGATCAATCCGGAGATCATTCTCATGGACGAGCCATGTTCGGCGCTCGACCCGATCGCGACAGCGCGCATTGAGGAGCTAATCGACGAGCTGCGCCAGAATTATTGTATCGTAATTGTGACCCACTCCATGTCTCAGGCGGCCCGGATTTCGCAGAATACGGCCTTCTTTGATCGTGGTAAGCTGATAGAAACGGGCACGACAGAGCAGATTTTCACCAATCCGCGTGACCGCCGCACGCATGACTATATCACCGGCCGTTACGGCTAGATTTCAGGAGACGAAAAGTGCCATCGCACACACTCAAAGCCTTCACCAGTGAACTCAATGCTCTGACCAGTGATGTCCTGCGTATGGGCG
This sequence comes from Ponticaulis sp., assembly GCA_002723155.1. Classification (GTDB taxonomy): domain Bacteria; phylum Pseudomonadota; class Alphaproteobacteria; order Caulobacterales; family Hyphomonadaceae; genus Ponticaulis. Next base: position 328,265 of record PBNO01000003.1, on the reverse strand, counting down.
GCATGGCCGAGGCGATGATCACGGATATGGCGACGGCGTTTGCGCGCGGCGATAGCGAACTGGCGCGAAGCGTGATCCAGCGTGACGCTGAAGTGAATGCGTTGGAAACCCGTCTTGAGCGCGAAATCACACGTCTTCTGGCACTCCGTCAGCCAGTCGCGCAGGATCTTCGCGGCATTATCGCGGCGCTGAAAGTCTCCAACGATCTGGAACGTATTGGCGACCTTGCAAAGAATGTCTGCAAACGTCTCATCGCGATGGGCGAGGAGCATGGTGCAACCGGACAGAAAAGCGTTGAGCGTATGTCGCGCGCGGTTCGCCTGCAGCTGAATACGGTTCTCGATGCTTATGCCACCCAGAATGCGCAGGAAGCGATTGATGTCTGGCAGCATGATGAAGAAATCGACGAGCACTATAACAGCATGTTCCGTGAGGTGCTCACCTATATGATGGAAGACCCGCGCAAAATATCGCAGGGCGCGCATCTTCTATTCATCGCTAAAAATCTCGAGCGGATTGGTGATCACTGCACCAACATCGCTGAAGTGGTTCATTTCTTTGTGACCGGCGAGGACATGCCTATGGCGCGCCCGAAATTGCCGGACCTCGAATAGACGGAAATTGTGTGAGTATGGGGAATACGATGACACCTTACATTCTGGTCGCTGAAGACGAAGATCCGGTGATTGAGCTTCTGCGCTACAATCTGGAACGTGAAGGCTATGAAGTCGGCGTTGCAAAGGACGGGGAAGAAGCGCTGGTCATGATGAAAGAGCGTGCGCCGGACCTGCTTTTGCTGGACTGGATGCTCCCGAAAGTGACGGGCATTGAAGTGTGCCGTCAGACGCGGTCCCGCGCTGAGACGCGCAATCTGCCCATCATCATGGTGACAGCGCGTACCGAAGAATCTGACCGTATTCGCGGCCTTGATACGGGCGCGGATGATTATATCGCCAAGCCATTCTCCACCACCGAGCTGATGGCACGTATTCGCGCGGTCATGCGTCGTATCCGTCCGGGCCTTGCCGAAGACGTGCTGAGCTGTGCTGGCGTTGAGATTAACCGCTCGTCGCACACAGTCATGCGTGACGGGCAGGAGCTGCATCTCGGCCCGACCGAGTTCCGGCTTCTGGACTATCTGATCCAGCGTCCGGGGCGTGTCTTCTCGCGTGAGCAGCTGCTGGATTCTGTCTGGGGTGCAGACGTGTATGTTGAGGCGCGCACGGTAGATGTTCACATAGGCCGCCTGCGTAAAGCGCTGAACAAACACTCTGATGTGGACCTCATCCGCACTGTGCGCTCAGCCGGTTACTCTTTCGTTCCGCCGAAGGATCTTTAAGGCGCTTACATTTGCCTTTCAGGTGAAATGATCACAGATAACGGTCTGGGAGGAACAGGCCGTATGAGAGCTTTCGTCTGCAACACAATAAGTGAAGACCTGTCTGGCGCATCGCTGACTGAAATAGCCGAGCCCGTTGCGAAAGCGGGCGAGGTGAAGATTGCGGTACGCGCGGCGAGCCTCAATTTTCCTGACATTCTGATGTGTCAGGGCAAATACCAGTTCAAGCCGGAGCTACCTTTCACTGTGGGCATGGAGTTTGCCGGCGATGTGGTCGAAACCGGCGAGGGTGTCACCAGATGGAAGATTGGTGACCGGGTCTGCGGCGGGGCCAAGACGGGGGCGTTTGCCGAATTTGTGACAGCATCGGAAGATGGGCTGAGGCCGGTTCCGGCGGCCTATAGCTATGCAGAAGGTGCCGCCTTCGGCGCAGCTTATCTGACAGCTTATGTGTCTCTCGTTCGTCGGGCACGCATTGAAGCGGGCGAAACCCTTCTGGTGCATGGCGCAAGTGGCGGCGTCGGTATGGCGACGATTGAGGTTGGCAAACTGCTCGGCGCGACAGTCATCGCCACGACAGGGCGCGACTCCAAGATGGATGCCATCCGGCAAGCTGGCGCAGATCATGTGCTCAATCTGCGCGATGGCTTCCGCGAACAGGTGAAAGAGCTGACCGATGGACGCGGCGCGGATGTGATTTTTGATCCTATTGGCGGTGATGTATTCGACGAATCCACGCGCTGTATCGCGTTTGACGGTCGTCTTCTGGTTATCGGCTTCATGTCGGGCCGTATCGCCGAAATCAAAACCAATATCCCGTTGATAAAAGGGTTCTCGGTGGCCGGTGTTCGCGCGGGTGAATATGGCCGCAGGTTTCCGGAGAAGGGGCGTGAGAACATGGCGCAGGTTCAGGCCTGGGCCGAAGACGGGCTTATCCGTCCGCGCATTCACGCAGAGCTTTCGCTGGACGAGGCGGCTAAAGGCCTCGGAATGCTGACGGGCCGTGATGTGATCGGCAAAATCGTTCTGACGACCTGACCAAACCTTAGCCCGTTTGGCGTTTTTGAGGGTTGGCTGGCGTACGCGACACCTGGCGACGACGTTTCTGGTAAGCCGCCAGTTTCTTCTGCACGGCGACCGTCATCAGTGTGCCGACAGATTTTCGGGCTTCTACGTCCGTATCTGGCAGGACTGAGAGCTGGGTCAGAGCGTGGATGCTGATCTCAAGCACGTGAGCTTCAGGATCTTCCTTGCCCTCAATGCCGTCGAGATAAAAGCGCACCGCAGTTGCCGTTTGATGAAGCGCGGTGTCACCTTGTTCAATAGACTGTTGCATGGTGCGGGTGGCGATGGCTCGAACCCGATCCGTCATGCTCTGGCGCATCGGGGCTGGCGCGAAGTCGGAGTTGAGAAGCTCGTTGACCGCGAATTTCAGCTCTTCGGCGCCGGCAGCTTCCGGGCGGCCTTCTTCTTTATCTTTTCTGCTGTCTTCTGTTCGACGCCGGGGTGGCTCCATATCTTCCTGTCGACGACGACACGGGCCAATATATTTATTAGTCGATACAAAGACCTGGGGGGCTTCGATCACGGCGCGAAACTTTTTCTGCAACTGGCTGGAAGAGACAGGACGCATGACGAACTCATCTGCACCTGCATCACGTGCACCGCGAATATTGGTCATCGTTGCGATCGCAGACAGATAAATAAACGGGCGCTCTGATAGCATAGGGTTTGGCAGGCGTCTCAGCTTCTGGATCAGGCTGAGATCAACCGGATTTTCCTGAGAATGGATGATCAGAACAATGTCTGCCGGAAAATTGTAGTTTTCTTCCTGAAGGAATTCGAGCGCATTACGGCTCATTACGTGGTCGTTCTGGATGCCGATGCCGCGAAGCACCTCCATCATAACCGAGCGTGAGTGAATGCTGTCTTCAAGCATGAGAACGCGTACTTCTTCTGGTACGAACTCACGCGGAATCCGGGCGGGGGACAATACTGAACCGGTCATGCTGCTTCGCGAAGTTTACGTTTAACGATCTTTTCGAGGCCCTGAGCAATTTCGAGTCGGGCATGCGATTTGCCGCCTTTTGCGGACAGGAGAAGGCGGATTGCGTCCATGTGCGCGGAGATTACCTGCGACTGAAGTGCGCCGCTCGCGCCGACGCCTTCAATGTAACGGGCCACGCAAACGGTTGCGAGTTCGAGAGCTTCGTCCTCGATTTTCTTCGCAATATCATTGGCTTCATTTGCGGTATTATAGAGCGTACGCACACCGCCGCGATCACGCGGATCGATAGACTTTGCGAGCGACGTCAGGCGTTCAGCGCACTGGACCAGCATGTTCTGGTGGAACTCACGGTCAGCTTGTTGATCGGTTGCGTCCAGCGGGTCAGACAGGCGTTTCAGTGGGCCGCGATATTCCAGCTTTCGCTTACGCCGGCGACATGGGCCGATATAGTTTTTACCCTCAATGAACGGGCGAGGGCGCAGGATGACCTCATCCAGACGTTCCTTGATGGTCGCGTGTGAGATCGGCTTTGCCGCAAATTCGTCAACGCCAGCCATGCGCGCTTCTTTTACGGTTTCGACGCGCGGGTCGCTGGTGATCATGATCACGGGCACGCTGCGGTCTGACACCACATCATTGTGGCGCATACGGCGGACCATCTCGGTGCCATTCATGTCCGGCAGCAGGTTTTCGGTGATGACGACACGAGGGTGCCAGACATTGACGGCCTCAATGACTTCGGCGGCGGTCGATGCAGGGTAAACTTTTGTGAAGCCCATATTGCGCAGCACTTCATTGATCATGGCGCGCGCATAGTTGTTGGACTCACCCAGTACAATCCCGATTTCAGAGGGATTGTAGTGCTTCTTCATTTTACCAGTATCTTTGGTCATATCGTCCTGCCGGGATGTTCGATCATCCCTTTCTGCCAGAGCGGGGTGAATATTCATCAACGCCAGACGATCAAATTTTAAAGAAATCAACGCGGCCGTTAGATACGGGCAATTACAGGGCGAGCCATCTTGCAAAACGAATGAAGGTGTGTAAGTTGATCAAAGTGTATTTTAGTTAGTTTCAAGAGATTGAGTCGTGTCTGATAGTGAAAAACTGGACCAGCGCATTCAGCTGGTCGCTTCAAAAGAGTTCGGACAGAAGGTTGATGCCTGGCGTCGTGGTCAGGATGATCTGCCGTCTCGTTCAGAGGCGATCCGTCGTCTTGTCTATCTTGGGCTTGTTCATGAAGAGGAATTTCCGATGCGCCTGATCACAGCCATCATCCGTCCGCACAAATATGAAGCGGTTCGCGAGGCACTCGCAGAGCTCGGCGTTACGGGGATTACGGCAAGTCAGGTGACAGGCTTTGGTCGTCAGCGCGGCCAGACGGAAATGTATCGCGGCGCTGAATACGAAGTGAAGGAAATTCCGAAGGTGAAGATTGAGGTGGCGGTGCCATCTACAATGCTGGAGACCGCGCTTCAGGCGATCACGCAGACGGCTGAAACCGGCAAAATCGGTGACGGCAAAATCTTCGTCACGTCACTCTCCGGCGCTGTGCGTATTCGTACTGGCGAACGTGATGAGAAGGCGCTGATCTAGTCAGCGCCTGAAAGGCAGGCTCACCAGCCGCCACAATACCCAGATTGGAAGTACGACCAGCGCACCGAGCAGGGCGGGCTTCCAGCCATGGCTGATCACCCAGAACAGACCGGCAAACATGCTCTGCCAGACATCCTGCAGGAAGCTCACAAACGAGAATTGACCAGGGTCCTGCGCGAAATCGCCAACCTGCATGATGAGGCCAACGAGCACGCAGAGCGCTAGAAGCCGGATCGCTCCCCAGAACTTAATGGCAAAAATACGCGCCAGTAGCGGCCGCTTCGGCTTGGGCGCCGTTGTCTGCGTGCTTACAGGAGGCGGCGCCTGAGCTTCCTCCGGAAATGGAGGAAAGTCCGGTGGGGGCTGGGTGTTTGTGGTCTCTGACATGCCTTACTCTCCGCGATGGCTTATAGGTAAGGGCTGAGCGCGGCAGAAAAAAGGCCGCCAGAGCGGCGGCCTTTGTCGAAGTCGGAATTTTGCCCGGCTTACGCTGCAGCGTCTTTCTTGACGATTGTCGTATGCGGGTAGGGAATGGAAACGCCCTGAGTGTCGAAGGACTTTTTCACTTTTTCCAGCATGTCGAATTTGATCGGCCAGTAATCGCCCGCCTGACACCAGAGGCGGCAGGTAATGTCGACCGAGCTGTCACCCAGATTCGTCACGCGAACAAACGGTTCCGGATCTTTTAGAATGCGTTCGTCAGCAGCGATGATCTCTTTGAGGATTGCGATCGCGTTATCGAAGTCGTCGTCGTAATCAATGCCGAAGACGACATCGCAGCGGCGGGTCGTGTAGCCGGAATAGTTGGTGATGACGCCATCGATTGCCTGACCGTTCGGGATCATGATCTTCTTGTTGTCCGGCGTCGCGATGACCGTCTGGAAGAGGTTGATGTCTTTCACAGAACCGGACACGCCCGCAACTTCGATGAAGTCACCCAGCTTGTACGGGCGGAACAGCGTGATCATCACACCAGAGGCGATATTACCGAGCGCGCCCTGCATGGACAGACCAATGGCGAGCGTCAGGGCACCGAGTACCGCTGCGAAGGATGCGACCGGAATGCCGAAAATGCCGAAGACAGCAATGACAACCGCAGCCGTTACGCCCCAGCGCACCAGTGACGCGAAGAAGCTAGCGAGCGTGTCGTCTACATTTTCGCGTTTCGCGGCTTGAGAGCGGACAGTGCCTGCGAGCCAGCCGGCAATGCGAAGACCGATGATCAAGAGGATGATCGCGCCGATTACGTTCAGTGCGCCATTTACGATCAGTACGCCGTACTGGTCCCAAATTGCCTGAGGGTCGAATTCCATTCTGAACTCCTATGATTGGTTTACCTGCTCTGGTTAACGCGAGTTTGTGTCGTTTTGCAAAAGGCAGGCTCAAATTTTTGTGCTGTGTTTGCTGGTCTGTTTCTTAACTGATCTCTGCTAGGCTCAAATGCTCGCATGGAGGTCGTGTTGTGCGTTTGTTGTTGAGTTTGATTGCCACGGCGCTGGTCTTGAATTTTGGCCAGCCATCATCTGCCCAGCAGGCGGCGGTTATTCCCGCGACGCAGAGCGCTGAGGGCATCTATACGCTTGGCGCGACGGCGCTGAACGAAGCGCCATCTTTTGCGAGCTATTCGGGAAACATCACGCTTGTCGTGCTATTCCAGCCGGGCTGCCCGTGGTGCGCCATCCAGTTTCGCGACATTGAAGAGCTGCAACGCGACCGCGCGCCATGGCTTCAGGTTGCTGCCGTCTCGCGCAATGGCAGTGTGCCTGCGCTGCTGCGTGAACTGGACGAGTACCGCACGAGCATTCCGGCCTATCAGTCGAGCCGCGAGCTTCTATCAGCGCTTCAATATACGCCGGGTACGCCATGCGTGTATCTGATCAGTCCGGACGGCCGGTTAGGGCAGGTGGCGTGCGGCCGGATGACCGCGGACCAGCTCGTCGGATTTCTGACTGGGCGCTAATCCTCCAGCGGCTCACGTGTTTCTGCATCAATGAGGATGCGTTCCGGCTGACCTTCAACATGAACACGGAAGACAATGGCGCGTGCGCCATCCGGCCCGCCAATCGGTGAGTGCGCAGCATAAGGCGTGATAACGAACGCATCGCCAGCCGACAGCCACATATCGTCCATGCCCTCCTGACGGTGAAGCGCAGAACCTTCAATCACATAGAGGAATTCCTCGCCCGGATGTTCATGCAGCGGCACGCTGGCATTTGGCGGGATGATCACGTCGGAGATGATGACTTCCAGCCCGTCTGCAGCCTCGATAGCCGCCTGCAGCATCATGTGTGAGCCTGGCGTGGTCGGGCGGCCGTCGGTCAGCTCCGGTTCTGTCACTGTATCGAATTCTGCGTCATGAGCATGATCGGACTGCGCTCCGTGCGCAAACGCAGATGCGGACATAAACAGCGCTGCAGCCGGAATAAGAAGCTTGGTTGTTATCATTTTGGACCCTCCCGAAGTCAGGCCTCACTATAGCTCAGAAATTCTTTCAGGCCATCAAGTGTCTCGGCCTCTGCAGCGGGCTTATCCCAGCGTATCCTGTTAAAGCGCGGAAAGCGCATGGCAACGCCGGATTTATGCCGCGGTGAGGCATTCAGGCCTTCAAATGCGACCTCTACGACAAGGCCTTCCTCGCGGGTGGCCTTGACCATGCGGACGGGACCAAACCTGTCGATTGTGTTGTTTCGCACGAACTTGTCGAGTTCTTTCAGTTCTTCATCTGTGAAGCCGAAATAGGCTTTGCCGACAGGGGTGATCTCATGTCCGTCATCGGTTTCAGCCCAGACACCAAATGTAAAATCCGAGAAGTAACCGGATCGTCTGCCATGGCCGCGTTGTGCATACATGATCACCGCGTCGATGAGGAATGGATCACGCTTCCATTTGAACCACGGGCCTTTCGGGCGGCCGGCTTCATAGACCGACTCCCAGCGTTTCAGCATCAGGCCTTCGATCTCAGGCTGGGGCGGCGCGTTTCGTAGCGCGTTGAGGCTTGCTGCATCCGTGACCTCTACCAGAGGCGATACATCAAACCGGTCAGTCGGAGACGTGCCGAGCAGCGCTTCCAGTTTTGCGCGGCGTTCGCGGAAGGTGAGGGCGCGCAAATCCTCTTCGCCATGATGGAGAATGTCATAGGCGCGTATGAAGGCAGGCCGCTCAGAGAGCATCTTTTTAGAGACGGTTTTCCGGTTCAGGCGCTGCTGGAGATCATTGAATGGCGCTACATTGCCATCCGGTTTTCTGACCAGAAGTTCGCCATCCAGAACCGCGTCAAATTCCATTGCGGCGACGACATCCGGAAAGGTGTGAGAGATGTCATCGCCGGTGCGCGTGTAGAGGCGGCGCACGCCATTCTCACTAACGGCCTGCACGCGAATGCCGTCCCATTTCCATTCGGCGGCAAACGCTTCAGGTGTGATCATGTCAGGATTGATAGCGTCCGGATCATCGCGGTCTTTCTTTGCAATCAGCGGATGGGCGAGCATAACGGGCCTGAAAGCGCCGCTCATGTCTGGAGCGGGCTTCTCGCCGTCACCTGAGAGCCAGGCGAACAGGTCTTCATAGGGCGCATCGAGCCCGTGCCAGAGCTCTTCAATCTCGCCAGCCTCTACGCCGCCAAACTTCGCTAATGCTTGTTTTGCAAGGCGCGCAGAGACGCCGATGCGCAGCCCGCCGGTGACGAGCTTTAGCAATGCCCAGCGCTCCGACGCGCCGAGCCTGTCCAGCCAGTGCGCGATAAGCTCCGGTGCCTTGGCTTTTGGCGTGTCCTGCACCGTATCGACGATTTCATCCAGCGTGGGCGAATAGTTCGCGCCATGCGTTTCGGGCCAGACCAGGCTCACCGTTTCAGCTAGGTCACCGACATAATCATATGAGAGACGAAACAGCTCTTCATCCATGCGTTCGGAGACAAGCGCGCGGATCATGGCTGGCTTGATGGTTTTCAGGTCCAGCTCGCCTGTAATAGCTGCGAGTGCCCAGCCGCGCGCCGGATCGGGCGTTCGCGCGAAATAGTCACAAAGAAGCGTAATCTTCGCGTTCCGCCCCGGTGTGAGGATCAGACTATCAAGAAGCTGGGAAAAGGCCTGCATAGGCTAGAGATAAGTCCGGCGGGGAAGAATGACAGGTCCGCCCTTCAGTAAGAGAGTGAACGGCGGCAAAGCGCGTCATCCAGCTCGCAGGTCTCCATGACGGCGTTGATCCAGTCGCGCTGGGTTTCAAGGTTCACATAATTCACAGCGTAAACGCCTGAGCACATCTCGCCGCTGACGGATGGCATCAGCGTAGAGAGGACGCCCATCATCACCGGATGGCCGCTTTCATCATCCACCATGAGTGGGCCGCCTGAATCGCCAACGCACGGGCCGCCGGAAACCTGAGTGGCGCCGCGAATACGGTCGGGCAGGACGTCAATGATGTGGATTTCCTCGCGTTGGAGCATATCGGCCAGCTCTCCATAATAGGAGAGCGCTCCCCAACCGCCGACGCGGGCGGTTTCATAGAATTTCTCTGAGAATGGCCGTGAAGTCTGGCCCCAGGCGACAGGCGGTACGTTGACCAGCCGGTCTATATCGTCATCGGCGATATGCACGAGTGCGATGTCGTTCCGGTAATTGTCGGTCTGGCCTGAAAAACTGCCATGGCAGACAGCAAAATCGACTTCGACGCGCTGGATTTCGTTGGAGGAGAGCTGCTGGGAATTGGCGCGCAGGACGATGCGGTCAAAACTGCCCGTCAGGCAGTGCGCTGCGGTGAGAAACCAGTTCTCTGAAATTCGTGTGGCAGAGCAATGGCTGGAAGCAACGTCGAAGTCTTCAGTGTCGGTCTCGCGTTCCATTTTGACGATGCCGGGCAGGTCGCGCGCTGATGGTGGGCGAAAACGGTTGCGCAGCTCCGGCAGGGGGGCGGCGTCCATTTTGCCTTCGTATTTCAGATAGTCGGGGCTCGCGAGTTCTTCCGCGGTCGCTGTAGGGCCGCATGGATGAAAATTGCCTTCAAGCCGGAGAAAGTGTTCCGGCATATCGGTCTCGACGCGCGCATCATCAGCCGTGGCAGAGCCAAGAATGGCACTGCCAGTGAGAAGCAGAATGAAGCCGAGGCGTTTCAACGCGCAATCTCCTTTTAAGAGAGTTTTTGCCAAACTCGCGCCGTCGTCAATTCACTAATGCGGTTCAGCTATCCTCATCATAGCCGACCAGCCTGAGCGGACGGGCGCTATAGCCCTCGAGTTCCGCCCAGCGACATAGAGCGTCCTCGCGGCCATGGGTAACCCAAAGCTCTTGCGGGTTCACGTCGCGTACGGTTTGGGTGAGTTCATCCCAGTCGGCATGGTCCGAGAGGATAATCGGTAGTTCCACGCCGCTTTGTTTGGCGCGTTGACGTATGCGCATCCAGCCTGAGCAGAAGACGGTGATCGGGTCCGGAAAGCGCCGCGCCCATTTATCGCGAAAGGCAGATGGCGGGCCCATCACAATCTTGCCTGCGAATTTGGCCTGTTCTTCTTTCGCGACGCCTTTTTCAAGCGTTGCGGGCTCAAGGCTGCCAAGTGAAATGCCGTGGTCTTCGTAGAGGTCGCAAAGCGATTTCAGCGCGCCATGAATATAGATGGTGTCGTGGTAGCCGGCCTCGCGGATAAGCGAGATGACACGCTGGGCTTTTCCGAGCGCATACACCCCAACCAGATGGGCGCGGTCAGGAAAGGTGGTGAGACTGTGGAGCAGCTTTCTGATTTCTTCCCGGTCATCCGGGTGACGAAAGACGGGCAGCGCAAAGGTCGCCTCGGATATGAAGACATGACACGGCACAGGTTCAAACGGGGTGCAGGTCGGGTCCTGGCGGCGCTTATAATCACCCGTGCAGACCATTCGAAGGCCTTTATGCTCAACCACGGCCTGTGCAGAGCCTAGCACGTGCCCTGCTGGTGCAAGTGAAACCTCCACGCCGTTTATGCTGACCACTTCGCCAAGTTCTGTTGGCTGGCGCTTAGCCGTGAAGTCCTTGCCATAGCGCGCCGCCATAATGTTGATGGTCTCAGGTGTTGCGAGCACGGCGCCGTGTCCGGCACGGGCATGGTCTGCATGGCCATGTGTGATGACGGCGCGATCAACCGCGCGAACCGGATCGATGTAAAAATCACCGACGGGGCAATAAAGGCCCGCTGGGGTAGGGTGCAGAAGCTGGTCGGGTGATCGCATGAGACAGATATAGGTGAGTGTCTGGCAATGTCTCGCACCGATATCATGCCTGTCTGATCAACCCTCGATTTTTTCTTCCGGGCGTGCGCGTCGCTCAATGATGCGGTTTACGTCTTCTGGATAACAGACCGATACGTCTTGGACGGACTCGATCGCGCCGAGTTCATCAAACCAGTCAAGAAGCGCATGGCCCGGTTGGATTATAGAGGAATCAGATGTGGCATCTGTCCAAACGTCTTCCTGTATCTGTTCGAGGTATTCTTCTTCTGCAGTCATGATTTCGTCAGCAGAGGGAAGTGCGTCGCAGTCAATCTTTACGTCTTGTGTCTCTTCTGAGTATTCGGGCGTTTCGTGCTCTTCGGAGCGGTCCTGTGCGTGCCCAACCGTGCCTGAGAATGATGCCGCGACCATTAAGCCCAATGCCGTACCTGTGAGTGCGTGCTTCATGGCGATTGTCCCCTGACTGTAGGTTGTCCCGTTGGCATCACAGGCCATCGCACTACCATCCGTCAAGGCATGGGAGACAGTAGGTCGGGAGTCGATCTGCAAATTGTCGTCGGGCATGTGACGTAAAGTGTCACGCAAGACACCTTGAGTGACATGCGCACTATTTATATAGTCTGCTCTCATAAATATATGGGAGGAAGGCGAATGTCTTTTACGAAGCGATCTCAGCTCTTATTCGTGACGGCGATTTCCGCACTGGCGCTTGCGGCATGTTCTGATCAGGGCGCAGATGAGCATGCGGGCATGAACCATGAGGGGATGGACCATGCGTCCATGGATCACGGCTCTATGGATCATTCCGGCCATGAAGGCATGGAAATGGCGAATGCGAATACACCGTCTTATGGCGCTGCGGAGCATGTTGCCGATTTCACGCTGATGGGCAGTGACGGTCAGACGCACACGCTGAGTGATCATTCCGATGCCCCAGCGGTGGTTCTGATGACGCACGGTGTCGGTTGCCCGATCGTGCGCAATGCTGTGACCGATTATAAAGAGCTCGCGGCACAGTTCGAAGATCAGGGTATCCCGTTCTACATGATCAATTCCAACATTCAGGATGACATGGACGAGCTAGCCGCGGATGCCGAACTCTATTCCATCACCATGCCAATTCTGGATGACGAAGATCAGTCGGTTGGCCGTCAGATGGGGTATGACCGGACCGCCCAGATTTATGTGCTCGACCCGTCTGATGATTTCCGTGTCATGTATTATGGTTCGCTCAATGATCGTCAGACTTATGAGCGCCAAAGGAATGAAGCCCAGAATCATTTCGCTGCAGAGGTTCTGAACCAGATGCTTGCTGGCGAAGAGGTTACCGTAACGGCACCTGCGATCAGAGCGGGATGTATGATCAACTTTCTCTGATCACTTGTTCTTTCTTTAGTGCTTTACTCGGGTTTCTCTTGAGTGTCGGCCACTACATTTGATATAGCTACCTCCAGATAATAATACACGGGAGGTAGCCTTATGGCTGTTTTTAAACGAGGCAATCTGCTTGTCGCGACTGCGTTCACTGCGCTTTTGTTAGGTGCATGTTCGCAAGAAGGCGGAGAAGACCATGCGGCGATGGATCATTCCGCCATGGATCACTCCGGCCATGACAGCATGGTTATGGCGACGGCTGCGACACCTGTCAGCGGCCCGCCGGAATATATCGATAACTTTCGCCTGATCGACCACAATGGCGACAGCCATGAGCTGTTCTACCACGCAGATGCACCTGCGGTGGTGATCATGACGCACGGTGTCGGCTGCCCGATCGTGCGCAATGCTGTCACCGACTACAAAGCGCTGCGTGACCAGTTCGCTGATCAGGGCGTTCAGTTCTACATGATCAATTCCAACATTCAGGATGATCGTGACGAGATCGCTGCTGACGCCGAGCTTTACGGCATTGATATGCCGATCCTTGATGACGTGACCCAGCTGATTGGCGAGTCCATGGGCTATGACCGTACAGCGCAGGTTTATGTGCTCGATCCGGCACAGGGCTTTAAAGTCGTCTATTATGGCGCGCTGAATGACCGCCAGACCTATGAGCGTCAGCGCAATGAAGCCAACAACCACTTTGCTGCAGACGCAATTTCTCAGGTCCTGGCGGGCGAAGACGTCACGGTTGAGGCGCCCGCTATTCGCGCTGGGTGCATGATCAACTTCCCGGAGCAGCGCAATCAAACAGAGCATATGCAGATCTCTTATGCTGAAGAGATTGCGCCTATCCTGCGTGAAAACTGCGTCGAGTGTCACCAGGAGGGCGGTATCGGTCCTTGGGCGATGACCGATTACGAGACTATTCAGGGCTGGGCGCCGATGATCCGCGAAGTGGTTCGCACGGATCGCATGCCGCCATGGCATGCTGACCCGTCCATCGGTACATTCCATAATGCGCGTGACCTGACTGTCGAAGAAACCCAGACACTGGTTCACTGGGTTGAAGCCGGTGCGCCGCGCGGCGAGGGCGAGGATCCGCTCGCGGGCCTGAACCTGCATGCCCCGGACTGGCCGCTTGGCGAGCCTGATCTGATCCTGACGCTTCCGGCTTACACCGTGCCAGCGACAGGTGTTGTCGATTATGCCTACCCGGTCGTGGAAAATCCGCTGACCGAAGATACATGGCTGCGTGCCACGACCGTTCGCGCGGGCAACCGCGAGGTCGTCCACCATGTGCTGTCTGGCTATATGTCTGAGGTACCGGCGGACGGGCGGGGCTCGACCTCGCTCTGGGAGTTCTCTACCGGCGGCTATGCTGTAGGTGCAGAGTCCACTGTGGCGCAGGAAAACTCCGGCGTGCCATTCCCTGCGGGCGGCGCAATCGGCTTCCAGATGCACTATACACCGGTGGGCCGTGAAATTGTCGACCAGACACAGATCGGTTTCTACTTCCAGGAACAACCTGAGCTTCTGAACCGGACTGTCGTTATTCTGGATGCGAGCCTCGATATTCCGGCGAACGAGCCGCGTCACGTCGAAACGGCGTATCTGGAGTTCCCGTATGACGCAGAGCTGATTTCGGCGTTCCCGCATGCGCATTATCGTGGCTATGCGTCTGATCTGCGTATTCAATATCCGGATGGTACTGAGGAAACGCTTCTGTCTCTGCCGCGCTACGACTTCAACTGGCAGCGTGGCTACGAGTTTGAGGAGCCGATCTCCATTCCGGCGGGATCGCGTCTGATCTCGGACTATGTCTATGACAACTCCAGCGCCAATGCAGCGAACCCTGATCCGAATATTCAGGTGACGTGGGGCGAGCAGAGCTTTGAAGAAATGCTCTATACGTCCCTGTCATTCCGCTGGGTGGGAGAAACGACGGACAACCGTCTCGATCACCAGTCAGCTGAAATGAACGAGACGCGCATGTTCACCGCTATGGACGATAATATGGACGGGCAGCTCACTGAAGACGAGCTGACTGGCATGCTTGGTAGCCGTATGCGCGCGGGCTTTGGCCGTATGGATCTCGACGGAAATGGCTCTGTAGACATGGAAGAATATGTCACAGTGAACCGGATGATGCGTGCACGCGGTCAACAATAGGCTTTATTGCACAATTTCTGATCAGCGGAGGGCGGCGCGTTATTGCGTCGCCCTTTTCTTATTCTTCAAGGTAATATCAGGTCGAAGATTATATTCCGTTTCGACTGGCGATCTGCTTCAAAGCATAGGCGTCTATAGTTCAAGACAAAAACATGTTGATGCTTTCGATTTTACGCGGGTTAATCGATTTTAAGTAATTCGTTAACGGTTTTCGAAGTTCTGTTAACCTTTTGATCTTCGTATTTATTAACATTTTCGGCAATTCCCCTCGAAAACACGCTGTGTTCCTGTTAACTTTTCTTAGTTATCCACACTTTTACGTTAATTTTCTTGCGCTGGATGGTTAACGAAAGGTTTACCTTTTCAATTTTTCGCTGCATTATGGAGGGTGAAGTAAACTGTAAGCCCAGGTTCAGAAGATCCGGATCCCTTGGCGCGTGGGGCTGCGCCGTGGAGCACCGTAATGAAAACTGTATTGTATTCATCCGTCGCACTTGTGTCTCTTGCCGCCGCAGGCAGTCTTTCTGTCGCGCATGCGCAAGATAGCTATGAAGTCGCTACTGCTGACGCATCTCAGTATGCGTCACGCGCAACAGCGCAGTGGGGCAATCTGGATAGCTTCTGGGGGAACCTCGATAGTTTTGAGGGTGATGCGTCCGGCCAATGGGGTAATCTGGATTCCTTTTGGGGCAACCTTGATAGCTTCTGGGGTAATCTGGACTCTTTCTGGGGCAACCTCGACAGCTTCTGGGGTAATCTCGATAGCTTTGACGGTGATGCTGCGGCTCAGTGGGGTAATCTTGATTCCTTTTGGGGGAACCTGGATAGCTTCTGGGGAAATCTCGACAGTTTTGAAGGTGATGTCGCTGCTGACTGGGGCAATCTGGACAGCTTTTGGGGGAACCTCGACAGCTTCGATGGCGTGATCGAGACCCAATGGGGCAATCTCGACAGCTTCGGTGATGCCACCGTTCAATGGGGTAATCTGGACTCTTTCTGGGGCAACCTTGATAGCTTCTGGGGTAATCTAGACAGTTTCTGGGGTAACCTTGATAGCTTCGAGGGCGAGCTAGACGCGACCTGGGGAAATCTTGACAGCTTCAATGGAAATCCTGCGATTGCGCTTTGGGGTAACCTCGATAGCTTCTGGGGTAACCTTGATAGCTTCTGGGGTAATCTCGATAGCTTCTATGTAGCCTTCTCTGTTCCTGATGGTCAGGACCCTTCAGAGTATTACGGCCTTCTCGATCCTAACTGGGGTAATCTCGATAGCTTCTGGGGCAATCTGGACAGCTTTAACGGCAATCTGGATGCGACTTGGGGCAATCTCGATAGCTTCTGGGGTAATCTGGACAGCTTCTGGGGGAACCTCGATAGCTTCTGGGGTAATCTGGATAGTTTCTGGGGCAATCTCGATAGTTTCTGGGGTAACCTCGACAGCTTCTGGGGTAACCTCGATAGCTTCGAAGGTAATGAAGCGGCTTACGAGCAGCTGCTGACCGACTTGGGCACATTCTACAATCTGAGCCAGGATCAGTACGCGCCACTCGTCGCTTTCTATACTGGTCAGGACTTCTGGGCAGGATTCGCTCAGGAAATCTTCGAACGCTATGGTATCGATCCAACTGATCCGGCATCTCTGGCAGAGCTTTCGGCGGTCGAGCGTGCTCAGTTCTTCGTGGATTGGCATGATGGTCTGATGATGTTCAACGGCATCGACATTGTTGATGGCTGGATGCCGACAATCAACTGGTCTCCAGCGCTTACGCAGGACCATGATTATAATACGCAGGCTGTCATCGGTCTTCTCGACTTCGGTGTCACGGATGAAACCCTTCTGACACATGATGTGATTTATTCAGGCGGATACGACACGGCGGATACGTCCACACACGGTTCAGCGGTTGTTAGCCTTCTGGTCGCGCCTCACGATGGCGTCGGCATTATGGGCATCGCGCCAAATGCAAGCGTCGCCGTTTATAACCCGTTTGATGAAACCCTGACCGCAGGTTGGGACGACGTTGAGACGGGTGTGCATGCGCTCGTCGACAATGGTGCGCGCATCATCAACATGTCTCTTGGTGTTCCTGAAACACTGATCTCAGAAGAGTGGGCAGACATCATTTCCGGCGTCGATAATGAAGGCGTTGTCTTCATCAAGGCGGCTGGCAATGAGGGTGTGACCGGCACTGACGTCGAATGGGCGGATGATGGTAGTCTCGAGCAGTTGATCATCGTTGGCGCGCTCGGCTTTGATGGTGAGATCGCAGACTGGTCTAATACGCCAGGCGATGCCTGCTTTATTGTTGATGGTGATTGCAGTGCGGTGATGAATAATTTCATCGTCGCGCCGGGCGAATTCATCCTCGTATCTGATGGCAATGGCGGTGTTATGCGTCAGGCCGGTACGTCATTCGCAGCGCCTCTGGTCTCTGGTACAGCAGCACTGATCCACGGTGCGTGGCCTTGGTGGAAAGACCATGCCGAGGAAACCGTTGATGTGATCCTCCGGTCTGCAACTGACCTTGGTGAAGAGGGCGTTGATGAAGTTTATGGCTGGGGTCTTCTGAACGTTGAGGGCGCTCTGTCGCCACTGAATTGGAACCGCCTGCGCTTCTACGCTGATCACGACGGTGATGGCGACTTTATTGGTGGCTGGCGTGGTAAGTCCGCGAGATGGATTCGTCGCGCTTATCTGCGCTCTGATGTGCTGCAGCTTGAAAATGACGGCGCTTATGTCGTAGCGCTCGAGAGCGTTGGTGACACATTCCGCGACTTCCGTATCCCGCTTTCTACCCAGCTGTATGGAACAGAGTCTGTTATTGACGGTGTCGAGCATGATCGCCGCTTCCAGCGTCACCTGCATCAGCGTTTCGTTGACTGGGCAAGCGAAGGGTCAAACTTCGGCGACGTTCAAAGCACTTCGGTCAATCTTGGTTTGAATGGTGACTGGGCTCTGTCTATGCAGGCCGCGCCATACACGCCGGGTTCTGATGTGCGTGAAGGTGAGCTTCCGTTCCAGACGGACATCATGCTGTCTGCACCAGAAAGCCAGACTGCATTCCGCTTTGGTCATGGTGATGGTGCTGCACGCCTCAGCTCTAACCCGGTCTTCGGCTTCTATTCAGACTTTGACGTAGAAACCGGTGGTGTGAACCCGCTTCTGGGGCTCGCGTCTGGTGGTACTTATGCGTCTACACAGTTTGCTGTGAGTGAGCGTCTGTCGATCTCTGCAAGCGTGACCGAAGCGTCTGACGATCATTCGTATGTTGATCCGCTGACAGGCCAACGCGTTTATAACGCGGATG
This sequence comes from Ponticaulis sp., assembly GCA_002723155.1. Classification (GTDB taxonomy): domain Bacteria; phylum Pseudomonadota; class Alphaproteobacteria; order Caulobacterales; family Hyphomonadaceae; genus Ponticaulis. Next base: position 310,268 of record PBNO01000003.1, on the reverse strand, counting down.
ATCTGGTCGATTTCAATGCGAGTGCGGCGAATATTTCTATGAATTATGCGCTGACCGATCACCTGAACCTCTCTGTCGACTACACACAGTTGACGGAGCGTGACAGCCTTCTTGGCGGTCAGGGCACCGGCTTCCTTTCGCTTGAGGGCGGGAGCGTTACCGATGCTGTGACACTTGGGTCTGATGTGGATCTTCCATTCGGCATGCAGCTCGGCCTGTCTGCAACGGTTGGCGAAACACGCGGCACCAGCTTTGCTGATGGTGCGCTGTCTCTGAGCGATGAGGGACTGACATCGACCGCGTTCGCGATCGGTGTTCGCAAGGATGGTCTGATCGGTGATCACGACACATTCCGCCTGAGCATTGCACAGCCTCTGCACGTTGAGGCCGGGTCGTTTGAGTTTACGACGCTCGAAGTTGTGAACCGTGAAACCGGGGAACTGGGTCTTGTCTCTCAGACATGGGGTGTGGCTGACACAGGTCGCGATTATAACCTTGAAGCGAGCTACGGCACTGCTCTGATGGACGGTATGGCGGAAGTGTCTGCGTTCTCTCGTGTCGAGTTTAATGAGACGCCGGTCGCAAATGAATCTGAAACAGATTATGCGGTAGGAGCACGGTTTGCTATTCGCTACTAAATCGCGGAATAGAAATAGCTAAACTATAGATAGAATAAGAGCCCGCCGATACTTGAATTCGGCGGGCTCTTTTGTGTCTTTCGTGTTGACCGCCCCAACAAACCTGCCCACGCTTTTGGTGTGGGAAAACGATATTTTCATTTGTCGGGGGTAACCTGGCCTTTGATTATCGAAAGGTTTCAGGATGAAGACCCTGATCAGGCAGCTCGCGATTGGGTTCGCGTTGTCGGTGTCGGCTGTCATGCCGGGCACTGCGCAGGGCGTTGTTGAACGCGTTGAAGGTGAACTTTTCGTAGACTGGACGAGCTATGAGGAAGCCTTCCAGTCAGCGCGCGATGAGATGCTCCGCGCACCTGCAGAGGCGCTTCGACTTGCTCAGGAAGCTGAAACACAAATTCCTTTGAATGCGTCTGAAGATGAACGTGCAACTGCGCTTGCAAATGTCCTCTGGCTGCAAGCAGAAGCTTTAGGTCGTTCCAATCAGGCGCGAGAAGCTGCTCCGCTCGTTGAACGAGCGCTCTCTTTGATCGAGAACGTCCCGCAATCCACCACGATCCGAGGCGATCTATTGCTCACACGAGGGCGGATTGCTCACGCCACGGGCGATACCCAGCTTGCTTTTGAGAGCTTTCTTCAGGCTTATGAGGAGTATCGCCTACAAGACTTTGCACGTGGCCAGGCGATGTCTCTGCAGAAGATTGGTGATATTTACAGCGACGCCGGTGATTATCAGCGCGCGCTTGAAAACTACGACCAGTCAATGGACGTCTACAGCGTTGAGCCCGGGATCAATATGGTCACCGAGAACAACCGCGCGAACGCTTTGCGTGGGCTCGAACGATATGCAGAAGCCGAAACGCATTACCGTCGTGCGCTTGAAATCGCCCGTACAATGGAGTCGCCCTATCTGATTGCGCGCATTCTCACGAATATTGCGCACACGCAGGTTCTGGGCGGCGATTATACAGCGGCTGAGGCGACCGCAGATGAAGGACTGGCGCTCATGCCGGAAGGGGAATCCTCCGGATGGGAGCCATTCTTGTGGGGGGTGAAAGCCGAGGTTGCCTTCGAGCGACGTGATATTCCCAATGCGCGGCGCTATATCGCCCGCACATTTACAGGGATGGATCTGACGACCACCCCGATGCCATTCCGTGAAATGCACGAAACTGCCTATCGGATTTATCAGGCAGCGCTTCAGCCCGAAACGGCGCTCGCCCATCTTGAAGCCTTCAAGCGACTGGAAGATGAGGCGCTTGGTCTGGCCGCGTCGGCCAACTCAGCCCTGATGGCAGCACAGTTCGATTTCGCCAATCAGGAGCTTGAGATCGAGCAGCTTGAAAGTGAACGTCTGCAGCAACAGATCCAGATCGCCGAAGCCGAAACCCGTCAGCGGACCATTCTCTTAGCATCCTTCGGCTTCGGTGCAGTGCTGATTTTCGGCTTCCTCCTGGCGGGCTATGTCTCTGTTCGCAAAAGCCGCGACGCCATCGGCCGTGTCAACGAGAAACTCAACGCGACGAATGTCGAGCTCGAACGCGCAAACAAAGCCAAGTCCGAATTCCTCGCGACGACCAGCCATGAAATCCGAACGCCTTTGAACGGTATTCTGGGCATGTCTCAGGTCTTGCTTCAGGATGGCTCGCTGAATGACGAGATGCGCGACCGGCTTCGCGTCGTCCAGTCCGCGGGTAAGTCGATGAAGGCGATTGTTGATGACCTTCTGGATGTCGCCAAGATCGAAACGGGCAATGTCAGCGTCGAGATTGCGCCGTTTGAAACGCCGCGCCTTTTTGAAGAGGCTACACTTCTCTGGCGGGGTGAGGCGGAGTCTAAGAATCTCACTCTTGATGTTGAGCTGAACGATATTCCGGAGCTGGTTGAGTCCGATGAGCAGCGCCTGCGTCAGGTCATGTTCAACCTGCTTTCAAACGCCGTGAAGTTTACGGAAGACGGCGGTGTCGTGCTGCGCGCCTATTGCGAAGCTGATAAGGACGGCAATGACATTCTACGCATCGCCGTACATGATACCGGTATTGGTATTCCGGCGGATGAAGTCGAGAATATCTTCAAGCCATTCCACCAGGTCGATGGCGCGATGACCCGCAAATATGCGGGCACAGGGCTTGGGCTCTCTATTTGCGAAAACTTCGTCAAAGCTATGGGCGGCAAGATTTCAGTTGAGAGCGAACTCGGAGTTGGCTCCGAATTTACGATTATTGTACCCGTACAGGTGCCAGAACAGCCTGCTGAAACCGCGCCTAAATCAGCGAACGCTGGAGCGGCGACGTCTGTCGATGAGGTCAATTTGCTCGTCTTCCAGGATGACTTCATGCAGAAAATGATCTTCGAGGCGTTTTTCTCTGATGAGGTCGCATCGGTGCTTGTCTCTGATTCAGAAGAAGAATTTGCGCAAGCATTAGCGTCGGGTGTCTATCACATGGCGTTTACGAACCGGCCTTCATCCTCAGAGTTGAAACCTGACGAATCAACTCGGCTATTTATATGGGATGAAGTCAGGAATTCTGATATACACGCTGAGGGGGAATATCAGCCGGAGAATATTTTCAGGTTGGTGAAGGCTGAATTTACTGAAGATGAAAATTCATCACAATTGAATTCTCCACAGGTTTCAGACCCTATTTCTGCTGGTTGATGTCGTGTTTAGTCTATTGGCAAGAATATGCTACAACAAACAGACTGCTAACAGATCGGACGGCAATCTTTACTAATGAAAATCTTATTCGTCGAAGATGATGCTATGAACCGGCGCGTGGTGAAGGAAATGCTCACCGCCGCACGGATCGAAATGCATGAGGCGGAAGATGCTCCCACCGGTCTGAAAATGATTGATGAGGGAGACTACGACCTCATCCTGATGGATTTGCGCATGCCGGGTATGGATGGCATGGAGGCGATCGGTCACATCCGTGCGAGAGACGATGAAAAAGGTAAGCTGCCGATCATTGTCGTGACGGCGGATACGGCGCTTAATCTGCGTGGACAGTGTCTGGAACAGGGCGCTGATGAATTTTTGATCAAGCCTGTCGAAGTACGCGCTCTGTTTGAAACGATTGCGTATACTATAGCCAAGCGTAAAAAGGCGTAGGCAGGTTATTGCGGACCTGCAGCCGCTAATCTGGAGGCCCCTAAATGATGATCCGATTTTTAAGCTGTGTATTGGCGCTGTTTTTTGCTGCCCTGCCAGTGTCTGCTGATGTTGTTCGCGCAGCGGATGACGGATTTCAAATCCATCTGGAACGCACCTCCGAGCTTCCGTCCAATCTTCAGTATGCGCGCATGGCGACACTCTCCGACTGGTGGTCCCCGGCGCATACCTATTCCGGAGATGCTGAAAATCTGTCTCTGACCGAGGTCGCCCCGGGCGGTATGTGGGTTGAGACCTGGGAGGGCGGCTCTGTGCTGCACGGTGAGGTCATTGCGGCCATGCACCGGGAAGGCAATCATATGGTGCGCTTTGATGCATCGCTGGGGCCGCTTCAGAGCATTGGTGTCGAGGCGGTCCTCACCATCTCGATCAATCAGGATGGTGAGGGAAGCAAGGTGGTTATGGACTATTTCGTCACCGGCGCGTCTTTTCAGGCGCTAAGCGATATTGCACCGGTTGTTGATGCCGTTCTGACCGAACAAATCAACCGGCTGGTTGATCCTTAAATCGATCACACATGACAACACTCACCCAGCTCTCTGAGAGGGGTGAGTGTCAGATTTACTCTGCCGCTTCGACGGTTCCGGCTTCCGGGTCTTTGAAGATTTCTTCAATCGGGCGTCCGAACAGCCGGGCCAGTGAAAAGGCGAGGGGCAGAGACGGATCGTATTTGCCGGTCTCAATCGCGTTGATGGATTGGCGGGACACGCCCAATTGCTCGGCGAGGTCAGCCTGACTCCATTTTCGCTCGGCGCGGAGCACGCGCAGTATATTCTCCATTACACGCAGGCGCCTTTACCGCGAACGAGTTTGGTCACGCCATAGCTGACAAAGAAGAATGGCAGAATCAGGAAGACCGGAAACGTCTCGATCAACTCAAAAAGCTGCATGAAGCCGATAACGGTTGCCGCGCCGACGGTAATGAGCGCGCCGATGGACATGGCTTCCAGTTGCATCATGCGCGTAAATTCATCGGTCTCCTGAATATAACGCCACATGATGAACAGCACGCCGAAGATCGGCAGAACGGTTGCTGCGGTCAGCAGATAGAGAAACCAGAGCGGGTCTGTTTCGAATTGTTTTGAAATCAGCGTGCCGCCTAGAATTGCTGCGGTGTAAAGCGCCATAAGTGGCCAGAACCAGACCTGATAACGGCGTTTAGCCTGTTTGAATGTTACGTGAGCCATATAATCCTCCTTGCTAAGTGAGGATGACTTTATGTAAAGCGCCCTTGTCTGTCAAGTGTCATTGTCATTTTGTCGTCAAATGACGACATCACTGCGTTCTGACCAGTTTGTAACGGAACAAAATTCAGGCTGGGCCGTATGATATCGGTACACGAATTCTGAATGGAGTAGACCGATATGAAACATCTGATCATTGCATCATCCGCGACAGCCCTTCTGCTCGCAGGGTGTGCGACTGATGGTGGCCCAAGCCAGCGCGTACTGACAGGCGCAGGTATTGGCGCGGTGACAGGCGGCGCTCTTGGCACACTCGCAGGCGGTGATGACGGACGTAACGCTGCCATCGGTGCAGCCGTAGGCGCGATCGCTGGCGCTGCAGTCGGCGACTATATGGACCGTCAGGAAGAACGCCTGCGTCAGCAAACAGCTGGCACTGGCATTGAGGTAGACCGCCAGGGCGACCAGATTTATCTGACAGCCCCATCCAATGTGACATTTGAGGTGAATAGCGCGTCTATCCAGCCACAATTTTATGGCACGCTGAACGACATTGCGCGCACGCTCGTAGACTATCCATCTACTGCGGTAGACGTTGTGGGCCACGCAAGTGCAGACGGTCCTGCCGACTATAACATGCAGCTGTCTCAGCGCCGTGCCGTAACAGTTGCCGACTATCTGAATGCCCAGGGCATTGATGCAGTGCGTCTCTATGCAACCGGCATGGGTGAGACGCAGCCGCTTCCAGGCATTTCGCCGGAAGATCCGGCCAACCGTCGCGTAGAGATTGTTCTGACGCCTATTACACAAGGCTGATAGGCCGTAGAGATAAGAGTCTTTGGATACAAAAAAGCCGGTGAGGTCACTCACCGGCTTTTTCTATGTCTGTTGCTTCGTCTGCGATTAGTCGCTTGAAGGCATGTCGCGCTTCAGGCCGCGTGCAGAGAAGATAAAGAAGATACCAGACAGAGCGTAGAGAATTGTCAGCGCGAGCATAGACATACGCGTACTGGACTGGTTGTGCTCTTTACAGAAGGCGAACTGGTCGTCCGTCATTGGAGTTTCCATGTTGGAAAGCACGTCGCTGATTTCAGCAGCAGAAAGCGGTGTTTCAGCTTCGCGGTTTGCGAAGATCACGACACGTTCTGCGGCGTCACACATAGAACGGTCCAGCACTTCTGTGTAACCGGCTTCTTCAAGCGCAGGCGAGAAGAACAGGTCGGATACGACGCCCGCAAACGGAGGGCCAAGGCCATAGCCGAGCAGGTTTACAACAAACAGCATGATCGCTGTTGAGGTCGCGCGAACCTGTGTGGATACCACGCCAGCTGCGATGGAATACTGCGCTGCCAGATAGCCGTACTTAATGCCGTTACCGAGAGCGAGACCGATCACACAGGCAACCATGCTGGTTGTCGTGAAGGCAAAGCCGAAGAACGGTACGCAGAGAATAAGACCGCCTGCAGACAGCCATGCAACCGCGCTCGCAGACTTCATCTTACTCGCAATATAGCCGAGCATGAATGTGCCGACTGCGCCGCCCGCATAGGCAGGAACGTTAAACCAGACGGAGGCCTGACCTGCCGTCAAATCGAAGGCACGCTGGATGTAAAGCGATTGGAACGCTGAAATGGCGTAACCGCAGAACGCAGCCATTGTCGCGCCCGCAACCATCCACCAGTAAGACGGCTTGGAGAAGAGCTCTTTGAAGGCTTCACCGAAGGTCGCGCGCTGGACGTTCGCTTTCGGACCACCCGGCTCTGAGTAACCGCGTGGCGGCTCTTTGACTGTGAAGTAAAGGATCAGGCCAATCACAACGCCCGGAATACCCAGAATGAAGAACGCATAGCGCCAGCCGAATTCATCAGCGATGGGGCCGGCAATCAGGTTTGCGCCCAGCGTGCCGAGCGTCACGCCCATAGCGTAGTAACCCATTGCGGAAGAGCGCTTCTTCGGCGGGTAATAGTCTGCGATCAGCGAGTTCGCTGGCGGCGTACAGCCAGCTTCACCAATGCCGACACCGATGCGGCAGACGAGCAGAACCCAGAAGCCGCCAATGGTCACGCCAAGTAGGGTGATCTCCGTTGCCAGGCCACAAAGCGCCGTCATCACGGACCAGAGCGCCACACAGATCGCAATGATCAGGACACGGTTGCGACGTTCAGCCAGACGCGCAAGCGGAATGCCTACAATCGTGTAGAGGAATGCAAAGCCGAAGCCTGTCAGAAGGCCAAATGCCGTATCTGAAATGCCCAGCTCTGCTTTAAGCGGACGCGCGACAACTGAAAGCAGCGCGCGGTCGATGAAGTTCAGAATGTAAATGACCAGAAGCGCGTTGAGCACATAGGTACGGTATCCGAATGATCCGAACCCTTCATTCTGCGCCTGTTCCGGCTTGTCCGTCGCCGGACCACCTGAGTCGGTAATGTTAGTCATGTATTGCCTCCCGAGAACCGGTAACTAAAACGATTTACTTCGCGAATACCAGACCCACCGGCCGAGAATTATTCCATCTCGCAGCTTTGTGTGTAGGTTGATATCCTGAGTAGCAAAGTGCTACAAGAATCAACTTGGACGGCGTTTTGTTTGGAGGGGTAGTGGTGCGTTTTGTCTCGGGATTGCTGGGGAGCTTGTTTTGTCTTGGACTGAGCGCAGGGGCTGACCCGACCATTGAAGACTATGCCGCGCCAAGAGAGTTTTCTGCGGCGGATATCTCGGAAGACGGCTCCAGGATTTCGCTGGTGCATGCAATCGACGGCGAAGAGTTTCTCTGCGTCATCACGGTGGCAGACCGTTCTGAACAGTGTTTCGCAAACCTGCGGGACCTACGCCCGAACTATACGTATTTTCTGGATGACGAGCATGTTCTGGTGCTCGCAACGCAAAGAACACGCGTGCCTCATATTCTGGGCGAGCGGTATGACGAGTCGACCCCGTTTCTGGTGAACATTGAAACCGGCGATGTTGAGCGTCTTGTGCGCCGCGTGTCCAACCTCCATCCCGCGCAGACGGGGTTTGGTCGGATTGTAGCTATAAGCCCGGATCGTGAAACCGTGTATATTCCGGCATTCAATGCATCATCCACGCCTGAGCTGGATGTCTTTGCGATTGAGGTGCAGCGTGGGCGCGGTCGCCGCGTCATTCGTGGCGGATCAGACACTACGGGCTGGCTGGTCTCGCCGTCGGGTGATCCGATTGCGCGCGAAAACTATGACAGCGACGATAATGTCTACACAGTCGAAGTGCCAGACGGAGATGACTGGCGGACCATCTACACCTCTGATGAAGAATTGCGGACAATCTATCTGCGGGCGGTGACGCAGGATCGCCAGCACGCCGTTTTCGTGCAGACGACAGCCGAGAGAACAGCCGATGGCGTCTACTTCATGTCTCTGGAGAACGGAGACATTACCGGCCCGTTCCACGTGTCCGAGGGCCGCGAGATTGGGCAGGTGATCAGCAATGAAGATGGGGAGTTCATTGGCGTTGAATACACGGGCATTTCGGCGAGCTATGCCATGTTGGATGAAGACCTCAACGCCGCCATGGATCGCCTCGTCAACGGATTTGGCGGGGCGAATATTAATCTGCTTGATCTGAGCGCGGATGGCACGCGCGTTCTGGCCCATGTGTCCGGTCGTCAGTTCTCCGGCAATTACATCGTCTACGATCTGACCACGCAATCTGTGGCGATCTCTCTGGCCCAGCGCGGCTGGATTGATGGCGAGGCGATGGCGTCAGCAGATTCAATCGAATATCAGTCCCGTGACGGACTGACTATTTCTGCCGTTGTCACCACGCCGCGCGGCACACAGCCAGGTAATGGTGACACGCTGCCGATGGTGGTGATGCCGCATGGTGGCCCTGAGTCCCACGATACAATCGGTTATGACTGGATGGCGCAGGCTATTGCCAATGAAGGCTATCTGGTGCTGCAACCTAATTTCAGGGGCTCATCGGGCTTTGGCGCTGAGTTTACAGAAGCTGGCCGCGGTGAATGGGGCGGTGCCATGCAGCACGATGTGACCGATGGTGTCGAGCTTCTCATTCGGGCCGGATGGGCTGATCCGGACCGCATTTGTATCGTCGGCTGGAGCTATGGCGGATATTCGGCGCTCATGAGCAGCGTGCTTAATCCTGAAATGTATCAGTGTACCGCGTCAATTGCCGGCGTTTCGGACCTTTATCGTATGCTGAGTGATGTCTCTCTTGATCGTGGTGACGATAGTCAGGCCTATCGCTACTGGACTGACCAGTATGGACGCGCGGGCGTAGACCGTGACGTTCTGGAACCGATTTCACCTTACTATCGCGCAGACAAAATTCAGGCACCCGTTCTCCTTCTGCATGGTGACGATGATATGATCGTGCCGCCAACGCAGAGCCGTCGCATGGAAGATGCGCTGGATGATGCAGGACGTCAGGTTCGGATACGGACGTTCTCCGGGCAGAACCACTCGATCATGGATGAGGAGTCCCGCGTCGAAGTTCTGCGTGAGGTCATCAGTTTCGTCGACCAGCATATTGGGGAAGCAGCCCCTTAGTTCTTTTCCTGACCGAGCCTGAAAGGTACGTGTGTTGAGAGCCTTCTTTCTATTGGTTTGTGCTCTGTTTGCTGCCAGTTCAACAAACGCTGCGCCCACGATCAGCGACTATGCGCGTCGTGCCGAGTATTCCGGTGCATCCATTTCACCTGATGGCACCAAATTGTCTATTTCTCATCGAGTTGATGGCGACGAATTGCTTTGCATTCTCGATATCGAGAATGTGACGGAGCATTGCGTCGCCAATATGGGCTATTTGCGAAACGTCTCGACCTACTTTTTCAGCGAAGATTATGTGCTGGTCTTTGCACCTGAATGGTCTGGCTGGGTGGATGGCGATTACCAGTATCAATCGACAACAACGTTTTCTGTGTCGCTAGAGGATGGCGAGATGACGCCGATGCCGGATCGGGCACACCGGATGGGTTCTCAGACAGGCCGAGGGGAAATCGTCGCATACAATACTGAGTCGAATATTGCTTACATGCCGCTGTTCGATAACTCGAACCCTCAGCATCTGGACGTCTTCGAAATTTCGCTGGATGACGGTGATGGGCGTCCGGTGATTGATGGTTCACGCTACACTGTAGATTGGTTCGTCTCACCTGCGGGCATCGCCTATGCGAGAGAAAATTTCGATTTTGATCGTGACCGCTATTACATCGAGGTGCCGGATGGCGACAACTGGCGGGAAATCTATACCGAAGACACGAACAGAATTCCGTTTGCTCTTCTCGGTACCTCTGATGACGGGGAAAGTCTGGTGTTCAGAAGGAATACTAACCCTGATGAGCATTTAGGTGTCTGGAAAATGTCGCTGTCCGACGGCTCTATTTCAGGTCCCTTTCACGTAGACGACGGGCGTAATGTCGAAGGTGTGCACCGGGATCGCAACCAGGTTTTTACGGGCGTAATTTTTTCCGGTGTGCTGCCCGAACACGAGATGCTTGACCCCGAGCTGAATGAAGCTGTTTCACGTGTTGTAGAAATGTTTCCGTACGCCAGCGTTTATTTTCGCGGCATGAGTGATGACGGACGCCGGCTACTGTTCCGTATTGAGGGCGACATCTATTCTGGCAACTATTTTGTTTTCGACGTCGATCGTCAAAGCTTTGTCTTCTCTCTCGCGTCACGTCCTCAGATCACGCGCGAAAACATGTCGCTGGTAGATTTCATTGAGTATCCGTCTGTCGACGGCCTGCGCATTCCGGCAATTCTGACGTTTCCGCCAGGATATGACCTCACTAACGCTGAGAACCTGCCTACTATTGTGTTTCCCCACGGCGGTCCGGAATCTTACGACAGTATTGGTTATGACTGGATGGCGCAGGCCATGGCTCAGCGCGGTTATCTTGTTTTTCAGCCAAATTTTCGTGGATCGGAAGGCTTTGGATGGTCATTTGCCCGCGCTGGGCGCGGAGAATGGGGGCGCGCCATGCAAGATGATATCACGACAGGTGTTGGAATTTTAGCAAGTCAGGGATGGAGCAATCCGGAGCGCACTTGTATCGCGGGATGGAGTTACGGAGGCTATGCGGCGTTGATTGGTGGCGCCTTTACGCCTGACTTATATCAATGTGTCGTTGCAATCGCTGCGCCTGCTGACCTTCACTATTTTCTCGACAATGTACGCAAACGGTTCGGTGACGACCATCCGGCTTATATGTATTGGGTGGAACAGTTCGGGCAGAATGGCACCCGATCGGCAGACCTCGCACCAATCTCGCCTTACCATCATGTCGAAGCGTTTACAGTGCCGGTGCTACTTATGCACGGTCAGGATGACGTCGTTGTTTCTGCGCGGCAAAGCCACAGGATGGAAGATGCGTTGAGCGATGCTGGAAGAGATGTCGAGTATATAAGGTTTGTGCGCCGAGGGCATTCTATTCTCGATGATGATGATCGGGAAGAAATTCTGACTGAGCTTCTGGATTTCGTCGACCAGCATATCGGTGGTGAGTAATTGCGCTTCCCCGATGAATTTCGGGGAAGAATAGCAGGGCTCTTATGGACGCGGCCGAAAGGTTATTCTATCAAAATTACGATTACAGGTTCGTTATGTTCTGCGCGTCTTTGCGGTGCACAGGCGTGACGCATCTGTCCTGTTTTGTAAGAAACCTAGGTGGTATCTGATGTCCCTGAAACGCATTCTTGGTTCGTTGTTCGTGGGCGCGGTTCTCTCGCAGGCTGCGCAGGCGACACCGACCCTCGCAGAGTATGCAGCCAGCCCTGAGTATAACGCAGTAGACCTGTCGCCGAACGGCTCAATGCTCTCTATTATTCACGAGATTGACGGGCAGGATTACCTCTGTGTGTTCAATATCGCCGAGCAGACCGAGCACTGCCATGCTAATGTTCGTGAGCTTCGTGCAAACGGCACCGGCTTTATTGACGATGAACATGTCTTGCTCATTGCGTCAGAGCGTACGCGGGCTTTCGGATCGCGCGGCCGATTTGATCAGGTGTCTATGTTCGTAGTTGATACCGAGCGGGGTGCTGTAAATCCGCTGGCGCGTGATGTGCGCGGAATGCACCCACGTCAGGCGGGTATGACCGGCATTATTGGTATCGATGAGGAAAGCGAGTACGTTTACGTACCATCTTACAACCGCACACCGCCATTCCGTTATGACGTGTTTCGCGTCAATCTGAATACGGGCAGTGGCCGCCGCGTTCTTCTTGGCGATGCTGAGACGGTCGGCTGGGTCATTACCCGCGACGGTGACGCTGTTTCTCGTGAGAAATACGACATTGAGAGCGGCAATTATTCTATCGAAACACGCCGCGGCGATGACTGGCAGACCATTTTTACTTCCAACGAGCCTCTGCTTGAGCATCAGGTTCGCGGCCTCAGCCCGGATCGTGAGAATCTTGTCGTTGTTCTGCCAACAGAAGACGAAACAGCTGACGGTATTTATTACATCAACCTGCAAACTGGCGAGAAAACCGGACCGTTCTTTGTAGAAGAGGGCCGCGAGATTGAGGCAGTTTATCTCAATCTTGATAACGAGATGACGGGTATCCGTTATTCCGGCCTGCGTCCGGCTTACCATTTCTTTGATGAAGACCTGACGACTGCAATGGACTCGCTCATGGAGCAATTCCAGGGCACGAGCGTCAGCTATCAAAGCCGCAGCGCGGACGGCTCACGCATTGTTGTCTACGTGTCTGGCCGCTTCTTCTCAGGCCACTATGTCGTTTATGATATCGCTTCCGCGAGCATTGTTCTGGTCGTGCCGGAGCGTCGTTGGATCCAGCCTGAAGACATGGCGGTGATCGAGACGATTTCCTACACAACGGACGATGGCTATACCATTCCATCGATTGTGACATGGCCACGCGATACCGATATGGCAAACCTTGAGCCGATGCCGATGATTGTCATGCCGCATGGCGGGCCGGAAGCTTACGACAAGATGCAGTATGACTTCCTCGCGCAGTCTATTGCCAATCAGGGCTATCTCGTCTTTCAGCCAAACTTCCGTGGTTCGGATGGCTTTGGTCGTGCCTTCACAATGGCTGGGCGCGGCGAATGGGGCCGTGCGATGCAGCAGGACGTCACCGATGGCGTGAACATCCTTATAGAGGAAGGCTGGGCCGACCCTGACCGCGTTTGTATCGTAGGCTGGAGCTATGGCGGCTACGCAGCGCTCGCAGGCGGTGCGTTTACGCCGGACCTCTATAATTGCGTTGTCGCGGTTGCAGGCGTTTCTGATTTGCACGCTATGCTGCGCTACGAAGAAGACCGTTACGGCGTAGACAGCATGCCATACCGCTATTGGGTTGATCAGTTCGGCCGTGATGGTATCGAGCCGGAAGACCTTGCGCCGCGTTCAGCGGCTATGCACGCTGAAGCGTTCCAGGCGCCTGTGCTCCTTCTGCATGGTGAGGACGATCTGATTGTTCCTGATGAGCAAAGTGAGATCATGGCCGAAGCGCTTGAAGCAGCCGGTAAATACTATGAAATCCGCACATTCCCGGGCCAGAACCACTCCATTCTGGATGAGGGCTCTCGTGAGGGCGTGCTTCAGGAAATCATCACCTTTGTGAACACGCATATCGGTTCAAACTGATCTGAGTGATGCACACATGAAAAAGCCCGGAGTTTCAAGCTCCGGGCTTTTTTGTATCTGACAGGTGAATGCCGGTTCTACTCGCTCACCACGCAGTAGGAGAGGTCGGCGGTGCGGGTGTCACGCGCCTGAATGACGCAGTAATTCTGAGTGTCAGCGCGGAAAGTTACGCCGTGAGACATGCGCACGATTGGCATGTCAGGGCAGCGGCCACCTTCAGAGACCAGCGCCATGAGGCGGTCAATCTCGCTATTGCCATTGCCATCGGCGAGTTCGCTGCCTTCCGGGCAGGTGCGGTCGCCATAGACGAGCATACGTCCTTCTGGCAGTTCAATGTCGTCGAATGGTGGTGGCAGTGTGTCTTCAGCCATGACGGCAGGTGCAGATGCGCAGGCAAAAAAGAGCGCTGCGAGTATCGCAGTATATTTCATTCAATGAGTCCCCCTGATTGTACGTCCCGACTTTACGGTTGCACCATTCTGCGGGGGCAGCAATGCCAGAGCTGTAATTACTCTGGCGGATGCAAAAAAGCCGGAGCTTTCGCCCCGGCTTTGCAGTCGGGCGACAACAAGGCCGCCCGTGGAGGAATGGTTCGCCTTATGCGGCCGCTTTTTCCTGCTTTGCTGGCGGGAAGCGGGAGTAGAAGGTTTCACCCTTCTCAGCCATTTCACGCAGCATTGCGTTTGGACGGAAGCGTTCGCCGTGCGCGTCAGCAAGACGGTCAGCTTCTGCAACGAAGGCTTTAATGCCCCATTTCAGGTCCATGTAAGACGCACAGCCGCCTGTGTATGGCGCAAAACCCCAGGCGAGGATCGAGCCGATATCCGCGTCACGTGCGTCCGTGATCACGCCTTCTTCAAAGCAGCGGGCAACTTCGATGCACTGACGGAAGAGGAAGCGCTTGGTCAGCTCTTCTTTGAGCTCAGGCGGGCATTCGTCGACTTTCACTTCCAGCTTGTCGGAAAGGTCCGGCCAGAGGCGGGTCGGCTTCCCGTTATCGCCGTACTCGTAATAGCCCTTACCAGCTTTACGGCCGACGCGGCCTTTGTCTTCCACAAGCCATGCCAGGAACTGGCTGGATGGTTGCTCGTTCGCATCGACGCCTGCCGCTTTGGCATATTGGCGACCGATTTTCAGCGCTGTGTCGAGACCGACGGAGTCAGAGACTTCCAGTGGGCCCATTGGCATACCGCACTGACGGCCGACATTCTCGATGATGGCCGGCTTGATGCCTTCCATCAGCATTTCCATGCCTTCCTGCGTGTATGTGCCGAAGCAGCGTGATGTGTAGAAGCCGCGGAAATCGTTCACGACGATTGGTGTTTTGCGGATCTTCAGAACATAGTCGATCGTCTTGGCGAGGGTCTCTTCGGTGGTTTTGTCACCGAGGATGATCTCGACAAGGCCCATACGCTCAACCGGTGAGAAGAAGTGGACGCCGATATAGTTTTCAGGGCGGACAGATGCTTCTGCGAGGCCGGTGATCGGCAGTGTAGAGGTGTTGGAGCCCATGACTGCTGTATCGGCGAGGTGCTCTTCCGCCATTTTTGTGACTTTGGCTTTCAGCTCTGTGTCCTCGAACACGGCCTCAACCACAATGTCTGCACCCTTGATCTGGGAGTAGTCTGTGCTTGGCGTGATGAGGGAGAGAATGCCGTCGGCTTTCTCCTGGCTCATCTTGCCGCGAGAGACCTGCTTGTCGAGAATGCGCTTGGAGTAAGCCTTACCTTTTTCGGCACTCTCCTGGGAGATGTCGAGAAGGACGGTTTCAATACCAGCCATCGCCTGAACGTGGGCGATACCCGCGCCCATGAGGCCAGCGCCGAGAACCGCTGCTTTTTTCACTTCGTATTTAGCAGGCGCTGCCGGACGGGATGCGCCCTTGGAGAGTTCCTGCATGGAAACGAAGAGCGAGCGGATCATGCCTTTGGCTTCCGGACGCTGCTGCGTGTCGATGAAGTAGCGTGTCTCAATACGAAGACCAGCATCGATTGGCACCTGAGAGCCTTCATAGAGGCATTTCAGGATGTTCGTCTGCGCTGGGTAATTGCCATAGGTTTTCGATGAAATCATCGCATTGCCCATGGTAGAGATCTGGGTCGCCTTAGGGTGCTGGTTTGGAACGCCGCCCGGGAATTTGAAGCCTTTCTCGTCCCATGGTGCTTTCGCGTTCGGGTTGGCTTTCGCCCATGCTTTAGCTTTTTCGACCAGCTCTGAAGTTGGCGCGAGTTCGTTGACAACGCCAAGGCCTAGCGCCTCGTCAGCTTTCATGGATTTGCCTTCCAGAATGTACTGGCTGGCAGCCATCAGGCCGATCAGACGTGGCAGACGTTGCGTGCCACCTGCACCCGGCAGAAGGCCGATTTTCGCTTCTGGCAGACCAAGCTGGAGCTTTGGATTGTCGTTCGCGGCAACGCGGTAGTGACATGCCAGCGCAAGCTCGAGGCCACCGCCGAGTGCGAGGCCGTTAATTGCGGCTGCAACCGGCTTGCCGCATGTTTCCAGCTCGCGGAAAGTTTTGTTCAGCACGAAAGACCGGTCGAACAGTTTTTTGAGTTTTGTCTGCTCGTCTTCGTCTTGTGCAGCGCCGCCGCCTGCGGACTGGTTCATCTCGCCAAGGTCAGCGCCTGCGCAGAAGCCTGATGGCTTGCCGGATGTAATGACGAGGCCTTTGATCTCGTCATTGGACGCAACTTCAGCGGCCAGAGCGACAATGTCCTGAACGACCTGACCGGTCAGTGTGTTCATGGAGCGGCCTGGTACGTCGAAGGTTGCCAGCGCAATGCCGTCGCCGTCGATTTCGAATTTGAATGTTTCAAGGTTCATTTATGTGTCTCCTGAAGTGTCAGGTTTGATCATTGTCATCGGAAGAGTCGGCCTGCGTGTCGGCTTTGCGTTGGAAGGAGGCGGTCAACGCCGCGCCAATCGCAACACCGCAACCTATACCGACCGCCAGCATTGACGGTTGGTCGGTTGCCGCCATCAGGCCTGCGCCCATCGCAGTTCCACAGCCAATTCCTATGGCCATGCCTGCGCCCGGGCTAATCTTTCCGGCCATGATTAAACCCGCTCAATCACAGTTGCTGTGCCCATGCCTGCGCCAACGCAGAGCGTGATGAGAGCTGTCTCTTTGTCTGAACGCTCAAGCTCGTCGACCATTGTGCCGAGGATCATGCCGCCGGTCGCGCCGAGCGGGTGACCCATAGCGATTGCGCCGCCGTTCACGTTGATCTTGTCGTGCGCAATGTCGTGCGCCTGCATGAAGCGCAGAACCACGGACGCGAACGCCTCGTTTAGCTCGTACAGGTCGATGTCGGATGCTTCCATCCCGAGCTTTTTGAGAAGCTTGGTGGTCACGAATTCCGGGCCGGTGAGCATGATGGACGGTTCTGAACCGATAGATGCAAAGCCTTTCACGCGTGCACGTGGTTTGAGGCCCAGCGCGTCACCCATTTCCTTCGTGCCGAAGAGAACAGCAGACGCACCATCAACGATACCGGAAGAGTTACCAGCGTGGTGGACGTGGTTGATTGCTTCCACTTCAGGGTAGCGACGCTTCACAACTTCATCAAAGCCCATGCCGCCAAGACCGGCAAAGCTAGGGTTGAGGCCAGCCAGAGACTGCATGTCAGCTTCCGGACGCATATGCTCGTCACGGTCGAGGATCACAGCGCCCATCTGGTCTTTCACGGGCACGATAGACTTGCCGAAACGGCCTTCTTCCCAGGCTTGCGCTGCGCGGCGCTGGCTTTCTACAGCGAAGGCGTCGACGTCATCGCGGGAGAAGCCGTATTTCGTCGCGATGAGGTCCGCGCCAATGCCTTGCGGTGCGAAGTAGGATTTCAGAGCGATGCTTGGGTCTGTCGACCATGCGCCGCCATTAGAGCCCATTGGGACGCGGGACATTGCTTCAACGCCGCCGCCGATAGCCATGTCAGCTTCGCCGGTCATGACCTTCGCTGCAGCCATGTTGCAGGCTTCAAGGCCTGAGGCGCAGAAACGGTCAACCTGAACGCCGCCAACAGTTTCGGCATAGTCTGCGTTCAGAACAGCGATACGTGCGATATCTGAGCCTTGCTCGCCAACCGGAGAGACGCAGCCGAGAACAACGTCGTCCACTTTCGACGTGTCGAGGTCGTTACGGTCGCGCACAGCCTGAAGAGCCTGTGTTGCGAGGCTGAGCGCGGTGATTTCATGCAGCGCGCCGCTGGCCTTTCCTTTCCCGCGCGGTGTGCGCACCGCGTCATAAATATATGCTTCTGCCATTTGGTGTTCTCCCTTTCGGATCTTTTATTCCGGTGTCGGAAATTTCATGAGCATGGCGCTCGACGTGGCGCGTACGCAAAGGCGTCCACGTTCATCGAACAGTTTGCTCTCAAGGTAGGCGACTGAACGTCCGAGTTGTGTAACCTCGGCCTCGCAGATAACGGGACCAAGGCGCACCGGACGCAGATAGTGAGCGTGCAGGTCAATCGAGCTCGACATGTATTTGCCGCCCGATTTCACCAGCACTGCAGGGCCCATAGTGTCGTCCAGCATGGCCATCAGGAAACCGCCCTGAATAACGCCTGCCGGGTTCAGAAACTCGGGCTTTGGGTTGAATTTGATTTTGATCCAGCCGCGCGCCGTGTCGGCATCCTGAAACTCGAAGCCGAGATGCTTCGCAGCCGCCGGCGCTGCCGGGCTGTCATTTCTGAAAAACTGTGCCGGATCAAAATCGGACATCAGATTACATCGTCCTCGCAATCAGCATCTTCATGACTTCGTTTGCGCCGCCATAAATGCGCTGGACACGGCTGTCTGCGTACATCTGGGCGATCGGATATTCATCCATATAACCATAGCCACCATGCAATTGGAGGCATTCGTCCACGATTTTACATTGCAAATCGGACACCCAGTATTTCGACATGCTGGCCGTCGCAGAATCCAGTTTGTTTTCAAGGAGTAGGTCGGTACAGCGGTCTACGAACACTTTTGCGACAGTTGCTTCGGTTTTGCATTCTGCCAGCTTGAACTGGGTGTTCTGGAAGTCCCAGATGGTTTTGCCGAAGGCTTTGCGCTGCTTCACATATTCAACGGTTACATGGATGGCGCGCTCAATCGTAGCCATGCCTTGCACGCCGATGATGTGGCGCTCCTGCGGAAGCTTTTGCATGAGCTGGATGAAGCCCATGCCTTCTTTGCCGCCGAGAACAGCGTCCGGGCCGAGCTGAACATCATTGAAGAACAGCTCTGAGGTATCTGCTGCATGCTGGCCGATTTTCTCAAGATTGCGGCCGCGCTCAAACCCTGCTGCGCCATCGGTTTCAACAAGCATGATGGAGACGCCTTTGGCGCCTTCGGTCGGGTCCGTCTTTGCGCAAACGAGGATGAGGTTGGCGTTCTGGCCATTCGAGATGAAGGTCTTTGAACCGTTGAGAACATAGCCGTCCGCGTTCTTCTTTGCGGTGGTTTTGATGTTCTGAAGGTCAGAGCCCGTGCCTGGCTCTGTCATGGCGATGGCTGTGATGATCTCGCCAGTTGCGATTTTCGGCAGGTATTTCTGCTTCTGCTCTTCCGTGCCGAAGCTTTCAATGTAGGGCGCAATAATGCCGTTATGGAGGGTGATGCCGAAGCCGTCGATACCCTTCCAGCCCATCTGTTCTGCGATGATGGCTTCGTGGCGGAAGTCGCCGCCCATGCCGCCATACTCTTCGGAAACAGAGGCACCAAGAATGCCCATCTCACCGGCTTTCAGCCACATCTCTTTGGGAACGATGCCGTCTTTTCGCCATTGCGGGACGTGCGGCGCACATTCTTTTTCAAAGAACTGTCCAACCGAGTCCGAGAAGATCGAAACTTCTTCGTCGAGACGCCAGCCTGAGGCCGGAATGTCGAGAGGTGATTGTAGCATGTTTTCCCTCCGAGATTTTATATTACGTTTGCGTCAACGATATAGGCATTCTGCGGAGGTTTGTCGCCCCGTGACGTTGCGGCAGGCGCACCCAAAAATGCAGTATTTCGGCGGAAAAACGTGAACCGGGCCTGCTGGAGGCCCGGTGTCTGAATAGGTGCGAAATTTAGAAGGCGTCAGCTTCCAGAGCCATCATGCTTTCTGCGCCTGCTTTCAGCATATCCAGGTGAGAGCCGGCTTTCGGCAGGACGCGTTCCATATAGTAGCGCGCTGTTTTCAGCTTGTTCGCATAATACGGATCAGACCCGTCATCCTTTTCAAGCGCCGTCTTCGCCATCATCGCCCACATATAGGCCATAGCCGTGTAGCCGAAGAGGTGGACGTAGTCGGTTGATGCCGCCGCCGCATTATTGAAGTTGGAGAGGCCGTTCTGCATGAGCCACGTCGTGCCAGCTTCCAGCTTTTTCTTCGCGTCGGAGAGAGCGTCCGTGAAGAGTTTCATGTCGCTATTGTCAGCGTTTTCGCCAACGAAATCGTCCATCTCCTTGAAGAAGGTGAAGATTGCGCGACCACCATTTGCAGCCAGCTTACGGCCGACAAGGTCGAGCGCCTGTATGCCGTTCGTGCCTTCATAGATCATCGCGATACGTGCATCGCGCATATACTGCTCAACGCCCATTTCCTGCGTGTAGCCAATGCCGCCGTGAAGCTGCAGGCATTCAGACGTCGTCTTGAAGCCGATGTCTGTGAGGAAGGCTTTCACGACAGGCGTCATGAGGGCCATATAGTCGCCGGCCTTTTGACGGACGGCGTCGTCCGGAGATTTGTGCAGAAGGTCGCCGTAAAGGGCGGTCCAGAACATGAAGGCGCGTGCGCCTTCGGTAAAGGCGCGGCTATCCATCAGCATACGTCGGACATCCGGATGGACGATAATCGGGTCTGCTGGTTTTTCAGGTGCAGCCGGACCAGAGAGCGCGCGGCTCTGCAGGCGGTCGCGGGCAAAATCAGCGGCGTTCTGGTAAGCGATTTCGGCCTGTGCGAGGCCCTGCATGCCAACGCCAAGGCGCGCTTCGTTCATCATCACGAACATTGTGCGCATGCCTTTGTGCTCTTCACCAACGAGCCAGCCGGTCGCACCGTCATAGTTCATGACGCAGGTCGCATTGCCGTGAATGCCCATCTTCTCTTCAAGGCCGCCGCACTCAAGTGCGTTGCGCTCGCCCGGATTGCCGTCAGCATCCGGTATGAATTTAGGCACAACGAAGAGCGAGATGCCCTTAATGCCTTCAGGGCCGCCTTCAATACGTGCGAGCACGAGGTGGATGATGTTTTCAGACAGGTCCTGCTCACCGCCGGAAATCCAGATTTTCTGACCAGTGATTTTGTAAGAGCCGTCAGCCTGCGGAACGGCTTTTGTTTTGATCAGGCCGAGGTCTGTGCCGCACTGAGGTTCAGTGAGGTTCATTGTGCCGGACCATTTTCCGTTGATCATCTTCGTGACGTAGGTCTGCTTTTGCTCTTCGGAACCACCCGCGAGCAGCGCCTGATACGCGCCATGGGTAAGGCCCGGATACATGGAGAAGGCCATGTTGGACGAGGACTGCATCTCGTTGATCGCGATGTTCACAACGCCCGGCAGGCCCTGACCGCCGTATTTCGGGTCAGCTGAAAGCGAGAGCCATTCTGCATCCACCAGCTGCTCGTAAGCGGCAGGGAAGCCGTCCGGTGTTTTAACTGTGGCGTCCGGGTTGCGTTTGCAGCCTTCCTTGTCGCCGGAATAGTTCAGCGGGAACAGGACATCTTCTGCGAATTTCGCGCCACCTTCGAGGATCTGGTCGATCAGATCAGGTGAGGCGTCAGAGAAGCCTGGCAGGTAGGAGTAATTCTGTAGCGAGAGCACATCGTGAAGGATGAACTGCATGTCGCGAACAGGAGCCTTATAACGTGGCATAGGTCTTTTCTTTCTTCAGGTGTGTTGCCGAGTTTTGCTGGCAGTGTCAGGGCCGCAGCTGTCTCAGTCTTCTTCGGTTTCAAAGCTTTTGCGCGCGACAGCGTCATAGGCGCGGGCAGCTTCGGATTCATTTTCGGACGGGCCGATTGTATCAAGTTTGCTTTCCAGCCAGGACACGCCTTTGTGAAGCGCGTCGAGTGCTTCATCGATTTCCAGGCGTTGCTGGTTCAGCACTTCGATCTGCTGTTTGTGCTTTTTATAAGCGGCGCGCAGCTGTGAGCGTTGATTGTCGCCCAGATCGTAAAGGTCGAGAATTTCGCGAATATCATTGAGCGAGAACCCGACTTTGCGGCCTGACAGAATAAGCTTCAGGCGGGCGCGGTCGCGGTTTGAATAGACGCGATTCATGCCGTCGCGGTCGGGCGAGAGGAGGCCCTTGTCTTCATAAAAGCGGAGGGCGCGAGGCGTGACGCCAAATTCGCGGGCGAGTTCGCTGATGGCGTAAGTACGCGTATCGAGCGGTTTTTTGCTTTCAGAGAGTGCGTTCATGCGGGAACCATACTTCTCTTAACGTGAACGTCAACGTTAATTTTCAGACTCGTCTGACGGTTTCGGAAATTCTCTGGCGTTTTCAGAGGGCGGCAAAAATTACCGGGTTAAGACAGGTTTTTACCATTCTTAACTCCCCCTTAATACGAACGGTGGCTTTTAAGATTTTCATTAGTATTGCGGTAATGCGTCAACTTGAGGGGTGTCCATGTCAGCGCGTGGCCCATGGAGCGTCAAAGGCATAGATTCCAAAGCGCGTGAAGCGGCTCTGCAGGCTGCACGCAATGAAGGAATTACGCTTGGGGATTATCTGAACAGATTGCTCCTCGAATCAGATCAGAACGCCGCAGAAGCGGAAGCGCGCCGCCAGCAGGCAGCGCCGCATACCGCGCATAATGATATACCGGACATGGATCGGCCTGCGCCGCGCGCGACAAGCACCAGCTCAGCCGCGCTTGATGAACTGACGCGCCGCGTGGAAGCGGCTGAAGCCCGTTCACGCCTCGCAATCACCGATATTGATAAGTCTGTCGTGGGTTTGCTGAACCGTCTCGACGATACCGAGAAATCCCAGCAGGCTATCGAAGGGCGCATCGATGCTGCCGCAGAAGAGCTGCAACAGGCACAAGCGCTGCTGAAGCGCCGTATCGACCAGATTGAAGCCGACGATGCCTCCCATCAGAGCCTGCGCGCTATGCGTTCGATCGAAAAAGCGCTGGAAAACCTGTCCGAGCGTATCGAGCAGACACGTAGCGAAACCGAAGCCAAGCATGCAAATGCTGAAAATCAGCTAAAGTCTCTGGATGAGCGTATAGGCGAGATGGACCAGTCCGTCAGTCAGAAGGTTACCGGGCTTCAGAATTCTGTAACCTCGCAGATCGAGAACGCGTCCGCGAAAGTTGATCGCGCACTCTCTGAAACGGTTGCGCGCACTGAAGGCGCGAATAAGCATCTCACTGACCGCATGACGCAGGTCGAGCGCGACGTGACCGAGATCAACCATAATGTATCCGGCACGCTGACAAAGGTTTCGGAAAGCGTTGAGCGCTTCGGGCGCAATATCGCCGAAACTGAAAATCGCAGCGTTCAGGCTTTTGATCTGGTGTCCCGCCTGGAAGAGCAGGCGAAAGCCCAGCGCGACGACGTTGAAGGCCAGCTTGAAGATATCGCCGAGCGTCTCTCACGCGCGGAAATGACAACGGACGCAGCCCTTTCCGGTCTTGAATCCAGCTTCTCGCAGCTTGATGAACGCCTTGGCCAGTTCGAGGGCGAGGGCCTTGTCGGGCTTCGCGCTGAATTTGAAGAGCGCATCGAGGCGATCAAGTCGGAGCTTGCGCAGACCATTTCCGAAACGCGCAGTGAGCTGACAAGTCAGATCGAGACTGCAGCGTCTCAATCCACCGAAGTCTTCTCCGAGATGAACTCGGCAGTGAATGAAATCGCCAAGCGCATGCGCCGCACCGAACAGCGCCAGACGCAGGCGGTTGAAGCCATTGGCGAGGAAGTCACGGGCATTGCCGAAAAGCTCGACAAGCGCGTTGCGACGGTCGAACAGCGCAATGACTCAGAGATTGGCAGCGCTTTGCGTGACCAGTTGAACGACTTTGCGAGCGCCTTCCAGAAACGCCTCTCCGAGATTGAAACTCGTGAGACGGGCGAGCCGCTTGAATCCGTCACCGCTAAAATGGACGAGCTCGCGAGCGCGCTGAATTCCCGCGTTGAGGCCTCTGAAGAACGCAGCGCGTCGGCCATCCGTGATTTCACAGATCATGTGACCACGTTGACGAAGAATCTTCAGGCGCGTCAGGATGAGAGCGTTAACCGCCTCTCCAGCGAGATTCAGGCGAGCGAACAGCGTCAGTCTGAAAAGGTTGAGACCGCGCTTGGTAAGGTCACAGACCGTATTGCGCAGGTTGAGCAGGCGACATCGTCCTCAATCAGCCCGATCCAAAAAGCAATGGCGTCTCTGGCCGAGCGCCTTTCTGCGGTGGAAGACTTCTCTAATCCGGATGGTGTGTCCCGCCCGGCGGCGCCGCCAATGTCTTTCGATAGCTTTGAGGCACGCCTCGATGCAGCTGATGCGAAGCAGAAAAGCGCTGCTGCTCCGGCGATTCCGGAAGAGCTTGATACCGATTTCGAAATTCCTGAGCCGCCAGCTCCAAAAGCTGAAATAGCTAAGCCTGCGCCTGTTGAAGATGACCCGTGGGCTGACTTTGGCGATGACGAATTTGAATCCCCGTCCCCGAAAGCCAGCTTTGATGACGATCTGGATGAACCGGATGATGGCTTTGCGGCGGACGTTCCAGGCTCCGGCTTTGACCTTGATGCTGCCGAGTTCGACGAAAACACATCCTTCGAGACTGATAGTTTCGATGATGATGCGCCTATGTCTGTTCCAGATGCGGGCAGCGCGTCAGATTATCTGTCACGGGCTCGCGCCGCGGCAAACGCTGCGCAGGAAAGCGGTCGTGGCCGCAAAGCGCCGAAGGTTCTCGCTGCCAAAGGCGGCAAAAAGGGTGGCGGCAGCTCTAAACTGCCTCTGATCGCTGCGGCATCGGTTATCGCAATCGCTGCGGCAGGTGCCGCGGGCTTCATGCTGATGCGTGGCAAGCAGGATTCAAGTCTCGATTATCTTGATGGTCCATCTGCACGTGGGCAGGTTGATGGTCGTACGCCGCTCGTGCCGTCGGCGGGCGCTGACGAGCTGTCTGCGCTGGAAAACGGTGCAGATGCTGGCATTGGCCTTGAGATTGTCGGGCCTGAAGTCATTGAAAGCGAAGCTGCTGTTTCAGATACTGTAGAAGAAACAACGCCGCGCCGTGAAGAACGCCTCATCGAATCCGAGCCTGCACCGGCACCAGCGCCGCGTTCTGCCGAGACCGCAGAAGCGCCAGCGCCTGCGCCGGTTGAGATCGCTCGCAATAACGGTCCGACGACCAGTGATCTCAATCGCAGCCAGCTGACCGGTCAGCCGATCTCCATCCAGAACGCTGTACCGATCGCGCCTTCTGAAATGGCCTCTGCCCAGTCGGCAGTTGCCGAGCCAGCCGCGCCTCTGCCACCTGTTGTCACGCCGGTTACGCAATATCAGGACGGCATGCGCCTGCTTGAAGAAGGCAATATCCGCGAAGCTGTTACGCTGATCCAGAACTCCGCTGATGATGGTCTCGCAATGGCCCAGTATCGCATGTCCAAGCTCTATGAGCGTGGTCAGGGTGTGCCACGTGATCTCACGCAGTCGCGCCAGTGGACTGAACTTGCAGCGGAAAATGGCAATGTAAAAGCCATGCACGACCTCGCTGTCTTCTTTGCCGAAGGCGAGGGCGGCCCGCAAAGCTATGCAGGCGCGGCACAATGGTTCCGCTCCGCAGCTGAATACGGCCTTGTCGACAGTCAGTATAATCTGGGCGTGCTTTATGAGCAGGGTCTCGGCGTGACGGCTGATCCGGCTGAAGCGCTTTACTGGTATGCTGTTGCCGAACAAATGGGTGATAGCGGTGCCGGGTCTAAGGTGTCCGAGCTTGCCGCGCAGATTGACCCGACGGTGGCCCAGTCAGCTCTTCGACGTGCCGCAGCGTATACGCCAACACAAAGCGATCCTGCAGCGAACGGTATCTTCCCGCAGCAGCCTCGCGCGGCGGCATCTACGCCAGCGGCAACATCTGCACCGACCGAGCTTGCTCTGAACGGACAGGTGCGTCAGGCGCAAGAACTGCTGAACGAGCTTGGCTATAATGCAGGCTTCCCTGATGGCCGCTTCGGCAACCAGACGCGTAACGCCATTCTCGCCTTTCAAGGCGCGAACGGGTATCCGCAATCAGGTCAGGTGACGCCAACTCTGCTTCGTCAGATGCGCGCCGCGGCTGACACAGGTCTCTAAAAGCTAAGCTGTCTCTAAAATTTCCAGCGCGCGCCGGATGAGCGATCCGGCGCGAGGCGGTTTGTAGGCACTGCATAAACGCGGTCGGTGCCCATCATGAAAACCTGAAGCCCACGCGGGAAAAGCGGCTTGTACGGCGTTTCAAGAACATTCAGCCCGCCTGTAAAAGCACCCATGCTCGGCAGAATGAGGCTGTTGCCATCAGTCACAAAACAACGGCGGCGGACCATTTTGTTTCCGCGTCCGACAAGGCGCGCGCACGGGTGGAGGTGCCCTGAAATCTCTCCGGTCTCACCTGTCGGTTCATGCCGGAAGGTCAGGCGCCCGAGTTTGAGTTCTTTACAGGCTGTGCCCCCCAGCCCTTCGGGAGGGTCCGGATCGTGGTTTCCTTCCACCCATACCCAGTCGAGCGATGTGGTGAGCGCGCAAATTGCACTCCAGTCTTCATCGGCAAGGCGTTCATGGGCGCGCGGATCGTGAAAGCTGTCACCCAGAGAAATGACACGTTCCGGGTTCAGTTCTGTAATCAGGCGTGTGATCAGACCGAGTGTTGTACGCGTGTCATAAGGCGGTAAATGCTGGCCTGCGCGGGCATAGCTGGAGCCCTTTTCAAAGTGCAGGTCGGAGACGATCAGCGTTTTCTGTGCCGGCCAGTAGAGCGCACCCTCTTTCAGCGGGCGAAGATCGTGTCCGCAAAGCCGGATCATATGACCAGCTGGCTCGTCTGAGAGTTTAAGTCCGGGGCGCATATCCAAGGGATTGCGCAAGTCGCGGGGAGGGTCAATCTCCCCGCTGCGTCTGGGCGCGTCCTAGCGGCCCTTGAAGTTCGGTGCACGCTTTTCAACGAAGGCACGTGCGCCTTCCTTATGGTCTTCAGACTCGCCCGTGTAGATCTGCGTGAAGGCTTCGCGCTCCAGCATGGTCTGATAGTTCTCGGTGGAGGACAGACGTACATTCTCTTTCATGTAGCGGTAAGCGAGCTGCGCGCCAGAGGATATGCGTGTCGCAAGCTCTGTGACGGCGGCATCAAAACCCTCTGCATCAGCGACCTTATTGACCAGACCAAGGCGCAGCGCCTCATCAACCGTCACCATTTCAGACAGGAACAGAAGCTCTTTCGCTTTGGCTTCGCCGAGAGTGCGCACGAGCGGCCATGTGATGCCGAAATCACCTGCAAAGCCGACCTTTGCGAAGGCCGTTGTAAAGCGCGCGCGGCTGGAGGCAATGCGCAGGTCGCACGAAAGAGCGATAGAGAAGCCCGCGCCCGCTGCTACGCCGTTCACGGCCGCAATCGTAACCTTAGGCATGGAGTTCAGAAGGCCGGACATCCGGTGAATGCCAAGCTGGCGGTTTACCTTTTGCTCGGTTGTCTGCTCCGCGCCGCGGCCTGCATTCATGGCTTTCACGTCGCCGCCTGCACAAAATGCGCGGTCGCCAGTGCCCGTTACGACAACGCAGCGTACATCGTCATCCTGCGCCCATTGCTCCAGCAGCGGAATGCCGATCTCGAAGGTTTCCTGAGACAGTGCGTTCATCGCCTCCGGGCGGTTGAACGTAAGCGTGGCGATACCGTTTTCGACTTTGTGCAGCAGATCTGACATGTGCGTTTCTCCCTTTATCGGGAAGACTGATTGCGCGGATTGGTGTGCAGGTCAATTTCACGCTGCGTCAAAACGGTGCCTGACAAGAAATCTTCGAACTTCGTTCCATTTGTTTCGTTGTTAGCGATGAAGCAGAAAAAGGGAGAAAGACTTCGTGATCCTCAAACAGTTCAAAACGCCGGGCCTTGCACACTTTTCATATTTGATCGGCGCGGGTGAAGACGCTGCCGTGATCGACCCGCAGCTTGATCTGGAGCAATACCTCACCGCCGCGCAGGAAGAAGGGGTGGTAATCCGCCATATCTTCGAAACCCACCGGAATGAAGACTTTGTCACGGGCGCAAAAAGGCTTGCAGAGGCGACGGGTGCCAAAGTCTGGCACGGGCCAAACTCTGCGGGCGAGATCGCCTATGCTGAAACCGTGGGTGAGGGCGCCGAAGTCGAGGTCGGTCAGTTGAAGCTTAAAACCCTCTACACACCCGGTCATACAGACGACTCCATCTCCATCGCGATTTATGACTCTGAGTATCCTGATGGCGCAGTGGGTGTGTTCACCGGCGATGCCTTGTTCATCGGTGATGTGGGGCGCACGGACTTTTATGAAAGGCAGGAGGAAGAGAAAGCAGGGCTGCTCTTTGATAGCTTGCAAAAGCTGCTCGCGCTTGGTGATCAGGCCATTCTCTATCCGGCACATGGTGCGGGCTCTGTTTGCGGCTCCGGCATGGCGGCGAGAGAGTTTTCGACCATTGGTCACGAGCGCGCCAATAATCCGCGCCTTCAGCTCGCCCGAGAGGATTTCATTAAAGCCAAAGCCGGTGAGCATCATTACCAGCCGCCCTATTTTGAACTGATGGAGCGCCTCAATCTGGAGGGCGGGCATAAGGTGATCAGTCCGGCTCAAGTGCCGATGCTCAGCCTTTCTGCGCTAAAAGAGGCATCTCCGGACGTGGTGCTTGATGTGCGTGAACCGACAAGTCATCTAGGCGGACATGTGTCCGGTAGCCTTTGCCTGCCGGTTGGTATGATCGCTGCGTTTGGTGGTTGGTTCCTGAAGGAAGACACGCGCATTGGTCTTGTCGCTGAAAGCGCAGATCAGGTGCAGGATGCTGCCCGTCATCTCTGTCGGATCGGCTTTACGAATATTGTGGGTGCAGTGACGGGGGTGCTCGGCATGGCATCCAGCGGTGCCGACACAGATTTCATCGCGACAGCTGATACGGGCGCTATCGCGAGCCGCGTGAACCAGTCGCCAGAGAACTGGATCCTGCTGGACGTGCGCTCAAAAGAAGAGTTCGAGAGCGGCCATATTGAGGGCGCGACCCATGCCTATGTCGGCGAGGTGCTTGAAAAGCCGGAAGACTATGTGAGCGATAAAGGCATTACCGTAATGTGTGGCTCTGGCGCGCGCGCAAGCCTTGCTGCCTCAGCCCTGAAAGCGGCAGGCCAGAAGGGCGTCGATGTCTATGTCGGGTCTATCGGTGCCTGGCAGTCAGCCCGAAAGCCGGTGGTGAACTAAGTCTCACCCGCCCGGTACATCATCGCCGAAAGCTTCCATAAGAAGGTCTTCTTCGGCTTCGGCGAGAATGGCTTCAGAGGCGGAAACGCCTGCGACAGGTTCGCGGCCAACTTCCAGCATCACCGGAACGGCAAAGGGCGAGATACGCTCAAGGTCTGCATGCACGATATGGCCTTTCACGCGTTCAAGCAGTTGACCAAGACGGCGGATATCCAGCTGGCCTTCACCGGCTTCCTCGCGCGCGGCCTGTAAAAGGATATGGTCGGGCTCATGGCTGCGCAGTACGTCATAAATGAGATCGGTTGAGAAGGTCACCTGACGGCCCGTTTTCTCCGTGCCCGGTTGGTGGCGCAGGATCAGGCCTGCAATCTGCGCGCATTGTTTGAAGGTGCGCTTCATCATGAAGCTCTCATCCAGCCATTCTTCCAGATCGTCGCCCAGCATGTCCTGATGGAAGAGCTTGGCCATATCGAGCCCACCCATCGGCTCCAGCCCCCAGATTGCCATGGCATATTCCGAGCCGACGAATCCAAGCGGGCGATAACCCCAGCGTTCAAGTCTGCGCGTGAGCAACATGCCAAGCGTCTGGTGTGCGAGCCGCCCGTCAAACGGATAGCAGACAAGATAATGCCGCCCGGCACGAGGGAAGGTCTCAACCAGCATTTTATCCGCAGGCGGGATAACCGAGCGCAGCTTCTGAATGCGTATCCACTCGGCGACCTGCTCAGGCAGATGTTTCCAGCCTGCTTCATTGTGAAGGAGCTTCCTCACGCGATCCGCCAGAAAGGTTGAGAGCGGAAATTTGCCGCCCGCATAATAGGGGATGGCAGGTTCCGGATCGTTCGAACGTGTGGTGATCACGTTTGTCTCTGCAATGCCTTCAAAGGCGAGTACTTCTCCGCCAAACAGGAATGTATCGCCGGGGGTGAGGCTTTCGATAAAGCCTTCTTCGATCTCGCCCAGAACCTTGCCGCCATAGGCAGGTGAGGTAATGCGCCCCTGACCATCGCGCTTGATACGCGAGAGGACTTTCACCTTCAGCATGGCCGCTTCGATAATCGTGCCGACATTCAGCCGGTGTCCCTGCGCATCGCGCGGTGTGCGGGCGTGCCAGAGGCCATCTTTGCGCTTTACGATCCGTTTGAACCGGTCATAGCTCCGCAGTGCATATCCGCCAGTGGCCACGAGATCGACAACGCGTTCAAATGTCTCCCAGTCGATATGAGCGTAGGGCGCAACGGAAATGATCTCTTCATAGAGGCGGGCCATATCGAAGCCCTCGCCACAGGCGCGGCCCATCACATGTTGGGCGAGCACATCCAGCCCACCTTTTACGCGGTCAGAGCCATCCAGCGCGCGGTCATCCGCGGCTTCCTTGGCGGCGCGGCATTCCAGAACTTCAAACCGGTTGGTCGGCACGAGTAGCGCGCGGGAGGGTTCGTCCAGACGGTGATTGGCGCGGCCAATGCGCTGGATGAGGCGAGAGGAGCCTTTCGGAGCGCCCATCTGGATCACAAGGTCCACATCGCCCCAGTCAATGCCAAGGTCCAGCGTAGAGGTGCAGACCACAGCGCGCAGTATGCCCTTCGCCATGGCGGCTTCTACCTTGCGGCGCTGTTCCACATCCAGCGACCCGTGGTGGAGCGCGATGGGAAGGCTGTCATCATTGGCTTGCCAGAGCTCCTGAAACAGCAATTCCGCCTGAGAGCGCGTATTGACAAAGACCAGCGCAAGGCGGGCTTTCTTGATCTCCTCATACACCTCGCCAATCGCGAACCGCCCTGAATGGCCTGACCAGGGAATGCGCTCTTTTGAAATGAGAAGATCGATATTCGCGTCTGCCCCGCCAGCCGCGGTAATAGTCGTCGCGCCGCCTAGCCAATGGGTGAGCTTGTCTGGGGCCGCCACTGTCGCAGACAGGCCCGTGAGGCGCAGATTGGGCGCCCAGCTTTTCAAGGTCGCAAGGCCGAGCGCCAGAAGGTCGCCGCGCTTGGTGGGCGCGATGGCGTGGATCTCATCAATGATCACGCATTTCAGGTCTTCGAAGAATTCGCTCGCTCGGTCAGAGGCAATGAACAGCGCAAGCTGTTCCGGCGTGGTGAGCAGAATATCGGGCGGATTGGCGCGCTGTCGCTGGCGACGCGATTGCGGCGTGTCACCGGTCCGCGTCTCAATGCGGATATCGAGCCCCATCTCCTCAACCGGCGTGTTGAGGTTTCGGTGCACATCGACGGCGAGTGCCTTCAGCGGCGAGATATAAAGGGTGTGCAGGCGTGGGCGCGTATCGTTTGACTGGCGCTTTTGCTTAGCCAGATCAATCAGGCTTGGCAGAAAACCGGCCAGTGTTTTGCCAGCGCCCGTTGGCGCGATGAGCAGGCTGCTTTCTTCGCGCGTTGCGGCGTCTACCAGGGCAAGCTGATGGGCGCGCGGCTGCCAGCCTCGTGAGGCGAACCAGTCTTCAAACTGGTCTGGTAATAAAATGCGGGGTGCGCCGTCAGTCATGATTGGAACATAGCGTGAAAACACGGCGCGTCATCTCCCGAAATAGCAAGCCGATTAAGCCGCTTATGGAGCGTTCAGATTTGCAGTAGCGTTACCGTTTGAAACGGATTTGCTCACAGGTACGATGTTTCAATAAAATGAATACAGCTCTGAACTGTTCGCGAAGCGACCAGAATTAGAATTTGGTCGATTCTGCTTGATTGGGTCGCATTATTTGTATTCCATCTCCCTGAGGATGCTGTTGGGAGAGTCCATATATGCTTCGAGCGATTTTAATTTCAGCCGCTCTGGTCGTTACTGTGCTTCCTGGCTGGACAGAGATTTCAGATGCTTCCTTCAATAGGTTCAATTCCGCTGTTGAAGCAGGAGATCCGCAAACGATCGAAGCTGCATCACGAGAATTGATGGCAGATGCGATGCGGAATCCTGATGATCCGAATGCGCTACTGGCTACTTATGAAGCGGCGACAAGACTGTGCGCAACTGACTGTGCCTCTGCTATTCCGGGCGCTGAATTCGCTCTAAGTTTTCCCGATACTGGCGACTATCCTAACATAGCGGACCGCCAATTGTTGTTGGCCTATGCGCGCTTTTCCGCAACATCTGATCCTGAGATGACATCTGCACTGGAGGTGGCCCTCATTTCGGTCACTGAGCCTTCTCTGTTGAGCGTTCGCGCGGCAACTGAGCTCTATATCAATCATGTGGCCGCAGAGCACTGGGAAGACGCTCGACGTACTTCGCTGTTAGCCGTTGAGCATATCCGCCCCGTAAAAAGCAGCGCGTTCCAAGCTTACTTCAATGCTATAGAAGCACATGCGCTGTCCTGGGTTAACGCCGAGGAAGGCAGCGAGAGCCTGGAAAATATCGTCCGATGGCATGCAGAAGTACGCCAGGCGTTTGAAGTGACTCGCAATGCTGTAGTTGAAATACCAGAATGGCTTTACTCGATGTATTGGCGAAGCAAACTCTGGGACGCCGTGGTGAGTGTTCGACCTGACTCTCGCGGAGCTACTGGGCGCCAATCTCGCTATGTGTCTGAACGAGAGAGCGCAAGAATTTTTGCAGAATTTCCTTTGCCAGCTGGCGTGACCAGCATTGAAGATGATTCAGCCCCTTTCTGGGAGGGAGAGGGCATTGGGTGCGACGGTCGCTGGGATATTCCGCCTTCCGATGTAGTCCCTCAGAGCGCCTATTCGGCACGCTGGAACCTGTCGGGCGTCGTTGTTAAAATGACGTTGGATGCAGAAGGCAACATAAAATCTAAAGAGTTGATCGCGGAAGTTCCATATCAGGCCTTGTCTGACGTTCTTGAGCCGATGAATGACTGGAGGTGGATCGTGGACGAGGATGTGGATCGTTCCAGTTGCACACTGGAAGACATGTCGATTCCGGTCATGTATACGTTCGCTATCAATGTCAGGCGCAATTGAGTAGCATTATTAATTTCTGTCGGCTTTAAGGTTCTTCTTCCTGACAGATTTCTCATTTGATTTTTGTAACGATGCTGTCTCGAATATGCAGGTGTTCGGGAGATGATCTGATGAGAAACCTACTGGCGGCAAGCGCCGCGATACTGATGATTTCTGGATTGAATACGGCGCAGGCGGATGAGGGCTGGCCCGAACTTTTCCGGACAGCTGTCGCTGACTTCGACGGTGAAAACCAGCCGCATAGTTATGAGATGACCGTCACACGTTCGACGGGTGATGTGCTTTATAGCTATGCTTTCGACCCGTCAGAGGACGAGCCGATCCAGATCAGTGACCGAAGTGATGACATCAGCGAGGCTGATCTGCGACAGAGCCTCGTAGAGGAAGATGGAGACATCTGGTGCGATGGCATGGCAGAGCGGGTGCTGGGCGATGTTGAGCTTGTCTCAGAGGACGCAGAGACGGCCACTTTCAGCTTCACGCCCACTGCGCCTCCGGATGCTGATGATATGGAGCGTCTTGTTATTGAGCGCACCACCGGTACTATGGTCATCGACAAACAGAGTGAGCAGATCCGCAGTTTCAGCTATCATCTGCAGGAATCCTTCAAGCCGGTGATCGTCGCGCGCGTGCACGCATTTGACCTGCAGGGTGCTTGCGTAGCCAGTGCGTCCGGTCGGGCCTACCTTTCCGAACTGACGATTGCGATTGACGTATCGGCAATGGGAATGCGCCAGACCGAAACGACGATCCAACGCGTAGAAAACGTCGAGGCGGCGCTCTGATTATTCTGCCGGATAATACCAGACGCGCTGAATAAGGCCGTCACGGATTTCATAGACTGCGAGCGATGATTGGGACATGGTCTCACCCGATTGCGAAGACCAGCTGGCGGTTTCAATGACTGAAAGAAATGCCCCATTCTGAGTCCAGTCTGATAGCGTACTCGTAGTATTTGTTGAAGCCAGATACGTTGTGAGTTGTGCGCTGAGATCTTCTTTGCCGTCAGCCATCGGAATGGTCACGCCGCCTTCTATTGCGAACCATTGCACGGTGTCGCTCATAAGCGCGGTCATGGAGGCGACGTCTGCCTCATTGTAAGCTGCCGTATACTGCTCAACCACCGCCTGTTCCGGTGATATTTCATTCTGAGTGCAGGCGGCGACGAATATAATGAACGCGCTTGAGATACCTGTCTTGATGGTGTGGTTCATTGGATGCGCCTTGAGTTTCGCGTTTTGCACCGAGATGGGAAATTGACACGTAGCGCCGGACTGGCGCAAGTGAGTGGCTGTCCAGTTCAGTTTTTATGAGATGCCTTAATGCGTACACTCATCGTCGTTCCTGCCCGTTATGGCTCCACCCGTTTTCCGGGCAAGCCGCTTATGGAAATTGCAGGTAAATCCATGGTGCTGCGCGTGACGGAGACGGCTAAGGCTGCTGCCGATATTATCGGCGATGCTGGCTATGTGGTCGCGACAGATGATGAGCGTATCGCGGCCCATTGCGAGGCGGAATGCGTGCCAGTGGTTCTGACGCCGGAAGATGTCGCGACGGGTACAGACCGTGCGCTTGCCGCTGTCGCGGCACTGGGGCTTGAGCCCGAAGTTGTCATCAATCTGCAAGGTGATGCGCCGTTTACGCCGCCGCAAATGGTGGCCGATGTCGGCAAGGCTGTTCTGGAGACAGGCGATGATGCGGCAACGCCGGTTGTGCGCCTGACATGGGAGGCCCTGGACGAGCTGCGTGAGCATAAAAAGATAGCGCCATTCTCCGGCACGACTTGCGTGCGCGGGCCAGATGGTCGTGCGCTCTGGTTCTCCAAGAACATCATTCCGGGCCTGCGCAAGGAAGAGAAGATGCGCGGCGAAGGTGAGTTCTCGCCAGTGCTGCGTCATATCGGGCTTTACGCTTATTCACTGAGCGCGCTGAAGGCGTTCGCAGAAATGCCAGAGTCCTACTATGAGGCGCTGGAAGGGCTGGAGCAGCTGCGCATGCTGGAAGCGGGTATGAAAATCCGCATCGTGGAAGTACCCGCGCCGGAAGTGTCTATATCAGGTGTGGATACGCCAGAAGACCTCGCGCTGGCCGAACGTATCCTCAAAGAAAAAGGCCTCGTCTGAGCGATCAGGATTTGAGGTTTGCCCGCGTGATCAGCATGACGGGCAGAATACCAATCGCAATGAGGATTAGCGCGGCGACAGAGGCTTCTGCGAGGCGCTCATCCGAGGCGAGGCGATAGACCTGCGTTGCCAGCGTTTCGAAATTGGCAGGACGCAGCAGAAGCGTTGCGGGCAATTCGCGCATCGTGTCGATGAAGACCAGAAGGCCTGCCGAATAGAGCGCAGGCTTGAGGCCCGGCAGGTGCACTTCAAATACAATACGTGACAGGCGTGAGCCGAGCGTGCGGGCTGCTTCGTCCATAGCGCGAGGGATGGACGACACGGCAGGCTCGACCGTGTTGTAGGACACAGTCAGGAAGCGGATCACATAGGCGTAAATCAGCGTAACGACTGTGCCTGTGAGGAAGAGGCCCGGTGCCCAGCCGAACTGGTCCAGCATCCAGCGTGAGATCGACTTATCAATCGTTGTCATCGGCAGAAGAAGGCCAACCGCCAGAAGCGTACCGGGCAGGGCATAGCCGAGCGTCGCGAGGCGTGTTGCCGCGCTCATCGGTCCGGTCTTCTGGTTCCGTGTCCGGCCGCGCTGGGCGTAGGCGAGGAAAAGAGAGAGCGCGAGTGTGAGGACTGCCGCGATGACCGACATGGTGACGGAGTTCGTCGCGAAGGACACAAACTGAGGCATGCCGTTGCGGGCAATGTCGCCAGCCGCAAGATAGATGAGGCGTGCGACAGGGAAGGCAAAGCCAATCAGGATTGGCATAATGCAGGCAAAGGCGGCGAGCCATTGCAGCGGTTGGGACGGCTTCATGCGCCGTAGAACGGTATCGCGGGCGATATCATTATTGGCCTGAGACGGGCGGAAACGACGCTCTGCCATCACCAGAATGGCCATGATGACGAGAAGCAGACCGGAAAGGCGCAGCGCTGAGACCGGATCGCCCATGCCGTACCAGGCGCGATAAATGCCAGTCGAGAAGGTCGGCACGCCGAAATAGTCCGCCACGCCAAAGTCGGCCGCGGTTTCCATCAAAGTGAGGGCAATGCCGCCCAGAATAGCTGCGCGGGCGGCCGGTAGCGCAACACTCCAGAAGGCGCGCAGCGGTGAAGCCCCAAGAGAGCGGGCGGCGGCGAAACGAGTCTGGGACTGGTTCAAAAACGCAGATCGCGCCAGCAGATAGACATACGGGTAGAGCACGAAGGACAGCACAAGCCCTGCGCCCGGAAGCGTTCTGATCGCCGGAAACCAGTAATCATCCGCGCCCCAGCCCATCAGGCCGCGCAGCGCTGACTGAACAGGGCCGGCATAGTCCATCAGGTCTGTATAGACATAAGACGCGATATAGGCCGGTGAGGCGATCGGCAGAACCAGAAGCCATTCGACGACTTTGCGCCCCGGAAACTCGATCGATGTGACGAGCCATGCGCTCACCGTGCCGATGCTGCCGGTCAGAACGCCAACCATAACAAGCAGCGCCAGCGTGTTGATCACATATTCGGACAGCACCGTTTCGGTGAGGTGTGACCACGTGCCATCACTCTCGCCCATCGAGCCTATGATAACCCCGAACAGAGGCAGGGTGAGGAGCGCTGCGATCAAAAAGACAAGGCTTGCCAGCGCAACTCGACGCAAATGATTTTGCGTTTGCGACTGAGGTCTTATAGCGATGCTTTTTGACGCGTTCATGATCTCGCTCTAGACCGGGCGCATTCAATAGTCAAAGTAATGCTTATGACACTCATTCTCGAAAACCTGACCCATTCATATGGGGATATGCAGACGCTGAACGCGCTTTCTCTCTCGGTCCGCAGCGGAGAGGTTGTATCGCTTCTCGGTCCTTCAGGATGTGGGAAAACGACGCTGCTGCGCCTTGTCGCAGGATTGGAGCATCTTTCCAGCGGTCAGATCATGCTGAACAACGAGCTACTCGCCGCGCCGGATCATCATCCTGCGCCGGAAAATCGCCCTGTCGGTCTGGTGTTTCAGGAGCATGCGCTGTTTCCGAATATGACGGTGGCCGAGAACATCGAGTTCGGTCTGAAAGCCATGCCGCAGGCAGATCGTCAGGCGCGCCGTAAGGCGCTGCTCGAAATGGTCGGGCTTGCCGGTTACGACCAGCGAAAGCCGGGCACATTGTCAGGTGGCCAGCAGCAGCGTGTGGCGCTGGCCCGTGCGCTTGCGCCTGCACCAAAGGTCATGCTGCTCGACGAGCCATATGCGAGCGTCGACATCATGCTGCGCCGTGAGCTGCGCGAGGCTGCGCGCGTCCTTCTGAAAGAAGCGGGTAGCGCCTCCATTCTGGTAACGCACGACCCTGAAGAAGCATTGGAAATGTCGGACAAGATCGCTGTCATGTCCAAAGGCCGCATCCTTCAGGTGGATGAGCCGGACAAGGTGATTAACGAGCCGAGTTGCGCGGAAGTCGCGAGCCTGTTTGGCGATGCACAGTTGTTTGACGGTCACGTCGAAGGCGAAGAGTTTGTCTGCGCTGCGGGCCGGTTCGGCCTTGGAGAGGTCGCACGCCGCGAAGGTCCGGTCAGCACAATGGTGATCCGTCCGTCAGGTGTATGCTTCACGGCCGCTGAGGATGGCGAATGGGTGGTGCGCGATGTGCGTTATCGCAGTTCCGGACGTGTATTGTTCGTCTCCCGCGTGGACGCTGCAGCCATCTCGCTTGTGCGTGTGGATGCCGATGAACATGCCCTGCCGGAGATCGGCGCGAAAGGGCATTTATCACTTCGCCAGCGCAACGCCTTCCTTTTCGACAAAGAGTCGCAATGAGCGGCCTTGTAGACTCGCACATAACGGCCTAGATAAGAACGGTTCTCAACAAAGGAGGCCGTTTTGGCTCATCTGAAATCTGCTTGGCTCGCGCTGTGTTTTGGTCTTGCTGCCTGCGGGGGAAGTTCGCCGGATGAAACGACTGAAACGTCTGCGACACCTGCCAATGCCGGCGTCGTGAACGTCTACTCCGCCCGCCACTATGACTCAGACCACGCGCTTTACGAGCAGTTTGAAGCCGAGACCGGCATTCGCGTGAACCTCCTCGAAGGCGAGAGTGAGCAGCTGATCCAGCGCCTCGTGAATGAGGCAGAGTTCTCTCCAGCTGATATTCTGATCACTGTTGATGCGGGCCGCCTGTTCCGCGCGGTTGAGGCAGATGTCTTCCAGCCGCTGGATGACGAGCTTCTCCAGTCCCGCGTGCCGGACTATGTGCGCGACCCGAACAATCTCTGGTATGGCTTCACTAAGCGTGCGCGCGTAATTGTATACAACAAGTCCGAAGGCGCACCTGAAGGTCTGACAACCTATGAAGACCTCGCATACCCGGCTTATCAGGGCGAAGTCTGCATGCGCTCATCCTCTAACATTTACAACATCTCGCTTCTGGCTTCGATTGTGGAGCGTGACGGCGAAGAGGCGGCTCAGGAATGGGCTGAGGGCGTGGTTGAGAACTTTGCGCGTCCACCGCAGGGCAATGACACATCCATTCTGCAATCCATTGCAGCGGGTGAGTGCGGTATCGGACTTGCGAACACCTATTACATTGCTCGTTTTGCAGCGTCCGATAATCCGGATCTGCGCGCGGTTTACGACAATATCGGCATCATCTTCCCGAACCAGGATGGGGCTGGCACGCACGTAAACGTATCCGGCGGCGGTCTTACCCAGTATGCGCCGAACCGTGAAAATGCGATTGAGCTTCTTCACTTCCTGACGCGCGAAGACGTTCAGACAGCGTTCTCTGCGGGCAATAACGAGTATCCGGTCAACCTGGAGGCCGAACTGGCTCCGCAAGTATCCGGCCTTGGCGATTTCCGTGAGGATGATCTGCAGGTAACAGCGCTTGGTACCAATCAGGCGACGGCTGTTCGCGTGTTTGACCGGGCAGGCTGGCGCTAGGCTTCCCGCCTCATTTCATGTCTTTGCAAGAGCTGCCCGCACTGCTGCGTCGGCAGCTCTTGTTGTTTCTGGCAGGCGGTAATTGGGGCTGGCCTTCAGGACCACCTCGATAGCCTCTTCCAGAGTGACCCTGTTGCCGACAGATACAAAGATCGGGTTCACACCGTCTTGCGTACGAAGCGCCGCGCCAATGGTTTCACCGTCCATGACCACCGGCGACCAGCTACCGCGCGGCTCGGCTGGAACCTCCCAGTCTCCACAGAGATGGTTTTTTGCGCAGCCGGTTACGGGCCAGTCCAGCAGTACGCCCAGATGACAGGCGAGGCCGAAA
This sequence comes from Ponticaulis sp., assembly GCA_002723155.1. Lineage (GTDB taxonomy): Bacteria > Pseudomonadota > Alphaproteobacteria > Caulobacterales > Hyphomonadaceae > Ponticaulis. The sequence goes on along the minus strand of PBNO01000003.1, from coordinate 270,977 downwards.
CGCCTCGGATGAATACGCCCATGGCCGTCACAAATGATGACATCCGGCCAGAGCGCGCGGTCTTGCTCTGCAAATAGCGGTAATACGGCAGGCAGTTCGCGGAAGGAAAACAGGCCCGGAATATAGGGAAATGCTGTCTTCCCGCGCGAGGTGTGCGAGGCGACATGCTGCATGGACGGGTAGTCGAAGCGCGAAAGTGCCGCGACCAGTTCATCGCTTTCCTCATCATAGGCGACGTCCAGCCCGCCAAGTGTGCGCACAGGCTTTTCCAGCGTCGTTTCTATCACCTTGTTCGCCATCTCTTTTTGGAGCGACAAAGCTTCAACTTCGGTTTTGGGCCAGTCCGGAGGAATTTGCGTGCTCAATGCGTCACTTTCTGATCAATCTGCAGCATTGTTCTTCAACACGGGAATAGAGGCAAGGAATGGCGTGTTGTGCGGTTGACCGGACTCATCTGGTCCGCAAAGTAGAAACACCCTTCGAGTAAATGGAGCCCTGTTTGGCTGATATCTTTACAACGTCTTCGCCCAATGAATGGTGGCGCGGTGCGACCTTCTACCAGATCTATCCGCGTAGTTTTCAGGATACGAATGGCGATGGCGTTGGCGATCTCAAAGGGATTACCGAGCGGCTGGAATATGTCGCGTCTCTGAATGTGGATGCGATCTGGCTGTCGCCCTTCTTCAAATCGCCGATGAAAGACTTCGGATATGACGTTTCCGACTATTGTGACGTTGATCCGATTTTCGGGACGATCGAGGATTTCGAGGCGCTGTTCAAACGGGCTAAAGAGCTAGGTCTGAAAGTCATTATCGATCAGGTTTATTCCCACACGTCCGACCAGCATAACTGGTTTCTGGAAAGCCGGAAAAGCCGAACGAATGACAAGGCCGACTGGTATATCTGGGCTGATGCCAAGCCGGATGGATCGCCGCCAAACAACTGGCAGGCCTATTTCGGTGGCTCGTCCTGGCAATGGGATTCCAGCCGCAAACAATACTTCATGCATAACTTTCTGAGTTCCCAGCCGGACCTCAACCTGCATCATCCAAAGGTTCAGGACGCTCTGCTTGATGTGACCCGTTTCTGGCTGGATCGCGGTGTGGACGGCTTCCGCCTCGATGTTGTGAACTGCTTCATGCACGATCCTGAACTGCGAGATAATCCGCCGTCAGGCCGCCCGATTGAGGAGGTCGTGCGCAGCTTTGATATGCAGGATCATATCTACAGTGAAACCCACCATGAGACGGTGAATTTCCTGACGCGTATGCGCTGGGTTCTTGATGGTTATGAGGGCAACAAGTTCACAGTCGCGGAAGTCTCCAGCCCTGATCCGTTCAAGTTTCAGCGCGAATACACATCCGGCCATCAAAGGCTGAACACGTCTTACAATTTCGACTTCCTCTATCTTGATCATCTGACGGGCTGGTCGATTGCGAATTCGCTCTCCAGCTGGGAAGGCGATCCGGCCCATGGCTGGCCTAGCTGGGCGTTTTCCAACCATGACGCGCCGCGTGTCCTTTCGCGTTGGTCGGATGGAATGAACACTGTCGTCCATGCCAAGCTCTATCTGCTTTTGCTGCTGAGTATGCGCGGCACGGTCTTCATGTATCAGGGGGAAGAACTCGGCCTGCCAACGGGCAATGTGCCGTATGAATTCCTGCAGGACCCTGAAGCCATTGAGAACTGGCCACACACGTTGGGACGCGATGGGGCGCGCACGCCATTTCCATGGTCTTCTACGGAAGAGTATGCGGGCTTCACCACGGGTGAGCCATGGCTGCCGGTCGATCCGGCGCACGCCGCGCTCGCCCCAGATGTTCAGGAGGCGGACGAGTACTCTACTTTGGTGTTTGCACGGGAGGCGATCCGTCTACGCCGTGATCTGGCCCCGATCCGTATCGGTGATCTGGCGTTCATCACGGCAGAAGAATACCTGCTCGCCTTCAAACGGAAGCAGGGGGATGAGACCATTCTCTGCGTGTTCAATCTCTCAAACCGGCCGCTGGAGTATGATTTCGAGCTGCCAGAGAAGCGCGAGCTGATCATTTCGAATATCGGCGTGGAGCCGCACAATATCGAAAACGAGATACCGGCACTCACCGGCTATTGGTGGAAGATTTAAGTCCAGTTCTGCCAGATGTGTGATCGCTTTGTGCTCAAAGGTCGCGTTGACCTTTGAAAGCCGAGGCGTCATCTGACCGGTATGACAAGAGTTTCCCCTATCTCGGCAGGCCTAGCAGAGCGCTGCCCGAATTGTGGCCAGGGCCGTGTGTTCCGGGGCTATCTTAAATTCAAGCCGAACTGTCAGGCGTGCGGTCAGGACTTTTTGAGCTCTGATACGGCTGACGGGCCGGCCTTCTTCGTTGGTTTCATCGTGCTGATCATCTTTGCACCATTCGGATTTATCATTCCGATGGCGAATATCGGTCTGGCTCTGAAACTGTTTCTGATGTTTGTGCTGACCGTCGTTACGATCATTGCAAGCCTGATTATGCTTCCAAAGGCCAAGTCTTTGATGATGGCGCTGCAGGTGGCGAACAAGGCGAAGGAAGCCGAACTCGATCACGGCGACGACTAGATTCGCTGCTCCATAAAAAGCTGCCAGCCTTATGAGAGGCTGGCACAGTTGAGCGAAAACTTCAGGCGGATTTCAGTTTGAAATCGCGTTGGACGATCTGCCAGCTTCCGAGGAAGTGGCTGACGGGTTTGCCATCCGAACGTCTGATTGTTGTCTCTATCAGCGCTGTCCGACGGGTCTTTTCCGTCACCTTCGTTTCCACCGTATAGGTCTGCCCGGATGGCATCGGACGTAGGTAGCGCGATGATAAATCAACGGTTGAAAAGCCGCGTGGTTCCTCCAGCAGCGTAGAGAAGGCGTGGCCTTGCGCGACATCCGCCACGACAGTCTGCATGCCGCCCTGAATGATGCCGTCATAACTGTCGAGGGGCGCTTCTGCCCGCCAGGCGAGGGTGAGATATCCCGGCCCAGTGTCGATCAGCTCCAGTGTTTCTGAAAGGCCAGCCGTTCTCATGAAAGGCAAATCACGCGTGCGCCCCTCCGGCTGAAGGGCTGTGCGCACAGCCGTTAGTCCCCAGTTTTCGGGCTGTGGGGCATTGGCATTTTCGCTGAGTGTTGCAGTATCCGCCATCCAAGTCTCCAAAATGCACGTTTAAGTTGTATTCAGGTTAACCATACTCGTTTCGACTTTTCAACTAGGTTTGTGCGTTCGTTGAGATAAGGTGCCAGAAAAACAACGGGAGAGAGATATGCCTACAACGATGGAAAGCCTGAATAGCGCAGCATTACTGCCGGTATTGGCGTTGATCACATGGACGCTGATTATCTGGGTCTGGATGTATGCCACGCGTATTCCCGCGATGAGCAAAGCCGGTATTGATCCGCAGGACGGACAGCGCACAGGCAAGCTTGCCAATGCACTGCCGGATTCGGTCGCGTTCAAAGCAGACAATTACAATCACTTGCTGGAACAGCCTGTGATCTTCTATGCGCTTGCATTCTTCCTGTCTCTCGGCGGTGGCCATGACAGCGTGAATGTCGCGCTATTGTGGGGCTATGTCGTGCTGCGTGTTGTGCATTCTCTGATCCAGTGCACGGTTAATCATGTCGTGTCGCGTTTCCTCGTCTTCACGCTTTCAACAATCTGCCTGATTGTCATTGTGGTGCGAGAGATTCTGCGCATATTCCTCGGCTGATGACACAAGACGCATTTCAGCCTGACCCTGTATTTCTTACGCCGACAGACCGCGCAGCGACCGCTTCGGAGCTGCGCTATCTGAGGCATCTTCTCAGAGTGTCGCGGTCGGTGCTGAAAATGCACTTTCACCGGCTGATCAGGCTGCCTGTCATTGCGGTGCTGGTCGCTGTGATGTGCTGGATTTCTATCGCCGTCTCGCACGGCATTGATGTCTGGCTTTATCTGTTCTGGGGCGGGTTTGGCGTTCTGCTGATCGCATGGATCAGCAAGGATATGTTAGGCGAGTCCCGTCTCCATCAGCGCAAATTCGAAACGGCGATCGAGGCTGGTCGCGTCCGGATCGCGCAAGTGGATGCGCGCTCGGTCATGCGCGTTGAATGCAGCGGCGAGCAATCAGATATCTTGTTGATGGAACTGGAAAGCGGCCAGACCCTCGTTCTGTTCGCCAATGATTTTAGTTCGAAGGCGTTTCCGTGCCTGTCTTTCTCTTTGCGCGATTTTCTGAATTCCGATGGTGATGCCGTCTGGCATCATATCCGCTATCGCAGCGCCAAAGTGAAAGAGGTGGAGCAGGTGGAGCTGCGCATAGATGCGGATACACTCTCGCCGATGCAGCTTCTGCCCGAGCCGCCGGCCAGCTATGTAGAGGGCTGAAACTCACGCTGCCCTCTGTTCATTCGGGCAGACTTCGATTATCTCAGGCGTCTTCCAGGAGATCATCAGACAATGGCCACTATTCCAGCGCACCGCCTCGAACAGGTAATCGACCGCTTTGAGGAAGTCGAAGCCCGTATGGGTGCGGTGTCCGATCCGGACGAGATTGTTGCGCTGTCGAAAGAGCATGCCGAACTGCGCCCTGTTGCCGAGAAGGCAAAAGAGCTCGCGCAGGCCCGCGCCGACTACGAAGAAGCCGAAACCATGATGGAGGGCGATGATCCCGACATGGCGGAGCTCGCGCGCGAGGAATATTACGCGCTGAAAGAGTCGATCCCCGATCTTGAGAACGAAGTTCAGATCCTGCTTCTGCCGAAAGATCAGGATGATGATGCGAACGCGGTGCTCGAAGTGCGTGCCGGTACCGGTGGTGATGAAGCGGCATTGTTCGCGGGCGATCTTTTCCGCATGTACCAACGCTATGCTCAGCTTCAGGGCTGGAAGATGAATGTCATCTCTGCGTCTGAGGGTGATGCGGGCGGCTATAAAGAAATCATCGCAGAAATCGAAGGCGATGGCGTGTTCGGTAAGCTGAAGTTTGAATCCGGTGTGCATCGCGTGCAGCGGGTTCCAAAGACTGAGAGCGGCGGGCGTATTCACACCTCGGCGGCGACCGTGGCGGTTCTGCCAGCGCCAGAGAATGTCGAAATTGAAGTCAAACAGGAAGACATCCGCATCGACACGATGCGCGCGTCTGGCGCGGGTGGTCAGCACGTTAACACGACTGACTCTGCCGTCCGGATCACCCACCTTCCAACCGGTATCGTCGTGACCTCATCTGAGAAGTCCCAGCACGCCAACCGCGCCAAAGCGATGGAAGTTCTCAAAGTCCGTCTCTATGAGAAAGAGCGCGAAGAGAAAGACGCTGCGCGCTCTGAGGCCCGTAAGTCGCAGGTTGGCTCCGGTGACCGTTCAGAGAAAATCCGCACCTATAACTTCCCGGAAAACCGCGTGTCCGATCACCGTATCAAGTTGACGCTCCATAAAATGGATACCGTTCTGGCGGGTGATGATCTTGGCGATGTGATCAACGCGCTTCTGGCAGAAGATCAGGCCGCCAAGCTCGCAGATATGGAAGCTGAAGGCTGATCATGTCGGCAGGGCGGCTTGCAGCGATTTACCGCCATCCGGTGAAGGGTTTCACGCCTGAGGCGGTGGATGCCGTTACTCTGACCGAGGGCGAAGGCTTTCCCGCAGATCGCGTCTACGCGATTGAGAATGGCCCGTCAGGGTTTGATCCGGATGCGCCTGCACATGTCAGCAAGATGAAGTTTACAGTGCTGGCGCGCAGCGCGGTGGTGGCAAAGCTTCAAACGCGTTTTGACGAGGCGAGCGGTCAGTTTCACATCACAGATGAGGCGGGCAAGACTCGCGCGTTCAGTCTTCGTGACGTAGCCGGGCGCGATAGGCTCGCAGATTACCTGGCATCGAGTTTCGGTGAGGCCTTTCCGGGGCCGCTAAAGGTTCTGGAAGCGCCGGGCGCGTTCCGGTTCTCAGACCATCATCTTGGCCATGTCTCGCTTCTCAATCTGGCGAGCGTTGATGCGGTATCGCAGTCGTTTGGTCGCGAGGTCGAAGCCTCCCGCTTTCGCATGAATCTCGTCTTTGACGGGCTGTCTGCCTGGGAAGAAGACGAATGGGCTGAGGGCGATATTCTGAAGCTTGGCGAAGCAGAGCTTCGTGTCTTCAAGCCAACGGTCCGCTGCAGGGCGACACACGCCAGCCCGGACGGACAGGGCTATGATCTTGATACCGTGCCGCTGCTGCACAAGCATTTCGGGCGCAACACGCTCGGGCTGTACGCGCATGTCGCTAAAACCGGCATTGTGCGTGTTGGCGACCGGCTGGAGCGGGCGTGAGCACTGGGCTGACGTATCGGGAGCTTCTTCAGAGGGGCGCATCGCAGCTCGATGCGGCTGGCATTGACGGCGCGCGCGAGGACGCAAAGTTTTTGCTGTTCGAGGCGGCGGGCATCTCTTCATCCGACTTCATCATGCGTGAGCAGGACATCGTAGATGATACGCTGGCCGCCCTGTTCGATAAGATGATTGCGCGCCGTAAGAACCGTGAGCCGGTCTCGCTCATCATCGGGCATGTCGACTTTATGGGGCTGAGCTTTCTCACCGACGAGCGCGCACTGGCGCCGCGCTCAGATAGTGAAAGGCTAGTTGAAGCGGCGCTGTCTCTGACTGAGGGCGTAGAGCAGGGACGCGTTGTCGATCTCGGCACGGGCACGGGCTGTCTTCTGCAAAGCTTTCTGCACTATCGCCCCCGCTGGACGGGAACAGCTGTCGATCTCAGCCCTGATGCGCTGAGCCTTGCGCGCGAGAATGCTGTTCGGGTGGGCGTTCAGAACCGTGTGGCCTTCATTGAGGGCAGCTGGGAGGTAGGGCGCGAAGCGATCTCTCAGGCCGACATCGTTGTGTCTAATCCGCCCTATATCGTCTCTGATGTCATGAAGACGCTCGACCCGGAAGTGCTCAATCATGATCCGCATCTGGCGCTTGATGGTGGCGAAGATGGCCTTGATGCCTATCGTGCGATCACAAGCCTTTGTGATGACAGTTTGAAGGCAGGGGCATGGCTTGCCTTTGAAATCGGTTATGATCAGGGAAAAGCCGTTGAGAAACTGATGGATGGGCATGGTTTTGCGGAATTGACCATTCTGAAAGACTTTTCAGGGCATGATCGTGTGGTACTCGGAAGAAAACAGTGAAAAAAGGGCTTGGCGGAATCGAAGATTGACGCTAGGCAGAAGTACGCGAACCAGTTGACTGGTTTAAGTCGGGGCTCCCCTTCAGATTCGTTGAAACTGATGCACTGAACGAAGGGCTGTCATTTCTAGTAGTTAGCTACTGGCTATCAGCAGACGCAGGATGGATATATGAAACGCCGAAGTGGGCGTGGGCGTAAGCCAAGCAATCCGGCCAATCGTTCATATGAGAGCAATGGACCGGACGTAAAAATTCGTGGTAACGCCAACCAGATTTACGACAAATATCTCCAGTATGCCCGGGATGCTCAAACCTCTGGCGATCGAATTAATGCGGAAGCTTACTTCCAGCACGCGGAACACTATTTCCGTATTATGATGGCGAACCAGCCGAAAGAGCGTCCTCCGCAGGACGATCAGGATGGATCGGATGATCAGGACAATGAAGCGAGCGCTGACGACCAGTCCGGCGAGAATTCAGAGCGTCAGGATCGCAATCAGGGCCGCAACCGCCGCAATAACCGCAACGACCGCAATCGTGACCGCGACAATAACAATGTCGACGAGATGAAGGTTGTTGATGGCGACAGCGATGATGATCAGGCTGAAGAAGCGTCTTCTGACTCAGAGTCTGATGAAGGTGAGCGCAAGGAAACGCGTCGCCGCCGTCCAGCGCGCCGCCGTCGCAATGACGATGAAGCGAGCAACGCTAAAGCATCTGATGACAATGGTTCTGATGATGATGCCGGCCTTCGCGCCATGATGGCGCGTACGCCTGCCAGCGATCTCGACACAGACAGTGTCGAAGCTGTCGACAGCTAAGCCAATTAAGAAAGGCGGTCCTAAGCGGCCGCCTTTTCTGTATCTTCCTCGCTGATCAGGCCGCGTTCCGACGCTTCCTTGATAAAGAGTTCAGAGAACTCGCTGAGGAATACCGATCCCTTCACCGTGCGCTGGATCAGAACATTGCGCAGGTCGGACGGGTCTTTCTTCCGTTTGACCAGATCCAGAGCTGACAGGGCGTCGATCGCGCGTGTGACAGCCGGCTTGGTGATGTTCAGCGTGCGGGCCAGGCCGCGGACTGTGTGAGGTTGTGGCTTCAGGTATACCTGCATCAGGATTGCCTGCTGGCGGAGCGTCAGGTCGGGCCAGTCGCCGCTGACCACCTGAGAGGTGACATCACACCAGATTTCGAGTGCATTTTGCGTGCTTATGCGGGCCATTGGGGGTGGTCCTTTATTCGTGAGTGAAGAAAGACTCGACGTATTCGCAGAATCAGGCAAGCCACCGGATTAACGATTCGTTAATGGCCTGTGGAAATCTCTCGCGCAGAAGCGCAGAAGGCCCGTGATTGCTGGCGAATTATTTCTCAGCCTTTTCTCTCTTTTTTCGTCAATAGCGCGAAAATGATGAATAAAAGCGTACCGGATATTAACCGGTCTATTTGTATGGGTATTTCCAGATTTTGCTGTTGGAGACCTGTAATGACCATTATGAACTGGGATGCGAGCCTGGATGTTGGTGTCGATCAGATGAATCGCGAACATCAGGGGCTGCTGAACCTGATGAACCGCCTGCACGATGCCCGAGACGCCGGAAAAACTGGTAAGGAAGTCCTCGATATTCTCGATGCGCTTGGCGCGGCAACGGTTAAGCATTTCAAGGATGAAGAAGACTTTATGGAGCGCTCCGGCTATCCGAAGTTCAAAACGCATAAACTCATCCATGAAGACCTTCTGAAGAAGTTCACTGGTTACGCCGAAGCGGCACATGCCAGCCATGGCAAGCTGGAAGACGGGTTCTTCTTCTTCCTTAAACACTGGCTGACCGCACACATTAAAGGCATTGATATGCAGTACGGCCCTAACGCGCAAAAGCTGGCAAGTTAGGTTTGTATCAATTTAGGCTTGTGTTTCCTAATCCTTGCTGATGATCTGCCCTTCTGAATGGTGGGGAGGGATTTGCCATGGAAAACACTCAGACGTTCGATGAAACAGGATTTCTGATCGCGCGAAAAGCCGTGAAGGGCGGCGCGGTCATGCTATGGCTGCTGGCCGGGCTCGCTGCGCTTCAGCTTGGGCTGATGTTCTTCGACGTTAACATGGTCGATACACCTCCCGGTGAAGAGATTTATCTGCAGGTGACGCTTGGCCTCTACATCGCATTTGCGGCTGCGCTGGGCTTTTTCGGCTGGTTTATGAAATCGCGCGTTGCGCTGATCTTGGGCATGATCTTCTTCATTCTGAATTGGGCCGAATTCGTTCTGGCGCTCATGGAAGGACAGGTCACCAATCCTGGCTGGATCAACCTGATTGGTCCGTTTTTCCTGGGGCGCGGGATCTGGAAAGCGTTCATCTACCATAAAATGCTTCCGCACCGACCGAGAGAGGTGGATGCGGAAGTCTTCGCCTGATCTGTTGCGTGATCTTTGATCTTACTGGCTGGCCCATAAAATACGGGCCATCCAGCGGATCGAAGAGCGGGCTTCCTTGCGAACTGGATAGGCGGGATTGGCTGAGATCAGTTCCACCGTGTCTTCAGTCGTGCGGCCAAGCGTTTTAGCCAGAATTTCACCCCGAACGGTTTTGGCGACGACTCGGTCGCCGCGGCGCACCTGCGCGCCCGGCGCAACGATAACGCGGTCGCCTTCGCGGAAGATGGGCTCCATAGAGTCGCCTGTGATTTCGAGCGCGTAGACAGCTTCATCCATCAGCCCCGGAAAGCGGATCGCTTCCCAGCCTTGCCCGACGGGAAAGCCTGAATCATCGAAATAGCCGTCATTGCCAGCCTGCGCGAGGCCGATGAGGGGAACGGATCGCCCCGGGCGACCTTCCACAAGGTCTGCGAACTCTTCAAAGGTGGAGCCGACCGCTTTCAGCGCGCGTGAGACGCTTTCCGTTGAGGGCCAGCGGGCTTTGCCATCGCGTGAAACGCGCTTGGATTTGTTGAATGATGTTGGGTCGAGACCGGCGGCGCGGGCAAGGCCTGAGGCTGAAAGGCCATGACGCTCGGCAAGAAGATCGAGGCCCTTCCACATATCGGAATGTCGCATGCCCACCTCCTATGGGTATGTTTTCCGATAATTACCACATTATGTAGGAATGTCTACCTATTTTAGTGCGTTCGCTATGCTAGGCCTTACGAAGTTCCGAATGGCTTTTGAGCACCTCTGAATCTTCGGTCTCGATTCTGTAGGCTGGGCAGTCTTCGCTTGCGTCACGGGTGACGTCTTCTCCTTTGATCTTCAGAGTTCGTTTTTGAGTGTACACCTTTTGCACTTCACCGGAGGCCGTGCCGTTTCCCCAATCCCATTCCACTCTGTCGCCGACTGAATAACTGTTCTTCGTGGTCATATGTCTTCCTTTCGATGAAAAGGAAACAAGCGGCTCGCGACCATGGTTCCCTAGAGCTTCCGGACGCGCTAACTAGGCGCGTGAAAATGGCGATTCATGCGGAAGGGCGCTCCATGTCGATCTATAAACTGGGCCAGTCGGTTCTGACCAAATTTGAACCGGAAACCGCGCACCGTATGACGATTAAAGCGCTTAAAGCCGGCTTCGGACCGAAGGGGGCGCCTCGGCTTGATCCATCGCTTAAGACAGTGCTTCCTAAATCCGGTCTTGAACTGAATTCACCGCTTGGCCTTGCTGCGGGTTTCGATAAAAACGCGGAAGTACCAAGCGCGATGTCCGGCTTCGGGTTCGGCTTTGTCGAATGTGGAACGGTGACGCCGCAGCCCCAGCCGGGTAATCCGCGTCCACGCCTGTTTCGCCTGACCGAAGACCGTGCGGTGATCAACCGGATGGGCTTTAACAATGACGGGCTGGATGTCTTCGTTGCCAATCTGAAAAAGTATCGCGGGCAGGCTAAGCTCGGCGCGAATGTCGGCGCGAACAAAGTCAGCGAAGACAAGATTGCAGACTATGAGACCGGCGTGAAAGCCGTCTGGGCGCATTGTGATTATGTGACGATCAACATCTCCTCGCCAAACACGCCAGGACTGCGCGGCCTTCAGGATAAGGCATCGCTGACAGATCTTCTGACTCGCTGCGGTGAGGCGGCATCCGCTGCGGCCGAGGCGGACAAGGTCTCACGCCCTGTCTTTCTGAAGCTTGCGCCAGACCTGGATGAAACCGCTATCGACGACATTGTGGGCGTAATCGACACAGCGGGCAGCTGGCTTTCCGGTTTGATTATTTCTAACACGACGCTGGAGCGCCCAGACTCGCTTCAAAGTATCCATAAGGGCGAGATGGGCGGACTGTCGGGTGCGCCGCTCTTTGAATTATCGACGAAAATTCTGCGTGCCTTCGCAGACCGCCTTGAAGGGCGTTTTGACCTGATCGGTGCGGGTGGAATTAGCTCTGCTGAACAGGCTTACGAAAAATTAAGTGCCGGAGCGCACGCCGTTCAGGTTTATTCAGCTCTGGTTTATCTTGGTGTCGATATGGTGTCGGACATCAATCGGGGCTTGGTGGGATATCGCAGTTAATCTGCAGCTAAAGGCTAAATTTTGCCTTTTATGTCGTTTACCCCGATGATCACGGAACTCAGATCGAGGGGAACACATGCTCGGATCACTTTCAAAATCACTCGCGGCGCGCCTGACGTGCCAGACAGCTGCTGCAGCGCTTCTGGCTATGGGTATGGCAGGCGCCGCTTACGCTGAAACGGTAACAGGCACGCTGGCAGACGGCGACGCCACCACAGATGCAGGCGGATATTCCGATCGATACGAATTCGAGGTGACGAGCGCGGGTATGCTCTATGTCGATCTCGTATCGGACGATTTCGACACTTACCTCACGCTGGTCACGCCATCCGGTGAACTGCTGGAGAATGATGACTACGGCATGAGCTTCAACTCACGCGTCATGTTCAACACAGAAGAGACCGGCACCTTTATCGCCATTGTCTCTTCATACGATACGGACGGTGCGGGCGAGTACACGCTTGAATACAACACGATCGAGTTGAATGAGGGCGGCCCGGCAGTGGAGATCGCGGCAGGTGGCGAGACCATCTCCGGCGAACTCGCTATGGGTGACGGCTTCAACGAACACGGGTCTTTCTTCGACACATATGAAGTCGAGATTGAAGAAGGCGAACACATCTTCTTCAGCGTTTCGTCTGATGAGTTCGACACGCTTATCGCGCTGATTTCGCCGTCCGGCGAAGAATACGTCAATGACGATTACGGCATGGGCGTGAATTCCGGCCTGATGATGCAGGCAGAAGAGAGCGGTACATATGAGTTCGTCGTCACAAGCTTTGGCGAAGGCGAGACGGGTTCTTACGCGCTGGAGTATCAGGTCAGCGACACTCCGTTCGGAGGCGTGCCTGAAGTTCTGGTCTACACAAATGACGTTGTTGAGGGTGAGCTGTCTGAAGATGACGGCATGATGCCAAACGGCAGCGTTGTCGATCTTTACGAAATCTCACTGCAGCAGGGCACATCCATGATGGTGCGCCTCGACTCAGACGATTTCGATACGGTTCTCACCATCACGTCTCCTTCTGGCGAAGAGATGTTCAACGATGATTTCGGTGACTCGCTGAACTCCGGCCTGATGATGCTGGCAGAAGAGACAGGCATTTACACGATTGAAGTCGGCGCCTTCGGCATGGACGGCCTTGGCGCGTACACGATGGATTATCGCACAAGCGATGAGCCATTTGCGGGCTCGCCTGAAACGCTCGAGCCGGGTGCTGGCGAAGTCTATGGCCGCCTGGAACTCGGTGACGGTGTTCACCTCTCCGGCGCGCTGCAGGATGTGTATCAGCTTGAAGTCGCTGAAGGCGAAACGCTGATCCTGCGCCTCAACTCTGAACAGTTCGATCCATTCCTGCGTGTCACCACACCGCAAGGTTATGACATTGAGAATGACGATTTTGCTGGCGAACTGAATGCGGCGATCATGACGGTCGCTGAAACGGCGGGCACATACACAATCGTTGCCACCAGCTATGGCGCTGGTGAAGCGGGCGATTATGCGTTCAGCTATCAGGTGTCTGATGAGATCGAAGCCGGCCCGGCAACGACGCTCTCCCGCGATGGCGGTGACGTTGAGGGCATGCTGACGCTTGGCGATGGCATCAATGAAGACGGGACGCTGTATGATCTCTACGAGATCGAGCTTGTCGAAGGCGAAACCTTCCAGCTGTTCCAGCGCTCTGATGCGTTTGACAGCTATCTGACGGTGGCGACACCATCAGGCGAAGAGTTCGTCAATGATGATTTCGGCGGCAGCTTTGACTCGCGCGTCGCATTCGAAGCCCCCGAGAGCGGTGTCTATACGGTCAGCGCCTCAACATTCGGCTCTGGTGAAGCTGGAAGCTACGCAATCAGCTACGCTGTAAGTGATGAACCAATCGGTGGTCCGCCGTTGGAACTTGATGGTGACGAGGGCTCCCTCGAAGCTGAGCTTTCCATTATGGACGCGACCGGTGGAGACGGCTCTTACATGGATGAGTACACGCTGGATGTTCCGGCTGGTGCTTTCTTGACCGTCGACATGAACTCCATCGATTTTGATACGTTCCTGATGGTTCGCGGCCCGGATGGTTCCGAGACGTTCAATGACGACTTTGAAGGCAGCCTGTCTCATTCCCGCGTGGAACTGACAGCATTCGCAGGCGGTGAGTACACGATCACAGCATCCGCTTACTCAGCAGGTGAGTACGGTGATTACGAACTGTCCTTCATGATCGATGAAGACAATCCGCGCGACTTCTTCACCGGCGAGCTGGCTGAAGGCGATGATCTGGCTGAAGAAGGCCAGTATCAGGACAGCCATGAGATCGAAGCTGAAGTTGGTCAGGATCTGGTTGTTGATCTCCGCTCTGCCGAGTTCGACACCTATCTGACAGTGATCGCGCCGGATGGTGAAATACTTGAAAACGACGACTATACGGGCCTTGGCCATTCGCATGTAGAACAGCGTGTCCGGGTGCCGGGTACATACACTGTTCTGGTTCGCAGCTTCGGTGAAGGTGAAACCGGCTCGTACACGGTTGAATACAGCCAGGAAGAAGGCCCGGTGATGGGCGGCGAGCTGGAAGCAGAAGCTGAAATCGGTTCCGGTGACTCTATCAATGGGGTGCTGGAAGAAGGCGATGCGCTGCACGAAGCGGGTGAGTTCCGCGATGTGTACTCATTCGAAGCCGGGGCTGGTGAAGAGGTCGCATTCGATCTCTTCTCGGCTGGCTTTGATACGTATCTGATCGTTGTGTCACCGGATGGCGCATGGACAGAAAACGACGACTATAACGGTTCGCTTGATCATTCTCACATCACAATGACAACCGATCAGGCTGGTGAGTACATGGTCATCGTCACCAGCTATGATCCGGAAGAAACAGGCGATTACCTCTTGTTCCGTCGCAGCTGATCTGACGTGAAGTCATAAGTGGGCTAAGCTGTTAGTCCTCAGCTTCATAAAGCCCGTCTGTACTTAGCAGGCGGGCTTTTTTATTGGCGTTAGGGGCATGATTTTTCGGCTGTTTCTATAGATTTTTTTGAAAATTACATTTCGTTCAGGTTAGGTTTATGTGACAATTCCTACTGTCAATACCTAGATCGCAGGTGTTTGGCTGGACGACACAGTGCTTGAAAGGGAAGGTCACTAGTCCGTTTTACAGCTGACCATCAGGGGTAAACGCAATACGAGGGGACGTTATGTTCAAGGGACCAAAACTTTCTACGCTGAAGCGCTCAACCAGCGCTGTTGCCGTCGCATCTGCTATCGCAATCGGGTTCTCCGGTTTGGCGATTGCGCAGGTCGCCAAGGGCGACACATTCACGGGCAATCTGGCTGCAGGGGATGAGCAGCTCCAGTCCGGTGAGTATCAGGACAGCTATACATTCACGGCGAATGCGGGTGACCAGATCACGGTTGATCTGACGTCTACGCAGTTCGACCCATACCTCATTCTGATCCCGCCAGTTGGCGACCAGATGGACAATGATGATTGGGAGGGATCGCTTTCTCATTCACGCATTGAGACAACAGCGTCCAGCAGCGGCACGTATGAAGTGCTCGTCACCAGCTTCGCACCAGGTGAAACTGGTCGCTATACGCTCGAATACGATGCAGGCGCCGGTTACGGCGGCGGTTATGATGGCGGTGCAGGGCAAGGCGCGACAGGCACTCTCGCACCAGGCGACCAGACGCTTACAACCGGTGAGTATTCTGACCGCTACGAATTTACAGCCGGCCCGGGCGAGGCGGTATCCATCGACCTGACGTCTAACGACTTCGACCCGTATCTGATCGTGCAGACGCCGGACGGCGAGCAGCTTGATAATGATGATTATCAGGGCAGCCTGTCGCGGTCTCACATCGATGCGACGGCCGCAAATGGCGGCACTTATATGGTGCAGGTGACAAGCTTTGCACCGGGTGAAACAGGCGCATACTCGCTGTCCTTCAACGGCTCTGGTGGCGGATATGGCGGCGGTCAGCCTGGCTATGGCGGCGGCAACAGCTCCGGCTCTACTGGCTCGCTTTCGTCCGGTGACGAACAGCTTCAGTCCGGCGAGTTCCTCGACCGCTACACGCTGAATGCGTCTGCTGGCGAGAACATCATTGTTGATCTCACATCTCAGCAGTTCGACCCGTACATTATTCTCGTGACGCCAAATGGCGAGCAGATTGAGAATGATGACTGGGAAGGGTCTCTGTCTCATTCACGTGTTGAGACGGTTGCGTCTCAGGGCGGTGCATATGAAGTCATCGTGACCAGCTTTGCGCCGGGCGAAACCGGTTCTTACGCACTCTCTATGGAGAGCGGCGGGTCTGGCGGCTTCTCCGGTGGCGGATATGCTGGCAGCTTCTCTGGCATGTCTGAAACAGGCACGCTCGCACGCGGCGACGAAACACTGGAAGGCGGCGAATTCTTCGATGTCTATCCATTTACAGGTTCTGCCGGGCAGCGTTTGTCTATCGAAATGAGCTCGACCGAGTTTGATACCTGGGTTGGTCTGGTTGGCCCTGAAGGCATTATCGACGCGAACGATGATGCGCCGAATATGGGCACGAACAGCCGCCTTGATGTGTCACTGCCAACGTCTGGTGAGTACTCTGTGATCGCGACATCTTTCGCACCAGGTGAGACCGGTCGGTACAATCTCAACGTCAGCGCTGGCGGCGGGTCTTCGCGTCCTGTCACGAACTCTAACAATGCTTCGGAACTGTATGTCGGTGCGTCTGTAAACGGTCAGTTAACGACCAGCGACCGTCGCGGCCAGTATGGCGAATATGAAGATACATATTCCTTCCAGGCTCAGGCAGGCCAGAACGTCCGTGTGACGATGGAATCCGGACCAATCGATACTTATCTGCGCCTGACAGGCCCGGGCGGCGTTTCGCTTGAAAACGACGACTATAACGGGTCTCTGGACCAGTCCGTCATCGAATTCCGGGCACCGTCTTCCGGTCGCTACACCATTACGGCGACATCTTACGCTGAAGGTGAAACCGGCTCTTACACCCTGTCCGTAACGGATGGCACGGGCAACTCCCAGCTCATCCCGAACAATGGCGGCGGTTATGGCGGTGATAGCACGGAAATCTACGGCATCTTCGTTGGTATCTCTGACTATCCGAGCTTCTATAACGACCTGCCATATACGGCTCAGGACGCTGTGCTGGCTCATGATGCGGTTCGCGACTTTGGCGGCATGAACGCCAGCAACGCGATCCTGCTGACAGACGAAGAAGCGACCGAAGCCAACCTGCGTCAGGCGTTCCAGACCCTGTCTGCCCGCATGGATGATGACGACACATTCGTCTTCTTCTTCTCCGGTCACGGTAACCGCGTCGACATTCGCGGTCCTGCCGAAACAGCCGATCTGGATGGCATGGATGAGACAATCGAGCTTTATGATAATCCGATGACGGATACTCAGTTCGATGCGCTTCTCGACAGCATGCCAGTCGAGCGCGCGCTGATCATCCTCGACAGCTGCTATTCAGGTGGTTTCGCGAAAGACGTGATTTCGTCTCCGGGCCGTATGGGGCTCTTCTCTTCGGAGGAAGACGTTGTGTCTCTCGTGGCGTCCAAGTTTGAAGCGGGCGGCTATCTGGCTCACTTCTTCCGCGCTGCGCTGGAGACAGGTGAAGCCGATATCAATGGTGACAGTCAGCTCGATGCGATTGAGCTCAGCCAGTATCTGCGCACAAGCTATCTGCTGGAACACCAGAGCAAGCGTCAGCTGGAAAGCTTCGACTCTCTGGACGACATTGATGTGACC
Organism: Ponticaulis sp.; assembly: GCA_002723155.1. Lineage (GTDB taxonomy): Bacteria > Pseudomonadota > Alphaproteobacteria > Caulobacterales > Hyphomonadaceae > Ponticaulis. Next base: position 253,576 of record PBNO01000003.1, on the reverse strand, counting down.
TACCAGCACCTCGTCGTCGACCGTTCAGGTGTATCGCCTTACGAAGTCTTCTTTGAACTTCGCTAAGCGATAGCGACAGAATTAGAAAAGCCCGCTGTATGGCGGGCTTTTTTGTGTCCAGTTTCAGGGGCTAATTGCAGGCGGGGAGATCGCCGATGCGCGCTTCATATTCTGCGCAGACAGCCTCCGCCTCGCCAGTTTCCGAAAGTACGCTCACCAGCCGTGACGTCGCGGCTTCGTCAAACGGGCGATGTGTCAGCGCGCGGCGATACCAGAGCGCTGCGTCGTCGCGCTCGCCGTCTTCCAGATGATAATCACCAATCAGGACAGCGATATCTCCCGGCCAGTCTGCAACGCGCTGTGGCTCGTCCTCATAGGCCGCCATCATGCCGGAATAAGCGCGTTTGAGCGTGCTCAGCGCAATGTCCGGCTCGCCTGTCATGTTGTAGGCTTCGCTGAGGTTGATCAGAACGCGCCAGTCGCTTTCATCTTCCGCAAGCGCGCGTTGATAAGTCTCTATCGCTTCGTCAAACCGGCCCTGAGCTGAGTAAACGAGGCCCAGAGCTTTCAGCGCGCCGCCATCATTTGGTGCGAGGCGAACGGCACGAAGGGCGAGCTCCTCGGCGCGTGCCAGTGTTCGGGTTGCGTGCGGCGAATCAATCAGGCCGGACTGGTGCGCGTCCCGGACGGAGTCTGCGCCGGTTGCGCCTTGGGGCCATCGGAAGGTGCGCTGAACAAGACTGTTGGCGAGCCCCGCATGGGCCGCTGCGCTTTCGGGCTGACGGGTCAGAACCTCTTCATACAGAGAGATAGCCGCTTCATTATCTGTGCGGGTAAAACGGGAATAAAGATCGTCAGCGCGTGCGAGCGGCTGATCCGTGCTCGCGGGTTGAGGCTGCTGTGTGACGAGTAGTGCGCCCGTGCCAACAATGCCGACAACCAGCGCGCCAACGAGCAGCACGAAGGAGCGGTTGCGCTTACCGCGACGCGGCGCGCCAACGGGCAATACAGGCGCGATCAGCCGGTAACCCGCCTTGGGAATGGTCTCGATATAGCGGGCCTGTTTGGCATCATCTGCCAGTGCTTTGCGAAGCTTCATGATCGCGCGTGCAAGCGTATCTTCGCCTACTGTGACGCCTTGCCAGATCGCATCAAACAGCTGGTCGCGTGTGAACACCTCGCCCGGCTTTGAGGCGAGCAGGGTGAGAAGGTCAGCTGTCTTCGGCTCCAGCGTTACTGTCTCATCGCCCCGTATCAGCGTGCGCAGGGCTGGCTCGAAACGCCAGTCTCCGATCATGATCTGCGATGTTGCGACAGCGCTATCCATTCGTGTCGTGGTCCGCTCTTTTGCCTTGTGAAAGTCTGTATGGATAGAGGACTTTGCAGCCTGCCGAAAGCATGGTCAGGATTTCGTCATGACAAAAGGAGCGCTCCGTCATGGGAGAATTGGCGGCTCCATGTGAGGTGGAAGGCACACTTTATTGATAATGAGGATTTCAATGTCATTCTTCCGTCGATCTGTCATCGCTTCGGTTGCTACGCTGTTTGTACTCGCCGCGTGCAGCCAACAGGAACCGCCCCCTCCTGAAGGCTATCTGTCTGTCGAGGCGATGCGCGAAGACTTACGCGCGCTTTATGGCGGACTTGAGAGCGGGCATTTCGATCTGTTCGCGAATAAAACACGTGCCGAATATGACGCGGTTTATGATGCGACCTATGCCAGCATCACCGACCCCATGACACCGGACGAGGCGCAGATCCTGTTCCAGACCTTCGCAGCTTTCGGTGACGTCGCTCACGCCCGCATCGATTTTCCGGTGAGTATCTGGATGGAGTATGTCGGCGAAGGTGGACTGGCCTTTCCGCTCTATCCGCGCTTCAGCGAAGGGCGTTTCTTCATCGGTGAGGATTATTCCGGAAGTGATCTGGTCAGTGAGGGCGATGAGATCGTGGCCATCAATGGCGTGAGCATTGCAGACTGGCTTGAACGTGTCGGGCGACACCTTTCTGCGGACACCGACTATCTGCTGGAAACACAGCTTGAATTTTCATGGCCGGTTTATCTCTGGCTGGAGACAGGACCGGTTGATACGTTCGAGCTGGAAGTCCGTCGGCACGGTGAGGGCGTGATCGAAACGGTGACGCTGCCGGCTCTGACACGGCTCGATATGCAGGCCAATCAGGCGAGCGCTGCGGCGGACGAAGAGAGCCCGCTTCGAGAGGCGCGTATGCTCTCAGATCGCGTCGCCTATCTGAAGCCGGGACCGTTCTATAATGCCGAAGATCCTGAGAATCTCTGGAATACAGACGCTTATCTCACTTTCGTGGATGAGGGCTTTGAAAGCTTTATTGAGGCGGGTGCGGACGCACTGATCGTGGATGTGCGTAATAATCCGGGCGGTGATGCTGCCTTTTCCGACCCGATTGCCGCCTGGTTTGCAGGCGAGCCTTTTCGCTTTGCGTCAGAGCTTTATGTGCGCTCCAGCCCTGAAGCGGAAGCCGCAAATGCGGCGCGGCTTGATCCGGATGACACTGACAGCGTGAATGCGATCTATGCGGAGAAGTTCGCTGAGACGCCTTATGGTGAGGTGTTTGAGGTCGAGTTTCCGGAGGTGCAGCCACGTGAGGAGCAGCAGTTTGAGGGCAACGTCTATGTGCTGGTGGATCGTCATTCCTACTCAAACGCGGTGACTTTCGCCGCCATGGTTCAGGATTACGGTTTCGGCACGATTATTGGCGAGGAGACAGCTGATCTGGCGACAACCTATGGCGCGATGGAGAGCTTCACTTTGCCAAATAGCGGGGTGAGTGTGGGCTTTCCCAAAGCGTACATCATCCGCCCGAACGGAGATGTAACCGTGCGCGGCGTTGTGCCGGATATTGCTATTCCAGCTCCGATTGTGCTGGGCGAGGGTGATGTTGTTCTGGACGCAGCTCTGGCGCTCGTGGAAGGGCGCTAAATCCGAAACTCTATAGTTAACAGGGTAGTTCGTGTGGTGCGTCTGGTTGTATTTTTCAAAAAATAGCTGGACGCGCTGTGGATAACTCTGGTTAAATCCTAACAATTCCTTAACGAGGGGTTGTCGGGGACATGGCTGACGGGTGGGGTAATGACGGTTTAACCGCCGGTCTTCGGACCGGCGATGCCGCGCATGAAGCTGACCTTTATGATGCGGCCTATCTGGAATGGCTCCGTTTCGGCGCAGAAAATGATCTTCTCGAAGCTAATCCTGAAGCCAGCTGTAAGACAGGCGTGACGGCAGCTCAGAAGACGTTGGTGAAACAAATCGCCGCGGTTCTGGGTGTGGGTGTTTTGCTGGTGCCGATGGGGCTGTTCTCCGCGGTCAGTGCTCTGGCCTTCTCCGCATTTTGCCTGCTGATCATCTATCGATGCGTATTGCTTTGCGCGGGCTTTGCTGCGCGCACAGCGTCTCCGTTCACGGGTGATAGTGCAAAGCGCCGATTTATCTGGCCGCGTTATAGCGTGTTGGTGCCCGTCTTTCGTGAGCCCGAAGCCATTGGGCCTCTGATCGCGGCGCTGAAAGGGCTCGACTATCCGAAACGCCAGCTGGAGATCTTTATTCTTCTGGAAGAGAGCGATACTGAAACGCTGGCGGCAATCGAGCAGTTGAAATTGCGGCCATATTTTAAAGTGATCGTCGTGCCTGAAGGTGAGGTGCAGACCAAGCCTCGCGCTCTCAATTTCGGACTGAAGCTTGCGACCGGTCAGATGATCGCCGTCTACGATGCCGAAGACGCCATGCACTCAACCCAGCTGAAAGAGGCAGTGAGGGCCTTCCAGTTTGCGCGCGAAGAGGTAGGCGGTAAGCCGCTCGCATGCGTTCAGGCGCCGCTCATTCCGCACAATAGCGGGGAGAGCTGGATCGCTGCCCAGTTTACCCAGGAATATCGCGTCCATTTCGGTCTGATCGTGCCGGGGCTCAGCGCGCTCCGCCTGCCAGTCATGCTGGGTGGGACGAGCAATCATTTTGACGGACTTATGTAGCAAGCGCACCAAGCGCCGACATGAGCTCCCATTTCGGGACCCGTCAAAATGATTAAATTTTTGATAGTTATGCTATCTCTTTACGAATGGTCCAATTGCGCTTTGGCAAAGGTTCCCTTGGAGGCCCTGCAAGCTGGCATCTCCGATCAAGTTCAACTTTTTCCGTCCGTCGAAATCACTCCAAGAGAGGTATACTCTTATTCTGATATCTCGTGGGCTAGTTCGATTTTCGTCCACAAAAAAATCCCAAAACCGATGCTTGAAATCGAGTTGAATTGGGTACGTTTCTCCCGCAGAAACATTAAACCGATTTATCGCCCCTTTGGTGTAAATAACGCCGTCATTATCAGAAAGTTTTTCGATGTACGGAATTGGGGCAACTTCAATTTGGTACGAAACATCCCGCGCAATAGTCGCTCCAGCGTTCTCAATCGATATTTCCATATTGACGATAGCTTGCTCACCGGGACCAAGTTTTACAATGACGCTCGATTGACCAACGTATATTTGTGGAGCGAGTTGCTCCTTAGTCGCTTCGTAGCTTCTGAAAGCAAAAGTAGCAGTCTTGTTGGCCTCAAGAAGGGTGAAGAAAAGTGTCACGAGGCCAATACTTGTGAAAATGGCAATCCATACAGTCCAGTGAGCCATTCTTCGTTGAGCCAAGAGATCGCTCAATTCGATGGGTATTGGATTAAATGGATCTATAGTGTTTTCATTGGATTGGTATTCTTCGCGGCCTGTTTGTCTCTCTTGGCAATCTATATAGCTCGAAACTATGGGCGGAAACCACCGGTCCAAGCTATAGCTCTTTTTCCAATTTTCACAGGTTTGTTCATTGTAATGATTACTATATTCGTCACGTAACTCTCGCTCTGTCGGAGCTGTAATTATTGCAATAACTAGAAGTATTCCTACCAATCCAAACGCAAAGATTGAGACTCTATAGCGTTCATACATTGCAACAAGAAAGCCGCGCTGAACTTCCCGCGGCTCAGCTTGTTCCTGATGTTCACTTCCTTCTCGCATATGCCGATGCCTTCTAGCTTCTCTACTAGACCAGCATATGTGATTCCCTTCCGTTTCAATTCAGCCTTGAGAAGGTTGGCAGCTTTGGTTTCCCATTCGGTCTGATCAGCCATAACGTAACGCCTTTGCAGGAAAAAGTATCATAAACGATACATAAGGTATTGATTACGATACGTCTACGTACTATATACGTTACATAGGTAACGCAAACGTAGACAATGGCACAACACTTCCTTCTTTCTGCAGCGGCTCGCACGCTTTCACTGACCGGAATTTACCGGGCTGGTGAAGACAAAGCGTATGAGACGTTTTGCAAGCTCCGCTGGCCGGAGACGGACGGGGAAGCTGTTTGCCCTGACTGCGGATGCTGTGAGACTTACAAGATCACGACGCGCCGCAAGTTCAAATGCAAGGCGTGCTACCGTCAGTTCTCCGTTACGTCTGGAACGATCTTCGCGAGCCGCAAGCTTCAATTCATGGACATTCTGGCCGCTGTATTCCTTTTCGTGAATTCAGCAAAAGGCAAATCAGCCGTTCAGATGAGCCGTGAGCTTGATGTTCAATACAAAACAGCTTGGGTGCTCTGCCATAAGCTTCGCGAGTCTATGTCTGACGAATATGATAACCGTACTGTATCGGGTGAAGTCGAAGTTGATGGAGCGTATTTTGGCGGTCACATTCGCCCTAAGAACCAGCGCAAAGACCGCGTAGACCGTCGCCGTAAGCGTTACCAGACAGGCACGCGCCGCGTCGTTGTTGCTATCCGTGAGCGCAAAGGCCGCACACTTACATTTGTAACGAAGACCGAAGCTGATGGCGTGGACATTGTAGCGCGTACAGTGAAGCCGGGTTCAATCATCTACGCCGATGAAGCTACGCACTGGGACCACCTCTATCGCGGTTACGCAATGGGGCGCATTAATCACGAAGAAGCGTATAGCGACCTCTCAGGCACACACACTAACAACGCTGAAAGCTTCTTCTCTCGCCTTCGTCGCATGGTACGCGGTCAGCACCATTGGGTGTCTCACAAGTATCTTCATCAATATGCTGCTCACGCAGCATGGCTGGAAGATCACCGCCGCGTCGATAACGGCAATCTTGTTGCCACTGTTGTTCGTGGCGTTATGGGCGCGCCGGTTAGTCGCGACTTTTCGGGGTACTGGCAGCGTTCGGCGGCTTGAGAACCAAGCAAGAACATCGGATTCGACTTTTATAGTAAATTGTGCCTCAAATACGATTGAACCCGCACTGATTCGTGGTCGGTGCGGGTTCTTAATCGTAACCCCGAGGCGGGGATGATTCACAAGCTTGTCCAACTTGGATGACAGGAGCGTGAGTCCGTGTCAAGCCCCGCCTCTTCATAAGAGGAGGCAACTACATGCCTACTTTCGACACTCCGCCAGAGCGCGGAAAACCATCTCGTATCCTGACCAAAGATGATGCAATTCAAGTTTGGTTTATGAAATGGGATGGATGGCTTCAGAGCCGTATCGCGGCCCACTTTGATACGAATCAGGGGCGCATTAGCGAGGTAATCAACCTCAAGCGTCATCCATCTGCATATGAGGCGGCGCTTTATCGTCGCGGGAGGGCCGCTTAATGGCTAAGTACATCGTATCTTACGATCTTCACGCGCCGGGGCAGAAGTACGATTGCCTCTCAAAAAAGCTCAAGGGCTACGGTACTTATTGGCACATGCAGGAATCGGTGTGGATTATTTCCACAGCCTCATCTGCCGTACAAGTGCGTGATAACTTGCAAGGATGCCTTGACTCAAATGATAAGCTGTTCGTCGGTAAGCTCTCCGGCGAGGCGGCATGGACTGGCCACACTGAAGCGAATGGGAATTGGCTGAAAGGCGTTCTCGAAGCGGTACACCATTAGTGTGCGGAACACCTGACATTTGATACCTATAAAAATACCCGGCGCTTGTTCGCCGGGTATTTACATAACATAATTAGATATCAATTTGATAGTAAAAATTTTCGATCACTTCCCTGTAATCCCAACATACTCCCACACCGCGCAACCAGAGCGCTTCTCTTTCATCCTTACAGAGCCTACAGCGCGTTCCTGACGCAGACACTTTGAGATACGGCGGGTCATGTCGGATAGGTACTTCCGGTCGTTGGGATCGTCTCCACGAAGCTCTACGATGTTTCGGGCAATGTCCCTGCTAGTTAGTGGTTCATCTGAGTGACGCAGCTCTTGCATACAAGCTCTTAGAAGCTCACCCGATCCAAACAGGCGCGTTACCTTCTGCCGTGGCATTATGGCGTCGAGATCGCCGGTATATCCTAGCGTGGCTAACACGCGGTCCAGAGCGGCTACATCGTTCTTTATCTCTGCTGTCCTGTCTCTCAGGCGTTCAGCCTCATTGAACAGGTCAGCTCGCTTTGTAAGTAGTCCGTTTATGGTGTGCTCGTATGTCTCTGTTTTAGACGGGTTGAGCTTACCGTGTCGGGTTAGTGGAGTTTCATGTTTCATCTGGCCAGAGTCGCAGAAAATGCGCTATTCTGGCAGTCCGAAATTTGGTGCGCTTGCTACATAAGTCCGCATTTTGATCGCGCAGCGCTTGAGAAAGTAGGCGGCTGGGACCCTTACAATGTGACAGAAGATGCAGATCTTGGCCTACGCTTTGCCGCCGCGGGGTATCGCGTGGGTCATATCTCTCCGCCAACATTTGAAGAAGCGCCGATCGGCCTTCGCCAATGGATCGGTCAGCGTTCACGTTGGGTGAAAGGCTTTATCCAGACGGCGGGTGTCTTCTTCCGGGCCTCTCCAGCCTCACGGATCAGGGTGATGGGGCTAAAGAATTACATCTCTGCCGTATTGCTGCTGTCCGGCTCTGTATTATCAGCAGTGTTTCACGGGCCATTCGCGCTCTGGCTTGTTGCGCAGGCCATGCTGCCGGGCCTGACGCCGCCATCAGAAGCAATCATCCTCTGTCTGACAGGTTTCAGCGTGCATATCCTGTCAGTCGTCATGTCCGGCGCTCTCGCATCGGCTGGCGCTATTCGGGCGCTGATCACGGCGCCATTCTACTGGCCTCTTCAGACGATTGCGGCAGGCAAAGCGATCTACGAGCTGATCGTGCGTCCATTCTATTGGGATAAAACCCAACACGGCGTCAGCGTGAAAAGCCTGTCCCGCAAGCAGCTTCGCACTGCCAAGGTTTGAACCCGCCCCGATTGGCGCTATCTGATAGCTCAATGCTGCCGATTTTCTATCATGACAGATATGACGCCGAGACTGTGCCGGACGGGCATCGCTTCCCCATGCGCAAATATCGCGAGACGGGGCGTCGCCTGAAGGAGATTGGCCTCGTCACGCCAGCCAATCCGATCCGTAGGCCGAAACCTGCTGATTTTGAGATGATCGCGCTTGCGCACGACCCGTCCTATGTGGATGCGGTCTTTCATCAGACGGTAGATTATAAAACCGCGCGGACCATCGGCTTCGAGATGACGGCGGCTGTCGCCATGCGCTCGCGACTTTCCTGTATGGGCACCTATCTTGCCGGGGAAGCGGCGCTGTCCAGAGGCATTGCCTGCAACGCGGCAGGTGGCAGCCACCATGCCAAATATACGCATGGGGCGGGCTTCTGTGTGTTCAATGATGTGGGTGTTGCTATCCGTGCTCTGCAGAAGACCGAACGCATCCGCAAAGCGCTCGTGATTGATTGCGATGTGCATCAGGGCGACGGCACAGCAGACATTTTCCAGAATGACGACAGCGTTTTCACCTTCTCGCTTCACTGCGAGGATAACTGGCCAGTGCGTAAGGTCGCTTCAACGCTGGATATCGGGCTCGATCAGGGGCTGGGTGATGAAGGCTATCTGAGTGAGTTAGAGGCCGGACTGGCGCGCGTGCTGGAGGCGTCCTCTCCGGACATCGTATTCTACAATGCCGGTGTCGACCCGCACGCCGATGACCGGTTGGGCAAGCTCAAGCTCAGTGATGAGGGCATACGCGCGCGTGATCGGCTGGTTATCTCCCGCGTACGTGAGCGGGGCTTGCCGCTCGTCTGTGTGATGGGCGGCGGGTATAGCCATGATGTGAGTCATCTGGCGCGGCTTCATGCTTTTGCGTTTGAAGAAGCTGCCCGCACGCTGGACGCTGAAACCGATCAGCGTGTTTCGTCAGGATGATCGATTTTGTCCGACATGCCCGTATCGTCGCTTTCACGCGGCGCCGGTGACGGCGTAAATTCGATCTCTGAGTCCTCAATGTGAATTTCACCGCGGCGGCGTGGCAGGGCGTAGGCGTGCTCTTGCTGTAGCCATGAGACCATCTTCTCGCGGATTTCGCAGCGCAAATCCCATGCGATAGGTGAGTTCTTCGCGCTCATCAGGCCACGAAGTGTGATGGTTTCCTGCGTCGTGTCGATCACCTGCAGCACTTGTACATCGCCGTCCCACAGCTCGCTTTCTTCCAGAAACTCTTTCAGTTTGGCGCGGATTTCGCTGACGGGTGCGGTGTAATCCAGATGCCAGGTTACAGAGCCGATGATGGACGAGCCTTCGCGGGTCCAGTTCTGGAATGGCTTTTCGACAACCTGCGTCAGCGGCACGACGAGGCGTCGCCAGTCCCAGATTTTTACCACGACATAGGTCGAAGTGATTTCGTCAATCCAGCCCCATTCTCCCTCCATAATGACGGCGTCGCCAATGCGAAGCGGCTGGGTGAGGGCGATCTGAATGCCAGCGATCAGGTTAGACAGCACAGGCCGCGCGGCAAAGCCTATGACAATGCCGGCTACACCCGCCGACGCAAACAGCGAAATGCCAATCGAGCGCACGGACGGGAAGGTCATCAGCATGGCGGCGACCGTCACCAGCAGTATGAGCATGGTCATCATACGGCTAAGAAGGCGCATGCGTGTTGAGACTTTGCGTGCTTCCAGATTGTCCTCGGCGTCGAGATCGTATTTGGAGACGCGGTTTTCGGTGAAGGCGTTGATCAGGCGATTGAGCAGCCAGCCTGCAATTCCGATCAGAAGAATTGTGACGACCTGATTGATCAGGCCGCGCCAACTATCGGGCATGTCTACCAAGGGAAGCACAAGTTCGATGGCCAGCACGCCAAACCCGATCCGTGATACCGTGCGTGTGCGCCGGACAGCGCGAGCGAACAGCTTGTCGCCATCGTTGCCGACTGCCTTGGAAAGCAGTCCATATATCACGGCGTGGATCATAACAGCTATTACGACTGCGCCTGCCAGCATGGCGATGGCCATCATGTTGCCCATCGTTACGTCGGCCAGTACTTCAGTTACCGGCTCCATGGCGTCTGCGGTCGGTGAGTTTGCTGTCATTCCGTCATCCTTCTGGCGGCTGAATGTTCAAAACGCCCCAATGCACGAAGAACAGCTCTTGTCTGTTCAGTGCGGGCTTGGCGTCGTTGTGATTGTCCCTAAATGTTAAAGCCTCAACACTCGAACCGTTCCGGAAAACCGCATCAGGCAGGCATGACGATTTCAACTGATATGATTTTGAGCGTTATCGGCCTGTTGGTGATGGCTGGTTTCGCGGTCTTCTCATCACATCGTGCAAGTGCGCCGCGGGATGATATGCGTCCGAAACTGCTTCCATGGCGGCTTATTATGATTGTGAGCGCGTTTGTCGCGATCCTGTTCTTCGTGCACCTGATCAATATTCTGGGTTATGAGACAGGGCCTGGCAAAGGTCTTCTCGGCCGCTTTTAGGTCGGCATTACAGATGTTTCATCGGCTTGTTTTGGAACATTAGCCCGACCGTCTCCGTTGAATTGCCATAGGTAGAAATCGGAGGAACACTCATGAAATACCTTATCACAACAGCCGCTTCAGTCGCCCTTCTTGCAGGCACAGCGTCTGCGCAGCTTGGCTCGGTCACTTCAGATACGACAGGCCAGCTCGGCTCGACGATCGGCAATACTGTAGACCTTCAGTCCACGATTGATACCTCTACGAACACAATGATTGACCGCGACTCCGTCGTGGTGAACGGTGCGCTCGCATCCGACCTTCAGGGTTCGCTGAGCACATATGAAATCGAGAATGCCGGTGATACACTCGGCCAACGCCTGCGCTCGGATGCAGAAGCAATGCGTGACCGCGCTGATCAGGCGCGTGAAAATGCTCAGGACCGTGCCTGGGGCACAGCAAGCCGGATCAATACACGCGTAGAAGAGACACCGGCACCGGTGACTGTCTACACACGTGATGGCGCACAGGTTGGCACCGTCGATCGCATGGACAACGGCATGATCTATGTCCGTGGCAATGGTCAGGCCGACGCCGAGACCATGCCGGTAGCGGGAAATAGCGCAGCATTCCACGCTGACGCAAACGCCGTCGTACTCGATGCGAACGAAGCAGAATTCCGTGCAAACGTGGAAGCATCAGCCGGTTCACGATAGGCTTCGTCAGCCGCTGATAGAGAGAGCCCCGGACGCAAGTCCGGGGTTTTCTTTATGTGGCGTCAGGCCGTTTCCATGGCGCGGGGCGGCACAGGCAGAGCCTTTCGTTTTGAGATTGCGCGCGCTTCGCCGAGCTTCAGCTCGCGGTTCAAATCCTTGCAATAGGCGTTGAAGTCGATCTGGATTGTATGACGCGGGGAGGCGTAGAAATGCCCGCGGTGAAATTCATCGTCTTTGTTAGTGATCGCCTGCATCTCTTCGGGCGGTGGCAGGGCGTACTCTCCGGTCAGATAGGCCGCGATGAGCTTGGATTGTTGTTCGGCTAGGTTGACGAGGGTCGGCAGAGGCTGGGCTAGTCCGACAAAGAACAGATTGCCGAACCCGTCGCGAACCATGCGCTTGAACAGGTCGAATTTATGGTTCTCATCGGGCTTCAGAAGGTTGTCGGAGAAAAATGGGAAGCTGATTTTATATCCGGTCGCCCAGACAATAGCATCCAGCTCTTCGCGTGTGCCGTCCTTGAAGACGACGCCATCGCCATCCAGTCGCTCTATCGCGCCCTTTACTTGAATATCTCCGCATCCGACGCGTGTGAGGAACTCGCCCGAGACAGAAGGATGACCTTCCAGAGGCTCGTGATCCGGTTTCGGGAGACCGTAATTTTCCATATTTCCAATGGATTTTTTAATAGCGCCCCGAGCAAGTTTTCGGCCCAGCCCCGAAGGCAGCCATGCAGGCAAAACGGCTTTGTCCGCGGGTTTGCCGTTCATGTATTTTGGTAGCACCCAGATACCCCGGCGCAGCGAAATATAGAGCGTGTCGGCAATCGGGCGCTGGGACAGTTCTGAAGAGATATCCATTGCGGAGTTTCCGCCACCAACGACCATGACTTTCTTGCCGCGAAAATCGTATGGCTCGAACGGGTCGCGATAATGGTGGCTATGGACCTGATACCCATCAAACTCACCGGGATATTCATACGGAATGCGCGGGTCCCAATGGTGACCATTGGCGACAATCAACGCGTCGTACACCCGCGCTTCTCCAGTTGAGAGGCGAACCTCCCAGAGACCGTCATCGCGCCGGGCAGCATGGTCGACACCTGTGTTGAAGGTGATCGTCTCGCGCACACCGAAATGGTCTACATAGTCATGGAAGTATTGAAGCAGCTGGGAGTGGTGCGGAAAGTCCGGCCAATTCTTTGGAACGGGAAAATCCTCGAACGCCAGACGCCATTTTGACGTGTCGATGTGCAGGCTTTCGTAGCAGGACGACATGCCGTTCGGATTGTTGAAATACCAGTTGCCGCCAATATTGTCTGAGACCTCAAAACAGTCATACGGGATGTTCGCATCCTTCAGACGTTTGGCTGTCGTGAAGCCGGACGGGCCTGCACCGATAATGCAGACTTTCGGCAGGTGGGCTGCGCCGTTGAAACCCATCTTGTCTCTCCCTGTATTGTGCGGCGTCTCAAATGGGCCGCGCTTTTAAGTGGAGTGTATGGGGCTTTACGTGTGCGTCAACGCGTGACGCGACGGCATAACCGGTATGTTCGGGCAGGATATGCCGGAAAACATCGGATTTTTCAGTATAGATCGAAAAACGTGCTTCTTTACCCTGGGATAGGGGCACACATTGGCTAGATTTACAGAATAAGACTGAGTAACCTTAAGTGGTTCACGATAGTTTACTATCTAAAGCCTTCAGGGCTGAACCCGATAAAATACGTCACGAGGGAGAATAAAATGGCGGACGGAATGGACCCGACCCTTGACCAGTTCAGGGCTGAAACACGGGCCTGGCTGGAAGAGAACTGCCCGGCGAGCATGCGCACCCCGCAAGTAGAAGACGAAACCGTGTGGGGCGGTCGCAAAGAAGAATTTAAAAATCCGGACTCCAAGCTCTGGCTGGAGCGCATGGCCGCTAAAGGCTGGACAGCGCCAACATGGCCGAAAGCATATGGCGGCGGTGGCCTTACCAAGGAAGAGAACCTTATCCTGCAGCAGGAACTCAAGCGCATCAAAGCGCGTCCTGCGCTGAACTCTTTCGGTCTCTGGATGCTTGGCCCTGTTCTTCTTGAATATGCCAATGAAGAGCAGAAGCAGAAATTCCTGCCGGACATCGTCAACGGTAAAATTCGCTGGTGTCAGGGCTATTCAGAGCCGGGTGCAGGCTCTGACCTTGCTGGCCTTCAGACAAAGTGTGAAGACAAGGGCGATCACTGGCTGGTGAATGGCCAGAAAGTCTGGACGTCTTATGCCGATCAGGCTGACTGGATCTTCTGTCTGGTTCGTACCGACACTTCCAAAAAGCATGAAGGCATCTCCTTCCTCCTGTTCGACATGGAAAGCGAAGGCGTCGAAGCGCGTCCGATCAAGCTGATCTCCGGTTCGTCTCCGTTCTGTGAAACCTTCTTCAATGATGTGAAGGTTCCAAAGGATCACCTCGTGGGTCGTCTGAATGGCGGCTGGGAGATAGCGAAACGCCTTCTCCAGTATGAGCGTTCAAACATCTCTGCGACTGGCTTCGGCGCGGACCGTGCAGGCACACCGCCGCTTTACGAGCGCGCGAAAGAGTATGTGGGCACAGATGCGAGCGGCAAGCTGCTCGATCCGGACCTGCGCATGCGTCTTGCGGACCTCGCAATGGATGACAAAGCCTTCAAGCTGACGGTTGCCCGCATGGCCGAGCAGTCCAAGGCTGGCGAAGAAGTCGGTCACACGGCGAGCATCGTGAAATACGCAGCGGCGAAGCTGAACCAGAAGAAGACAGAAATGACTGTCGAAACGCTGGGCTATCAGGGCCTTGGCTGGGAAGGCGAGGGCTTCACCGATCTGGAGCTGGCGTCCAACAAAGCGATGCTGCGGGCCAAAGCGAACTCGATTGAAGGCGGCACCTCTGAGGTGAATCTCAACGTGATCGCGAAGCGCGTTCTCGGACTGAAAGAGCATAAGGGGTGACGCTGGAACCGTCTGACCAAAACGAGAAAAACTCCGCCATTGATCCGGAGTTTTTTGGGATTTTGTTGAGTGGTGTTGGCGTTATTGCGGACTTGGTTGGACTGTATCAATTTGCTGAGACGAAGCGTAATTCAAGTTCGGCAACAGATACTTCCGACCCATTTTGGGGGCAGGTCACATCTCTGAAGATTCAGTTTCAAACGCTATTCTTAAAGTTGGATGAGATGATTGCACTGTTTGCGAAATACGAAGATTCGCTCCGCAATCTTGATCCAGCGCATAGGAGTGGTTTCGGCACTTTTCTGGCGGACCTCGAACGCGAAGATTTTGCACACTATGCTCAAGTGAAACCTGAAATAATGAGGCTGCATCACACCATTGGAAACACGCTGGTAGCGCTCATGAGACATATGTCTCACAAAGGAGCATTCGCCAAAGAGTTCTCCGCCGATGGGTTTGTTCATTATCATGAACTCAATGTGTTACTCAAAGAAAACCTATCTTTCTCAGAGCTGGTTTTAAAATACCGAGACATCAAAGAGCGTGTGGAGCGCTATCTCGACGGTGTCTCTAGGAGGAATCAATGACATTCGTACTTACTGAAGAGCAGAACATGCTCAAGGAAGCCGCTCAGGATTTCATGTCCGAGCAGCTCTCACTCACACACTTCCGCAAGCAACGTAATGCGGGCGCAAACGGTAAAGACCCGGAAAGCTGGGGCGCCATGGCCGAAATGGGTTGGTATGGCGTTCTTGTACCGGAAGAGTTCGGCGGTTCCGAGTTTGGTTACGTCGGCATGGGCCAGGTGCTCGAAGCGCAAGGCCGCACTCTGGCATCTTCACCGCTTCTGCAGACGGCTATGGTTGGCGTATCAGCGCTGGTTCTTGGCGGCACAGACGCGCAGAAATCTACGGTTCTGCCAAAGGTCGCTGAAGGCAAGATCACAACGGCTCTGGCTGTGGACGAGCATGCACACCACGCGCCGTCTAATGTCGTAATGACGGCTGAAGCTGCGGGTGGCGGTTATACGCTCACCGGTAAGAAAGTGTTCGTACCAAACGGTCACTTCGCTGACCTCTTCATCATCGCGGCACGTACGTCCGGTTCTGCGGGCGATACAGACGGCATCACGCTGTTTATGGTGCCACGTGAGACGGACGGCCTGACAATCAGCGAGCTCAGCACGCTTGATTATCATGGCGCCGCAAACCTTGAACTGAACGGTGTCGTGGTTCCGGCTGCAGATGTTCTGGGTGAAGTCGGTGGCGGTTTTGCGCTTCTGGATGCCGTTCTCGACCGTGGCCGGATCGGTGCCGCAGCCGAACTGCTCGGCCTCTCTGTCGCGGCATTTGAGATGACGCACGAGTATCTGCAGACGCGTAAGCAGTTCGGTCAGCTGATTGGTTCTTTCCAGTCACTGCAGCACCGCGCTGCGATCATGTTCTCTGAAATCGAGCAGACCCGTTCTTGCGTGGCTGGCGCTCTGGCGGCGCTCGATGAAGGCCGTGATGATGTCGCTCAGATGGCATCCCTTGCAAAAGCTAAAGCTTCTCATCTGGCACACCTCGTCACAAACGAGACAATCCAGATGCATGGCGGTATCGGCATGACCGACGAACATGATGCAGGTTTCTTCATTAAGCGTGCGCGCGTGGTTGAAGCCATGTTCGGCGGCGAAGGCTTCCATAAAGAGCGCTTCGCGAGCCTGCTCGGTTTCTAGACTGTCCTGAAAAGGGACTCTGACTGTCCCAATTCCCGCATCAAGCGAGAGGCCCGATGAAAATCGGGCCTTTTTTTTAACCTTTTGAATCTGTTTGATTCTTTGGATTTTGATCCAGAATTGAAAGAAGTGTCTGCTTGCTTTTCGGGCAAAGTATAAGAAAAACAGTGAATTATAAAAATTCTATGCAGGAATATCCCCTTTTGCGCGAGCGCTGTTGCGAGTCTTGAAAACGCAATGATACGTTAACTCTACAGCTTGGTATTTTTGTTGCTGGTACTCGTTTAAATCGTGCGCTCAGGGCGCACCAAACGAACCTGGAGACGACATGAAGATCGTAACAATTGGCAGCTTCAAGGGTGGGACGGGAAAAACAACACTGTGTGCGGTATTGGCTACAGCCCTTACGCAACGCGGATTGAAGACCCGGGTCATCGAACTTGAGACGTCGACGAAACCTCTGGCTCGCTTTGAGGCTGCGCGTGAATTCGCAGACCTGAACAGCCCGAATGTCGCAGATCTCCATGTCTCCGGCGGACATCCTGACGTGCAGGACTGGCAGATGGGCTTCCGCAATCAGGCCGAAGAAGCGGCGCGCAAAGGCTATGATGTTCTGCTGATCGATACGGTTTCTGTCTGGAAGCCGGAAGTTATCGCGGCTCACCTTGTGGCTGATCTCGTTATCACAACGGTTACTGAAAGCCCTGTCGATCTCTATCAGATTATGCCGACAAATGGTCCGAGCATGCAGGCGACGCGCCCTTACTCACAGCTGATCGACCTTGTTCGCCGTCACGCGCAAAAGCGCAACAAAACCGACTTTGGCTGGTTTATGTGCCTGAACCGCAAATCCCATCTGATTACCCGCGTTGGTGAAAGCGTGCGTGAGCAGCTGCTCGATTTCTGCGAAGAGTCCAATATCGACCTGCTCGAAGGTCTGGTTGACCGCGTTGGTTACCGTATCATGATGGAAACAGGCGTGACGCCGGTAGACGACATTGCCGGTGAACCGATCCAGCGTAGCTTCCTGGCCGCACGTACGGAATCACGTCGCCTCGCGGCGCAGGTGATCCGCCAGCTGAATCTTCAGCCGGGCCAGCGTGCGAACTACGCGATTGCATAACGCTTAAAAGGTTCTGACCCCGAATAAGAAAAGGCCTGAGCATCGCTCAGGCCTTTTTGATTCTGGTTGGCTGAAGCGAGCCTTAGCTCGCTTTGCCCGGTGCGTTCTCGAGAACATCTTCAACAGAGCGCAGGCCCGGCTTCGGAGATGTAACCAGAACGGCCATATTGCCCGGAAGGTGCTGGTTATCGAGCATTTTCTCGTGCGCTTCCGGAATGTCGCTCCATGGGAAGACTTCGGACATGCACGGGTCGATACGGCGATCGATAACGAGCTGGTTTGCCTGAGAGGCTTGTTTGAGGTTCGCGAAGTGGGAACCCTGAACACGCTTCTGACGCATCCAGAGGAAGCGGGCATCCATGGTCAGGTTGAAGCCTGTTGTACCAGCACAGATCACGACCATACCGCCGCGTTTCACAACGAAGACAGAAACCGGCATTGTGGACTCGCCAGGGTGTTCGAACACCATGTCGACGTCTTTTTTGCCTGTGATCTCCCAGATCGCCTTACCGAACTTACGGCTCTCTTTCATGTAATCATTGAACTCAGGGCCGTTTACGGTCGGCAGCTGACCCCAGCAATTAAAGTCTTTGCGGTTGAGCACAGCTTTGGCGCCCATACTCATCACAAAGTCGCGTTTATCCTCGTTCGAGACGACACCAATGGCGTGTGCACCGGTAACGGCGCAAAGCTGTGTCGCAAACGAACCGAGACCGCCAGATGCACCCCAGACGAGAACGTGCTCACCCGGACGCAGAACGTGCGGACGGTGGCCGAACAGCATGCGGTAAGCGGTAGCGAGCGTCAGTGTGTAGCACGCGCTCTCTTCCCATGTGAGGTGCTTCGGACGTGGCATGCACTGGCGCGCCTGAACACGGCAGAATTGAGCGAAGGAACCGTCCGGAGTTTCATAACCCCAGATGCGCTGGCTTGGCGAAAACATAGGGTCGCCGCCATTACATTCCTCGTCGTCGCCATCATCCTGGTTACAGTGGATAACAACTTCGTCGCCCGGCTTCACACGCGTTACTTTGCGACCAACAGCCCAGACAATGCCTGATGCGTCGGAGCCAGCTACGTGGAAGTCGGCTTTGTGTACGTCGAATGGTGAAATTGGCTCACCAAGACCGGCCCATACACCGTTATAGTTCACACCAGCAGCCATAACGAGAACCAGAACTTCATCGGAATCGATTTCAGGAACTGGAACCTGTTCTAGCTGCATCGCCTGATTCGGACGACCGTGGCGCTCACGGCGAATGGCCCATGCGTGCATGAATTTTGGGACGTGGAACTCCGGTGGAATTTCACCAACGTCGTAAATATCTTTTTGCTCGCGAGCCTGATTGGCTAAAGACATGCAGTTCTCCCCAAGAACGGTTAGAATATATCCGCCGTGATTTTGTTGTACGTGCGGACATCGAGGCCGCTAACCTGACCGCTGGAAATGAAGAGTCAAGTATTTTTGCTGCGCCGCAATATAGTTTCTGGGTAAGTGTTGCGCGAAACCGGGGAAACATGCGCCTAAAGGGGGAAATATTTCGTAGTCTGACGAAATGTCTCGCCTGTTCTGCGTGTCGTTTGTGTTGCATTGCACACTAACTCGGGTTTATCTGGCGCCGGGAGAAAACGAAAATGACTGAGACGCCTTACCAGCACGCGGCCGACAGGCCGTGGATTTTCCGCACTTATGCGGGCCATTCAACAGCCGCAGAATCCAATGCGCTGTACCGGAGAAACCTTGCAAAAGGTCAGACCGGTCTTTCTATTGCCTTCGACCTGCCAACGCAGACTGCCTATGACGCAGACCATGTGCTCTCACGTGGTGAAGTGGGTAAAGTGGGCGTGCCAATCGGCCATCTGGGCGATATGCGCACCCTGTTTGACGAAATTCCAGTCGCCGAGATGAACACCTCGATGACGATCAACGCACCTGCAGCGTGGATGCTTGCCCTTTATGTGGCGCTGGCAGACGAGCAGGGCGCAGATCGCAAGGCGCTGCGTGGCACGACGCAGAACGACATCATCAAGGAATATCTCTCGCGCGGCACTTATGTCTTCCCGCCAAAGCCGAGCATGCGCCTCATCGCGGACATGGTCAGCTGGTGCTACACAGAGACACCGAAGTGGAACCCGCTGAATGTGTGTTCTTACCACCTTCAGGAAGCGGGTGCGACGCCGGAACAAGAGCTTGCTTACGCGCTCGCAACTGCATGCGCAGTCCTTGATGCGACGAAAGAAGGCGGTCAGGTTCCTGACGAAGATTTCGAAGTTGTCTTCGGTCGTATCTCCTTCTTCGTGAATGCGGGTGTGAAGTTCGTGACCGAGCTTTGCAAAATGCGTGCGTTCGTCGACATGTGGGAAGAAATCGGTCGTGAACGCTATGGCGTGACAAACCCGAAATCGCTTCTCTTCCGTTATGGTGTTCAGGTGAACTCGCTCGGCCTTACTGAGCCGCAGCCGGAAAACAACGTCTACCGTATCTTGATCGAGGCGCTTGCTGTCACGCTGTCCAAGAAAGCCCGCTGCCGCGCGCTTCAGTTGCCAGCCTGGAACGAAGCCATGGGCCTGCCGCGTCCTTGGGACCAGCAATGGTCTCTGCGCCTGCAGCAAATCCTGGCATACGAAACAGACCTTCTCGAATTTGAAGACCTGTTCGATGGCTCTCACGTTGTCGAAGCGAAGACGAACGAGCTGAAAGAAAAAGCCCGCGCGGAACTCGCCAAAATCGATGCTGCCGGCGGTGCTGTCGATTCGGTTGAGTATATGAAAGCTCAACTCGTTGAGAGCCAGCGCCAGCGCGTCGCCGGTATCGAAACGGGCGATCACATGGTTGTTGGCGTCAACGCTTATAAGGAAACGGAAGAAAGCCCGCTCTCTGCTGGTGAGAAATCCATTCAGAAAGTCGACCCGCTGCTTGAGGCTGAAACCGTTGCCAAGCTGAAAGCGTGGCGCGCGGCGCGTGATGCCAAAGCGGTTGATGCGGCGCTTGAAGGCCTGCGCTCTGCTGCGGTTGAAGGCCGTAACATGATGGAGCCGAGCATTGTCGCGGCAAAAGCTGGTGTGACCACCGGTGAGTGGGGCGGTGTGCTGCGCGATGTGTTCGACCAGTATCGCGGCCCGACAGGTGTGTCTCTGGTGATCGCCTCCGATCCGGAATCCAGAGAGGCCGAGATCAAGGCTGAAGTTGAACGCGTGTCCGAAGTGCTCGGCAGCACACTGACATACGTTCTGGGTAAGCCGGGTCTTGATGGCCACTCAAACGGCGCAGAGCAGATTGCATCCAAAGCGCGTCAGGTGGGTATGAATGTCCGCTATGACGGTATCCGCTTCACGCCGGAAGAGATCGTCGCGCAGGCGGTTGAAGAGAAGGCTCACGTGGTTGGTCTGTCTATTCTGTCCGGTTCTCACGTTGATCTGGTTCGTGATGTGTCCGCGCGCATGCGTGACGCGGGTATCGGTCATGTGCCGCTTGTTGTCGGTGGTATTATCCCGCCGGAAGACGAACTGGTTCTGAAGCAGGTCGGCGTCGCGCGCGTCTACACGCCGAAAGACTATAAGCTGAACGAGATCATGGCGGACATCGTCGCCACGGTTGAGAAAAGCGTGTCAGAGACAGTGTAGCTGACAGCGTCAACAAAACGAGTGAGGCGGATGGTCGTTCGATCGTCCGCCTTTTTTGTGTTTACTCCGCAGCTTCATCCTGACCATTGCCGAACAGCTTGCCCTTCTCGGTCACGAAGACGATGATCAGACTGACGACACCAAGGCCGACATAGCCCATAAGAACAGGGATAAGAGTCCCATCATATTGCCGGGCAATAAAGCCACCAATGCTGGCTGCCATTGTTGTCGAAGCAAAGCCCAGCAGTGCAGAGGCTGTGCCCGCAATCCGGCCCAATGGCTCCATCGCCATGGAATTGAAATTCGGGCCCATGAAGCCGAAATTCATGAAGACCAGTGCGAAGAAGAACATGAACACATAGAGGTTCGGGCCGAACACGTGTGTCACGATCAGCAGAACGACGCTGAAGAATGTGAAACCGATCATCGCCGCATGAGAGATCACGCGCTGACCGAACTTTTCGACAATGCGGGAGTTGGTGAAATTCGCGACACTCATGGCTGCGGCGATACCCGCAAACCAGAACACGAATGTTTCAGGCGTCTGGAAGATGTCGTTGAAGATCTGCTCTGACGAGGAAATGAAGGCGAAGAGCGCACCAAAGATCACGCCACTTGCGAGCATATAGCCAAGCGCGAGGCGGGTTTTAAATACGGTGGCATAGGCTTCGAAAATAGCTTTCGGCGCGATGCTGGTGCGTTTTTCGGGCGGACGGGTCTCTGGCATCCGGAAGTGCGACCAGACGAGCATAATCGCGCCGCCAATCGCCAGAATACCGAATGTGCTCTGCCAGATATGGAAGACGTTCAGAACGGTCTGCCCGATGAGAGGGGCCAGAATTGGTACCACCATGAAGACGGTCATGACCAATGACATGATACGCGCCATGCCGCGGCCTACATAAAGGTCCCTAACGACGCTCACCGCGATCACCCGCGTGCCTCCGGCTGCAACGCCGAGGACAAACCGCCATATCAGAAGCGTTTCGAAATTGTGCGCCAGAGTACATCCAAGGCTCGCAAGAACGTATCCGATCAGAACCAGGCTGAGTACGCCTTTCCGGCCAAACCTGTCCGTGATCGGCCCCCACAGAAGTTGGGATGTACCAAAGCCCAGCATGTAAATCACGACGATCAGCTGGGAGTCGTTTTCGTTCGTGACGCCAAGGGCATGACCGATTTCGGACATGGCTGGCAGCATGACATCAATCGCAAGCGCATTGAGCGCCATAAGATAGGCGGTCATTGCAACGAATTCTGGAGTTGAGATTTTCTTGCCGGTCGGGGGGGCGGACGTCGTAGTCATTCTGGGTCCGTTACTCCTTTTTCGCGGGAAAGGAAACGGTCAAAATTTGACTGTTTCGATGAGTTATTCTCACCAGCGTCGAAACTGTGCGAGAAATTTCTGGCCGAAGCTCGCCTGACGGAAAAATTCTTCGAGCTGCCCGTGACCAATTGATAGAGAGGGGCATTTTGCTGTATCTGGCCCCATGAACACATATACAGTTGCTGCACTTTACAAATTTACTGCCTTTCCGGACTTCGAAAGCTGGCAGGAGAAAATCCGTGATTTTGCGAATGCACGCGAGATTTGCGGCTCTCTTCTGATCGCGAGCGAAGGCATTAACGGCACAATCGCCGGCCCGACTGAAACGGGCATGCGCGAGATGATCGACTATCTGGAAGCCATCCCTGCGATTGGCACGCTGGAAGTGAAATACTCCCACGCGCAGGCGAAACCGTTCAAGCGCATGAAAGTCCGCCTGAAGGAAGAGATTGTGCGCATGGGTGTGCCGGGCATCGACCCGAACCGCACTGTTGGCACATATGTAGATCCGAAAGACTGGAACAAGCTGATTGCGGACCCTGAAACGCTGGTCATCGATACGCGTAACTCGTTCGAGTTCGACATGGGCACATTCAAAGGCGCGGTTGACCCTGAAACGCGTACCTTCCGCGAGTTTCCGGGCTGGGTGGACCAGCATGTCGGCAAGCCGGGTGAGCGCAACGCCAAGAAGATTGCCATGTTCTGCACGGGCGGCATTCGCTGTGAGAAGGCGACGGCCTATCTGAAAGAAATGGGCCATGACGAGGTGTATCACCTCAAGGGCGGCATTCTGAAATATCTGGAAGACGTGCCTCAGGAAGAAAGCCTCTGGCAGGGCGAATGCTTCGTCTTTGATGAGCGCGTCGGCATCAAGCACGGCCTTGAGTTGGGTGAGTATGTTAGCTGCCATGCGTGCGGCCGCGGTGTCAGCCCTGAAGGTCAGAAGTCTGAAAACTATGTGCCGGGCGTCTCCTGCGATTATTGCATCGACAAATTCACCGAGAATGATCGCGAGCGTTTTCGTCAGCGCCAGCTCCAGCTGGAGCTGGCCAAAAAGCGCGGCGAGGCGGGTATGGGGCCAGAAGCACGTCCGGACCTGCTGCGCGAACACCGCGAAGCCGAAGATATGCAGGAAAACGGGGAGGGGTAATGCCCGTACCCGTTCTCTATAGCTTCCGCCGATGCCCTTACGCCATGCGTGCGCGCCTCGCGATCCAGTCTTCCGGCACGCAGGTCGAGCTACGGGAAATCCACTTAAAGCATAAGCCCGAGCATATGCTGGAGGCCTCGCCGAAAGGCACTGTGCCGGTTCTCATACTGCCAGATGGCCGCGTGATTGATGAAAGCCTTGATGTCGCGCGATGGGCGCTCGCACAGGCTGACCCACAGGGCTGGCTTGTGCCGTTTGAAGCGGATCGCGAAACGGCCGACTTCCTGATTGCGCGTAATGATGGCCCGTTCAAACATCATCTCGACCGGTATAAATATGCCAGCCGCTATAAAGATGTGGATGCGAGTGAGCATCGCGCTGAAGGCCTCAAAATTCTTGAAGATCTCAATGCACGGCTGGCCGGCACTGGCTATCTGATGGGGGCGCACTTCACCTTTGTGGATGCCGCCATCGCCCCATTTGTGCGCCAGTTCCGCATTCCGGACAAAGACTGGTTTGATAATCTGCCTCTGCCTGCGCTCATCAAATGGGTGCACGACTTCATGGAGAGCGACCGCTTTGCCAGCGTCATGAAGAAGTATCCGCGCTGGGAAGGCGGCGAGGGCGAGCCGTTTCCGGTGAGTGCCGTTTGATTACGGCCTTTCGCGATCGTCTGGTGCGCGTGCCAAAGACGCGGGATTGGGCCGAGATGCTTGGCTTACTGGCGATCTTCAGCGTTACTACTCTCGCTGTTTCTCTGATATTCGGCAAAGACGCTGTGTTCTCATCCAGTGGACCAAACGTGTCTGTATGGCTGTTCCTGCCAGTATCCTTTTTCATACCGTCTTTATTTGAAGAGGCCGTGTTTCGAGGTTTGTTCCAGCCAGCTGGGCATCGTGGCGCGCAAAGAGCACTCCTGCTGGCGCTCAGTATTGGCGTATTCGTTCTCTGGCACCCCGTGCAGGTCTGGCTCGGTTTGCCGATGGCGCAGTCTCTGTTTCTGCAATTGCCGTTTCTGACGCTCGTCGCCGTTCTGGGGGCTTGCGCAACCATCATGGTCCAGAGATCAGGAAGCCTCTGGACGCCGGTCGTTTTTCATTGGTGCATTGTCGTCGTGTGGAAGCTGTTATCCGGTGGCAGCACCTAATCCAGTACGAAGCTCAGGCTGGCAAAGCTAGTCGCATAATCAGCGCCGAAAGCGCGTTCTGATACGGGCATGGCCCACGCTGCGTGAAGATACCAGTCACCTTCCGGTGGGCGGTCGAAGCTGATCATGCCATTTTCATCCGTGGTGATTTTGACCGGCTCGGTCATCGTGTCCGTGCGGTTGATATGCAGCGTGCCCCCTTCAAGTGGTTCACCCAGATAGAGCAACTGGAAGGACAGTGTGTCCGAGCACTCAGCTGACGGGCTTTCGAGCGGGATGATTTCCAGCACATGGCCGACCGGCTGGCTGATGAAGCCTGTTTCACAAGCCGCCTCACCCTCCGGCAGGACAAGCGCTTTCATGAAGCGGGAATAAACCTCTGTGCCGGGGCGGTTCAGGTCACCGCTGGACGCCCTGTGGCGCAGTATGGGTGAAATACCTTCCTCTGCGGCGTATTCGAGGAACGTCTCGGCATCCAGTCGACTGCTTGCGCGGAACGTTGTGAGCGTGAGCATGTGAGCTTCATGCGGTGACATATCGAGCTGTAGCGTATCGCCCGGCTGCAAATCTGCTGCTTCCGTCAGAAGTGAGAGGCGCATGCTTGCAGTTTCCAGCGTCATGGAAGCCAGACGGGCCGGATGCATATTGTATGAGGCGAGGTCATCGGCATGTCCGGAGAAGAAGCTCACGGTGACGCCAGCGTCGCTGCGGTCTGCTTCCATCCATGCATCGTGTGCACATACGGGCAGGGCGGCAAGGGCGAGGCAGGCTGAAGCCAGAGCTGTTTTTCCTAGCATGGTCGTTCCTCTCTTTATTCTGAATACAAAGCTGTTACGGCGCCTTTTTTAAGACTGGTGCAAAAAAGTTCCGACAAAAGTGCACAATTTTCCAGTGCGGCTGCGTAACCAAAGTCTCGTCTACTATAATCAGGGAGTTTCAGATGGGACTAAAAGCATTACTCATAGCGGGTGCAGCTATGGCGACGGGGCTGTCTGCTTATGCCTCCAGCCACCGCGAAGCGCCTGGTATTACCGAACAGCCCAAGGTCGACGGCACTGACTTCTACATGTTCCGCAGTTACGAGCCGGGGCGCGAAAATTACGTCACTTTCATTGCAAATTATCAGCCGCTTCAGCTGCCATATGGTGGTCCGAACTACTTCACTATGGACCCTGATGCCCTGTACGAAATTCACATCGACACTGATGCGGATGCCGTTGAGGACCTCACATTCCAGTTTGATTTTGATAACTCACTGAATAGTGGCGGCATCGCGCTCAATATTGGCGGCGAGACAGTTCCTGTGCCACTGCGTGCGATTGGTGACCCGTCTTCTTCCGGTAATCTCAATGAGAGCGAGAGCTATGAGCTCTATATGATTACCGGCGATCGCCGCACCGGTGAGCGTGTCTCTCTTGGTACGTTCGACAAGCCATTTGATAACTCTGGCACAAAAACCATTCCGGATTATCCGGGCTATGCCGACCAGTTCATCTACCCGCTTTCCATTCCGGGATGCTCCGCGCAAGCACAGGTCTTTGTCGGACAGCGCGCAGAAGCCTTTGCGGTAAACCTCGGTGAAATCTTCGACCTTGTGAATCTGGTGCCGATTGATGGCGATGTGCCACTCAATGAAAATGGCGACACCTTCCCGGGCGGTATCACGCAGGATCGTGCGAATGATGACCTTGTGGGCCGCGCGAATGTCACATCACTGGCGATCGAACTGCCAATCGACTGCCTCAATGATGATGGCGACGGCATTATTGGTGCATGGACGACTGCCAGCCTGCCACAGGCGGAAATCGAAGATCCGTCTCCAACTTATGAGCAGACATCTGTTTATGGCGGTGCGTATGTACAGCAGTCGCGCCTGTCAGCGCCTCTGGTGAACGAAGTCGTTATCGGTCTGCCGGACAAGGATCTGTTCAACGCAGCTGAGCCGACTCAGGACTCAGCGCTGGCAACCTATGTCACGAACCCGACGCTGCCAGCTCTGCTGGATATTCTCTTCCGTGATGCGGTGAACTCCTCGCTCGGTACGAATATTGAGAACCTCGCGCCGCAAAACTATCCGCGTAACGACCTCGTCGCGGCCTTCCTGACCGGCATTGATGGGCTTAACCAGCCTGCAAATGTGACCGCGTCAGAAATGATGCGTCTCAATCTTGGCATCGCGCCAACACCGCGTGATCAGCAAAGCACTTTCGGTGTGGCTGGTGACGATCTGGCAGGCTTCCCGAATGGACGCCGCCCGGGCGATGATACGGTGGATATCGCACTTCGCGTCGTCATGGGCGCGCTCTGCTATCCGGTACCAATTCAGGGTGTAGAGACAGACCTCGGTCTTTGTGCCCCTGAAGATGCACCAGTCGGCAATGTCCCATTCACAGATGGCGCGCCAATCAGCGCGAGCGAGCTACCGGACAGCTTCCCGTATCTGAACGACCCGATTCCGGGGGCCACAGGATAACAGGAGCACATTATGAGACATTCAAAATCACTTCTGGAGGTTTCTCGGACGGCCCTGTTGGTTGGCTTTTTAGGGCTTTCGCTGGCGGCTTGTTCCGGTGGCGGTGGGGATAACAACAACGCGGGTCCATTCCCGACGCCGACACCCACGCCGTCGCCGCCACCACCTCCGCCGCCTCCGCCACCACCTCCACCTCCGCCACCACCACCGCCTCCGGTACCGGCGAGCCAGGCAGCCTCACAGCTTGGAGGCGGGTTCAACATGGCCTTTACCGAACCGCCATTCGGGACGCCTTACGATCCGCAGCAGAACGATGTTGCTGAGCTGACAGCGACTGTGGATCCGATCGATATCGAGAATCCATAGGCGGATGCGCCACTCGAAAATGAAAAGCCCCGACCATCTGGCCGGGGCTTTTTTGTGTTTCCGCAGGAGGTTTACTCAAACGTCTCAGCGACTTCACCACCGCGACCGGACCAGCTCTCATCCGTGATCGCCGCCCGTGAGGTAATGCCGAGGTTTACGAGCATCATGAACGCGAAGGCATTTCCGCTAATCACGGTGGATACACCCATCATCACAAACAATGTTGGCGTGAAGCTCGCGTCATTCTGTGTCGCCATGCTCGTCATGACCGGCATCAATAGCAGGAGTTGCAGGACCAGAGACAAAACATAATAGGCGACGATTGGGATCAGAAATGCCCCGAATAGCGGTCAGAAACGGCCCTTTGTGGCGGCTTCCGCTTCAAAGAACGTGACTTTGTTGTCCCGTATCGTCACGGCGGATGCTGGCGCAAATCTGACAGCAAGCGCCAGAAGGCCGAGATAAGTCGCCAGATTGAAAATTAAGGCCAGGAACGGTGCTGCCATAGGTAAGCCGGCTGCGATGATCATAACGAATACGCCAATGATCAGACCGACAATCATCATGATGATCATCGCTACCAAGACCATCAGCGCCCACCAGAGATAGACGCCGATCACGCGCAACTCGTCCTTGCCGAAGCGAATTGAGAATGCCTCATTGCGGATATAGCGGCGAAGGGCGGATGCTTCGAGCACGGCCATGACGACAACTGTCAGAGGCACGAGGATTGCCATTGTGCCGAACATTCTGCCTATGAACGCAAACGCTTCCTCGTTGGTCACTGGAACCGTCTGGCCGGGCGCCGTAATGCCGAAGCCTGCCATCATATCGAACGTCATGAACATGCTGCCGCCAAACAGCAGTGTCATGGCAATGAACGCTGTCAGAAGCCATTTCCAGACAAAGCTACCCGGGCCTTTTGTGTTCTGAAAATGCATCAGCGCAGAGCTGAAGCTGAATTTTTCCATGAGTTATTCTCCCGTGGAGCTAGTGGAAACAGGTGTTGAGAGGATTATTCAAAGGTCTCCGCAATGGTGTCAGTCTGGCCGACCCAGTCCGGATCGGTAAGCGCGGCCTTAGACGTGATGCCAAGCATGATGAGTTGCAGGATGGGCGCCGTCAGGACGAATACGCCCACAGTGACAACCGTGACGACGACCTCAGACTGAAATACGTTGGTCGGATCATAAAGTGACCAGTCCTGAGGCGGCGAATTCGTGAGTTGGAGCACTAGAGGAACGACGAAAAGATCGACGATCACATCCAGAGCGTAGAACGGCAATGTAACGACCAATGCTGCAGCGAGGAGGCGCCAGAACTTTCCGGATACAATTCTTTTGGATGAAATGAACAGGACTTTGTTCTCACGAATGGTCAGCGCCGAAGCCGTCATGAAGGATACAGCAACGTAAATCGCAAGGCCAATAAACGGCAGCGCCAAAAGCGATGTAATGATAAGGTTTGCGGCGACGCTCCGGCTCATGTTCGAAATGATCGTGTCGCCGAAAATCATAAAAAAAAGAACACCGGCAACGATCAGAAGGATAACGATGCCGCCCCAGCAGAGAAAAACGCCGAGCAGTCTGAATTCGTCCTTGCCGAAGCGGAGAGAAAAGCTCTCTCGTCGGATATACCAGCGAAGCGCAGAGGCTTCGAACATTACTGTAATCGCGATAAAAAATGGTAAGGGCAGGATCGACAGCCAGATATTCGAAAATGGGCGGGTAAAGCGAAAATCGCCCTGCGCGGCGGCTTCATAAGCCTGATAAGACGCGTAAAGCGAGATCATGCCGGTGATAGTGTTCGCCAGACCAAAAATCAAAACATAAGCCAGCAGCCATTTCCACACAAAGCCGGACGGTCCTTGTGAGTTCCGGAAATGCATCAGCGCCGAGCTGAAGCTGAATTTTTCCATGAAACTGCCCTCATCATCCCGTTCTTATTAAATCGACGTTTGAGTGGAGGCACAAGGCTATACTCGCGCTTGAGTAGTGTTTGTTTCGTTGAAACTGTTGGCCTTTCGGGCAGCCTGTCGACAAGTGCGGGCAGATCATCCATGGTCTTTGAAAGGATGATTTGAGCGGATTTTCAGGGGTTTCAGGCAATGCAATTTGTCTTGCATATCGGCACCAACAAGACAGGCACTTCGAGCATTCAGCGCGCCTTTTTTGAAAACCGCGAAGCTCTGAAAGAGCGGGGCGTTATTTTTCCGCTGACAGGGCTCGAACCCAATACGCCGGCCCACCACCATTTGTCGCGCGTGTTGCGAGGCCGACGCGCTGATGAACTTGGTATGGAGCCCGCCTGGCGGGACCATTTCGTGAAGGAGATACGAGAGTACGATACCTGCGTCCTCTCCAGTGAGAACTTCCACACCATTCCGAACCCGGACTGCGTCGCTAACCTTTTGCCAAAAAAGCGGACCAAGGTTGTCGTCTATCTGCGCGAACACGCGACCTACATGATTTCCTGGTACCAGCAGGCGGTGCAGTCCCGGAATACCGCGATGGACCTGCCGGAATTTGTGGATGCTTTTTTCATCAGCTTCACAGAGCTGGTCGACCGCTGGGCCAAAGTGTTTGGCAGGAAGAATGTCATCGTCCGCCAATATGACCGTCGCACGCTGAAGAATGGCGACGTGGTCGCTGACCTTGCCAGCATTGTGCAGCCGGGTCTTGAGAGCGTTTTCGAGAATGACGACTTTGCTTTCAACCAGAGCGTTGCGGGCAATCTATTGTTTGCCAAGCGCCTTCTGAATTGCTTCATCACCAAGCCGGAATCACTTTCCATCGCGAACGAGATTTCGGCGATGGTGCATCTCGACCCGACCTTTAAAGGCAAGATTGAAGTTGATCAGTCTGTTGTGAAGCGCGCTGCATTTCTGGCGAGGAATGATCGCATCACACTGAAGAAAAGATACGGCCTCGATCTCATCCCGCGGCATGAGGGCATAGAAGGGTCGCTCTATCCGGATATGTCACGTCTGAAACAGGATATCGAGACGATCCGCGCGGAATGTAAGCGGCGCAATTTCAAGGCGGACGAGTATTTCGAACGCATGTTTTCGGTACTCTGACCCAATAAAAAAGCCCGCTCGAAAGCGGGCTTTTTGCTGTTCTGCGGGAGTGGTGCTTACGCGACGCGCTCGACCATCATTTTCTTGATCTCACCAATCGCTTTTGCAGGGTTCAGGCCTTTCGGGCAAACCTGCGCGCAGTTCATGATGGTGTGGCAGCGATAGAGTTTGAAGGGATCTTCCAGATCGTCCAGACGCTCGCCAGCAGCTTCGTCGCGGCTATCGATCAGCCAGCGGTAAGCGTGAAGCAGGGCTGCAGGGCCGAGATACTTGTCGCCATTCCACCAGTAAGATGGGCAGGATGTAGAACAGCATGCACAAAGGATGCACTCATACAGGCCGTCAATCTTGTCGCGGTCTTCAGGAGACTGAAGCCATTCGCGCTCTGGCTCTGGTGTGTCGGTTTTCAGGAATGGCTGCACATAAGCGTGCTGCGCGTAGAAGTTAGTGAGGTCCGGAACGAGGTCCTTCACAACTGGCATGTGCGGCAGCGGCGCGATTGTGATTGAAGAGCCAGCAATCTCTTTCCAGCCCTTTGTGCAGGCGATTGTGTTGCGGCCACCAATCATCATGGCGCACGAACCACAAATACCTTCACGGCAAGAGCGGCGGAATGTGAGCGTAGAGTCGATGTGCGTTTTAATGTAGATCAGAACGTCGAGAACCATCGGTCCGCAATCGTCCATATCGACGAAGTAAGTATCCCAGCGCGGATTGCCGTCAGCTTCAGGATCATAACGATAGATTTTGAACTTCTTGACGTTCGCACCCTCAGGCTTCGGCCATGTCTTGCCTGTTTGAACCTGCGAATTTTTTGGAAGCGTCAGCTGAACCATAATATCCCGTCCTTACAAATCTTCAGCGGTTTTATAACCGGCTTTGAAGTAAAAGATAGATCACTGATAAATTTCTGACAGGTTTTCGATGAAAAGCCAGAACGTCATGATTGTCTGACCCTTGTTTGCTCAGTCTACGCCCGAATTTCAAGGGGTTTTCCGACGAATCAGCCCCTAAACAGGCCCAGGGAACAGCTTCAGGCTTTCCTGCGAACTGAAGTTGCTCAGGCCGGGCAATGCCAGAGCGATTTCTTCCTCTGTCAGCCCGAACCAGCGGCCGAGAGGTTCTGCATACTGATCGACTGAGAGTGAGGGGAGGAGCCGCCCTGCGCCAGCGTCATTTGCATGACCCAGATCGTAAGGCGGAATGTCGCCGAATATGGTCTGGCCCTCAACGGCATCGCCGATGACAAAGTGGTGTCCGCCCCAGCCGTGGTCGGTGCCATCGCCATTTGACGCGAGCGATCGTCCGAAGTCGGATGCCGTGAACACGGTGACGTCGTTCATCAGGCCGAAGGCGTCCATGGTCTGTACGAAGCGCGAGATACCATCGCTCAATGTGCGTTGCAGGCCGGGCAGATCTGCCGCCTGACTGGAGTGCGTGTCGAAATTACCGAAGGCAACGAAGAAGACCTGTCGGCGCTGCCCCAGCGCATCGCGGGCCTGAATGGCGCGGGCGACGGCTTCCAGTTGTGGGCCGAGTGCATCATTGGCGAAGCTGATCGGAAGGTCCGGCGCGTTTTGGGTTGCGTTGTTATAGGCCTCATTGGCCAGAAAGGCCGTTTCTTGAATGGAGGCGATATCGCGTCCGATCAGATTATTCCCGTCATAGTCGTTAGCCTGAAGAAAGGCGCGCAACCGCTGAAAGCTCTCTTCGCCTTCCTCAGAATTTCGGCCCTGTTCGGCGCGGGCCAGCTGGTCAAAACTGCCAGCGCCATTACGGCCAAGCTCATAGGGCTGTGCGCGATTACCGACCAGAAAGACAGACGATCCGGCAGTTGAGATTGTGGTGAAGGTTTCGCCGGAATTGGCTGATGAGGAAATAGCTGCGTCGGCAAACCGTCCGCCCCATCCGCGCCGTGCACCTTCCGGAGCATTGGCCATCCATGTCGATTGCTGGTCGTTGTGGGAGAATAACTGGCGTGGAATACGACCAGTGCGCTGTCTGAATTGATCCAGCGTTAGGGGTTCGATCAGCGGCCCGACATTGCCCACAATAGACGCACGTCCGCTTGCGAACAGATCGTGCAATTCGCTGAGTTCTTCGGGTAGTGCAAACTGACGTCCCTCAAACTGGCTGGCATTGACCGGATTAAGCGGAAGCAGCCTGTCGCGAACGCGCGTCGACCCGCCGCCAAGCTGGTTGTAGGAACTGAGCAGAGAAGACCTGACCCGCGCATAGCTCTCATAATTTGCTTCGTCGAAGGGCAGGACTGTGTCGTGGCAGTCCATACCGCCAAGCAGGAAGATGCAGACAAGTGCGCGATAGCCAGAAATGTCAGCCGCGCTGGCTTGCTGAAATCCGGTCAGGGCCGTGGTCAGGCTGGCGGCTGTAGAGCCCGACAATCCAGCGGCGCCGGCATAACGTAGAAGTGTGCGTCTGGAGATGTTCATGGTCACGCTCCCTAGCGCTGGAGAAGATAATCGGTGGAGGAGAGGGTGAGGAATAAAGCGAGGCGGACCCGCAAGCGCTGGCCGTCTCGGAATTCGCGCACTTCCGGATCTATCAGTGCCAGCTGGTCGATGATGGACTGACGCGTTCCCTCGCTCATCGTGCCGAAAGTCAGATAGGTATTCAGGTAATCGACAAGGTCTTCCTCATTGTCTGCGAGATCGATGAGCGCGTCATAGTCGGGCAGGAACACATTGCGTTCGGGTTCGGCGAACTGGGCAGGCACTTCGTTGATGAAAAAGCCCATAAAGTTCGCGACAGTCGGGATCGTGCCTGCATTGAAAATCTGCAGCTCGGGAACGGTAAGCCCTGCCTCACCTGACTCTGTGCCCGGCGCGACATAGCCCGGACGAAAGAAATTGAAGACGCTTGGCGCGCCATAGGCCGCAACGCCGAGTGTGTTCTGATTGGTTGGTATCCAGAGATTGGTGAGGCCTTGCGGAGAGACAGGTTCGGCTTCGAAAGCGCGTGCCCAGTGCGTAAAGCGCAGAATGGGCTCTCTCAATTTTCCGAACTCGTCATCGAATAAGGATTGCTCGCCGGTTGCGTCCTCATCCATGAGAACGGCTGCGACAGTGGCGGCGAGGTCACCCCGCTCGCCCGTGCCTACAAGGTCCCCATCAGGAAGCACATAGCTTCCCTGATTGAAGGCCGTTGCGACGCGCGCGATATAGTCCGGATCCGGGTGACTGGTGACCAGCCGCTGGATAAGCTGACGCCCGATGAACGGTCCGACATTGGGATGATTGAACAGGGTGTCGAGCGCCGTATCGATGGACTCTTCGCCGCCCGTCCCGGCGGGTATGGACACGCCCAGAAAGCTTTTCTCCCGATTGGAGTGAAACTCTGGAAACAGGCGCATCGGCACGCGCGAGGCAAGTTCAGGAATTGGTCTGTCGAAGAAGCTGTCTGTGTCCTTGCTCAGGCCTGTGAAGACGCGGGCAAGACCGGTCACATCGTCATTGGTATAGGTCTCAATCGGCTGGCCGTTCCCATCGAGACGCGGCGTGCCGTCATTGTTGAGCTCTACAAGCCCGATGGTGAAAAGCTGCATCACTTCACGGGCATAGTTTTCATCCGGCATGCGTCCGGTGTCAGGATCGCCTCTCTGATTTTGCAGATAGGTCAGAAACTCGCCCATGGCAGGGCTGTAAGTCACCTCGTCCAGAAGGTCTCTGAAATTGCCGAGCGCGTTACGCGTAAGAATGTCCATATATGCGCCGACCACAATCGGGTCAGACCTCAGCCGTACATTCGCCCGCGTCGAGATCACGAAGATTTCGGAGAGCGCGAAAGTCACCCTCTGGCGTAGCTGGTCTTCTGCCGTGATGGAGTTGTTCCAGAAGGCGAATACCGGAGCGAATGTGCCGGAAAAGCTGATCGCGCCATTCGCGGTGCGCCCGTTCGGGTCATTGTCCAGATAATTGTCGATATAGGGCAGGTTCAGCGTAGCTG
The DNA here is from genome assembly GCA_002723155.1 of Ponticaulis sp. Taxonomy (GTDB): domain Bacteria; phylum Pseudomonadota; class Alphaproteobacteria; order Caulobacterales; family Hyphomonadaceae; genus Ponticaulis. The sequence continues at coordinate 219,207 of PBNO01000003.1, read as the reverse complement.
GTAGATTGAGTTGGGCTTGAAACCAATCCGATGCAGAGCCTCCGGTCAGCGTGTCTATGTCGTCTGCGCTCGGGCCGAAGGTTGCATGCGTCAGAAAACGCGCCGTGCTTGCCGTGCTCTCAAACACTGTGTCCTGAACCGGAGGCGGCGCTGGTGGAGGAGGCGGTGGCGGAGGTGGCGGGGATGGAACCGGTGTCGGCGTAGGCGTTGGTGTGCCGCTGGAATTATCTCCGCCACCACCACCGCTGCACGCCGCAAGCAGCATCAGGGATGCAGCGGTCGTAATCAGAACCTTTTTGAACCTGCCCATTCCAACAGCCCCTCATTCACTGATCAGTTCGAAGTGTATGAGATAGGGTAAGGCTGTATTCGCCGGGCAATGAAGTAACAATTCGCCCGATGACGTAATAGTGTAGATTAGTAACGCGATGTAACGAAGTATTGTTACTTGATGTGTGCCGAATCTACTTCAGAGGCTGCATTTGAATACGAATCCTTAAGGGTTACCGGCCGCGCTTACACAATTCTCAGAAGCGAAAGCCTGCTTTCTGGCGAGAAGTTCTGCAGGTCAGGCAAAGCGAGGCCGAGTTCGGCATCACTCAGGCCAAACCAGCGCCCCAGCGGTTCTGCAAACTGCGAGACTGACACCTGCGGCAGCAGTCTGCCGCTGCCCACGTCCCATTCATGATCGAAATCGGCTGGCGGGATGTTTCCGAAAATGGTCTGGCCCTGAACGGCATCGCCGACAACGAAATGGTGTCCGCCCCAGCCATGGTCTGTCCCGTCACCATTGATCGCAAGCGTGCGGCCAAAATCAGAGGCTGTGAACATTGTTACGCTGTCGCCAAGGCCAAAAGCATCCATGGTCTGCATGAAGGTCGAAATGCCACTATCGAGCGTGCGGTGCAGAGCAGGGATTTCGGTGGCCTGACCGGAATGGGTATCAAAGCTGCCAAAGCCAACAAAGAAGACCTGACGGCGCATGCCGAGGGCATCGCGCGATTGGATGGTGCGGGCGACCGCAGCAAGCTGCTGGCCAAGCTGGTCCTCGCCAAAGGGCAGCGGTAGCTCGGGGGCGTTCTGAGTCGCCTGATTATAGGTCTCGTTCACGGTGAGTGAGCTACCCATAATGGCGGCAACATCCTGACCAATCAGATTGTTTTCATTGTAAGCACCGGCCTGAAACAGGCGGCGAAGCGTCTGATACGCCTCATTGCCCTCGGGTGTGTCCTGAAGGTCTGACAGACGTCGTAGCAACTCGATCTCGGCGGCACCGCTCGGGCTTAGCTGATAGGGTTGGGTGCGGCTGCCGGACAGGAAGACCGAATTTCCGCTGGTCGAAATGGCGGTAAAGATGTCGTTTGCATTCGCAGACGAGCTGATTGCCGCGTCAGAGAAGCTTCCGCCCCATCCGAATTGTGCACCTTCTGGCTGGTTTGCCATCCAGGTTGATTGCTGGTCGTTGTGGGAGAAGAGGCGTTTCGGCAGGCGTTTCCCGCCGGATTCTACATCCTGCTTGGTGAGTGGTTCGACGAGCGGGCCGACATTGCCGACAATCGCCGCGCGGCCGCTTTCAAACAGGCTGTGAATGCCCGAAAGCTCCTCTGGCAGAGCGAACTGGCGACCACCAAAATCAGCAGCATTCGTCGGGGTCAGTGGCAGAAGACGGTTGCGCGCGCGGGTCGATCCGCCCGGCATGGCATCATAGAATGACATGAGCGAAGAGCGGATTTCAGCATAACGGTCATAGCTGGTCTGGTCGTATGGTAGCACGGTGTCGTGGCAATCCATACCGCCATAGAGAAAGACGCAAACAAGCGCCTTATAGCCTGTGACGTCAGCCGCCTCAGCGCGCTGGAATGCGGAAAGCGCCGTTGTAAGACCAGTCGATGTTGCAAGCGAAAGCGAGCTGGCTCCGGCAAAGCGAAGGAGATTTCGACGGGATGTAATCATAGGTCTTCTCCTATCGCTGAACCAGATAATCGGGGGATGACATGATGAGCACGACGGCGAGGCGCACGCGGTCCAGTCGTCCGTTGTCTTCCGGGTCCGTTCCGGCATTCACATTGATGAAGGACACCAGATCAATGATGTCATCGCGGGTTTCAGCCGTCAGCGCGCCGGATGTGAGATAGAGCCCCAGATGGTCGACGAGCGCTGCGGCATCATCTGCAATCGCAATCTCATCTGAATAGTCAGGCAGGAAGGTCTGTTCTTCGGGCGGCTCGTAATTGGCAGCAATGCCATAGGCAAAATACGAGATGAAGTTCACATAGCCCGGAACCGTGCCGGCATTCATAAGCTGCAGCTCTGGCACCGTCATGCCTGCATCGCCGGTCTGTGTGCCGGGCGCGACATAGCCCGGACGGAAGAAGTTGAACACACTCGGGGCGCCATAAGGTGCCTGTGCAAGTGAGCCGGGCTCTTGCGTGAACCAGAGCTCATAAGTGTAGCGCGGATCGACTGGCGAGGCATCAAAGGCGCGGGCCCACTGGGTAAACCGCATAACAGGCTCGCGGATTTTACCGAACCCGCTATCAAACAGGGTGGAGTCGCCAAGAGCTTCCTCATCCATGAGTACCGCAGCAAGCGTCGCGGTCAGATCACCACGCACGCCTTCGCCGACGACGTCGCCATTGGGCAGGGTGTAGCTGCCCGTATTGAAGGTGGTGGCCACACGCTGAACATAGCCGCGGCTCGGGTTGCTGGTCACGAACCGCTGGATGAGCTGGCGACCAAGGAATGGGCCAACATTCGGATGATTGAAGAGCGCATCAAGCGCCAGATCAATGGACTCTTCAGGCCCCGTGCCTGCCGGAATGGTTGTGTCGAGAAAGCTCTTCTCCAGATCGGAGTGGAATTCCGGAAAGGCCATCATTGGGCTACGCCATGCGCCTTCATGCGGCTGGGTATACCAGAACTCGTCCGCCGCGAGGCTCAGGCCCGTGAAGACGCGGGCAAGGCCGGTAATGTCGTCATTGGTGTAGGTCTCGAGCGGCTGTCCATTGCCGTCGGTGCGAACGGTGCCGTCAATATTCAGCTCATTCAGGCCGATGGTGAAGAGCTGCATCAGCTCGCGGGCATAGTTTTCGTCCGGCATGCGGCCGCTAGTCGGATCGCCTTTCTGGTTTTGCAAATAGGTCAGAAATTCGCCCATGGCCGGGCTGTAGGTCACCGCTTCCATCAGATCGCGGTAATTGCCGAAAGCGTGCTCTGACAGAAGATCCTGATAATAGGCGACCGCGGTTGGACGTCCTGCCAGAACATCATTAGCGAGATGGGAAATCACCAGGATTTCAGAAAGGGCGAAAGCCATGCGCTGACGAAGCTGGTCATCGCCGCTGACCGCGTTTTGCCAGAAGGAGAGGCGCGGAGACATCGTACCCAGATAGCTGACATTGCCATCCGGGTTGAAGCCTTCCGGTGTCGACAGAATGTTCAGAACATATGGCATGTTGCGCGAACGGGGCAGGGCAAGCTGTGTCTGGAACCAGTCTGATGCATTCGTGCCAACCAGCTGGTCTACATTCGCCGGATTAGGCCCGAAGGTGGAATGGGAGAGAAAGCGCATCGTGCTTTCTGGTGACTGGAACACGCTGTCACTTGAGGGTGTCGGCGTGGGCGTCGGTGTCGGGGCAGGTGTTGGCGTCGGTACCGGCGTAGGCGTTGGTGTTCCGCCAACACCGCCTGTTACGCCGTTATCGTCGCCTCCGCCTCCGCCACCGCTACAGGACGTTATTGCCAGAGCCAGCGCAGCTGTGCCCGCGAAGAGAAGCGATTTACGCTTACCTGCAACAGATACTGTCATTTTCGTTCACCAGAGTCCCCGCGCTTTTGCGCTTGTGATGAGCGTAGGATAGGGCGGGATCGCGTTAGCAAATTGCAAATTTTCCAGGAGAATTTGTTAGTACTTCGCTGCGGCTGTTCTGGCGTCGCTCCAACAAAAAAGGCCGGAGCAAAGCCCCGGCCTTTTGTTTGAAATCTTTACCGCGCTTAGTAAACGCGTGCTTTCGGCTTGATGTACTCGATGTCGTTTGACATCGGGTAGCTGTGAACCGGACGGTAGTCGATAGTGACGTTACCCTGTGCATCACACCATGCGAGCGTGTGCTTCATCCAGTTCTCGTCATCACGATCCGGGCAGTCCTCGCGTGCGTGTGCACCGCGTGATTCTGTACGGTTGTAAGCACTGTTCACGGTGACAGCTGCCTGCGCGATCAGGTTGTCGAACTCAAGGGTTTCCATGAGGTCTGTGTTCCAGATCAGGCCGCGGTCGGAAACGCCGATATCAGGGAGGCGGGAGAAGACGTTTTTGATCTTCTCGACACCTTCGCCGAGGATTTCGCCGGTACGGAATACCGCGCAGTTTGTCTGCATGGCTTTTTGCATCTCGATGCGGAGCTCTGCAGTCGGCGTGTTGCCGGATGCGTTGCGGTAATGGTCGAGGCGGTCGAGTGAATTCTGGCCTGTAGAGGCGTCAAATTCAGGCTGTTTCGCACCAGCTCTTGTTGTTTCACCGAGGTGGAGGCCGGTCGCGCGACCGAAGACCACGAGGTCGATGAGTGAGTTGGAACCGAGACGGTTCGCGCCGTGTACGGATACACAAGCCGCTTCACCAACAGCGTAGAGACCTTCAACAACCGCGTCCGGATCACCGTCACGCAGGGTAAGAACCTGACCGTGATAGTTCGTCTGAATGCCGCCCATATTGTAGTGAACGGTTGGCAGAACCGGAATTGGTTCTTTCGTGACGTCTACGCCAGCAAAGATCGCCGCGCTCTCAGAAATGCCAGGCAGACGGGCTGCAAGTACGTCCGGATCGAGGTGATCGAGGTGGAGATAGATGTGGTCCTTCTCAGGGCCAACACCGCGACCTTCACGGATTTCCATCGCCATACAGCGGGAAACAACGTCGCGGGATGCAAGGTCTTTCGCGTTCGGCGCATAACGCTCCATAAAGCGCTCGCCTTCGGAGTTACGAAGGATACCACCTTCACCGCGCGCGCCCTCAGTGATGAGGCAGCCTGCGCCGTAAATGCCGGTTGGGTGGAACTGAACGAATTCCATGTCCTGCAGCGGAAGACCTGCACGCAGAACCATCGCATTGCCGTCACCTGTGCAGGTGTGAGCAGACGTCGCTGAGAAGTAAGCACGGCCATAACCGCCAGTCGCCAGAACGACTTTCTGAGCGCGGAAACGGTGGAATGTACCGTCATCCATTTTCAGAGCTGTGATGCCGCGGCAGACGCCGTCATCATCCATGATCAGGTCGAGCGCGAAATACTCGATGAAGAACTCGGTATCCTGCTTGACGCACTGACCGTAGAGCGTGTGGAGGATGGCGTGACCGGTACGGTCAGCCGCAGCACACGTACGCTGAACCGGCGGGCCTTCACCGAAGTTCTGCATGTGGCCGCCGAACGGACGCTGGTAGATTTTGCCTTCTTCGGTACGGGAGAAAGGCACACCATAGTGCTCAAGCTCGTATACCGCTGCAGGCGCCTCACGGACGAGATATTCAATCGCGTCCTGGTCGCCGAGCCAGTCAGAGCCCTTCACGGTGTCAAACATGTGCCAGCGCCAGTCGTCCGGACCCATGTTTTTCAGGGAAGCAGCGATACCGCCCTGCGCCGCAACAGTGTGCGAACGGGTTGGGAAGACTTTTGTCACACAGGCTGTTTTGAGGCCAGCTTCGGCGCTACCGAGTGCAGCGCGCAGGCCGGAGCCGCCAGCGCCCACTACGACAACGTCATAAGTGTGATCAATCCAGGTATATTCGGTCATCAGTTTAGCCCTTTGGTGTTCGCCCTGTTACGCGCCAAGTCCGATACGGACGATGGAGTAAGCAGCTGCGGCGAACAGAATAATCGATACGAAAGTGTTCAGCATGAGCAGCACAACGCGTGTGGTGTGCTTGCCGATATAGTCTTCAATGACGACCTGCATGCCGAGGCGCATGTGGTAGAATGCTGTACCCGTTGTGAGCAGAAGCAGGATCGCGAACAGCGGGTTGGAGACAGACTCGATAGCGCCTTCATAGCCGCCCTGAACCGCGCACAAGATAGACACCAGTGCGATCGGAACGAGGAAGATAAGCGCGATTGCTGTAACACGTTGAGTGATGAAGTGTCCTGCGCCTTCCTTAGCAGAGCCAAGGCCGCGGACATTCGCCATAGGGGTGCGGATAGATTTCTGAGACATGTGATCAGCCTCCCATGCCGAAGAGAATGTAAGCCCAGATCGCGACAGAGCTAACTGCTGCGAACAGGATAACCAGCCACGCTGTCAGGTTCGCTGTGCCCGGCTTATAGCCTGTGCCTGCGTCCCAGAAGAGGTGACGGATGCCGTTTGCGAGGTGGTACATAACTGCCGCGGTGAATGCGAACAGGAGGATCAGACCGATTGGTGATCCGAGGAAGCCTGCATAGCCGTTGTACGCTGCTTCACCCATTGTGATTGCGACAAGCCAGCCAACGATCAGAAATGATCCGATGTAAAGCGCGACGCCCGATGCCCGGTGAAAAATGGAAGAGGCCATTGTAATATGCCACTTCCAGTTCATGATGTGCGGTGACAACGGTCGTGTGTCGTTCCAGTCGTTTGCCAAATCGGCCCCCTTGAAATCCGCTAAATGTGTGGATGTGGTTCTAGAATTCAAATCCACTTAGTCAATCACTTGGTGCTCTATGTTTCTCCGTCAAATCGTTTTTTCGTCATTTTTCTTTGCATTGGCTGCCAATTCGGCTTCCACAGCCTACGCGCAAGGCTCCCTCGATGACGTGGTCGAAGCCTATGAGTCGCTGGTTCTGGAACTGAGTCCCGAGCTTCGTGCGGCAGAAGAGGGCGTCGCCCCTTCAACGTGGGGTGATGTAACGCCGGAAGGGCTCGCAGAGGCGCAGGCAGCAATGGCTGCGCTGGCAGACGAACTCGCCGCGATTGACCAGTCGGGCTATTCCGAAACCGAGCGGATGAACCATGCCATTCTGTCGGCCCAGATTTCAGACTTGCTGCTGTCTGCTGAAATGGATGATGACCGCGCCCGCATTGGTGGCCATACCGGTTTCCAGCTGGATGTGACTTACGGAATCTCGCGCGTCACCATTCGCAATGAAGCAGACGTGGTTGCCACCATTGCCCGCCTCAATGCGGTGCCAGCCTATTTCGCAGACATTCGCGCCAATCTGGAGCGCGGCCTCGCAGAAGGCTTTGTCGCCTATGAAGACCCGCTCACCACCACGATGGAACAGATCAGTGCGCAGGTAGATGCCCCGATTGAGGAAACCGATTTCTATGCTCCATTCCTGAACTTGCCGGACAACATTGACGAGGCGCGCCGTGCCGAACTGATCGAAGAAGGCCGCGCAGCAGCGCTCACCGCGCAGGCAGCTTTTGCAGACATTCTCTTATTCCTTGAGACAGATTACGCGCCGCACACACGCCCTCTACCGGGCGTTGGAACCGTGCCGACGGGACGTGATTATTACCGCCTCGCTGTGACCATGCACACATCACGCACGGACCTCACTCCGGAAGACATTCACGTGATCGGCCTCTCTGAAGTTGAGCGCATTCGTGGCCAGATGGACGAGATCATCGAAGAGGTCGGCTTTGAAGGTACATTCGAGGAGTTCCTCACCTTCCTGCGCACGGACGAGCAGTTCTACGCGCAGACGGCTGACGAACTGATGATGCATGCTGCGCGCATCGCCAAAGACCTCGACTATTACATGCCTGCCTATTTCGGCCATTTGCCGCGCCAGCCTTATGGCGTTGTGCCTGTGCCCGCTGCAATCGCACCGGGCTTCTCGACCGGTCTCTATTTCGGCGGTGACATGGATGAGGGTAAGCCGGGCGAATACTGGGTGAACACCTATGCGCTCGACCAGCGCCCGCTTTACGAGCTGCCAGCGCTCACCGCGCATGAGGCCGTGCCAGGCCACCACCATCAAATAGCTATTCTGCAGGAACAGGAGAATGTGCCGGAGTTCCGTCGCAACTATTTCTCCAACGCCTTTGTCGAAGGTTGGGGCCTTTATTCAGAGACGCTTGCAGGCGAGATGGGCCTTTACGACACGCCGTATGAGCGGTTCGGCAAGCTCTCTTACGAGATGTGGCGCGCCTGCCGTCTCGTCGCTGATACGGGCATGCACTGGATGGGCTGGACGCGTGAGGAAGCCGAGGTTTGCTTCCTTGAGAACTCTGCGCTCTCCCCGCTCAATATCGAAACGGAAGTCACCCGTTATATCAGCTGGCCGGGGCAGGCGCTTGGCTACAAGATTGGTGAGCTGACCATTCTGGGCCTGCGTGAAGAGGCGCGTGAAGCGCTCGGCAATGACTTTGATATCCGTGAATTCCACGATCTCATTCTGGCCGAAGGCGCTATGCCGCTCAGCCTTCTGGAAGAGCGCGTCCGCACATGGATTGCTGAGAAAACGGTATAAAAATTGTTGCTAATGCCGCGAAGATGTATGTCGATTTGATTGTCATAGATTTGAAATTTTATTTTTGGTTGTAATGTTGGCTGTTGAAAGTCTATCGGTTCGTTAATTAGACGTTTGGAGGAAGGCTTGAGTGTTTTAGAAGCCATAGGTGTTCGACGGCTTCCGGCCGATATCAAACGTTCGCTCGATGCTCTGCTCGCGAGAACTGATTTAAATAAGAACGCGCGGCATGATTTAGAAGAATTGCTCATTGATGTGGAGCGATTGCGGATTCGGCACCGGTTAAAAGTTGGTTACGGCGAATTTCCATCGGTGAAGGCGTTGGGGCTGATACTAAGAGCCGCTGAACGAAGTGCGGACTTGGAAGAAATCATGCTGAAAGGCAGATTTAAGTTTATGGTGTCTGGAACGAGCAAACGAGCCTTAGGATATGACCAAAGAGAAGAACTGGCTCGATTATCAGAAGAAAATTTCCTCTATGTCTGCCGAGAGCTTTATGATGAGCTTTCAACCGAAATAGATGAGGAAATAGATCGTATTATCGATGAAATTCACAATTTCGAGGAAGATGCCGATGTTGAAGTGGAGAGCGCTAGAAAACTGAGGAATTTGATCCCTGAACAATCGTTATCTCCGCTGTCGTTTGAGATCGAGTCAGAGAAGGTTGTCGTCGCGGAATCGGCTAGGGGAACCCCCAATCTGTCGGAATCTTCGGCTGAGGCGCTCCATCTGCAATTGGTTTCTGATACCAGCACCTTTCTAGACGAATTGAAAAACTCCAATTGTGATCCTCGGATGCTCAAGAGATTTGAGGACCTCCACGATCGACTTTGTGAAAATTCCAATCCCATATCTATCGGCATCAGCAATATTTCCGCGTCACTCATGACGACAAATTTTTCGCAGGAATTACCTGATGCGATTGTTGCGGCAGCTGCGAGCGTGCACCAAGGTATATCCATGTATCTGGGACAGTTCCCAGAGTGGAGGGAGTTTTCCGAAACAGCTGCGGGTGTGGAAATTGATACTAGAGTTGAGGAGGTGACGCTAAGTGCGGCGTTAGAAGTTGTAGGAGAATTGGAGAGGGAGCCGGAACTCTGTGATCCAGAGGTTCCTGCTTCACTGCGGTATCTGATAAACGCTATAAAACAGCCGGGAACGTCAGTTAAAAGGGCAGTGTTCGCTCTCATACGTAGTCTAGAAAATCTTATTGCGGTTTCTTGGCGATTTGGTAGCGACCTTGTTGAGCAAACTTTCACTAAATCGGTAGAACGTATATCTGACGGCGTGTCCCGTGCCTTGGCCATCACGGCATTCACAGTTGTTCTCGGCGGTGCCACAACTTTGTTGAGTGTTTCCGGCATAGTTGGGGAGCTGCACTGGATAGGGCCGGCAAAAGAGTTAGTAGAAAGAAACCTTTCTTCACTGCGATAATGTCTCGCGCCTCCAACGCCTTGTCGCCCGCAGGACAGGCGCTCCCAAGTTTTGAAGCGGGAAGGGGCAGGGGGCCCTTTTCGCAGGGCGCGGCGCAGCTTAAGTGGAGGCGCTCTTACGGAGTTCCTTTATGCGCCTCACAATCATCGAAACCGGCCTGCCACCTGAATCCATCCGTGATGACTATCCGGAAGGCTATCCGAAAATGTTCGAGGAGCTAATCGGCGCAGCCGATGATGAGATGACTTTCGAAACCGTTTCCGTGGTGAAGGGCGACCCGCTGCCGGACCCGGAAACGCTGGAGGCGATCCTGATTACAGGCTCTGCCTATGGCGTGTATGATGATGTGCCGTGGATGTGCACGCTGAAAGAATGGATCGGCTTTGCTGCTGAGCATCAGGTGCCGATGATCGGTATTTGTTTCGGCCATCAGGTGATTGCCGACGCCCTAGGCGGGGATGTGCGCAAATCCGATAAAGGCTGGGGGCTTGGCCGTCATACCTATCAGATCAGGCACAAAGCGGCGTGGATGGGCCCGAACCCGCCAGAGACGTTCTCAGTCGGTGTAAGCCATCAGGATCAGGTGTTGAGCCCGCCGCCAGATGCGATTGTGATCGGTGGAAATGATTTTGCCCCGAACGCGGCGCTCGCCTATTCGCGCGGGCCGATCATCTCGTTTCAGGGGCATCCGGAGTTCTCGGACAAATTCCTCGAAGACCTCTACAATGTGCGCCGTGGTACGCGCTTCACCGACGCGTTCGTGGACGAGGCGGTCGAGAGCTTCAAAACGCCGGATGATAATAAAGTAATGGCGCGCTGGATGGTAAACTTTATCCATGCGCGCCATTAGAGCTGACCGGCTGAGTATCAGGATACACACGGGCAGAATGCATCCTGAGAGACGGGTATGATCCGGTCAGTGAGTTTGTTTCAACGACCGCGGCTTGGTGTGGGGGGACAGGATGTGCCGCGGTCGCTGAAATTGCAGTCTATCGGTCAGGCGTGAGCAAATGTCTGGCCGGTAATGGCGCGGAACAACTCATTGTCGAACCTTGAGAGTAGTGTTGAGGAAATGATCTCAGAGTAGGAAAATGTCGGTATCTGATCACGTTTCTGAACGAAAGACTACAGTACGGACGTTTCGGGCCGACAGTATGCAGTCCTTGCTGAACGATGTGTGGGACAAAGAATGTTCAGTATATTAGCGCACGTGGACGAGGATCCGGTACGCACTGGGTTTTGCAAATAAGCGGTCTGAAATAACATGGCTTTTACTTTTAAATTTATGATTTCGGCCATCGTCCGATGACCTGAAATTGCGCTTCAAAAGTTTCGCCGGACTTGCCTGAATAATAAAAATTTAATCGGTTCTATTGGGTGAACACGTTAATTTCTTAACGGTTTTGACCAAAAGATTAACGAGTCGTGCACGCGTCGTCTTAACGCGTGTTTACACTTTTTGCGTGTGTCCGGATATCGCCGGGAGGCAACTAACTCGCGATAGACTGGGAGAGCTCTTTCACCTTGCGGGTAGACGCGCTGATCTCGTTGGTCGCCGAAGCAATTTCGCCCATGCCGGAATTGATGCTGGTCACTGCATTTGTCGCTTCGGTCATGTGAGCCGAAATGCGCTGTGTGACAGCAGCTTGCTGGTCTACGGCGCTGGAGATGGAAACCGAAATCGCGTTCACGTCTTCGATTGTCTTGGAAATCGCACCAATTGAGCTGACAGCGTGTTTCGTTGCGTCCTGAACGGAGAGAATCTGAGAGCCGATTTCCTCGCTGGCGCGGGCAGACTGGGTAGCCAGCTGTTTGACTTCGCTGGCAACAACGGCAAAGCCGCGGCCAGCCTCACCGGCGCGTGCCGCCTCAATGGTCGCGTTGAGCGCCAGAAGGTTTGTCTGCTCAGCAATGTCGGAGATCAGGCTGATGATCGCGCCGATCTGGTCTGCTGACTTTGCCAGAACATCAAAATGCTGCTGGGCCGCGTCGGCCTCTGTCACCGCGTTGCGGGAAATCTCGCTGGCACGGGTGGCCTGGTTGGAAATCTCGCTGACGGAGTTGGCAAGGTCGGAGCTGCCCTGAGCAACGTTTTCCACGCTCTGGGCTGTTTCTGAAGACGCGGTTGCAACCGCCTGCGCGCGTTGCGCGGCCCGCTCGACGAAGCTTTCAATTTCGGAGAGGTCTTTGCCGATCTCGCCGGAAACCTGAATGCGGTTGATGCGGCGCAAAACCTGATCGGTGATGTCTGTCGCAAACTTAACAACCTTATACGGTTTGCCACGGAAATTGAGGATTGGCGTATAGGTCGCCTGAATGAAGACGGGCTTGCCGCTCTTGGAAATCCGGCGGAACTCGGCCGCCTGGAATTTGCCTTCGCGAAGCGCGTCCCAGAAGCGGCGATACTCTGCGTCCTGATCTTCTGGCGCGACAAACATTGCGTGCTTTTTGCCTTTGATCTCATCCAGCGAGTAGCCGAGCGTCTGGCAAAAATTGTCATTCGCATCGAGGATGTTGCTATCGAGGTCGAAGTGGATGACGGCCTGTGACGCATTGATCGCGGTGATGAGGCCAGCATCCATGCTGGATTTGGCCTTCTGCGCTGAAATATCGGCCGCGATCTTCAGGATCGAGATCACTTCACCAGCCCTGTTGAAGACCGGATTGTAAGATGCCTGAATCCATACGCCTGCACCGGATTTATTGATGCGTCGAAACTCACCCGCACGGAACTTGCCTGCTTTCAGGTCGCGCCAGAACGCCCGGTATTCATCCGTGGTGCGGTCATGTTCAGGCATGAAAATGGAATGATGCTTCCCGATGATTTCGGCCTGATCATACCGCATCACATCCAGAAAATTCTGGTTGGCACTTAGAATAATGCCGTCCGGTGTAAACTCGATAACAGCCTGTGAGCGACCAATGGCCGAGAGTTTGTCTTTTTCACCGGTGCGGCTGCCTGGGAGCAGATGTTTCATTATTCTGTGTTCCGTTCGGTAAGGATTTGTGCGTCAGCTCGGTATTCAGTGATAGAGCATCTTTGTTACAAAAACCTTTGTTTTAATGATTATTTCGGGTGGTCTTCCCTAGATTTGTGACTACGCAGCGATTTGCGACGAAGCTTTTTTCAGTTTTTTCGCCGATACTTGAATTTCTTCGATAGACCGGGCGATTGTCTCGAAACTCTGCGAAATACTGGACACGGCTGTATTCGCCTGACCCATGTTTCCGGAGATTTCCTGCGTGACGGTGGCCTGTTCTTCGACGGTTGCCGAGATGGACACAGATACATCATTCACCTGACCGATGACGCGTTCGATAGCCGCGATGGATTCAGCCGCACCTTGTGTCGAAGACTGAACGGCAAGAATCTGGCGCGTAATGTCTTCGGTAGCGTTGGCCGATTGCGATGCGAGCACTTTGACTTCACTTGCCACGACCGCAAATCCTTTGCCAGCTTCGCCTGCGCGAGCCGCTTCGATCGTCGCGTTGAGCGCGAGAAGGTTCGTTTGCGCAGCAATGTCGGAAATGATCTTCACGATAGAGCTGATCTGTTCGGCGCTCTGGGTAAGGCTTCCTATCTGCGATGACGCCTGTTGGGCTTTTTCAACCGCTTCCGCTGAGATGTTGCCAGCGTCTGCAAGGCGTGCGGACACCTCGGTGAAGGACGAAGCCAGCTGTGTACTGCCCGTTGCAACATTGTGGACGTTTTCAGATGTTGCTGCGGAAGACTGGTAAGCCTCGGCAGCCTGGCTGGCGACATTACTGATCGCGTCTTCGATAAGCGCGAGTCCCTTATCAATGCTTTTCACAGCATTCATCCGTTCCACGCGGTCTGTTTCATCGGTCGCGAACTTCACGATGCGGATGACATTACCGTCCGTATCGAAGATCGGGTTGTAGGTCGCGTTGATGAAGAACTCGCGACCGCCTTTGGCGATACGGCGATATTCGGCGGCCTGATATTCGCCGCGACGCAGATCGCTCCAGAAGGCTTCATATTCCGGCCCCTGATCTTCATCGGCCACGAACATGGAGTGATGGCGGCCGCGGATTTCATCAAGTGAATAGCCGACAGCAGCGAGGAAATTGTCATTTGCCTGAAGAATGGTGCCGTCCGGCGCGAAGTGGATGACCGCCTGTGACTGGTTCAGCGCTGCAATCTGGCCCGCATTGAGAAGCGAGTTCTTTTTGGCGTCTGTTGTATCTGATGCGAGCTTCATAATGCCGATCACATCACCGGCTTTGTTTCTGATCGGGTTGTAAGACGCCTGTATCCAGACTTCGCGGCCCCCTTTGCCGACACGGCGGAATTCGGCGGAGCGGAATGTGCCAGCGCGAAGATCATCCCAGAAGCGGGTGTATTCGGCGGAACCGGCCTCCTGGGGCGTGACAAACATTCTGTGATGCTTGCCGACAATCTCGTCGAGTGAATATCCGATTGTGTCCAGAAAGTTCTGATTGGCGTATTGGACAGTGCCATCCGGGCTGAATTCGATAATAGCCTGGGATTGCGTTAGAGCCTTCATGCGCTCTGTGTCAGTCAAAATTCCTGACGCGTTACCCTGCTTAAACATAAGTGTCCCCTTAAATATTGGATGAATACTTGATAGCGCAGGTGGGTTAATATTTTTCCAATTTCCGTTAATTATCAAAAGGTAAAAATTTACTTTGAGTATAGCTGACACTACATTCAGACGCCTTAGGGTTGTTTTTTTGAGGGAAAAATTTGCAGTGTTAATCTCTGTCAACTTTCAAAGACAGGGAAAATAAAATAATCAGGCGTGGATATTTGTGTGCCGAAGGGGGAGTCCAGCATTCGCGGCGCCTCTGAAAGGCGATGCTTCTTGAATATAGATTCTTTATTTCTTTTCGGGCAGGCGAACCGAAATAAACCATCCTGCCGTCTGATAAGCCGCCGCGATCATCAGAACGAGGTCGGAAATGGGGTGGCTCGTAAGGAAGGTTGCGACCGCAACGACAATGCAGGCGATATCTGCGCGGTCTTCGCTGATGATAAGGCCAAGCGGCTGCCGCGCCTGTTTCACCCGCTCCAGCGTCGTGGTGTAAAAGCCGTCCATTGTGGGCGGGCCGAATACATCCTGCAGAACTCTCGGCTCCAGAATGCCGGTCAGTTCGCAAAGGTCTGCGGCACGTGCGCGGCCTTCCAGAACGGCTTGTTTGCGCGCGCCGGTGCCGATGAGGCTTACAATCGCGGAGAGGATCACCGCGATTGCAATAATAGGTTCTGCTGATCCGATCATTATCGGGATTTAGGGATGGCCGCCCAGTAATCAAAGTCGAGCAGGACATTCGGAAGATATTTTCCGTCCTCGCCTTTGTATGGATAGTCTGCGCACGGCAGGTCTTTTGTCGCCACAAGGCGCAGACGAAGCGCGCCGACTGTGTCCGACAGGTCCGCTTTATCGAGCACTTCCGACCATGCGTGGATCGTGTCGCCGGAGAAGAGCGGGTTGCAGTGCGTGCCGCCATTGATTGCGATCATCTGACCAGCGTTGGCGAGGCCGTTGAAAGCAAGGCTGCGCGCGGTGGAGATGACAACGCCGCCATAGATGAGGCGCTTGCCGAAACGGCCCTTGCCCTGTTCGAACTGGTTGAAGTGGACCTTCGCTGTGTTCTGGTAGAGGCGGGTCGCTGTCTGGTGTTCGGCTTCTTCAATCGTCATGCCGTCGACATGGTCGATCTTCTCGCCAATTTCGTAGTCGTCGAAGAAGTGCGGGCTGCCAGCGAGCTCTGCATCATAGGACGCATAGTGTGCGTAAGCCGACAGGTCTGCTGCATCGACGGCTTTTGGCAGATCAGGCAGAACGGCTTCCGGCGCTGGCGATGCGTGGTCTTTCTTATTGACCATCACCCAGCGGACATACGTCAGAACAGTTTCGCCGTTCTGGTTCGTGCCAGTGGTGCGAACATAGACAACGCCGGTCTTACCGTTTGAATTTTCCTTGCGGCCAATGACTTCTGACGTCGCATAGAGTGTGTCGCCCGGGTAAACCGGCGCCATGAACTTGCCATCGGCATAGCCGAGGTTCGCAACAGCATTGAGAGAGATGTCCGGAACGGTTTTGCCGAAGACAACGTGAAAGACGATCATCGGATCGACCGGCTGCCGGTCAAAGCCTGCAGCTTCTGCAAACGGCGTAGAAGAGTAGAGTGCGTAGCGGCTGCCAGTCAGAGACCGGTAGATGGCCAGATCGGCTTCATTCACGGTCAACGGCGTTGCGTGTTTCAGAACGCGGCCGATTGTGAAGTCTTCAAAGTAATTCCCGGAAAAGGATTTCATGTCTCAAGTCCCCGATCGCTGTGTCGTCTGTTTTGTTTGTTGACGTTCAACAGTCAAATCAGGGGCGTTGTCAACGCGTCTCAGGTGAGCATGTACATGATGCGGGCATAAACCGCAGTAGCCGTTTCAGACCGGCTGATCAGCTCCAGCGCCTGATCACGCAGTGACGGTGCAAATCTCTCTGCCAACGGGGCCGTGACAGCCCCCATCACGAGCACTAGCAAGAGCTTCATATAGAAGCTCGCAAATAGCGAGCGTCCATATGTGAACAGCTTCGCCAACGGCCAGGCGAAGATGAAATATAACAGTGCGCTTGCCAGCCCGGCTGCCCAGGCTGTGGCCGTGATTTCCATAGGATCTGGTCTCCTCAATGAGGATGACTATCGCGAAGATGTTTTAATACAACCGCCAGTCGAAACGATGTAATTTCACCTAGTTCTGAGTAATTCCGAGAAAAAATCACCAGAAAATACACCTCTGAATTGTGTGATGTGCTTGTTTGCGTCCAGCGGTGATTATTTCGCGCAATTAAGACCTTCATCTGTGGAAATACTGATTTTGCCTCACATTTTAGTGAGAACCGCTTGCAGTTATTCATCAATTATGAAATGTGATACCGTAACTTTTCAGTGGGAGGCTTTATGTTCCGAGTTAGTAGTGTTGCGGGTTGCTTTATTCTTGCGGCGGGTGGCGCCGCAATGGCGCAGGAATCTGAATTGCGCGTCGATACTGTGATCGTGACCTCGCCGGGTCCGGAGCGTGTCGCAGGAGAGCTGTTGTCCAACGTGACCGCGGTCGATCGCGAAGAATTGGTGGCTGATCTTCAGGGCACGCTCGGCGATACACTCTCTCGTCAGCCGGGCGTTTCTACGACTTATTTTGGCGCGGGCGCGAGCCGTCCGGTCATGCGCGGCCTTGGCGCAGAGCGCGTGCTGGTGCTGACCAACGGTCTGGGCGTGATTGATGCCTCTGCAGCCTCACCGGATCACCAGACGGGGACTGACGGACTTGATGCTGAGCGCATTGAAATCCTCCGTGGCCCGGCTGCACTTGCCTATGGCGGTCAGGCGATTGGCGGCGTCGTGAACGTGATTGACGGTCTGATTGTCGAGACACTTCCTGAAGACGGTTTTGAAGGTCAGGCGTTTGGCGCGTTCAACTCTGTGAATGATGGCAGCGAGTTTGCCGGACGCGGCCGTTTCGTGGTTGGCGACTTTGTCTTGTCAGTGTCTGCCGGTCATCGCGATTTCGAAGACTATGACATTCCGGGCTTTGCAGAATCCGAGCGCCTTCATGAAGCTGAAGGTCATGAGGACCATGACGAGCATGAAGAACACGAGGAACATGAAGAGGAAGAAGAAGGACATGAGGAAGAGGCGTATGGCACGCTTCCAAACTCTTTCCTGACGACTGACACACTTGGCGCCGGCCTCTCATGGGTTCACGAGAACGGTTATATCGGCGTTGCTGTGCGTCATCAGGTGTCTGACTACGGGCTTCCAGGCCACAGCCATGGCCATGAGGAAGAGGGCGAAGAGGATCACGATGATCACGCCCACGAAGAAGAAGCGCATGAGGCAGCTTACATTGATCTGGAACAGACGCGCATCGACCTGCAGGCAGGCTGGCGCTTCAATCATGACGTTTTGAACGCTGTCGAAGCACGTTTCACCTCTGCCGATTACGAGCATGCTGAGTTTGAAGGCCCGGGAGAGATCGGCACACAGTATTTCACCGAAGGGTATGAAGGCCGGGTCGAGCTTGATCACACGCTATTCGGCTTTTCTGGCGCAGCAGGTGTCCAGTTCTTCGACACCGATTTCCGCGCTGAGGGTGAAGAAGTTTTCATCACGCCAACCCAGTCCAACATGCTGGGCGTGTTCCTGTACGAAACCCGTGAATGGGCGTCCGGTTTTGGTATTGAAGGCGGCGTTCGATGGGAACAGGTCGAACGTGAAAACGATCTTCAGGGCGTCAGAGATTTTGACCTGATGAGTTCGTCCTTGGGCGTGCACCAGCACTGGGAGAATGGCATCTTCATCGGGGCACAGGTCGCGCTGACAGAACGCGCACCGAATGAAAGCGAGCTGTTTGCGAATGGCCCACACCTCGCGACGGATCAGTATGAGGTTGGCAATGTCGATCTGAATGCAGAGACAGGCCGCAATGTCGAGCTGACAGCACGTTTCCTCGGTGAATACCTGACACTTGGGCTGAACGTCTTCCGCACCGACTTTGACGATTTCGTCTATCTCACGCCGGGCAGCACCGTGCATGATGGCGCTGTGACAGACGAAGTTGACGGCCTCGCAGTGTACCAATTCATTCAACAGGATGCGAATTTTGCGGGCGGCGAGCTCTACGGCAATTTCCACTTTGATGACGGCCTGTTTGGCGCGCACTGGGATGTGAATGCAGGCATCGACTTTGTTGAAGCTGAGCTGGACGATGGCGGCGATGTGCCATTCATTCCGCCTGTGACGTTCAATGGCGACGTGAAAGCAGACTGGGGCCTGTTTGATGCAGGCCTTGGCGTGACGCTCGCCAACGATCAGACGGATCCGGGCGCAGGCTCACTGGCAACGGATGGATACGCCGTGTTCGACCTGACGGCTGGTGTCACGCTGGACCAGTTCATCCCTCAGCTTGAAGGCAGCCGACTGTTCCTTCAGGCACGCAATGTCACCGATGAGGAAATCCGTTACGCGACCTCGGTTCTGAAAGACCAGCTTCCAGCACCGGGCCGCAATATCCGCGTCGGCTTCACAGCCGAGTTCTGATCACTCATTCCCGAAATGGACGGTGAGCCATTGCATAAATGGCCGCCAGTCCTCGGGCGTGATGCCGTGCGTGCCTTCGCGGAACTGAAAGGCAAGGTCAGCATTGGCGTCGAAATCCCAGAGGTTTTCGGCGCTGAATGCATCTCCTCCCAAAAGCTCGTAAACCTCACCTGCTGATCGTGCAGAGGCAAAGCTGCCGCGCGGGTCTGACCATTGGTCACGGGCCGAATTGCCCAGCAGTAAAGGGCGCGGAGCCATCAGTGCGACAAGCGCATGCTGGTCGAAGGGAAGATCCTGCGCGCGGTCTGCATAAAGCGCATAGCTCGGCGTGAACCAGTGCGGGAAGCTTTCTGTGATGCTGGAAATGGTTTCGCCGACATCATTCTTCTGGAGGGCCGCGCCTGCCGTGCCGGATTGGTGAGAAATCACGCCAGCAATCCGGTCATCCAGGGCGCCAGCCAGAAGTGAAGATTTGCCACTGCGTGAATGGCCGAACAGAATGATGCGGTCGGCGTCGAGTTCATTGCTCGTTTCAATGTAGTCGGTAATGCGGTGAGCGACCCATGCCCACGTGCCGATTGCTGCGTATGGGCCGTGCTCCATCTCGCCTTCACGGATAGAACTGAGCGCCGCCATGCCGGTCTCGATATTGTCCGGAACCACCATGCCGGGATAGTAGGCGCCATATGCAAAGCCGCGGTCAATCAGCTGCTCCAGAGGCGGAACCTCGATATAGCGACCGAAGATGAAAGTCGCGACGGAGTGCATGAATTCCGAGCCGCTTTCACAATAATCGGGATAGGAGACACCCGGCGCTGCGGAAATGCCCTCAAACGGCAGGATGAGCGCGTTCGGGCAGGAGCCTGCGCCCAGAATGACCGGATGCGGACCTGATGTGTTCGGCACAATGAAGTGAGCATCCTGACGGAAGCTGTGTTCCCCAATGGTCAGGCGTAGCTGGACTTCACGCAAATGCGCACGGCCTTCAAGAATATCTGAGGCGATAATCCGGTCAGACACAATCTCAGGCGCGATAGGTGCTGGGATCGTGCCATACACCTGACTCAGCAGCATATTCCGCCAGAACGGCGCGCGTTCTTCACGCCAGTTTTCAGCCGTGGTGACCTGCTCCATGCCGCCATGAGGGGCAAGCAGGTCAGGGGTTGCAGTGAAGTCAGTTGGTCCGGTGCTGACGCGCGGCAGACCAACTGTTGAACAGCCAACAATGGCCAGTGCAATCAGGGCAGTAAGCCCGCCCAGAATGAATTTCAGAATTCGCATAAAGGTCCGCGCTCCGCGAAGGTATCCAGATAGAAGCCGGACCCTAGCACGGAGTTTTCAGAGCGGTGTTCACAATCACGCGCGTAGTGCGAGAGATATGAAATCAGACAATATCGAGCAGTTTCTCGATCGGGCGACCGAGGGCTGCCTTGTCGCCGTTAATGCCGATAGGACGCTGGATCAGGCGCGGATTGTCGATCATGGCGGCGAACACTTCGTCATCACTTGCCGTTTCCGGAAGCTCGAACTTCTTTGCGTCCTTGTCGCGCAGAAAGGCACGTGGGCTGTCGACGCCCATCTTTTTCGCGATGTCGCGCAGCTCGTCTTCGCTAAGCGCGTCACCGGCATTCATGTATTTGCGAACTTCATAGGACACGCCCTTCTCATCGAGGAGGGCGAGGCCATTACGTGAAGTCGAACAATTCGGGTTGTGCAGAACAATATAAGTCATGCGCGATGTCTTATTCCGGTGCTCGGGCGGCATCAATAGGCATAACGCCTACTGAGGAATATCCTCTGCGACGCCGTATTCGGTGAGGAGCGTATCCAGCGTGCCTTCGGTTTCGAGGGCTTCATCCAGACGCATCCATGCGCGTGTGCTGTCGGCATCATCGCATGTCGCAAGCACCCATTTGTCCTCGTCGACATAGGTCTCATTCTCTTCCAGATACTCGTAAAGCTCCATCAGGTCGGTCTGGTAATTGGCGCCATCCACGCGCATCGCGCCGAAACCTTCGCCATAATAGCGGATGACCGTAACCGTATCGCCCGGTGCAATATCCAGTGTTACCGGCTCTTCAGCTTCACTTTCAAATGGCCAGACGGTCAGCGTCGCAGCCGTGGTGACGTTCTGTGCAATCGTTTCTGTCGCGGCGATAAAATGCAGATCGTCTTCTGCGACGCGGGCTTCATTCCACTGGTGGAGCGTCGCGCCGACTTCGATAGGGCAGGACACGTCAAACTCTGCGTCCGGATCTGGTGTGGAGCGCGCAGGGATGACCACGCCCTCTTCCATGATAGAGATGCCGCTCGGGTATTCGCCCGGCCAGCTATAATCAACGAACCAGCTTTCATCATAGTTGGCGTCGACGGCGTCCAGAGGTTCAAGGTCTGCAGCAGCGGGTTCGGCTTCGGCAGGTGTTTCCACAACCGGCGCTTCTGCTTCGACTGCTGGCGGCTCGGCAGGTGCTTCTGCCGGTGGCGCGTCTGTCTGCCCGCAGGCGCAGAGTGCGAGTGCGATAAGAGATGGATAAAGTGCTTTCATGGCCGTTCCCCCCGGTCAAATATGCTTTGATTGCCGGCCCGCAGACCCGCCTTAATTAAAACAATCATTTATTGTTTCTGTAGGGAAGCTGAACAGTCGAGATTTTCCTGAAAATTCGAGCACGCAAAGAGGGGCTTTTGGCCGACTGCTCAAACAATAATCGCCGACTTCAGGTTTTTCTTGAAACCAAACGCATAGAAAGGCAGTTGAGACTCCATGTCTCAAGAACGCAGAAAATCTTCCGTTACAGTGCGTAACGCTGAACTCGCTGATATCCCTGGTATCGTGGCGCTGACCGGTCGCATCTATAAAGATGAGCCACCCTATACGCCGGGTATGATCCAGGGGCAGATCACCAAATTCCCGCGTGGCCAGTTTGTTGTCGAATATGACGGCGATATTGTTGGATATGCGGCGAGCTTCCGTATCTCTGAGCGCCTTTGCATGGGACCACACACATGGGACTCCATCACCGGTGGCGGCTATGGCGCGCGGCACAATCCGAAGGGCTCATGGCTTTACGGTATGGAAGTCTGCGTGGATCTGGATCGCCGCCGTCTTCGCATCGGCCAGCGCCTTTATGATGCACGCCAGAGCCTGTGCGAATCCCGCGACATTAAAGGCATTGTCTTTGGTGGCCGCCTTCCGGGCTGGGCGCGTCGCAAGAAAGCCTATCCGGACCCGGTCGACTATGTGAAAGCCGTTGAAGAAAAGAAGATCACAGACCCGACGGTCAGCTTCCATCTGAAACAAGGCTTTGAGTGTATCGGCGTTCTGCGCGGCTATGCGCCGGATGACACGCCGTCAGGCGGTTTTGCGACCCATATGGTCTGGCGCAACCCGTACTATAGCGGCGAGACGGACCAGAAAAAACCGCGCCACCTTCAGGCGGACTCAGTCCGCATCTGTACCGTGCAGTTCCAGCAACGCATGGTGAAAGACTTTGAAGAGTTTATGGGCAATGTGGAATACTTCGTGGACGTCGCGGCGGACTATCGCTGTGACTTCGTCGTCTTCCCGGAGCTGTTCACGCTCCAGCTTCTTGCCTTTGAAGAAAAGCGTCTCTCGGCGGTCGAGGCGATTGAAAGCCTGACGCGATATACGCCGCGCTTCGTGGATGAAATGCGTCAGCTCGCGATCAGCTATAATATCAATATCATTGGCGGCTCGCACCCGACACGCACCGATGATGGCGATATCCAAAATGTCGGCTATGTCTTCCTTCGCGATGGATCTGTCCATGCGCAGGAGAAAATCCACCCGACGCCGGACGAGCGCAGCTGGTGGGGCATTAAGGGCGGCGACGAGCTGCAGACCATTTTGACCGATTGCGGCCCGATTGGTGTTCTCATCTGTTACGACTCCGAATTCCCCGAGCTGGCCCGCAAGCTGGCGGATGAAGGCGCGAAAATTCTGTTCGTGCCGTACTGTACTGATAGCCGTCCGGGCCATTTACGCGTGCGTTATTGCTGCCAGGCACGGGCGATTGAGAACCAGTGCTATGTCGTGACTTCGGGCAATGTCGGTAACCTGCCAAACGTGGAAAATATGGACGTTCAGTACGCCCAGTCGGCTATTCTGACGCCGTGTGACCTGCCGTTTGCGCGTGATGGTATCGCCGCCGAGGCGAGTGAGAACGTTGAGACCGTCATCATGACGGACCTCGATCTGCAGGACCTGAACTGGGCCCGCGCAGAAGGTAGCGTTCAAAACCTCGGTGACCGCCGGTTCGATCTCTACAAGACGCAGTGGAAAGGCAACTAGCTGCCTGATGCGCTTTGGTGACGAGCATATCGACCGGTTGGTGGACATTGTCCGCGAGGCGAATGAAACCGAGGTGCTGCCACGGTTTCATGGCCTGTCTGCGGGCGATATCAGCACCAAGAATGGCGCTATCGATGTCGTCACCGAGGCGGACACCCGAGCTGAGGTGTTTATTACGGATGCGCTGAAAAAGCTCTATCCGGATGCGCTCGTCTTCGGTGAGGAGGCATACTCTGCCGACCCTCGCGTTGCTGACGGGCTGGGCGAAGCCGAGCTTGCCTTCGTTATTGATCCTGTCGACGGCACGATGAACTTTACGACCGGCCTTTCCATGTTCGGGACGATTGTGGCCGTCACCGCGAATGGCGAGACGATTGCAGGGCTTCATTATGAGCCGCTGCAGGATAACCGGCTGACCGTTATTCGCGGGGCAGGGGCTTACGAGTCCACAAAGCATGGTCGATCGGCAAAGCTGAAGGTCGCCGACCCGGTTCCCGTGTCTGAAATGAAGGGCGTCATCAACTGGGCTTATTTCCCTGAGCCCTATCGCTCGCGCGTGCCTGCGCTTATGCCGAAACTACGCTTCGGGACGAGCACCAATTCTTCGGTATTTGACTACTGGCTCACCTCGACAGGGCGGTATCACTTTATGGGCAATGCCTCAGGCAATCTCTGGGACCATCTGGCAGGCGTGCTGATGCAGGAAGAAGCGGGCGGCTATGCAGCCCGTTTTGATGGTTCCCCGTACACGCCAAAGGTCAAAGGCGCTGAAGTGATTTGCGCACCGGATCAGGAAAGCTGGGAAGCGGTCCGCCGCGAAATTTTCGGGATTGGGTGATCGTCAGAGTGCGGGATCAGGTAAACACGATACCTTCCACGCGTCCAAAGGCTTGCCGGATTTCACCCTCGGTGGTTTTTTCCTCTTTTGCGAGGAGCGAAATGTCGACGGTATCGAATGACAGATCGTCGATGTGTTCTGCAAATATCCCTGCCAGGCCACGAAACTGCTCTGGCCAGCTCAATGTCAGAAGAGCATTGCTGGTCGTGGAATTACGCGGCATAATTAAATGATTTGGCGCGAATTTGTTGCTGGCAATGTCGCAGTTGAAAAACCGGCAATAATGCACACTCGCTTCGGTAAAGTCGCAGTCGCGGATCTCACCGAGATTTTCGTAGGTTTCAGCTCTTGTGCCAAAATCATTGCCGACAAATTTGCCTTTGAACGACACGCCGTGGAGTTTCATATCCAGCCAGATAACCTCACTTAGACGAACTTTGGTGCTGAACGATCCGCCTTCGATAACTGATCGCGCGAAGAGCAGATATCTTGAGGTCGCCCTGTTTGTAATCTGACAGTCTTGCAGAACCGACCCGTTTCGTAGAACAAAATTTTCCTTCGATGCGATGTTTATCGTCTCGCCCTGCAGGGACTGATTATTAATGTCCATGTGTGTCTCGCCCCGAACCTCAATAAAATCAAGGGTAGCAGGGGTGGCGTGTTTTTCAACAAAAAGATGTGACGTTTCAGATGCAGATCAGCTTATCGTTCCGGCAATGCGGGCTGGCTCAGGATCAGATCGGCAAAGCTGAAATCAGCTCGTCAAACCGTGCCACATCGTCATCGAAAGTCGGGTTTTTGTTCACGTCAAAGGCAGCAAATGTCGGCAGC
Organism: Ponticaulis sp.; assembly: GCA_002723155.1. Lineage (GTDB taxonomy): Bacteria > Pseudomonadota > Alphaproteobacteria > Caulobacterales > Hyphomonadaceae > Ponticaulis. Next base: position 194,270 of record PBNO01000003.1, on the reverse strand, counting down.
CGCTGGAGCGCAAAAAACGTAAAATTGATGTGAAGCGGTGCGAGAAGATCATCGACCGATTTGCCGGAGAACAGGTGTTGTTCCGGATCGTCAAATGCTGCGCGCGGCGCGTTCAGCGTGGCAGACAACATGTATCTGGTATCGCCCATCAGCCCGCCTGAACCATACTGCCGGGACGGATCTTTTCGGGAGCGGCCGTCACCTTTGGCGAGGCGGCCATCCATGCCGGCGGTATAAACCTCGTCCAGATACTTTTTAAGCGACCATGGCGCGCCCATGGAGTTTACCGGAAACTGCAGGAAGATGAGATCGGCCCATTGCTGGCTCTCGACTTCTGTCTCCAGATCATAAGCCTCGCTGGTCCGGACAAGGCGTGTCGCATGTCCTTCGCTGGCGAAGCGTGCCCGCGCGCGCTCCAGATAAAATGCGTTGAGCTTGCCGGGTGATGTTGGAAACGGCTGGTGCCCGTTGATCAGAAGAATGTTCGCCATGACCCGAGCCGAACATGTCATCGGCGACGTATCAACCCGACAGGGCCTGTTTATGCCCTAAGAGATCGTGCCTGCCTGTTTTGCAGCGTCCAGTATCAGGCTTTCCAGCTTCTTCGACTGGATATTCAGATTGAACTTTTCCATAGCGCGGGCGCGGCCGTTTTCGCCCATAGCGCGGGTGGCGGCAGGATCAGACATGAGCTTTGTCAGCCGGTCTGCGAGCGCGTCGGCGTCGCGTTCTTCCACCAGATAGCCTGTCTCGCCGTCCACAACGCATTCAGGGATGCCGGCATGTGCGGTGGCCGCCAGCGCGCAGCCAGCAAACATCGCTTCCATACAGACCATTGGCAGGCCTTCGGCGTCGCCTGAGGCGGCGCGGTTGGACGGTACACAGGCAATGGCGGCTTCTTCGAAATGGCGCGGCATCTCATCGGCTGGAATCCAGCCTGGCAGTTCAGCTTTGACGCCAGCGGCCTCGAGGAGCGGCAGAAGCTTCGGCTTCAGCTCACCATCACCGAGCAGGCGGATGCGCCAGTTTTTCAGGATGTCCGGATCAATCTTTGTGAGTGCGCGGATAAGGGTTTCAATGCCCTTTTTCTCCATCCAGCGACCGGCGAAGAGAAGCACGTTTTCCTTCTCGCCCGGCGTGAATTTTTCAGGATCCACGCCATTATACTGGACGACCATTTTCTCATCCGGTGCGCCTTTGGCCAGAAGCTCGCGGCGAATGAAATCGGAGACGGGCAATAGAAGAGCCGCTTCATCCCAGAGCGCCTGACGACGACGATTATAGACGCGCAGACGGCTGTCTTTTGTATTACTCGTCTTGGTCGCGTCGCCGCCATGATAGGTCACGATGAGCGGTATGTTCAGCGCTCGTGCCAGCGGCAGGGCATAGGCGCCGGATTTGCCGAAATTGGCGTGGATGGCGACCGGGTTGAAATGCGCCAGCGTCTCTCTCAGCTCGCGCCCGACAAGGCCAAGCTGTTTGAAGCCTGTTTCACCCAGCCCGCCATGAAATGCCCCAAGCTCCAATGCCTCGAATCCCGGCGGTGTCGGCCCTTTGCGATCATGCCCGATGAAAAGCGGCTTCACCGTTTCAAAGGCGTGATAGGCGCGGGGAATAAAGCTCTCCGATGGAGTGAAGAGCTTATCCGAATAGGAGAGGATAGTGTGAGGCATCTGCCCTGCTTACTCAGCCATGGCTTCGATGGCTTCGGATACAGCAACGATGCGTTTGGCTTCTTCAAGGTGCAGAAGTTCGGTCATTTTTCCATTCACTTTAAGCACGCCTTTGCCAGCATTTTCAGGGTCGGCGAAGGCCGCGATGACCGCGTGAGCCTGTTCGACTTCTGCCGGTGACGGCGCGAAGACTTCGTTTGCCGTTTCGACCTGAGACGGGTGAATGAGGGTTTTGCCATCAAAGCCCATTGCAGCGCCTTCTTCGCATTCCGCGCGCAGGCCGTGCTCGTCTTTAATGTCGTTGAACACGCCATCAATCGCGACGATGTCGTAAGCGCGTGCTGCGAGCATGGACATGGAGAGAGCCGTGCCGAACGCCAGCTGACGGTTCGGCTTGGCAGATGCGCGAAGCTCTTTTGCTAGGTCGTTTGTGCCCATGACGAAGGTTGTCAGGCGTGTGCGGCCAACAGCTTCGGCAATATCCTGAATTTGCAGGATGGCTTTTGGCATTTCGATCATGACCCAGAGCTGCATGTCGGCTGGGGCGCCAGCGCGTGTCATCGCGTCGTCGAGGCGGTCAATATCGCCGCCATCAATAACTTTCGGCGCGAGGATCGCGTCAGGGCCAGCTTCAACAGCGGCTTTCAGGTCATCCAGGCCCCATTCTGTGTCGAGGCCGTTAATGCGGATACAGATTTCACGCTGGCCATAGCCACCTGCTTTTGCTGCAGCGCATACATTCGCGCGCGCTTCTTCTTTGGCGTCTGGCGCAACGGCATCTTCTAGGTCGAAGATGAGCGAGTCGGCTGGAAGCGTCTTGGCTTTTTCCAGTGCGCGCGTGTTTGCACCCGGCATGTAGAGAACCGAACGGCGTGGGCGGTGAGCTGAACTTGTCATGTGCGTATATTCCCCGATGTCTTGTTTTCGCATTGTCTGTGCCGCATTGCAGCAAAGATTTCAATCACCTCACGCGATAGAGACTTGGAAGCGCGTTGTAAGCAGGTCATTCTGCCGCGATGAAACGCGTGTTTATGATCTCTTCTTTTGTGGCCGGATCGAATGTCGGTGGCAGCCTTGCGATGAAAGTGTTGCCGCTGCTGGGATGCGAGCTGTCCTTGCTGCCAACGACCATGCTCGGGCGGCATCCGGGCTGGGGCGCGCCCGGTGGCGGAGCTGTGACAGATGAGATGTTCTCCGGCATGGCCGAAGGGCTGGTGGCTAACCACGTGATCAAGAACGCTGACTGCATCGTGACCGGCTATTTTGCCAGCGCGGCGCAGGTGAGCGAAGCGGCGCGTCTCATCGCGGCCCATAGAACCGATGGCACGCCGGTGATTGTCGATGCTGTCATGGGTGATTTCGGCAAAGGCCTCTATGTGAAAGAGGACGTGGCTGATGCCATTGTGAGCGAGCTTCTGCCTCTGGCGGACATTATCAAATCTAATGCGTGGGAATTCTGGGAGATTGAACGTCGCAATGGCCGCGTTGATGTGATACCGGAAGCGGCACGCGAGGCGGACGCCATTAAATCACACCTTGCGGGAGACAGCAGGCTGTCTGGCCTGCAGTTCGTGAGTTCTGTGGAGCAGGGCGAAGAGATCGGACTTCTCGCAGCGTTTGAACTAGGCGTTTTCTGGTCTGGTCATGCGCGGGCCAAAGGCGAGCACGTGCCAAACGGCTTTGGTGACTTTCTGACGGTGCTTCTGGCCCGGGATGCAGTGGGCGGTCTCAAGCCAGTGCAGAAGATGCTCTTTAACGAAATGACGGTCTTCGCTCCGGTGTTCGGCGCACATGATTTCTCTGAACCGTCAGAGTTCGATATCGGCGTGTTGCCGAAGGCGCTCAGCAAGCCGAAGCCGGCACGCGTTATTCCGCTTTGACATGAATGCCACAGCTCATTTGTTCTTAACCCGCCGGATGTAACCGTAACTTGAGGTGATGCGGTGAGGCATGGTTAACTCGGCGCAGTTGGATAAGGTTTGATCAAATGGCACAGAAAACGGCTCTGCGCGTAACCCTGGCAGCTATGGCTGCGTTCTCTCTTTCCGGATGCATTGCGACGACTGCGGTCGGTCTGGCGGCTGAAACGGTGGAAGCGGGTGTAGAAATTACAGGCGCGGTGATTGGCACGAGCGTTGATCTTGTCACCACCAGCGAAGAAGAGCGTGAGCGTGACCGCGACTAGCTCTGTACCGGCCTGCCTCCCATCAGGTGAAATCTTCGTCATTAGGTAAATGCGCCCGATCATGGCATGATGGGGCGTCCCCGATGACTTTAGGAGGAGGTAGGACCCATGAAACATATTCTTCTGGCTGCTGCAACGCTCGCACTTGCGCCCATCGCTCAGGCCGGCGAAATTCACATCTCATTCTCCGAAGAGCTCAACGAAAAAATCGCCGACGATTATGGCGAGCGTGAGCGCGAACGTCTGGTCGATGAACTGACCGAAGATCTGATGCGCGAATTCGCACCGATCCTGAGCTCGGTTGGCGACGTGAATGTCGTGATTGAGGATGCGCGCCCGAACCGACCGACCTTCGAGCAGATGACTGAACAGTCTTTGTCTTTCGAGAGCATCAGCATTGGCGGCGCCGAGATGACTGGCGAAGTCTTCAGCCTGTCAGGTGAGCTGATCGCCTCTGAAGAGTACGACTATTTCAGCCACGACATCACTGACTCAGTTGGCCGTGCGACATGGTCTGACGCACGCCGCGCATTCAGCCGTTTCGCGACACGTTTCGCCGATACGACTGAGGAAGCGATGAGCGCTTCGTCTACTGATGAAGTTGGTCGCTAAGCCCGCTTAGCTTTCCCCGTCGAGCCTCAACGTGCATGTCTCGGAGAGGCTCGGTCGGGACACACTCACGCGCGTCAGGCGCGGCAGGTCTTCTGCAACACGCTCTGCAATCCAGACACACAGACGCTCAAGCGTTGGAAGTTCCAGGCCCGGAATCTCATTCAGGTAAGAGTGGTCAAGCTCGCCTGTGACTTTCGCCAGCACGTTGCCCAGCTGGGCAAAGTCAGCGACCCAGTCTTCGCCCTGTTTCACAACACCAGATACACCGATCTCGACACGGAATGAGTGTCCGTGCAGCTTGCCATAAGGATGGTCAGGATCCTTTGGCGCAAGATGGTGAGCCGCTTCAAAATTACCTGCGCGCGTCACTTCGAAAGTGCGCCCGGCAAGGCTTGGCTTTGCGGCGCCGGTGTCAGTTGCCGGCTTGGTTGGGTTCGACGTCACGTCTTTATTCCAGTTTGCAGTCTGTCAGGCGAGGCCTGTCGTATCTTCCGGGCACCCGGCAGCCTGCCAGACATCCCATCCATTGGCGCGCAGTTCACAGGCCGGACAGGTTCCACATCCATAGCCCCAGTCATGCCGCGCCGAGCGGTCGCCCAGATAACAGGTATGAGTATGTTCGACAATAAGCTCGACCAGGTCATTTCCGCCCAGCGCTTTAGCCATGGCAAATGTATCGGCTTTTGTTTTGTACATAAGAGGTGTGTCGACGCGGAAATCCCGCTCCATGCCGAGCGCTAAAGCCTGTTGTTGGGCGTCCAGCGTGGTGCGGCGGCAATCAGGATATCCGGAATAGTCTGTCTCACACATACCGCCGACAAGAATGTCTGCATTCCGGCGCCACGCCACAGCGCTCGCCAGCGTCAGGAAGATGAGGTTCCGGCCCGGCACAAAGGTGGACGGCAGGCCCTGTTCGGACATGGTGATTTCCGCCTCGCTGGTGAGCGACGTCTCTGAAATTTGCCCAAGCACGCTAAGGTCCAGAAGCGCGTCATCGCCCAGATGGCCGGTTTCCACCGTGTTGCAGTCTCGCATGGCGCTCAGGACATGCTGACGACACTCCAGTTCGATTCGATGACGCTGGCCGTAATCAAACCCGACTGTCGAAACCTGGTTAAAATTTTTGAGCGCCCAGGCAAGGCAAACAGTGGAGTCCTGTCCACCGGAAAACAAAACGACTGCGGCTGACTGGGTCATGAAAACACCGTGTTGACTGGAGGGTTACGGAAAGGAAGTGGGGGTATCTCTTTAACTGGATTTTCGACAGTTGAAGTTCTCGTGCACGTAAACTTTGCCTTCATTGACATTTTTGTGAGTTGGGCGTTGTCTGTCTTTATCTCGTCTGCGTTGGTAACTTCGCAGGCACTGTAGTTGCCCCGACTAAAAATAAATGAGGGCAACACATGATTAGGGAGGAGATCAGGCATGAGTCTTAGATCACAGGTAAAGTGCGCGCTTTTTTTAGGCGCTTCAGTATTCGCGTATACATCAGTTGCGGGGACAGCAACAGCGCAGGAAAGTGAACGTCGCTATCAGACGATCACGGTGACGACCCAGAAAACAGCAGAATCCATTCAGGACGTTCCGATCGCCGTTTCGGCGTTTAACGAAGAAGCGCTGGACAGGCTTCAGCTTGCCGGTGGTCCGGACCTTGTCCGAACCATTCCGAACGTGACCTTCACCAAGGGCAATTTCACAGGCGCAAACTTCCGTATTCGCGGTGTTGGTTCTGACCTAGTGGCGACATCCGGCGATAGCGGTGTGGGCGTTCACCAGAACGATGTGCCGCTCACTGCGAACCGTCTTTTTGAATCTGAATTCTATGACGTTGAGCGCGTAGAGACACTTCGTGGCCCGCAGGGCACGCTCTATGGCCGGAACGCGACGGGCGGCGTTGTGAACGTCATCACGGCGAAACCTGTGCTCGAAGAATGGCAGGGCCATCTTCAGGTGACGATGGGCAATTATGCGACGCTGCGCGCCGAAGGCATGATCAACATTCCGATCGGCGAGACAGCAGCGCTTCGGGTCGCGGGGGCGCACCTTGAGCGGGACGGTTTTGCCACCAATACGGTGACCGGCAACGACATTGATGACCGTGATATCAACTCCATCCGCGCAACGCTCGCCTGGGAGCCGACTGACAGCCTGCGCGGCTATTTCATGTATGAGAATTTCGTAGAGGACGACACGCGTCTGCGTTCGGGCAAGCAGCTCTGCGATCAGGACCCGTTCATGACGTCCTATGCCGGCATTCCAATTGGTCAGGCCGATCAGATTTATACATCCATTGGCTGTCAGGAAGCGCCGCTCAGCGAGTCATATGACCGTCTGAACACAGCTGCATCGCTTGGTGGTGGTCTGGCGATCCTGGCCGGCCTTCTGGATGGCAATGCGGCAACCGATCCGCTCAACCCTAATCTGCGTGAGATCGAGTCGTTCATCGACCCTGACTATCGCGCTGACCAGACGCTTTATACATGGCAGGCTGAGTATGACCTCACGGACAGCCTGACGCTGACCTATCTGGGCAGCCATAACGAGTCGAACATCGTTTCTGAGGAAGACTATAACAAGCTCATTCCTTCTATCGACTACAACACGAATGCAGGCTTTGGCCTTGTGAATCTGGTCGGTGACCCGCTGACAGCGGAGTTCCTCTACCAGACGCTCTTCCCGGGTGGCACGGTCACAGACCCGCAGCTTGGCACAGCGAATTCTCTTCGCAGCTATGACCTGTCCGGTAGCGAGACGTCCCAGACAACGCACGAATTGCGTTTGCAGTCTGATTTTGATGGGCGATTCAACTTCAACCTCGGTGCCATCATGGTGGACTTCGAGGCAAACGAAGCCGAGACGATTCCAGCAAGCTATTACGTGTTCTCCAACTCGCTGACAGCTGTTGCCCAGCTGAACAATGCACTGGGTGGCGCGATCTTTGGTGGTCCGACACCGCTTGATACGTCTGGCAATGGCCAGGGTTCGGTTCTGAGCAATCTGGATGCGACAGGTCGCAACTATTACCGCTCTATCTCGCCATATGATCTCAGCTCGTTTGCTGTGTTCGGTGAGAGCTATATCGACCTGATGGACAATCTGCAGCTGACTGTCGGCCTTCGCTACACAAGCGATGAGAAGACGCAGGAAAACATCGCGCAGTACTTCTTTACACCTACAAATGTGATTTCCGACCCGTTCGAGCCGACACCTACGGCAGAGGAGCCGGATGGCATTTACGTACGTGAGTTTGAAGAAGTGACGGGCCGTATTGGTCTCGACTGGTCACCTGACTTCGACTTCACAGATGATACGCTGATCTATGCCTTCTATTCCCGCGGCTATAAGGGCGGCGGCATCAACCCGCCTCAGCCATCCGGAAACCAGAGCGCATTCCCACAGGTCTTCGATCCGGAATTCGTGAACTCTTACGAAATCGGTACGAAGAACACCCTCATGGACGGGGCGCTGCAGCTGAACGCGACAGCCTTCTATTATGATTATGAGGGCTATCAGATGACGCAGATCGTCAACCGGACATCTGCGAACTTCAACATCGACGCGGAAATTCAGGGTCTCGAACTCGAGACAATGTGGAATGTCACAGACAATTTTGTTCTGGCGGCAAACCTCGGTCTTCTCGATACAGAAATCCAGAATTCTTCAGCGATTGACGTTCTGAACCGTACCAATGGCGACCAGAATTTCGTCGTGATCAAAAACCCGCAAACATACTCTAACTGTGTGGTGTCTGCGGCTGGTTATGCGACCATTCTCGGCGCTATCCAGGCGGGTGCACTCGCACCGGGATCAACTGGCGGCCTCTGCCTTGGCAGCTTTGTCGGCCTTGAAGGCGTGTTCAACCCGCTGCTGCCAGCTGGTGCTTTCACACCGTTTGAGGGCTTCGAAGCGGACCTGTCCGGCAACGAGCTTCCGGGCACACCTGACATGACACTGAATATTAGCGGCGAGTACATCGTTGACGATATTTTCCAGGGTTGGGATGCGAGCTTCCGCGGTGACTATTATTATCAGGGCGAGACATTCTCTCGCGTCTGGAATACCGGTCACGACCGTCTCGACAGCTGGGATAACGTGAACCTGTCAGTTCGTTTCACCAATGATGAGATGGGCGTTTACGTTGAGCTGTTCGGCAAGAACGTGATGGACGAAGAAGTCATTACAGGTAGCTACCTGACCGATGACTCGTCCGGTCTGTTCACCAACGTGTTCCTCACAGAGCCACGCACATACGGTATTACCGTCGCGCGGACCTGGTAGAGGTTTGAGCTAGGGGGGAAAGCGCTGAAGATAACAGCGCTCCTACGGGGAGGGGGGAAGCAGCTGCTTCCCCCTTTTTCGTTTCTGAGAGTATTATTCTTCCGGCGTCAGGATTGCGTCACGCGAGACGTCTTCCTCGCTCTCATAGAAGATACCGCCATAGCCGGTGTCAGCTTCGAAACGGTCAGGTTTTTGCGCCTCGGACGAAGTCATGACGAGGCTTTCCTGTTCCATCAGAGAATAGATTTCAGGGTGTGTCGTTGCCGGTTCGAACACTTCGTAAAAGGGCTCGGGCTTTGTCTCGGTTCCGGCGTCAGCGCTCTGCACATCATTCATTGGGACTTTGTCCGGGCGCGGCGCTGGTTCGGCAGAGATCGTCTCTGCGCTCAGAAACATATCCTTGGTAATGGCAGAAACCGGTTCGAGAAGCGCTTCGGTGTCGCCAGTCTGAATGCTGTCTGTCTCTACAGGGGCAAGGCCTTCACCATTCAGGTGAGCTAGCTGCATCTCGTTGAGCTGCGCTACGGCCTCCGGGCCTGATACATCCGCGTGTGCGGGGAGGGTAGAAAGAGCAAGCGCTGAGACAGCGCAGGTCATGAGCGTTTTCATAATGCTGTCCTTTCTGTTTGTGTTCATCGATGACAAGAGAACGGGTTGAGACGCGCAAGGTTTCGAAAATAACGCAGATTTCATGTGGCGTGCGGGCGCGCAGAGCAGGACCCGGCGCGCCGCGTCGTGCTATTAGCTCTCTGATTTCTCAGCGTCAGCCGGTTCGCTTTGCGGTGTGTCTGTCTGCTGAAGCTGCTCGGCCTTTGCCAGAATCGCCGCTTTATCGAGCGCGTTCACAGATGCCTCAATGGCAGTTTCTACAACTGACTTTTCCGTCGTGCGGTCTTCAGGCGCGTCGCTTTGGGCGAAGGCCGGTGCGCAGGCAAGAGCCATGGCAGAAACGAATGTCGTGATGAGTTTTGTCATAACAGTTTCCTTTCCTTCCAGTCTGACACTCACTGACAAAGAGGCGATGGTCTCGCCGGTCAGGAAACGTCATCCGGACCAGCAAAGGAACGAAACGCCTCGTGCGGAGCAGGGCTCCGGAATTGCAATTTAGGAGCGCTCCCTTTTTCTGCAAGATGGGCTAGATTGCGCGCAAAGGGAGATTCTTATGTCCAACACATTGCTGACCACCAGCGCGCTCACACTGGCTTTGCTGATGAGTGCCTGCGCCGCAGAAGACACCGGCCCGGCGCCAACCGAAAACGTTACATCTGCAACGAGCTATGAGCTTGAACTCGTCGCTGAAGGGTTTGACATGCCGTGGGGTGTCGCTTTTCTGCCGGAAGGCGGCATGCTGGTATCTGAACGTGATGGGCGTGTGAGCTATGTGGCCCCGGGCGCGACGTCAGGCGTTGAGATTGCCAATGCACCAGACGCGTTCGTCGCCGGTCAGGGCGGTATGTTCGATGTCGTGCTTGATCTCGATTTTGCCTCAAACCGCATTGTCTATGTCAGCTATGCCAAAGGCTCTTCCGAAGCGAACGGTACAGCGGTTTTTCGCGCACGTCTCAGCGAAGATGGTCTGACGTTTGAAGACGGCGCCGACATTTTCGTGGTCAACGATATGCGCGCAACGCCTGCACACTATGGCGGACGGATGCTGCCTCTGCCGGATGGCACGCTGATGCTCACACTGGGTGAGGGCTTCCGCTATATGCAGGATGCGCAGGACCCGATGAGCGATCTCGGCACGATTGTGCGCATGAACCCTGATGGCTCGGTCCCACCAGACAACCCGTTTGCTGACGGCGCTGATGGCCTGCCGCACGTCTGGTCCTACGGCCACCGCAATGTTCAGGGCATCGTCCTCGATGAGGACACGGGCCGTATATTTTCCATGGAACACGGCCCGATGGGCGGCGACGAGATCAATATCGAAATCGCTGGTGCGAACTATGGCTGGCCAGCTATTACCTATGGCGTAAACTATGACGGCTCGATCATCACAACGCAGACTGAAGCGCCTGGTATGGAGCAGCCTATGCTGGTCTGGGTGCCGTCTATCGCGCCGGGCGGGCTGGAGCTTTACACCGGTGATGTTTATCCGGACTGGAAGGGTGATCTCTTCGCAGCAGCTCTGGCAGGATCAAAAGTCCAGCGCGTCGATCTCAACGATGCAGGTGAGGTCGTAGGTGAAGAAGCATTGTTCGAAGAGTTTGGTGCGCGTTTCCGCCAGATCGTGCAGGGGCCTGACGGGTATCTCTATGTCACGACAGATGAGATTGATGGCGGAGTTTACCGGATCGTCCCAAGCGAATAACGGGGCATCCATCAGCGGCACAAAAAAAGATCCCGGGACAGCGTCCCGGGATTTTCAGTTCTGAGCGTTCGGCTATTTATCAACGCCGAAGGTTGAGTGGTCGCCGTCGACCAATTCCTGAATCAGGGAATGTTTGAAGTGTTTGAGCGGTTTGATGATCTCAGCGTCGTCGCCATAGAGGTCTTTCGACATACTCTCGACGTGCATGACGAGCATTAACAGCGCGCGTTCTTCATCCTGACGTTCTAGTTCCCGCAAACCCGACATCGTGTCCCTTACCGTGTATAAGAGGATAAATGCCGTAATTTCAGCATACTTGTCCTGATGATAAGCTGATGATTTCCTGATTATTCTCTGGGGAGAGCTGTGTTATGGTCATTTTGACCAATTGACGGGGGCGTCGATATTTCGGAAACCTCACAACCGATTTTAGAAAACGATTTGAGTTCTATTTGCTATGAGTGAACTGCGTAAGCCACCCATGCTTGCCTCGACAAGGCTCGGTGATGTGATCATCGACTTTGCGAACTATAGACTCATCTCGAATAAAAAACAATCTAAAATAGAGCCGCGCGTGATGGCAGTGCTACAAGTGCTGCTGGATAATGCTGGCGAGGCGGTTTCGCGGGACACATTCATTGACGAAGTCTGGGACGGAAACGCGCTAAGTGACGATGCGTTAAATCGTACGATTTCGATTTTGAGACGTGAGTTGCGGGCTTTCGGATATGATGGCCTCGTAAAAACGATTCCGAAGCGCGGGTATCGCCTCGACTATCCGGATCAGACTGCGCCGGGCGCCCATGAGGCTGTTCCTGACGCTGAGATTGAATCTGAGCCGCGCAGATACCGGGCTGCCATTCTCGGCGGGATCGCGGCATTTGTGGTGGCCGTGATAGGCGGGGCAGCTTTCTGGTTCAGTGGATCATCCGGCTCAGCTCTCGCAGGCGAGACGGATGCGCCTTACCATGGCGAAATCAGCCGGGTGAATATTCGCAGCGCATTTCATGAACTCCAGACACGAGGCATGCCGACAGATATCGCTGTTGAGGCGCTGGTTCGTACGCAGAGCTATGATGCAGCGATTCAAGAGCTGAACGCCAATCGTGACAGTGTGATCGCGACTTTGTCTCCTCAAGAGTATATCGGCTATCTGCACCAGCTCGGCGCGCTTGCCTTTGACCGGAATCTGGAGCTGGCGGTTTCGGCGTATCGTCAGATTGTGCAGTTATCATCTGAAGACACATTGGCGCTGACCCAGCTTGCGCGGCTATATTATGCCAACGGCGAAATGGAGCTCGCGCAGAGCTATATCACGCGCGCTGAAGCTGCTGAGTTTGGTTCCGAACGAGAGCGTCTTGCGGTGGCGATGAATGCTTCAATCATCACCCAGCCGCCGCTGCAGGGACGAATTGATGCGCTTCGTGCGGTTGAGGCTGAGGCCGAAGCTCTTGGTGAAAGCGAGATATGGGCGCGGACAGAAAGCTTTCTGGTCAATTATGAATGGCTTCAAGCTTCTCAGACCGACGACTTTCAGGATGAAGACTATGCTGCCTGGATCACGCGTCTGGAAGCGGTTCGTGATGCGCAGATGGCGCTTGGATTGCAGCATGAAGTGCTTCGCACGCGGTGTCAGATTGCACTCATGATCAGTGCGGCTGGAGACCGGCGCGGCGCTATTGCCGAGTATGAAGAGATTCTCGAGCTGGAGGTCGATTTGATGCGCCCTCACCAGATGCATGTCATCCTATCGAACCTCGCCCTGCTTCATATGGAGCTTGATGAGCTTGAGGACGCAAAGATGTATAATGATCTGGCGCTCCGTTCGCTCCGGAATGCCAATCTCAATGGTGAACTGACGCATAACTGGTATCTGGCCGCACAAATCGCTGATGCGTCTGACGACCGCGTAACAGCCTGTTCCTATATGTCGACGGCGCTCCAGGCGGCATCGCCTGATCCCGGCCACGACTATCTGCGCGACTATGCCCGCGAACTCTCATGCGAGGCCGCTGGCTAGCTCGCCTGATTGGTGAAAATTCACCGGTTGCATATTCATAATTCTTAACGTGATGGGCCGATCATTCGCGCATCAAAAGAGTTTCGCGGGGACAACCCGACGAGCCGTTGAGGATGAACGATGAAAACCATTTTACTCGCTGGTGCGGCGCTCCTGGCGGCACCTTTTGCCATGGCGCAAAGCCATAACGCTCACTGGGAATATGAGGGCGATCACGGGCCTGACCATTGGGCGCAGATTTCACATGAATATGCGAGCTGCGCTGGTGCGGAGCAGTCGCCGATTGATCTGAACGGCTATGCTATCAATGCCGCGATCAACCCGCCTGCCATTTACTGGCGCAATGCGCGGGTGACGGACGCGCAGAATAACGGTCACACATTTCAGGTGAACCTCGATGATGCCGGCAAAATTGTCGTCGACGGCGTCGATTACAATTTCCTTCAATTCCACTTCCATTCCGGTTCCGAGCACACGCTGGACGGCCGCCGTTATCCGCTGGAAGTCCACCTTGTCCACGCCTCTGATGATGGCCGGCTTGCGGTTATCGGCATCATGTTCGCACGTGGCGAACATAACCCGCTTCTGGATGATCTCATCAATGTCATTCCAGGCAGTGTTGGCCACTCACAGCCGGTGATGAGCATCAATCTGAACGACTTTCTGCCAGATGACTGGCATTCCTATCGCTATGAAGGCTCTCTCACCACGCCGCCATGTAGCGAGATTGTGGACTGGACGGTCTTCGAAACGCCGATCACAGCGTCAGCCGATCAGCTTGCTGTATTTGAAACACTGTTCCCGCATTCCTACCGTCCGGTTCAGGAGCGTGGTCGTCGTTTCGTGCTGCGTACGAACTAATAACCGCGCGGGTGCGTGCATCTCGCCTTAAGGAGACTTCGCTCATTCAGGAAATGTGCTAACTTTTTCGAATGAGCGATGAGTCTAAAATCATTATCGAACAGATGGCGGCGCTGGGGCAGGAGTCCCGGTTTCGCGTGTTTCGCCATCTGATGACGGCAGGTCCAGACGGCATATCGGCTGGCGCGCTCGCTGAGGCGATGGGTATTCGCCCGAACACTTTATCTACCCATCTTGGAATCCTGTCTCGCTGTGAGCTGATTCGTGCGCGCCGGGACGGGCGTACACTGTACTATTCTGCAAATATTGAAGGCGTGCGGGATATGCTGGCAGGGATCGTCGCAGACTGCTGCAATGGACATCCCGAAGTTTGCGGCGTGATTGATGACGTTCGGGTGTGCTCGTAAATTCTATAATTCGAGAAACGTTGAATTATTATTCTGATGCGTTAAACGAGTCCGGAACATAGCTCCGGAGCTTCGATATGAGTATTTTTCGCGCCGCAATGATGACGGGTCTGTTCGCATTGTCCTCGCTTGAGGCTTTTGCGTTCGATGGCCTGCCAGAATGGTTGTCCCTACAGGGGGAAAGCCGCGTGCGATATGAGGCGCTGGACAATCAGTTCCGCTCCAATCGTGACGGTAGTGATCAGCTCTTGCTCCTTCGCAGCCTGCTGCAGGTTGAAGCGGATTTGGGCGATGTGAATCTCGGCTTCGAGCTTCAGGACAGCCGGACATATCTCGGAGATGCTGGTACGCCGCTCTCCTCCTCGATCGCAAACCCGGTCGACTTTCTGCAGATTTACGCAGAGTTTGAAAACCTGCCGGGCCTGCTTGGTGAAGAGTCCTCAAGCGTTGCTACACTTGGGCGGCAGACTGTGCCGATCGGCTCCAAACGACAGATCGAGCGTGTTGATTTCGCCAACGTGATCAAGAGCTATACCGGCCTCTATGCTGTCAGCACGCATGAGCGCGGTGATGAGCTTCATCTCATGTATGTCGTGCCGACGGCGCGCTTTCCGAATACGCGCCCAGATCTGGATGACAATACACTTTCTGGCGACGAAGAGCAGTGGGGTCGTCACATCTGGGCGGTACATTATCGCCGCGCCGATATTCTGCCCACGCTTGCCCCCGGTCTCTGGGGGGAGGTGTTTGTATACGGTCTCGAAGAAGAAGACACAGACAGTTTCCAGACACCGGACAGGTCTTATGTCTCGCCGGGCTTTCGTCTCTATCGTGCGCCAGAGGTAGGGCAGTGGGACATAGATTGGGAAAGTGCGCTCCGTCAGGGCACACGCTACGCTTCATCGTCGCCTGCTGACACTCAGAGCCTGGATGTCGATGCATCCATGACGTTCTTCGCGTTCGGCTATACGTTTGATGCACCGCTGCGGCCTCGGCTCGCCTTTGAATACTATTATGCCAGTGGCGATGATGACCCGAATGACCTGAGCTATGATCAGCACGAACGACTGTTTGGATCGCGCCGTTCGGATCTGAACAATACGTCGATCCATGGCCCTTTGACCCCTGCAAATCTGAATGCGCCAGGTTTTCGGGTTGAAGTGGAGTCCGATCATGGCTGGGATGCGCGCTTTTATTACCATGCGGCGCATCTTGCATCCTCGCGCGATCGCTGGGTGATTGCACGCTTGCAGGACCCGACTGGCCAGTCAGGTGATTTTCTAGGGCATGTTCTGGACAGTCGAGCGCGCTACTGGCTCGTTGAGGACAGCGTACGTCTGGAGCTTGGGGCCTCGGCCTTTATTCCTGGTGAGTTTCCGGACAATGTGGCCGGTGGAAACAGCGATACTACGCTGTTCAGCTATGCCCAGATGACATTCAGTTTTTAACCTCTATTCGAGGCCGCGGCGGCTCATCAGGGCCGCCGTAAGCGTGCCTTCATCAAGGTGATCCAGCTCGCCGCCCATTGGGACGCCCTGCGCAAGACGGGTGATCTGGATGCCGAGGCTTTCTAGTCTGTCAGAAAGATAATGCGCTGTTGTCTGGCCATCGACTGTGGCTGAGAGCGCGATGATCACTTCTTTCACATCAGGTGAAGAGGCGCGTGCAATCAGGCTATCAATGTTCAGGTTTTCAGGGCCGACGCCGTCAAGCGCAGACAGCACCCCGCCAAGAATATGGTAGCGGCCTTTAAAGGCGGCTGCGCGTTCCAGCGCCCAGAGATCCGGCACATCCTGCACCACGCAAATGACGCTGAGATCACGGTTCGGCGCAGAGCACACCGTGCACGGGTCTACTGTATCAAACGTGCCGCAAACCGAGCACTTGGTGATCGCTTTACCCGCTTCAGCGAGCGCATCAGCCAGCGGCGCAAGCAGCGTGTCCGGCCGCTTCAACAGATGCAGCGCCACACGGCGCGCAGAACGCGGGCCGAGGCCGGGAAGTTTGCCGATAAGGTCTATGACCCGCTGCAGTTCCGGGCCGATCAGGTTTTTGGACATGCGATAATTTCTTTATTCGCGTCTAGTTGCTCAGATTCGTGGCGCTTTGCACCGTGCTTTATGAGGCCCAGTCAATCAGCCACTCAGTGAACGGCTTGCCGGTTGAAGTCAGCTGGTCGGTATCTTTGGCAGGATCATAGTTGAAGACAATCGCTTCAGGCGACTGGCAGTCAATGCAGACATAGACGCCGCAGCCCTGATGGCAGATGGGTAGAAGATAGTCAGGAAGTTCTGCCTCACCGAGCTCTTCGTCATCGCCGGGCGCGCGCAGCCATTCATAGACCTCCACAGCATCGCGGCCATTGTCATCGGCCCAGCCACCCGAAAGGCCGAGCAGCCCGAAATACGGACCGAACCCGCCATTGCCGACTTTCTGATAGAGGTTTACCAGCACGAATGGCACAGGAAAGGCGAGGCGCTCGTTTGCGGCCTCGATCTGTTTGTCGTTCAACCGTTTCTGAAGATGCAGGGGTGACTGGCTGAGGCGGCGTATCTTCGCCTTCACCAGATCAACGACTTCATTGACTGCGGTATCGCTCATTCAGTGGCTGCCTAAAACGGCATTTTGAAGCCGGGCAGCATGCCGCCCAGGCCGGACGTTGCTTCCTGCATGGCTTTTTCAAGCTCTTCGTCGAGGCGCTTGCGGGCATCTGCGTGGGCCGCCTTGATGAGGTCTTCAATGATTTCAGCTTCATCGCCCATCAGCGCCGGATCGATAGACAGATCGACGAGTTCGCCTTTGCCCTTCAGGGTAACGCGCACCATGCCGCCGCCTGCAACGCCGTCAGCTGTGACGTTTTCAGCCTTTTCCTGAGCTTCCTGCATCTTGGCTTGCATTTCCTGCGCCTGACGCATGATTTTGCCCATATCACCGAGGCCTTTCATCGGCTTTCCTTTCTGGTCTGTTGCGGCGAGGAAAAGTCCAGATGGACGATTTTCTCTTCGCCTTCTTCCGCTTCCGGAGGCGTGACAACGTCGAGCACTTCCGATCCCGGAATACGTTTAATGAGTTCGGAGAGGAAGTCGTCATGCATCGCATCGGCGATGCGTTCCTGACGCTCACGCTCCTTGCGTTCTATTACGGTTTCTTCCTGCGAGCGGATTTGCTCGATCTGCCAGTCCGCGCCTGTTTCATCGTTCAGGAAGCGCTGCACATTGGCGATCAGGTTCTGGGATGCGCCGCGTTCCATCTGCACAGACAGGAAGCCGAAACGGACTTCGCCCGGTCTCATAAAGCGTTCCATCTCATACATGAGATCGGCCCGCTTGCGCGATTCCATGAGGCTCAGAATTCCGTCAAAGCTAGCGGGCTGCCCCATTGAAGTGACGCCCGCTTCGTCATTTTTTGACGGCGGAGCTCCGCTATCGGGTGGTGCTGCGCCGTTCTGTGCAGCGATGATGGCCTTCAGCGCTTCTTCCGGTGGCGGCACATGCGCAGACGCGGCCATCTGGATGAGGGTCATCTCAACCGCGGTCGCTGCATTCGGTGCGATCTGAGCCGTCTCAAACCCTTTCATCAGGATTTGCCAGAGGCGGGTGGACTGGGCCGGTGTCAGCTTCGCTGCGATCTCTTTAGTGAGGCGCGTCCATTCGGCAGGGCCGCTGGCCTGATAGGCTTCGCCCAGCACATTGGCGCGGCTGACTTCAACGGCAAGCTCGATCAGATCTTTCAGAATAGTGAGCGGATCGCCGCCTGCATGGATCTGGCCTTCAAACTCGCCGAGCGCAGCCTTGTGCTCGCCTTGCGCGGCATGCCCGAACAGGGTGAGGAGGCGCGAATGATCAGCAAGGCCCAGCATGTCGCGGACATCTTCTGCCGGAACTTCTGCGCCTTCGGTGTTGGAGACGATGGCCTGATCCAGAATGGAGAGCGCGTCGCGTACAGAGCCTTCTGCCGCGCGGGCAATAAGGGTCAGCCCCTCATCGGCGATCTTCACATTCTCTCGGGAGCAGATATTCGCCAGATGCTGGCTTAGGGTTTCAACGTCCAGACGGCGCAGGTCAAAACGCTGACAGCGCGAGAGAACCGTGACCGGAACTTTGCGGATCTCTGTGGTCGCGAAGACGAATTTGACGTGCTCTGGCGGTTCTTCAAGCGTCTTCAGGAGGGCGTTAAACGCCGACTTGGAGAGCATGTGAACCTCGTCAATGATGAACACTTTATAGCGTGCAGAGACGGGGGTGTAGCGCGCGCCGTCCAGCAGCTCGCGCATATCATCAACGCCGGTGCGTGACGCCGCATCAAGCTCCAGAACATCCGGATGGCGGCTGTTGATGATGGCCTCGCAATGGCGCCCCGGCGGGTCCATATCAAGGCTCGGCCCGTTGGCTGTGTCCGTCTCATAGTTCAACGCACGCGCCAGCAAGCGAGCGGTCGTCGTCTTACCGATACCCCGCACACCAGTCAGCATGAAAGCATGCGCAATCCGGCCTGTCTTGAAGGCATTGGACAGCGTCTTCACCATGCTCTCCTGACCGATCAGGTCAGAGAAGCGCTGAGGACGGTATTTACGGGCGAGAACCAGATAGCCCGATTTATCCGTGCCTGACTCAGATGCTGCGGGCGCATCGCCAAACATGGACGGCGTCAGGTCATCTCGCTCTTCAGGTGGAAATTCGGACTCACTCATGCAGGCGACAATATAGCCGAGTTGCGCCGAGCGCGAGGGGGAAGAAACGATTTTCTGTGGTGTTCTGCACCATCTGCGTTGCGACGGCAGACATTACAGGGAAAGGTGTAAGAATAAGGCGCGCCAAATCGCGACTCCGGAGAAAATAAATGACTGACTTTCTGCTGCTGGCCGTAATTTTTCTCGCTGCGGGTCTGGTCGCGGTTCCGATCGCGACCAAGCTTGGACTTGGCTCTGTGCTCGGTTATCTGATTGCCGGCATTGTCATCAGTCCGGTGCTCAGTCTGCTGCATGTGGATGTCGTGTCGATCCAGCATTTTGCTGAGTTTGGCGTGGTCATCATGCTCTTCCTCATCGGGCTGGAGCTGGAACCAAAACGCCTTTGGGAGATGCGCGACCGGATTGTCGGCCTTGGCGGCGGGCAGGTGGTGATTACCGCTGCGGCGGTGTTCGCAATCGCCTGCGCGATGGGAATGAACTGGAAGTATGCGCTCGCCATCGGTTGTATCGCGGCGCTTTCATCGACGGCGATTGTGCTTCAGACACTGAATGAAAAAGGCCTGATGCAAAGCGATGGCGGGCAGGCGAGCTTTTCCGTGCTCTTGTTTCAGGACATTGCCGTCATCCCGATGCTGGCCCTTCTGCCGCTTCTGGCGTCACCTGAACTCGCGGCTGCGGCGCATGATGTGGGGCATGGGGCAGATGATGGTCATGGCAGCTCTCTCAGCCTCGTAGCCGGGCTCGAGCCATGGCAGGCAACGCTCGTTTCAGTCGGCGCCATCGCAGCCGTCATTCTGGGCGGAAACTATCTGACGCGACCTATCTTCCGCTTTGTAGCGGCGGCCAATCTGCGCGAGCTCTTCACAGCATTTGCTCTATTGCTCGTTATCGGTATCGCTCTTCTCATGACGCTTGTTGGGCTTTCACCTGCGCTTGGGACATTCCTTGCCGGCGTGGTTCTGGCGAACAGTGAGTATCGTCATGAGCTGGAAGCCGATATCGACCCGTTCCGGGGGCTGCTGCTCGGCCTCTTCTTCATGACGGTGGGCGCCGGTATCAATTTTGCGCTTCTGGCAGAACAGCCGCTTATGGTTGTTGGTCTGGCGGCCGGCTTCATGCTGCTGAAAGCTGTGATCCTGTTTGGGCTAAGCCTTGTCTTTAAGGTGCGGGGTGCGCAGGGCTGGCTGTTTGCGTTGGGCCTCGCGCAGATCGGTGAGTTCGGCTTCGTACTCCTGTCTCTGGCGACGAGCAGTTACATCCTTCCAGATGCCATTGCAGAGCTTTTGCTTCTGTCTGTCGCGCTCTCCATGCTGGTGACGCCGCTTTTGTTTATCTTCCGCGAGCAGATTATCGCGCCGCTTTATGACCGGACACAAAAGCAAAGAGCGGCTGATACGATTGATGAGAACAACGACATCATCATTGCAGGGCGTGGCCGTGTGGGCGGGATTGTCGACCGGCTCCTGCGCACGGCAGGCTTCTCCACGACCGTGATTGATTTCAATTCGCGACATATCGATTTCGTCCGAAAATTCGGCTTCAAAACCTATTTCGGGGACGCCACACGCCCCGATCTTTTGCACGCGGCGGGCATTGAAACGGCAAAACTGATTGTGGTGGCCATCGATGATCAGGCGCAAATCAATGAGGTTGTGCGCCATGTCATAAAGCACCATCCGAATGTGCATGTGGTGGCCCGCGCGATAGACCGGACGCATGTGTACGAACTGTGGTCGCTCGGGTGCCGCGATATTATCCGCGAAACCTATGATAGCTCGCTTCGTATGGGCCGCTCATCTTTCGAGGCGCTGGGCATCAGCCGTGAGGCAGCTCAGAAAATGACGGACGCGTTCGACGTGATCGACAAGCAACGCCTGCGCGAACAGGCGGGGGACTATGACGTCACAAAGCCACCTTGGGAGAATGAAGAGTTCATCACGCGTGTGCGGGAATCTCTTGAGGACTGGGAAGCCGAACTCGGCACGGCCATGCAATCCATCATGAGAGAGGATCACGAGAAACAATCCTGATCATAAAGCTTGGCGATTGAATGAAGAAGAGACTGGCACGACCCGAGAGAAACTCGTTAGGGCTGCTTCCTTCCGGACCTGACCCGGTTGGCGAGGCACTCGTCCATGCCAGCCTCCGAGGGGCTATATCGCGAACCCGACGCCCGATTGCAAGATGCTTTCATCAGATTTGATAGTCGAGCGGCTTTGAAGAGGTCGAATTATCTTTCTCCTCGGCTTTGCTCGCGCAGGCCTTATTGATCATTTCCCAAAGCATTTTGGGTGTGATCGGCTTTTTCAGATACAATTCCACCCCAAGCCGCTTGAGGCGTATGAGTGTCTCGTCCGGAATATCGGCCGATACGACAATGGTCTGGATGTCTTTGTTCGGCGATGATGAATTGCGTAAGCGGGACAGCAATTCCGTTCCGTTCATTTCAGGCATGTTGAGGTCGAGGAGAAGAAGATCATACGCGTCTTCCTTTGCCTTTTTCAGGCAATCCTGGCCGCTGTCTGCGGTCGTGATGTCCATGTTCCAGCTTTTGAACAGGGTTTCGAGATAGACCCGGTTTGGCAGCCTGTCATCAACGGCCAGAACACGCGTGGCGGCCTTGATGCTCGCAGCAGATTTTTGCATCAGCGCATCATCTTCCGGAGGTTCACTCAGCTCGACAGGCAGCGATACGAGGAAGGTCGTGCCCTGCGAGCTCGTGCTTTCAACTTCGATCGTGCCATTCATCTGCGAGAGCAAAAGTCGGCAGATATACAGCCCAAGACCCGTGCCGCCATGCTTGGCAAACGTGCTGGAGCTTTCCTGACGATATGGTTCGAAAATCCGGTCAACCTGACCGCCATGAATGCCAACGCCCGTATCGCTCACTCGTATTTCCATAGTGATATGGCCATCATCCAGCGGCTTTGATGACAGGCCGAGCGTGATATGCCCTGAATTGGTAAAGCGAATGGCGTTTGAGATCAGATTGTCCATGATCTGCGTCAGTCGGCCATAATCGATCATGCCCCATTCCGGCATATCGGGAGCGTTTTCTATGCGGATCTCAAGGCCCTTATCTGCGACGCTGAGCTGCCAGCGAGAGGCTGCGCGTAGCGGAACGGCGCTTAGCTCTGTCGATTTCAGGCTGATCTCAATGCCGTTGCTTTCAAGCCGTGTCAGTTCCAGCATGTCATTCAGAACGCGCACAAGAGAGTCGCCCGAAGACTGCACCAGCTCCACCTGTTTGCGGATATGGTCAGGCAGATCATCACGCAGCAGCGATGTCGTAATCCCGAAAATACCGTTCAGAGAGTTGCGCACTTCATGGCTGACCGTGCCGAAAAAGCGGGTGCGTTCCATCTCCGATGCGCGCGCACGACTAAGGTTTTTTTCAGCTTCGTTCAGGGACTGCACGAGCGCCTGATGTAGCGTAAGCGCCATGAACAGAGAGAGCGTGAGCCCGCCCATAGACATGAGGTAGAGATCGAAAATCTGGATCGCAGCGGCCGGTACTGGCGCGTCTGGGGCGTGAGTAACGGAGAAATAATAAAGGAAGCTGACGGTGGGAATGCCGAGTATCCAGCCGCCTACCGCGCCCGGTCTTCCGATGAAATAGGTTCCCATAATGGGCATGAAGACGGCCAGCATGACTGCGCCGGTCTGAATGCCCGTGCCCTGATTAACCCCAAGAAATACCAGATTGATGAAGAAAGACGTCGTTAAAATCAGCCATACCCAGAAGAACCGGGACAGGCGTTGAACGGCAATGATCATGACGATCAGCATGCAAATAACGCCTGCTGATTTGATGTCGTGAATGCCTATGTGCGGTTCAACCAGCTTAAGCGACAGCTGGGTCATCGTGATCAGAACGATGAAAAACGACAGGATGATTGTGATGGCGCGGCGCCGGAAAATAGCGACACCCTGAAACGACGAGCCAAGCCCCACAAGATCGGTGATGCGATATCCAATCCGGCTTATATAACTGGAAATGGCCTTCATGTTTCGAATTGCCTGACTGAACTGAGATTACGCTACGTCACTATATGCGGCAAAACCTCCACAAACCGTGAAAATTTAGAAACTGCGCATATAGACGCAGCGCGCAGAGCCGAAACACTGTGAAAGTGTCGCCGATAGCGGTAAGACCTGCGGACGGAGATTCTTATGCTGACATCGAATGATATACCGCTTGCTTCCAATCCGCTCGACCGCGCGGCCCATCGCCGAAAGGATGATGCCTGGCTGGAGGCGGCGTTTCGCGATCCGAACGTCCTGATTTTTATCATGCAGCACGGCATGCCGCTCGTGGAAGGTCAGGTCGGTCCACCGCGTCCTGTTGGCGCGCAGATTGATCGCTCGCCACGCAGGCTCCTCTGGATGGGGCATGAAGCATCCCAGTTTGCACAAGGTGCGAAGCGTATCTTCCTTGGTGAAGACAAGCATGGCTCGCCCATCTTTGCGCTGTTTGTCGACGAGCGGTTTACGCTCGAAGGCACCATGCTGGAAGGCGCAGGCGGTTTTGAAGATATGCGCGCGGCGGCGGCGGGTCTGTCTGCGCTGGAGGCCAATCTTGTCTCCACGGCGCGGTCTATCTCTGAATGGCACCGCACGCACGGTTTCTGCGCCAAGTGTGGCAGCCCGACAGAGATTTCGGAAGCCGGATGGAAGCGTGAATGTCCGGCGTGTGAGACCGAGCATTTCCCGCGTACAGACCCTGTTGCGATCATGCTGCCCATTCTGGGTGATGAATGCCTGATGGGGCGTTCTACTGGCTGGCCTGACGGGTTCTGGTCCTGTCTTGCGGGGTTTGTCGAGCCGGGCGAGACCATCGAGCAGGCAGCTTGCCGCGAGGTGTTTGAAGAAGCAGGCGTGAAATGCGATCCGGCGAAAGCCGAGTATCTTTTCTGCCAGCCATGGCCGTTTCCATCTTCTCTGATGATGGGGATTCACATGCCGGCTGAGTCCCGCGATATCACTATCGATCCGAGTGAGATCGAGGCAGCGCGCTGGTTCTCGAAAGATGAAGTGAAGGCCATGCTCGCAGGTGAGCATCCAGATGCCTATTGTCCGCCGGAATTTGCCATCGCGCATTTCGTGATCCGGACTTGGGCAGAAAGCTGAAACGAAAAACCCCTGCCGGTCAGGGCAGGGGCTCGTGAACAGGGGATGTCCGTCAGGCTTAGTTGCCGTTCAGCGTCAGCACAGCCGAGATAGTGAATGTGTTGAGCCCGCCATCAATGACGTCATCATCAGCTTCAAAGCGTGTGTAGTCGCCACGGATCGCAAAACGGTCTGTGACCTGAAGCTGCGCGCCGAGACCTGCTGCGAAACCGTCAATGTCAAAGGTTTCAGATACAGGGCCTGATGAGCCGCGAATGCTCATCATGGAATAGCCTGCACGGCCCATGAATGTGAGCTTTTCTACTGGCTGGAAGCGGACAACGCCGAAACCGCCAACCTGATAGCCCAGATCAACATTCACTGTGACGCCTGTACCGGCATCTGTGATGTCGTCGCTGTCAAAACCGACGCTCGCTTCGCCTTCAAGGCCGAAATACTCGTTGAAGAAGGCGCCGAAACGCGCAGTACCAGCACCCAGTGTCGCGTCATCGTCGCTGTACATTGAGTAGCCCAGGCTGACATATGTGTCAGCTTCAGCCATAGCTGCTGGTGCTGCTGTCATCGCAAGCGCTGCGATAGATGCAATCGCAAGTTTGTTCATAGTTTCCTCCACTAATATATTTTTATCCCGCGATTTAGACGGGCATTTTTGAAATCTGCAATAAGCTTGATTTCCGTAAAGTCAGCAGGAAAACAGTTTTGTGAACATGTTTGTAAAAATGCCACAGTGTTTGGGTCTGAGTGAGCGACCTTCATTCCTATCGCTAATATCTGTGCGAAGAACTATTCCAAATCGAGGGTGCTAAACTGAGAGTGGTGCTGGAAGTTGCGCAAATAAAAAGGCCTCCCGGTGAGGGGAGGCCTTCGATTCGTGCAACGGTCTGACCGTTTGTGTTCACTACTCGACTTTGAAACGGTAGACGCCAGAGATCGTGTAAATGTCCAGGCCACCATCAAGGTTTGGCTCGTCAGCTTCGAAGCGTGTGATGTCGCCGCGAACGCCGAAGCTCTCAGTGAAGAAGTGCTGGATGCCAACGCCGAAAGCGAAGCCGTCAATATCAACATCAACGCTACCGCCGCCTGTGCGGCCTTCGATAGTCGCAGTACCGTAACCAACGCGGCCGATCAGATCAGTGCTTTCGCCCATTGGCAGGCGACCGACTGCGTAACCGATGAAAGAGGTTTCAAGGTCGAGCGCAACGCCCTGAATGCTTTCGCCGCCGAGGCCAACGCTGAACTCTGCTTCAGCACCGAAGTTCTCTGTGATGAAAGCACCGCCGCGGAGTGTTGCAGCAGTCAGTGTCGCGCCGTCGCCATCAAGCCCGGAAACACCAACGTTGCCGTAAACTTCCTGAGCGATGGCCGCAGGCGCGGATGCCGCTGCAAATACTGCAGCTGCTGCAATCATAAGTTTTTTCATGAAATATCCCTGTACTCTACCAATTTATGTTTTTGGTGCCATCGACTTAAAGGCGAGTAAGGGTGTCTGCAACCATGATTTCATTCGATAAATTGCGTTCACTATAAAAAATTGAACGCATTTGTAAAAATATCACAGGTGGTTTTTGAGAGAGATTTCGCGCGGAATAATTCGGATTGTTCTGAATTTATAAACGAGAGGTAGTGCTCCGCGTTCTGGGAAAAAGATCACCCGGGCAACTGGGGTACAGGGGGGGCTGGTTATGTCGCCCGGGTGATAAAGAGCGCCCTTAGAGTATAGGGGGGACGCGGACGCTCTGTTCGGGGTCAGAAGGGCTGGCAGGTCGCGTTAGTTCAGCACGTTCGGCCAGTTTTCATCGGCTTGCGTGATGAAGTTTTCGCGGTCGGCGTTCCAGTCGGACTGAATGTCTTCGTTGAAGTTCAGATAGAGTTTGCCGTCGACAATCGCCCAGTGGCGCGCATCGCCTTTGGCGCGCTGGCCCTGAGCAACCGCCCAGGCGCAATAGCCGCCATATTGCGGCGCATAAGCTTCAGGTTCGGCAAGAAAAGTGTCGAGGTTTTGCTGGCTGACAAAGCGGAATTCAGCGCCCTGATATTCAGTCGTGAAGGCACGGCTACCTTCAACCGGACGGCCTTCGGTAAAATAGGCGACGACGTCATGGCCCTGAACCGCTGTGTTGGAAAACAGACCGGTATAGATCGGGGCTGCATCGGCAAAAGCAGCAGGTGTCAGAATGGCCGGTGTAGCGATACTGGCGGCCAGTAAGGATATGAGAGCAATAGGTTTCATCTGGGGGCTCCTGTTCTGGGGAACCCTGAAGATAAAAAATCATCGGCAAAATTGCGAAACACAAGCCGCTCCAGTGTCTTCACATCGGAGCGACCAGCGCGTTATTGCCGTGACTACGGCATGATATAGTCTTTGCGGTCACCTTGCGGATACACGCCCAGAACACGGACCTGGGTCGAGAAAAACCCAAGTTCCTCAAGCGCCAACTGGACAGGACGCTCATCCGGATGGCCTTCAAATTCGGCATAGAACTGAGCTGCCGTGAACGAGCCGCCGGTGAGATAACTTTCCAGCTTGGTGACGTTGACCATGTTGGTCGCGAAGCCGCCAAGCGCCTTATAGAGCGCCGCTGGCACGTTACGCACTGTGAAAAGGAGCGCGGTTTTGCATGGCGCAGAAACTTCAGTTAGGTCATTCGGCTCGCGGCTCATGATTACGAAGCGCGTTGTATTGTGCTCTTCGTCCTCAATGTCCTGCGCGATAATGTCGAGGCCATACACTTCCGCGGCGAGGGCCGGGGCAATGGCTGCCATAGCGCGGTCACCTTCTTCAGCGACCTGACGCGCCGCGCCCGCAGTGTCGGCTGCCGTCACTGCTTCAATACCATGTTCGCGCATAAAGATGCGGCACTGACCCAGCCCCATAACATGGGATTTGGCGCGCTTGATCTCGCTTAATTCCACGCCCGGCAGAGCCATGAGCTGGAAGCGGATCGGCAGAAAGTGTTCTGCAATCATATGCAGTTGAGAGTCCGGAATGAGGTGGTGGATGTCGGCGACACGACCGGCAATCGTGTTCTCAACCGGTATCATGGCGAGATCGGCCTCGCCGCTCTCAACCGTTGTAAAAACGTCCTCAAAGGTCCGGCATGGGATAGCTTCCATATCCGGATATGCCTGACGACAGGCTATTTCCGAATTCGCACCGCGTTCGCCCTGAAATGCAATTTTTCCGGCCATGATCGAACCTTTCATATTCCGTCAGGAGGCAAACCACGCCCGGCGAAATTCGGCAAGAGGGCAATTTAGCTGTGCAACGGCCCGAAAAAACGTGCGGCTCTTCGCCGCGAAAGTCAGATTCCATGCATGTTTATTTAAAGAGAATATTGAACGTTAAGCGCCACCGTGCCAGAAGCACCCCAAGATTCAGGATCAACCGGGATTCGTGAGAAATGTTTTTGAATAAAGTTGCTGGCGCTCTGCTGGCCGTTCTGCTCGTACTTCTGGCTTTGCCAACGCTGTCTGACATCATCTTTGGAAAAGGTGGTCATCACGGCGGTCACCACGAAGAAGAAGCTCACTCTTTGAACGAGCGCTTCGCGGCAAGCTATGCATACTACCTGCCTGTTGAAGAAGGCGCTGGTGGTGCAGAAGTTGAAGAAGAAGTGTTCGACCTTGGCGCTATGCTCGCAATGGCAAGCGTTGAAGACGGTGCGTCTTCTTTCCGGTCTAAATGCTCTAGCTGCCACAATGCAGAAGACCCAGGCGTGAACGGCGCTGGTCCGGCTCTGCACGACGTTGTTGGTCGCGCATTTGCAGCAGCTGACGGTTTCGGTGGTTACTCTGGTACGCTCGCGTCCATGGAAGGCGAGTGGGACTATGAAGCGCTTGACGCATTCCTCCTCAACCCACGTGGTTACGTTAACGGCACAGCGATGTCTTTCGCTGGTCTGCGTCGTGACCCGGAGCGTATGAACGTTATCGCTTACCTCGCGTCTCAAAGCCCGAACGCTCCACCATTCCCGGCGCCGCTTCCTGCTGAAGAAGAAATGGCTGCTGAGGTTGAAGTCGACGTTGAAGCTCCACAGGGTGAAGCGCTTGAAGAAGCTGCCGAAGACCTGGCTGAAGCAGGCAATGACGCTGCAGCCGCTGTTGCTGAAGAAGCTGCTGGCCTTGTTGAGCAGGTTGAAGACGCTGCTGATGAAGCAGTTGAAGATGCGACTGAAGCGGCTGACGAAGCTGTGAATGGTCGCCGTGGTCCAACAAACCACTAAGCAGCTCTGCTGATACTGAATTTGAAAAGGCGGCTCGCATGGGCCGCCTTTTTTAATGCCTCAGAGAAAGCGCTCAATCGTGTCAGGGCAAGCAGGGCGATCCTGATCAACGGCCCAGTTGAGTATGCGCTCGAACAGGTTGGCGAACCCGCAAACTTCATCTGCATCAATCGAGCCTGGAAAAATGCGCACTTCAAATGTGTACTTGGCTTCGAACCCTGCAGCGATGTTGAGGAAGTTGAAGTCGCAATATTTGGTCGGCTTGCAGGCCAGAAGCATCTGGCGCGCTTCGTCCCAGCTGGCCCTTAGAAAGGCCTCATCGCTCGCCAGCTCGATCAGGTTCGTCGCGATCGGGCCAAGGCGCACACAGTTCAGGTTTGTGCCGACGTGCGCGCGTAAGGCTTTTCCGTGTTTCGCAAGACAATAGATGAGCCGTGACAGAACCCGTGCATCACACAGGCGCCTCGCATCAAAATGGACGTGTACGGCCGCTTCCTTGGGAATGACGAACCCCAGCGCTTTTGCTGTGCCGAGAAGCTCACCCAGTATTTCCGCGCGATTATCTTCGAGCGGAGCGGTGATGATCTCGCACGGGCGTTCCCGCTCACCTGGCAGGCCCGTCGCCAGCGCAATCGGGCGTTTCTTCTCGTCACTCGTTTTGAAGATGCCGCCTTCGCTTTCAAGAGGCGTATTGAAGAGGCTGGAGACAGGCTTCAGCACATCTTCAATCGAGGCATCCGGATCGCAGACCTTTGAGACCAGAGACAACAACCTCCCGTCATCGCTAACGATACGCATCCAGCCATCCAGAGGCGGCGCACTGCGGTTTAGATCGGCATTGATGGTCAGGTCATCGACGCATAGCGCGACCCTGTTTCCGCTCTCATCTATGGCGTCGAAGCCAAGGATCAGGTTTTCAAACACCTGCACACTGGGGGCGAGGCTCGGTTCTGACTGGGGGTAGAAAACCCGGTTTACAGAGCCGCCATGCTTAGCCGCGAGTGCATGAGCCAGATCCGCGCGTGTCTTGCCGCGCGGTGCCAGCAGCTCGATTTCAAATCCTGTTTTCCAGATTGTACCCGTCATATCGGCCCCATCTCCTACTGACAAAATGGGTAGCCTTTTTCAGGCATTCATGAATAGTCTTCATCAAGGGAAAATTACGGGACCATCAGGGGATAATGTAAATGACGAATTATAACGCTGTATTCGCAGCGACTTTCGCTGCAGGCGCGGGCGTCATGGGCATGGCCCAAACTGCAGACGCACAGCATGCCGGTCACAATAACGGCATGAGCGATTTCGACGTGTATGCGAGCAGTGAATACGGCTTTTGCGATGCCAAAAAGATCGCGTCTGTCTGGGGGCAAAGCATCTGGGAAGGCAAGATGACGCTCGCGAACAAGGTTCGCGCAGGTCTGACGGATCTGGCGGATGCCGATATCGCTTCAGCGGAGGGTGTGCGTTGTGACTGGTCTGAAGCAGAGCTCACTTATGCGGATGCGACACAGCTTGCCAGCTATTGGGGCAATAGCATTGAGGAAGCCAAATCCAAGGTTGCCGATCTCATGTCAGGCATGGGTCATAAGCGCTTTGTCGAGACGTTTGCAGACGCTATGGCCGACCAGACCGAAGGCGATGAATATGACGTCGGCGGCAACTTTGAAACCTATGTTGCCAGTAGCTATGGCTATTGCGACGCCAAGAAGATCGCGTCTGTCTGGGGCCAGAGCATTCTGGACGGTAAGCTGACAATCGCTAGCAAGGTGAGCGCCGGTCTTACCGATCTTGCTGATGCTGACATTGCATCCGCCACAAGCGTGTCCTGTGACTGGTCCGAGGCTGAACTCTCATATGATGATGCACAGCGCCTGGCAGACTTCTGGGGCAATAGCGTTGAGGAGGCGAAATCCAAAGTCGCAACGCGAATGTCGGAAATCGGTCATAAGCGTTTCGTGGAAGCCTTTGACTATGTTCTGCGTTAAGCGCGGCTGTCATATCAAATTGAAAAGGGCGTCCGTTCGGAGGCCCTTTTTTATTGCGCGTTTGACGCTTAGGCTGCAGCGATGAGCGACTTCATTCTGGATGCGATCAATGAGGCGGAGCTGACGCTGGACTGCGTAGAGGCAGGCGAAGACGTCTATGTCTGCACGCTTGCCAGTCCCCGCGGCCGTATGAAGCGGCGCATGACGATGAAGGCTGGTCATGGCGAGCCATCCATCGGTGAGTTTCTCTTTTATTTTGCTGTGATTGCGCAGCTTGCGGACGAGGCCGAAGACATTACCGACTGGGCGGAAATCCACGGAAAGGATCTCTCAGCCCCGAATGTCGTGAACGAGTTTACGCAATTGGTAGCCGACCAGCGCGATCTGGAAATCGTCATGGGCACGCACGCATATGACGGCATGATGGCCGGACTGGCGGTCAGTCAGGCCATCGGGAATGCCATGCCGCGCTAGCGACCGGCTTAGACGTTGAAGCGGAAGTGCAGAACGTCACCGTCTTTGACGATGTATTCCTTACCCTCGGCGCGCATCTTACCGGCTTCTTTTGCGCCAGCTTCGCCCTTGTTCGCGACATAGTCTTCATAGGCGATGGTTTCGGCGCGGATGAAGCCTTTTTCAAAGTCGCCGTGGATCACGCCAGCTGCCTGAGGGGCTGTCGAGCCCTCTGGAATGGTCCAGGCGCGGGCCTCTTTCGGGCCAACTGTGAAATAGGTCTGCAGGCCGAGCAGGTCATAGCCTGCGCGGATCACGCGGTTGAGGCCCGGCTCTTCAAGGCCAAGCGTTTCGAGGAATTCTGCCTGATCTTCATCGTCCAGCATGGCGATTTCAGACTCGATCTTCGCAGAAATCACAACAACCGGAGAACCTTCAGCCTGCGCGTGCTTTTCTACGACAGCCGAGAACTCGTTGCCCGTTTCAGCGGAGTCTTCATCGACGTTGCAAATGTAGAAAACAGGCTTGGCGGTCAGAAGCTGCATCATTCGCCATGCTTTGCGGCTGTCCTTTGGAACATCAGCGTGACGTGCAGGCTTGCCCGCGTTCAGTTGTTCCAGCGCAAGGTCGATAAGCTCCAGCGTTTCCTTGGCATCTTTATCGCCGCCGCTTTTCGCTTTTTTCTCGAGGGCGGGGCGGCGCTTTTCAAGGCTTTCAAGGTCAGCCAGCATCAGCTCTGTCTCGACGACTTCATAGTCTGCGAGCGGGTCGATCTTGCCGGATACGTGCGTAATGTCTTCGTCCTCGAAACAGCGCAGAACGTAAGCGACGGCATCTGTCTCACGAATGTTTGCGAGGAACTGGTTGCCGAGGCCTTCGCCTTGCGATGCACCTTTAACAAGGCCCGCAATGTCGACGAAGTTCAT
Source organism: Ponticaulis sp. (assembly GCA_002723155.1). Classification (GTDB taxonomy): domain Bacteria; phylum Pseudomonadota; class Alphaproteobacteria; order Caulobacterales; family Hyphomonadaceae; genus Ponticaulis. The sequence continues at coordinate 162,513 of PBNO01000003.1, read as the reverse complement.
GCGTGTCGGGATGATCTCTTTCGAGCCTGCAATCTCTGCCAGCACTTTCAGGCGCGGCTCTGGCATGGCAACGTCACCGACATTCGGCTCGATCGTGCAGAAAGGATAGTTCTCTGCCTGCGCCGCAGCTGTTTTGGTCAGCGCGTTGAACAGGGTGGATTTGCCAACGTTAGGAAGGCCGACGATCCCGCATTTAAAGCCCATGAGCAGATATCCTTTTAATCAAGGCGCTCACATAGCAAAATCTGGTCGTCTGACCAGCCCTCACAGCACTATGGGCACTAAAAAGCTGGTGCATAAAAGAAGAGCGCGACCCTGGTCACGCTCTTTGTCTTGCCTTGTGTGGGGACGTTACGCCGCGGACCGACCGCGAATAGCTGTCGGATAAAGAAGATATTCTTCCTTGGAGAAGCGGGCTTGCAACAGACCCAGAAGCTGGCCGAGGTCGCTTGAACCGGTTTCGCCTGTACCATCCTCAATATGCGTCTTGAAGAAGTCTGCGAGCGTTGGCGCCAGCATTTGCATGTCGCCGTTGAAGCGTTTTGCAATGTCGCGTGTTGCCGGATTGGCGCGAAGTTCTGCGTAAATCTGCTCTTCTTCATGGTGCAGGTGTGCACGGAACAATTCTTTGGCTTCTGTAAGCTTCTGACGTCCGCTTTCTGTGCCCAACCCGATACGACGGGCTTCTTTGAGGGCGTCCAGAATAGCAACATGCTCCTGTTTGAGGAGGTCTATTTTATTTTCCATGCCGTCACTCCGTATGGGGGTTTGCATGTATATACTCCGTACAGGTGTCGGGGAGATTAACACTCGTAAATGAAATTACCGGAAAACTTAGGACACTGCTTGCCTTATCGCCGCATTGCGCGGTTTCCGAGAGCGCGTCATAAGGCCATTCGTTAATTGCAGGATTTTGCCAGATGACCAAAGCCGTCACCCGCAGCTATTTCGCGACCCAGATTCATGAGTGCCCGATTGTCGATCCGGCCAAGGATGCCGAATTTATCGAAGACCTGATTGATGGCGTTGTCATGCTGGCCGAAGGCGATGAGGCCGGCCAGCAATGGTGCGAGGAGCAGGGCTATCTCGGCTACACATCCTATGCGTCGCTCAATGATCTGCCGCAGCGGATTTCAGCGTTCGGAAAGCTAGAAAAGCGCCTGGTGAAAGCGGCGAATGCTTACGCCAAAGAGCTGGGCTTCGAACTCGGCTCTCACAAGCTCAGCATGAATAGTTTCTGGGTGAATGTGCTTGATCCGGGCGCTGGACATTCCGGGCATATCCACCCGAACTCGGTCCTGTCAGGCACGTTTTATCTGGACCTGCCAGAAGGGGCGAGCGCGATCCGGTTTGAAGACCCGCGCCTCCCTTTCATGATGAATTCACCGCCGCAAAAAGCTGACATCGCAGCGGACCTGAAGCGCTTCATCTATTTCCAGCCACAGGTCGGGCAGGCGCTCTTCTGGGAGAGCTGGCTGCGTCATGAAGTGCTGGTGAATATGGCAGATGAGCCGCGCTTGTCGATCAGCTTTAATCTGAGCTGATAACAGCTAGACTTCGTCCGATTTCATGTTCCAGATCGGTGAGCCCAGAACCATCCAGATGACGATGATGGCCATGCCGAGCGCGGGTACGAATGCAATCTTGTGCGGGCCGAAATTATCAACCGCGAAGCCCATGATAAACGCGCCAATTGGCGCCCCCGCCATGAAGCCCAGCTGGTAGATAGACAGCACACGGGCAAGCTGATCTTTCGGCGCTGCAGCCTGAACAATGGAACGGCTCATCGCGATAGAGACGCCGCCTGCCAGACCCCAGATGAAGACAATGCCGAGGAAGATCTCGTGATAGTCTTTAATGCCTTCCCAGAGCATGACCAGAATGACCATTGAGCCGAGGAATTGCGAGGTAAGGAGCAGGCGTCCCGGGCGTTTCAGATTGCCCACGGTCGACAGAATGGCGGATGACACAAATGCGCCAAACCAGAAGGTCACATACATATCGCGAATACCGTCCGGGCCGAGGCCGAACACTTCGCGGTTGATCATTGGCAGGACAACAAGAAACGAGCCGATCACGAAAATACCGACGCCGAACATGGAAAGCGTCATGGCCAGAAGCTGCTTATTGCCCGTTACTGTGCGGAAGCCGTCTGACATATCGCCAAAGGCCGCACCCAGACCGCTACGGCCTGTCGTGACCTGACGTCCGCGTGCGAGCCAGAGTGCTGCGAACGCGCCGCAGGCAACGATGAAGCCCTGAAAATAGAGAAGATGCTCTGAAGAGACAGGACCAATTGTGAAGCCGCCAAGGAAGGGCGGCATTTTGGTTGCTTTGTCGGCATAGCCGCCGAGAACAATGCCCATCACCTGAGCTGCAAACTGGGCGAGGGTGGCAAAGGCAACGCCGCGCTGAAGAGTGACGTTGGAACCGGTGCGTGCACGCCGATCGACCACTTCATTCAGAATGGAATCGCGGGCAGGCATCATGAAGGCGCCGAGCGTGCCCATGGAAATGCCGTAGCCGACCATAAGCGAGTAAGCGAGCCAGCTTTCATGTACGGCCAGCGCCAGCATGATGGCCGGGAATGCTGCCAGCCCGTGTAAGAGCATAAGCATGCGCTTGCCGTCTGCGCGCTCTGCCACCACGCCGCCAATCAGAAGGAAGACAACGGACGGTGCCGCCAGCGCCATATTGGCAATACCCAGCTCTGTGCCATCAAGGCCGAGCTTGATGGTGATGAGGTAAGGAAACAGCACCATTTGCAGGCCGAACGCCATGAACCAGGTGGATTGCACGATGAGATAAGCTGGCAGTTCGCGCGAAACGTGACGCTTGATACGCGGACGTGATCTGAACGCTGCACCCGCAGCCAATGCAGAATCAACGCCGGCAATCGGAGAGCGGGCGCCCTCCATTACTTCGCGATCCAGCTTGTCGAACTCTTCACTCATTTGAGCGCCTGTCTGTTACCCCGGCGGACATCGTTGCCACGTATCTTCCGGAATGTCAGTAGTCTGGCCATGTGGCAATCTTGACCTTGCGACAGACTGGTCATCACAATGTGTGCAGGGAACAGAGAGGACAGGACCTGAAATATGCGTGCAATTCGCAACAGCCTTAGCTGGTTACTGGCCCTTTTCCTGATTGCAGTATTTCTTCACTGGACGGTGCATCCATGGCCGGAACCGGCTGTCGGGCAGGTGATTTTTTATGACCTGCCGGGCGAGAATATCGTCTTTTCCTCATTGGCCGAAGGCACGGGCATTACGCTGTTCGAGCCGACAGGGCGGGTGATTACGGGTGCTCTGGAGCTGCTGGCTGCGTTCATGCTGCTCATCCCGCCATTTCGTAAAACAGGCGCGCGGTTTGCCAGCATTCTCTTTCTGGTGCTGGCGGGTATTCACTTGTCGCCCTGGGTTGGAGTTGAGCTGATCAGCCCTGTCTCAGGTGAGAGTGATGCAGGCGCGTCGTTCTACCTGACCGTCGCAGCGCTCACAGCCTCGCTTCTATTGTTATACATTCATCCTGAAAAACGATAAATTTCGCGGTGGCGTTTTTTCGCTTTTACGGCGAATAAAATATCAGAAATACGTCCGTAAAGCTGTGTATTTATGCAGTCTGGTGAGACCCCGTTAAGTCTTTTCCGGCATATTTCCTCATTAGTATTTTTGGGAAATCACATGGCTACTGATCCAGCACTTCTTCTCTCAGAGGCCGCTGCCGAAACGCCGCGCCGCGCAAGAAACACGCTTCTTCGTCGTCTGATTGATGTCGTGGCTATGCCCAGTTCCCGCATTCCGCCGCAAGACCGGTCCATGGCTGGCGATGTTCTTCTCGAAATGCTGTTCGATGCGGAAGAGGAAGAACGTATCTTCTGCGCACGCCGTTTGGTGCCGACACAGGAAGCGCCGCGCCGCGTTCTGCGATATCTCGGAATGTGCTCGATCGAGGTTGGCCGTGAGCTGTTGCAGCAGAATGAATCCTTCGACGATTCAGATCTGAACTTCATTCTGAAGCATTCGACGCCGCTGCACGCCGAGGCGATTGCGCAGCGCAAGACACTGTCGCCATCCGTTTGCGATACGCTGGTTGAGATTGGCCATGTTCCGGCCATTGAGGTCATGCTCAAATCGCGCCGCTCTTTCATCTCTGAAACCGCTATGGATGATTTGATGGAGCTGTCGCGCGCAAACGAGCATCTCTGCTCAATGCTCATTGACCGCGATGAGATGACTCCGAACCACGCCATGACAATGTTCTGGTGGTCCCACGAAGATGACCGCCGCAAAATTCTGATGAAGTTCTCTGCCGACCGGTCCGAGCTGATTGACATTTGCGGCGATATTTTTGCGCTCGCGGCCTCCGAAGGCTGGTCTGACCCGGTTACGCGAAAAACACTTCAGCTGATTGAGCGTCGCCAGCGTAACCGTGCTGCCATCGAGCGTAGCCCGTATGACTCGCTGGAAGAAGCGATTGAGGCGGCTGAACAGCAGGGGCTGACACGCGATTCCGCGCAGGAAATTGGTCACCTGGCTGGTATTAAACCAGTGACAGCTGCGAAAATTCTCACAGATCCGGGCGGTGAAGCGATCGCTGTTCTGTGTAAGGCCACAGGTCTCAAGCGTCATTATCTGATGCGGCTCTGGGTGGCGATGAAGCGACCTGCCGAAATCGGCCCGGGCGTCCTTCACCCTCATTATGAGCGGATCCAGGAAATCTACGAGATGATGAGCGTTGCTAAGGCACAAACGACGCTTCGCTACTGGAACTGGTCGCTCTCCTCATCCTTCAATCTGAAGCCGGTGAATATGGATGATGAAGACGCGAATAAGTCACATCAGTTTTCATCTTCTATGCGAACAGCACGCCTCGTATTTGGCGGTGGTAGCAGAGACAAAGGCTGATCGCCCGTCATTGCTGAGCGTGCGGATTGCAGTTCAGAAAAATTCGCAAGAAATTGTCACTCCACGCTGGTCAAGTTCGATCTGCTAGACTAGGTCTAGCCCCAATTATATGAATTGGGCATGAGGTCTGGACACGTGCTTTACGTGATGGGTTTGGCAACTGCTTTAACGCTGTTGTGGTTGGGAATGTCGGGCATATACGAGCCCGTGGTTCTCTCGCTGGGTGTGATTTCGATAGCAATCACGGTCATTCTGGCAACACGACTTGGGCTGAAAGACCGTGAAACGTCTCCGTATCACCGGATCATTCCGTTTCTTCTGTATACGCCGTATCTGATCGTCGAGATCCTCAAGGCGAACCTAACGGTTATCAAAGCCATTCTGAAGCCGGATATGGATATCCAGCCGACAATGGTGAAGGTGAAAACGACCTGTAAGTCGGACCTCGCCAAAGTGATTTTCGCAAACTCTATCACACTGACGCCGGGCACGGTCACACTGCGCGTCGACGATGACTCCATGCTTGTGCACGGCCTGTACGAGGCGGATGCCCAGCCTGAAGCATTCGAGGAAATGGATCGTCGTGCTTCAATCGCCGGTGATGGTCGCCCGTCTAAAGGAAAGGGGGCAACCAAATGACCCTTCTGTCTGTAGCGGCAGTCGGCATCTTCGTGTCGATTGCGTTATTGCTTATCCGGTTATTCGTAGGGCCATCGCTCTATGACCGCGTGCTGGCTGTGAACTCGGTCGGTACGAAAATCGTCGTTCTGCTGGCGCTTGTCGGCTTCATGATGGGGCGTCCGGACTTTCTGGACATCGCGCTTCTTTATGCGCTGATCAACTTCGTTACGACGATCGCTATCCTGAAATTCTTCCGCTATCGCTCCTTCCAGATTTCGCTCATCAAGCCGGAAGTCGAGCCGAAAGGGGAGGCTGAATAATGGAGTTTATCAACGACGTTATCGGCGTGATCACAGCGCCGGGCTGGCGCCATTTTGTGGGCGCGCTCCTGTGTGCGATTGGCGGTGTGTCTACCGTTATCGCTGCGGCTGGCGTGCTACGCTTTCCTGACTTTTACACCCGCCTTCATGCGGCCAGTGTGACCGATACGCTCGGCGCGCTGACGCTCATTCTGGGTATGGCGTTTCTGGCGCCGGGGCTTCTGATTGTTTTCAAGCTCATTCTGATCGGTCTCTTCCTCGTGCTGACCGGCCCGACAAGCGCACACGCGATTGCCAACGCGGCCTATACAGCCGGGCTTGAGCCAATCATCGGTAAAATCGGCCTGCAAAAGGCTAAAGAGGAGGACGAGGCATGAGCGATGTAGCTAACACTGCGGCTCAGGTCGCAGGGCCGGACCTCTCGGTTATTCTTATTGATATCAGCGTTCTGACCATGATGGCGATCACCGCTATCGCGATTGCGCGTCTGCGCAGCCTGTTCGCGCTGGTCATGTTGTCTGGTGTGTACTCACTTCTGTCTGCGACATGGTTTGTGATTGCCGATGCCGTCGACGTTGCCTTTACCGAGGCTGCGGTTGGCGCGGGCATTTCATCAGCGCTCATTCTTGGCGCCATGCTGCTGACCGTGCGGGTGGCCAAGGAAGACAAGCCGCTGAAGCGCATTGCGCCTATGCTGGTTGTCGTGATTACGGGCGCAATCCTGTTCTATGCGACGATTGACCTTCCAGGCTTTGGTGATCCGAATTCTCCGGCCAACTCTTACCTCGCGCAGGAATTCCTGCAGCGTAACTATGGCGATATCGGTATTCCGAACGTCGTAACCTCTGTTCTCGCCAGCTATCGTGGCTTCGATACATTCGGCGAGGTTGGCGTTGTCTTCATTGCAGGTGTGGCGGTTGCGCTGCTGCTCGGTTTTGGCGAGCGCTCCCTGTCTGCATCCCTGAAAAAGAAAAAGGGAGGCGAGAAGTGAAAACCGACCACCACGTAATCCTGCGGGTGACGGCTAAGTTCCTCATCCCGATTATCACGCTCTACGCCTTTTATGTTCAGTTTCACGGTGACTATTCGCCGGGCGGCGGCTTCCAGGCGGGTGTGATCTTTGCCGTTGGCATTATTCTTTATGCGCTGATCTTCGGTGTGGTTGAGGCGCTGCGTCTCGTGCCGGCAACATTCGCCCGCACGCTCGCGCTCTTCGGCTTCCTGCTTTACGGATCCGTTGGCGTCTGGGCGATGCTGAATGGCGGCCTGTTCCTCGATTATGACTTCGTGATTCCGGAAGGCCCGGATGGTCACTGGGGCCAGCATATCGGCATTATCGTGATCGAACTTGGCGTTCTCTTCGCCGTCGCAGGCAGCATGCTTACAATCTTCTATGCGTTCGCTGGTCGTGCGCCTGAAATTGATGATGAGGACTGGTAGAACATGGCCGAATTCATCTTTGAACGATACAATTACTGGGCAATCATCATCCTGATGATGGTTGGTCTGTATGTGACTTTCCAGGCTGGAAACATGATCAAGCGCCTGATTGGCCTGTCCGTGTTCCAGACGTCTGTTTTCCTGTTTTACATCACGCTGGGTAAGATCAATGGCGGTTCTGCGCCGATCCTGTTCGGCCGAGATTACCCGAAAGATTATGGCGATGATCACGGTGGTGGTCATGGCGCTGATGCGGTTCATGGTGCAGGCCATGGCGCAGCCGAGGGCGCTCATGGCGCAGCCTCAGGTGTAGACGAACTCGGACGCCCGTTTATCGACGGCATTATTGATCCGAACCATATTGGGGGCCAGCCACTGCAGGAAGTCTACTCCAACCCGCTTCCTCACGTTCTGATCCTGACCGCGATTGTTGTGGGCGTTGCGACGCTGGCTGTTGGCCTGGCGATCGTTGTCCGCATTCGCGAATCTTACGGCACGATTGAAATGGACGAAGTTCGTGAAGCGGACATCCAACATGCTGAAACTGAATCTTCTGCGGAGACTGCCTAAGCCATGCTTATAGATGTTCTTTCTCTGCTGCCTGAAAGCTGGGTCCGGCATTTGCCGGTGCTGGTCGTGCTGGGGCCTATGCTCCTGTCACCGATCTGCGCAGCGATGCCAAAATGGCGTATCGCCTGGGCGCTCGCTCTGTTTGGTATCATTACGTCTTCAGTCTTTGCGTTTGCGCTTCTGCAGGATGTGATGGCGCATGGCCGTATCTCGTATGCTCTGGGTGGCTGGGCGCCGCCTCTGGGTATCGAATTTGCGGCAGACATGCTGAATGCGCCGGTTCTGGTTCTGGTCTCTGTGATCGGTGTGCTGGCGACAATCTTCGCGATGCCAACCATCGTTCAGGACATTAACGAGGAAAAGCGCTCGCTCTTCCTGTCTGCGTATCTTCTCTGTTTTGCGGGCCTGATGGGCGTTGCAATCACAGGCGATGCCTTCAACCTGTTCGTCTTCCTCGAGATTTCTTCCATCTCGACTTATGTTCTCGTGGCAATCGGTGGGTCACGCGACCGCCGCGCCTTCACAGCGGCTTATAACTATCTGATCATGGGTTCGCTTGGCGCGACCTTCTACGTGATCGGTATTGGTTTCCTCTATGCTGCGACCGGTACACTCAACATGGCGGACATGGCGTCCCGTATTCCGGAAGTTGCCGACAGCAAAACAATCCATGCAGGCTTTGCCTTCATCGTGGCCGGTCTTGCGCTGAAAGCGGCGATGTTCCCGCTGCACCAATGGCTGCCAAACGCTTACACTTACTCTCCGAGTTTTGTGACGGTGTTCCTGTCGGCGACGGCAACCAAGGTCGCGTTCTACGCGCTTGTGCGTCTGCTCTTCTCTGTCTTCTCGCCAGAGCTTGAGTTCCAGCAGGTCGTCTTCACATGGGTGCTCGCGCCTATGGCGGCTGTCGCGGCCATAGCGTGTTCCTTCCAGGCGGTGTTCCAGACGAATATCAAGCGCATGCTCGCTTATTCTTCTGTCGCTCAGGTCGGCTATATGCTGATGGGCTTGTCGCTCGCCAGCGCTGCAGGCCTTTCAGCCAGCATGTTCCACATGATCAACCACGCACTTATGAAGGGCGCGCTCTTCATGGCGGTTGCCGGTGTGGTCATGAGCCTCGGTTCTTCGCAGTTGAAGGACTTCGCAGGCGTTGCCCGTAAAGCACCGTGGACAGCGACCGCGCTCGGCATTTCCGCGCTCAGCCTTGTCGGCGTTCCGCTGACGGCAGGCTTCCTCTCCAAGGTTGCCCTGTTCCAGGCGGCTCTCATGCAGGACTGGTGGTGGGCGGTTGTCGTTCTGGCGATCAGCTCCGTGCTCGCGGTTCTTTATGTCGGTCGCATGCTTGAGACGGTCTTCTTCAAAACACCTGGTCCAGCACAGCTGCAGGTGAAGGAAGCTCCGCTTATGCTGCTTATTCCGCTCTGGGTGCTTGCGCTCGGAAGTATCTATTTCGGCCTTGATGCGTCCTTCATTACGTCACTGACGGATGGCGCGGCCAATGTTGCATTCTCCGGAGGTCAGCCATGAGCAATGAGCTTCTGATTTCCCTTATCCTGCTTGTTCCGCTGCTGGTTGCTGGCGCGGTTCTGGCGCTCAACAGCATTCCGGATGTTCGCGAAGCCGCGACGCTGGTTGGTGCGGGCGCGCTCTTCATCCTGTGTACGGTTCTCGCGATCCGGACAGGTTCGGGGCAGGAAATTGCTCTGGAATCGCCGGACATTGCGCTCGGCCTGACCTTTGCGTTCAAGCTGGAACCGCTTGGGGCCATGTTCGCCATGATTGCGAGCGGCCTCTGGATCCTGAATTCGCTCTATTCCATCGGCTATATGCGTGGAAGCCGCGAACGTAACCAGACGCGCTTCTATGTCTGCTTCGGTCTCGCACTATTCGGCGCGATGGGCGTTGCGATGGCGGGTAACCTCTTCACACTGTTTGTGTTCTATGAGGTTCTGACGCTTTCGACCTATCCGCTGGTTGCCCATAAAGGCGATGAAAATGCCCGCCGCGGCGCGCGCATCTATCTTCTGACCCTGCTTGGCACGTCTATCGGCTTCCTCCTCATGGCGGTTGTCTGGACGTTCGCGATTGCGGGTAACCTCGACTTTGTCGAAGGCGGCCTGCTTGCGGGTAAGGTTGGTCCGGCGCTTGGCAGCGTTCTGCTTCTGCTCTTTGCATTCGGTGTTGGTAAAGCGGCGCTCATGCCATTCCACTTCTGGCTTCCAAACGCGATGGTCGCGCCGACACCTGTGTCTGCGCTGCTCCACGCCGTGGCTGTTGTGAAGGCGGGTGTGTTCACCATCCTCAAAGTCTCGGTCTACATCTTTGGCCTTGATCTTCTCTCCGCGCTTCCGGGCACAGAGATCGTCATGTGGGTTGGCTGTTTCACGATTGTCGTCGCATCGCTCATCGCGCTGACGAAAGACAATCTGAAAGCACGGCTGGCTTATTCCACCGTCTCACAGCTCTCTTATGTGACTGTCGGCGCGATGCTGGCGAACACAGCTGGCGCTTCGGGTGCTGCGCTCCAGATTGCCATGCACGCGATGGCGAAGATCACGCTCTTCATGTGTGCGGGTGCCATTTACGTCGCCACGGGCAAGACAGAGATCAGCCAGATGCGCGGTCTTGGCCGTCGCATGCCGATTGTCTTTACCTGCTTCCTGATCGCATCGCTGTCTATCATCGGCGTTCCGCCGCTTGGTGGTAGCTGGGCGAAGTATGAACTGATGCAGGGCGCAGTCGATGCCGACCATATCTACGTGGTTTACGTGCTGATTGCCTCAACGCTTCTGAACGTGGCCTATCTTCTGCCGATTGCTCTGCTTGGCCTTATGCCGCCTAACGCAGACACGCTGGAAGTTGCCGGCTTCAAACGTCCGGGCGGTGCGCCATTCCTGACGGTTCTGCCGCTGGCGATTACCGCGACCGGCTGTTTCGTTCTCTTCTTCGGAGTTGATGTGATCTCCGACTTCATTTCACCAGTGTTTGGAGCGCGCCCATGAGCGAGATAACGCCTGAAGAACACACGCAGGATACACGTCCTGCAAAGCATTCGGGGGAGCGCTATTTTGGATGGACGAGCCATCCAAAAGCGGGGCTCTACACATTCATCTTCGTGGGTGTTCTGGCCGCAGGGCTGGCGCTGGCAGACTTCTTTGTCCACCGCCATGAATATATCCACCTGGCCGAGTTCAAAATGTTCTACGCGCTGTTCGGCTTTGCAGCCTTTGGCGGTGTGGTTCTGAGCGGCTGGCCGCTGCGCAAGCTGCTGGGACGTCCGGAAAACTATTACGAGCCGGAAGAGGAGACCGACAATGGGTGATGCATTGATGTCTCTGCTGTCTCATACCAATCCGGGTTTCATCGTAATCCTGGCCGGTATGCTGGCTTATGTCATTCGCGGTGAGATCCCGCGTGCGGTTGTTACGATTGGTGGTCCGCTTCTCGGCCTTGCTGCGCTTGTGCTCCACAGCGCGCTGAGCGAGCCGCTGGCGACGCTGAACATGATGGATATGACCTTCGTCCTCTATCAGGTCGAACGGGTCTCTATCGTCTTCGGTCTTGCCTTCCTGATCGCGGCGACGGTGAACTCCATCTTTGCGCTCCATAATAAGGATCCTTTGCAGGACTCCATGGCGCTGATTTACGCCGGTGCGGCGATTGCTGCGACTTTCGCTGGCGATCTGATCACCGTGTTTGTGTTCTGGGAGCTCACGGCCGTTTCGTCCGTCTTCCTGATCCTCAAATCCGGTACGCCTGAAGCCTATAAGGCGAGCATGCGCTATCTGGGCATTCAGATCCTGTCTGGTGTTCTGCTGCTCATGGGCGCGACCTTCATTATGGGTGAGTTCGGCACGCTCGAATTTGACGCGTTTATCTCTGAAGGCGAGGGCCTCAGCCTGCAGGATGATCCGGGTGCGATCTTCCTCTTTGTTGCGCTGGGTATCAAAGCAGCATTCCCGCTTCTGCATAACTGGCTGCAGGACAGCTATTCCAAAGCGACCCACACGGGTGCTGTGGTCTTGTCTGCCTTCACAACCAAGCTTGCAGTCTATGCGCTGTGGCGTTTCTTCCCGGGTGAGGATTCACTGATCTGGATCGGTGCGATTATGACCGTATTCCCGGTCTTCTTCGCCGTGATCGAGAACGATCTGCGTAAGGTTCTGGCTTACTCGCTGAACAACCAGGTCGGCTTCATGGTCTGTGCGATCGGTATTGGTACGCCTCTCGCTCTTAACGGCGCTGCGGCGCACGCCTTTGCGCACATCATCTATAAGGGCCTTCTCTTCATGAGCATGGGCGCTGTGATGTATCGCGTGGGCACGACCAAGGCGACCGAGCTTGGCGGGCTTTACCGCACAATGCCGTTTACAGCGATCTTCTGTATCATTGGTGCAGCGTCGATCTCTGCCTTCCCGCTCTTCTCAGGATTTGTTGCAAAGTCCCTGACCATGAGCGCCGTTGGCTACGAGCATATGACGATCATCTGGATGATGTTGCTGTTCGCGTCTGCGGGCGTTCTGGAGCACTCCGGCATCAAGATTCCGTTCTTTGCCTTCTTCGCGCACGATAGCGGTAAGCGGCCGAAAGAAGCGCCGTTCAACATGCTGCTCGCTATGGGTATCGCGTCGTTCTTCTGTATCTGGATCGGCTTCCCGTTCCTTGGCGGTACGGAGTTCCTTTACGGCCTGCTGCCGTATCGGGATGAAGCGATGGTCTATCTGGAGCAAAGCCTGTGGACCACGGATCACGTTCTCACACAGATGCAGCTGCTGGTATTTGCGGCGCTTGCCTTCATCGTACTGAACCGTGTGAAGCTTTACCCGCCTGAGAAACGCGGCGTCGTGCTCGATTTCGATTGGGTTTATCGCCGTCCGCTGTATCACGCGCTCGTCTGGACAGGTGCGGTATGGAACAAGGCTGGTCCGGCAATGACAGGCGCTGCGCTGCGTCTCTCCCGCCGCGTCTACAACCATATCGAAGCGACCTTCAGCCCGCAGGGTGAGCTGAGCCGCGGTCCGCTATCTGCTGGCATGGCGATCTGGACAAGTATTGTCCTCGCAATCGTCATGGTTCTGGCGCTCATCGTCGGTCCGCATTGATAGCTGAATAATCGTAGTATTACGCGAAAGGCCGCCTCCGGGCGGCCTTTTTGCTGCAATGCCAGATAAACCTCGGACTAAGGCGGGATTTACGCCCATCGCGCTCGATGGACGATGTTGTAAATGCAGGGAAATGCAGGAACCGCCTAGGTTTTGCTGCGTGTTGCATAGCAAAAACGCGCCACGCCAAGTGGATATCTGTTATATCGTTTTGGAATATCAAGTTATGAAAAACGATATATTTTGCATAGTATAAGTATTCATTCACCTTCCGCGGTTGTGCGGTGCAATGAAGCGCTAAATATTCCTTGAATAGAGGCCTTATGTATAATAATTGGCTCTATCGTAATGTTTAATCTTGATTTCAAATCTGTTTCGACAATTATACTCAGCTACAAACAAAGCTATAAAGCATAAAACAGACCCCATAAGGGGCTCGGGGAGGCTACAATGACGTCAACTCTAAGCCATGACTTAGATTCTGACATGCATGCGCAGATTATTCAGATGACCTCTGATGTCGTCGCTGCATATGTGAGTAACAATCCAGTGCAAGCCAATGATCTGCCGAATGTAATCGAGCGGGTTCATGCGACTATTCGCGATCTGTCTTCAGTGACACCTAGCGAGGCGCCGAAAGAAGTCACGCCAGCTGTGTCAGTGCGAAAATCCATCACGCCGGACTATCTGGTTTGCCTGGAAGATGGTAAGCGCTTCAAATCACTGAAACGCCACCTGCGTTCCAAATACAACCTGTCTCCGGAAGAGTACCGTGAGAAGTGGGGCCTGCCTGCGGATTACCCGATGGTTGCGCCAAACTACGCAAAGCAGCGCTCGGAACTCGCAAAGAAAATGGGGCTTGGGCAAACTAAAGGCTAATATAGAGTCAGTAGTTGCTCATCGTTTCGCTTGCGAAACAAGAAAACACAAGAAAAAGTGAATAAAGGTTGAATTAAGGCTTGGCGGGTGATTCGAATTAACCGATGTTAACTATATCGGTAAAACACACGAGCAAGTTATGGATCAGAGACTTAAGCAGGTTCTATCTTCAGACCAGGCCAAGCTTCTTAAGTACTGGTCGACGTATTGCCGACCAGACCGGCTGCCAACACGTGCAGAACTCGGCCCTGACGGCATGCGGAACTATCTGAAGCACGTATCTATTCTGGAATATCAGATTGATGACGACTTCAAGTTCAGACTGACCGGCGAAGGACTTAAAGAGGTACTTGGGTACGAAGTGCGCGGTCGCATGGTGTCCGACGAATGCGGGGGCGATCTCCCGTGGGATGGCGCATTGAGACGCTGCCGCGCGACCCGCTCGCCTGTATTCGGTGTGACGCCGGTTGGCCATCGCCGTGCCCACCACTGGATGCGATTGCCTCTGGAGCCTGTTGCAGACGGGCGTCAGCAGATCCTTTGTTTCGACCGAATTCAGTTCGACGAAAAAGGCGAGGGCGTGCTTCGTGAAGTTATGGTGGTGACAGCCGATATGGTGCGTTCCCCCATGGCCGTCCACGAAAGCGCCCTCTGACAACGACCCGACGGATCATGATTTATTCTGACACCCTTTCCTGTTGAGGAGAGGGTGTTTTCATAAAGACTTATGACACAGGAAAGGAATATAATCCTACTTTAGAAAATAAGGCTTAGAGTGTGGTCATCACTCTGAACCTATAAAAACGTGGTGGGATATGGCTTCTGAACTTACAAACACAGCGCGGCTGATAACTGGCATTGTCGGCAGCGTGACGGGGCTGACCTCTGATGAGCTTTTAATGGAAACGCGCGGGGTGACATCTGTTGCGCGCGCAAGGCAGGTGGCGATGTATCTGGCGCATACATGCTGTTCGCTCTCGCTCGCTCAGGTGGGAGAGATATTCGGCCGTGATAAATCAACGGTCGCCCATGCCGTCCACCAGATTGAGGATTTACGCGACGAGCTTGAGTTCGATGACTGGCTCAGCGACCTGGAAGGCGCATTGCGGGCTGTAACCGGCCTCTCCCCTCTGACAGGGCGTGTCCTGCGCGGTATGTGGCAGTCGAGCGCTATTCAGCCTGCGCGCGGGCAAGGTTCTGGATACGTCCGAGCATAGAGCGCAAACCGTTGGCGCGTTGCGCACTCAGCGCTTCATCGAGGCCGATTTCGGAAAAGAAGGCTGGCGCGTCGAACTCAAGAATTTCAGAGCCAGGCTGATTGTTGAACAGCTCAGCCAGAAGCGCGATCAGGCCGGACACCAGAATGGCATCTGATCCTGCGCGGAAGCTCACAACACTGTCTGCACCCTCTTCAGGGACAATCCAGACCTGGCTGGCGCAGCCCGGAACCTTGTAGACATCCTGCATATCGTCTGCGGACATGGCCGGCAGGGATTTGCCAAGATCGATAATGTGTTCATAGCGCGCTTCCCAATCATCGAGGAAGGCGAAGGTGTCACGGATTTCGTCTGCTTGTGTCTGTACGCTCATAGCTCGCCAGATGGGCTATTCCGCCGCAAAAGGAAAGGGGGCGGCGGAGAAAAACCGTCTTATTCGGCGAGGCTGCCGACGCAGGTACCAACGTCTTTCAGCGCGTGGACGCCGATACAGAATGGACGTTCGAACACGTTACGCGAGGCTGACACGCACTGAAGCAGGTTCAGCTGGGCTTCTTCAAAACAGCCTTGTGTCTGCGGATCGTTCAGCGCCGAGGCGACAAACTCGTTCTGTGTCTCGGTCTCGTCCATATATCGCAGCGCTGCGAGCGTCGCGATATTGCCCCCTGTGCGACGGTGATCGCTGGCGACGCGGTACTGACCGCGTGTGACGGTCGCCGGGCGTGCGCCAAAGCCTGGAAGGCGAATATCTGTGCCGCTGGCCGTCATCGCATCCCAGATGGAGGATGAGCCGCCAAGGAAGCTCGCATTGGCGAGAGCCGCTTCAGCGTTCGGGCCCAGCAGAAGGGATTGTACAGCAACAGATTGCGGACGACCGATTGCAGCCGCCTCGCGCAGCGCGCGGGCATCATCTGCCGGAAGACCTGGAAGGCGGGCACGTGCCCAGCCGAGCTGCTGCAGGGAGTAAGCCTGCTCGCGCATATTCTCGCCGACTTCATCGATACGGCGGGCATCAGAGTCGCTCGCGCCAAGCACGTAGGACATGGCATGGTCTGCGCCGCGAATGGAGAGCGCATAGGACGGGTCGTTGCGCATGCCCATCAGGAAACGTTCACGGCCAAATGCGTCACGCGCCTGCAGAACGCCTTCCTCGAAGACTTCTGACTGAGACGCCAGCATAGCCGAATAGGCCAGCCAGCCCGAAGCGAGGCTTTGCGGATTGTGAGAGCCGAGCGCATCAAGCGCAGTCTGGACTTCATCGCTGGAATTGAAGTCGCGATTGTAAGTAGAGACGTCTGTGTGGAAGCTGCCATAGGCGATAGCCGCCTGAGACAGAAGATCAGGTTCAGGCGCAGGCGGCGCTACGGGTGCTGACTCTGTGACAATGGCGTCAGGAGCTGCTTCTGCTACAGGCGGTTCGGCCTCTGTTTCGGTTTCTTCAGTATCATTGCTGCGGCCGAAGAAAGGGAGGCGAATTCCCGAATTAGAATTACCACTCTCAGGGGAAACCTGCTGCTCAGAAGGCGAATCTGTGTCATCTGCATAAGAGGTCTGACACGCAAGCAGGAGAATGCCTGAAGCGAGACCTGACATAAGGTATCTTAAACACATGGGCGACTCCCCCGATAATCAACGCGGCCTGGGTGCTTACAACCAGCGAAGCACGATATGGCCTCAATTGTCGTTTAGATACGTGTAACAGAGGTTAACCCGTGTTTACAGATCAGATACTGTCAATAAATGATAAAACCGGGGGACAGGAGTTACGGGTGTCGCCAATGCTGGCCAGCGTCCTATGGCTCGGTCTCAGCCTTGCTGTAGCAATTGCAGGATTTTTTACAGGCGTGCCCGCAACAGTCGTTGGCGCGACATTGGCGCTTGTGTCGTTGCCGTCCGTCGTTCATCTGATCATCGGAACACGCGCTGCACGTGAAGCGCATGACATCTGGATTGTCTTCGCGTGGATCATTGTCGGGCTCATTTGCGTCCTGATGACGGGCGGTGCGAGCTCTCCGCTCGTGGTCATGCTGGCGCTTGGCCCGTTGCACGCTTTGTCTCTGGGCCGGTTCCGTCTTGGCATTGAGGCCAGCATTTTTGCCGGAATTGGATATCTGTCGATCGCTGCGATTTCTTTCTCTGGCGCGGCAATGCCATCGCTTGAGAATGCTGGCGCGCTGATCGGACTTGGCGCGCTGGTGAGCGTTCTGCAGGTTGGCGTATTCGCGGCATCTGCTGGTGGCGTGATTAACGAACGCCGCGGTAAAAATCAGGAAATCGACCGCTGGGTCGCAACACTGACCGACACGCCTGTGCTCGTGATTAGTCTCGATCCGCGTCGCAAGGTGCGTTCCTGGGTGGGCGATCTGCGTCTCTTACCGGGTATGAGCGCCAATGACATTGGTCACGCGAGCATGGCTGATTTCTTTGAGGCCCCTTACGACGCAATTCGTGGCATTGAAGACAATGATGTGCCGGAGCTGAAAGTCGAGACGCAGGATAATGTCCATGTCGACCTGCGCGCGACACGTGACGGTTATCGCCTCGTTCTGACCCAGTACAAGCCGCGTGCGGTCAAGCCTGCGGAACCTGTCGCCGCCGTTGAAGCTGCTCCGGAGCAAGAGGCTCTGCCAGCAGAAACTGACGCGCCGCGCCTCAGCGATGAAGCCGTCTGGATTGCCAGCCTTGGCCACGAACTTCGCAACATGCTGAACCCTGTCAGCGGCTATTCTGATCTCATTCTGTCCGAACGCGCTGGCCCTGTGACCGAGCCGTACAAAGGGTTTGCGCGCAGCATCAAACAGGGCGCTGAACATCTGGGGCTGCTCGTTGATGACCTGATGACCGCTGCTAAGGGCCGTTCCGGTCGCCTGCGTCTCGAACCTGAAGACCTTGATGTCGTCATGGAAGCCGAAGACGCGCTGGACCTGATCCGCTGGCAGGCTGAAGAAGCCGGCATGACGTTGAAGCTGGATGCACCGCAGGACGGCGTGCCGGTCTATGCAGACCGCAAAGCCATGCGCCAGATCTTCCTGAACCTGCTTTCTAACGCGGTGAAATACTCGCCGCCACAAGGGCAGGTCTCCCTGACCGTCACGACGGATGATGGTTTTGCCATTGTCTCGGTCAGCGATGAGGGTGAAGGCCTTCCGGAAGAGGAACTCGCCCGTCTCGGCGAGCCATTCTTTCAGGGCGAAAATGCCCGTCATCGTCCGGGCACGGGCCTTGGCCTATCCATCGTCATGATGCTGTCTGAAGCGCTGGGCGGCGATGTCCGCTTTGAAAGCGCTGAAGGTGAGGGCACTACGGCGCGCGTGCGCCTGCCGCTCAAGGTCGAAGACGCAGAAGCCGATGAAGGTGAGGGTGAAGCTGAGGCCGAAGCCTAAAGCGCCGGAAGGCGTGCGAAGAACCAGGCGGCGGCAAAGTCTCCAACCTCGACGACCAGCACTTTCGGCTCGGTTTCGCCGCTGCGCGGATTTGGCTGAATGACAATCTCGACCTGTTCGCGCGGATCAAGCTGCATCATGGCTTCCGCGGCAGCCTCATCGAACACGAAACGGGCACGGCGATCATCTTCGTCGTCTTCATCGGTGATGACTGTACGCTCGCGCGGCCAGTAAGCACTCGTAATGCCGCGTGGCGGCGGGCCCGGCTGGCCAGAGAATACAGCGCCCAGCCATGGCTCTAACGATTTGTCCGGATCGCGGATCAGAATACGCGCGGTAGACGGCGCAATGTCGTCTTCCTG
The DNA here is from genome assembly GCA_002723155.1 of Ponticaulis sp. Taxonomy (GTDB): domain Bacteria; phylum Pseudomonadota; class Alphaproteobacteria; order Caulobacterales; family Hyphomonadaceae; genus Ponticaulis. Next base: position 143,712 of record PBNO01000003.1, on the reverse strand, counting down.
AAGAAACAGGTCCACAGCCAGATCGAATGGCTCTTCAATCAGCGGGTTATCCAGCGGGCGGGCAAAGCTGGCAGGAAAGTCTTCCGGATTGGTGTCGCGCGGTGCCAGCAGACCGAACTGGAACATATAGTCCGGTGTCGATCCGTCCTGCACAATGCGCCATGTATCCCAGCGGCTGCGCGAGGCATTCCAGTCCGCATCGCGGCCCGGAAAGTTCATCACCATCGTGCCGATAAAGGCGGAGAATGCGTCTTTCAGATGGATCACCGCCTGCATGAATTCGGCATCGCCGCAGTCCTGCGAGTTTGCAAACCGGGCAACTTCGGTCGCGGCCAGCTCGATATCATAGACGCTGAAACCGGCCCGCAGAAGCGAGCCACGGGCCTGTAACTGACCGGACGTCAGGGCGGCGCGTTCAAGGTCTGTGAAATAGCCGCATTTCTCATCGGCAGCGCGTAGCGAGGTGCGCTCCAGAAAGGCTTGCTCGGCTTCACGAAACACGCGCGGCGCGTCCTGCGCAAAAGCAGGCGCACCAAGCGCGACACATGCAGACAGTCCGAAAAGAAATTGCCGGTTAATCATGCCGGCAATTTATGAAAACAGCCTTTCTGCTTCGTAAATCAACTGTGTTGCAGATGCGGCAGAGCCAAGGTTTTACGCAGGTCAGGCAAAGACAGGGCGGCGACGCACAGTCGGGTCTCTGCGCGGGCGCTCTTTGGCGAACACACGGATCAGCGCTTCGAGCCTCCGCCAGAACCGCACCCGTTCCAGCGGAGCGTTCATCCAGCCGGTGACCGCGCAGAAATGAGAATTCTTGCCGTCACGGTGATGGCGGGCATGTTCCAGCGGCGCGATGATCAGGCCCTTATCCTGAAACCATGTGATGACAGGGCCATTCTCGGACGGTTTCCTGTGAGACCAGTTGTGAAACTCATTGGCGAATGCGCCAACAATCACGCCGGTCAGCGTCATGACATTGATCCAGCCAAGTGCTGCAAACGCCGCCAGAAACAGGGCAGAGATGAAGAAGGTCGGCGCATTTCGCTGCATGAAACTGCGGGTGATCATGCGGCGCGGCTTTTTATGATGCCTGATCGTGGCGCGAACGAGCGGGCCGACAATCGGCCATTTCGGGCCGCCATATCTGTCCTGCATCCAGTGCAGAACGCCAGAGACAAAATCAGCGATTAACAGCCCCGCCACGACCTGTAGCGATACCCAGAGCGCATACAGCGCAAGGTGATAGTCCGGTGAGATAAGATCAGTCATGTATACCCTCCATTACTGATCGTGTGAACGATCACTAACAATATGGCGGGATTGTGACTGTTCGCTCACTCATTGCGTGATTGTAACGAAAACCTTTCGTACCGGATGAAGACGCTCATCCCTGCGCAGGCAGGGATATGGTGAGGTTTGGCAGGTCTGGTTTCTCGCCTTCGCGGGAATGAGCGCACAATTCAGATTTCCGCAGATGCCCGCGAAGGCGGGTATCTATGCTTAGATGGTCTTTTGTAGCGGGTTGCCGGATTTAAGCATGGGTTCCCGTCTTCACGGGAACCTGCGGGCTATGAACAAACAAATACAATCAAGAATTGATGGGGCGCGTAACATGGGGCATCGTAACTGCCTTGGAACAGCGGAAATTCTTGAACGGAGCCAAGCAGATGGGAGCAGTGAGCTGGAAAGACCATATTGCTGAATTCGATGCGATAAAAAAATCCATTCGCTCAGGAAACCTGGAAAATGTGCAGCGTATTCTTGAAGAGAAGCCTCAACTGCTTAACCTGAATACGCCTCTGGGGACGTGGCTGCAAATGGCTGTTCGTGCCCAGAATCCCGAAATCGTAAACTATCTTATCAGCAAAAAAATTGATGTGAATATTGGATGGCCCGATTACCAGACACCTTTGGAATGGGCTTGCTTCGAATCGAATACAAAGATTGTGCAGACTTTATTAGACGCCGGAACAAAAATCGATCTGAGTCGACAAGAAACGAACCCATTGTTTGCGGCGATAGGTGGAGGCCAGAGTGAGAACGTAAAACTGCTTTTAGCGTATGGCATTGATCCGACAATAGAATATGAAGCCGATGACGGTATGGATGCGATGTCTCACGCCATCATTCAGGGGCAATGGGATATTGGGCGTGACATCGCGGTCTGGATTGCCAAAGGTGATCAAGACGAAGGTGATGCAATCTTTGAAAAGGCGCTGGATAAAGTCGAGGCTAAAACAGGCAGAAAGCTCGCAAGGCCTTCGCGCTGATGGCTCCGGCTTTCTGCCGTCGCGTCATTTTAACGAAAACCTCTCGTCGCCGCAGATGCCCGCGAAGGCGGGTATCTATGCTTAGATGGTCTTTTATAGCGGGTTGCCGGATTTAAGCATGGGTTCCCGTCTTCACGGGAACCGGCGGGCTGCGGGCACTGATCCCTACTGGTGCATTCGCTCTGATTGATGCACCCTAAGCGTCACTAAGTGAACCATACTATCAGGCCCCAGCACGTGATGAACTTCGGTCCATATCCTTTGCCATGAAGAAATTTTTTCAATCTAAATCGTCAGCTAACTCCGTTGACACAGTATTAGCCGGGTTGGGTCTTGAGCTTACGAGCGTTGAAAGATTTCAACAAATACAAGACGCTTTCCTTGGGGCGGACTCGAAGCTTGTAGATGGCTCTGTCTGGAAGTCCCCGGGTTTCATTCCAATCATTAGCACCGATTTTGGTGTTCAAACTAACGGTGTATGGATCAAATGTGTTGGCGGCGAACTAGCCTTTACGTTTGTTGGTTACAATCCGGAGTACGCCGATTCTTATTTTGAGATTGCCAGAACTGAGCGACAGTTTCTTTATTGGATATTGGCAAAACACCTTGAATACTTGAAGCTTGGTGACCCGTCATTGAAACTGACAACAGCGGTCGAGGTAATTGCTGAGAAATTTGCGATTAAAGACCTGCAGGTGGTCAGAGACGTTGTCTTAAAAGAAGATCTTTTTTCGGCTGGTTTGAGTGCGCTCCCGGCCTTTCAGTCAAAACAACCATTAAGTCTCAGTTGGCCTCAAGCTAACTATGACGGCCTTATGCCAAGTAGTAACTCGGATTACGAAACAAGAAGTGTTAGCACCTACGAATTGTACCCGCGTTTTTTCAATAAAAATGACCTGAGGAAAATTGATGAGAATTTAGATGGTCAAAATCTAATAAACCAATTTCAAATTTATCTGGAAAACAAAAATTTTGATTCTGCATGGGCAACATTGAACTCGCATGGATGGAATGTGCGAGACGCTGAATTGTGCTTGGAGGAATTTGCTGAAAAGCAAGCTTCTGATTTGGCGAATTTGATCTCGAATTGGTGGTGTAAACTGAAGAAAAAACGACATTGGAGCTACTAGCCATCCGATGTTTTGCATCGGGCAGGGTGCATTCCGCGTAGCAATGCACCAGAATAATTTAATTGGAATGTGACCGCAGATGCCTGCGAAGGCGGGTATCTATGCTTAGATGGTCGTCTAGCGGGCTGCCGGATTTAAGCATGGGTTCCCGTCTTCACGGGAACCTGCGGGCTGCGGGCACTGAACCCTACTGGTGCATTCGCTCTGATTGATGCAACCTAAGCGTCACTAAGTGACGCATACTACGATACGGATACGAAATACCTGTTTGGAGACAATTGATTGTGAAAAAGGGGATTAAAACGTCTCAGTGCGATGAACTCGGTTGTTTTTTTTCTGATTGGGAAATAATCAGAAAATTTGGATTCAAATTGATATCGAGCGAGAAAGAATTTTCCACTATCCTTGGAGAGTATTGTGTTTCGACGTTTTCCAACGAGAATGTATATTTAAAAGTCAGATATTATCCAAAAAAAGGATCGCTTAACGAGGTTGTCGGTCTCAGCGTGGTAAACTTGAAAGCTGAAAAAGGTGAAAAAAAATTTTTTTTACTCCAAAGTTATGTTGAGGCAAATAGAAGAGAAGACTACCCATCAATCGACGCGTACAAAGAAATTGACAATTTGTGGACTAGATTGAATCTATACCTGAAAGATTTGGAAAAATACTTTTCTGACAAGCCAATCAAAGATGCAATAGAAGGGCGAAAATGGCTGCATGTGCCATTCGATTGGGGGCCTTATAAATAGCAATCTGATGCGTAGCATCGTGTAGGGTGCAAAACGCGAAGCAATGCGCCAGAAAGAATTGGCGAACATGGTTTCAGGTTTCCGGGGCTGCCTTCCTGTCATCCCGGCCGCAGCGAAGCGAAGAGCCGGGACCCAGAATGTTCCTCTGGTATCAGCTGGGTCCCGGATATGTTTTTCGTCAAAACTTCAAAACATTCCGGGATGACAGTGTGCCGAGCGGCTAAAGACCCGAAAACTAATCCAACCCCACCGCCTGCCACCCTACACTTGGCGCATGACCCCCGCGCCATCGTCTGCCTCTGATTACACCTCGCTGACTATTGGTCAGTTGATCGGGCTGAACTTGGCGCGGCTTTATGCCTGGTGCATGCGGCTTCACGCGACGGGCGAAACGTTCGCGCCGCGTGACCTCGCTCAGATAGTGATCTCAACCGATGCGATGGTGCATGCTTATGTGCGTATGCTCGCCTCAAACCAGCTGGAACGGGCTGGTTTTACCTTCGCGGCAAACGCCATGCGTACGCCCGTCTGGCAACGGACTGGTCGTTTTGATTGCTCTCGCGCACCGTCGGTACGCATAGAGCGCGCTCAGGGCTGTGATCTTGTCTCATCGGCCGAGCTGTTTGACCGGCTTCAGACCGCAATCGAAAACTTCGAGCGGGCGGAAATACTGGCGAGCCATCTGGCCCGCGTCATCGTCTGCGCGCTGGCATATATCGCACCTGAAGTGCGCACCCGCTGCACATATGAGATAGCGGCCAACGAACCGGACGAAGCAAATTCCAATCCCGTCGCAATCACTAAAGAGCCATGGCCGCCACCCTTCCGGAAACCAGAGCGCCAGTGCGCATTCGGGAACCAGTAAAACCACCACGCCATTTAATTGTAGGAATCGTTAGCGAGCGCGCAGGCGCGGCACCGATCAATCAAAAGAAATAACTACGCGGCAGGGCAATGCTCTGCCGCGATACAGGTGCACCGGCTTTCGCCGATCAAAAGATCAGACCTGTTCTTCTTCCTCGATGAGGATTTCACGGACAACCGCAACAGCGCCGGAGAGGATCAGCACGCCAAGGCCGATCAGCCCCAGCCATGGATTGATCAGGTGTTCTGACGCATTCGTCGCGGTCGCTGTCAGCGCCAGGACATCCAGAGGCCCCGCATGTGCTTGCGGTGCGGATAGGGAAAGCGATAGAAGTGCAGACTGTGCCATGATTGGACCTGTGATCAATTCTGATCGTTTCTCCGCAAGTCTGATGCCAATCTAAAAGCGAGGCCCGAGCCTTATGAATGAACGTGTGCCGACATGGATCTGGGTCGATGCTCTGATGCGCCGCGCATCTCTTGCGGGTGCATTCGGTTATGTGGCGGCCAAAGGCGATAAAGAACGCGGCGATGTCATTTTAAAAATTGCGCGCCTGGACGGCCGCGCCGCTTTATTTGTGCGCTCTCCGCTCTCTATGGACAGCCCGAGCTTTGACTGGTTGCCGAATGCGGGTGAATGGGCTGAAGAGCGCGAAATAGATGAATTAATTCAACGCCGTCGCTCTTATGATCCGGACCTTTGGGTAGTCGAAATTGAAGACCGTGAGGGGCGTCATTTCCTCACTGAAACCGTGAATGGTGAATGAGCGGGTAATCAGGGTAGGCGAAGTCTTAATTCATCCAGCCGGATTTGTACGTGCGGTAAAGCGCGGCATTAAAAGCCATGCGCTAATGTCCATTTCAGATGATGGAGTGGGTAGCACATGCTGTTCTTATTTAACGATCGTGTTCTTGAAATCGGAGACCCGGAAGTCCGGCTTCTTGCCAACTGGCAGGAGCTTGGATGTGGTCGTCCTGATCTTTTGTTCGCGCGTGATGCCGTCGACTTTGCCAAAGCCGTGGTCATTGATAGTGACCAGTTCGGCGTTGATGAAGCCGTCTATGCTGACTGCGCAGCGCTGCTGGCTGTGAAAACACATGCCAATACAGCTTTCTTTATTCGTCAGGCAGGGGAAGAAGATGCGTCCCGCGTTCAGGCACGCCTCAACCTGATTGACGAAGAACATTTAAAGCGCGTGAGAAATCAGCGCCGCCCGGTTGGCGGTCACGCCTCGCTTGAACCGCTTTGGGTTCGCGCAGCCTGATTTGTACGGAAGGGTGCAGAAAGCGCCCACCACAGGCCCGCGGCATTGCCCGGCGGCCTTCTGTCCAGACCTAATTCCATAGCTTCATGACCTTCGCGCGGCTCGGCGCAATAGGTGCGGAATATCCGGTCCCAGATGGACAGGCAAAATCCGAAATTCGAATTTGTTTCCTGCATGTGCACCGAGTGGTGAACGCGGTGCATATCCGGCGTGACGATGACTTTCCGCAGAGCTCGGTCGACTTTTTTCGGAATGCGGATGCTGGCGTGTTCGAAAATGGACGCCGCATTCAGGATGACTTCAAACAGGAATATGCCGAGCGCGGGCACGCCAAGCAGGGCGATCACCGCCAGTTTGAACCCGAAGGAAAACACCATTTCCAGCGGGTGAAACCGCAGCCCGGATGACGCGTCCAGATCTTCATCTGCGTGATGAACTTTATGAAACGCCCAGAGCGGCGGTATATAATGCATCATCATGTGCTGGAACCAGATGGCGAAATCCAGCAGCACGATAGCTATAACGACTTCCAGCCAGACGGGCAGGGCGATCAGATTGAACAGGCCCATCCTGCGGTCACCCATTTCCATCGCAAAGCTGATAGTCGCGACTGGCAGGATGATACGGAGGAACACAGTAGACACCGCAAGCAGGGCGACATTCGTCGTCCAGCGCGACAGGCGCGTATGTCGGCGGTTTTTGCGGGGAATGATGAATTCAAGAGCGCTGAACAGAATCAGCACGCCTGCAAAGACAGACAGGCGAATAATGCCTTCGAATTCGGTCCAGTTTTCCATGGGTTTAATGTTGTGACTTTGCCTGAAAGCGGCAAGTGGCAATGGGGTCGCATCACGAGTGTGTTATAAATGTTAGCTTACTACATTTTTGCGCTATTTCACTGCTATTGGCCATTGCATCGGCAAGCGCGCTGTAGACAATGGTCGCTGAGACAATTTGAACCGTTATAAAATAACCTGTTTTCCGATAGGACAGCAGGACCATGTAAACAGGGGTAGAATCCAGATGAAAAGCATTCTCGCTACGCTTCTCGGTGCGTCCGCGCTGTTCGTTTCCGCGCCAGCCTTCGCTGACGGTCCGGAAATGCCGCCGCAGGCACGCATGTGCGGCACGTGCCACAACTATGAGCCAGGCGGTCGCCCGAAAATGGGCCCGGAGCTTACAGGTGTTTTCGGTCGTACGGCTGGCACAATGGACGGCTTCAACTATTCACCAGCTATGGCGAACTCGGGCATTGTCTGGGACGCTGAAACTCTGGATGCGTATCTGGCGAACCCACGCACGAACATTCCGGGCAACCGTATGAGCTTTGCCGGCATTCGTGACGAAGCGCAGCGCGCAGCCGTTATTGAATGGCTGGAATATGTGACGACACCTGCGGCTGAGTAAGCGCTAAACGGCAGTTAGTTAAAAAGGCGAGCCAATGGCTCGCCTTTTTTGTCACATTATGGACTCTGAAATCGCTGGCGAGCCTTATCAGAGAAATCCGGAAAACTAAGTGACCAAAAGAGAGAGGGCCGCGAAAGTGGCTACTCCGTCATGCAGCATATCGCGCAAAGGTTGAAGGCGCAAGGATTGCTTTCTTTTGGCAATCTTCTTGCGGTTTTACTGAAGCAGTGGCTCGCCTTTTTTGTCTTCAGAACACGCCCATTGAAAGACCTGCCGCGAGCGCGGCGCCTATATCTGCGCAGGTTTTCAGCTCGTCTTCCGGAATGGTTTTGGGGGCGAGGATTTGTTTTTCGGTCTGGGCATGCGTGCAGATAATGGTTGCAGGCTGAACTTCTTTCAGGCGCCAGCCTTTGGCTATCCGCGCCAGCTGGCGGACGGCATTTTCGCCGTCAGAGCCTGCGCAAATCAGCTGGGCATAGGGGCGGGCCTCTATTTTGCCGAGCAGGGGGTAATAACAGCGGTCAAAGAAATCTTTCATTTCGCCAGACAGCGAGGCGAGGTTTTCCGGCGCGACAAACAGATAGCCGTCTGCTGACAGCATATCTTCAGGGCTGGTCTCAGATGCTGTCTGAAGCCGCGTCTCGCATTCTTCTTTGGCGGCCTTGTAAGCCGCCTCGGCCATTTGGCGGCTGCCGCCGGTGCGCGTGTGATAGACGATCAGTAAGCGTGTCATGCGCTTAAGCTAGCCAGTCTCACCGCGCGCACCAAGCGTGAAACTTACTCCACGCCCATAAAGACGAGCTTCTGGATGCGGCGGCCTGTATTCACCTCGGACGTGTAGAGATTGCCTTCAGAGTCCGCGACGACAGAATGGAGCCATGTGAACTCACCCGGATAGCGGCCGACGCGGCCAATACGGGCGAGAATGTCATAGCTCTCGCTGTCCAGAATCCAGATGGACGAGTTCATCATGTCGGCGATGTAAATAAACTCACCGTCCGGGGAGAATGTAATGTCAGAGACGGTGCGGGTACCGCCGGTTTCTTCTGCGATGACGATGTCACGAACGAATTCGAGGTCGCCATTTTCAGTGCGCTGGAAGACCTGCGCACGGTTATTGCGGCGGTCACAGATATAGACGAGGCCTTCCTCGGTGCTGACCACGCAGTGGACGATATCACCGAAGCTCGGGGCTTCAGGGTTAGCGCCGCCATCTGAATTGCTTGAGGCCTGGCTCTGATCGAAGCTGCCTTCGCGCGTGCCGCCGGATGGATCAGAGGCGTAGGCGCCCCATGCGCCTTCATAATCCAACTCCATGCCGTCGAAGCTGATAATGCGTTTGTTGATATAGCCGTCCGCGACGATCACATGGCCATCCACGAAGGAGATGTCAGCCGGATTGCCAAGATATTCCGGATGGGAATTGCCAGCCGTCTGGCCGTGTACGCCGATCTGACGGATGAATTCGCCATCGGCGGTGAGGTTGAGGACGACATGGTCGCCATCGCCATTGCCACCAACCCAGACGGTGTTGTCGTCATCCACGTAGATGCCGTGAATATTGCGCGGCCATTGGTTCACGCCATCAATCTCAGGGGCATAATCCGGTCCGCCCCATCCTTGCAGATACTCACCTTCGGCTGAGAATTGCATGATGGTCGGACCCGGCTCACAGCAAAGCGCCGTTGGCGGATCGGCGGCGAGGCCAATATCGGAGAAGCTCAACGTATGCGGGCGGTGGGCGAGCCAGATATTGTCGTCACCATCGACGGCGAGGCCCGGCGTCTGGCCGATAATCATGGTTGGCGGCATTTGCGGCCATGCGGCGTCGACCATAAAGCGCGGAAGCGGGGTGCCTTCCGGCGCATAGACTTCCATTTCGAGAGGGACGAGCGCCTGCGCGAAACCGGAAGAGGCTTCGGCGTTCGTTTCAGGTTCTGTAGCAGGGGCTGGTGTTGGGGCAGGTTCCTGAGCTGAGCAGGCAGAGGCGAGTAAAAGGCCGGACGCGGCAGCCAGAAAACTGCGGCGGCGGTTAGAGATGACTGATACCATATCCATGAAAACTCCCCTCGGCTTTAAACCCGACCAAGATAGTCTGGTTTTCGAGGGGAGCGATACGCTTCACGAAACTGTTATCGGTTCTCAGACCGGTCTGATTAGAAAACAGCCAGAGCTTCGACCTCTTCAGGCGTAAGTGAGACTTCGCTGGCCTTCACGAGGCTCTTCAAATGGGAGTCCTTCGTGGCGCTGGCGATCGGAGCTGTCACGCCGTCACGGTGGAGGAGCCAGGCAATGGCAAGCTCGGCGAGCGTGATGTTTTTGGAAGTGGCAATATCATCCATCGCTTCCAGAACCTGAAGGCCGCCATTCTCGATATACTTCTTCGCCATGCCGCCGCGCGCCTGACCTTGCAGATCGTCGAGCGAGCGGTACTTGCCGGACAGGAAGCCTGACGCGAGTGAGAAATAGGTGACGACGCCAATGTTCTTGTCGATGCAAAGACGCTGGAGCGGGCCTTCAAAGCTCGCGCGGGAGACAAGAGAGTATTCCGGTTGCAGCACCTGATAGGCTGGCAGGCCTTCAGTCTCGGCAATTTTCAGCGCGTCTTCCAGCTGGCCTTCATCGAAATTGGAGGCGCCGATGGAGCGGATTTTGCCTTCATCCAACAGGTCTTTATAGACGCCAAGCGTATCGGCCTGCGGGGTGTCTTCGTCGAAGCGGTGAGAGAAATAGAGGTCGATATAATCCGTCTTCAGGCGGCTGAGGGAGTTTTCGACTTCTTCACGGATCCAGCGCGGTGACAGGCCGGTATTGCCGTCGCCCATATCCATGCCGACTTTGGTGAAAATCTGAACCTTGTCGCGTTTGTCCGGACGGGCGGCCAGCCAGTTGCCAATCAGGGTTTCGCTTTCGCCGCCCTGATTGCCGGGCTTCCAGCGTGAGTAGACGTCAGCAGTATCAATTGTCGTGAGGCCCTGGTCCACGCACGCATCCAGCATTTTGAAGCTTTCGGTTTCGTCCAGTGTCCAGCCGAAAACATTCCCGCCAAAAACGACGGAAGAAATTTCAAGGCCGGTTGATCCGAGTGTGCGGGTTTTCATTCAGCTCTCCTTTTTGTCTGTCCTCAACTGACGTTGCGCGACAGACGAAGTTCCACAGTCGAGAGAAATATAGGGCTCAGCGACGCGTCTCCCAAGCGAGCCATATGGCTATGATCGCTATGAGAACAGCCATGGCGCGTCGGAACGCGATTTTGAGAGGTGAGTTTTCCATCAAAGCGCCCGCGCGGGCCGCGCCCAGAACGATGGCTGAATGGATCAGAATGCTGACCAGAATATGGATGCTTCCAAGAATGAGCGCTTGCACCCAGAAGGCGCTGCGTTCCATATTCATGAAGCCGGGCAGCAGGGAGACGTAAAACACGGCGGCTTTCGGGTTGAGCACATTGGCCATGAAGCCGCGCCAGAATGGAGAGGCAAAACCTTCATCCGGTTTTGAGGGAGAGGTCTCAGAAGCATCCTGCCAGGCTTCCCACGCCAGATAGAGGAGGAACAGAACACCCGCCCAGCGCAGCGCTGCATATAAAGGCGGTATGCGGGAGACGATCTCGGCAATCCCGACGACGGAGGCCAGCATATAAACTGAAAGCCCCAACGTGACGCCGAGGACTGCGCGAAAGCCCGCAGCGCGCCCTTCGGATGCAGACAGCGCCGCCAGATACCCCATATTCGGTCCGGGGGTCGCTTCGACCAGCAGGGTCGCGATCAAAAACGGGAAAAGGGCAGAGGGTTCAACGGGCAGGATCATTCCGGAAAGCCTAATTGGATAATAAATGACCGAAAAGAGAAATTGTGACGCCGAATTAAATACCCCTTTGAGGTTTGTGGGTTTAAAGCTGGTCACGCATGAGTTGAACTTGCTTGCAGCACTCGCGTTCTGCTGGGACATTCAGCTTCGGTATAGCCCTGTGGCGAAAGATTAACGCGGCAGACCTGCAAGTCTGCTATTTTCAGGTTCAAGTCCTGACGGGGCTTCCAAACTTTCCGGAAGCGGGTGGCGCAAAAGAACCGCACCAGCAGGTGCTTGTTAATTCGCGCATTTCACTCTAATTTTCCGTCCCCATGGGGGAAGTTTCGACATTATTCGTGCGCAAAATGCTGGAGAACAATCCGGTAGCGGACGCACGTGCGCAGCTTCTTGCGCGGGCAGGGGTGTCGGAGGCCGATCTGGCGGACCCCAAAGTCATGGTGCCTGCCCGCAAATATTTCGCGCTTCTCGAAGAGATTGCTGACCTTGAAGGCGAGCGGGTCAAATTTCACATCAATGCGGCCCGCACCATGACGTGTGAAGATTACGGGGCAGTTGGTCTGGCATGGAAAACAGCCCCCCAGCTGTTGAATGCGTTTGAACGTATCGCCCGCCACTCGCGCCTGTTCGTACAGAATGTTTCCGGTTTCAGACTGGAAGAGGACGGGGAGTTTACGCGCTGGATCCACTTGCGTGAGTTTCCGCCGGTTCGGGGGTTATTGCTCTCGAATGAAGGGTCTCTGGTCACCTATATGTCGCTTTGCCGCGAAGCCTGCGGGCCGGATTTTAAGCCGGTCGCCGTTCATTTCAGCCACAAAGCCGTGGGTTGTTCGCTGGCACTGGAAGAGTATTTCCAGAGCCCGGTCCATTTTGAGTCCGACTATTACGGTTATGTCTTCCGGACCGAGGATTTGCTTGCCAAGACGCGGCTGGGTGATCGTGATGTCTGGTCCTTTTTTGACGAGCATATCGAAAGAGAGCTGTCAGACCGCGAAAGCGAGGTCGGGCTGGAAAGTCAGGTCCGCAAGGAAATCAGTCTGGCGCTGAGTGACGGTCCGCCGCCGATCTCTGCCATTTCTGAAAAGCTGGGGCTGAGCGCAAGAACGCTCCAACGGCGTCTGTCCGAGGTAGATGTTACCTATCAGACGCTTGTGGATCAGGCGCGTCACATCATGGCGCGAAAACTGTTGAACGATACGGGTTACTCGCTCGCTGAGATCGCCTTTCTGACAGGATTTTCCGAGCAGAGCGCCTTTAATCGCGCATTCCGCCGGTGGGAAGGGCGATCGCCGGGAAGCTTCCGCACGAGCGCGTGACGGGGTTATTGTTTGTGACGCGTCCGGCCAAAACTCTGTCGCGCGGCGTCAAGATGTAAGATTAGAGTGCCGGTAAACATGGACTTGTTCTGACGAGGAGGAGCAAGTCATGAAATCAATTTTCCAGCCTGCAAAACTGTTTGAAATCCGCCGCCCTAAAGTTCCGTCTACGCTGGTGCTGGGTGGCACGGGCCGCACCGGTCACCGCGTTGTGCGATCGCTCTGGGATAGCGGACACAAGGTTCGTATCGGGTCGCGACAGGCCGAGCCTGCTTTCGATTGGGAAAAGCCGGAGACATGGCGGCGCTGTCTTGAAGGCATGACACAGGTTTACGTGAATTTTGCGCCGGATCTTGCGATGCCGAAAGCGCGGCAGTCGATCACCGAGTTCACTGACCTCGCCTATCGGATGGGTATTCAGAAGCTTGTTCTCCTGTCTGGCCGCGGTGAGGAAGAGGCGCTGGCCTGCGAACAGATTATCCGTTTCTCCGGCATGGATTGGACGATTGTCCGGTCAGCCTGGTTTAACCAGAATTTCTCTGAAGGGGCTTTCCGCAGCATGGTTCAGGAAGGCGAAATTGCTCTGCCAACCGGCGGTACGCGCGAACCTTTCGTTGATGTGCATGATGTTGTTGATGTCATCATCGCGGCGCTCACCGAAGAAGGCCATGAGGGCAAAACCTATGAAACGACAGGCCCGCGTCTTCTGGGGCTTGAGGATATCGCCGAAGAGCTTTCCTCTGCACTCGGGCGCACGATCACCTTCGCGGACATTCCCCATGACGTGTTTCTGGAAGGCATTGAAGACATGGGCATGCCCGCAGAGCTTGTCCGGCTGATGGATTATCTCTTCGCGACGGTAATGGATGGCCGGAATGAGAAGATTGGCTATGGCGTGCAGGAAGCTCTGGGGCGTCCGCCGCGTGATTTCCGAGACTATGCCAGCATGACGTCGCTGACAGGTGTCTGGACGCCGAAACGCGCGCTAAATCTGGTTACCGCCTGATGTCGGATACCGGCGTCAGTGTCATTTGACGCCGAGCGAGCAGACAAAGCGGAGCGCTTCGGTGAGGCGCTCTTCGCGGCTGCCACGGACTTCAATCCACGGTACGCGGCTTTTGATGATTTCCTCGCGAAAGCGGGTTGTCATGGTGTGGCGTTCTTCGCCGCCCTCGCGGATGGCATCGGCCTCGAAGGCAATGTCGTCAGAGGTGAGGATATAGGTGAATGGACGAACCTGTTTCGCTGCAACGGCGTCAACGGCTGGCGAACGAGACCCGAAATAGCGCTCATGCCAGAGCGCTGTAGTGAGAGCATCTGTGTCAGCAATGATGAGGCCATTGTCAGAGCGGCGCGCAGCGGCATCTTCCAGCGCGTTCTGCTCTTCGGCAATCTCAACGAGCTCTTCGGTGCGCCATGGCTCGTCGGTGACCTTTGCACGGCGTTCGGTGTATTCGCGGCCATATTCGGCGACGTAAGGCGAGTTCAGCGCCTCGGCCATCATGAGCGCAAGCGTGGTTGTGCCGGTGCTTTCAGCGCCCGTCACCACGATACGACGACAGAATTTGGCGCGCAGCGAAGCGGGCAGTAAAGGCCAGAAGATGTTCGCCATTAAGTAAGACTGTCCGCAGCTTTCGGTTTGTCGGTTCGCGCTTTTTGCCACTCGATCAGACCGGCAATACACATGGCCAGGAAGACTGCATAGAGACCAGCTGTCAGCCAGAGGCCCTTATGGATGTAGAGGGGGATGTAAATCAGATCGACCGCGATCCAGAGCCACCAGTTGGCAATCCATTTGCGCGACAGCATGAACTGGGCAACGAGGCTCATCGCCGTGGTGAGCGCGTCCCAGCCTGCAACTGTGGAGTCTGTGTATTCGTGCAGCACCCATTGGATGAGGGCTGCGATGACAATAACCGCTACGCCGCAGGCAATAAGAACTTTGGGTGAGGCTTCGTGAACTTCCACGCCCTGATGGTCATCGCCGCCGCGCAGCCACCAATACCAGCCAAGACTGGCCAGAATGAAGTAGACGCCCTGAAGGCCGGCATCCGCGTAAAGGCCTGACTGGACGAACAGAACGGCGAAAAACACATAGTTCACCATGCCGACCGGGAAGGTCCAGATGTTGCGGATAACGAGCAGCCAGACGCAGGCCGCGCCTGTTACAAAGCCCGCCAACTCAATCCAGTTTGCGATCAACCAGTCGATCATCAGTCCCGTCGCCCATGTCACCTGATTAAAATCTGTATCTGCGTCGCTGCGCTATGGGAAGCGATTAAGCCGCGCCAATGCTTGCGGCGCCTTGTTCCAGAATATTCGCGGCCGTGGCGGATAATTCATCGGCCAGGGTTCGGTAGCGGTCTGAAAGGGGGGAGGTGGCGCGCCAGCAGAGCGCAATATTGCGTTCCGCAGACGGATAATTCACGCGACGGATAACCTGCTCGGGGTCGCGTCGGGCTTCAGACAGCGCATAGAGGCTTGGTAGAACGGCAACGCCCGCGCCCATAATCGCCATCTGCCGGACAGCATCGAGACTGGAGCCTTCATATTCGGTACTGACCTGCGTGCCGATATCATCAGCCAGACGGTGCACCAGCTCGCTCAGGCGGTGGCCATATCCGATGGTCAGAAGCGGGTGGCCGCGAAGTTCCTCAGGCTCTACCGGACCTGTCGTACTGCTCAGCGGATCATCGGATGCGGCGCATATCCAGAGCTGTTCTGTGAAGAGCGGTTCGCTCCGGCATTCAGGATGGCTTTCGGGTGTGGAGATGATCAGGTCGAACCGGCCATCGCTCAGATGTTCGGCCAGATCGATTGTGCGTTCTTCGCGCACGATCAGTCTGAGTTCGGGGAAACGCTGGTGGAGCTGACGGGTCGCTGGCGGCAGAAGATAGGGGCCAACGGAGGGAAGGACGCCCAGATTGATGCGGCCTTTAAAATCTTCCTCGCTTTGCCGCGAGAGCGTGTGCAGTTCTTCGACCTGGCGCAGAATATAGCGCGCGCGGACAACAATATCCCGGCCTGTCGGGGTGAGCACAGCGCCATGGCGACCACGTTCCAGAAGGCGTGTGCCCAGCTCTTCTTCCATGTCTGCAATCTGCGTGGAAAGACTGGACTGGCTGACATTCACCCTTTTTGCGGCCTCGCCGTATTTTCCCGTCTCGGCAATCGCGACGAGATATTCCAATTGTTTCAGCGTAGGCCTCATCTATCGATTTTTCCGATTGAAATTCAATTTTAATTATATTGGAAGAATGGAAGGGCGCAATCCATTTCACTTCTGTAAGCAAAAACAGGAGCGAAACATGAGACGTACAAGAGACATTATCCGCCGTAAGAAAGTCCGCCAGAAGAGCGCCGCATCAGGTCGCTGGTTCAAGGCTGGAGCCGCTGCTGCCATCATGGCACCGCTCTCCGTAGCCGCGCCAGCATATGCGACGACGGCGGCTGAGCAGTCGGCGAGCATTACCGAGCAGGACGTACTGGACGCCCAGCGTGTCTGGGGTGAAGGGATTGTTCGCATCGGCGCGGCTTTTCAGAACGGCGAAGACTATGACGCCGTCGCGTCGAACATGATCCGTTCGCTCTATGCCTATGATCAGCTGGAAGTCCTCTTCAAGCCGACACTGGCTGCAGAGGAGCAGTTCCGCCCCGAATTTGATGGCGCGCTCTCGTATTTTGTCGGCGGTGACATCGACGAAGATTCAGGCTTTGCCATCCGCCCCTGGTCCAATGTCCGCTTCGGCGAACAGCAGATCATAACGCTCGGCGACAGCGCCCTTGCCATGGGTAATTACTATTTCACCCCGGTCGGTGAAACGGAGGAAACAAAGGTCGAATTCTCATTCGGCTATGTGCGCGACAGCGAAGGCCTGATGCGCATCGTCCTCCACCACTCTTCTCTGCCGTATGCGGGCAGCTGAAGCAGCTGAGGCGGACGCCCATCCGCCCTCATAGCTAACCTCCACCCCAACTCTGCGAGACTGAGTCCCCGGTCTCGCAGTTCTTTTTCCAAGGAAGGACCCTTATGACACGCATATTCAGACGTGCTGTTGAATTCTTCGAGTGGGCGCCCTCAGCCGGCTTGCTCCTCATTCTCGCGACAGTCTTCGC
Source organism: Ponticaulis sp. (assembly GCA_002723155.1). Taxonomy (GTDB): domain Bacteria; phylum Pseudomonadota; class Alphaproteobacteria; order Caulobacterales; family Hyphomonadaceae; genus Ponticaulis. The sequence continues at coordinate 126,788 of PBNO01000003.1, read as the reverse complement.
CGTTCTCATCAATAACAGCGCGATTGCCAGCCTGTATTCCGCATTTCTGGATGTACCCGTTGCCATAACTGTGGGGGCTCTTGAGATCGATAAGCCGCTTATCCTCTGGATCAATGACGGCCTGATGGCGGTGTTCTTTTTCCTCGTTGGTCTGGAGATCAAGCGCGAGGTTTTACAGGGGCAGCTTTCTTCACGAGACAAGATTGTATTGCCGCTGTTCGCGGCCGTAGGCGGCATGCTTGTGCCCGCGCTTGTGTTCCTCGGCATCAATGCAGGCAGCCCTGAAAACCTGAATGGCTGGGCTATTCCGGCGGCAACTGACATTGCGTTCGCGCTTGGCATTCTCGCCCTGATGGGAAGCCGTGTGCCGGTTGCGCTGAAGGTTCTGCTTCTGGCGGTGGCGATCATTGATGACCTTGGCGCCATTATCATCATCGCGCTCTTCTATACGAGCAATCTCTCCGTTGAAGCGCTCATGCTGGCAGGCGTAGGTCTGGCAGGCCTGATTACGCTGAACCGGCTCGGTGTGAAACGCATAGCGCCATATGTGCTGATCGGTGTTTTCATGTGGGTGTGCGTGCTTAAATCCGGTGTCCACGCGACGCTTGCCGGTGTGATCACGGCTCTGGCTGTTCCGATTTACGGCCGTAATGAGAGCGAACCATCGCCGCTGAAACGTCTGGAGCATGGCCTCCACCCATGGGTTGCGTTTGCGATTGTGCCTCTGTTTGCCTTCGCGAATGCCGGTGTATCGCTTTCGGGCCTGACGATGGAAACGCTGATGGCGCCGCTGACACTTGGTGTGGCCGCTGGTCTTTTCATCGGTAAGCAGGTGGGCGTGTTCGGCCTTAGCTTGATCGCTGTGAAGATGGGCATCGCGCGCCTGCCGGATGGCGTGAACTGGGCGCATCTATATGGCCTAGCCTGCCTGACGGGTGTCGGCTTCACCATGTCGCTCTTTATCGGCACGCTCGCCTTCTCGGATGCAGCAGCGATGAACGAGATCAGGCTTGGTGTACTGATGGGCTCAACCCTGTCTGCTCTGGCCGGTGTGGCTATCCTGCTGGCAAGTACGCGCTCCTCTGCGCGAGACCGTGAGGCGGTGCCAGCCTAAACCCGAAGGAGGCGTGGGCTTTCGCTCACGCCTCTTCGCCTAATTGCTCACGCAGATAGAGACTGAAATCCCTGTCTGTTTCGAAGCTGAACGGATGCGGGACATCATTTGGAAGATGGGCCCGCATTTGTTGTTCTTCCCGCGGTAGTTCATCACTGATCAGCCCGTGATCGCGCATAAGCGGCAGGGCATAGCCCGGTATCCAGCGGCGGATATCCCATGACGGAATACGCGATTTCAGCTCGCGGGACTGGTTCACAAGACCGGTAAAGCAGCTCTCTTCCAGCGTGTCGTAAAAGTCCGGCGTTTCGAATAAGTCGGTGGAAAAGCGCAGCAGGTCTTCCAGCACCGAGCGGACTTCGTCCGGTGTCAGCTGCAGCGGATAGAAATACATCTCCTCTGGCGGCACATGCGCAAGACGCTTGCCTATGAGGTCACGCTCCGTGCCAAAAACGGGATAGGTCTCGAAGTTGCGGAAGAAGCCGCCAAGCGGCTGGAACCGGTCCCAGCTGACGCGCCTTGCTTCAACCGACACGGCCAGTTGCTCGCCGTTTTCAAATCCGAAGGTGATGAAAATGTGGGTGAGGAACGGACCGTCTCCGAAAGGCTGGATGATCAGCTCAGCGGTTTCGACCTGCGACAGATCAAAGCTCTGATCGCGCCAGTGAACCTCAACAGGCGCATCTGAATGATGTTCGGCATCACGGAAGTTATGGATGGTGACGCTATCGCCTTCAAACACGGCCGAAGCGCGCCGCTCATGCAGGGGCACCCAGTCCTGCGGGGCTGGAGGCTTGGTGTAATAAACTGCGAAGAAGGCGATCATGATCAGGCTCAGCCCGATACGCCGTATAAGTCTGGATTTACCCGGCCAGAACCAGAGCAGTAAAGCAGCGGGGAAGACAGCTATACCTGCAATTTCGCGTGCAGGAACCGGCCAGCCAATCCAGAAATAAATGCCACCAGCCATGATGAAGGCCGCGATGACGAACACGATATGCAGAAGCACTTTGGCTATAATGCGCAGGATGGATGCCGGTTGGTGATGTGTACTCATTTCTTCCCCTGGCTATCGCAGCCCTGATCCATGCCATAAGAATTCAAGCTGAATAACGTCGCAACCTTGAACCGGTTTCCAGCGTTAGAATGCCATAATCACTGGATAGAGTCCCAAACATGGAAATTCTTGGCCCCGAAGAGATGCTGACACCCGAACAGGAACAGGCGCTGCAACAGGCGCGCGCACTGGCGCGGCTGCTGGATGACCAGTTCCAGATTGCCGGTTTCGGCGTGGGGCTGGATGGTATTATTGGCCTTATCCCGGGCGTGGGTGATGCTTTTACCACGGCGATGGGCGCCTATCATGTCAGCCTCGCCAACAAGCTCGGCATGGGCTGGGGCACGCGCATGCAGATGATCGGCAATCTTGGGCTCGACTTTGTGATCGGCCTTGTGCCGCTGCTCGGTGACTTTCTCGACTTCGGCTTTAAAAGCCATCGCCGGAATATGCGTCTCATCGAGAAGAAGCTGGAAAAGCGCGGCATCAGGATTTGAGGCATAAACTCCGGATGCGGAGGGGCTGACCTGCGGCGGAGTCCTGATATCGGCCCTTAAATTGCAGAGCGTCACAAAACTGACTTTTGAGACGCCAATGTTATTTCAGACTGTTCTATTTTGTATCGCTGCGGCTTTCGCGGCCATCATTTCGATACGGTTCATCTTTCCGCGCGGGCTGGAGGCGACATCTGTCGACCGGCTCAGCATCTTCATCATCGCCGGTGCGCCGATTGCTGTGCTGGCCGTGTTGAGCGCGCTTCATGCGCGGGGCTCGCTAGAGCTGGCATGGCTGTTCAGTACCGAGGAGACCGATGCCGGGCCGATCGAGTATGGGACGGTTCTGTTCTTTCTGATGGCGTGTGGCCTGTCATTCCTGATCGCACGTGCAGACCAGACCATGATGCGCTTTGCCTATATCGGCCTTGGTGCAGCGTGTTTTCTGATCGCAGGCGAGGAGCTGAGCTGGGGGCAGTGGATTTTCCATTGGGAGACGCCTGAAGCGCTCGCTGAGGTGAATCTGCAGCAGGAAACCAACATCCATAATCTGGTGAACCCGCGCCTTTATGATCCGATCTATGCGGTGGCCGGTTTTGCGCTGATTGCGATGTGCGCGGCCTCCGTGCTCGGCGGGGCACGCCGCTGGCTGTCTGCGCGGGCTGATATGCCTGTGATCGGAGAGATTGCAGCCTTCACAGACTGGCTGGGTGTTGCCCGTTTCGGCATGGTGCTGACGCTTTCCACGGCTGTGTTGCTTCAGCACGAGTCCTTTGAGGAGTATTCAGAAGTTATGCTGAGCCTGACGCTCGCTCTGTTTCTGATGCATCGTCTGCGCATGGTGTCTGCGCCTGCAGGCCAGTTTGCACCGGCAGAATAGGGCAGGCGCTATTAAAGCGCCCGCCCGATCTATCTATCTATTTCTGGAAAAGGTCGGCCCAGCGACGCTTCTGGCGGGTTTTCCAGTGGCCGCGATGGTAAGCGTCAGAGACGATAACCGGCGCAACTGTGCCAGCTTCTGCGAACACCATCTGCTCCAGCGCGACGTCGACCTTGCCCCATGAGCAGGCTTCTTTCAGCGTAGAAGAAGAGCACGCGCCATCGCGCACGTCAGCTACGGTGATCTGCACCGCGTAAGCGTGCATTTCAGCGTCTTCACCGAGGATTTCCGCGCAGACGACAGTGTCCTGCGCGAAGTTCTTCGGTACGCCTCCACCAATCATGAACAGACCTGTGCGGCCCGCTTTGATCTTCACTTCGGTCAGCTCACGGAAGTCCGCGACAGAGTCGATCGTCATGTAAGGCTTGCCCTCTTTCATGCGATCAACCTGGTGCTTTACGAGGCCAAAGCCTGCAGAGCAGTCAGAGAAAGCTGGCACGAAGATTGGCACGCCTTCTTCGTAACAGGTCTGGATGAGAGAGCCTTCTTTCTTGGCATTGCCAGCCGCCAGCCATTTGCCGATCTCGTAGATGAACTCACGGGAGGAATACGGGCGCGGCTCGAGGCTGTCTGCGATGTCCTTGATGATGTGGTCGCAGGCCTGAAGCTCTTCTTCGTCAATGTACGTGTCGTAAATGCGGTCGATATAGAGATCGCGCAGAATGCGGTCGTCCGGAATTTCCGGCGCGCGATAGTGTTTGAAGCCGAGTGCTTCAAAGAAATCCATGTCGATGATGGACGCACCTGTAGAGACGATTGAGTCGATCATGTTGTTGGCGACCATATCTCGCCAGACATGCATGCAGCCGCCCGCAGACGTAGAGCCGGCAAGGGTGAGCATGGTCGAGCAGGATTCGTCTTCCAGCATCATGTTGAGAATTTTCGCCGCGCGCGCTGCATCGCGGGATGAAAAGCTCATCTTGCTCCAGGCTTCGATCAGCTGGCGGCCATCAAATTCAGTGATGTCGATATGCTCGACAGGACTGTCGAGAAGTTCAGCTTTGCGCTGACGGTCAATGGTATCAGACATTGCGGGATTCCTTATTGTCAGGTGGGCCGGAAGGGAGGCATTGTCTGACCATCTGAAATCCGGTGCGCTCACATACTCGAGTTTTGATTTTCATCAAGTGGAAATATCACACGCGCTCGACAATTCGCCCAATCCCAACTAAATCGCGCGCATGAGTTTATCCCTTTCGCAAGAAGCCGAACGCCGGCGCACCTTCGCTATCATTTCCCACCCGGACGCCGGTAAGACCACGCTGACGGAGAACCTGCTGCTGGCAGGCGGTGCGATCCGTCTGGCGGGGCAGGTGGCTGCGCGTGGTGAACGTCGCCGCACAAGCTCTGACTGGATGAAGATCGAGCGCGACCGCGGTATCTCGGTTTCAGCCTCTGTCATGACGTTCGAGCATGACAATAAGATGTTCAACCTGCTCGATACGCCGGGCCACGAAGACTTCTCCGAGGATACGTATCGTACGCTCACGGCAGCGGACTCTGCAATCATGGTACTCGACGCCGCGAAGGGTATCGAGCCTCAGACGCTGAAGCTGTTTGAAGTCTGCCGTATGCGCGACATTCCGATCATCACTTTCGTGAACAAGATGGACCGCGAGGCGCAGGATCCGTTTGATATTCTGGAAGAGGTTCATGAGAAGCTGGCGCTTGATGTGTCGCCACTTTATTGGCCTGCCGCGTCCGGTAACCGCTTTGCGGGCATGAAGGATCTGCGCACGGGTGAGTTCTGCCTGTTCAAAAAGCTCGCAGCGGACGCGAAAGAGCATCCGGAACGCGCCGAGCGCATTAAAATGGACGGCTCCAACTCACTGGCGGACCGTGTGGATGAAAGCGTTCTGGAAGAGCTGGAACTGACAGCCGAGCTTGCGCAGGACGGCCTGCCGGAGTTCGATCACCAGTCTTACCTTGAAGGCCATATGACGCCGGTCGTGTTCGGCTCGGCGCTTCGCCATTTCGGCGTTCACGAGCTTCTCTCTACGATTGGCGAGTTTGCACCGCCGCCGCGTCCGCAAAAGGCCGAGGTGAAGGGGCAGGAAAAGATCATCGTGCGCGATGATAAACAGGTCACCGGCTTCATCTTCAAAATTCAGGCGAATATGGACCCGAACCACCGCGACCGTGTGGGCTTTTTCCGTATCTCGTCCGGCGAGTTTAAGCGCGGCATGAAGCTGAAAACCTCATCCGGCAAGCTGCTCAATGTGCACAATCCGATGATGTTCCTCGCGCAGGACCGCGAGATCGCTGACGAAGCCTTTCCGGGCGATGTGATCGGTATTCCAAACCATGGCGCGCTGCGCGTGGGTGATGCGCTCTCTGAAAGCGGCGATGTGAAATTCGCGGGCATTCCAAACTTCGCGCCGGAGCTTTTGCGTCGTGCGCGGGTGAAAGACCCGATGAAGCAGAAGCACCTCAAAAAGGCGCTTGAGTCTCTGGCTGAAGAAGGCGTGACCCAGCTGTTCCGTCCGCAGATCGGCTCGGACATGATTGTCGGCGCGGTGGGTGCGCTCCAGTTCGAAGTCATGAAAGAGCGCGTGCAGGCAGAGTACGGCCTCGAAGTTGAGTTCGAGACCGCGCCCTACAATGTCGCTCGCTGGATTTCCGGCCCGCAGGACAAGCTCGACGCCTTCATGGATAAGAACAAATCCCAGTCCGGTACCGACCTTGATGGCGACCCTGTCTATCTCGGCAAGGATGCCTGGGATGCGAACTATACGATGGAGCGCAATCCGGACCTTCGCTTCACTACGACGAAAGAGCGATTGGCTTAGGCACTTTTGTTTGTTCTCGCGAACGCTGTTCGCATAGAACGCGCTCAGGGCTGTCATTGTTTGACCACCCGCTCGCGGCTAGTGCCGCTTTCGCGATGGGTCGCGCTCAAGGCTGCTTCTCAATTCGCTCGGTGCTGTAGCCAGCTGAAGCTAGCGCACCTGCGCATTCGCTTTGCTCGTGGGGCGCTACTGCGGGGCTTCGCCGATTGCGACGTGAAACGGCAATGCAGCTGAGACCTCTGCATTGCGGAACGTATCTGCCCAGTTTGAAACGTCGCTTTCGTCCAAGCCGCTATTGATGGCGAGTTCTGCCATCCGGTTCAGGCCAAGCACTTTGTCTGACGCCGGATACGGCAGGCGCCATAGGATATCGTGGTGCTGAATTGAGTGGACACCTGCGGCTTTAAGCAGAGTTTCGAGATCCGCGCCGATGGCTGGTGAGCGAATTGCCGAGCAATAGGCGTCCAGCATGTGTCGGGTCGTCGCGTGGTCCGGGTGTTCTACACTCAATGATGTCCAGTCGGGCTCGCACAGAATGATATGTGCACCTTTTCTGGCGACACGAAGCATCTCTGAAAGAATATCGGCTGGGGTATCGCAATGCTGCAGCACGCGCTCACAGATGATGGCGTCAAACAATCGGCTCTCAAACGGGAGGGCTTCGCCGCGGCCCGGCCTGAAGTCGAGATTGCTGCCTGCGCCGTGTCTCTGCGTGGCCAGCTCTACAAGCTGGGGTGAGATATCAAGGCCGGTGAAACTTATCTCGGGATAGGTTCTGGCAAGCTGGTTCAATTGTGTGCCTGTGCCCGATCCGATCTCCAGAACATTTCGGATTTCATGACCATCAATGAAGCCGGAAACGAGCCGCCTGAACTGCTGGCAGCCTTCAATCTGGTCGACGCCGTCCAGATAGCGGACCATCGCCTCAAAATGTTCAGACCGAGTGCTTTGCGAAAAGCGGGATTCTACCTTTGTGCTGTCACACATTATCGCTGATGTCTCGCAACTGGATTGATTTTGCCATGAGGTGTTCGACAATCATATCGCTCACCGGAATGCCGATATCGCGTTCGATCGCGACGAAGTTCGATGGGGCGTTTACCTCGAGAATATAGGGCGTGTCGGTGTCATCAATGATGATATCCACGCCGGTAAATTCGTGCTGGCAGGCTTTTCCGGCGTTGATGACGAGGCGCTCTACGGTCTCGCCGAAGTCTTCCTGCATGCCGCCTTCACGGAAGGGGCGGCTTCGGAAATCATCGTCTGGAATTTTATAGGACAATGACGCGATGACCTGATCGCCCAGCACAAGCAGGCGGCCAATCTTCTTTGGTTCGATATACTGGCGCAGAATGAATTCCTCGCCGGTCGTCCGCAGATAGTCGAGGACAGAGCGAAGTGACCTCATGCTTTCGATCAGCATTGCGCCAATGCCGAGCGTGCCATCCAGCTTTTTGATCACCACGGGAAACCCGCCCAGCCATGAGACAATGTCATTGAGGTTGTCATTGTCTGCCGGCAAGCGGTGATAGGTTTTTGGCGTTGGAAAGCCTTCTTTTGCCAGCAGCGCGCAGAGGGCGGTCGTGTCGCCGCCGTTTGTGAAGGCTCCCGCATTGCATGTCCGGAAGGTTGCGAGGTCCGGTCGATGCATGAGCGTCTCAAGCCGTGTACTGCCGCGGGTGGCGTTGAAGAGCAGGTCGCCAGTATTCGGCTCTGGCAGATCGGCGTAATTGCAGGTGAGACTATCCAGCGGATGAAAGTGAAGGCCAGCGCTTTGTGCGGCCGCGCCGATAAGATCGCGCCTTTCAATGGCGTTTGAGGATGCACCTTCGTGCAGGAGGTAAAAGCAAGGCGTTCGGGACATAAACTCTACTCTGCGCGATCAGGCCGCTTTCAGGTCTCCTGCGAGATCAAGCTCCAGCACGACAGGCCGCGACATCAATTCTGATGGCATGCCCTCTGATTTGTGGCGGTTGGAAAGACTGGCGAGCGGGCCGGAGTTATACGCTGCACCTTCACCAACCTGCCGGAACCCTGCTTTTTCGAGCATGGATACTCTATGGCGAATGGAGGTTGCCGCGAAAACGCGCGGAAGCTTCAGGCTGCGCGCCTTTTCAATTCGGGCCTGATCGAGGAGAGATGCGAGGCCTTTGCTTGCATGACTCCCGGATACGACGAGGCGGCTGATGACGCCGAAGGTCTGATCGCCGGAGCTTGCAATGGCATATGTGTCGCCATTCGGCAGCTCGCTGAAACACTGATGCTGGCTAAGCCGGGCGGCAGCGATAATGTGCTCATCAGGGCAGCGGATGACGAAATGCAGTGCTGTATTGTCCAGCTTTTCTTTCCAGTGTTTGTCCGTGTTGAAACTCTTCGTGCGCGTTTGCCAGGCGGTGGTTCTTAACCGCAATACCGGATGCAACTCAGCAGACGTGCTTAGCTCTTCAACCTCGTACTTGAAGCTTCCCATTGATCCAGAGATGTCCCACCACATGGTTTGCTGCCAGTCGGCACAAGCCTAGCCGGATTAATTTATGTAACGCAATGTCTCGCGGCGGCAATTTGCCTGTTCCGCCTTCGGGAAGACATCTCGCGAAAATCGTGCATACTTCATTTCGGGTTGAAATGGGGCGGGGCGCGTATGCGATTTTTCAGGCGAATGGCCGGTTCAGGTGCCGGTTGGAAAACCTTCTTCTTCGAAGTCATAATCGTTGTGGTTGGTGTGATTATCGCGCTTCTTGCCAATCATTTCGTCACCCAACTCAATCGTCGGGCGGACATGCTTGAAATGATGAGAGGTGTGGAGTTAGACCTTTTAACCATCGTACAAGTCGCCAGCGAACGCCTGGCTACCGAACCGTGTCGTCTTGAGCAGGAAAGACACTTGCTCGCCCTGTTGCAACGGGACGACCCATTTTGGCAGCCTGAGGTCTCAGCTGCTCTGAATACAGGTCTTGATAGTCAGGCTGTGCCGTCTGTGTTGCGCATGCCCATACGAAACTGGCCAGAAACAGCGTGGCGGGCCGCCGCATCAAGCGACAGCGTGTTTGCCCTGGATCGTGTTCAGGTGACCGGACTCAACGATGTGTTCGAGATTGCGGCGGATGTAAATTTTACCATGGATGAGCTCCGGGAAAAGAAAGCGCAGTTGTCACATCTGGCCATTGAGGGAGAGATCAGCGCGGCGCAACGGCGTGACGCTATCGCGCTGCTGGCTGACATCTCGACACTGGAGTCGCTGTTGGTTGTGAACGTGACAGACGCGCGCGAGGCGATACTGAACTATCACGATTTTCAGACCGATGCCACGCTGACCGACTATGACTATACCGCAGAGGATGTTGAGGCAGCGCTTGTGGAGACTATCGGTAATGGACGCAGTATTTATGGAGAGTGTGTCCAGGCCAGCGAATACGCACCGTTTGTGGATCTGACTGAGAGGCTCATCGATATTGAAATTGACCGCAGCGTGTTGGAAATTCCGAATGAAGAGGCCGCTGAATGATCCTGCGCCGCCTTGCCACTTCCATCCGCAAACAGGACTGGTTCGCGGTTCTGATCGAGACGACGATTGTCGTGTTTGGTGTCTATCTCGGTATTCAGTTCGGGAACTGGAATGCAAACCGGCAAACGCGGGAGCTGTATGATCAGTCCTACTCCCGGATGATGGACGAGTTGAGGCTCAATCTTACCATGGTCGAGGCTGTTCGCGAGGACATGAATGCGCCACTCGCAAGTGTCCAGACTGCTATCGAGGAGCTTCAGGCCTGTCGTGAAGGGGAGGAGGCCGAGGCGCGCGTTGAGACCGCTTTCACCCATCTGGGGCGGAGCATTACCATTCCTGTTGAGACTGTCTCCATAGATCAGCTTGTCAGCAATGACAGCTTTATACCGTTTCAGTCGCCAGAGCTTCGAACGCGTCTCCTCGCGATTGCAAGAACGCTGAGAGTTCACGCCGAGAATTCGAGATCGGTGGCGGACTTTCTGGGGGAGCAAACCCGTTACAATGTTGAGGGTGTGGCTGATAGTTTTGAGCTGCTCTCTTCCGACCCGAGTGAGATTTATCGGAATCTGACTGAAAATGGCGGTTCCCTGTCGCCGGAGATGATCAGGCGGCATCGGTTGATCGTGCCGGTTTCGGTGGCGTGCGAGAGCAAGCCGTTTACCGACTCATTCTACGCCTGGGAAAACAACGTTTATTTTCAGGCCATTCTGGCAGACATCACGATTGGTTATCTGGAACGCCAAATCGTGGAGCTGGGTGTAGACGTTGCGGATGAAACTGATGCGGTGATGGAGGCGGAACAATGATCCTGCGTCGTCTTGCTATCTCTCTCCGCAAACAGGATTGGTTCGCGGTCGTCATCGAGTTTGTAATCGTTGTCGCTGGTGTGCTGTTCGCCTTTCAGGTCAGCGAGTCAGCTTCCTTGCGGGATGAGCGTGCCTATGCCCGCGATACGATGGTACGCCTGGAACGTGAGCTGCACGAAATAGAGCGCGTTCGTGGAGTAACCAGAACCTTTATCGAGCGGAACGTTGAAAGAATCTCGGCCGCGCGCACGCTCATAATGGGGGACTCTGAAGGCGGAAGCCTGACGCAGGAACAGTGTGCCGCCATTGCACGTTCTCATGTAATTGATCGTCCGGCTGATGCGGTGCCCACGCTTTCCGAAGTCATCCAGTCGGGCGTTCTTGCCTCGATCGAAAATGAGGTGTTGCGGCGCGCTGTTATGCTGTTTGCTTCGAAACAGGAGGCGACGCGTGAATGGATACGCCTGAAGGCCACCGATATGGATAATCTGGCCGAAAGATTTCCGGAAATGATGTGGTATGAACAGGTTGCTGCCAGTGATGGAGATGACCTGCCCGAACCTCAGATCGTCTGTGATCTGAACGCCATGCGTGCATCCCGCGCGTTTCAGACTTATTTGATGGGGAATTTCGTTACGCTGCGTGACACAAAGGATTTTGTGTACGAATTCATGGATGTCGCCTTCAGTGAGCTCCATACGGCTATTGATGCGGAACTAGGCATTGTCCATGAGCCGGAGGAGCCTGCGTCATGATCCTGCGTCGCCTCGCAACGTCCATCCGCAAGCAGGATTGGTTCGCTGTCGTCATAGAGACGCTGATCGTGGTGCTTGGTGTGTTCCTTGGTCTGCAGGTGAACAACTGGAATGAGGCACGGCAGTCTTCGCTACGGGAAGCAGAGGTGCTCAGCGCCTTACAGGCCGAATTCGAGCAGAATATCGGGACACTGAATTCGGCTCTGGACAGGCTGAACGAGCGCAACGCCTCAGAATATGAAGCGGCATTGCTTCTGGAGGCCGAAAGTCTGGCGCCGGAAGACGGCGAAAGAATAGTCTCCGGCCTCCGAGAGATCATGTATTTTTCGCCGCTTTCCGTGCGTGACAATGCATTTGAATCTCTGCGCCAGTCTGGAGAGCTTTCCACCATTTCAGATGACGAGATTCTGATGCGGCTGAATGATTTTGCGCGGCGGCTGGCATGGATACAGGACCAGAGAGAGAGCTTTCGGACGGGGATTTCCGGAATGGAGCTCGACTGGCGGGACTATGTGTTTCACGGGCCGGCTGAAACGCCGGTACGGACCGTTGTTAATGTAGACCTCGAAGGATTTCTGGCTGATCCGCGGGCTGTGAGCGCGTTCAATCAGGTGGTTCGGATGAAGCATATTTATGCGAGTTATCTGCCGGGCCTCATCGAGGATGCCGGTCAGACCTGTATCATGCTGGGTGAGGCGACGGGACGCCCGTGTGCCGTAGAAGGAGAGATAAGCGAATGATCCTCCAAGGTCATGCCGTTAGGCGCGACATTGAATCCTGTTGGCGTTAGTGAGGTATCGTCATAGTCTGGCCAAAAGGGGAGACTGCATCATGAGACATGCTCTGAAACTTACAGGCCTCGCGGTGGCGACCGCTGCGATTGTCGGCGCGTGTACGCACGCAGGCGCGCCAGACGAAGCTGCGCCTGTGATGACGATCAACGAAGCCATGCTCAACGTCTTCCAGCCTGATTTCCAGAATTATGGCGACACGGCTTTCTGGGCGTATGACGATAATGGCGAGCTGGATGGCTCTCTGCTCACCGAAGAACAATGGACGCTGATGGGCGAGGGTGCAGTGGCGCTGCGCGATACTGCACTTCTTCTGGCGGCTTCAAAGCATTTCATGGTGGCTGCGCCGGGCGTGGACCTCGGCTTTGAAGGCAATGGCTTCGTGCCGCCTGAGCAGGTGCAGGCCAATATTGATGCCAATCCGGATGGCTTCCGCGCCATGATGGAGGCCTTCGCGGCAGAGGCTGATCTGGCCGTGACCGCTGTTGAAACCCGCGATGCGGCGCTGCTCGTCGCCCAGTCAGATAATCTCTACAATACCTGTAAGGGCTGCCATATGGCGTTCTGGTATCCGGGGCAGAGGTAACCTCTATTCAGCAGCCTGATAGAAGGGGTGGCGCTTATAGGCCGGCCCTTCTTTCACGTAGCGAATGAAGGATTTGATGTAGCAGGTGAAGCCAAAGGCCTGCAGGATGATTGCGCCAACGCAGAAGACGACAATGCTGCGGAAGATTGGGAAGCTCTCGGCTTCTGACAGGCCAAGCATCGGGCCGCGAATATAAAGTGCGACGGCTGCCATAGCGGGCAAAGTCATCAGAGACAGGAGCGCCGCAGCGACAAGCGTGCCTTTGAACGTCTTTTCCATTGTGCTGAGCAGGATGATGATCACGCCCGCTGCAACGCCAGCGCCCAATGCGATCAGGTCACCAGCTTCGCGTGAGAAATCATAGCCCCGGTAAATCGGTACGAGGCTTAAGCTCGTCAGGCCGATTGCGATAAGCAAAAAGCGAATAAAAGCAGTCATTTGAAACCCCAGAATGCGTCCCAGTCTGGAGAATCGGCGGCTGATTTCAAGCAGATACGCCCAGCGCGCGAAACCGTTTCGCCCGGTTCGCGAGATGCGCTGCTTTTGCATCAGCATGACACAAGGACGATGTGATCGGGGCTCGTGTGCAGACATGCGCGGAAATACATGCATACTTTTGGTTCGGGTGTGGGGAGCTGACTATGGATGTGAAATCGAAGCTGTTGATCGGGCTTTGCGGATTGTCCGCGCTGGCTTTGGCCGGTTGCGCGACAAGTCCGCCAGATCTTTATCGCCAGCTCATTCGGGACTTCATCACGGAGGTCGAGGCTGAGGAGGGCGCGCAGCGATGATTATGCGCAGGCTGTCTACGTCGATCCGGAAACAGGACTGGTTCACCGTTCTGATCGAGATGCTGATCGTCGTGCTTGGTGTGTATCTGGGTATCCAGCTTGGTAACTGGAATGAGGCGAACCGGAATAATGCGCGGCTGATCGGGGCTCTGGAACGCCTTGAGGGTGAAGTCAGAACCAATATCGATATTGCGAACGACCTTGTTGCGATCATCGAAGAGGAGCAGGACGAGCGCGTGGTTGCGCTGGAAGTCCTGCGATCCTGCACAGCTGACGAAGCGCAGATGGATGCGCTGAACGTCGCCATCGCCAGCACCATTCGTGATTACGCGCCATCATTCATCGACAATAGCTTCAGCGAGCTATTAGGGCGTGATGAGCTGCTTGATCTTCTATCCTCTGAATTCCGGCAGGTGATGGGTGGCTATCGTGGCCGACTGACCGAAGATCAGGACCAGTTCAACACCAACTTCAATCTGATGTGGATGGATCATCTGATCCGTAGCCCGTTGGTGGGCGTTGATTTTGAAGGTGAAGGCGGCAGTGCGCGTATAGTGCTGGCGACCGATATTGAGGAAGCCTGCGCCGACCCGCGCTTTCAGGTTCAGCTTCTGACGACGGTCAGCTTCATTATGGGGCTGCGCCTGCGTGCCGAGCGTTTCGTGGAAGAGAGTGAGGCCTTTCTGGCATCGGTGGAGTCAGAGCGCGACGCGCTGTAAGCGCGGCTTGCCAGTCCGCCCGGTTTTGACCAGTCTCTCATGAGGAGACATTTCGGGGAGCCCATAATGCGTCGTTTTATTATTCCATCACTGGCCGCGCTGATGGCCGCCATTTCGCCGGTCGCGATTGCGCAGCAGGATGAAACATCCAGCTATCGCGAGGTCTATCCGGAAAACCTGCTCATCATGACGCTCGAAAGCGGCGAGGTCGTGATCGAGCTCAATGAAGATTTTGCGCCCGGCCATGTCGAGCAAATGCGCGAGCTGATTTCCAGTGGCATTTATGACGGCGAGCGCTTTTACCGCGTGATTGACGGTTTCGTGGCGCAGGGCGGGCTTGAAGTTGATGAGCGGATCGAAGTCTATCCAACGCTTGCCAATGAGAATGAGCGCATGGCGACCGATGAAGACTTCGTGCTGCTCGGTAATGCAGACCTGTTTGCGCCGGTGGTTGGCCATCTCGACGGCTTTGCTGTGGGGCGTAATCCTGAAGCGGGCACAGAATGGCTGCTGCATTGTCCGGGCGCTATGGCGATGGCGCGCGACGTGGACCCGGATAGCGGCAGCACTGAATTCTACATTGTTCTGGATGCGCAGCGTTATCTGGACCGGAATTTGACGGTGTTCGGTCGCGTCCTCTCCGGTATGGAGCATATTCAGGCGCTGAAGCGCGGTGACCGCGCCATCGAGAGCGGTGTTATCCAGCGCCCTGAACGCGGCGATGAAATCCTCACCGCACGCCTTGCGGTGAATATCCCGGAGGAAGAACGCCCGCGCTGGGAAGTGCTTGAAACAACGAGCGAGGATTTCGAGGCGTTTAAGACGCGACTTCGCGTTCGTACCGATGAGTTCTTCTACAACACACCGCCGGAAGTTCTAGATGTTTGCGCCTTCTCGGCGCCTGCGCGGGAAATATCCGAAGAGTAAAGCTCAACAAAAAAGCCCGCTGAAACCAGCGGGCTTTTCTTTATCTGAGGGGGTGGGGCTTACTGCCAGCCGCAAGAGCGACCTTCGTTTTCTTCACGCATCCATTCGATCAGCGGATCGAAGTAAGCGGTGATTGCAGAACCGTCCATTTCACGTGTGCCCGTGAACGCTTCAAGCGCATCGCGCCATGGTTCAGACGCACCCATTTCCAGCATAGCGTTCAGACGCTCACCGACTTCCTCGTTTCCGTAGATAGAGCAGCGGTGCAGCGGGCCTTCCCAGCCAGCCATCTCGCACGCAGCCTGGTGGAACTGGAACTGCAGGATATAGCTGAGGAAGTAACGCAGGTAAGGCGTGTTGCCCGGAATGTGGTATTTCGCACCCGGATCGAACGCGTCAGCCGGACGTGGGCCCGGAGGTGTGATGCCCTGATTGGCTTCACGCAGCGCCCACCATGCTTCGTTATAGTTCGCAGGCTCTGTTGAGCCGTCCAGAACACTCCAGCGCCACTGGTCGACCGTGATTGCGAACGGCAGGAACGCGATCTTGTCGAGCGCTGTGTCGAGCAGAAGTGCAAGGTCTGNATCNGCNCCNGGNACCTGNTCTTCGGNNATCAGNCCNATNTNNTGCAGATAGTAAGGCGTGATNGANAGCGCNANAAAGTCACCAATNGCTTCGTGGAAGCCGTCATGNGCGCCGTTCTTNNAAGANNTGGTCCNNAT
>PBNO01000003.1:0-110787 GCA_002723155.1 Ponticaulis sp. | reverse complement strand
TANGCNCGCTGNTANTANTTGTGACCCAGCTCNTGGTGAACNGTCTGGAAGTCCTCNGCATTTACCTCGGTACACATTTTGATGCGGATATCTTCCTCATCATCAAGGTTCCATGCAGAGGCGTGGCAGACAACATCACGGTCGGCAGGGCGAACAATCTGGGAGCGTTCCCAGAACGTCTCTGGCAGAGGCGCAAAACCGAGGGATGAGAAGAAGGCTTCGCCTGTCTCTACCATCTGGATTGGGGTGTAGTCGTTCTCACGCAGCTGGGTGGTGAGGTCATAGCTCGGGCCAGCCAGATCGTCCGGTGCAACGACGCTGTAAATATTCTGCCATGACTGGGCCCACATATTGCCGAGCAGGTCTGCGCGGATCGGGCCGTCAGCCGGTTGAACTTCGTCGCCATAATAGTCGTTCAGTTCGCCGCGGACATAGCAGTGAAGCTCGTCATAAAGCGGGGAGACCTGACCCCACAGGCGCTCGACTTCTGCTTCCATCTCTTCTGGCGGCATGTCGTACTGTGAGAGCCACATTTCTGCGACATCATCATAGCCGAGTTCGTTTGCACCAGCCGTCGCGATTTCGACCATGCGCTGGTATTCAGACGCCATGACAGGTGAAACTGTGCGCCAGCCTTCCCATGCTTCCTGAAGAACGTCCGGGTTGCGGGAGGTTTCGATCACAGTAGAAAGCTCGTCCAGCGTCAGGGCAGACATATCATATGTGTAGTCTGTGCCTTCATACGCTTCGTCCAGAATAGCAGCGACTTCGTCAGTGTTGTTCTGGAAGGCGTATGTGCCGGTGGAGTAAGTCGCGTCGAGGCCAGCCGTGATGGTGTTCAGCTCTTCAGCTGCACCTTCTGCGCTTGGCGCAGGCAGAACCATGCCAGACTGGATGATCTGAAGCTTGCGCTGCAGGTCTTCTGGAAGGTCAAGATCGACATAGTCACGTGTTGCGTTTGCAAACTCGATGCGAGCGCGGGTAGAGCGCGCACCAGCTTCAGCCGCAGCAGCGTTTGTTTCCGGCGTGATGTTTGTCGCCTGTTCCCAATAGATCGGGCTCGTTTCACGGCTCAGCTCGGCGAGTGTGCTCTCAGCGTTCTCGATGAAGGCGCGGGCGTCTTCAACTGTCGGGCCGGTCGTGTCCGTTGCCGGTGCTGGTGCAGGCGTTGCCTCTTCGGCTTCCGGTGTGCAGGCACCGACGAGCGCGAGGGTCATGATGCTGGCGCTCGCCAGAATCAGATGTTTTTTCATGGTAATCCTCCAATGTGCGGAGAAAGAAGCGTCACTCACGCCATCTGGTCAAGAGATTGACTGAGAAACTTTGCCTCGTCTGCTAAGAAAGATGGCAGTTGATTGCGCTCATCGGCCAACAGGCAGCACAGATTATTTGATCTGGAAAATAAAAACGCTGATCGGTTTTTCCCGGATCGGGGACCAATCAGCGTGTAAAAGTTCAGCGTTGGGGAAACGCGTTCTATCCAATGACTATATCAAGACACAATTAATGGTCAATTGACGCTGTACTACAAATATTTGCCCGAAATACGGATTTGCTTGGATGATTGTCCTTATTTTGTCCGGATGCGGTGTTTTATTGTGCAGACGGTGCGTTCCGGCGTCTGGACATGAAGTCTCCGTAATATTGGAGAAGGCAGCAATTCTGTCATTCTGTGTCGACACTATGGCGGACGGAAATTAGGTAAATTTTTCAGTGTATTAACGGCGCTTTTCCGGGCTGTAAATTTGATGGAACCGTTGCTTATTTGCGACGGCAAAACATGGATAAAATGTCATTGGAACGGCCTTTATCCGGCGCTCGTTGTCCCTGTCATCTCGCCGCTATTGGCGACAAGCAACTGACAGGAGTTTATTATGATCAAGGCATTGCTTGCAGCGACTGCGATTTCGGGTCTGGCATTTGGCGCACAGACAGCCGCAGCACAGGACACCGGCTTCTATGTAGAAGGTGGCTACCAGTATCTCGATATTAAGCCGGACGGTGCTGAACAAGGCGTCGACACAAACGGCATTACAGCCCGCACTGGTTACCAGTTCAATGATTGGTTCTCTGTAGAGGGTGAGCTCTCTTCAGGCGTCGATGATGGCGAGTTCGACTATAATGTCGACGAAGACGAGTTTAACCTCGACNACAATAATGATGGCGATTTCGAAGACACGATTGCTGCCGCTGGCGACGTTCAGATGAACTATCTGATCGGTATTTATGGCCGCGCCGATGTGCCGGTTACAGAGCGCCTGAGCGCCTATGCCCGTGCCGGTTACGCCTATATCGACATTGATGCCGAAGTGCAGACACCAGGCGGCACAACACTGGCGAGCATTGAGGACTCAAGTGAAGGCCCGGCCATTGGTGCAGGTCTCCAGTATGACCTGACGGACAGCTGGTATCTGAAGGGTGACTACACCTATTACTCCTTCGAAGAGACAGACACAGATGGTGTCATGCTTGGCGTCGGTTACCAGTTCTAATCGACCTGAAGCATCGGGAAGAGCCCCTGACGTCGCCGCGTCAGGGGTTTTTCTTTTTGGGGCTAACAAAAGCTGCGCACGCGGCTAGTGTGCCCGAATGAGGAATTCGAGGGACGCCAGATGCCAGTAAATTATGTTGAAACAGACGCAGCCATTAAGGCGTCCGGCCTGCGGATGACGGTCGTGTCCGAAGTGCCAAGCCCGTGGGGTGAGGCCGCCAAGGGCATTCTGTATTTCAAAGGCATAGACTGGCTGGCTGTGCGCCTGACACCGGCGGATGAGGCGCAGACAGGCTGGACGGGCAGCCAGAGCGCGCCGGTGGCCATGTATGATGACGAACCACCACGTCATGGCTGGGNGGATATTCTGATGCTGGCGGAGAAGCTGGCACCGGAGCCTTCTGTGCTGCCGCTGGCGACGCGTGACCGCGCGCTGGCGATCGGCCTCTCGCATGAGTTGATGGGGCAGGGCGGCCTTGCTGATATGCGCCGGCTTCAAATGGTGCATATGGGGCTTACGGGACAAGGTGGGTTTGTTGGCCCTGCTGCCGACTATCTGGCCGCTAAATACGGCTATTCTGAAGCCGAAGGCGAGGGGGCGTCTCAGCGTGTAACGGACTTGCTTCTCATGTTTGCCAACCAGCTGCGTGTGCAGGAGGAGGCAAGCTCGGACTATTATCTCGGCAATGCGCCAAGCTGTATCGACTTCTATAGCGCTGCAGTCATGGCCATGTTCAAGCCATTGCCCGAAGAGGTCTGCGCGATGCGAGAGCGCACACGTTTGGCGTTCAGTTCATCTGACCCTTCGACGGATGCCGCGCTTGATCCAATCCTCTTAAAGCACCGCGACATGATGTATGCGCGCCATATGGAAACGCCGCTCTCGCTATAGTTCGACACGAAAAAGCCCCGCCGAAGCGGGGCTTTTGTTTTATCCGGCTGGTGTGAGGCGGATCAGGCGTCCACCTTCTTCATCTTCCAGAACGTAGATTGCGCCGTCAGGGCCTTCTTCGACCTCACGAATGTGCTCTTCCCATTCATACCGGCCTGCTTCCTCGCCGGTCGTACTGGAGCGGCCGCGCTCGTTTGTTTCGTCCGTAATCTCTACGCGGATCAGCGCTTGCGATGAGAGGCCGCCGATAAAGATGTCGCCGGTCCAGTCGGCGAACAGATCGCCATCATAGACAATCAGGCCTGCAGGGCTGATCGCTGGTACCCAGGATACAATCGGTGCTGAATAGATCGGGATGTCGGCATGGTCCGGAATTTCGGTGCCGTTATAGTGGTCACCTTCGGAAACGACCGGATAGCCGTAATTTTCTGCGCGGTGCACAAGGTTCAGCTCGTCACCATGGCGCGGGCCCATTTCCTGCACCCACATCCGGCCCTGAGCGTCAAAATCAATGCCCAGCATATTGCGGTGGCCGAGCGACCAGATGGTATCTGCGACGCCGCCTTCACCATAGAACGGGTTGTCTTCAAGCGGTTCGCCATCGGTGGTGATGCGGATCGTCTTGCCCAGATTCATCGACATGTTCTGAGCTGGCGTGAAGTGCTGCCTGTCGCCGGAGGTGATGATCAGATTGCCATCCGGTGCGATTGCGAGGCGGTGGGAATAGTGACCATTGCCGCGCATCATCGGTGATTGCTCCCAGATGATTGTGCGCTGGGCCAGTTCGAAACCGTCACCGGTCTCTACGAGTTCCGCACGCTCTACGACAGCGCCGCTCAGCTCGTCATTTTGCGGGTCGCGCGCGACATAAGACAGGAAGACCTGGCTGTTCTCGGCAAAGTCCGGGTGGATGATGATGTCACCGAGGCCGCCCTGATTGCGCATCACGACGCCTGGTACATTGCCGACTTCAGAGTGTTTGGTGCCATCGGCATTGAGGAGCCAGAGTGCGCCGCCCTGTTCTGTCACCAGCGCGTGGCCATCTGGCAGGAATGTCATGGCCCACGGGTTTTCGAAGCTTTCCAGCGGCTCTGCGTTCAGCGTGACGCCGTCACTGCCTGTCACCTCAAAGGCTTCGGTGTGGTCATCTGCAAATGCGGTTGCGGAGAGCGCTGCGCCAAGGGCTGTTGTGAGGGCGAGGGTTCGAAAACTGGAGGTCATTCGGGGCCTTTCCGTGTGAGATCAGTGAAACTCTACAGAAAGATAGTCTGGTGAGCGGCGCGGTTCCAATTTCTAACAAAACTGTGATCCGCGCCGCTGCCTGAGATTTTACTCTTCAAGCGCCTCATAGACGGCTTCAACGGCCATTTCGCGCAGAGGCGGTGTGCCGCGATACGGGTTGGAGCCGTTATTGTTCTGGATCATCGCCACGAAGACGAGATCTTCAACCGGATCGATCCAGAAGCTCGTGCCGAAGAAGCCACCCCAGTAGTATGAGCCGGTGCTTTGCGACCCGTCAGCAATGTCTTCATCCATCACCACGGCGAAATCCATGCCGAAGCCAATGCCCGGCATATCCGGCCCGTAAAGGTCGACCGGCACGCCATCTGCCAGCACGTTCTGACGCATCAGCTCGACGGTTTCCGGCTGGAGCAGGCGTGCGCCATTATATTCGCCTTCGCCCTGCAGCATCTGTGTGAAGGCCCAATAGTCGAGCGGGGTAGAGAACAGGCCGCCACTGCCGGATAGGAATTGCGGGCTCTCATTCTGCGCGCGCTCATCCATCATGAAGAGCGAGCCGTCGTCTGCGTAATCGAATATACGCGTTACGCGTTCCTGCTGGTCAGCAGGCACCCAGAAGCCGGTGTCATCCATGCCAAGCGGTTCGAAAATGCGGGTTTCAAAGAACTCTTCCAGCGTCATGCCGGAGAGTTGCTCGACGATATAACCCTGAACGTTCACGCTCGGGCCGTAATCCCAGGCTGTGCCCGGCTGTGTGACGAGCGGCAGCTCTGCCAGTGTGTCGATCATGCCTTGTAGATCAGTTGCCTGAAGATTGTTGTCCGCATAAGCGGCTGAAACGCCAAAGCCTGCCGAGTGAGACATCAGCTGTGCCATGGTCATCGGGCTCGCCATTGGTTCTGTACCGCCATCTTCAGTCGCGACGACGAGGTCTGCAAATTCCGGGATATAATCGGATACAGGATCATCCATCTGCCAGAGGCCGTCCTCATACAGCATCATCATGGCAACGCCCGTGACCGGCTTGGTCATGGAAGCGATACGGAAAATTGTATCGTGCTGCATCGGCGCCTGCGTGTCGTAATTGGTGACGCCATAGGTGTAGAAGTCCGCGATCTGGCCGTGACGTGACACCAGCCAGACATAGCCTGCCAGCTTTCCTTCATCGACAAGCGCCTGATATTCGGCGTCCAGCGCAGCAAGGCGGTCAGACGCAAACCCGACGCTTTCCGGCACAACCGTGTCTACGCCATGCACACGACCGGATGGCGGCGCGGCGGTTTCTGTTTCGGCGTGAGTTTCTGGTTCTGGCGCAGCCGGTTCTGACTGGGAACAGGCCGTGACAGCAAGCATAGCGGCGAGCGCGACGCCGCCGAGCAATCTGGTATTCATAATGTCCTCCCTTGGGGGTGTCTCCCCTCATTTATGTAGTTGAGTATGAGCGGGAGCGTGGATGCGTGCAAGAGTTGAGTGACGCTAGGGCAGTGTTGCGACGGCGCGCTTTCCGTGGCCCCATGGGCGAAAACGGGAGGAACAATATGATCAGGCTTTATCACTGCCGCGATGCACGCTCATTCCGGGCGCTCTGGATGCTGGAAGAATGCGGGCTGGACTATGAGCTGGAGCTGCTTCCGTTCCCGCCGCGCTGGAAGAAGCCTGAATATCTGGAAGAGAATCCGCTCGGCACAATTCCGCTTCTGATCGATGGCGATACACGCATGACCGAGTCCGCAGCGATCTGCGAATATCTGGCGGCAAAGTATGGGCCGAAAGAGCTGCATGTGGGGCCGGATGAACCCGAATTTGGCGCTTATCTCAATGCGCTCCACTATGGCGAGGCGACGCTGACCTTTCCGCAAACGCTGGTGCTGAGATACACCCGGCTTGAGCCCGAAGAGCGCCGCCAACCTGTTGTCGCCGAAGCCTATGCGAAATGGTTTCTGGGGCGTCTGACAGCGCTCGAGACGCGTCTTGCCAGTCATGACTATGTCGCGGCAGACCGGTTCACGGCGGCGGATGTGTCTGTGACTTATGCGCTGTTGCTGGCGCAGGCGCTGGATATCCTGACGCCGCTACCTGACACGCTGCAGGCCTATTGGGACAGGATGAGCGCGCGACCGGCTTTCAAGCGCGCTAAAGACGCGCAAAAGCCGGCTGCAGAAGTGCTCTAGCGCGTCGCGTCTTCCGGAATTTGCCTCCAAATCTTGCTGGACAGGGTTCAAAGCCGTGTCCGGTTTCTGCCATACCAGTCGTTGGGACACATGAAAGAGGCGGTGTCACACGCTGACGCTCCTCGCTAACTGACGGGGGCACTTATGGCTGTCGATTACACGCGCCGCGCTTTACTTGGTACATCCTGGAAACTGGGGGTTAGCGGGCTGGTGCTCGCGGGCGCCGGGCCGATGCTTTCAGCCTGTGGTAAGCCGGACGACGAAGTGATCGTGCCGTCAGAGCCGGGGCCTTATGCCGTCTGGCGGGAGATGCAGACCGCTCTTCGTCAAAGCCCGGACCATACAAAAGGGCGTGCAGCGTCGTTGGTACAGTCCGGAGATGTTCAGGCCATTCACCGGTTTGTCCGGGATGAAATCCGTCTGATTTCCAGTCAGTCACATCGCTTCAATTTTGGAAACACTGTGCGCTACGGAACGCGCGCAGCCCTGCGTGCAGGGGCTGGCACGGCACGGGAAAAGGCAGAACTGCTTGCAGACCTGATGCGCCAGACGGGCGTGAACGCCGACGTGGTGGAAATCAGCAAGCCGGGACGCGACGAGACAGCCGGACTTTTCTATCGCGATTTCGAACAGGATTTCGATCCGGCTTTCAACGCAGGTCAGCTGGGTAACTGGCGTGACAGGCTTGGCGCGCCTGCTGCGGATGCGGGAGCGGTGCAGGTTGATAACAGCCGTGCTGACGAGATTGCGCGCGAGTTGCGAGGCCTTCTGACCGATGATCAGTTCGAAGATATCGGGCGTGGCCGTTACGACGATCGCTCCTTCGGTCGGTATCCGGTTGTTCGGGTGACGCAGACAGATGGCAGCGTCATGCTTGCAGACCCACACCGGCCGCAAGCCGAACTGGAGCCGTGTCCGGAAGGGCTTCGCCCATATGAAGCAACCGCGGAGATCGAACATGACCTCGATGTGTCTGTGTCCTTGTCTGCGGTGATGTCTGACAATATGGACGAGCCAGTTGAGGTCGCGCGTGCCGACTGGCGCGCTGATGAGGTCGCTGGTCGTCAGGTCCGTATCGGTTTTAAGGCGGGTGTTGATACGCTTCAGGTGCTGGGTTCGCGTATCAGTGATTTGAGGGCGTTTACGCCTATCCTGAAAATTCAGGCGCTCGACGGTGAAGAGATCGATCCGGAGCGCCAGTTTGCCATGGGCGACACCGTCACGCTGGAAGGCGACCGGATCAGGTTGACCGATAGCGGCAATGTTCTGATCAACGGACAGGATACGGGCAGGGGTGAAGCGTCTGGGCTTTCCGGATCCGTCGCGTCGGTCGAGATGGAAGTCGATGCGAGCACCTATCCGGACATGCGGGTCCGTGTGTGGCCGCGCAGTGCAGGCGGTGAGATGGTTGAAGGGCTGAACGCTGCCGACTTTGCATTGCTGGATGCGGGCGAAAGCGTGTCTCATGTTCTCAAATCGCGAGATATCGCGCCCCGAATTCTGTTCCTGGCCGATGACTCTCTGTCCATGCCCGCGGCGTTTCGAGGCGATGAGGCGCCTGAAATGCGCCGCCTTCAGCGCGAGGTCGAAGCGATTGCAAAAACCGTTCATCCGAACGCCAGCGTGACCGTAAAGCAGACCGGCTCCAGCTTGTGGACCGAGCTTCTGAAAGCCTCCGACGAGCCATACAATCTCGTTGTGTACGCAACGGACGGCGATGTGACCGACGCACGTCCTGACGAGGCCGGTCTGGCCAAGCTGCGCGCTGGCCCGCGTATGCTTATTATGGATGTAGACGGTGAACTGATCTCAAGGCCGAATGCGGTCACCAGTGCGATTTTCAACGAGCTTGCAGAGGCAACAGGCGGGCAGGCTGTAAGTGTGGTTGAGGGCGACACGTCCGAGGTCGAACGGGTCATCAATGCGTTTCTGGAGTCAGATGAGGCGATCTCGCCTTACCAGCTGACCTATCGCGCTGCAGGCGGCGATGCGGGCGATACACGGCAGGCTGAACTGGCGTTAGATCGCCTCGCTGCGCAAGCGAGCTATGTTGTGCCCGCGGCTGAACTTCGCGGACGTGCGCGCAAGCTTGTTGCAATGAAGCTCACCGTGAATGTCGGCGGTAATGAAGTGACCCGTGTGCTTTGCGGACATTCCGGCGAAGGTGAGGTCACCGAAGAAGACCTGAACAGCCTGCATGGCGCGCTTTTAGCCTCGCATGTCATCGCCTTTGAAGGGCCGTCACCATCCTTGTCGACGCTGCTGGACGATGTGCTCACCGCGAAACTCTCTATCGAAGAACTGGACCGGGCGACAGCTGAGGAACCGACGGATGTAAATGCGCTCGTCGATAAGCTTGAAGAAGGCTTCGATGTCCTGCCGGGCGAGCTGGCAACCTTCCTTGCGCGGGCGGGTAAGCTTTCCGGAGACGATTTCGCGACGGCCGAGCATGGTCTGCGCACGGTGTTATTCTCCAGCCATGCGGTGGTGAATTCCGATCGCTACATCAAACGGGTCGATATCATGCCGCTCTCGGATGCAGCGGTGCTAACCCCGTCGAGAGAGAAGCTGGTTGAGGTTGCGTTTAAATCCTCTGCCACGCTTGCCATGGGCGAAGCGACAATGTTCCCGACAAGCACTGTGTCCCTTTTGGAAGGCAAGACGCTCGCCCCGATAAGTCTGCGGCGCTTCCGTGATGCGGGCATGAGCGCAGAGCGGGTAGAGGAATGGGACGCATTTGAAGAGCGGATCAGCTATCCGTTCAGCTTTCCGGGCGCGCTACATTTTGCGGCCGAAGACGGCTCGGTTCTGGCAAGCTGGACGATCAAGAAGGAGACGGGCGAAGTCTATGCCATGCTGGCAGACGGGTCTGGCGGGGGCAGCGCTGAAGAGCGCATGATGCGTGATCTGCAGGAGCTTGATCGCATCATCGCGCTGATCAATCTGATTGCGATGATGGCCGGTGCGGCTGGCGCTGTCAGTGGATTGGGCGGTGTCTCACTGGGTATTGTTGCGGCTTACGGTCAACGACTGGCGCGTGTCTATGCGGCTGTTTCTATGGCGATTATTCTGATGGACGACAGGGGGATTGCGCCCGCTGTGAAGCTCGCAATTGCTGGCATGGCTTGCGAGGTTGTGAAGGCCATTTCGCTGGGTGTGTTTGCAGGGGCAGGTAAGTCAGCGGATACGGCGGTGACGATATTTGCCGCGTCAGAAAACTATATCGGCATGGCCGGTGGCAGTACGCCGTTCAGTTGCCCGATCTGATAGGGCAAAAAAAAAGGGACCCGATGAAATCAGGTCCCTTTTCGCATTTGGTTTTTATGGGCGTTATTCGCCTGCCATATAGCGTGGCATCCAGCCTTCATGCGCGTCGCGAAGCGCTTCCAGCGTAATGGTGTGGTCCACAATGTTCGGGCTGACACCGGTTTTGAGCGTGATGCTGTCACCTTCAAACTGGCCCAGAACCGTTGGCAGGAAGCCTTTGGAATCCCATTTGACCCACTGGTCGTCATTGACGGCGATCAGATAGCTTGCAGGGCGCTCACCAAAGAGCTGTGTGAGCTCTGAGCCTTCGCCCGGTTCTGTGCCGCAGAAGCTTACGCCAACGCCGCCTGAGAGTGCCATTTCAGCTGCCGCACACGCAATACCGCCGTCAGAGACGTCGTGCACCGCGTTGACGAGGCCTTCGTTGATCAGCTTGCGGATGAACTCGCCATTGTCGATTTCAGTGTCGAGCATAGCAGACGGTGGCGGGCCAAGCTCTTCGCCCTTCAGGCCGAGCCATTCGCGCGCATAGAGAGACGCGCCAAGGTGAGGCGTCGTCTCGCTGAGAAGGACCAGCTTGTCACCGGCTTGCGCGCCTTTAAGCGTTGCAACTTTCGTCACGTCTTCGATGAGGCCAACGCCGCCGACAACAGGGGTAGGCGGGATCGCGATGCCGTCCGTCTCGTTGTAGAGGGAGACGTTACCGGAGACGACAGGGAAGTTTAGCTCGCCACAAGCGGCTGCCATGCCCTCAATCGCTTTCACGATATAGCCCATAGTATTCGGCTTTTCAGGGTTGCCGAAGTTCAGATTGTCAGTGATCGCAATCGGTTTGGCGCCAACAGCTGAGAGGTTGCGATAGGCTTCGGCCACGACGCCTTTACCGCCTTCAAACGGGTCTGCCGCGACATAGTGCGGGTTACAGTCTGAACAGATAGCGAGCGCTTTGTTCGTGCCGTGAATACGGACGATAGCCGCGTCGCCGCCAGATGTGGAGCTGTCGACTGTGTCGCCCATAACGTGGCGGTCATACTGTTCCCAGACCCAGCGCTTGGATGCCATATCCGGGCAGGACATGAGCTTCAGAAGCACGTCTGCGAAGTCGGATGGTTCTGCGTATTTAGACAGGTCGAACGGCGCACGCTTTGGCGGCTCGTTCCATGGGCGGTCATAGTTTGGTGCGTCGTCAGCCAGTGGCGCGACAGGGATGTCGCAGACGACTTCGCCGTGTTGCTTGAGCACGAGACGGCCTGTGTCAGTCGTCATGCCGATGACTTCAGCGTCGAGGTCCCATTTGTCGAAGATCGCTTTGGCGACTGCTTCCTTGCCCGGTTTGAGAACCATGAGCATACGCTCCTGGCTTTCAGAAAGCATGATTTCGTAAGCTGTCATGCCTTCTTCGCGCTGAGGCACTTTGTCGAGATCCATCTCAACGCCGATACCTTCGCCATTCTCGCCGCCGCTGTCTGCCATCTCGACAGAAGATGAGGTGAGGCCAGCTGCGCCCATATCCTGAATGGCCTGAATGGCGTCGGTTTCCATCAGCTCAAGGCAGGCTTCGATGAGAAGCTTCTCGGTGAACGGGTCGCCAACCTGAACAGTTGGGCGTTTCTCTTCATCACCTTCAGAGAATTCTGCAGACGCCATCGTCGCGCCGTGAATACCGTCGCGGCCGGTTTTGGAGCCCACATAGAAGATCGGGTTGCCCGGCGTTGCACCACGTGCGTAGAAAATCTTGTCCTGATCGGCGAGGCCAACAGCCATAGCGTTAACGAGGATGTTGCCGTTATAGCCAGCGTCGAACTGGGTTTCGCCAGCAACAGTCGGAACGCCAACGCAGTTACCATAGCCGCCAATACCGTGAACAACGCCCGCCACCAGAGAGCGTGTTTTCGGGTGATCAGGTTCGCCAAAGCGCAGCGCGTTGACCAGTGCAATCGGACGCGCGCCCATTGTGAATACGTCGCGCAGGATACCGCCAACACCTGTCGCCGCGCCCTGATAAGGCTCGATGTAAGACGGGTGGTTGTGGCTCTCCATTTTGAAGATCGCTGCCTGACCATCGCCAATATCGATGACACCAGCGTTCTCGCCCGGCCCCTGAATGACGAACTCATTCTTTGTCGGGAATTTGGAGAGGTGACGGCGTGAAGATTTGTAAGAGCAGTGCTCCGACCACATTACCGAATAAATGCCCAATTCCACCAGATTAGGGTGTCTGCCGAGACGCGTGATCAGGCGATCCCATTCTTCGGTATTGATGCCATGTTCGGCAGCATCCGACTGGTTCTGGACGGTCTGCATGGCAGTGACGATTTTGGCGGAGAGGTCGGTGGTATCAGTCATACGCGCTCTTTAACGGGGAACGGCCGGATTCGGAAGTAAGAAATGTGCCCGAATTCATCCTGTTTGACGCTTAAATTCGGTGATCGTGTCGAAAAAGCGGTATTGCTGGCAAGGCTCGCTTAATGCGCGCGTGTTAAACCGGCTTATGAACGTCGTTTGTGTGAGTTATCTGGGCATTGCCGTCTAAGGTCGAAATTTCACCCGTCAGTCCATCGCATCTGCCCGATCTGGTGGAGCTGAACGAGATTTGCGGTTTTCCGGCGCGGTCGCTGGAAGGCTGGCGATGGGTATTGTTTGATAACCCTGAACAGGGCGATGAGCCGGCAGGCTATGTCGCCATGAAAGAAGGGCGCGCCGAAGCCTTTATTTGCACGCAGCGCCGCAGTTTCAAGAGCGGTACGACAGAACGAAGCATGGTGTCTGCGCACACATTTGTTTCTCGCCAAAGACGACCCGGCGTTGGTTTGAAACTGCTCCGTCATATGCTGAAAACTCACGCCACGGACGGGGTTAATACGCTGAACAATAACGCGTTATCCGCCCCCATCTATCCGTATGTGGACGTGCACCCATGGCGGGGTGAGTTGGGCCGTCTTTTCCTTGAAAAGCCTGTCCGCTGGAGCGCGCTTCTGCGCTCGCGAATTTACAATGCGTTCAAAAACAGCCCGTTCAAGATGCTCGCGTCGGGTTGGCAACATCTCGAACGTGGGGTGAAACCGCTACCGAAAGCTGGTGAGTTCGCCGGCTTTACCGTGATTGATCCGGCCGACCCGTCTATGTCGGGTCTGCTCGATGCCTTCAATGAGGCGCTTCAGTCCGGAGCAACGCTTCAACCCAACCGGTCTTCGGAGATCTGGCGCTATCGCCTTGCCGATCCGGATTATCATGATGCTATGCGTCTGCTTGGTGTTGTCCGTGAAGGCGCTCTGGTGGCGCTGCTCGCGGTTTCGCTTGCCAAGGATGATATGTTCTCGGCCTCCGCGCTGGAGATTGAGGACATGGTCAGCCTCGATG
Organism: Ponticaulis sp.; assembly: GCA_002723155.1. Classification (GTDB taxonomy): domain Bacteria; phylum Pseudomonadota; class Alphaproteobacteria; order Caulobacterales; family Hyphomonadaceae; genus Ponticaulis. The sequence continues at coordinate 97,364 of PBNO01000003.1, read as the reverse complement.
AAAGCGGCGTTAGCGATGCGGATATGCTCGAAGCAGCCGTTCAACTTGCCAAAGTGTCAGGCGCGGCGCGTGTGCGCCGCCGTGTGATCACACAGTCGCTGGCAGATGATGTGCCTGCAGGATGGATGCTGCGCGAACGCGGCTATGACAGCGCGCACATGCAGTCGCGCGTTGATGATCTGCCGGACAACTGGTCAGAAGGTCCGTTCGATAGCGACTTTTTCTTCGCGCTGCGACGCCCTGAAGTGCTTCGGGTACGTCGCTAGCCCGATTATTCCGCCTCTTCAGTTGCAGGTGTGAAGACCAGCTGGATCGCGCGGTTCTGCGCGTTAGCTGTTGCAGGGGTCGCGTCAGCCGGGAAGATGAAGCAGAAGTCTGTCGGGCAGTCTTCTTCCGGAAGAGGTTCGGCATCGAAGCTGCGAAGGGACGGAGCCATACCCGCTTGCGCCGGTTGCTGGACGAGCATGCTGGCATTCAGCTCGTTTGGCTGAGCTGATGAATCATATTTTTGCAGGAAGACAACGACGCGGTCGTCATCGCTTTTGCCGGTTGCTGACAGAAGCGCATGTGGCTGGCCGTCTTCTCCGCTGACGGCAATTTCCGTCGGCGCAGTGATGGAGTAAGGCAGGTCTTCTTCGGTTTCGTTACGGGTGAAGACATAATTGAACTGGCCGCCCGCTTGTCGCTGCGGGTAAACGGAAAAGCCGTCTTCAGCGACGGAAAGCTGCCAGTGCGTTGCAAACAGGACCGGGCGAAGCTGTGACCAGAGCTCTTCGCGATCTAGGTCTGCGCCTTCCACTTCAGCCTGGAAAATACCGCGCAGCCGGTTGAACTCCTCGCCGCCGAAAAAGCCGCCAATTTCGTTCACAAGCGCTTGCCATGAGGCTTTGATCGCGTCCGGCTCGCTATCCCAGCTATCATTACCAGCGGCGCTGACGATCTGCGCGAGCAGGGAGCGGAAATATTCGCGGCGCGCCTGGAACAGATAGTTCATCGCGTCGTCGCAATTGATCTCTTCAGCGCGCTCAACAGCCGTTTCGGTCAGGCCGGTCAGATTGGCGAGCAGGGCATCCGGCGTCGCAGCGCCCTGGCTTGCCCGCCAGACCCGGGTGTAAGCGCCGACCTCACGGGTGAGCGCGACACGGTCTGTCAGGCCGAAAATGCGGCAATTGCGGTCCAGAACATCGATCATCAGCCAGTTTGTCAGCATTTCGCTGGTGTTCGCCTGTTGCTGTTCTTCTGGCGGTGGCGGCGCTTCTTGCGCGCTGGCTGGCAGAATAGCGCTGAAAGCGAGTGCAGACATCAGGCATGAGCGAAAGTTGAAAAGCATATAGGTCTCCGGCTGGTCGCGCGCACGCTAACAACGCCGTCGCTCTGCCTGCAAGGGGAGAATACAGAGAAGCGCCTTCTATGACTGCATTGTCACGATATCAGCCAGTTAAGTGCCTTTCTCCGGAGGCGCAGGGCGCTCGAATACCTCTTCGATGGTGAGGCCGAATGCATCGGCGATGTGGAATGCCAGTGGCAGGGACGGATCAAAGCGTCCATTCTCGATGGAGTTAATGGAGTTTCTAGAGACGCCGACGCGGTCTGCAAGCTCTGCCTGGCTCCAGCTGTGTTCTGCGCGAAGCACCCGGATACAGTTTTTCATGCCTGCTTCCTCAAACTGCGCGTGACATCCAGATGCGCCAGACGAGGCTGAACACAGCGGTAAAGATCGCCTGCAGCACAACGACAGCGCCAAAACCCAACAGGAATGTCATGAGTGCTGCGCGCTCGGTCAGCTGCGCTTCCGGATCTGTCAGATTAGCGAGTGACAGAACGAGCGACTGAAATGGTGGAAGAACCAGAAGCAGGGGGATAATGCCGGCACCGACCAGCCAGCCCCATTGAGTGCCAAAGCGTGTCGCCCCGCGATGCCATTCATCGCTTTTCTGATCTTTTTGCGCAAACAGAATGAAGGAGCCGCCAACCTCAATGAGTACGGCGACGCCGCCAAGCGCAAAGATAAGCCAATCTGGTGATGCCTTTAGCCAGGGCAGCGACGCCAGATAGGCAATCGGGACAATCACTAGGATCGGAACAAGGATACGATGTTGGGTGAGCGGATGGTTGAGCAACGACATATAGATCCCTCAGTGAAAAGCTAATTATTCAATATGAAAAGTATGCTTGTCATATATCTGTCCTGTTGACAAGTGTGCTTGGCATTGAGGGGCAAAAGAAAACCGCCGGTATGCGAGCACACCGGCGGCTTCTGGTTTCAGATTATAGGTCGCTTACTCGCTGTGAGCGGCAACCCACGCATCAGACTGGGCCTGCGCAATGCGCAGAAGGTTGCCCATTGGCGCATGCATATCGAGAAGGTGGAGGCCCCATCCTTCGTTGATCGTGCCGTCTGCATTGAAGATGTCGCCCCAGAACTCGTCTGTGCGGTCATCATTCGGGTCAGCGTTGATGCTGATCGCGAGGTAGTTATGCGAGTCAGTTGATACGCATTCAGCTGTCAGAAGGCCTGGCAGTTTCACAAATGGTGTTTCAACTTCAACACCTTCAGCGAAGACAGGCTCTACGCCAGCGCGGTCAGGGCCAGTGCCGAGATAGGCATCAAGGACACCATCGTCGCCAGAGACCTCTGCCGGGTTCACACACATTGCGTCGCCGCGTTGTGTGTTCATGCCGAAGAAGCTTGAAGGCGCTGGCGGTACATCTTCACGGAATGCGGAATATGCGATCACGCAGCCAAGCTGGTCAGCTGTTTCACATGGCGGCATGCCCATGAAAGAACCGTCTTCCTGCGTCGGATAGGTGATGCCGGTCGGCATCGCAGAGACGATCAGGTCCTGAGATGGTGTGCCGATAATGGAAGCTGCGAGCAGGCCCTGAAGCACGCTTGAGCCTTGTGAGTGGCCTACGAGGATGACACCGCGGCCATCATTGTAGTTTTCAAGGTAGTAGTTCCACGCGTCTGTTACGTCCTGAAGCGGCAGTTCGCGGTTCTGTTCCATTGGCTGACCAGCCATGTTGGCACGAAGCGCACGGAGCGTGACCTGACGGTACATTGGCGCGAACTGGCGGCAGACAGAGCCAAAGCGTGCAAACTGACCTGCTGTGGTGAACAGCTCAGCCGGGTCTGCGTCGAGGTCGGAGTTGCCGCCCTGATCCGTTGATGTTGTCGGGTAGACGTAGAAACAGTCGACCGCCGGATCTGTTGCTGGCGTGTAGCCTTCGGTAGACACAACGACTTCGCCATCTACAACGTCAACAACTGTGGTGCTCAGATCAGGTGAGCATGCGTCATCGCCAGCAGTTTCAGGCAGGCAGAGCCAGTTGTCCTGATGCGCGTAATTGGCGTGGCCGTCTTCAGTGATGCGAGCCTGTTCGACCGGCGCTTCAGCTTCTGGTGCCGGTGCTTCGGCTGCAGGTGGTTCAGCTGGTGTTTCCGGTGCTGGTGCGTCGCCGCCACATGCCGCAAGCGATGCCATCAGCAGGGCAAGGCCTGTTGTTCGTAGAATCATTTTTTCTCTCTCCTCCCACACAAGTGTGTTCACCTGTGATTGTGACATGCTTATCGGGTGCGTAAAGAAAAATATAGTCTACACGCATGAAGTTGCTTTGATCGAAGCCGAAGTGCGGGGTGAGGGGCTTTCATCCCCATTTTGCGGGATTGAGGTCAATCGCCATATTGACCATGGATCGCCCCTGTTAAAGAACGTGACCAGTTGATTCACGGAGGTTGGGGATGACAACAGCTTCGGCGCCCGAATGGGTTTCCACGATGCCGCAATGGGCGCAGGACGGATACGCTTACATTGAAGGGCTTTGGTATGAGGGCGTCTTCGGCCTGTCATACGGAGAAGTTCTGACGGCGATAGGCGTTATCTTGCTGTCGCTGATGATCCGCGGCCTGTTCGCGCGAACTGTCGTGCGGGCGATCACACGCGCTGCCGCGGGTACAAAAACCAATCTCGACGACGCGCTGGTCACGACGATTTCCGCGCCGCTGAAACTCGTTCCGATCATTGTGGGTGTTTATATCGCGACACAGGTCGTCGATCTGCCTCCGACGGCGCAGGCCATTGCCGATAACATCCTCCGCTCCATGGTGGCACTGTCTATCTTCTGGACGCTCAATCGAGCGGTCGGCGCATTCTCATTCCTGTTTACTGGCCTGCGCGAGACATTGTCCGGCGCAATTGTCGACTGGCTCGTCAAAACGCTTCAGGTCCTGTTCCTGATCGTTGGCGCGGCAGCCGTTCTGGACATTTGGGGCATCCCAATCGGGCCGATCATTGCTGGCCTTGGTGTGTTCGGCATTGCTGTCGGCCTTGGCGCGCAGGATTTGTTCCAGAACCTGATCGCGGGCATTCTGATCCTGACCGAGAAACGCTTCCAGCCAGGCGAATGGATTGCAGTCGATGGCGTGTGTGAGGGGACCGTCGAGAAAATCAACTTCCGCTCCACGCTGATCCGTCGCTTCGATAAAAGCCCGATGTATGTGCCGAACTCCAAGCTGTCCGATAATGCGGTGACCAACTTCTCACGCATGACCCATCGCCGCATCAAATGGGTGGTTGGCGTTGAGTACCGCACCACCGTGGAGCAATTGAAGTTCATCCGTGACGAGATCGAAGCCTTCCTCTGGGATAGCCCGGAGTTTGCTAAACCACCTGCAACGGCGCTTTTCGTGCGGGTGGATACGTTTAATGCCAGCTCGATCGACTTCCTGATCTATACCTTCACGAACACCACCAACTGGGGTGAGTGGCTGGCGCTGAAAGAGAAGCTGGCGCTTGAGATCATGGACATTATCGAACGCGCGGGAACCGGCTTCGCCTTCCCAAGCCGTACAGTCTACATGCAGCAGCAGGACCCGCCGGAAATCATGTCGCCGCCGGAACTGTCAGAACGTGTCGAGCGTGCGCGCGTTCAGAAAATCGCGCAGGGCAAAGCGCTGGGCATGGATATGGATGACGATGGTGGTGAATAACGCCTGAGCGTCAGGAGGCAGCGATCAGGCTGCCTCTTCTTGCGAAGATGCGCCGCGGACTTTCCAGAAGCGTAGCGCACGGGCCGCGGCTTGCGGAGAGACCTCGCGATAAACGGCAGCATATTCTGTCACCATGTTCACGGCGTCTTTCTTTCCCGCAACATAAGCCGCAATCGTTGCAAAGCTTTGCAGCGGTGCATCAAGCGCTTTCATGACAAAGGCGAGGCCATCAATGTCGCGCTTCATGTAAATGCCGTGGGCTGCAGCATAGCTGATGCCGGAAATACGGTGCAGGGTTTCGCAAAAATTCGAAATTTCATTGGCCTGAATGAAGCGATGGAGATGGCCAATGCCAAGCGCTTCACGCTGTTGAATTTTATCAACTTCGGCTTCAGCGAGTTTTTGTTCGCGGGACTGTTTCCCAAAATTCTTGCGAACGAGGCGCCGGCTACGTGCAAGCGCCGCATCGAGTTCCTGTTCGGAAACGCCTTCAAAACGCTTCATGATTTCGCTGCGCAGATCGCTCTCGACCAACATGACCAGCTCGTTGAGCAGGTCGAGCGGGACGTCATCACGGCCTACAAAGCTTTTTTGCAGAAGTGCGGACTTTTGCGCTTTATCCGCGACCTTCTCCATGGATTCACGGCCGATCTGGGCTGTGCTGTTCTCAAGGAGGGACGCGATGACCGCTTCGGTACCATGATCGACAATCGCATCGGAGACTTTCTCACTCACGCCTGCGCGCTTGGAGATCGCCATAATGTGTTCCTGCGTACGCGAGGTCACGATTTCGATCAGGTCTTCATCAGAGAGCGACGCTGAATTTTCCAGAACAGGTCGGGCGACATTGATGTCATCGTCCATCGCGAATGTGCGAAGTGTGTTGTGCACAGGCGCTTTTGATTTTGTGAGCTTTTCTGCGAGTTCGGCTTTCACCGACGCCTGCATGTCTTTCACAACCGCGCCAACAACGTCATCGAACAGCATGCATTCGGCATCGCTGCGTTCGCATGGATCGCCGAGGAAGAGGTCGGTAATCGAACGCAGGAGCTCGCGGCGCTTCTCACTTGAGGATTCGCTGGCGAGATCTTTCAAACGTGCAAAAGCTGAAACGGTGCTGGATGACATTGCGTCGCTCATTCTGTGTATGGTTGAGCATGACCCTAGCCAAAGACCGTTAACGAAGCGTCTGGCAATCTTTGCAAAATTGACTGGGTTCGCAAGAAAAACTGGGGAAAATCAACCTTCCAGCGATTCACGTTTTTCTTCGAGTTCCAGCCATTCCATTTCGGCTTCTTCCAGCTCTTCTCGGCTGGATTCAAGCTCTTCGCTCGCCTTCTGAAAGCGGGTCGCATCCTTGCTGAAAAGGTTCGGGTCAGCGAGTTCAGCTTCCAGATTTTCGATGCGCGTCTGCAGCTGTGGCATCAGCTTGTCGAGCTGTTCAAGGCGGTGCTTGTCTTTGAAGGAGAGCTTGTTCTGTTGCCTGGATGCGGCGGGTTTGTCGGATTTGGCTGACCCTTTAGTAGTCGCCTTATCCTTTGTTTTTGCGCCCTTAATTTCTTTCAGCTGACGAACGGCATCGCTATAGCCGCCCGGTGTTTCGAGCCATTCGCCGTCACCCACCGGTGAGATGCAGGACGTGACGACGCCATCCAGGAAGGCCCGGTCGTGGCTCACCAGAATGAGTGTGCCCTCATATTCGGCGAGCATGTCCTCTAGGAGTTCAAGCGTCTCCATGTCGAGATCGTTTGTCGGCTCGTCGAGGACCAGAAGGTTGGATGGTTTGGCCAAAGCAATGGCAAGCAGAAGTCGGTTTCGCTCACCGCCAGAAAGCGCAGCAACCGGCTGGCGAAGTTGTTCGGACTTGAAGAGGAAGTCCTGCGCATATGAGGCGACATGCCGCGGCGTGCCGCGCACGACAATCTGGTCTCCGCCTTCTGGTGCGAGCGCCTGCCAGAGCGTGTCGTTCGGATCGAGCCGGTCGCGGCCCTGATCGAGATAGGCAATCTCCAGATTGGTGCCGAGCTTTACAGAACCGGTGTCCGGCGCCAATTCACCGAGCAGTAGTTTGATCAACGTGGATTTGCCTGCGCCATTCGGGCCAACAATGCCGAGCCGGTCGCCGCGCTGAACGCGGATGGAGAGGTTCTGCACCACAGGCAGTTCACCGGCCGGTGTCTGGAAGGTTTTCGATATGCCACGCGCTTCAATCACGCGTTTGCCAGAGCCTTCCGCCGTTTCCAGGACCATGTCGGACGTGGCGCGGATTTCATTCAGGCTGGATTTGCGCGAGACCCGTTCTGCGCGCATGTCCAACACTTTGCGAAGGCGGCCCATATTGCGTTTGCGGCGGGCGGTGACGCCGCGCTCCATCCAGCGCTGTTCGGCTTTCAGCTGGGTATTCAGGCGGTCGAGCGCTTTTTCTTCTTCGGCTTCGACTTCATTCGCCCACGCGTCAAACTCTTTAAATCCGCGATTATAAGAGCGGACCTTACCCTGACGCAGCCAATAGCAAGAGGTAGAAATCTGTTCGAGGAAGCGGCGGTCGTGGCTCACCATCAAAAGTGCGCCGCGGAAGCTCGCCAGACGGCCTTCGAGCTGTTCGATGGCAGGAATGTCGAGATGGTTTGTCGGCTCGTCCAGAAGCAGGATGTCCGGATCGGCAGCGAAGGCGCGCGCGAGGGCGGCGCGACGCTTCTGGCCGCCTGAGAGCTTTGCCGGGTCTGATTCCGGATCAAGGCCGAGCGTCATGAGCTCGGCTTCGGCAACGTGTCGGTCATCTGCTGAAATCGCGGGCAAATCGCCTACTGCGTAATCAATCAGCTTATCAAAGCCTGAAAGGTCCGGTTCCTGCGCCAGATAGACGGCGCGCACGCCGGGCTGGCGCCAGACATCGCCTTCATCGGGCTCGATCACGCCTGCGATAATCTTCATAAGCGTGGATTTACCGGCGCCATTGCGACCGACCAGTACCGCGCGTTCATTCGGACCGATAGAGAGCGAGACGCCTTCGAAAACGGGTTTGCCACCCCAGGTGAGGCGAATGTCATTAAGTGAAAGAACGGGAGGTGCTGCCATGGGCGCTATTTCGTTGGTCGTGCCCGTTTTGGCAAGGGAAGAAAGTGTGTACTGAGGAATAAGGGCAGAGAAGGGGCTCAGATATGCCGGTAATCCCATCCCAGCGCGCGCTTTTCGATATTCCCGAGGATGTCGCATACTTCAATTGCGCCTATCAGGGGCCGCAGCTGAAAGCCTCCAGCGCGGCGATGATTGAAGGTCTGCGTCACAAAGAGCGCCCATGGCAGGTCGCGCCGACCGACTTCTTCTCTCAGCCTGAGCAGCTGCGCGAGTTGCTCGCTAAGATTACGGGCACCAAAGCTGACAATTTCGCGCTCATGCCGTCTGCCAGTTACGGGCTGGCGACCGCCGCGCAGGCTTTGTCGCCGCATTTGAAGCCGGGCGATGAAATCCTCATGATCGCCGAGACGTTCCCGTCCACGTATCTTACCTGGAAGCGGGTGAGTGAGGAAACGGGCGCAAGCATAAAGACGGTGGAAACGCCGCCCGATCATGACTGGACCAGCGCAATACTGGAGGCCATGACGCCTGCCACGAAGCTTTTGTCTCTGCCGCATTGCCATTGGGCCACGGGCGCACTGATTGATGTCGTGACAGTCTCTGAGGCGGCGCGCGCTCAGGGTGCGTTTCAGGTGTATGATCTGACCCAGTCACTGACGGCCATTCCATTTGATTTTGGCCGCGTGAAGCCGGATTTCGTGGCGACGGCGGGCTATAAATGGATGCTGTTTCCGTATGCTCTGAGTTCTCTCTATGTCGATCCAAAATGGCATGATGCGCGCCCGCTTGAAGAAACTTGGATGAACCGCCAAGGCGCTCACATTTTTGAAAAGCTCGCAGAATACTCTTCAACTTATCAGCAGGGTGCGCGGCGGTTCGATATGGGCGAGAAGTCCTTGCCCGCGCTCATACCGGGCGGCATCGCTGCGCTCGAACAGATCGCCGATTGGGGAATCGGCAATATTTCCGAGACTCTCAACAGGCTGAACACTCAGATTGTATCTTTGCTTGAAGAGGTCGGGCTGGCACCGGTCGAAACGAGATTTCGAGCGCCGAATATATTAGGTGCAAGTTCACCGGACGGTCTGCCGGATGACCTTTTGCCAGCTTTGGCGGATGAGAAGATTTTCATCAGCAGACGGGGCAATTCGCTGAGGTTTGCTCTGTATCTGCACATAACTGAGCACGACATGGATAGGCTGGCGTCCGGCCTGCGCAAAGCCTTTAAACGCTAGCCCACGTCGCGGCAGTGTATGGACTCCGTTGCTGGCAAGATACACTGCAATGAAGTTGGCATATTTGTAGGTATATTTCTCAACTGCACAGAAAATAATCCACTCTAGATCAATTTTCGGGCGATTGCTGTCAACGAAACCGCTGCAGTGAGAAATCTTTTTTTGTAACTTTCCTCTCCCGTTTGCGACGATACTGATGTTACAATTCGTTCACATGAATTTTTCTTGGGGAGTTCATGTGAGTTTTATAGGGGAAAAAAGGGCATTCCTATGAAGTTTACGCTTACGGCGGCACTCGCGACCGTCTCTTCTCTTGCGCTGCTGAATGGTGCTCCAGCCATCGCGCAGGAAGAAACATCCGTACAGGACACGGTTGTTGTTACCGGTTCCCGCATTCCGCAGGATCCAAACCTCATTTCATCTGTTCCGGTTCAGTCTGTAGACGACGATGACATTCGTCTGTCTGGTGAGATCAACCTCGCTGACATCGTCAACGACATTCCGGCACTCGTTTCATCTCTGACTGCAGAGAACTCAGCGACCGGGGCTAACTCGCTGAACCTTCGCGGTCTCGGCGGTGAACGTTCTCTGACACTTGTAAACGGTCGCCGCCACGTTGCGGGTTTCCGTGGTACGCAGGCTGTCGACGTCGGTTCTATTCCACGTGCGCTCGTTGAGCGTGTGGAAGTGACAACCGGTGGCGCGTCCGCTGTCTACGGTGCTGACGCTGTAACCGGTGTTGTGAACTTCATTCTCAAAGACGACTATGAAGGCTTTGAAGTAAACGGCCGCGTTGGTGCGTCTACTTACGGTGATGCGAACAACTTCACTCTCGACGCGATCTATGGTCGTAACTTCGACAATGACCGCGGTAACTTCGTTGTTACGTTCTCTCTCGAAGAAGACAACAACATCACTTACGGTGATCGTGACTGGTCTCGTGACAACGGCATCGACACAACTCAGGCAAACCCTGACCTGCGCTTCCAGCCAGGTGAACTCGGTGCGAACACACCGAACTTCAACGCGATTTACGGCGGATACGGCGGTCTGATTCCAGACGCTAACGATCCAGCACTCGCTGGTCTGACACTGACAGCTGAAGAGCAGGCTCTGATCGCTCGCGCAGCTGGCGCACCAGCTCGCGTTGTTCTTCAGGATCCACGCTTCTGGCTGACATCTCAGGAAGGTTCTATCGCGCCGGGCTTTGGTGGCCGTGGCACGACTTATGTCGATCTGAACAATAACGGCATCGCAGACTGTCAGGAATCTCTGGGTGGCCAGATCGGCTATCTCGCAGGTTGCTGGGTCACTGACGAGAACGGCAATGCGCGCGTCTTCGAAGAAGGCCTGATCGCGTCTGGTGGTCTCTGGGGTTCTGGTGGCGACGGTGGTCGTCTGAACTTCAACCGTGACACGCTGTTCCCTGAAACAGACAAATACGTGATCAACCTGAACACGTCTTACCAGTTCACAGAAAACCTCCGTGGTTTCTTTGAAGGTAAGTATGTGAACGCTGAGTCCACGACATTTGCTGAGCAGGACACATTCTACGACACGCTCTGGATTTACCCGGACAACGCGTTCATTCCGGACAACATTCAGTCTGTTGCGGACAATGTCGGCTACCTGCTGCTTACGCAGGACCCGCTCGACTTCTCTGACAACAACGAGTCTACTAACGAGCGTGAAACATACCGCGCTGTTGCTGGCCTCGAATGGGAACCGGTTGATGGTCACATCGTAGAAGTTTCTGCGAACTACGGTCTCTTCCGCAACACATCAAACTACACAGGTCTCTACCTCGACCGTGTCTTCTCTGCGATTGACTCAATCGAGCTGCCTAACGGTGACATCGTCTGTCGTTCTGAAGTTGATGCGTTCCCGTTCTACGAGATCGACTACTTCACAGCGTCCAGCGGTTACGCAGACGGCGCATACTTCTCTGACCGTTTCTACAGCTTCACGCCAGGTCAGGGTGAATGTCAGCCGCTGAACCCGTTCGGCACTTACTCTGCAAGCCAGGCGGCTCAGGACTGGGTAACGTCTGATCTTGAAGACGTTCTCGAGCTCGAGCAGTTCGTACTGTCTGCTGTTGCAGCTGGTGAATTCGACGTATTCGAAAATTTCCTCGCTGGCCCGATCGGCTACGCGGCTGGTGTCGAGTACCGCGAAGAAACATCTGACAACCAGCTTGATTCACTCACGCTTGGTATCCTGCCACAGGGCACGTCTTTCACACCGGGTGTGAACGTCAACACAGTGTCTCCATGGCTCTACTCATTCACGTCTATCGACAACACACAGCAGTTCAACACAGCTGGTTCTTATGACGTGTATGATGTCTTCGCAGAGGTTCGTCTCCCAATTCTGGCAGACCGTCCATTCTTCGAAGAGCTGACAGTCGACGCGGCTGTTCGTCAGTCTGACTATTCTACATCTGGCTCTGCTACGACGTGGAAAGTCGGTGGTACTTGGGCGCCAGTATCCGACCTCAGCTTCCGTGCTACGGTTTCTGAAGCGGTTCGTGCACCAAACATCTCCGAGCTGTTTGACCCGCCACTGCCAATCACAATCGCAGCGACTGCTGACCCTTGTGACCCGGGCAACGTAGGCAACGGTTCTGCTCAGCGTGAAGCAAACTGTATTGCTGACCTTCTCGCTGCTGGCGTGCCACAGGCGCAGGTAACTGACGCAAACGGTAACCTGATCTGGAATAACCCGCTGACGGGTCGTTTCTCAGGTGTATCCGGTGGTAACCCGAATCTCGAGCCAGAAACTGCTGAAACCTACACAATCGGTGCGATCTTCCAGCCAAGCTTCATTGAAGGCCTGATCGTCACTGTCGACTACTGGGATATCAAAATCGACGACGCGATCGACGCTGTTGGTTCTCAGGACATCCTTGATGGCTGTCTCGACTCCGGTAGCTACCCATCTGCAGCGTTCTGTCAGCAGTTCACACGTCGTGCGGACGGTGGTCTGAACTTCCTGTCTTCAGGTCAGATCAACTATGCCCGCCTCGAAGCAAGCGGCGTTGACTTCTCTGCTGGTTACACCTTCGACTATGGTGAAAACACCTTTGGTGCTCGCCTCGTTGGTTCTTACCAGGAGAAACTGGATCGCTTCTTCAACCCGCTCGACCTCACAGAGGTCGATCCGGAAGTTGGCGAGCTTCAAGTTCCAGAGCTCTCTGGTAACCTGACCCTGACCTGGGATCGTGGTCCGCTCTCTCTCGCATTCCAGACGAACTATCTGGACGAGCAGTCTGTTGCGGAAATCGAAGACATCGGCCTCTATGGCGACGGTGCATTCTTCGACTCCTCTTACATCTTCGACGTAAGCGCGAACTACGAGTACAGCGACACAACAACCTTCTACGGTGGTGTAAACAACCTCACGAACGAAGAGCCATACTCTACCCAAACGGCTTGGCCGGTTGGTCCACGTGGCCGCTTCTTCTTCCTGGGCGTTCGTTACGTCAACTAGGTCGAATTCGATCTGAAATCATCCAAGGTGCGGGGGCGAAAGCCCCCGCATTTTTTTTGTGCCGCTTATAGGCACCTGCGGGAACGTACTTGTGAGCGCGGCGTCGTGAAACATATCCTTTATCAGACCAGAAATACCGGTCCTTCCAAGGTCAGTGACGGGCAGGTTGAAAGGAAAAGAAAATGACCAAGAGCTTCGTACAGATCATGCGCGCCCCGCAAAGCCATTGGGTCGGCGACGGGTTCTATGTGCGCTCTCTGTTCAACTATAACGGCGACACGGCTGCGATCAGCCCGTTCCTCATGCTGGACTATGGCAATCCTTACGCATTCCCGCCGAACGATACCGGGCGTCCACGCGGCGTTGGCCAGCACCCGCACCGCGGCTTCGAAACGGTGACCATCGTTTATGATGGCGAGGTAAGTCACCGCGATTCTCATGGCGGTGGCGGCACGATCGGACCTGGCGACGTTCAATGGATGACCGCTGGGGCTGGCGTGATCCATGAGGAGTTTCACTCGGCGGCCTATTCTGAAAAGGGTGGCCCATTCCGTATGTGCCAGCTTTGGGTGAACCTGCCGAAGAAGGACAAGATGGTGCATCCGCGCTATCAGGCGATCCTCGATGCCGAGATTCCTGTTGTGGAATTTGATGGCGGTAAGGCGCGCCTCATAGCGGGTGAACTTGATGGCGTCAAAGGCGCTGCATCGACCTTCACGCCGATGAATATCTGGGATGTTAAGCTCTCCCGCGCTGGCGAGATGACGCTGGATATTCCCGATGCGCACAACACCATGCTGGTCGTCATGTCTGGCCATATTGATGCGGGCGGGTATCGCGTGAATGCCGGTGAGGCGGCGCGTTATTCTGTAGAGGGCGAGGGCGCGACCTTCACCGCTGGTGAGAATACGGTCCTGCTCGTGCTGACTGGTGAGCCAATTGACGAGCCTGTGGTCGGTCACGGCCCGTTCGTTATGAACACCGTGCAGGAAATCCATCAGGCGTTTGCTGATTTCCAGTCCGGCCGTTTTGGTGGCATTCCGGACTAAGCTCAAAGCAAATTGCACATTGAAGAACGCCCCGACCAGATGGCCGGGGCGTTTTCGTATGTTTAGTAGCTCACATTCACTGAAAGCCAGAGGCGGCGCGGTTCCTGATTGATCGCGTACTCGTTGGAATAAGCCTGCGAGCCGCGGCTCGTATAAGGCATGTACTGAATGAAATCCTCATCAAGCAGGTTATCAATCGTAGCATTGAACGTGACGTGGTCGTTTGCGCGCCAGCCGCCGCCAAGGTTAAACAGGACATAGCTTGAATAGTCGCCGAGCTGGTCCTGCGCTTCACCTGCGCCGCGATAGCGCTCTGATGCGTATTCGCCGCGTATCCAGAGATTGATGTCCGAGGTGACATCCCAGTTTACGCGCGAATTCAGCTGATGCTGTGGCACGTTGACGAGTGGCTCACCAATGCTCGGCCCGCTCTTCTGCTCGCTGTCCTGATAGGTGTAGTTGAGCGAGATGGTGACGTCTTCGAAGGCCTGGCGCAGAGATGCCTCAACGCCGCGCGTTTCAGCCTCATCTACGTTGATGGACTGGGAGAAGGTTGCCGGGCGTGGCCAGTAGCCGTAATCAACACAGGAATCGGACGCTGGCAGGGCGTTGTATTCGGCTTCTGTCAGCGCATAGGCGCAGTTGATGAGTTCCGGACCGTCAGCAATCTTATCTTCAAACGTGTTCTGGAACACGGTGAGGTTACCTGTAAGGCCGCGACCGTCTGTGAAGTAAACGCCTGCCTCATAGGTCGTGCTTGTTTCCGGCTGCAGTGTCGGTGTGCCGAGTACAGGGATGGTGCCCTGACCACGGAAGCCGATAATGCCGGACGCAATCTGCTCAAGACGCGGCGTTTTAAAGCCACGACTGACGCCGCCCTTCAGGGTGAAATAGTTGTTTACAGTCCATACAAGGTAAGCACGTGGAGAGAATTGTTCGCCGAAGGTGCTGTGATTGTCGTACCGGCCGCCAACGGTCAGCGCGAGGTCGTCAATGATGCGCCATTCGTTTTCCGCGAACAGAGCCCATTGCTCATGGCTGAATGGTTCTGCTGCTACGCCGTCAACCATTTCGGCATCCCAGAACTGGCCGCCAATTGTGAATGTGTGCTGGCCAACCGTCCGGTAGAAACGGCCATTGTAAATAGTGTTGGTCGCTTCCAGATCGCGCGGGTCGCCCGCAAGACGGTTTGTGCCTGCGACATCAGACGGCAGGACGCGTCCGAGTGTTTCTGTTGTGTTGCGGGTAATGTCCGCGTCGAGCACGCCGTCCAGGATTTCGCCGGTGTAAGCCAGCACAAACTGTTCACGGTTGAACTGAAGCTCGTCGGCATAGCCGCGCGTGCCCAGCGTGCCGAGTTGGCCTTGCGAATTGTCGAAGGATTGTTCGTTGATATCGGCGTCGAACCAGATGCGGTGATTGTCATTCGGTGTGTAGGTAAGGCGGCCACCGGCAGACCAGATTGTGCCTTCTACTGGGGACGGGCCACGACGTGACACTTCGATCGGGTCACCGTTTACGTCCGTGTAAATCAGTTCGGAAGCTTCGCGTTCGAAATAGCGGCCCCGCACGGCAAAAGCGAGCTGACCGGGTACAACCGGACCATCCGCGTAGAGCGTGGTGTTATAGCTGTTACCGAAATCATCATCGCCCTGCAGCGTTGCGTCGACGCCAAGATCAATTCCGAAGTCTTCGTCAGGCGTTCGTGTGATGATGTTCACCACGCCGCCCATCGCATCGGACCCGTAAAGCGTAGACATCGGGCCGCGCACAACCTCGATACGCTCGGTCGCGGAAACAGGGGGGATGAAGTTTGCAGATGTGTCGCCAAAGCCGTTTGGCGTGACATTACCCGCAGCGTTCTGACGACGACCGTCCACCAGTACGAGGGTATAATCGCTCGGCATGCCGCGGATGGTGATGCTCTGGCCGCCAGTTTTGCCGACGCCATTGCCGATATCGACGCCAGGCACATTGCGGAGCGCTTCTGCGAGGCTGTTCACGCGCTGCTGTTCCAGCTCTTCGGCCGGGAGCAGGGTGATGCTGGCCGGTGCGTCTACGATGTTTTGCTGAAAGCCCGCCGCTGTGACCACGATGTCATCCAGCATACGCTCTTCAGTGTCTCCGTAAGCCGGTTCAATCGCGTCGGCATCGTCAGCCTGTGCTGCAAGTCCCTGCGCGACGGCGAGCCCGATAGCCACTGCGCTGATGCTTCGCAGAAATCCGTTTTTCATAACTACCCCTGGTATTGCGAATAATTCTCATTTGCGTAGATGCGGGGCAATGTTCTTGCAAATCATTTGCAATAGAGTCTGAGGAGATTTCTAAAATTATTTCCATGAGAGAGGGGTGCGCGGCGACGCTGGTGTTTGAAAGGCGGGAATAATGGTATGCGTTTTAAGCAATGCAGAGACTGGTGCCCGTATCCATATTCAAACTCGCCGACAGGCGAAGAACGCCAGCCAAGAACTGGCAGCTTGGGCTGCTGCTTGCGTTTATCGCCGGTTACATCAATGCGGGTGGGTTCTTCCTCGTCGGGCGCTACACGTCTCACATGACGGGCATTCTCTCCGCCATAGCAGATGATGCCGCGCTTGGGCTGGCGCTACCCGCTGCCGCGCTGTTCGGACTCATCATCTGTTTCATCGCGGGCGCTGCCTTTACGACGCTGCTCGTGCTTCAGGCTCGCCGGCGCAGATTAGCCTCGCAATATAGTCTTCCTCTGTTGATTGAGGCCTTTCTGCTGGTGACGATTTTTCTGTTGAGCAGCGTATTCAGCGATAGCGTCGCGCTGGTGCCTTTTATCGCGGCCATGCTTTGCTTTCTAATGGGGCTGCAAAACGCGCTGATCACGAAAGCTTCTACAGCCGTCGTGCGGACCACACATGTGACAGGCCTTTCTACCGATCTTGGTATCGAGATCGGTCGCTGGCTTGCGGGCAGGGCGCGGCGTGCAGATCTCGTTCGTATGGTGCTCTATCTCAGCGTTTTCATCGCGTTTCTCGTAGGGGGAATTTGCGGCGCGCTGATTATTCAGAGCTGGGCTGCTGGCGGACTATTGCCTGTGGCGGGGTTGCTTTTGCTCCTGGGCGTTATGCCGGCTATGGCTGATCTCAGGGCTGTATTTGGCGCACGTTGAACCTGACGAGGTTGCATCTCTATCGGAATAAAATCCTTTAGAGCGGTGCATTCGCCGATTTTTCCACCAACTCATCGCTTGTTGAAGTGTATCCGAGCAAAAAATAACCTCAATCAGCGCGAATTACTTGCGTCTATTCTTGCGAGCTTTGGTTTCCCCTGATAGGGCAGAGAGGGTCCGTTGCGTGCCTGAGCCGCCGGACGTTCAGCCGAAAGAGTAAGACTATGCCGAATTATCGTTCACGTACTTCCACACATGGCCGCAACATGGCGGGCGCTCGTGGTCTATGGCGCGCGACAGGTATGAAAGACGGTGATTTCGGTAAGCCGATTATTGCGGTGGTGAACTCTTTCACCCAGTTTGTGCCGGGCCACGTCCATTTGAAAGACCTCGGCCAGATGGTCGCGCGCGAGATTGAAGCGGCTGGCGGCGTTGCCAAAGAATTCAACACGATTGCTGTCGATGACGGTATCGCGATGGGCCATGACGGCATGCTCTATTCGCTGCCATCGCGTGAGCTGATCGCGGACAGTGTCGAGTATATGGTCAATGCGCACTGCGCGGACGCGATGGTCTGTATCTCCAACTGCGATAAGATCACGCCGGGTATGCTGATGGCTGCAATGCGCCTCAATATTCCGGCTGTGTTTGTTTCCGGTGGCCCTATGGAAGCCGGTAAAGTTGTCAAAGACGGCAAGGAGATCGCGCTCGACCTCGTTGATGCGATGGTTGCAGCGGCGGACGAGAATGTCTCCGATGAAGATGTGCAGGCGATTGAACGCTCGGCTTGCCCGACTTGTGGTTCGTGTTCCGGCATGTTCACTGCAAACTCCATGAACTGTCTCACAGAGGCGCTGGGCCTCTCTCTGCCGGGCAATGGATCTACACTTGCAACGCACGCGGATCGTAAGCGTCTCTTCCTCGAAGCAGGCCGTCTGATCGTCGATAATTGTAAGCGTTATTATGAGCAGGACGACGAGAGCGTTCTGCCGCGCTCCATCGCGAGCTTTGAGGCATTTGAGAACGCGATGAGCCTCGACATTGCGATGGGCGGTTCAACCAATACCGTGCTCCACCTTCTCGCTGCGGCGATCGAAGGGGAAATCGATTTCACAATGGATGATATCGACCGGCTCTCTCGCAACGTGCCGTGCCTGTGTAAGGTTGCGCCAGCGAAAGATGACGTTCACATGGAAGACGTGCATCGCGCGGGCGGCATTATGTCTATCCTCGGTGAGCTGGATCGCGCTGGGCTTCTACACCGCAATTTGCCGACGGTTCACGCGCCAACGATTGGCGATGCCATCGATCAGTGGGATATCACCATCTCGACGTCTAACACCGCGCGTGAGCTTTACTCTGCTGCGCCGGGCGGCGTGCCAACGCAGGTAGCGTTCAGTCAGGCAAGCCGTTGGGAAAGCCTCGACATTGACCGTGAAAACGGCGTCATCCGTTCCAAAGAACATGCCTTCAGTCAGGATGGCGGCCTTGCTGTGCTGTCTGGTAATCTGGCGATTGATGGCTGTATCGTGAAGACGGCAGGCGTTGATGATTCCATTCTGAAATTCTCCGGTCCTGCTAAGGTCTATGAAAGCCAGGATGATGCGGTTTCCGCTATCCTTACCGGAAAAGTGGTCGAAGGTGACGTGGTCGTCATTCGCTATGAAGGGCCGCGTGGCGGTCCGGGCATGCAGGAAATGCTGTATCCGACCAGCTATCTGAAATCCAAAGGCCTCGGCAAAGCGTGTGCGCTGATCACCGATGGTCGCTTTTCCGGCGGTACGTCAGGCCTCTCTATCGGACACGTGTCTCCAGAAGCCGCTGAGGGCGGCACGATTGCGCTGGTCCAGAATGGCGACATGATCGACATTGATATTCCGAACCGCACTATTTCTCTGCGTCTCTCGGAAACAGAGCTTGCTGCGCGTCGTGAAATTCAGGCACAGCGTGGTGATGCTGTGTATAGCCCTGAGAAGCCGCGTAAGCGTAATGTCTCTCAGGCGCTGAAAGCTTATGCTGCCTTCACAACATCCGCCGCACGCGGCGCTGTTCGAGACCTGAACCAGAAGAGATAAACGCTATGTCCCGCGCCCATGATTTTACCTCCCGCATTGTTTGGACAGGTAATCGGGGCAGTGGGACGAGCAGCTATAAGGCATATGACCGGATCTGGGATATCGCGGTTCCGGGCAAGCCTGTTGTATCCTGTTCTAATGATCCCATGCTGGGCGGTGATCCGTCTCTGATGAACCCCGAAGATCTGCTGATCTCGGCGCTCTCGGCCTGTCACATGCTGTGGTATCTTCATCTGGCGTCGAGTGCCGGTCTGACCGTGCTCGGCTATGAGGACAATCCTGTCGGGCATGGCGAGTCAGAGCCGGATGGAACGGGCCGCTTTGTTGCCGCCACGCTCAGGCCGGTAATTACGCTCCAGGCTGGCGATGATCAGGCTAAGGCCGACGCGATCCATGGCGAGATTCACAAATATTGCTTCATCGCGCGGTCGGTGAATTTCCCCGTAAAGCATGAGGCCGATTACGACTTCGCCTGAGGGCTTTTGTTCTTCGGGGGAGGTACAGCCAGACGTCACGCTCAAAACTTGAAAACAAGCTCCCCGAAGGAGGGGGGGAAGGGACGGGGGAACTTACGCGACGCCTGACTGAGGGGGTGCATCTTTGAAGCAGTAACGAGGGGGGACGGGTAACTGCTCCGGATGCGAGGGGTGCTTAAACACAAAACTCCCAAATAATGCAACCGAAAAATGCGTTAAAATGCAAATCACGGCAAAGAATTTGCGAGGCATTTGAAAATGCAGAAAAATTTTATGCTTAAAAAGATGTAATCTTGATATGTAAACACATTCAACTGTTGAAGTTACGTGCGACGTAAGTCTTACGGTTGAGTTGTTTTTTATTTTGAAGGGGAAAATGGTCGGAGTGGAGAGATTCGAACTCCCGACCCTCTGGTCCCAAACCAGATGCGCTACCAGACTGCGCTACACTCCGACTGAGCGGCGCTTTTTACGCCTTTTGCTGTAGGAATCAAGTGGGCTTCTGCGGATTTTGAAGCCTTTTTTTCGCTCAATCATTCCGAACCGGTACTGCGGCTATAAATCGTCGGGAATTTCGCCGGTATTTGCCGGTGTTCGAGCCGCTCCGGGACGTGAAATATGAGGGCCTGCAAACGGGTCACCCGGCTGTACGCAGCCCGCCCGCATGCGGCGTGTGTTCCAGTGCTCGAACTGGCCCGGAACGAAAGGTAGTTCGCAGGCGTAGAAGTCGGCGCGAAATAATCCGTCCAGTTCTGCAAGATCATTATTGAGGGTTTCCTGATCGAGTCCTTCGCCGGGTGCCAGCTCTGTATTGCGGCACATATCCCGCTCGGGGCCTGCATCAGAGAAGAAGCAATATTGCAGATGGATAGGCATATCGCAGGTGTTCTCATAGATCGGGTGGCCTTCCCGCGGCCCGATGCAGTGATTTACGTCCGCGAGGCGTTCAGGCTCTGTTAGCCGGGTCGACACATATCCGATTGCGCCGAGCACGAGGACGGCCGCGACAGGAAAGAGCCAGCCAGGGCCCTGCTTCTTGTCTGGCTGTTTTTCGCTGGACGACGGGTCAGCCACTTACTGATCCTCATCGCCATCAGGCTGGCGGCAGCCTTCACGGAACAGGGCGCTATTGTGATTTGTTACGACCATGTCGGGCATATAAGGCGCCTCACAGGCCCACACATCGCGGTCTGCGAAGTCTTCTCCCATCTCACGCCGTGTCGGGTAATAGGTCTCAGAGCCTGTGCCAGGAGCAAGACGCTCGGTGCGGCAGACATCATTCTCCTCGCCGGAAACAGCACGGGCGCAATAGCGCAGATTAATATCCGTTTCACAGGTGTTGATGAAGAACTGACCGTCTGCAGGGTCGCCTATGCACTCATTCACTAGCGCATAACGGTGTGGTCTGGTCTGTTCCCCCAGAAACCCGCTGAAGACAAAGATTGCAGCCGCGAGCGCAACGAAAGCCAGAACGCCCAGTAGAGGGTTGACCTTTGTTTTGCCAGTTTTGGTGTCATTGCTCACGAGGCGTCTCCCGTTTCGGTTTTATAGCATCCCAGCGGAGGTAATGAATTATTCTCTATCGGAGCAGGGGCATAAGGCACGCGGCAGGTATTGATGGAAAAGCCTGCATAGTTGGTCAGACTGTCGTGCAGAATACTTGCGTCGACGGTTTCATCTTCAGACAGAATGGCCGTCTCGCAGCGCCAGTCATATGACTCACCTTCGCGGTTCTCAAAACAAAACTGAAATTCCACATCGAAGCGGCAGGTATTTTCATAGTGCCAATCGCCGTCGCTGCTCATGCAAAGCGGGACGCGCGCTACAGATTGCGGTGCAATTGCCCAGCCGACCGTGTTGGGCATCAGAATGTACCCCACCATTGTGAGAAATCCGACGCCGAATATTACGGCGAATATCAGATTTACTTGTCCTTGGCGTATCATGGATTCTCCGGATCTAGTCGGCAGGCATCTATATCGACGTGGCGGTCGGTGTAGGACTGAATTCGGACTGGCAGATAGGGCGCCTCGCAGGCGTATTCGTGAACGCCATCGGCGTTGGCGGCGCGGTATTCATCGAACAGGGAATGGCTGGTTTCGTCTGGTGCCAGAGCAATGGTTTCGCAGTTTTGCAATCCGGTGCCCGGAGTGGTGGTGAAGCAATAGCGAAAATTGATCTCTGCTTCGCAGATGTTGGTATAGGAGAGGCCTTCGTCTGACAGTTCCAGGCAATCTGGCGCGCGTGCTGCCATGGCCGGATCAAAACGACCCTGCAGGAAGCGGCCACCAATCACGACGGCGATCAGTAGGACTATGACGATCACACCGCGTCCAAAGCGTGATTGTGTGCGTTTCGCAGTTTCCGGAACTTGTCCCATCTTATCCCCCATAGCGTTCGCTGATGTGTCCCCGAAACAGAATGGAGCGGAAAAACAACTGCGTACAGAGGTTAGAGGGATTTTGGTTGCGTTACGCCCCCCCGTTCAGGGGAGGAGGTCGGACATAAAAAAAGCCCGCCAGTGAGGCGGGCTTTCTCGTTTGACTTGGGCGTCAGACGCTTACTGAGCAGCCATCGCTTTTTCGAAGTTGTCACCAACGCGGTTGATGAACTCTTCTGTTGTCAGCCAGCCCTGATCCGGACCGATGAGAAGCGCGAGGTCTTTCGTCATGTCGCCAGCTTCAACTGTCTTGATGATGGTTTCTTCAAGCAGCTTCGCGAAGTTTGAAACTTCTGGCGTACCGTCCATACGGCCACGGTGTGTGAGGCCTTGTGTCCACGCGAACATAGACGCGATGGAGTTTGTAGACGTTGCTTCGCCTTTCTGGTGGTTACGGTAGTGACGTGTCACTGTACCGTGAGCCGCTTCAGCTTCGACAGTCTTGCCATCTGGCGTCATCAGAACGGATGTCATCAGGCCGAGGGAACCATAACCCTGAGCAACCGTGTCAGACTGAACGTCGCCGTCATAGTTCTTACAAGCCCAGACATAGCCGCCAGACCATTTCATAGCTGCAGCAACCATGTCGTCGATCAGGCGGTGCTCGTATGTGCCACCGAATTCTTTGAACTGCTCTTCGAACTCGTTCTCATAAACTTCCTGGAACAGGTCTTTGAAGCGGCCATCATATTTTTTCATGATGGTGTTCTTCGTAGACAGGTAAACCGGCCATTTGCGCTGAAGGCCATAGTTGAAGCTCGCACGCGCAAAGTCGCGGATTGAGTCATCAAGGTTATACATGCCCATCGCGATACCGGAGGACGGGAAGTCGAAGATCTCGTGCGTTGTTGGCTCAGAACCATCTTCCGGTTGGAAGGTCATGGTGAGCTTGCCTTTGCCCGGGATCAGCATGTCTGTCGCGCGGTACTGGTCACCAAATGCGTGACGGCCGATTACGACAGGCTTGGTCCAGCCAGGAACGAGACGTGGAACGTTAGAGATTACGATCGGCTCACGGAATACAACGCCGCCGAGAATGTTACGGATCGTACCATTCGGAGAGCGATACATGCGCTTGAGGTCAAACTCTTCAACGCGCGCTTCGTCCGGAGTAATCGTCGCACACTTAACAGCAACGCCATACTTTTTCGTTGCGTTCGCAGCGTCGACAGTGATCTGGTCATCCGTAGCATCACGTGCTTCGATGCCGAGGTCGAAGTATTTCAGGTCAACGTCCAGGTAAGGGTGGATCAGACGGTCTTTGATCATCTTCCAGATGATGCGTGTCATCTCATCGCCGTCCATTTCGACGATCGGGTTTACGACCTTGATCTTAGCCATATGCAGCCTCTCTCATTTGCCAGAATCTGCGCTGGCTATAGCAGGTCAGGGGCGTAGGTCAAAAGAAAGAAACGAACACAGACCGCGACTTTAGCCGTGTTCGCGTGTTTTTGAAGTTTTTCGGCCCTTTAAAGCAACCTGTACATCGCTGGCGAGTTGACGGCATAGAAGAAACGGGAGGCCCCTTTCAGACTATGAAAATCTTCACTTGCGGCGCGTGTAAGACACCCGTGTTCTTTTCCAATCTCAATTGCACATGTGGCGCGCCGCTTTTCTATGATCCCGATATGGATGTGATGCTGAATGAGGCGCAGCCCTGTCAGAACCGGCAGCCCATTTCCTGCAACTGGAAGGCAGAAGGCGATACGGGATTTTGCCGGTCATGTCAGATGACGCAGACTATCCCCGACACGTTTCATGGGGACAATGTCGCGCTCTGGCGTGTGTCAGAACAATCAAAACGCTGGGTGTTGTCCAACCTTATGCGCTGGGGATGGTTCACCGCGAAGGATAACGGGCCGTGGCCGACCTTCAAAATGTTGGCCGAGCAAACCTCCAGAGGCGAAATGCCTGTCACTATGGGGCATGCGAACGGCCTGATTACAATCAATGTGACTGAAGGCGACCCGGTTGTCCGCGAATTCCGCCGCGATGAACTGGATGAGCGTCTGCGTACCATGACAGCGCATTTCCGGCACGAGATCGCGCATTTCCTGTTTCTGCGCCTGCAGACGCAGCAAGGCTTTACGGAAAGCTTTCGCGCCTTGTTCGGAGATGAAAGCGCTGATTATGGCGCCGCGCTGGACCGGCATTATCAAAACGGCGCGCCTGCAGATTTTCAGTCACGCTTTGTCACGCGGTATGCCAGCTCGCATCCACATGAGGATTGGGCTGAAACCTGCGCACACGTCATGCATCTGACCGATATCGTCGACAGCGCATCAGCCGCAGAGCTCCGGCATAATAGACGGCCGCGCTCAGGCTATGATGCGTACAAAGAAGCGAAGAGCGAGAAATTGCTGGATCAGGCTTTTAAGTTTGGCACAGGGCTCAACCACATTGTGCGATCCATGGGGATGCAGGACATTTATCCGTTCGTGATCTCGCCTAATGTGAAAGAGAAGCTGATCTTCGCGCACCGCCATTTGATGACAGGTGCGCGAAAGGCTTAGTTCTCTACCGGAGCTTCCAGTGGCGGTAGGCCTAGAAGCTCTTCCAGCTGGTCGTCGATAGCCTTTGCGACCATGATCGCCGTGTCGACGTTTCGCAGGAATGTGTCCTGATCAATGTTTTCAAAGTCATCGGTCGGCTGGTGGTAGTCGGGGTGATCTTCCACGCCGAGATAAAGGTGCGGGATTTGATTTCGATAGAAGACGGCGTGGTCTGACTGGGTGGTCCAGTCATCCTGCGCTTCATCCGAACCGTCATAACCGGAGCGCAGATCAATCGGCGCCTCGGCAGCAACTTCTTCGATAAGCGGCAGCAGGGCTGGCATATGATGCGCGCCTGAAGCCCAGAGCTGGCCATTGTCTGCGCGGGCGAGCATGTCGAAGTTCAGATTGAACGCCAGAGTGTCGACCGGCAGAGGCGGATCAGCAAGTAAGCCACGCGCGCCGGACAGGCCGTGTTCTTCTCCATCAGGGAAAACGAACAGGAATGTGTGCTTTGGTTGGTTGCGTGACCGTGAAAGGTGCTGCGCAAGCGCCAGAGCGGTAGCGACGCCAGAGGCATTGTCGTCCGCGCCATTGTAAATCTCGCCATCGCGGATGCCGACATGATCATAGTGCGCGGTGACGACGATAATGCGGTCAGAGCCTGCGCTGCCTTGTACGGCGCCAATCAGGTTTACACCTTCCAGCGGCGGGCGCTCTTCGGCGGCTTCTTCCTGATTGCGCGGAATGATCGGTACGCTGAACGGGTGCTCATAGCCTGCGCCAATGCTCAGCATTTCCATTGCGCTCATGCGGGCGGTGATCATCTCACGCGCGCGGGCCGCGCCCGGTGTTCCGATTTCACGGCCTTCAAGCTCGTCCTCTGAAAGGCCTTTCAGAATGCCGATCACCGGACCGGGGCTGAAATACTCGGCGTCATAGCTTTCATGCCCGCCGCGGCTGGCGAGCATAGACATGCTGATAAGCGCTGCAACGACAGCCAGAATGATGATGAATGCTCTCAGCATGAAGAAATTCCCCGAATGTGTGCGCGAGGGCGTGTTGAACTATTGGGTGCCGCCCTGTGAACTTATAGAAGCAACACGTGTCGGCGCTGCCGCCCGGAAGGCGTCGCCCAGTTCACTATAAAAGTCCACTCGCGCGAGTTGTGCATCGGACAGGTTGTCGCTGCGGCCAACGCCGGGGATTTCAGATGGCTCATAGTTTTCCAGAATCTCGGTCATCATCGCGCCCCAGGCCTGTGCCGGAAGCGAGCCACCTGTCACGCGCTCCATAGGCTCGTTCTCATCATTTCCGAGCCAGACGCCTGCGACGACGTCATTGGTGAAACCGATAAACCATGCATCCCGCCAGTTCTGGGAGGTGCCTGTTTTGCCAGCGACATTCCAGCCTTCAATACGTGCACGGCCACCTGAGCCTTCAGTAACAACAAGGCCGAGCATTTCGTTCATGTCTTCGACCACGCTTTGCTGCAGTACGCGGGCAGGCGGATAGGCGGTGCGTTCATAGATGACTTCGCCGCGTGTATTCTCCACCCGCTCGATCAGATACGGGTCGAGGCGTTCGCCGCCGCGCGCAAAGGCACCATAGGCGCGAACAAGGTCGAACAGCGTTGTTTCGTCTGATCCCAGCGCAATCGACGGATAAGCCTGTAAATCTGTGCCAAGGCCAAGGCGATGAGCCATTTCGACCACGCGCTCCGGGCCGATCTCCATCGTGATCTGCGCGGCAATCGTGTTCACCGAATTGGCCAGCGCGTCCCGCAGACGTATCGGGCCATAATACTGGCCGGTATAGTTTCGAGGCGACCAGTTTGGTGCAATCTCGCGGCGCTCGTCTACGCGCACTGAATAAGGGCGCAATCCTGCTTCCATGGCCGCCGCATAAACGAATGGTTTGAAGCTGGAGCCGGGCTGGCGCATGGCTTGGGTTGCGCGGTTGAACTGGCTCTCGCGGTAATCCATGCCGCCAACCATCGCCAGAATGCGTCCGTCTGTGCCCATGACAATCGCCGAACCGTTGCGGGCGCCGCGTGCATTGCCCTCGGTTTCAATCGTTTCCTGAAGCGCGTCATATGCAGCCTGCTGCGTGGCGACATCGAGCGTGATGGTGACCACGGCGTCGCGCGGGACTTCCGGCAGCAGCTGTTCCAGCTCGTCGCGGACATAGTCTGCAACATGTTCCAGCAGTGGGTTGTCGCCTTGCTCCTCTACGAACGAAATCGGCGTGTTCGCGGCCAGCTGGGCATCTTCCAGCGTGATAAAGCCCTCATTGACCATCTGGCTGAGAATATATCGCTGGCGTTCGCGCGCATCTTCAAGGCTCGGGTCGGCAATCATACGCGACGGCGCCTTTGGCAGCGCGGCAAGGAAGGTCGCTTCGGCGAGCGTCAGGTCCTGTACGTCCTTGCCGAAATAAACGTCTGCTGCCGCATCAATGCCATAGGCGCGATTGCCGAGATAAATCCGGTTCAGATACAGCGAAAGGATCTCGCTTTTGCTCATGCGTGCTTCAAGCTGCATGGCAAGGCGGACTTCCTGTGCTTTACGGCGAAGCGTCTGTTCAGGTGTGAGGACGAGGTTCTTGATCACCTGCTGGGTCAGCGTAGAGCCACCCTGCACAGTGTAGCCGGCGCGCCAGTTGGCAAATCCGGCGCGGAAAATCGCCATTACGTCTGCGCCGCCATGATCATAGAAGCGACGGTCCTCGGCGGCGATAAAGGCCTGAACGACAAACTCTGGCAGGGTGTCCGGATCGACGGCCTGACCGTAAAGCGGTCCGCGCTGGAGGAGGCGGTTTCCATCTGTGTCGACAAGGTCGATCGACAGCTCGCGATTGACGGCCCAGAGCTCGTCATTCGAAGGCAGAACCGGAAGATCATTGAACAAATAACGCCAGAGCATGAAGCCGGAGACGGCGAGGGCAATCAACGTCGCGAGCACCAACGCAAAGAAAGTCGCACGACGACGGCGCAAGCGCGTCTTTCGTGCGCTTTCAATGTCGGCGCGGTACGTCGTCGTCATCTGTGTCCCACCAGCCCCTGCAGCTGTCCTGTTTGGTGCCCAGTTAAACCAGGACCATGCTTTATTCGGCCAGCTTAAAAGCAGGGCTTTAAGATTTCTTGTCTCGTTCAACGTTAATCTGTCCGCCAGCGGGATAAAACTTCAATACCTTACGCGTGAGGCGCGAAACGGTGCCGAAGCTAACTCACATTTTATGGCAGGATAACGACATGGCGCATGAACCGTGCATGAAACTTAGTTCACGTAAGCTCTGGCGCGGTTACTGTTTGCCGTCCGGTTCTTCGATCAGCCAGGGTTCGCTCTGAACACGCAAAATGGCCGCCATACGGTTTGGCGCGCTGAGCTTTCCGAGCACGGACGAGACGTGATGCTCAATGGTGCGCTGGGACCGGCTGAGTTTGTCGGCGATGTCTTTATTGGCCAGTCCTTCGCAGATCAGCTTCAGAACCGATTGCTCCTTCGCCGTCAGGCCCAGAGGGTGGCTGCGCGCGGCTTTATACGGGCCGCGCTTTTGAGAGGCGGACTCCAGCTTCACGCCAGCCTGATCCGCCATAGTGTGCAGCTTTTTGAGCGCAGGTTGAGCCTTCATGGCCTCCAGAAGCCCAATAGCCTTCTGGAAACTGTCCTGCTGCCTCGCGCGCATCAGATTGAAGGCAGTTTCGAACGGCAGGCCGAGTGCTTCCCATTTCTGCGCGGCGTCGAGATAGTCGCCATTGAGTTCCAGAATGAAGGGTTCCGGCAAATCATTTATACGGTCCTGAGGTGGCTTCAGGCCTAGTCGGTCCGCCCAGACGGATCGCATTCCGATATTCCATGGATGGCGATCATTGCTGGAAAGCTCTAACAGGCGCGACATATGCTCGGCGGCCTGATCGGGAAAATCGCTCATACACGCCCATTCGATCAGGGCGAGGCGTGCCGGAACAATGTGCTGCAAATCATCTGTTGCAATCGCGTCCGCCAGCGCTTTCTTCAACAGCGTTTCGGCATCGGCATCACCGCGCCGCATGCGAGCCGTTGCAAGCACTTGCTGCGCAGGCAGGCAGGAGAGCAGGCTGTGCTCTTCCAGTGATACGATCCCTTCGGCAATTGTGATGGCATCATTGAGGCGGCCCTGATCGAGCCTGAGCTGTGCAAGACGACCTGAAAGATAGCGTG
Organism: Ponticaulis sp.; assembly: GCA_002723155.1. Classification (GTDB taxonomy): domain Bacteria; phylum Pseudomonadota; class Alphaproteobacteria; order Caulobacterales; family Hyphomonadaceae; genus Ponticaulis. The sequence goes on along the minus strand of PBNO01000003.1, from coordinate 68,699 downwards.
TCCATGCGTCCAGATCGTGTTCTGTATCGAAGGCAAGGCCTTCCTGAAGAATGCGCTTGGCCAGATCGAAGTTTCGAAACTCGACGGCGTATTCTCCCATATTGTTATAGGCGCGCGCCGCGTGCTCGTGATGGCCGTGCGTGAGCGCGAGCGCGAGGCTTTCTTTAAGGTGTTGCAGGCCGTCCGGATTATTTCTGAACACCTTGGCAGTGCCCAGATTGTTGAGCGCATGCATGCGCACTTCCATGTCAGGATTTTCGGCTTCGATGGAGAGCGCGGTCTCTGCCCATTGAACCGCCTCATCCATCTTGTCATTCAGCATGTGAAGCTGGGACCGCACTGAATACGCCATGGCGCGTTCAGATGATGCGGGAATGGCCTCAAGCACACGAATGGCCTGGTCGGCATAGCGCGTCGCTTCACCGCTTTCAGCGCGATACCAGTGCAGACGGGAAAGCTGTTGAAGGTTGTGGCCGACTTTGTCCGGTCGGTTGATGGCGCGCCAGAGCGTGATGGCGTGGCGGCGGGCATCCAGGACCTCATCCTCGAAATGGTCGGCGAGGGCGGATTCATAGGCCCAGCTCTCATAAAGCTCCGCGGCCAGTTCCGGCTCGGCTTCGTTTACGTATTTTAGGGCTGTCGCATAGTGGGCCGCTGCTTCATGGTGAGAGCCCGCTGCTGCGGCTGCGCGCGCTGCCTTTGGCGCGAATTCGAGAACCTTTTCACTATCGAGAGCCCCTGCGGCGTGGTGCACGATCTGATCGAGCGGTATGCGGTCGCCGCGTTTCATCAGCGTCTTCAGGCATTCGGCATGATACGCGCGACGTTTGGCCGGAGAGATGCGGTCAAAAGTTGCAAGCCGCGTCAGCTCATGGCGAAAGCGTACCGTCAGGCCATCTTCGACCAGGAAGCCTGAATTCACGCAGTTCGAGACGAGGTCTAATTGCGCTTCTCCAAGTAACGCCTCCAGGAAGTGGTGGGACGGCGCGCGTGGCAAAACGCTGATCCTTTCCAGAAGCTCACGATCCTGCGGCGCGAGTTGCGCGAGCCTGAGAGCAACGGCGTCTTTCACCGATGCGGGCACAAAGCCCGATGGCGTATTGGATGCGAGCATTTCAGTCACGTAAAACGGGTTTCCGTTTGTGATCGTGAAGAGTTGCTTGCCGCTATGGCCGCGGCTTTCAGCCAGCTTGCAGACGGCGTTGGCGGACAATGTCTGAAGTGGAAGGCGGCGTGTGCAGTGTCCCGGCAAATCGCCCAGAAGCTGGGTGAGTGGATGTTCAAGACCGACTTCATCATCACGGAAGGTCAGAATGAGCATCACAGGAAGTGTGCCGATGCGGCGGGATAGAAACTTCAGCAGATCCAGCGTGGCATAGTCGGCCCAGTGCAGATCTTCGAAAATGAGTATGCTGGCTTCGTGAGTTTCCAGTGCGTGGAGAATGGCAGCGTAAAGGCCTGTCTGGCCCGTATCTGAATGAAGCGCCTTGATGACGTCGTCGCCCAGCGCTTCGCCCATGTCGTGAACTGGCCCCAGAGTTCGTGGGGTGAAAAGCGCTTCGCAATTACCCGAGCACCAGCGCAGCTCCGGATAGCTTGAAAGCGTCGATACGCGAAACGCGGAAAGCAGGGTGGACTTTCCAATGCCCGCTTCGCCGGAAATTAGAGCGATCTGGCCATGTCCCGCGCGCGCGGTCTCAATGGCTTTCAGCAGTGTTTGAAGCTCTTCTTCGCGTTCGACTAACACTCGTTTTACGCCCCCCTAGCAATCGCCTGACAGGCGGATTGCAGTCCAGTTGCTGATATTTCAACTGAGATTTGCGGCAGAGTCTACGAAAAATAGGTATGCTTACCCCTAAAATTAGGCAAAAACTCCGAGGTAATACGTATTGTTTGCAGCTAACACTGATCCTGCAGAAACGATCATAGTTTTCCGCATTGTCATCGCTGCACGGGGACGCACGCGTAGACATGTACCGTGAAGGCCGGTCTGGAGGTGCAGTTTGCCCAAGCCGCACGCCGACCCCTTCACGGTCAATCGCCCAGACTACCCCCGACCGAGTGGGTGGAGTGAGAGCTCTGCCCGCTCGTTTTTTTACTGGTCTGCGCCTGAAAGCTCTTCGAGAACTGACAAGGCACGTTCTGCATCCGGCTCCGGAATGAAGACATGATCATGGTGGAATGCCGCCACCACATTGCAGGCGATACCCTCATCGGCGAGGGCCGTTGCGACGGCTGCCGTGAGGCCCACGCCCGTTAGAGACGAGTTCACCATCAGAGAGATGCAGCGCATTGGCGCGGACGTATCAAAGCCCATCAGGCCGGCAGCCATCACCGGAAGGATCAGAGAAGCGCCTTCCGGTTCAGCAAAGATGGCGATCGCCTTGTCAGCGCAGGCCGAATATTTGTCTTCATCATCTGTGGTGCAGAAAATGTAAGTCCCCTTCTGCAGAACAGGGGTCATTTCGGACAGCATATCTTCGAGTGCGCTGACAGGTTTCGTCATGTTTATACCAGTGCCTGATTGAGGTCTGCGATAATGTCGTCGGCGTCTTCAATGCCGATAGACAGGCGGAGAATGTCTGGCGCAGCGCCAGCTTTGATCTGTTCAGCTTCGGAAAGCTGACGGTGTGTTGTCGAGGCCGGGTGAATGACCAGCGATCGTGCGTCGCCAAGGTTTGCAACATGGCTGAACAGCTTCATTTCTGAAACCGTCTTCGTGCAGGCCTCATAGCCACCCTTGAGGCGGATCGTAAAGAGCGCGCCCGGACCTTTCGGTACGACTTTCGCGATACGGTCATGGTATGGCGAGGATTTGAGCCCCGGATACGTAACCTCTGCAATGCGCGGGTCTTCTGCCAGCCATTCTGCAACCTTCTGGGCGTTGGCGACGTGCTTCTGCATGCGCAGCGACAGCGTCTCGATACCCATAAGCGTGTAGTGTGCGCCTTGCGGGTTCATCGTCATGCCGAGGTCGCGAAGACCAATTGCAATGCCGTGGAAGGTGAAGGCGGCAGGGCCGAACACCTCATGGAAGTTCAGGCCATGATAGGCTGGTTCCGGCTGTGAAAGGCTCGGGAATTTATCCGAAGCTGACCAGTCAAACTTACCGCTATCGACGACGGCGCCGCCTGTGACCGTGCCGTTGCCCGTCATGTATTTGGTCAGCGAGTGAACCACCAGCGTCGCACCATGTTCAATCGGGTTGCACAGATATGGCGTGGCTGTGGTGTTATCGACAATGAGCGGAATGCCTGCATTGTCTGCAATCTTCGCGACGGCCGGCAGGTCTGTGATGTAGCCACCCGGATTGGCGATCGTCTCACAGAAGATGGCGCGTGTGTTGTCGTCAATTGCGTCGCGAACGGCATCCAGATCGTCAAAGTCGACCAGCGTTGCAGACCAGCCAAAGCGTTTGAACGTCTGTGTGAACTGGGTGAGCGTGCCGCCATAAAGGCGTGTAGACGCGACGATATTGCAGCCCGGCATCATGAGCGGAAACAGCGACATGATCTGTGCTGCGTGACCTGAGGAACAGCAGACAGCGCCAGCGCCGCCTTCAAGTTCCGCGACACGCGCCTGCAGCGCACCAACTGTCGGGTTTGTCAGGCGCGAATAGATGTAACCAACTTCCTGCAGGTTAAATAGCGCGGCTGCGTGATCAGCATCACGGAACTGGTAAGCTGTCGTTTGGTAGATCGGTACCTGACGCGCACCTGTCGCAGGATCTGGCATCGTGCCTGCGTGGATTTGCCGTGTATCAAAGCCGTGCGGTTTATCGCTCATGTCGCGCTCCCTCATTATAATTCCCGAGAGCGATGTACGCGAGTGAGGCTGCGTATGCAATGAAATGCGAGCGTCGTAAGGACGTCACATTGCATCGTTATCCAGCGCGAAGACGTTATAGTTTTTCGGAGCGAGACCATGCGCGCAACCCGTCGTCAGTTTTTCCGTAATGCCATGTCGCTCGGCGTTGCGAGCTCTGCTTTCCCTCTGCTGGCGGGGTGTACATCCGCGCGTGAGGCCGATGCGCCTGATACCGGCCTCGTGGCTGATCCGAACGGCATGCTCGATCTGCCACCGGGATTTAGCTACCGCGTGATCTCCCCCGCGGGTGAGGTCATGTCTGACGGGCTTCGCGTGCCTGCATCGCATGATGGCATGGCCTGTTTTGCGGTGGAGGATGATCCTGACCGGTGCCTTCTTGTGCGCAATCACGAGCTTGATCCTGACGAAGCTCATGTCGGCCCATTTGCCGGTCGAGAGACCGTTGGCGAGCATGTTATGGCGGCGAGCTATGACATAGGCCGAGATGGAATGCCCCTGCCGGGCGGTACGACGACACTGCTCTACAATCTTCGCACGGGCGAGGTTGAGCGCTCCCATCTTTCGCTGTCTGGAACGGTGCGCAATTGTTCCGGCGGCATGACGCCATGGGGCAGCTGGCTCACATGTGAAGAGACGCTGGAAACCGCAGGCCGCAATGCCAGCAAGGATCACGGATTTGTTTTCGAAGTGCCGGCCAGAGCAGAGGGGCTGGCGACGCCCGTCGCGCTGACGGCTATGGGGCGTTTTAATCACGAGGCGACGGCAACGGACCCGCGTACAGGTATCGTCTATCAGACCGAGGATGAAGGGGAATCCCTCATTTATCGCTTTATTCCGGATGTGCCGGGTGAACTGGCGCGTGGTGGTCGATTGCAAGTGCTCGCCATTAAAGGGCAGCCGCAGGCGGATACGCGAAACTGGCGCGATGCGAATGCTTTTCCGGTAGGAAACAGCTGGGATGTGGAATGGCTGGACATAGATGACGTTCTGAACCCGAACAATGATATCGCCCAGCGTGGACACGCAGCCGGGGCTGCCTATTTCGCACGTGGTGAGGGCATGTGTTTCGCCGTCGAACGCACAGGCGATTCAATCTTCTTTGCCTGCACGTCAGGCGGATACAATCGTTATGGACAGATCTGGAAGTATATTCCAGGCCAGTTCGAAGGTACGGCGCAGGAGGCTGAAGCTCCGGGCCGGTTGGTGCTGCACTATGAAAGCCAGTCGGCAGGCGTGATGGATATGTGTGACAACATTGTCAGCGCACCCTGGGGTGATCTGGTCATTTGCGAAGACAGCCCTGAAGACAATTTTGTACGCGGCGTAACGCCGGACGGACGCGTCTATTCGATCTGCCGCAATGCGCATGCCGACAAGGGAGAGTTCGCAGGGGCCTGTTTCTCACCCGACGGCGAAACTTTGTTCGTGAACGCGCAGGGCCCGCATGTAACTTTTGCGATTACAGGGCCATGGGCGCGTCTGGTGCGTGCCTGAGGTCTAGTCGCCCGCGGCGTCCGGTGTGACTTCAGTATAATAGACTGGCACGCAAGTGCCTTGCGTAATGAGGCCGCGCTCAAATGTCACCGTTTCACCGACGGTCATCTCGCGGCCGAGGTCGTAATAGTCGACCTGAAACGTCTCCACATCGTTTTCGACGATGATGTGCCATTCCGCGACTTCGGTCACAGTGCCGGAGACAATCGATGTGTCGTACTTACAAGCTTGCGGGAACGGTAGCTCACATCCAGCCAGCAGACCGGTTGAGAGCGTCAGAGCCAGAAGTTTGCGCATGATAAGACCTCCGCTTGTTGCTTTGTCCTCGCCATGTTCGCCGTCAAACTCAAGCATATTAGAAAATAGAGGAATATAATCCTACCTCAATGAGCTGAGCGTATAGTCTCCCTCATGACGAACACACACAAAACTTCTTCGAACCCTGATGACCTCGCGGCCATGACCGGCCGCCTGCGTGAGCAGATTATCGAGGCTCAGAGCCTGCTCGAAACTGGCGATATCAAAGGCGCCGAAGCTCTCGGCAAGGCGACATTGCAACTGATCCGCGCTGTAGAGGCGCAGGTCAAACTTGAGGAGTCCCGTAAAACCGAAACGCGCGAAGGGGTATTCTATGCCAAAGAGGATATCGAGGCTGCGCGAGCTGAACTCCTGCGCCGACTGGATCGCATCGCGGCGACCATCCGTCCGGAAGAAATGGGCGGCATGTCTGCCTGATGAGCTGGTTTCGGATATTCTCTGTCTATGGGTGTTCTGGGCGCGCAGCGACCAGTTGCCGCCGCATGGGCGTTGGCGAAGCTGGCTCTTTATGGGCGGGCGCGGGGCAGGCAAAACGCGCGCTGGCGCTGAATGGCTGGCGGGCGAGATTCGTGCAGGTCGCGCAAAGCGTATCGCGCTTGTGGGGCCGACCATGAATGATGTGCGTGAGGTGATGATTACCGGCGAAAGCGGGCTGGCATCCATCGGTGCACACGGTGACCGACCGGAATATGAGGCCTCCCGTCACCGGCTTGTCTGGCCGAATGGCGCGGTTGGCTACGCGTTCTCTGCTGAAGAACCGAAACGCCTGCGTGGGCCTCAATTTGATGCCGCATGGGTGGACGAAGTGGCCGCCTGGAATAATGCAGCTGCGACATGGGACATGCTTCAATTCGGCTTACGCCTTGGTGACACGCCACGGCTGGTCGCAACAACGACGCCGAAGCCCGTGCCCATCGTGAAGCGCCTGCTGGCTGATGAAAGCTGCGTCGTGACGCGTGGAGCAAGCGCGCTCAATGCTGCCAATCTGGCGTCCGGCTTCGTTGAGGCGATGCGTGCGCAGTATGGCAGTGGCACACTTGGTCGGCAGGAGCTGGACGGAGAGCTGGTGGAGAACCGTGATGGCGCTCTCTTTGCGTTCTCCACGATTGATGCGAGCCGTGTGAATACAGTGCCGGAACTGGACGAGATCATCATCTCGGTTGATCCGGCTGTGACCTCTCACAAAGGTTCTGATGCCTGCGGGATTATCGCCATCGGCCGGGCAGGGCATGACGCTTTCGTTCTGGCAGATGCCACTATGCAGGGCATGCCTTCAACCGTGTGGGCGCCGCGCGTGGCGGAACTGGCCGAAGCCTTTGATGCGGACGCTATTCTGGCTGAGAGCAATCAGGGCGGTGAGCTGGTGCGTGATGTCATCGCGCAGACCGGAACAGGCCGCGTCGTGAAGCTGGTCCATGCGAGGCTTGGCAAGAAGTTGCGGGCTGGCCCCGTCGCCGCGCTCTATACCGCGGGCCGTGTCCATCATGTCGGCGACTTCAGGGAGTTGGAAGACGAGATGGTCGGGTTCGGGTTTTCAAATGACAGCCCGAACCGTCTCGACGCGCTGGTGCACGGCGTCACCCATCTATGTCTGGCGCGAGGCGCGCCGCGAATTTCCCGTATCTGAGGGCAAAGCAATGTTCTGGAATAAGCAAAAGAACAAAACGGAAACAAAAAGTCTTGTTGCGCTGTCTGGCGTGCTTGACGCGCAATGGGAGACGACATCTCCCGCGCGGCTTCTCGAAGCGGGTTTCAGGCAAAATCCGGTCAGCTATCGTTGTATTCGGATGGTGGCCGAAACCGCCGCCAGCGTGCCACTGCGCGAGGATTGCGAGCTTTGCGAAGTTGACGCGGCTTATCTGCGTTTGCTGCTCGAACGTCCGCAGGCTGGCGAAACCGGTCAGGCGCTTCTGGAGGCCGTGTATGGTGACCTGCAAGTCTCCGGAAACGGCTTTTTGGAAATGGTGCGCGGCGCAGATGGCGGCGTAGCTGGCATTCAGCGTGTGCCGCCCGCTGCAGTGGAGCCACTGAAAGAAGGCGGCGGGTATTCCATCCGCACGCGCGGCGGGCGACGTATCGTACGCAATGACGCTTCCGGCTGGTCGCCGCTTTTGCATCTGCGCGCGTTGGACCCTTCTGCGCGGGCTATGGCGATGTCTCCGCTTGAAGCTGCCGCTCGCGCCGTAGAAATCCATAATGCAGGCTCCAACTGGGCCAAGGCGCTCATCGACAATGCCGCAAGACCTTCGGGTGCGCTGATCTATGGACGCGACGGGGCACACCTTACGCCCGATCAGTTCCAGCGTCTGAAAGAGCAGCTGGAAGAAGCCCATAGCGGCGCAAGGCACGCTGGTCGCCCTATGCTGCTGGAAGGCGGCCTCGACTGGAAACCGATGGGGCTGACGCCTACGGATATGGACTTCATTCAGGCCCGCCGGGAAGCGGCTCGTGAGATCGCGCTTGCCTTCGGCGTCCCGCCTATGCTGCTCGGCATTCCGGGCGACAATACCTATTCGAATTATCGCGAAGCGAACCTCGCCTTCTGGCGGCAGACAGTCCTGCCGCTGGTTCAGAGAACGGCTCGCGCGCTTGAAGACTGGATGTCCGGCGTCACGCGTGACCGTGTTCGCCTGAAGCCTGATCTGGATGCGGTGCCAGCTCTGGCGCCTGAGCGTGAAGCGCTCTGGAACCGGCTGAATGGCGCAGATTTTCTGAGCCTTGATGAGAAGCGCGAGATTGCAGGGCTGCAGCCCCGGGAGGCGTCTCATGCTGATTGAGGGGCTGGCCTCGGTTTTCCTTGAAGAAGACCAGTCAGGAGACCGTGTGCGGCCGGGCGCATTTGCGCAAAGCCTGAAGCGGCAGCGGGCCGTGCCCATGCTGTGGCGACACCGTTCCGGCGCAGTCGCAGGCGAGTGGACGAGCTTTCGCGAGACAGGGCGCGGCCTTGAAGTGCGCGGGCTTATTAATGGTGAGAAACCTTTCGGGAAACTGGCGCTCGGCCAGCTGAAGTCCGGCTTGAACGGGCTCTCAATTGGCTTTCGGCCACGGCGGTGGCGCATGCGGCCCGATGGTGGCCGTGACCTCATCGAAGTCGATCTTGTCGAAGTCTCACTCGTCGCAAATCCGATGGCAAAGAACGCCAGATTTCACGCGGTTTAGAGGCGCGTGGCGTCGCCTTTCGAGCAACTACAAAAAAAGGAGATCCATATGGAAACCGAACAATCCCCGGACACGTCTGCTCTGGAAGCGCAGCTGCTGGCCGAATTCGAAGCCTTTAAAGTGGCGAATGACCAGCGCCTTTCGGCAATGGAGGCTAAAACGGCTGATGTGTTGCTCGATGAAAAAGTGAGCCGCATCGACAAATCGCTCAGTGAAACGAAATCCGCCCTCGACCGGATCGCGATGAAAGCATCTGCGCCGGTCGTGGATGAGGAGGCCCAATCTGTGCCTCAGGGCTGGAGTGACTATTTGCGCTCGGGTGATGAGCGAGGCGTGTCTCGCCTTGATTTGAAGTCTCTCAATTCAGGCACAGAGAGCGAAGGCGGGTATCTCGCGCCGCCGCAGCTTGATCGTCTGATTGAAGCGCGACTTCTTGCGGCGAGCCCGATGCGTCAGATCGCAACGGTCCGCCAGACGAGTGCAGGCACGTTCCGCAAGCCTGTCAGTCTTGGCGCGAGCGCGGCATGGGCTGCAGAAGAAGGTGCACGCAGTGAAACGGCAGCGCCGACGCTGTCGCTGCTCGACTTTCCAGCTGCTGAACTCTATGCCATGCCCGCAGCCACGCAGGCGCTGCTCGATGACGCCTTTGTCGATGTAGATGAGTGGCTGGCGGATGAAGTTCAGGACGCATTCTCTGCGCAGGAAAATGCCGCCTTCATCACAGGCACGGGGACGAACCAGCCCAAGGGCTTCCTCAACTATACGCAGGTTGCTGATGCGAGCCATGCCTGGAACCAGCTTGGCTATATCGCGTCCGGTGCCGCAGGCGACTTCGCGACGAATATGGAAGTCGAGAAACTTCTCGACCTCATCTATGCGGTCAAACCGGGCCTTCGGGCGAATGCGCGTTTCGTCATGAACCGGCGTACTCTGTCTGCGCTGCGTAAGGTCAAAGACAGCGATGGTCGTTATATCTTCGCGCCGGGCATGGGCGGTGAAGCGGCGAGCCTGCTCGGCTTCCCGATCACCGAGATTGAGGACATGCCGGACATGGCTGCGGATGCAACGCCGATTGCCTTTGGTGATTTCCGTAAGGGCTATCTTATCGTGGACCGTCAGGGCGCGCGCGTGCTTCGTGATCCGTATTCGGCCAAGCCTTATGTCCTCTTCTATACGACGAAGCGTGTGGGCGGCGGCATCCAGAACTTCGACGCCATCAAGCTGCTGAAGATGGCGGTGTCTTAGGGTTTAAGTTTGCTCGAACGCGAGTCCTCACTCCGTTCGGGCGTTCTGCGCCTTCGCTTTGCTCGTGTGTAGCACCACACCAGCGGCTGCGCAGGCGCAGGTCGACTGAGCCATAGGCGAAGAACCAGACCGAGCTAAGGCAACTACTCAACATGAACTTAAAAACACTAACGCCGCCAAGCGGTGAACCCTTGCCTTTGGCCGACGCTAAGGCGTTTGCACGGATCGGGGCAGACTTTGATGATGCCCTGATTGGCAGGCTGATCGCAGCAGCTCGGGCACGCATTGAGGCGGAAACCGGCATGGCGCTCAGGCGTCGTACGCTTCGCCTGACGATGAATGACTGGCCGCTATACGTGCTGGAACGCGGTGGCTTGCGGCTACCTATGCGACCGGCGGCTGGGCTTCTCGCTGTCCGGCTCACAGACGGTGAAACCAGCGAGGATGTGACCTCATCTTTCGAACTGGAGGCCGGTTTGTCGCCGCGCCTTGTCACCAAACCGTTCGGCGCATGGGTGTGGCCACGGACTATCCACCAGAAGATCGAGATCGACTGGGAAGCGGGCTTCGATACCGCCTCTGACGTGCCTGAAGACCTTGTCCACGCGATGAAACTGATCGTGGCCTTTGTTTATGAGCAGCGCGGCAATCCGGCGGTGTCGGCACACGAAGACCTCAGCGTTCGCCTTGAAGCAGCGCTACGTCCCTGGCGCGAGGTGCAGCTATGAGCCACGCTAAACCGCTTGAAGATGAAGTCATCCGCGTTCTGAGTGAGGCCGGTGACATGCAGGAATCCTTCGGCACGCCTGTCCGCATTCTGAATGGAGAAGAGGGCCGGGCGGCCTTTCCATTCCTGCGGCTCGCGCGACACGAAATCCGTGATGATGGCCAGCTTAGCGATCACCGGCTGAGCGTTGAAATCTATTCCCGATCAGGTGGCCGCGCGGAAGCTAATCGCCTGATCGCGCTCGTCGCAGATGCATTACGCGCAGCTGAACTGTCGCCAGAGGGGCAGTCGCTGGTGGTGTTCTATCCGGTGTTTTCTGATGTGTTTCTGCGTGCAGACGGCACGACATTTCGCGGCCTTTTGCGGCTGCGGGCAATCACTGATGAAGCTTAGAAAAAAAGTGGCCCGTCGAGCGCAAGTTGGGGGGGGGAGGGGAGCGCTCAGACGGGCCAGATGTTGCGGTACGGGCGGCCGCAAACTTTGGGGAAGTCCATGTGGGACAAAGACACAACACGCGAGCTGAACTCCGGTTCCCAGAAAATCGAATAAAATTTTAAATGGAGAAATTTTGATGGTGGCACAGGCCGGTCAGGACGTTCTGATCAAGCTGGAAGATGGTTTGATTTCAGGTAATTACATCGCTGTTGCGGGCGTTCGGGCGAAAACAATCCAGCTGAATGCCGGAGTGGTAGATGCAACTCATACGGGCAGCTCGGGAGGCTGGCGCGAATTGCTCTCTGGTGCAGGCGTGAAATCTGTTCGCGTCTCCGGCTCGGGCGTGTTTCGCGATGAGGCCTCTGATACCCGTATGCGCAATGTTTTCATGTCGCGCGAGGCCGGGAACTGGAAGCTGATCATTCCCGATTTCGCGGAGCTTACAGGCCCGTTTCTGATCTCGCAGCTAAGTTATGCAGGCGACTTCGATGGCGAGGCGACCTTCGCTCTGACGCTGGAAAGCGCAGGCGAAGTCAGCGTGCTCGAAGTTTAGACCAGCTATTTGCTTTTGTTTCCCGCTTCACTCCGTTCTCGCGATGAAACGGCCTCAAGGCTGCGCGCATGGAGCATCACAGGAGCGACTGCGTAGCGACACAAGGAAAAATCAATGAACCCCCAACGTGGAGAAACCGCCATCGAGATTGATGGCGAGACGAGAAAGCTTTGCCTGACGCTTGGCGCGTTGGCAGAGATTGAAAGAGGTCTGGGCTGTATGAGCCTGAAAGACCTGACCATCCGGCTGAAATCAGTCTCAGCACATGATCTGATCATCCTGCTTGCAGCGCTTCTGCGCGGCGGCGGCGAAGCAGACCTTGCCGGTCGGGTGCGCGAGCTGGCGATTGAGCCGCAAACCGCCCTGAAGGCCATCCTCTCATGCTTTGGCAAGGCGACCGAGTGAGCGGGCAGGGCTTTCCCTGGGCGCGGCTTTTACAGGCCGCTCTGAGGCTCGGCCTTGCCCCCGACGCATTCTGGAAGCTCTCGCTCCGCGAATGGCGTCTCATCACCGCAACAAAATCAGAGGGCGGCTTCGGGAAGAAAGATCTCTCCCGTTTGCTCGCCGCCTTTCCCGATAAGGAGTAGCCCATGGCTGAAACAGAAAGCAGGCAGGTGTTCGATCTGTCGGGTGCGCTGGACGATCTGTTCGAGTTTGAAACCACGCTGAAAGCCGTTTCGGACGTAGAGGTCCCTGATGCAGCGGATGCTATGGCGCTGGCGTTTGAAGATGCCGGTGAGCGTATCGAACAGGCGCTGGCGCGGGCGGCCCGAACAGGTGAGGCGAACTTCGAAAATCTCGTCTCCTCTATTCTGGCAGACCTTGCGCGGCTGGCGGCGAATGCTGTGCTTGATCAGGTGTTTTCGCAAGCCATCGGAGGTGTGGCGCAGGCTGCGCCCGTCGCGATCAATGTCACCATGCCGGAAGGCTCTGACGCGGCAAGTCTGATCTCGGCGCAGGGGCAGATTGCGTCTGCTCTGGGTCAGGCCATCGCCTCGGGGAGCCGTTGGTCATGAGCGGCGTTGCGAATGAGGTGTTTGCGCCGCCGCTGGGCTTTCAGACAAGCGGTGGTCCTTTCTGGCAGACGGGCATTGTTCCACTGGCGAGCGGCAGTGAGACGCGCAATGCGCGCCGCGCTCGCCCTTTGCGGCGATGGTCTGTGATGGGGGTGCCTGTATCCCGCAGCGACGCCGATCAGCTGATCCGGTTCTTCAATGCGCGATCAGGTGCCTTTCAAGGCTTCCGGTTTCGCGACCCATTCACTTCGCAGTCGGCAGAGATAATAACGCCGTCTGATCAGCAGATCGGAACAGGAGACGGTGTTACTACGCAGTTTCAGCTCGTTCTGGATGATGGTGCGTCGGCACTGCGCACGATAACGCGCCCCGTAACAGGCAGCATCCGCGTCGCCATCGATGGCGTTGAGTCTGAAGCGTTTACAGTTGATGACACGGCGGGCGTGATGACTTTCACTGCTCCGCCAGCCAATGGCGCAGTTATCACAGCGGGTTTCAGCTTCGATACGCCTGTGCGCTTTGATCAGGATACGCTGGAGATCAGCCAGACCAATACTGGTGCGTTTCAGCTGGTCCGGTTGACGCTGATCGAATTGCAGGAGGGCGCCAATGCCTGACCTGACAGCCGAACAGCTGAGCCATTTTCAGGGCGCGATAACGCTCTGCTATTGCTGGCAATTGCAACCGCGTGACGGTTCGCAAACCATTCGCGTGACCGATCATGACCGGGCCGTGACTTTCCGTGGTGAGAGCTGGCAGACCGGGCTTGTGATAGAAGCCTCTGTGTTTCGGCACACACTGTCTCTGTCGCCTGAGCCGCTTGATCTGAAAGGCGGGCTTGAGGCCGATGGCATCGCTGCGGACGACCTGAAGGCGGGCGTTTGGGATGGAGCGAAGGTCAGTGTGTATCGTGTCGACTGGCAGGCAACCGATCAGGGCGTCTGGCTCTGGTCCGGCTATATCACTGATATTCGCGAAGAGGGCGACCGTTTCGCCATTGGCCTTGCGTCGATCAAGTCCGATCTGGAGCGCACCTCCGACCGCGTCTTTAGCCGAAGGTGCGATACAGTGTTTGGCGGGGCAGCCTGTGGAGTGGATGTAGAGTCCGCGCCTCAGCCTGAGTGCGACAAGCGGTTCGCAACCTGCCGCGATGTCTTTTCAAACGCCGTGAACTTTCGCGGGTTCCCTCATATGCCGGGCAATGATGCAGTGATTTCCGGTCCGGGCGAAAAGCGGGACGGTTCCTCACGGGGGATTGAGCGATGACCGCGCGCGATGAGATCGTCGCCGCCGCGCGTGACTGGCGGGGCACGCCATACCGGCATCAGGCGAGCGTAAAACATATCGGCACAGACTGTCTCGGGCTGGTGCGCGGCGTGTGGCGTGAAGTGTGCGGCGATGAGCCGGAAACGCCGCCGCCTTACACGCCAGACTGGGCTGAGGCGCTAGGTGAAGACACACTTCTGGATGCGGCGCGGCGTCATCTGATCGAGCTGCCGGTTGGCGAGGCGCAAGCAGGTGATGTGCTGCTCTTTCGCATGGGGCTTGGCTGTCCTGCTAAACACGCAGCGATCATGACCGGCGCGGACACCATCATCCATGCCTATTGGGGCCGGGCGGTTTGCGAAACCTCGCTCGTACCATGGTGGCGACGCCGGATCGTCGCTGCTTTCGCATTTCCCGGCGCGGACTGACAGCGCCAGTTTCAGACAAGGATTATTACTATGGCGCAACTCGCATTTGCGGAGGCGGGCGCACGTCTCGGCGCGGCGTTTCTGCCGGACGGACTTTCATTTCTGGGTATCCAGCTTTCCGGCGCGCAGATTGGCAGCGCTGTGGGCGGTCTGGCGGGCGGGGCAATTGATGCCGCGCTCGCCGGACCTGTAGCTGAGACGGGCAGGCTTTCAGGGCTCACCATTATGGAAAGCCGTGAAGGGGCTGGTATTCCACGCGTCTTCGGGAGGATGCGCGTTGGTGGTCAGGTCATCTGGGCGACGCATCTGAAAGAGCGAAAATCTGAACGCTCCGCCAATGGTAAGGGCGGGCCTACCATCGCCGAATATAGCTACTCCATCAGCTTCGCGGTCGCGATCTGTAAGGGAGAGATTACGGGTGTAGATCGTATCTGGGCGAATGGTGAGCCGCTCTCACTCGCGCATGTCAGCTCCCGTCTGTATCGCGGTAGCGCTGACCAGCTGGCAGATCCGTTGATTTTCGCAACTGAAGGTGATGCGCCAGCCTATCGCGGGCTTGCCTATATGGTGTTCGAAGACTTCCCGCTGGATGCGTTCGGCGCGCGTCTGCCCCAGCTGTCTTTCGAGGTGACGCGGCCTGTGCGCGGCAGTTCTGAAGGGCTTGAAAGCGTTGTTCGCTCGGTGAACTTCATTCCTGCGAGTGGCGAGTTCGTGTACTCGCCAGAGCTGGTTCGCCGGATTGAATACCCAGGTTGGGAAGCGCCGCTCAATCAGCATGCAGCGACGGGCGAGGTGGATGTGATCCGCGCGCTTGACCAGCTTCAGGCGGAGCTGCCGCTTGTCGAGAACATCAATCTGACACTCGGATGGTTTGGCGATGATCTCCGCGCCGGTAGCTGCAGCGTCATGCCGGGCGTTGAGACGCGTGATCAGATCAATCTGCCTCATGACTGGCGGGCTGGCGGAGTAGGCCGCGATGCCGCGCGGCTGATCAGCCGTGACGAAGCAGGCCGGCCAAATTTTGGAGGCACGCCGGATGATGCAGGGATTGTCGCACTCATTCAGGAATGCGCGGCGCGAGGTATCTCCGTCACCATGTCTCCGTTTCTTCTGATGGATATTCCGGTTGGAAATGGGCTGGCAGACCCATATGGCACAGTAGAACAGGCGGCCTTTCCATGGCGTGGACGGATTACTGCGATTGAAGACAAGTCAGCGACGACGCGCGCAGAGGTGGAGGCCTTTTTTGGAACGGCAGCCGCGGCTGATTTCAGCAATGCGAATGGCAAAGTCGTTTATTCCGGTCCGGCTGAATGGAGCTATCGGCGCTTTGTACTGCACGCGGCTTCTCTTTGCGTACTGGCTGGTGGGGTAGAGCGTTTCCTACTTGGATCGGAGCTCGTTTCGCTTACGCGGCTGCGCGATGATGAGGGCGCGTATCCGGCTGTTGAAGCGCTGAAATCACTCGCCGCTGAGGTTCGTTCTCTCGTGGGCGCTGGTGTCGAAATCAGCTATGCCGCAGATTGGACCGAGTATGGCGCTTACGTGCCAGATGATGGCAGCGGAGACGTATTATTCCCTCTGGATGATCTTTGGGCCGATACGAATATCGATTTTATCGGACTTGATTGGTACGCGCCGCTTTCAGACTGGCGCGATGGTGATCATCTCGATGCAGACAGCTGGCCGCGCCTTCATGATATGGCCTATCTCATCGCCAATATTGAGGGCGGCGAGGGCTATGACTGGTACTATGCCAGCGATGCTGATCGCGATGCGCAACTACGCATAACAATCGTAGACACGGCCCATGGTGAAGACTGGATATTCCGTGCGAAGGATATCCGGAACTGGTGGCAATCAGCACACTACGAACGCCCCGCAGGCACTAGGTCTGCAACAGCCACAGCCTATCAGCCGGAAGCCAAACCAATTCGGCTTATCGAGATCGGCTGCGGCGCTGTCGATAAGGGGACAAACGCCCCGAACGTGTTCTATGATCCGAAGAGTTCTGAAAGCGGGCTGCCAAATTATTCGGATGGCACGCGCGACGATGAAATCCAGCGGCTCGCTGTGATGGCCTTGTCTGAATACTGGGGTGCGAGCAGCGCGCAGAACCCACAGTCATCTGTCTATTCAGGAGCAATGATCGCTGACGGAGGCCTTAGCGTCTGGGCGTATGATGCGCGGCCATTTCCGGCTTTTCCGCAGCTGACGGATGTCTGGTCTGATGGCGCAAACTGGGCGCGCGGGCACTGGCTGAATGGCCGGATCACCCGATCAGATTTTGGTGCCTTCATTGACGAACTATGCGAGGCCGGAGGTATCGGCGTGGACGTATCCGGCGTTGAGGGCAGCTTTCATGGCCTCGTGCTTTCGGGTACTTCGACCCTGAAAGATGCGCTAGGATACGTGACCGGTGTGTTCGGCGTATCATGCCGGCAGACCGAAGACGGTCTTAGCTTCTTTAATACGTCTTCTGAAGCCACTGAGCCGGTATCGGATGCGCTGTGCGCAGGCGGGGATAATGCTCCGCTTCTGTTCAGGCGCCGCGTTGCCGAGCATGTGCCTAAGACAGTGCGGATTACCGCGCCTGATCCGGATGCTGATTATCAGCCTGCCAGCTATCAATCTTCGCTGGATGCTGCAGGTGATCGCGATCTGGGATTCAATCTGCCAATTGCGATGAGTGCGGAGAATGCAAGCGCGCTTGCACTTCATTTGGCCGATCAGGTGAATGCGCAGAAAGACGCCTGGCAGCTCGCTTTGTCGCCCGAAGCTATGACGCTTGATGTTGGCGATATCATCTCGGTACCGGGCATTTCTGGCGAGGTGCAGATTGATACACTGACCCGAGGCGACAGGATTGATGTCACCTTGCGGCGGCCGGTTCAGGCGTTTGGCGGTGTTGAAGCGGTGTCCGGCGTCGGTACGCCTCCGCTACATGTCTCGCGGCCGGATGGTGTGGTGCTGGATTTGCCAGCTCTTCCCGGTCGTGAAGACGATATCCGGCCAATGGTCGCGGCGTTCTCTTATCCCTCATCTGGCCCGATCAGTGTCAGCGCGGGGTATGATGGCGCGAGCATGTCTCTGCGTGCCGTGATTGAGCAGAATGCACGCATCGGGCGGCTCTTGTCTCCGCTACCTGCGGGCGTTTCTGATCGAATGCGGGCCTCACTGCAGGTGCAGGCGAGCTTTCCGCAGGCGGAGCTTCAGAGCGTGTCGCGTCTCTCCATGCTGAATGGTGGCAATGTTTGCGCCGTTGAGACAAGTGCGGGCTGGATGATTGCGAGCTTTGAGGTCGCAGAGCTGATCGCAGAGAACCAGTTTCTGCTTGGTGGCTGGCTGACAGGGATTGCGGGCACGGACGATCTGGCCGCGCTCGGTGCAGACGCGGGCGCGCGCATTGTTCTGCTGGATAGTGCTGTTCTGCCCGCCAGCTTGTCTGATTATGAACTTGGCCAGAGCCTCAATTGGCAATTCAGCACGGCAGGCAGTGATGCGGCCATTTATGACGCGCAGATCGAGGGCAGGGCGCTAACACCTTTAAGGCCGGGCCATTTGCGCGCCGCGTTAAACCCGGCAGGTGACCTGTCGCTGACATGGACACGTCGTGCACGCCATTCTGCCGACAGGTGGGAACAGGAGAGCGTGCCTCTATTAGAGGAGCAACTTCTGTTCCGTGTTGAGGTGAGTGCGGGCGGAAGTGTTCTGCGTAGAGCTGACGTGAACGAAACGAGCTGGGTTTATAGCGCCGCCATGCAGGCTGAAGACGGTGCATCTTCGTCAGGTTTGTGGGTGTCAGTCAGCCAGATTTCAGCGCGGGTGGGGGAAGGCGTGGCAGCACGCCTCTCCCTTTAGTCTCAACGCTCGGACAGATAGGCGCTGACGCCGGTTTCGATCAGCTCGACCAATTCACTGTCCATGAATTGGTAGTCGTCCGGAATATCCAGTACGTGCAGCGGCTTGAAGCTGACAGCCTGCCGGAAATCAGCTTTCAGGCGCTGGGCATGCTTATCTTCCATGACGAAGATGACATCCGCCCACTGAATGTCTTTCATCGTGATCTGATGAACTGCGGACCGCGCCGTTCCAGCTGAACGTGCCTGAAAGCCTGAACGTCCGGCAAACATGCGCTCGCCTGTCGGGCTGCGCCATTGGTTCTTGCTGCAGACAAACAGAAGCCGGACCGGTTGAGCATCAGACATCAGGCTATCCCATTCCTTCATCGGCCAGATGCGCCCCGTTTGCTGGGCGCGCTTCAGCTTGTTGCGTCTCCAATACACCTCATACCAGCGCTTTGGCTTTATGCCAGCGTGATCACGGGTGCGGATTGCGGTTGATTTCTGCTCGCGCGATTGCGCAGCGCGTGCCCGTCTCCAGGCACGATCTCTTTGGTGAGCCATGGCTCATATCCTTTCGTGGTGTCGACTTCAGCAACCGCGGCAACACGAAGGAGGGCTCTCTAATACTGCGAGGTTTAACCATATACAAGTGAAACGGGGTATATGACCTGCGAACACGATATTCAGGCTGGTCCGGTATGGTTGAAAAAGGCAGTAAACTGCCCTTTTTAATGGCTGAAGGCTTCCTACCTAAAACCATGTGTAAAGTGAGGATTTGGAAGAATTGAGTTGGGACCCGTATGCAGCGCTAGGCCTTAGCAAAGGCGCGGATGCAGCTGCTATTAAAAAGGCCTATCGCAAACTGGCCAAAGAAAACCATCCGGACGTGCGTCCGAACGATCCTGCTGCGGAGGAGAAGTTCAAGCGCGCGACGGCGGCGTTCAACCTGCTCTCTGATCCGGATAAGAAAGCGCGCTATGACCGCGGCGAGATTGATGCTGAAGGTCAGGAGCAGTCACGTTTTACGGGCGGACACCCGTTCGGCGGCAGCGCCGGTGGTGGTTCACCCTTCGGAAATGCAGAGTTCAGAAGTCATTCCTATGGTGCTGGCGGTGGTCAGCCCGGCTTTGACGGCTTTGAAGACCTGTTCTCCGGCCTGTTTGGTGGCGGAGGCGGCGGTCAGCGCCGTCGTACCGCGACCCGTGGTCAGGATGCACGTTACATTGTTGATGTAGACTTTATGGATGCCGTCACTGGTGCAAAGCGTCGTCTCTCCATGAGTGACGGTAAAGCGCTTGATGTAAACATTCCGGCGGGCGTGAAGTCCGGCCAGACGCTACGTCTTCGCTCTCAGGGACATCCGGGCACAGGCGGTGCGCCTCCGGGCGATGCACTTATTGAAGTGCGCGTCAAAGATCATCCGCAGTTCAAACGCGATGGCGATAATCTGCGTATGACGGTGCCGATCTCGCTGACTGAAGCTGTTGAAGGCGGCAAGGTTGAGGTGAACACACCGCTCGGACGTAAATCGCTAAACGTTCCTGCTGGCGCTAAGGGTGGCTCCACGCTGCGTATGAAGAAGCATGGCGTTCAGAAGAAGAACGAGCCGGGCGATCTTTATGTAACTCTGCAGATCACACTGCCGGAAACGCTGAACTCCCAGCTGAAAGACTTCATCAAAAACTGGGACCAGCGCGACGAAACTCCGCAGCGCACCTAGGCAATAGCGCAAGAAACAGGCGGTGACTGTAGAATCCCGATGACGCGGTCCTAAAATACTGCGAAAGGGTGTTTCACAGCTGTTTCCTGACTAATCTGTTCAGACAAGGTTCAGCGATCCGACCGTACAAGCATGATCATGAAACGTATTCTTACATCTCTTCTCGTCGCCGCTGCAGCTGCTTTGCCAGCTGCCGCTCAGGTTGAGCTTTCTGCGTCCACACCGGCTGCCGTTTTCGGCCAGTCTGAGGTGGCTCGCCGTGCGCTAAGCCTTGGCGAGATCTATTCGCGTGTCAGCCAGCAGATGAATGGCGGACAGGCAATTAATACGAGTGCGATCAATGGGAATCGGTATCTGATCCGTTGGCAAACGCCACAAGGGCAGGTAGTCGATCTGGTGGTCGATGCGAATACCGGACGTATTCTGCGCCGGACCTAAGGGAGGGGCATCTCATGCGTATACTTGTTGTTGAAGACGATCCTGATCTGCGTCGCCAGCTATCCGACACGCTGACCCATGCCGGTTATGCGGTTGATCTGGCTGCAGACGGTGAAGACGGTCACTTCCTTGGTGATACCGAGCCATACGACGCTGTGGTGCTAGATCTTGGCCTGCCGAAAATGGACGGCGTGACAGTGCTCGAGCGCTGGCGTGAAGATGGCCGCGACTTCCCTGTGATTATTCTCACCGCGCGTGATCGCTGGTCTGAAAAGGTTGCAGGCTTTGATGCTGGCGCTGATGATTACCTCACCAAGCCGTTCGTAACTGAAGAGCTTCTGGCACGTGTGCGTGCGCTGCTGCGCCGTGCATCGGGTCATGCAACATCCGCTCTCGAATGCGGTGATCTGCGCGTGGACACCAAGTCTGCCCGCGCGACGGTTGGCGGAAAAGCGATCAAGCTGACGGCGCACGAATACCGCGTTCTGGCGTATATGATGCACCATCAGGGCCGCGTTGTACCGCGTACCGAACTGGTCGAGCATATTTATGATCAGGATTTCGATCGCGACTCTAACACGATCGAGGTCTTCATTGGTCGCCTGCGTAAGAAGATCGGCTCTGACCGTATCTCTACTGAACGCGGCCTTGGCTATCGCCTGATCAATCCGGAAGCTGAAGCCTGAGCATGGCAAAGTCGCACTCTCTGTCGCGACGTTTATTGATTGGCGCAGCGGTCTACAGCCTGATTATGCTGTTGGTCATTGCGCTGATCCTTGCTGTGCTGAACCGACGCCAGCAAATTGCTGCGCTTGATTTCGAGCTGCAGCAGGACCTTACCTCTCTATCCCGTTCCCTGTTCGATTGCTCGCTCGATCCGTCTCTCTGCAACAAGCTTGAAGAAGACTTTGATGAGGAAGAAGTCGCAGAAGCCAAGGCGCGTACAGCCGCGCCGACTGACATTGGCTATAACCCTGAAGATGATGATGGCGTGTTCTCGCTGGGTATTAATCCGGCGGACCTGATCATTTCAGATACTGAAGCCTGGGCGCTTCAACGCCGTAAACTGCCTGCTGACCCTGACTTTTTCGACCTTGGCTCGGGCCGGTTTTGGGGCGTTGCGCAGATCAATACCGAAGGCGACGTCGTAACCTTCATCGATTCCTTTGATGAAGAGTTCGCCGAGTTACAACCTAACCTGCAATGGACAGACCTGTTCGAGGTATCGAACGTTCTGGATACATCCGACATTGTCACGCTGGATACGACGGGCTTTCGCGACGACGCGCAAATCATCCGCATTGCCGCCCAGCGGGTGAAGTATGGCGACTTCACTTTCATGCTGGTGGTTTCTGATGATCTGAGTGCCAAAGATACGCTGGTGAACGTTTATATTGTTCCGCTCTTTGTTGCCTTCTCGGTTTTTGCGGTCGGTCTGATCATCTTCCTGATTGTTATTATGCGCCTCGGCCTGCGCCCTATGGTTCGGGCGCGTCAGGACGTGATTGCCATTCGCGAAGGTGAGCGCGAGCGTCTGGACGCAGACTACCCGATTGAGCTTCAGCCGCTGGCCGACGAAGTGAACAAGCTGCTCGACCACAATAAAGAGGTCGTTGAGCGTGCCCGCACACAGGTCGGTAATCTGGCCCACGCGCTGAAAACGCCAATCGCTGTTCTCATGAATGAAGTCGCGACCAGCGATGACAATCTCTCCCAGCTTGTGAAACGTCAGGCGCAGCGCATGCAGGAAAATGTGCAGCACTATCTGGCGCGTGCGCAGGCGGCAGCCCGTGCTCAGGCACTGGGTGCGCGGTGTGAGGTTGTGCCTGCGGTGAGCGATCTGACTCGCCTTCTGAACCGTCTCTATTCGCGTGAGGGCATTGAAGTCTCTGCGCCACGCCTTGATCCTGTTTTCTTCCGCGGGGAACGGCAGGACCTTGATGATATGATCGGCAATCTGATGGAGAACGCCTGTAAATGGGCAAGCTCCACAGTGCAGGCGAGCGTTGAGGCAACAAGCCCGCGCGAACTGACCATCCATATCGATGATGATGGCCCGGGCCTTACGCCGGATGAGCGCGTTGAAGCCATGAAACGCGGCGTACGACTTGATGAAACAGCGCCAGGGACGGGATTGGGCCTCTCAATCGTAAAAGAACTGGCAGAGCTGTATTCCGGTGAGTTTCTGCTGGATGACAGCCCGCTGGGTGGACTTCGTGCCACATTGATTCTTCCAAGGGTTTCACCAAATAAAGGCCGGAACTAGGGAGTTTTCTATGCGCGCACGTGCACGTCGTTTCTGGCTGATCGTTATTGCTGGTGTGATTCTGGTCGGCGCTGTCGGCCTCACGCTGACGGCTCTGTCCAGTCAGGTTCAGCTGTTCTACACGCCGAAAGACCTCGTCGCGCAGGGCGGTGCTGTGCCGGGTGAGCGCGCGCGCATTGGCGGTCTGGTTCAGATGGGCTCGGTCCGTACGCTCGAAGATGGCGCGCTACGCTTTGTTGTTGAAGATGCTGAAGGCGAGATCGCGGTTGCCTATGACGGCTTTATTCCGGATCTCTTCCGTGAAGGGCAGGGCGTGGTTGCGAACGGCGTCTTCACGGATGCCTACACGTTTGAGGCCGACGAGCTGCTCGCCAAGCACGATGAAAATTACATTCCGCGCGAAATTCAGGAAACGCTGCAAGAGCAGGGCGTTTATCGCGGCGAGGAGCCGACCAGCTAGGCTGACCGGCTCTGCTTCAATCATTTAGTCGATCAGTGTGTTCGTTTCGCGAAGACGTAAGTTCAGCGGAGCAATATCTGCTGTGACGTATTCCGAAATTACGCCTTTCGCTTCTTCAAAACCCGCTTCCGCGCTCAAAACACCGTTCATGACATCATCTGCAATCGTGAGAAGGGGGCCGTACATTTCGTCCGTTTCACCTGTCACGCTTATCGCAAATCGCTCATTCTCACGGGCAATCCGCGCCCATTCCTCACGTATCAGCGCCCAATAGTCTGCAGTCGCTGTCCAGTACTCCAGAGCCGGTGACGGATCAAAGTCCGTGCTGTGTCGATAGGTGTTGATGCCGAGCTCTCTTACCAGTGCGACCGGAGTGTCATGCCCGAGGATAAGCTTTGTATTGTTTTGCTCATGAGCCCAGCCGTCTGGTGTGATGGTGTGCTGGTTGATCGCGCTGATCGTGTGATAGTCGTCACGTGTTGTCATGTCCCGACGGGGTAGAGGTCGCCATTCTGCGGGGGGCACCCATTGCGAAACGCCAGCGTCGTGGGTCCAGCGCCCGACTGCACCATATCGTGGAGCATCATCGACCTGATAGACAGTTTGTGACCAGCTTCCTGCGGCATTTTCTGTTGGTACGTCACGCATTTCCCATGCATTTCCGCCAATGAACACCATCACGCTTGAAGGTTCGTACTGCCAGTCCTGTCGCCAGTGCTTTACCACCACTGGCGCCTCCTCCGGTCCAACCACCAGAATATGCTGCAGGCTGATGAAGTCGCCTTCGTCTTCAATCACGCGCACGACTTCGAAGCCGCCTGAAATCTTTTCCTCCGCGAGCTCATAACCTGCGAGTAGTGGAAGGGTCTCTGTGAAGTCGAAGCGGACGCGGTAATCCCCAGCCATTGCCAGGATTGCATCTCTGTCCTGTGTAAAAGTTGTCTCAGTTTGCACATTGAAGGCCTGGGTTGCAGTAGGCGCCGCCTGTTGGGCGGTTTGGCAGGCGGTGACAAGTGCGAAAGCAGATGCCCCGATAGCCAGTCTTGAAAACGTAGCGATCATATTGGTCCCTCTGAACTGGATCTTTCCAGATTCATAATTTAATTAAGAATGACTTGCAATCTCATATATCCTTTCATAAAGCAAATGAGAATCATTCGCATAAAGGAAATTATGATGCTGAGTTTAAGACTGACCTGTCGGGGGGTAAGTGGCCTTATGTTTGGCGTAGCAGCGTGTGCGTTGTCTGCAGGTGCCGAGGAGGCGGAGCCTGTTGCAGAACTGCGCGCGGATGAGGTGACGGTTTATGGCACGTCCAATCCAATTGCAGTGTTCGATTATCCCGGTCAGGTGAGTGTGGTTTCGCGGGATGATATCGAGCTGCTTATCCCGTCAACGCCATCAGACCTTCTTCGTGATGTGCCGGGCGTCGATTTCTCTGGCGGTCCACGACGCACGGGCGAAGTGCCGAGTATTCGCGGTCTCAGCGGCGATAATGTTCTGATCCTTCTGGATGGAGCACGTCAGTCTTTCATCTCCGGTCATGACGGGCGTTTCTTTATCGATCCCGAACTCATCAGTACGGTTGAGGTGGTGCGCGGCCCGGCGTCGTCACTCTACGGTTCCGGTGCAGTGGGCGGTGTTCTCGCATTTGAGACCGTCGATGCGGCAGACCTTCTGCGTGAGGGCGAAAGCTATGGTGCGCGTGTGAGGGCGGGCTTTCAAAGTGTGAATGAGGAAACCTTCGCGAGTTTCACAGCCTTCGGTGTGCAGGGAAATTTGGACGCCGTTGCCAGCCTGTCCCTCAGAAATTCCGGTGACATAGAACTGGGCAGTGGCGCGTCTCTACCGTCTGACGACGATATCTCATCCGGGCTGGTTAAGCTCGGCTACCAGTTTTCAGAGGCGCTGCGCGGCGAGCTCTCCTGGCAGGGGTTCAGTAACTCCGCGATTGAGCCGAATAATGGACAAGGTACAGGAAACTCCGGTGATCCGACACTCGACCGCGATGTCGAAAAAGATATCGAGAGCGATACGTTCACAGCGGGGCTATATTTCAACCCTGTTTCAGAGCTGATCAATGCGCGTATGACGGTGTATCAGGCGAACAACGCTGTAAACGAATTCGACAGCACGATACCGCGTGCGTTAGGTCGGGAAGTCGAGACGACCGGTGTAAGTCTTCAGAATGCAGCGGTCTTTGATCTGTTTGGCGCGAACAGTGTCTTCACAATTGGGGGTGACTGGTACGAAGACGTCCAGACGGGTCGCGATGATGCGACCACCAGCGGCACGCGAGGCGGCGTGCCGAACGCATCTGCAGAGTTTACCGGACTTTATGCGCAGCTGGAAACGCGCATCGACCAGCCGTTCGGTTTGCCCGGCGAGGTGCTGCTTATTCCTGGCGTACGATACGACTCTTTCGAGAGCTCATCGGATTCGTCAGGCAGTACACAGAGCACTGAAGAATTTTCGCCGCGTTTCGCAACGAGCTATGGGCCGGTAGAGTGGTTCCGTGTCTTCGCGAGTTATTCTGAAGGCCTCCGTGCGCCAAGTGTGAACGAGCTTTACCTCGATGGGACGCATTTCTCTGTTCCGCATCCCGTCCTTTTCAATCCGGCAGGTGGAAGCTTTGTATTCGTGAGCAACAATTTCGTGCCGAATGCAAACCTGCTTCCTGAAACCAGTGAAACGGTTGAGTTCGGCTTCGGCGTGGACTTCCACGACCTGCTGACAAATGGCGACAGGCTACAGGGCAAGGTGTCCCGTTACGAGAGTGATGTGGAAGACCTTATCAATCTGAGCGTTGATTTCGCCTATGATCCGACGTGTTTCACAGAGCCGACATTCTTCCCGTGCACGGCGGGAACGACCTATTCCGATAATGTGGA
This sequence comes from Ponticaulis sp., assembly GCA_002723155.1. GTDB lineage: Bacteria > Pseudomonadota > Alphaproteobacteria > Caulobacterales > Hyphomonadaceae > Ponticaulis. Next base: position 42,610 of record PBNO01000003.1, on the reverse strand, counting down.
TGCAGCCGAGATTTCCGGTGTCGAGATGGAAGCATCATATGAAATTGGCGGATACTTTGCGCGCCTCAGCTATTCCTCAATCGAAGGCACCGACCTCACTACAGGGGCAGACCTTGGTACATTGTCGCCGGATCGTCTGGCGTTGAACGCCGGCTACTCGTTTGAAGATCGGGATCTGCGCGTGGGAACCCGGGTGCAATACGCCGACGACTTTGAGCAGCGCGATGGCGCGGGCGCAGTTGTGGAGACCCGCGAGAGCTACGCAGTGGTTGATCTCTATGCGAGCTGGCAGCCGAGCGCGGCAAATGGCGTGCGGCTGGATTTCGGCGTCGATAACCTGTTCGGCGAGAATTATGAGCGCGTGTATCAGGGCGTTTCCGAGCCGGGACAGAGCTTCAAGATTTCCGCGAGCTATCAGTTTGGCGGCTAGGCGTCTGTCAGGATTTCGTCAGGCATCCCAGCCCTTTGCCTGACGGATTGCTCCGGCCCGGCCTCTCGGAAGGTCTCGTCGCGGTTGGGCCGGAGCTTATCCCTGTCCCCAGACAACGAGTTTGTTGTCGATATCATGCCCGATATCGGCGCGGCCGAGATATTCGATGCCGGAGCGGTGGCACCATTCGCGCACGCTCTCTTCATAGGTCATGCCGAACGGAATTTCGTTCTCCGGAATATCTGAACAGCGCCCTAGCGCAATGCCGCGCGCCTGACGGATATTCTCGTTCGAGCAGAGCGTGAACATCTTCCTGTCGATGGCGTATTCATACTCGCCAACATCTTCGATCATCAGGACATGACCTGACAGGTCCGGTTGCCAGTGCGTGCCAATCAGGTGCTCAATGATGGAGAGATTGATCGCGACACGCGGATGCGGAGCGCGGGCCATAGGCTCAATGCCTTCTAGCGAACGCCCTGTCAGATAATCGAAGACGCGGGCAATACAGGCTTCGCCGCCCGTGCGTTCAATCTCGACGGCGACCGGCCCGTGGATGGGGCGACCAATCTGCATTTTGTAGAGACGTGCGAGCACCGCGCCGAAATCGGAATAGCCGATATAGGCTTTGGCATTTGCGTTGCCGTTCAGGCGTTCGAACATGGAATCATGCAGGCGCATGCAGCCATAGCCGCCGCGCGCCGCCCAGATCACGTCGATATCCGGCGAGTTTGCATATTCCAGAAAAGCGAGGCTGCGGGCTTCATCATTGCCTGCAAAATGGCCGTGCGTGAGGAAGCATTGCGGGTGAAAACGCAGCTCGATCTCGCTACCGTAATGCTCGCGGGCGAAGCGCGTCACTTTTTCGGCGGTTTCCTGTGAGATCGCCTTAGCCGGGGCGACCACGCCTATCGTCAAACCGGAACTGCCCATATAGACCTCTACAAGGATTAGAGATGAGTGATTCGCTATGACCCTAGCCGGTGAGGGCCAGAAGGCCAAAAGCTATTTCTTCTGCGGTATCGGCGGAAGCGGCATGCTGCCGCTCGCTATGATCCTCAAAGGGCAGGGTGCCGAAGTTTCAGGCTCTGACCGTGCGTATGATCAGGGCCGCTCAGCTGAGAAATTCGACTATCTGAAGGCTCAGGGTTTCAAACTGTTTCCTCAGGATGGATCGGGCCTCCAAAGCAAGGATCAGATCCTTGTTGCGTCTGCTGCGGTTGAAGACACCGTGCCGGATGTAGCAGCTGCGCTAAAGCTTGGTTGCACACGCCTTGGCCGAGCCGAACTTCTGTCCAGCTCGTTCAACGAAGCGCCGAAAAGCATTGGCGTAGCGGGGACGTCCGGCAAATCCACGACGACAGGTATGATTGGTTGGATCCTCCATGATCTGGGGCTCAAGCCGACCGTGATGAATGGCGCGGTGATGAAGAACTTCGTCACCCCGGATGCGCTGTTTGCGAGCGCGCTTGTCGGGTCTGGCGAGATTTTCGTGTCAGAAGTGGATGAAAGCGATGGCTCGATTGCGCGCTATAATCCAACGGTGGCGCTCATCAACAATATCGCGCTCGACCATAAAACTATGGATGAGCTACGCGTTCTGTTTGAAGGCTTTGCGCGCCGCTCTGAAGTTGCCGTTCTCAATGATGAGAATGAAGAAACCAGCCGCCTGAACCAGAAACTTCTGGGGCATGGTGACGAGCCGGAACATGCTTCGGTCTCTTTCAGCCTTGATGACCCGATGTCTGAATTCACCGCCAGTGACATTGAACCAGGCCCGACGAGCATTTCGTTCCGCGCACATATGAGCGACGAATTGCGTAAATCTGCATTTGTAACGCTGCAAATGCCGGGCGTGCACAATGTCTATAATGCGCTGGCGGCTATTGCTGCCGTGACGCGAGTGGGCGTCTCCTTCGATGCTGCGTGTAAATCCGTTGAGAAGTTTACCGGCATTAAGCGCCGCTTCGACATTGTTGGCACTACTGAGGCTGGCATCACCGTCATTGATGATTTCGGGCACAATCCGGATAAGATCGGCGCAACTCTTCGCACGCTGCATGACTTTGATGGCCGCCTTCTGGTGATGTTCCAGCCGCATGGTTTTGGGCCGCTCAAGAAAATGCGGGCTGAATTCGTCGAGACGTTCGTGAACGGTCTCAACGATGAGGATGTTCTGATCATGCCGCAGCCGGTCTATTTCGGCGGCACGGTGGACCGTTCTGTTACGAGCGAAGATCTGGTCGGTGACATCAAAACGGCTGGTAAGCAGGCTGAAGTTTTTGAAACGCGCGACGAGTGCGGTGATCGTCTGGTTGCGCTGGCACAGCCGGGCGACCGGATTATCGTCATGGGAGCGCGAGACGACACGCTTTCAGAATTTGCGGCGAGCGTTCTCAGCCGTGTTTGAGAAAGCATAAATTCAGGCTTGCATGACGTTGGGGCGTCTGTGACAGAAGACGGAAAGTCTATCTGCCTGAGGAAACGCAATGTCTGAATTTATCTCTGTCGAGCGCCATGATCGCGTCTGCGTCGTAAAAATCGACCGTCCTGCCGCTAAAAATGCTCTGACACAGGATATGTATGGCGCGATGGCTGACGCGCTGTTCGAAGCGGATAAGAACAAGGATATCCGTGCAGTACTGCTTACGTCTGACGGTGAACTGTTCACCGCCGGCAACGACCTTCGCGACTTCCAGAGCGAGCGCGGGGAAGGTGAGGCGCCTGTGGGACGCTTCCTGCGCGCGATCCGCGATGTGAACGTACCTTTCATTATCGCTGTGAACGGACCGTCTATCGGTGTGGGGCTGACAATGCTGCTTCACGCTGATCTGGTGATTGCGGGCGAGCGCGCGACATTCAAAGCTCCATTTGCCCAGATTGGCGTCGTGCCGGAAGCCGGTTCCTCGCTTCTCTTGCCACAAGCTGTCGGCATGGCATGGGCGAATGATATTCTGCTGACGGGCCGCGCGCTGACCGCGCAGGAGGCACTGTCTGTGGGGTTGATCTCACGCGTGTATCCGGACGGCGATCTTGCGGCTGAAGCTATGAAGCTCGCCATGCAAGTGTCCCAAATGCCGCCAAACGCCATGCTGGAATCTAAAAAGCTCATCCGTGCGGGGCGCGATGCCATCATGGCTCAGATGGAAAAAGAAATGGTAGCCTTCGGCAACCAGCTGCGCTCGGCAGAATTCAAGGAAGCGGCAACGGCTTTCTTTGAAAAGCGTGCTCCTGTTTTCGACTAACGCGTGCCCGACAATCGAACAAAAAAAGAGGGCGGCCTGTGAGGGCCGCCCTTTTAGTTCGGGAGGAAGGCACTTGCGTGCCGAAAGAACTAGTATTCGTAAGTCAGCTCGATACCGAGAACGCGACCCTTTTTCAGAGGGGAGAGCGTGCCCGCAGCCGGGTACTGACCGAACGGTTCGTTGATACCATTGCTCAGGTTCTGTGAACCCGGGATGAACCCTGATAGAGCGCCGCCAAATGGCAGCTGTGTATCGTTACCAACGCTGACTTCGTCGAGCAGGTTGTCACCGTAGAGTGACAGCTGAACGCCGTCCCAAGGTGTCGTCCATGTGACGTTCGCCGTCAGAGAGTTGTATTCCTGAACCCAACCGAAGTTGTTGTCTGTGTATGCGAACTGGTCCTTGAACTGGAAGTTCACACGTGTTGCCACGGAACCCATATCGCCGAGATCGTGGTCATAAAGAACGCCAACGCCCCATGTGAGCTCAGGCACACGCGGGATTGAAAGATCAAGGTCAGCGGAATCCACAACGCCGTCGCCGGAGATGTCGAACGATACGTCTGTGTATTCGGCGTCGATCAGACCGATGTTACCCATGACGAGCAGGCTGTCCGTGACCGCGTAGCGACCTTCCACTTCCAGGCCGAGGATTTCAGCGTCAGCTGTGTTGACGATGTTCTGAACAACGCCAGCGGTCGGGTCGGAAAGGTTTACCTCACGCTGCATGTCGGAAATGTCAGTGAAGAACACGGCAGAGTTCACCTGGCCGCGGCCGTCTTCAGTTTCCCACTTCACACCAATCTCGTAGCTGTCGACAGCTTCTTCGTCGAAGGCGCGTGACTGGCCAGCAGGGAAGAGGTTCTCGAACGCAGTCGGAGAGGTGATGCGGAAGTTGTAGCCACCAGAGCGGAAGCCGCGTGTGTAGTTACCGTAAACGAGCGTCGTGTCGTTAGCGAAGTACTGGAAGCCAACACGTGGTGTGAAGTTTTCCCATGTGTCGCCGTCTGTGAAGCCGTTAGATTCACCTGGAATGAACGGGTTCGTGCCGGATGTCGGGCAAGAGCCGTCGACAACAGAACATGCGGGACGTGGGCGGATATATGTGATGTCCACGTCTTTTTCTTCACGCGACCAGCGCAGACCGAAGATACCGGTGAAGTTTTCAGTGAAGTCGTAGTCGACCTGACCGAAGAGACCGAGAACGGTGTGATCCTGAGCGCCGCCGCCGTAGAAGAGAGCTGCAGAGGAAGGCGGGATCTCACGGACTTCTGTGTAAGCCACGTCCTGCTCGAAGTAGAACAGGCCGGTTGTTACGTCGGCATTGCCGAACTGGCCGTTATAACGCAGTTCGTTAGACCATTGCTCAGCTTCCAGCTCTGTATCGGAGTGGAAGAGTGTCAGTGGCGTAGAGTCGATATCACCGCTCGTGCCGTTGACCATGTTGCGGTAGCCGATGATGTTCGTGATCGTGCCGTCGCCGAATGGTACGTCGATAGTTGTCTGGTTAGAGATGAATGTGCTCTCAGACGTCGCGAAACCTGGATTGTTGATTGAGAAATCAAAGCTGTCGCGTTCGAACAGGCCGCGGTTCTGGCCGGTGGGGCCATCGCTGCGTCCGTCCTGATACTGGATCTTGAACAGGTTTGTGACGTCGGATGTCGGGAACCATTCCAGGGCGCCACGGACGATGTAGGTCAGTGCTTCGCCGTGGTTTTCGCCATTTGCAAGGTTCTCGAAATAGCCTTCATCGCTGTTGTAGAAGACAGAGAGTTTACCGTTCAGCGTGTCTTCGATGATCGGGCCGGAAACGAGCGCCTGAGTGTAGAGGTTTCCACCGCCACGGCCTTCGTTGACTGGCGTTTCGTAAGCCACGCGTGCACGTGCTGTGAAGTCGTCAGTCGGGTTGCCAGTGTTGATGAGAACCGCGCCACCTGTCGTGTTACGGCCGAAAAGCAGGCCTTGCGGGCCACGCAGAACTTCAACGGACTCAAGATCGAACAGGTCAAGCACGAGACCTGAGTTGATGCCCATGTAAACGCCGTCAACGAACACGCCTACAGCAGGGTCGATAGATGGAATGGAAGAGTTTACGCCGAGGCCGCGGATCGCGAAGTTCGCTGTGCCGCGGGATGTACCGGCGTCGTCCAGAGAGACGTTCGGTGATGAGTAAGACAGAGATTCAAGGTCGCGCACGTTGAGTGCGTCGAGCGTGTCTTCGTTATATGCAGTTACAGAGACTGGAACTGTCTGAACATCTTCAACATCTGATTTTTTTGTTGCGCTGACAGTCACGGTCTGAAGGACGCGGCTGACTGTGTTTTCGCGGGTTGCAGGCGCGTCTGTTTCAGCGTCCTGCGCGAAAGCGCCGCCAGCGAGAGTAAGCGCAAGCATGGAAGCGCTGCCGACGAGTACTTTACTTATTTTCATAGAGTTATTCTCCCTGATGTTGTCAGCGGCCTCTTTTCGTTGGGGCAGGGCGCTGTTCAGTGCGCCTAGATAGGGAGAAATGCTTTAAAGTGAAGTATACTGAAGTTGTAAGAACGCTGTTTCGTGTACAAATATACGTGAATACACTATGAATTCTCGATATACTGGTTATTCTTGTGCTTTAGGTAGTAATAGCGCTGCACGTAAACCTGTGGCAGGGGGCTCGCCCGGTCCGTCACATAACTCGAACTTTCCGTGGTGAAGGCGGGCAATTGCATCAACCATAGCGAGGCCAAGGCCATTGCCGGGCTGGGTGCGGCTTGCTTCAAGGCGCACAAACCGCTTCACGGCCCGTTCGCGGTCTGCTTCGGGAATACCAGGGCCAGTGTCGGTCACAGATATCTCGGCCTGATCATGGCTGTTGGTCCGTACACGCAACGTCATGGCGCCGCCTTTTGGCGTGTATTTCATCGCATTGTCGAGGAGGTTAGCCATAGCCTGACCGAGCAGAGACCGGTCACCGTCGACGGTAAGGCCGCCTTCGATTTCGCTATCAAAAGACAGCCCTTCATCTTCGGCGGCAGGCTGATACAGCTCGGCCAGTTCCTCGCCCAGCATGCTGATGTCGACCTGTTTGAATTTGGCAGCATCGCCAGCCTGAATACGCGACAGGCTGAGGATAGCGTTGAAGGTAGCAAGGACCGCGTCGACTTCGGCGATAGTGCGCTCAAGGCTCTCCTCGCGATCGACTTTCTCACCATCGCGCAAATCGTTTTCCAGACGATTGCGAAGACGTGTGAGTGGCGATCGAAGGTCGTGCGCAATAGCATCACCGGCATGACGTGTTGTCATCATGAGGTGTTCAAGCTTGTCGAGCATGGCGTTGAGACGTTCGGACAGGCGGTCAAACTCGTCGCCCGAGCCAATGACCGGGGCGCGGCGAGAAAGGTCGCCGGAGATAATGCCATCTGTTGTACGGGTGAGCTGTTCAGCGCGCCGTGCGGCCCAGCGTGAGATAATCAGACCGCCAATAAGCGACAGGGCCAGACCGATGGGCAGAGCTGTCCACATCGTCTGAATAATCCGGTCCACAATCTGACGGCGCTGACCAAGATCATAGGCAACCATGAGCGCGGCGCCATTGGGCAGGCGGATGATGATGCCATTAGCAGACCGGACCTCAATCTCGCCGTTCCGGTTCAGCGTCTGATAATTGAAATTGGTCTCGACAGATTCTTCGTCCGGTACTTCGTCGGGGATAGATGGAAAGTCACCAGAGATGGTTTGCCCATCGGCGTCCTGCAGAACGTAAAAATAAGGGCCCGGAACGGACGAGCGCTCAACAACGGACTGGTTCAGCCGCGCCATGCCGCCTGTGTTGAAGGCAGCTGCGAGCGCCTGCACCTCACCATCCAGTTCCTTCACGGACTGGGAGCGCATATAACCGGCGGTCGAGTAAAAAAGGTAGATCAGAAGGCCGAACGTAAAGATGAGGAACGTTACGGCGTGGACCACCGCCAGTCTGAATGTGGTGGTCCTGACAAATGATGGAAGCGGTAGCCTCATGCTTGCAGGCGATAGCCCGCACCGCGCACTGTGTGAAGCAGTGGACGGTCAAAATCCTTATCGATTTTGCCACGAAGGCGGGAGATGTGAACGTCAATGACGTTTGTCTGAGGATCAAAGTGATAATCCCAGACTTTCTCCAGAAGCATTGTGCGGGTCACAACCTGACCAGCATTGCGCATCAGGAATTCCAGAAGACGGAATTCACGCGGCTGAAGGTCAATGCTTTCTTCGCCGCGTTTCACAGTGCGTGCGAGGAGGTTCATCTCCAGATCACCAACTTTGAGAATAGTTATCGGAGCTTCTGTGCCGCCGCGACGGCCCAGCGCATCGACGCGAGCGAGAAGTTCGTCCGGTGCAAATGGCTTGGTGAGATAATCATCCCCGCCAGCTTTCAGGCCTTCGACACGGTGGTCGACATCACCCAGTGCGGACAGGAAGAGCGTCGGTGCATTACCGCCGCTCTCACGGAATTCACGAACGAGTTCCAGGCCATCCTTACGAGGTAGCATCCGGTCAACGATCAGGAGATCGAACTCTTTGGAGCGAGCCAGCGCCAGGCCGGACTCGCCATCATGCACGGTTTCGACCGAATGGCCCTCTTCGCTCAGAATTCGCTGAACGAAGCTGGCCATTTCCAGATCATCTTCAATGGCGAGGATGTTCATCTTGTCTATCAGTCCTCTTCGATAGAGAGCGCGACAACGCTCGTCTGACGGTTCAGGCGAACCGAAACAAGAACGCTCTCGCGGCCGTTTTCACGTGCGGCTTCAACAGCGTCTTCAAAGTCTTTTACGGACGCGATGCTCTCAAAATTAACTTCAAGGATAGCCTGTCCGGAGTTAAGGCCGAGGCGAGCGGCAGTGCTGCCCGGTTCGACGCGGTTGATCACCAGGCCATCTGTACCGTCATCCAGCGTGAGGCGACGACGGTCGTCATCGCTCAGCGGGCTGAGGCTCATGCCAAGGGCTTCGCCGGAAAATCCAGGACCTGAACCTTCCGGTGTTGCGCTGTCACCAGATGAAGTCGGCAGTTCAGCGACATTGTCCGGAAGCTCGTCGACGGTGACGTCGAGTGTCATGATTTCGCCGTTACGCAGAATAGTGAACTCGTGACTGGAGCCAGCGATCAGGCCGCCAACGGTCCGCGTGACTTGAGTTGAGTTATCCATGTCGACGCCATCAATCTCAAGAATGACGTCGTTGCGACGGAAGCCTGCGCGCGAAGCCGGGCTGTTCGTAACAACTTCAGCGACCAGAGCGCCTGTCTCGCCTTCGAAGCCGAGGGCAGAGGCCATGTCTTCTGAGAAGTTCTGAATGGAGACGCCGAGCCAGCCACGCACAACGCGGCCATTTTCCACGATCTGGTCTGTAATCTGTTCAGCAAGTTCTGCAGGGATCGCAAAGCCGATGCCGACCGAACCACCTGTTGGAGATACGATCGCGGTGTTCACGCCAATGACGCGGCCATGGAGATCGAAGGTTGGGCCACCGGAGTTGCCGCGGTTAATCGCAGCATCGATTTGCAGATAGTCTGTGTACGGGCCAGCACCACGCAGTTCGCGACCGTTAGCGGAAACGATGCCGGCCGTAGCTGTGCCGCCAAATCCGAACGGGTTGCCGAGCGCGACGACCCAGTCACCGCGGCGGACATCGACATCTGTCTCGAACTCGACGAAGCGATATTCGCCCGGCTCTGTGACACGCAGAACAGCAAGGTCTGTTCGCGGGTCTGTGCCTACGAGTTCAGCTTCAAGTTCACGTCCGTCTTCCAGAACGACCTGAATCTCCGTCGCGTTTTCGACAACGTGGTTGTTTGTGACGATCAAGCCATCAGCGGAAATGAAGAAACCGGAGCCGAGCGAGCGGCTCTCACGGGTTTCAGGCTGGCCATTGCGTGGTTGGTTGAAGAACTCTTCAAAACCCGGACGGTTACGGAAGAATTCGAACATCTCTTCGTTGTTCTGCGCAAAATTGACTTCCTGCTCGGAAATCACGTTCACGCTGACAACAGCCGGGCTAACCTGCTCAATGAGCTCTGCGAAAGAAATCGGAGCGCCAAGCGGCTGCTGAACAACAATTGGCTCTGCGCTGTTGGACTGCGAAAGCGCCGGACCAATCATGGTCGCGCCCATTGCTGTGCCAGCGAAGAGCGCGGCCGTCAGTCCAATGTATTTCGTGCGCGTCGGTATTTGCATTATTGTCTCATCTCCTGATTAGACGTGTTGCGCCATTTGTATATCTAACTATGTGGCGCAGCCTTGTTTATCTTGCCAATTAAAGTTCAGTCATGAATTCGAGGACATCTTTGTTAAAAAGAGGTTCGGTGGCTGGCGTGATCAGGTCAAGTGCCAGAGCCGAGTTCTGTCTCGATTACAGCGCTTCTGTGCAGAGTTTTATGAACAGGGCACTTATTGGCAATCTCGACGAGGCGCCCGCACTGGTCTTCTGTCAGATTTCCGCGCACGTACAGCTCGCGCGTAAAGATGTCAGGCTTCCAGCCATTGGCATCCGGCTCATCAGATTTGCGATGCTTCACGTTCACGGAAATATGCTCGACCGGCCAGCCTTTGCGTTCCAGATACATGCGCAGCGTAATTGAGGTGCAGGCACCAAGAGCGGCGCTGAGATATTCATAAGGGGCAGGGCCGGTATTGATGCCGCCAAGACGGTCTGGTTCGTCGGCGCGTAGCACATGGTATTCTGTCGCCACGAAGTTGGCATAAACGCCTTCGCCGGTTTCGCTCACATTGACGAGGTGGTTCTCACCGGTGGGTTCCGGCGCCAGTGGGGCAGGCGTTGCGACGTAGCGTTCGGCCCAGGCGGCAATCACATCAGCCGCAAATTCAGTATCTTCTGCGCCGGTGAGCAGGTGATCGGCTTTATCGAGGCTGACAAAGCTTTTCGGATGACGGGCTGCCATGAACAACTCTGTGGCATTGTTGACCCCAACGGTTTCATCAGTCGGCGCGTGCAGGATAAGAAGCGGACGTTTGAGCTTTTCAGCTGCGTGCAGAACTTTGGCTTCGCGAACATCTGACACGAATTGGTCTTTGATCGTGAATGCCCGTCCTGCGATCTGGACTTCGGCCTGTCCTTTGGTTTCGATGTCTTCCAGATGATGCGCCATGTGCTGCAATACGTGACCGGCATCGGCAGGCGCGCCAATCGTCGCGACAGCTTTGATGTTGGGAAGCTGGTTGGCGGCGACAAGAGTCGCAGCGCCACCAAGGCTGTGCCCGATCAAAAGGTCGGCCGTGCCATATGTCTCTTCCATGTAGGTCGCTGCGGCGATCAGGTCCTGAACATTTGACGTGAAATTCGTGTTCGCAAAATCGCCTTCTGATGCGCCAAGGCCGGTAAAGTCAAAGCGCAGGACGGCAATGCGGTGATCGGTAAGGTGGCGGGCAATGCGCGTCGCCGCCAGAGAGTTTTTCGAACAGGAAAAACAGTGTGCGAACAGCGCATAGGCGCGCGGCTTGCCCGCCGGCTTTTCCAGCCGTGCATCCAGAAGGTGTCCACCATGGCCGGTGAACGTGACTTTTTCCGAACTACTCATGGACCGCTCCTTCAAATGCTCAGATGGGGAATATCGCTGGAAAGTCCATCATTTCGGAAGCCTCTTGCGAACATACCAGCCTGCTCGCGTCACTGTGACGGATTAGTGACTTCCCGTTCGGCGGAAATCGGCTAAGTCTGTTTTCATGACTGTTCTGATTTCCAATCCGCCGACAGAAAAATTCTCACATCCCGAGGTGACGGCCAAGGGCGAGACCCGTGCGCAGGTCGCCTATACCGGCACCAAAACGCTGTGGTTCAATACAGGCACGCTCTGCAATATTGAGTGCGTGAACTGCTATATTGAAAGCTCCCCTACGAATGACCGTCTGGTCTATCTGAAGTTTTCGGATGTGACGCCATACCTCGACGAGCTGGATGCTGCGGGCGAAGGCGGTATCGAGATCGGCATTACCGGCGGCGAGCCGTTCATGGCGCCGGAAATCATCGATATCATGGAAGCTGTTCTGCAGCGCGGTCACACGCTTCTGGTGTTGACGAATGCCATGCAGCCAATGATGCGTCCACGCGTTCAGGACGGGCTGAAACGCCTTCAGGCAGAGTTCGGGCCTCAAATCACCATGCGTGTGAGCCTGGACCATTACACCGCCGGGAAGCACGACGAAGAACGCGGTGCCGGTTCGTTCGAGCTGAGCCAGAAAGGCATCCAATGGCTTGGCGAGCAAGGCTTCAATATCGCCATTGCGGGCCGCACCATGTGGCACGAGGCGGAAGCCGATGCGCGCGTCGGCTATGATGGCATGCTGAAGGCGCTCGGAGTTGAACTCGATGTGAATGACCCGACGGCTCTGGTTCTCTTCCCTGAAATGGAGGAACAGGCGGACCCGCCGGAAATCACGGTTTCCTGTTGGGGCATTCTGAATAAAGACCCTGCTGATATTATGTGCGCGTCCCAGCGCATGGTTGTCCGGCGCAAGGGCGCATCTTCTGCGACTGTGCTTGCGTGTACACTCATTCCTTATGACGACGCTTTTGAGATGGGCGTCACCCTTGAAGAGGCACGCCGCGACGTGCCGCTAAATCATCCATTCTGTGCGAGCTTCTGCGTTCTTGGCGGCGGCTCCTGTTCGGCCTGAAGAAAGTAACGGAAAATGAAGCACGAAATCGTTCAGAACTATTATGGCTCCGAGCTCGCTGGTAGCTGTGACCTGAAGACAGACGCGTGTTCGACGCTGGAAGCCCCGCGCGCAGATGTTCGCGCGGCAATCGCTGCGGTCCACGACGATGTCGCTGCGAAGTATTATGGCTGCGGCCTCGCAATCCCGCCTGTTCTGAATGGCCTGAAAGTGCTCGATCTCGGTTCCGGTGCAGGCCGCGATGTGTTCGCGATCGCCAAACTTGTTGGCGAAACAGGCGAAGTTGTCGGCGTTGATATGACCGACGAGCAGCTCGCTGTCGCACGCGAATATGAGGGCTGGCACGCTGAGGCGTTCGGCTACGCAAAGCCGAATACGCGCTTTGTGAAAGGCTATCTGGAAAAGCTCGATGAGCTGGATCTTGAGCCGGAAAGCTTTGACCTGATCATCTCAAACTGCGTCATCAATCTCTGCACCGATAAGCCTGCAGTCTTCAACGCAGCTTACAAGCTTCTGAAGCCGGGCGGCGAGCTTTATTTCGCTGACGTTTATGCTGACCGCCGCATGCCGGACGAGCTGGTCAACGACCCGATCCTGTATGGTGAGTGCCTGTCTGGCGCGCTCTATTGGGGTGATTATATTGCGATGGCGAAAGAGGGCGGTTTCCTCGACCCGCGCGTTGTTGAGCATCGTCCGCTGGGCATTATCGATCCGGCTCTCAAAGAAAAGCTCTCACCAATCCGTTTTGCGTCTGTCACCGCGCGCCTGCAGAAACTGCCAGGCCTCGACATTGGCTGCGAGGATTACGGTCAGGCGGTGATCTATAAGGGTGGTATCGAGGGCATGGAGCGTGCCTTCAAACTTGACGTCGATCACGTTTTCGAAATTGGCAAAGTCGAGCCGGTCTGCGGAAATACGCTTTCCATGCTGATGGATACGCGGTTTGCTGATTATTTCCGCGTGATGGGTGATGGCCAGATTCACTATGGCCAGTTCCCGGGGTGTGCGGCGCCGGATGTCTTCGCAGAAACCGGCGTGAAGCCTGTCTCTAACCCGACATCCTGCTGCTAACGCCTAGTCGCGTGGAGGTGGAGGTCTGTCGCCGTCCGGGCCGTGATCCGGTGGTGGAGGGCGGCGGTCGTCACCACGCTCTCCGCGGCGGTCATCCCTGCGTTCACGGCGTGACATAGCCCGCTCGACAATATCTGCGCGGCGTTCAGCCGGTACAGCCATGAGTGTCTGTGTGAGGCTCGCATAGAATTGTTCGCGCAGGCGGAACTCAGCATCTCGCACTTCGTCAAACGCTTCTGTCAGTGCATCCTCATCGAGAGGTTCGGCAGCCAGAAGCTCTGCGATACGATCGCGTGCGGTATCCATCTGGTCCCGCAGCTCATGCGCGGCGCGCCATCTCTCTGAGAATACTTCACGCATCTCTTCGCGTTGACCTTCCGGCAGATCGCGCAGAGCTGTGCGCGCCAGACGTTCTTCAAACGGGCCGCGATTATCGTCGCGATGCTGATGATCAGCATGCTCGTGGCCATCATGGCGTTTACTGGAGATCATCGTCCCGCCGATAATGCCAAGCGCAATCGCATTCACGCAAAGTGAGATGACGAGAAGCGTCGGGAATGATCGTTTCGTGTCGCTCATACTTATTCGACCTCTTGCCAGAATTCGCTGCTGAAGCTGGCGCTTGCCGTCAGGAGGAACGCGTCTGCATCCTCATCCAGAACCGGTGGTGTTGTTGCGGACAATCCGATGTAGAGACCGAATGCCATGCTCGCGAGCGCCATGCCTGCGGACGTCATGACCTTCATGTCGAACAGGCGGGCAAAGAAGCCTGGCTTCGCTTTGGCAGGACGGGCGGCAGGAGCAACAGGCGCCAGATCCAGCAGCGCGGCTTCAAGCTTCGCGCTTGGTTCTGCGACCGTGTAGCTGCCAAGCATGGTCTCCAGCGTTTCGGCCTGTTCCAGAAGGGTTCTGGCCTCCGCTGATGTGCTAAGAAGTGATCTGGCAGCAATGCTGTCTGCTTCCGGCCATCCGGATACATCCGGGCCGTGAAGATCGAGAAGCATTTCGAAATGTTCCAGTTTCATCGCACTATTCCATTCGTCCCATAAGTGTCGCGCGTTCCCCGGTGAGAGCCTTTTTCAGAGACCTCCTCGCACGCGACAGTAAACTTTCCACGGCTTCAACCGAGATGTCCAAAATCTCAGCTGTTTCCGGGTTTGAGAGCCCTTCATAATGGCTCAGGATCAGGGCAGCCCTCTGGCGTTCCGGAAGCTCGTCTATGGCTTCCTTTACGCGCGTCTCTATCTGCTTTGATTGCAGCTGAGCGGCTGGTCCTTCTGTATCGTCCGCCATGTCCGGCACGTCATCCATGCCCGTTTCACGCTTTTTACGCAGGCGGTCATAGCATTGGTTCACAGTAACTCTGTGGAGCCAGGTGGTGAATTTGGCCTTGCCGGCTTCCCATTTGCCAGCATGACGAAACACTTTGATGAAGACGTCCTGCACGGTGTCTTCGGCATCTTCACGATTACCAAGCATACGCTGGGCAATGGCGAAGACACGCGGGCTGTGCTGATTGATGAGCATAGCTGATGCCTGGCGGTCACCGTCCGCACAGCGCCTCAACAGGGCCTCATCGTCTGGAATCATCAACACATTTCCCACCACTGGTCCGGGCAAATTGCCGGAACCCGAGAGCTCCGGCAAGTCGCACTTTCAGATTAGTCCGCGTCTGGCGCTGGCGCGTCTGCGGCTGGTGCTTCACCACGTTCGAAACGGTGATGGCGGCCACGGTGTCCGTCACGGTCGCCGCGGCGATGACCACGTTCAGCAAACCGTTCACGGCGTGCTTCGCGCATGGCTTCACGTTCTTCGACGCTGATCTGTCCGTCGCCATCAGTGTCGAGGCGGGCAAACATCTGGCGCGGTCGCGAGGTGAACTCTTCAGCAGACAGGCTACCGTCGCCGTCCGCATCAAGATGTTCGATCATGCGAGCTGCACGGCGGGATTCACGTTCGCGCATTTGTTCAGCGCGGCGTGCTTCCTGAAATGCGACCATTTCAGCAGCGTCGACCTGGCCATCATTATTGGCGTCGACATTGGCGAATTGTTCGGTTTCACGCGTCTGGATTTCATCCAGCGAGATCACGCCGTCACCGTTTACATCCATTTCCGCCATACGGGCGTGTGGGGGATGTCCGCGATGACCTTCGCGTGGGCCTCGTTCCTCTTGCGCATGAGCTGCGCTGAGGCCGAGAATTGAAACACCGAGCAATGCACTGGCAATCAGGGGAGATTTTGTCATTACGTTTTCCTCGTTGGTTTCTGCGACCGTCTCCGGCCGAGATATGCATACAACGGGGAAGCGCGCTTTATTCCGTCGTCTCGCGCTGTAGTTTTCTGCAGAACACCTGCCAGACACTTGTTTCTGCTGATGTAATTGCTGCTTTCACAGCGGCTATATCGTTTAGCTCGAGTGCTTTAGCAGTGATCCGTTTGAGCGCTTCAGGCCATTCATCGACATGGATGCTCTGATCGAGCGCGGCTCTCTGGAAGGAGAGATAGGTCCGGTAAAGGCGATAAGCTGATAGCAATGTGTCTGCTTCTTCGCCGGTTAGCAGGCCGTAGCCGGAAGCTTTCTCCAGAACTTCATCCACGGTCCGCGAGCCCCAGTCGCGATCTGTATTCGTCAGCTGTAGGACTTGCGTGATGAATTCGATATCGATCATGCCACCTTTGGTGAGCTTCACATCAAACTCATGTTTGGCCGGTTTATCGCGCAACAGCCGGTCGCGCATGTCGAGCGCATCCTTGCGGATCATCTCGGCGTCCCGGGGCAGGGTGAGCAGCGTTTCTTTCTCCGCCATCACGGCGTCTGCCAGTGCGCTATCCCCTGCAATCACACGAAGGCGGGTGAGCGCCATATGCTCCCACGTCCAGGCTTCGTTTCGATAGTAATCCTTGAAGGCGGACAGGCGCACTGCCACTGGGCCGGCGCGACCGGACGGGCGCAGCTGCATGTCTGCTTCATAGAGATGACCTTCTTCGGTCTGGGCGGATATGGCCGTGATGAGGCGCTGGGTGGCGCGTGTGAAGAAGGTGACCGCATCCTGCGCACCCTCATCGGGTTCGTAGATCACCATCAGATCAACATCAGAGTTTGCGGTAAGATCACGGCTGCCCAGCTTGCCGAGACCACAAATCGCCCAACGGCCCTGAGGCGGACCGAGCTTGCGTTCCACTTCGCGGCGAGCGACTGGCGTCAGAGCCTCAATGCAGCAGTCTGCAAGTTCAGTGAAACGAAGCCCTGCCGTATTGGCGACGCGCACATCATTCAGAAGTTTAAAGCGAATACGGAAGTGAGCGTCTCTGAAATTACGGCGCACCTCATTCATAGCCTGTTCGAAATCGAGCGACGTATCTTCCACTATGGAGGATATCGATCCGAAATGTCCGCATGTGTCTTCGGCGAGGTCGTCTGTGAAGCCGCCATCAAGCAGGCTTTCCAGAAGGTTTGGCCGGCTCGCGAGTTCGCGGGCAATGCGCGGCGCCATAGAGAACAGATCAATCAGATCGCCAAGAATGACAGGGTTTGTGGCCAGAAGTGACAGCGTCTGAATACCTGCGGACAAGCCGTTTAGAAACGTCTTCAGGCCGGTATAGGCGGCGTCCGGATTACCCGTCTCGGACATATGTTGAAACAGGCGTGGTTCGAGCGCGGTGAGAAGCTGCCTGCCGCGTGCAGAGCGCGTCGCGCGAATGTTGCCGCGGTGCCAGCCCTGAACGTCTGAAATGATCTTCTCCGGATCGGAGAAGCCAAGGCCTGCCAGCGTTTTGACCGTCTCCGGGTCGATGTCGACACCGGTGAAGACGAGGTTGCCTTCAACGCCTGAAAGCGGCGTGGTCTCATGGAACAGGTCTGAATAATAGTCATGGACCTTGATCCGCAACGCGCTGACATCTGCGTCGAAGCGGGCAAGCTCGTCATACCCGGACAAGGCGGCGACTTTGGTGCGTTGGTCTTCGCGGGCGGTCAGGCTGTGCGTGTGCTCGTCATTCAGCATTTGGATGCGATGCTCGATACCGCGTAGCAGGCCGTAAATATGGGTAAGGTCACGCGCTGTCTCTTCGCTGATATGACCTTCCTGCGCCAACATGGCGAGCGCATCGACGGTGCGCATCTGGCGGAGCACCGGGTTGCGTCCGCCATGAATAAGTTGCTGTGTTTGAGCAAAGAACTCGATTTCGCGAATACCGCCACGCCCCAGCTTTACATCGAATTCGGGGTTATCGAGGCCCTGATGTCCACCGGTAGAGTGAATTTGCTGCTTGATTGCGCGAATGTCTTCGAGAGCCCAGAAATCGAGGTGTCGACGCCAGACGAACGGCACCATGGTCTCAAGGAAGGCTTCGGCGGCTGCTGTATCGCCGGCTGCAGGGCGTGCCTTGATATAGGCCATGCGCTCCCAGTTTTGCCCGACACTCTCATAATAGAGTTCGGCGGACGTCGTGGACACACAGATTGGGGTGGAGCGCGGATCTGGTCTCAAACGGTGATCCACGCGAAGGACATAGCCATGCTCGGTCGGCGCTTCGAGAATTTGAGACATGAGCTGGATGATCCGAGGCGCAACCTCACCCGGGCTCATTTTGCCTTCGGGAAGCCGGTCTGCATCGAACATCGCGACGACATCAATATCGCTCGAATAGTTCAGTTCTTTTGCGCCGAGCTTGCCGAGTGCCAGCAGGAAAATGCCGGGCATGGGCTGTGTCGGATCGGCATAGTCGATCCAGCCTTTTTGCGAGATGTGCCAGCACGCCACGCGAAGCGCAGCCTCGGTGGCCGCGTCGGCAAAGTCTGAAAAACCCTCGGTTACTTTGTCCCAATCCCACGTGCAGGAAAGGTCGAGGCTGGCCAGAGCGAGGTGAACATCGGCTTTAGCCTGACGCAGAATACGCCGTGCATCGGCATCGGATGTCTGGGCGTCGAGGTTTCGGGCCGCATCAATTGCTCTCTGGACTACGCTTTCGCCGCCATCGCTGAGGATCGCTTTCACCGTATCAGGCCGCATCCGGCACAAGCGCTGTAGGTAAGGCGCAATGCGCGTGGCAGAAGCCATGCAGGGCAGGTCTGACACGGCCGGCTCCAGACCGGGCGCGAGGGAGCCTTCCTGAGGCAGAGGTGGGTTCAGCTCAAACATTGCCTATGTGTGGCAGCCGTCGCATGCCGCTTCAACCAAATTGTGAGGAGATGCGGTCAGCCCGGCACCTGAAACATTTGCAGGATCTCATCGTCGATGCGCTTGGGCTTGCGGGTCTCGATATCCAGCATGCACCATTCCATACGTGACGATGATGAGAAGCGTTTTGCGCCGGGCTTTCGAATATCTACAAACCGTTCAAAACGAGGGCCTTTCGCCCAGCCGAGCCATGTGCGCGCTTCGGCAGTTTCGCCGGGCAATATCTGGTCGCGATAATCAATTTCGTGTCGCAGGAGGACGAAGACATATCGATCTTTCACAGATTGCGATGCGACATGCTCCCAGTGCGCGACGGCAGTTTCTTCTACCCAGCGCACATAGGAGACGTTGTTCACATGGCCCAGAATATCGATGTCGCTCGGCTGCGGGATGATAACGCGCCGGAACGCGGCGTCATAGTCAACAGCGCCAAGGCCGGTTTGCTGGATTGTCTCGCTCATCTCTCACCTTGAAAATAACTGGGCTTGCCAAGCAGGTAGGAAAGACGCAAAGCCTCGTCCATGACTGACATCACAGAAAATGACGTATCCGAAGAAAAAGGTTCAAATCCTGTGCGCGAGGCCATCCTTACGCTTGTGAATGAGCGCGGCGTTGGAACCACGCTAGACCCGTCAGAGGTGGCGCGCCTCGTTTCTGAATCGAACTGGCGCAAAGTGATGAATGACGTGCGTGCTGAAGCCGTACGTCTGGCCAAGGCGGGTGAGATTTCGATTTATCGCAAGGGTGTGCCGGTCCCAGACCTCGATAAATTCAAGGGCGTATGGCGTATTGGTCTGCCCGGCTATGTTAAGAAGCCAAAAGAAGAAAAATGAGGTCACACTGACGTTATAACTCACGTGAGGCCGGTTTACTCGGTCCTGAAGAAGTGCTTCGTGTGCGGAAGTATTCAGGCAGTATTCCGATAAAGCGCTGCCCTTCTGTGAGAAAAGACGATGACCGAAGCGATTGCGGATTTCGTGGAAGACGATGCTCTGGACCATTTTGGTGCGCGTGAGCACTCTCCCTACCGCTTCTTTACCGCTGAAACCTGGGCGAAGTTTCGCGCAGATACGCCGCTGACACTCTCTGAAGATGAGGTTCAGCGCCTTCGCTCCATGAACGATCCTGTCGATCTGGATGAAGTCCGTCAGATTTATCTGTCGCTGTCGCGCTTACTGTCTGCGCATGTTGAATCGTCGCAAATGCTGTTCTCGCAGCGAAAGCAGTTCCTGAGCCTTAGTGAAGAGCAGAAAACGCCTTTCATTATTGGTGTCGCGGGATCGGTTGCAGTTGGAAAATCGACGACCGCGCGGATCATCAAGGAGCTGATGGCGCGCTGGCCATCCAGCCCGAAGGTCGACCTCGTCACAACAGACGGCTTCCTGCTGCCGAACGCTGTCCTTGCAGAGCGCGGGATTATGAACCGGAAGGGGTTTCCCGAAAGCTATCACATCGGTGCCATTCTGCGTTTCATGTCGGATATCAAGGCGGGGCGCCCAAATGTTCATGCGCCGAAATATTCTCACCTGACTTATGATGTGCTGCCGGACGAATACCAGATCGTAGACCGGCCTGACATTCTGATCTTTGAAGGTGTGAACGTGCTTCAGGCCCGTCCGCTTCCGGTGGATGGCAAGGCCGTTCCGATGGTCTCTGATTTCTTCGATTTCTCGATCTATATCGATGCGGACGAAGACCTTTTACACAGCTGGTATATCGAGCGCTTCATGAAGCTACGTCAGACCGCATTCAAGAAGCCTGAGTCCTACTTCCATCGCCATGCCAAAGTGAGTGAGGCCGACGCGCTGGCAACAGCCGAGGCGTTATGGCGCGATATCAATCTTGTGAACCTGCACAACAATATCCTGCCGACACGCCCGCGCGCCGACGTGATCCTGCGCAAAGGCGCAAACCATCTGATTGAAGAAGTCGCTCTACGACGGCTTTAGGCGTCCCAGCGTGCGAAGATCGCCGTTGGTAGCAGGACGTCGCGGCCAGCCTCAGGAATAGCCATCTCGCCCGTGGTGATCGTGCCGCCCAGGCCTTCAAGGTGATCACGAAGGCTTTGAGCCAGCGCGAGATAGGACAGGCGCACGGCATAGACCGTAGACGTCACGAAGAGTGGTTGTTCTGAAAGAACCGCGCGGCACAGCTCCAACAGTTCCGGCAGGTTCTCTTCCAGACGCCATGTTTCGTTCTTAGGGCCACGGCCGAATTTTGGCGGGTCCAGAACGATGGCGTCATATGTGTTTCCACGGCGCACTTCGCGGCGCATGAATTTCAGCACGTCATCGGCAATCCAGCGGATCGGCTTCTCGCCAATACCGGAAAGCTCCTGATTGGCTTTGCCATAACCATTAGACTTCGGGCTGGCGTCAATATGGGTCACCTGCGCGCCGGCATCTGCGGCTGCGAGGCTCATCATGCCGGTATAGCCGAACAGGTTGAGAAGTTTGATCGGGCGGCCAGCAGCACGGATTTTCTCCTGCGCGTGACGCCAGTGGACGGAGTGTTCCTGAAACACGCCAAGGTGACGGAAAGGCGAACGGCGCACTTCAAAGGAAAGGCCATTCCAGCCCATCTTCCAGTCATCGGGAAGGTTCGGGCGGGATTTTTGCCAGTTGCCGCGCTCATCATCGCCAGAGGCAGAGAAGGTCGCATCTGCCTTCCATGTCTCGATTGGGTTGGCAGGCATCCAGAAGGCTTGCGGGTCAGGGCGGTCGGTTATCTGGCTGCCAAAGCGTTCCAGCTTGCGGCCATGACCGGAGTCCAGAAGCTGATAGTCCTGCCAGTCATCGGCTTTCAGGATGATCGGATCGGTGATGATTGGTGTCTTGCTCATTGCGCATATCCACGGCTGCCCCAGGCGGCGTAGACCATAAGCGCGGTCGCCGTGGCAAGGTTCAGGCTGTCCGCGCCTTCGCGCATCGGAATGCGAACCAGAGTATCGCAGGCCTCTTCGACATGCGCAGGCAGGCCGGATTGTTCATTGCCCATAATGATGATGGAAGCATCGTCATAGGGCGCATCATGATGCGGGTGTTTCCCGTTCATGCTGGCTGCCAGCATTGGCAGACCGGAGCCTGATTTCCAGCTGAGGAACTCTTCCTCGCTTGCGTAGTAGAATGGCATCGCAAAGAGCGAGCCCATGCTCGCGCGGACGCCTTCAAAGCTGTAGGCATCACAGCAATCACCGATCAGAATGACGCCATTGACGTTCGCAAAATCCGACGTTCGCAGAATGGTGCCGAGATTGCCCGGATCACGCACCTGATACAGTGCGAGCAGCGTGCCCGACTGGACATGTTTCGCAGGAATATCGGCAAGCGTGCGCATTTTAGGGCGGAAGGTAGCGAGCACTGTTTGCGGGTTTTCCTTCCGCGCGACCTGCGCCAGAAGGCGAGGGTGTATCAGAAGCGATTGGGCACCGGCGGCTTCTGCGCGCGCAACAAGATCCTGAACATAGCTACGCTCCAGCCCTTCAGGCGATGTGATGACCTGAACCGGCTCCCAGCCATAATTGAGCGCTTCTTCGATCAGGCGCGCACCTTCGGCCAGAAAGGCGTTCTGCTCGCGGCGGCCTTTCTTGCGTTCGAGCGCTTTCAGAGCCTTCACCTGCGGGTTTCCGCCGCTGGTGATAACGACCGGCTCTGAGCTTTCACCTGAATAATGGCTGTTGGTCATATCTTTGCCCGGTTTAACTGCGAACCAGTCAGGAAAGGGACTGGCTTGCACGTCTTTTCTTGTGCGTGCCGCTTGGGATGGGAGCTGCTGACATCACAATGTTCGAAAGGCGAAACATTCTTGATGTCCTGCTGATCCCGATCAGTTGTGCTGGCATAGCAGCATTGTGCTGGCACGCGGTATATGCCGGTCCGGTGTCTGCTGACAAGTTTGAAGCGCGACTGGAAGAAGCTGCACGTGCATCGCTGGATGAAGAGCGCTTTGGATGGGCGCATGTCGAGATGGACGGGCAGACGGCTATCTTAACCGGAGCGGCCCCAACTGCGCAGCTTTTAACGCGTGCCCGAAACCGTGTTCTGGCGTCTAGCGGGCGAGGTGGTTTCTTCCGAGGCGGCGTTACCCGAGTACTGGACGAGACCGAACTTTTGCCGCCTGTTTCGCCTTATGCGTTTAGTGTGACCCGCCATGGCGACCGGTTTCGGCTGACGGGAATTCTACCGGACCCTGATGCGATGGCGCGTCTGGAAGAGGTCCTGATCGGGGAGGGCATTTCACCGGAGTTTATCCAATTTGATGTGGCGTTTCGCGACGGCGTTCCGGAGGGCGACTGGATTGGCGCCGTAAGCCTTGGCCTGCGTCAGCTCGTGAAGCTCTATGACGGAGAGGTCGATGTGACGGACAGACGGATTTTCGTGTCCGGCATTGCGCCTAATATTGATGTTCGCAACGATATTATCGCACAAATGGCGCGGCCTCCTTCAGGCTATAGCGTGGATGCCGACATTGCCGGCACAGCGCTCTGGACCGCGCGCCTAAATGGCGACCACCTCATCATGGAAGGCAGCGTGCCCGACGCGGCAGACCGGACCGCCCTTTTCGAATACACCGAGCAATTGTTCGATGGCGTCGTGGAAAACGAAATGGGCGTTATCCCTATGCGCAGCGATGACTGGATCCGCGGAGTGCGCGCGGCCTTGCCTGGCTTTCTGCAGCATGAAAGCGGCGTTATGGCCTTTATGGGCGACGAGCTTGTCATTGAAGGTCTGGCCACGCCTTCTGTCATCGACTTTCTGCGCGAAGACTTCGTCCGCGTGGGGGTGTCGACTGATTTTACGCTGAATTCGCAGCCTGCGCCAACGCGTCTGATGGCGTTTGAAGGGCTGGACTCGGAAACGACACATCCATCGCGGGATGTGTGTTCGGCAGCGCTTGAAGAAGCACTTTCACTTTCTTCGCTCAATTTTCGTTATGCGCGGGATGAACTGGCGCGTGAGTCTGCGCCATTGCTGGATGGTGTTCTGACTGTGCTGCAGACATGCCCTGACTATCAGTTCGAGATTGACGCCGCGACACATGCAGACGGACGACGTATTGCTTTGAAAAACCTCACAGAGGATCGTCAAACTGCCGTTCTCGCCTATTTCATTGCCCGCGGAGTTCCGCTAGATCAGATTGTGTTGACGGAGGTCCGGCAGGATAGTGCAGGGCTGCCCGATCCAGTGAGTATTGATACGGACAGGCAGATATCTGTTCGTCTGAGGGAGTTGGAAGATGATTGAGCTGCTGACCAGCATGTGGGGCTATCTGGCAGGTGCAGGTGTCATCGGGTTAATTCTCGGTTGGGCATTCCGCGGTGTGTTTTTGCCGCGCGCGCGAACCATAAACGTGACAGCGCCGGCACCGGCTGCGCTCGAGCGCCCTTTGACAGAAGCACAGCAACAAGCGCTTGAAAAAGCCGAAGTCGATGCACGTGCGCTTCAGGCTGCCGAAGCCAAACTTGCAGACATGGAGCGAACTGTTGCCGAGCTGCGCAATCACGTTCAGCGCGCAAACCAAATGCAGCTTGCTCCGCCTCCGCCGCCGCCACCAGCGCCGCAACCAACACCTGAAGAGGAAGAAGCACGTGCGCGTGCTGTCTGGCATGAGCGCTATCTGACGTCTCGTGTGCGCTATCTGGAAAGCCAGGTCTTCGATGCTGATACATCGTCTTCTGATGACGTTGATGCACTCAAAGCCGAAAATGAAGCTTTGAAAGCGCGTCTTGAGAACGCAGAGACAGGCGCGTCTGAAGCGCCTTCAACGTCTGCTGCCGATCTTGCGAAAACGAAATGGCAGAACCGTTATCTTCAGGCTCGTATGCTGTTCCTTGAAAGCGGCACAGCATCGGCTGATACTGAAACGTCAGTAGCGTCTTCCGTTCCGGAAGATGTCGAGATGGAGCTGAACAGCCTGAAGTCAGAAATCACGGTTCTGAAAGCCGAGATTGACCGCGAAGCCAAGGGTACAGGCGAGTCCGAACAGGAAATGGCGCGGCTGCGCTGGCGGAACCGCTATCTGGAGGGTCGCCTGAAGTATCTTGAGGCGGCGAGCCTTGATGCCGAAGCTGTTGCTGAAACGCCGGTGGATATTGCTGCGCTTGCGGCGCCCGTTTCTCCTGCAGCCCCTGCCAAGGAGCCTGTAGAGGAAACCCGCCCTGAAAGCCTTGATGCACCAAAGGGCGAGGCTGACGATCTGAAACGCATTGGTGGTATCGGTCCGAAAATCGAGCTTATCCTGAACGAGCTTGGCATTTTTCACTTCTCGCAGATCGCGGCATGGACACCGGGTGAGCAGGCATGGATCGACAGCTATCTGCGCTTTGAAGGCCGCGTGATGAGCGAGAAATGGGCCGAGCAGGCAGCAGAGCTTCAGGGCTAGTCATCTGACTGGCCCGAAAGGCTCGCATGTCGCAATTTTCCGGAAATACACCGAAAGATGAACTGGCAAGGCTTTTGCCAGTCGCGATTTTCTGGAGTGTTTTTGCGTATTTCCTGGCGCGCTATCTACTGGTCCAGCTGGTCGGCCTTCACATTCAGATTGCTGGTGACAGTGCGCGGGCCTTCTGGGCGTTTTTCATAGACCCTGAACATCCAGCACGCATGGTCACTGTCGGGTATGCCGAACTTCTGATCGGTCTTTTATGCTTCGAGCATTTGAGGCGTCGCGGTGTGGAAGATTGCGTGCTGCAGGCCGGGCGTTTCGGCATGCTGTCCATTTATCTGGCGGCGTTTGCGACGCTCGTCGTGCCGGAAATCGTGTTCCGCTCTGTCATAATGTTTCTCGACCTGATTGGTCGGGAGGTGCCGCGCCTCACGACAGATGAAAATGCGGGCTATTTCCCGCCGAACCAGCTCTTGGGGCTGTTCATCTCAGCCGTGATCATCGCGCCGGTAGTTGAAGAGTTTCTGTTCCGCGGCTTTCTGATGACCAGCATGCAGGCGCGTGGATGGCCAAGCTGGCTGATCGTCATTCTGTCTTCGGCGGCCTTCACGATTCTACATGTCGGATATACCGGTTTTGGTCTGATGTTCATCTTCATGCTGGGCTGCATGTTCGGTGCGCTGCGGCTCTGGTCGGGCGGGCTGATCCTGCCCGTGGCAGCGCATGCGGCCTTCAATATGAAGACCTTCCTGTTTTCCTATTTCAACGCGTATGGCTGAGGGCAGCTAGTCTTTCGATTTATGCGCCAGCGTTCCTGCATGTAATTCCCAGTGCACGCCATCAAACGGATGGATGCCGACATGCTCGAAGGCCATCGGATCGTCGAGGCAGCGCCATGTGATGGCAAATCCGTCCGGATTGGAGCGCGGTACATAGAAGCTTTTAATCCCGCACACCGAGCAGAACTGATGTTTCGCAGTGTGCGTGTTGAAGGTGTAGGTCGACAGCGTTTCTTCGCCGGACAGAAGTCTGAACCGGCTGGATGGCACGATGATATGCGCGTTCTGACTCATCAGGCATACTGAGCAATTGCAGTCCTCTATTTCGATGCGCTGTGGCAGGAGGACTTCAAACCGGACGGCGCCGCAATGGCAGCCGCCCTTATGCCAGGTCATATCATCAGTCATAGAATACAGGCGGCCTTTTATCGAACCATGGTTTCGCCTCTTCCAGCTGGGCTGCGAGGCGGTAGAGAATACCTTCATGGCCATAACGCGCACCGAACATCATGCCAATTGGGAGATTGTTGGATGACCAATGCAAAGGCACGGACATGGCCGGAGCGCCCGTCATGTTGAAGACAGAGGCATGCGGCGCAAAACTTGTGACGGCTTTGCCGTAGGCGTCCTTGTCTTCGCGGGACAGGCTCAGCTCACCCAGCCTATCCGGCTCTCTGGACAGCATTGGCGCAAGGCAGAGGTCGAAATTGCCTGCATCCATCCAGTTGTCGAATGTAACGGCCGTTTCCTGAAACACACCATTAGCCCATGCGAGCATGGACATCGGGACGGTATGACCGAGGTTCACCATGTCGCGTGTCAGAGGCTCGAGGTCATCATCTTGCAGCGGACGGCCAAGTGCCTGTGCGCGTGATTGGGTGAGATCCGCAGTGTAAGCGGAAATGTTCATCAGAAGGGCTTTTCCGATAGCTTCACCACTCAACTCAGGCGCTGACGCTTCGACTATATGTCCAAGGTCTTCGAGAAGACTGACGGTGTCGTCCAGCCCTTTTTGAGCCTCCGCGTCAGGCTTTGTGCTGTTCGGTGCGGTCGTCCAAAGCGCAATACGCAGCTGGCGCGGCGTATTCTTCAGTTGATCCAGAAAAGAGACCGGTTCGTCCGGCGCAACATATCGCGAGCCCGGTTCACGGCCATGGGTGAGGTCCATAAGCAGAGCATTATCGCGCACAGTGCGGGACACGGCATGGACCGTAGACAGGCCGCTCCAGCCTTCTGTGCGGACAGGGCCCATCGGGATACGTCCACGAGACGGCTTCATGCCAAACAGGCCGGTGCACGCTGCAGGGATACGGATCGAGCCACCACCATCGCTGGCCTGAGCGAGTGGAAGCACACCTGAAGCTACTGCGGAGGACGCGCCGCCGGACGAGCCGCCCGATGTGCGCTCGAGGTTCCATGGGTTGCGCGTCTGCCCGAACAGGGCGCTCTCGGTGGAGGTTGTCAGGCCATATTCCGGGCTGGTCGTTTGGCCAAAGGTGACAATGCCGGCTTTGCGGTAACGGTCGACAAGTTCGGAGTTTTTATCTGCAACGAAATCTTTGAAGAGGCGCGAGCCGGACGTCAGCGGTGCACCTTTTACTGCCACGCCTAGGTCTTTCGTCATGAACGGGATACCTGATAGCGGGCCGTCCGGAAGGCCTTCGCTGATCTGGGCGTCAGCAATATCCGGAAACAGGGCAGAGACGCAGTTCAGCTCTTTCTTTGCCTGTTCGGCGCGGCTCAGGGCCTCATCCATCAGCTCTTTCGGGCTGACTTCCTTTTTAGCGATCAGCTCTGCAAGGCCAATGGCGTCGTATTGCGTGTATTCCTTCATGTCTCTCCCCTGTGTGTTTTCTTTGAGGGGAGAGTTTCAGGTTTTTAATGACTTGTCAGGTCTGCAATTGATGTGTTCTTCTCAATACACTTTCGGGACCTGCGCGATTAGTGGTCAGTCTCGATGGGTTCCCATAATTCGATTTTGCGACCGTCCGGATCCATCAGCCAGGCGAACTTGCCGTAACCATAAGTTTCGCGCGGCTGAACCTGCTCAATGCCTTCAGTTTCAAGACGAGCGAGTACGCCATCCAGATCGTCCACCATCAGATTGATCATGAACGGTAGGTCTGACGGTTTGAAGTAGTCCGACTTTTCAAACGGTGCGAAGATGGATTGCGCACCTTTCGGGAATTTCTCACCGGCTTCCTTGTGAGAAAAATTCCATCCGCCAAAGTCGTTCAGGTCGTCTCCGATGACTTTTGCATACCAGGCTTTGGTCGCGTCTACATCCGCGCAATGAAAGAAGATGCCGCCGACACCGATGACTTTTGACATGTGAATTCCCCCTTAAGATGTCTGAGGGACGCCAGACTGTTTCAGGCGCCACTCCAGAATATCAAGGCGATCCTGCCCGAAAAACGGCTCGTCTTCAAACACCATCAGAGGAACGCCCCAATGACCGGCATTTTTCTGTGCCGCTTCATTGGCTTCAATTTCGGCCTCAAGCTCTGCCTCACGCTCAATGGCTTCCGCGTCTAGCGCGGCAAGGTCCAGTCCAGCACGTGCGACCGCGTCCGAAAGCGCGCTCCCTTCCATCCAGTTTATCTGGCCCGACCAGATGAGGGTCGAGACTTCATAGAAGTAATCAAGCGCCTGAGGCGTGTGACTGGCGAGAACGCCAAGGCGCGTCAGTCTGTGAATGTAAGGCTGGTCGGCTGGCACGTCGCCCGTCGCCATATCCATCACGACCGGGTCAGGGTTCGGGCGGCCGAAGGGCAGGGCGTTGAACTGGGCAATCCGGAAACAGTCACGCATCAGATAGGGCGGCCAGAGCGGATTCACCTGTTTGAAGAAGCCCGGAATGCGCACCGCAATCGGATAGACCGGTTTGATGGTGAAGGGTACGTCCCAACGCTTGCTCATCTCCCGCAGGCGTGGGGTCGCCAGATAGGAATAAGGGCTACGGAACGACCAATAGATATCGACGCCTGACATGTTTCTCTTCCCTGTTTTTCGGGAAGTCTGTCAGCTTGAGCGCCGCATGTCAGCGCTTAACTAGCGGGTCGGAGAACACTTTGTGGTGACCCTAACCATCCTCTCCTTGCGGCAGGTGCACTGTTATCAGATCCACCTGCGGCGGCATTAGCAAGCGCATGGGAAGACTAACCATGCCCGTTCCCGAGGTAATGTAAATCTGATGAGTCTCGGCGATGGCATCGGCAGACGCAGGCGTGACTTCTTCATAGAGCCCGCGATCAAAACCGTATTGAGAGGGTAGGGCGCGCTGATACAGGCCCGGAATTCTGATCTGGCCGCCATGCGTATGACCCGCAAACAACACGTCATAACTCACGTTTGGCGGAACGCGCATTGCCACATCCGGATTGTGAGTGAGGATGATGCGCGGTGTGCCTACGGGCGGGTTCTCTGTCGGGTATTCAATCTGCCCCTGCCAGAGGTCTGAGGTGCCTGTTAGCCATATCTCGCGCCCGTTCAGATTAACGATCGCCGTTCGGTTATTCAGGAGGTGAACGTTCTCGAGCGTCGCGAAATAGCCTGCCAGCTGCATGCCGAGATCAGGGCCCGGGAAGCCGACATCATGATTGCCGAACACCACGAAGACGGGCTTTCCGAAATTGTTCAGCTCATGAAAGGCCGCTTCAATCTGATCTTCCGGTAAATGGTAGGTGAGGTCGCCAGCCACGAGTACGGCGTCAAAATCCAGAGTGTCTGCCCGCTCGCGTATCCGTTCGAGCGGCATGGCATTGCCGAACATGCCGATATGCGTATCAGAGAATAACAAGAGACGAATGTCATCGCCGCCCTCCGCGGGTGAACCGGCGAGTGCGATCTTCGCCTCAATGGTGCGTAAAATGCGCGGTTCGACAAAACGGGCATAGGCCGGCACCGAAGCCAGAAGAACTAAAGATAAAGCGCCCCAGCGATAAAAGCCGGAGCGCCTGATCATGAGCCATCCCATCGCGATGACGAATGGGAAATAGAGAAAGCTGGCGTAGAAAATGAGCTGTTTCATGAGCATCATTGGTGATGCCCGATTGCACCCATTTTAAGGCGGTTATTCGGCAGCTATAGCGTCAAATTCGGCTTTCCACTCCGTCATGAGCGCACGATTGTCGTGATCCCATGGATGGAAGCCCGGTTTGAACCATGAGAGCCAGACCTTCCAGCCGCGGCCGAACAGGCTCGGTGTTTTCCAGAGATATTTGTTGATCGCCTTCTTCGCGTCTTTCTTGTCCCAGCCTTCAGCCTCAAGGAGCATAGCTGCGTAGGTCGCGATATTGTTGGTGAAGGTTTTGGAAATGATCAGCATAGAGATGCAACGGCGCATATAGCGTTTGAAGCCGGACCAGTCTTTGGAGACTTCGAGGAACACGTCATAGGCGACGGCCTTATGCTCGGTCTCTTCCATGGCGTGCCAGCGCCACATGGCCTCAATTTCCGGATCAGTATTCTGGAACACATCCTGATGCTCGACCATCATGTCTGCCATCATTGCAGTGAAATGCTCCAGACAGATTGTGCCGATCAGCATGCGCATCGGGCCGCCGGAGCGGGCAAACGCGACACGCTCGCGGACAAAGCCTTCAATCTCTTCAACCGGATATTTCTCGCGATCGATCAGCTGGTTCATCAGGTGATGTTCGCGTGAGTGGATCGCTTCCTGATGGATGAAGTCTTTCACATCCTGAAGCAGCTTGCCGGAAAGCTCTCCGCGATAATTGCGCACTGAGTCCATGAACATGCGCTCGCCATCAGGGAAGGTGAGCGACAGCGTGTTCATAATAGCTGTGCCGACAGGGTCATTATCGAGCCAATGCGGGTTCTTCGCACCCTCATGGCTGAATTTGATGTCACGAGGAGAGATAGAAACGTCCTCTGGTGTGCGCTTTTCCGTCATCCGACAATTCCTGTTTCGCTAAGTGGCCGCTAAGGTGGGGCCAAGTTTGTTCACGAGTAATATAAGCGCTACTGACAAAAATGTCGATAAGAAAAAGTAAGCAACCCAGAATCCGTCGAACGCCCGAGGAATCACGGGCTAATATTCTGTCTTCTGCGGAGCGACTTCTGACTGAGCAGGGGCCTCAAACCTTGCGTCTTGCTGATGTGGCGAAGGAAGCAGGCGTCGCGAATGCAACAGTGCTACATCATTTCGGAACCATAGACGGCGTCCACACGGCGCTGATGGAGCGGATGATTGCCGAGCTGGTCGAGAAGGTCATGGCGATCGAGCTGACAGAAGACACTGAAGTGTCTCGCGCGCAGGCATTGACGACCTTGTTCGAAGCGTTCGAGCAGAAGCAGGCGTCAAAACTGGCCGCCTGGCTGGAACTGACCCATCAGGCAGGAAGACTAACCAATGTGAGGCAGGTCGTGCGCGATGTGACACGCACGAAGTTTCATCATCAGAATGTGCCTGAAGACGTCGTGGAAGATGTGATGCTTGTCTGTATCACGCTGGCGCTGGGGGTCGGGCTCTTCGGGCAGACCTTGAGTGAAATGCTCGGCAAGCCGCCAAGTCGCGCGAAGGAAATGGCGCTTTCAGTGCTGATGCTTGGCCTGCGTCAGTTGGAGGCTGAGCGTAAAAGCTAAAAGCCTTCCACGCCAAAAGCTTCCAACAGCTGTTCGGCTGCAGCAGACGCGGGAATTGCGCCGGTTTCGACGCCATGTTTCATCGCCGCAAGTTTGGCAACAACGTCCGGATGAGAGCGGAAAGCTGCCATCAGCCCGTCCTGAATAAGCTCATTCATCCATGTGAGCTGCTGGTCTGCGCGGCGTTTATCCCGCGAGCCAGACTCTTCAGTCTTTTTCTTATGAAGTTCGATCGTGTCCCAAAGCTCTTTCAGGCCATCGCCCGTTGCGCCTGCACAGGTCAGAACTGGCGGTGACCATGACGGGTCTACCGGCTCCAGAATATGCAGCGCATTCTGGTAATGTCGCTGGGCGCGTTTGGCTGCCTTTTCGTCGATATCGGCTTTGTTGACGGCAATCAGATCAGCGACTTCCAACACGCCTTTCTTGATGCCCTGCAGGTCATCGCCCGCATTTGGCAGCATCAGCACGAGAAAGAAGTCCACCATATTTGCAACAACCGTTTCAGACTGTCCGACGCCAACGGTTTCCACGAGGATGACGTCGTAACCGGCTGCTTCACACAGGAGCAGGCTTTCCCGGGTTTTGCGAGCAACGCCGCCTAGCGTCTCACCGGCAGGCGAGGGGCGCACAAACGCTTTCTCATCAACTGAAAGCCGCGCCATGCGGGTCTTATCGCCAAGAATAGAGCCGCCAGAGCGCTGCGAAGTCGGGTCGACGGCAAGCACAGCAACCTTGTGCCCCATCTCGGTGAGCATGGTTCCAAACGCATCAATAAAGGTGGATTTACCGACACCTGGCACACCGGTAATGCCAATCCGTTGGCTTTTGCCGGTTTCGGACATGACAGAAGACAGAAGCTTCCGCGCTTCGGCCTGATGGTCCGTGCGGCGGCTTTCAACGCGGGTGATGGCGCGGGCAAGGCCCCGGCGTGTGCTCAGATCGACTTCCATGATGGTTCAGTACGCGTCTTCACCGCGCTCATCAAGCAGGGCGCGGCTGTGTCGCACGCTAGCGCGAACCATTTGTGCAGGCGCATCCGATGAGAGGTCCAGAACCCAGTTGAACAAGGTCGGAGGCAGTCCGTCGGTTTCGTCCGTCAGATCGTTCTCCAGCGTGATTGCCAGAGCCGGTTTGCCTGTAGTCTTTGCCTGTGCGGCCTGCCAGACGAGATATTTGAATAAGCGTCGGAGATCACTCTGATCATCCGGATCAAGATCCAGCAACTGGCAGAGCTCGCGATAGCTTTCTGCCTGAGGGTGAGGCTCAACTGGGAAGGGCGGCGGCGCGGACAAAATTGAAAGCACGCGCGCGACTTCTCTGGCGTTCAGCTCGCTCATTAAATCCGACGCTGTTTCGCAGAAACGGGTCGCATCACCGGCTTTCAGGTCCTGATGGTGTGCCCACAGGTCTCGCAAGCGGGAGAGGGTTTTGATGTCGTCCTGAACGTTTGCAAGCTTCAAGTGGTTCAGCACACGTAGCCAGTCACGCGCATCCATCTCGAAGCCTTTTTTGAGCACAGGGCTCGAAGGCGGCAGGATTTCGCTCATTTTCAGATGACGGGCTTCGGGCATGGCATTCACCCGATACGGTAGCTCACATTTCATGATGCGTAAGGCAACATCAATGCGCGCGTGATCGGACAGGGGAAAGTGCTGGCTCTTGTGCATTGCAGGTAACTTAGGCGGCCAGCGACAAAATGCCTATGAAATCCTGCACGCTCGCGCGGGAAAGTCTGATATTAGAACATCATGAAATGGTGATTTAGATCAGGGGATTTATGATGAGCTACACCGATAAAATCCGCGACATGCGCAGTGAGCTTCGAGAGCTGAACAAGACCATTCCGGATGCAACGCAAGGCTTCGGCACGCTCTCTAAGGCTGTGAAAGTTAATGGCGTTCTTAGCCTTAAGGAAAAAGAGTTCGTTGCCCTGGGCATGGCCATTGCGCAGCGCTGTGAGCCTTGCATCAACTTTCACGTCGAAGCCCTCATGAAGGCGGGCGGCACACGCGAAGAGCTTGGTGATGTGCTGGCCATGGGCATTCAGATGGGCGGCGGTCCCGGCCTTATGTATGCCGGACATGCACTGGCATGTTGGGATGAACTTGCAGCTAAAGAATAAATACTCTGACATTTCTGTGATTACTGCATAAACATGCTTCTGGTCGCGACGGATGTAATTAGTTTATTCGTGAGACTTGGGATCGTGGGGACGACTTCCGACGAGAATTAACGAGGTTTTGTATGCGGTTTTCATGCCTGCTGGGCGCTGTGAGTATTGGCGCTCTCTTATCTACTTTTCCTGTTTTGGCGCAGGAGGCACCACAGGATGATCAGGACCGCGTGCTCTCTGAGGTTCAGGTGACGTCTACCCGTCTGCGTGGGACGGCAGTCAGCGACATTGAGCCTGAGCAGACACTGACGACTGCAGATATCGAAGCCTATGGCGTGTCATCGATTGAGGAACTGATTGCAGAGCTTGGTCCGGAACTCGCAAGCAGCCGCGGTCGCGGCGGCGGGGATCACGTCTTTCTGGTCGATGGCGTTCGTATCGCCAGCTTTCGTGAAATCCGTTCTTATCCGCCCGAAGCCATTGAACGTATGGACGTGCTGCCAGAAGAAGCTGCCCTTCAATACGGCTATGGTGCGAACCAGCAGGTCATAAATATTGTTCTGAAACCTGACTTTTCGGCCTGGACGTTCAGTCTTGAATTTGGCGGGCCGGTCGAGGGAGCAGGGCAGCGCGGCGAGTTTGATGTTGATTATCTCGGCATAGCTGACGGCCAGCGTTCCAGCGTTGATGGCGAGATTGAAATCGACAACGCCATTCTGGAATCTGATCGCGGCCTTGGTGATCCGCTTGCGGGCGCAAACAGCCTGCGCGATGAGAGCCAGTCTCTGGAAATTGGTGGCAGCACCCATAGAGGCATTTTCGGCAATGTCGGGATGACACTGTCTGGCGATATCGAAATCTCTGAGGGTGAAGAGCTGCTCGGCTTTTCTGAGCAGGACTTTCTGCTGCCTGCCGCAAGCCCATTTTCGACTACGGGCACAGACGAGAGTTTTACGCGCTATATCGGCGTGCCGGGCGTGCTGATGCAGACAAGCGATTCAACAGACGCTAATATCAACCTCACTTTGACACGTGATGTCGGCGACTGGTTTGTAACTTCGACGACAAGTCTCGGGCACAATACCGCGACGACGGAAACGGACCGCGCGCCGGACGTCACAGGCTTTCAGGCAGCGTTGAATGCCCTTGATCCGACGGTGGCGCCAACAGCTGACCTTTCGCCGTTCATTTCCCTAAGCGAAGAGCGTGCCGAGCGTACAACGGATACGTTCTCGACGAATCTGCTGGCGAATGGTGATCTCTGGGAGATTACAGGCGGATGGGTTGGTGCGGGCCTGAGTGTTGATCTCAGCCATGCGAGCCGTAGTTCCGAGACCGATTTCAATGGTACCCGCACAACGAGTTCGCTCGACCGCCAGATTGCCAAAATTCAGGGTAGTTTCGACTTCCCGCTGATTGTCTCGGACATGGATATTCCGGGCTTTGAGAGCCTGGTGGCGAATGCGACTGTGAATGCCAGCAATTATTCTGATTTCGGCACGCTGTTCGGGTTTGACGGCACGCTGAGCTGGTCTCCTGTCGAAGATATCCGCATTCTAACCTCCTATACCCTGGAAGAGGGCGCACCGAGTATGTCCCAGCTCGGTGACACGTTGAGTGTGACGCCCAATGTGGAGATTTTCGACTTTGTGCAGGGCGAGTCCGTACTTGCGACGCGTATTTCCGGCGGCAACGATCAGCTGATTGCTGATACGCGTCAGGTCTGGAAAGCGAGCGTCGAGTGGGAGCCCCTTGATGAGACCGATCTGGATCTGCGCCTTACCTATACAGACAGCCGTATTGATGACCCGATAGGGGCTTTCCCAAGCGTTGACGCGGCTGTTGAAGCCGCTTTCCCGAACCGGTTTGTACGCGATGCCAATGGTGATTTGCTCAGCGTCGATCTGCGTCCTGTCAATTATGTCGAAGAAACCCGCCGCGATATACGCTGGCAGCTGACCTTCCGTGACAGTTTTGCTGAGCCTGAGACGCCTCAGCGAGGCGGTCGCGGCGAAGGGCGTTCACCTGCCTCTGGCGGAAATGCCAGCGGTGCGCCACAAACGGCGCCGCCTTCTTCGTCGAACGGAGCGGAACGCCCGGCTGGCGGTCCTCCGCCTTCAGCGTCCGGTGATGCACGTCCTCAGGGCGGAGGCGGATCGCCTCCGTCTTCCGGTTCTGGCAATGCCCGGCGAGGCGGCGGTCCACCACCGTCTGCGCGTGGCGGTGGTCGTCCTCGTGGCGGCATGATGGGGCGACGTGGTCCGCCTGCAGGTGGGCGTTTGTTCGTATCTCTCAGCCATACGATCAATCTTGAAGACCAGCGCGTTCTGGCTGACGGCTTTCCCGTTCAGGATTTCCTGAATGGCGCGGCATCTGGCCTGGGCGGTCAGCCTGAACATGAAGTGCAGCTGACAAGCGGTGTATTTTATAAAGGTTATGGCGCGCGGCTGAGCGCAAACTGGCAGAGCGCAACGGAAGTCGACACTTCAAGCAGCGTTCTGAAGTTTTCTGACCAGACCAGCGTCAATCTTCGCTTCTTCCACAGTGTGACTGATCAGACATTCATTGGTCGCAATGTCGAATGGCTGCGCGGTACACGCTTCTCGCTGGAGATTGATAACCTGCTCGATGATGTCGTTACGGTCACGGATAATACGGGCGTGATACCGCTGAGATATGAGGGGAACCGGCTCGATCCTGTCGGCACGCAGGTGATGTTCTCGGTGCGCCGACAGTTCTGATTACGCGATCATGAGTTCCACGCTATC
Organism: Ponticaulis sp.; assembly: GCA_002723155.1. Taxonomy (GTDB): domain Bacteria; phylum Pseudomonadota; class Alphaproteobacteria; order Caulobacterales; family Hyphomonadaceae; genus Ponticaulis. Next base: position 6,380 of record PBNO01000003.1, on the reverse strand, counting down.
TACGACCGCATGGGGCAGCCGAATAGAAAACCGGCTACCCGGACCTTCATAGGAGTTATCCAGTCCGACCGTCCCAGCGTGGGACTCTACAATTGATCGGACGATTGCCAACCCCAGACCGTTTCCGTCAGGCGCGCTTTCATCGCTTGCTTTATGAATACGGTGAAGCGGATCAAAAATTACCTCAGCGTACTTCGGATCAATACCAGGACCGTTGTCGGTAATATCGATAAGCAGTCCGTCGCTATCTTGTGTAGCAGAGATTTTGACCTCTGGTGTTTGATCAGGTTGAACGTACTTTACTGCGTTCTGGATCAGATTGCAGAGGACCCGCTCCATCAAAATGGGATCGACGTAGGCATCAGGCATCGGTGTAACATGAAAGATCGGCGAACGGCCTGAATGGTCCGCTGCTCTCTGTGTGCATGTTTTGACGATATTTTCCAAATTTACGGCTTCACATTTCGGTTCCTGGAATGTCGCGCGAGTGAATTCAAGCAACCTGGCAATGAGCGCGTCCATCTCATCAGAGAGGTCGCGTATAGAATTGAGCGATGTTTCCAGAACGTCTGGCGTATTCTTCGCTGAAAGGGCAATGTCGGCAAACATGTGCACCCGTCGTGCTGGCGCCTTCAGGTCATGAGATACGATGCCCGCAAACTGTCTGAGTGCCGAATTTGAGTGGCGTAAGTTATTGTTCTGCGTCTCAAGCGCTTTGTTCATTTTCTTGGTCAGCTCGACTATCTGTGCGCGTTTGCGTGAAAGTCGGGTCTGATAGACTGCAACAAGCGGAAATAGCATGGCCACGGCCATCAGAACCATGATCCAGGACGTGAGCCGGTTTAGCCTTTGTGTGTTCTCTCGAAAGTGCTGGAACAAACCTTCGCGGAAGCCCGAAATTTCTGCGAGTGCAAGCGTATCATCATAGCGTATGACAGCGTCGATCTGACCAGGGGAATTGCCCTCTGCTATCATATTCTCCACCATATCTATCCGGCTTTGATAGGCTAGAACCATGGCTTGTGTCTCTGAGAGGTCTGCTTCGAAGGTAACGGATGCGTCCAGTTGCTCAATCAGATCCAAAGACTGGATTGCGCTTGTGCGTGCAGCTTCCAGGTACGCAGGTTCGCTCGGGCGCAATACGCTGTTTTTAAGATGGTGGATCAAACCACCGTACCCGATGTTCGTCTCTAACTCTGTAACAAGCGCTGAAACTGTTTCGATAGCATCAAGATGCTTTCTCGCAGATCGATCCTGAACGAGGCTTAGAATGAAGAACGCTAGCAGCAATAATCCGAGCACGTACACCGTAACGTGATTCAGTATCGCAGCGGAGATTTTCCGGACCATATACCGTCCCCCCCGGAATCAAATTTCTTACATAAAAAAAGAGGTTATAGTATAGGTTGCAGGAGGGAGGAATTAGTGGCCTAAGGTCCACTATGGGTAGATTTCTGGTCAGGTATGCAATAGTGTTTAATCAGTCATCATGAGTGTACAGTCACATCTTACTGCATTTGAGTGATGCGCGAACAACAGTCAGGTTGAACCATGGCGGCTAAGTTGCAGAATTCTCTGACCATATGGGTGGCAGAAGATAATCAAAACGATCAGTTTTTTTTGCGTCACGCATTCTCGGAACTGGCATCACGAGCCACTTTGAGATTTTTCGAGAGGTCTGAGGATTTAATTGCAGCTTTGAATGAAGAGTTCACTCCTAATCTCATTGTTACAGATTTGAAGATGCCGGGACTCGGCGGCTATGAACTGGTTCGTTTCGTCAAGAATGACAAACGACTAAAGCATATACCTGTAATCGTATTCTCGGGCTCAAATGACCCGGCGGATATTGAGAATGCCTATTCTCTTTTCGCGAATAGTTATGTCTCAAAACCGAATGATGTTGCCGGATATGAGAAGTTTGCAGCATCTTTCACTGCGTTCTGGCTAGAGCAAGCCAGTCTTGCGGCTTAAGCATATCTGATTGCTTTACGCCACTATTTTGGGAATCCAGAATTCAAACGCAGCGCCTGGCTTGAGATCATTCCGCAAGCTTATATTGCCGCCATGTGCGCGTAAAATCGAGCGAACCAGCGCAAGTCCGATGCCTTGCCCCTCTTTAGCGGAATGGCCGCGTCTCAGTGGTTCGAAGACATAGTCTTCGAGGCCATCTGGAACGCCGGGGCCGTTGTCGCGCAGCATGATGATGTGACGGTCTGCTTCCTCGCGGTGCGCGATCTCAATCGTCAGATCTGTACTTTCGGGCACATATTTCTTCGAATTGTCGATCAGGTTGGCGAAGACGCGCTCGAGCAGGGCCGGATCAGCCTCTATAGATGCATAGGTCGGCTGGATATCGAATCTAAGGTTCCGACCTGACTGTCGCGCGATACTTTCAGTCAATTCGTTCAGATATTGTGACAATTCAATGGTCGTTGGCTCTGGTGCGCTGAAGCCTCTCTGAGAAAATTCCAGAAGCGACGAGACGATATCCTGCATGTTGGACGCCGACTTGTGAATGGCGTCCAGATATTCCTTCCGCTCAAGATCGGTTGTGTCCTCAGACATGGCCATTTCCGAAAAGGCTTTGATCTGGCGCGATGGCGATTTCAGGTCGTGCGCAGCGATGGCACTGAATCGGTTCAATGATTCATTTACGCGGCGAAGATCCTCAGACACTTTTTGTTGGCGTTCCAGCATCTGTTGTTGTTGAGCAAGTTTTCTGGCGTTTCGCTTTTTGCGCTCAGTGTAAAGCAGAAAGCCGATACCCAGAATGATCGTTGTTCCGACCAGCTCAACCGCGAGCAACCAGATGAGCATGGCGCGAATGTCAGTTGCCATTTCATTCTGAAGACGGGTGACAAATTCGTTCTGGAAGTTTTGAAGGTTATCCAGCGCGGCTGTGTCGTCGTATCGAACCATTTCATCAACTTCAGTAGCAGGCAACTCCGCGCCGTTGAGCGCCTGAAGGCCTTCAATGCGTCTTGCGTAGGCAATAACCATATCTCGCGTCGGTTGCAGTCGCCTTGCGGCGCTGCCATCGCTGGTCATGGCCTCAAGCTGGTCGAGGAGTTGAAGGGCGCGAATAGCATTGTTTTCAGCTGCTTCGCGGTACTGGCTCTCATCCGGACGAAGAACGGCGTTTTTGAAATTGTGTATCAGGCCGCCATAGCCCGTTTCCGAGTTAAAAGCCAAAGCCAATTGCATTGCTTCACTGACCGAGTCCTTTGTTGTGTTTAGTGTTCGCGTGTAAGCCAGTCCGATGGCAGGAAGCGCGAGCAACATCACAACAGGTGCAGCCAGAAGTGTGATTTTTAACGCGTTTTGAATTTTGTTTTTCATGCTAAAATCTGGGGCTTTTTAATGTCGCGGATATGAAAGCGATTTTGATAATGTGGTTGGCGGCGTCGATATATATTGACGCAAATGTTATTTCTGAGAAGTATAAGTTCTATTCAGGATTGAGATAAATAGACTTGGTTGTTTTAGTTTAAAAAGAGTTTTGGCATGTCGCTTTTGGTGGTTGAAGATGATCCATTGGATCAGATTTTGTTGAAAAAGGCATTCAGCCGTGTGGACGTTCCATTTCAGTACGAATTCTGTGACAGCGCTGAAGACGCGCTGGACCGACTGGAGACTGGTAAAAGTCCCCGCGTGATTATGACGGATTTGAGAATGCCGGGGATGGGCGGCCTTGAGTTTCTGTCGCGGCTGAATCGGCAGGATGATCTGGGGAATATACCGACGCTTGTCTTTTCTACCTCAAACCATGATGACGATGTGCGCGCGGCTTATCAGCGCCGCGCGAGTGCCTATGTTGTGAAGCCAGATAGCCTTTCCGGATATGAGCGTTTTGCCGATCGCCTTGCGAAATTTTGGTTTCAGGAAACGAGATATCCTGAGAATTGACGCATCCGGTGAGGTAATCTGGTAGTCTATAAGCCCAGTTCCGTCAGCCCCGGATGATCATCCGGGCGGCGGCCAAGGGGCCAATGGAAAAGGCGGTCTTCCTCGCGAATGATCAGGTCGTTAATGCTCGCATAGCGATATTTCATCAGACCAGCTTCGTCGAAGATCCAGTTCTCATTTCCGTAAGATCGCATCCATTGGCCGTCATCCATCTGCCATTCATAGGCATAACGCACTGCGATCCGGTTTTGCTGCCAGGCAAACAGCTCTTTGATCAGCCGGTAGTTCAGCTCTGACTGCCATTTGATGGTCAGGAAGCGGACGACTTCCGGACGACCTCTGACGAACTGGTTTCGGTTTCGCCAGACCGTATCGACGGTATAGGCGAGAGATACGCTTTCGGGTTCGCGACTGTTCCAGCCATCTTCCGCCTTACGGACTTTTTCGGTGGCAGTTTCTTCGGTGAAAGGTGGGAGTGGTGGTCTCATTTGATACCTCCTTCATTGCTCGTGCGGTTTACTTCAGGGGGGGTAAGGGCGGTTCCGCCCGCTCAAATCAGGAGGCATCAAACAGGGTGACTAGACTGCGAGTTCTTCCGCGACCGGGAAGTCAACTTCAGTGTCCAGAACCGAGTTGGTGTAGTTGGTGAAAACATTCACTGCGACCAGCGCGATGATTTCAACGATAGCGGCGTCGCTGTAACCAGCTGCGCGGAAGGCGTTGAGTTCGTCAGCAGCAACGTGGCCACGCTTCTCAGTGATAGAGAGTGCAAAGCGGACTGCTGCGTCTGCTTTGGCATCTGTGGAGCTGCCTTTGCGGTTCGCTTGAATTTCAGCGTCTGTGAGTTTTGCGAGGTTGCGGCCGAGATATGTGTGCGCAGCGAGGCAGTAATCACAGCCGTTTGTTTCAGCAAGGGCGAGAGAAATACGCTCACGTGTTGCTGAAGAAATCTCGCTGCGACCGAGTGCGCCGTTGAGGCCGAGAAAGCCTTCCAGAGCAACCGGGCTTGTCGCGACGATGCGGAAAAGGTTTGGAACGCTGCCGAGTTCTTTTTGAACGGCTGTCAGAAGCTCCTGAGAAGCTGCTGGTGCGTCTGCGATGCTTGCTGGTGTTGGAATTCGGGACATTGTTTTTTCCTGTCTGGGGTTTTGCCGATTGCGTTTGCGTGTCGGCGATGACAGGAAGATATGAATTCCGGTTTGGAGAATAATCTTGAAATTCGGAAAGATATAATTTCAGAAAATGGAATTAATATGGACCATCTGAAACATCTCGGCGTCTTCATCGCGATAGCAGATACTGGCAGTCTGGTCGGCGCTGCGCGTGCGCTAAACCTTAGCCCGCCTACAGTGACGCGTATTCTGAGCGACCTTGAAGCAGGACTGGGCGTGCCATTATTCCACCGGACGACGCGCGCCGTTGTGCTGACAGACACTGGCCAGAGTTTTCTGGATGATGCCCGCCGGATCGTGGCGGACTACGACAACGCTATCGACAATGCGCGCGGCGCCCGTATTGCACCGACTGGAACGCTGCGTGTGACGGCGTCCATGCTATTCGGCCAGCACTACGTGCTGCCCATCATTCAGAAGTATCTCGACCTTTACCCCGACGTGACGGTTGAAGCGACGTTTGTCGACCGTGTTGTGAATATTGTTGATGAGGGCTTTGATATTGCCGTCCGGATTGGCCAGCTAAACGATTCCAGTTTGCTGGCTTCGCGCGTAGGTTCGGTCCGCCATGTTGTGTGTGGCTGTCCTGAATACTTCGCCTGGAACGGGCTCCCGTCCAAACCTGAAGACCTCAAAAAGCATGATATCATCTCGGCTGGCGTTCTATCGCCCACCAATGACTGGATGTTTGCCGGAGGCGAAGTTGTTCGCGTTACGCCGCGCTTGCGCGTGAACAGTATTGCGAGTGCCATTGCTGCTGCCAGAACCAGTTGGGGGATAACACGTGTTCTGTCTTACCAGATTGGAGAAGAGCTGGACGGGGGCGGCCTGAAGACAGTGCTGGAAGAGTATGAGCCTGAAGCTCTACCCATTCATATCATTCATCCGGAGGGGCGTGCTGCTTCAGCGAAGATCCGAACTTTCATGTCGATGGCCACAGAAATCCTGCGCGCGAACCCGTATCTCAATCGCTAGTATGTATATGCAATTGGGTCGCAGTTTAGACGATAGTCTTACCGTCCGGCAAAGTGTTAATACGTCAACCTGATCCGTTAATAGATGAACACGTAAAGTTCCGATTTTTCAGGACTGCGCTGATTTAATTGAAATTTCTCAATTTAATTGCGGTCAATTTGGTAGCTCCTCATTAATTTTTGAAGCGCTAACTCACTGCATAAAATATTGAGGGTATGGTCTGCTCCCTGAAAAGTGGTCCATTATTTGAGTTAGTTCCGGCTTCAGATATGGAGCTGAGACATGGGCAAGAGATCTACGCCTGAAGAGATTATTGCGAAGCTG
>PBNO01000002.1 GCA_002723155.1 Ponticaulis sp. | reverse complement strand
CCTTACTGTGACGAGGTAGCGGCATGAACGCCGCTACGTGGAAACCGCCGGACTAACATTACCGGTGGACCACCCCTGTGGGGCAGAGCAGTTGACGGCGAAAGCGATGGTGACCGTAACACACTGGCATGGCGTGGCTCACTGCTTGCCAACTTCACTGATGATTTTGAGTTTCTGCTCACAGTCGATGGATCAAGCGACACGCCGGATACATCCAGAACGCCAGTCCGCGAAACATCGGTCTTCGGCCTGTTTCCTCCCAATGAAGACCCGTTTGAAATCGATGCGAATTTCAATGGCCTGAACGATCTGAGCGTTTACGGCATTTCCGGGCGGGCCACCTGGAGCTTCGCAGATGACTGGCAGCTGCGTTCAACCACCGCCTATCGGGAAATGGAGTATGACGCCAATCTGGATCTCGATGCGACTGGCGCCTCTCTGTTCGGCGTCTTCGTTTTCGAAGACCAGAACCAGTTCAGCCAGGAACTGCAGCTAACTTATGACGCAGATAACTGGTCGCTTGTGTCTGGGCTCTATTATTTCAAAGAAGAAGATGTCACCGAATCCGGTATTTTCGGACCTGATATCGCATTTGTTTCCAATTCTCTGAACGATCAGACCACCACGGCGTACGCTGCCTATGCCGATGCGAGCTTTGATCTCTCTGATCGCCTCAGCATCAGCGCGGGTATTCGTTTCACCGAAGAAGAAAAAGACTTTGCGCGCATTCAGGAGTTTTTCAGTGCGACCACACCAATGGTTCCCGTCTTGGGGCAAGGCGCACGCGTGACCGATATTGATGTGTCAGAGACCTTCTCCAACACCTCTCCGAAATTCTCGATCAGCTATGATCTCACAGACGATGTGACGACCTATGCGTCCTATTCGCGCGGCTTCAAAAGCGGTGGCTTTGACGGGCGCTCGAACTCGGGTCTGGAGGCCCAGCCGTTCGATGCCGAAACGCTTACCGCATGGGAAGCGGGCCTGAAGGGCGACTTCCTTGAAAACACCGTCTCTCTGAGTGCCGCGGTTTTCCTCAACCAGTATGAAGATCTGCAAGTTTCCAGCTTTACCCAGCAAAACGGTGCGTTTGCTGCGATCTTCACAAATGCCGCAGAAGCCTCAATTGCAGGTTTCGAAGTTGAAGGCAGCTGGCAGGCAAGCAGCGCGCTGCGTTTTGACTACGCGCTTGGCTATCTGGATGCCGAGTATGACACCTTTATCGGGCAGAATGGTCAGGATGTGTCAGATCAGCTAACGCCAGCCAACGCACCTGACTGGACAGGCCGTCTGGCTGCTGAATACAGCACGCAGCTCTCGGGCTCCATTGATCTTATCCTTTCAGGTGCAGCTTCCTATCGCGGCGATGTTTACCCGACCGTCAGCTCAAGCGAAGTGCTCCGTCAAAGCTCGTACACTCTGTATGATGCCTCCGCCCGCCTTGAATTCGACAACGGAAAATATGCGTTGACCCTGTCGGGCCGAAACCTGTCTGACGAAGAGTACCGCACGCAAGGCTTCGACCTGTCCGATAGTCTCGGATACCAGCTCGGCTATTACGGTGCGCCGCGCACATTCACTCTGACAGCTTCAGTCGTTTACTAAGGGAGTTTGATTGTGCCTTCGCCTGACCCGTCGACAAAAGCTGTCCTGAAAGACCTTTCAGACGTGAAGGAACTCAATGTTCCGGGCTTTGAACTTTCAGATATCCGTGCGGCCTATGACAAAGTGTTCGCCGCATGGTGCGCACCTGCCTTGCAGCCAACGAATGAAACCTGGGTCGCCGTAGAGGCATTGGGGGAGGCTCGCCGCTGCCTGATTGTAGAACCGGTAGAGCCTGATGCGGATCGGCCGAGCCTTATCTTCATTCATGGCGGCGGCTGGTCGCTCGGGACCGCTCTGGCCTATGCACCGCTGGCACGCTGGCTCTCCGGCAAACTGAATATGCGCGTGCTCGTACCAGACTTTCCGCAAGCACCTGAAGAAGAAGCGCCCGCAGCTCTGAAAGCTCTGTCTGGCCTCCTTGTCTGGGCGACTGACCGCTTCAAAAGCAAGCTGGTGCTTATGGGTGATTCTGCGGGCGGAAACCTTACGGCGGTATTGTCCAATCAACCTCCGGAGGGTGTCGAAATAGGTGCGCAGGTCCTGCTTTATCCAGTGATCGATCTTCGGCCTGACGCGAGCTACCGGTCACGAGAAGCCTATGGCAAAGGTAAGCATTTTCTGACCGAGCCTGCGATTGTCGGCGCTGCTATGCAGTATTGTGGCGCTACACAAAATCCCGCGTCTCCACTGATGACGCCACTTTTAGAGACCGATTTCTCCCGAACACCACCAAGCTGGCACGTTTTGCCCGAACTCGATCCTCTACGTGATGAAGGCCAGAAATACGCCGATCTGCTCGGATCGAAAGGCGTGAATTCGGAAGTGATCATTGCAAAGCGTACAATCCATGGCTGCGCCTCGTTCACGGGCCGTATTCCAGAGGCGGACCGCTGCATGAAATTGATCTGCGAGGCGCTGAACCAGCATTTCAGCTGAAGTCATCCCCATTTCGCGGGTTTTGACTTGAACTGAACCTGCATTAGGGCGATGGAGCCTTCAGAAGGAGTTTCCATCATGACTCGCATCGTAATCTCCAGCGACCACGCCGACATCGAGCTGCGCAAAAACATTGCCGCCCACATCGCCTCTAAAGGCTTTGAAGTCGAAGATATCGGCCCGATGACGTCTGAAAGCACGCAATACCCGAAGCATGGCGAAGAAGCAGCGCGCAAGGTCGCCTCCGGCGAGGTTGATCTTGGTATCCTCGTTTGCGGGACAGGCCAGGGCATTATGATGGCTGCCAATAAGGTGAAGGGCATCCGATGCGGTGTCTGCTCGGACACATTTTCAGCGCGTATGATCCGTCAGCACAACAATGCGAACATGCTCTCAATGGGCGCACGTGTGATTGGCGAAGGGCTCGCACTCGATATCGTTGATGCCTTCCTTGAAGCTGAATTTGAAGGCGGTCGCCACGGCACACGCGTTGACATGATCACAGAGATTGAAGCGAGCGCATAATCAGCTCGCTTACGCAATGCGCCAATAAAGATCGCCGGCGCGAAACTCGCAATCAACCTGCATAAACTGGCGCTGGGCGTGAATAGCTCCGCGCCAGATTTCTATCCAGCACGCGATAAGGTTTTCAGCTTCATCGACAGCTAGCCCACGCACAATACGCGGTTGCCTTTGGATAATCTGGATACTTCCGTCCGCGTTCTTTGACCCTGCGCAATCGTCGCCCATACCCGACATCGCTTTCATCAGAAAACCTGATGCTTCGTCCACCCCACCCTCGACTATGCCGAGCTTCTGTGACATTTGCCCGAAATTCTGGAGTCCGGTGAGGCGTGCCGCGCGCTTTGCGTATTCGATCGTACGATCAACGCCAATCACTTCTGTAAGAGCTCGTACGCCATTGCGGATATACTCTGCTGCATAATTCCGGTTTGCCTTTGCGAGCCGTTCTTCTGTCCAGTCAGACGCGGGAGGGACGGGCTGCTTTGCCGGATCATATTCCGGAGGGCGCTCGTGCGGCGCAAAGACAAGGCGCCCCTCGTCACTCAGGTCGTGATCATATTCTTTGAAATAACCGCAAAGTCCGAACTGGCCGGTGACATCTTCCGACACACAAACGAATCCAAGGCGCGGGTTCTTCAGGCTCACGCCATTCTGCGCATACCAGCCATGTAGGAACCCTCTACCAGCCTCGATCGGAATGCCGCAAATGGCGGGACCGGCATACATCCAGCGCGGATAGCGGAAACGCACCCACGCTTTGGTATCGCTTTCTTCCATATACTCGACCGCCACGCCGCCCACACCGTTGGAGAGGACGTGATATTTTGCGCAGGCCACCGCACCGGGCTCATCAGCCAGCCCCAATTTTTCAAAACTGGAGAGAAACTTCTCTTCATGTTGCCGCCTGAACAGACGGAACATCCATTCAAAAACCGTCTGTTTATCTTCTTCAACTGCAACAAGCAGCTGCAGACCGAGAAAGTACTGATGATGGAGCTCAGCCTGCACTGAGATGGCATTGTTCAACATAGTCATTCTGGCAGGCTCTCCTCGGGCGCGAGTGCCCCTTCTACGATCTGATTAAAGACATGCAGCGCACCTTCGAACTTGCCAAACAACATATGCGAGTTGGCACCTGAAGCGATGCTCTCCTGAATGCTCTCGCCAATCACGAAATCTTCTTCCAGCGTCACACTGGTAATTTTATGATTGCGCTTCCAGTGATCCGTTCGATGCGCCTCACTCTTAGGAATTAGCGTTGAGAGACGTACTCTCGTTTCTCCTGCAGAAATCGCTTCTTGATTTATCCAGGCGATATGATCCTGCTGCACGAGCAATGCCGCATTCGGGAACAGAGTATAAAGCACTTGCGCATGGTCACGCAGACGCCAGGTCTCGCGCGTGTCCTCGGTCAGTTTGGCCATGCTGGTCCGGGGAAGCACAGACCGGATATGCGCCCCCATCTTCTGGTAGGATGACAGATTGTCTTCAAAATGAGGACCGATTGTCGTTCTGTGTGCGATCTTGAAATGGTAGGCCTCGATCCCGCCTTCGACGAGAATTTTCCAATTCGCGCGACGTATTGCAACATCCTGATGCACGACGACCATCTCATCCATATGAAGTGCAGCCAGATCTTCAGATACCGGCTCGAAATGAGCATCGATCTCACGCTCTGATGCGCCATCGCAAACGACCCAGATGAATCCGAAGCGTTCAATGCACGTCAGCGCCTTCAAAGACAGTTCAGCTTTATCAATCTCGCCAAACCCTGCTTCGAAATGAGGCGCAGCGATCAGCTGACCTTCGTTCGAATACGTCCATGCATGATAGGGACAGGCAAACCGGTGGCGACACCCCGCCTCTTCATCTACGAGACGCGTGCCTCGGTGACGACAAACATTCAGAAATGCATGAACCTTTCCGGATCGGTCTCGTGTCAGCAAGACTGGCTGTCCTGCGACTTCCCGCCTTAAAAAGTCACCGGCATTTGCCATTTCACTCGCGTGTGCAGCTACTAGCGGCCGCTTTCGGAAAATCCTGTCGCGCTCCTGCTGGAAACGCTCTTCGCTCAAATAATGTTCGACATCATTTCGGGCGACCGCTTCATCCAAGAATGCCGATTTATCAGCTTTGAGGTTCAGCAATTCATCAATCAGGTTCAGCTCAGTGGCGCGATCCATGGCAAACTCCAAACTTACCATTAGGTAAGTCATCAGTACTTACCATATGGTAGGGAGTCAAGTTGGCAGGAGAATGCAGGTGAGCCGGGACACAAGGGAAGTCTTTCTGGAGGAAGCCGAAAAGCTGTTTGCAGAACGCGGGTTCTATGGCGTGAGTATCGCTGCAATTGCTGACCAGCTAGGCCTCACAAAGCAGGCACTGCTTCACCATTTCGGAACTAAGGAAAAGCTGTACGGCGCCGTTCTTCAACGTATCTCCGACGACCACTCTGCACGCCTGTCCGCAGCAATGGATGACACGTCGGATCCTGAACAAGCTTTTCGCGACTATTTTAAAACGGTTTATCAGGAGAGCCGTGCCAACCTTCCACGTGGCCTCATTCTGATGCGGGAATTGTTAGACAATAAGCGCCGTGCGGACAGCGCCGGCACCTGGTATTTGAAATCTTATCTGGAAAATCTGACAGAGCTCGCCGCCCGCGTTCCCGGTCTCTCCCACCTGACTTTCAGCCGTCGATTTACCGTCGTCTACCAGCTGCTGGGCGCAATCAATTATTTCCTGTTTTCCGAGCCCACCCTGAGAGGCATATTTGGAGCGGATCAAATAGAAGCCTTTGAAACCGATTTTCCAAGTCAGCTCGATGCACTAATCGAAGGCGCGGTAAAAATTGCACATCATTAAAAAAGGGGAAGCGCAAAGCTTCCCCTTTTGCTTTGTCGATGGCGGTGCCAATTAGCCGAGAAGGCCTTTCAGGTAAGCGCTGATCTCTTCGTCCTGCGAGTTTGCGAAGAAATACTCGGAGAACTTCTCGCCAGAGATCGCAGACTTCAGAAGCTCCTGATCGACGTCTTTCAGAACGGACAGCATGTCCTTGCAGCTTGCGCCTTTCAGGTCCGCCAGAACGTTGCGGTTCTTCGCCATGATCGCTGCGCGCTCTTTCGGATAGCCTTCGCCCGGCTTGCCTTCGAATAGCTTGCGATAGCAGTCCTCAAGGTTCAGCTCAGCCGCCCAGCCAAAGCCTTTGGCATAAGGCATAGACATCGCATTACCAGCGTTGATCTGTGAGAAGAGGAACGCGTCAGTCGGGTCGATGACCAGACCACAGAAAACGCCCGGCATAGAGTTCGCCGCAAGCATGGAACCCATGCCTGTACCACAACCGGTAACGACAAAATCAGCCGCTTTAGAGTTCAGGAGAATACCTGTCAGAAGGCCGATCATCGGATATGTGATCTGTGCTGCATCTTCGGCTGTGTACATGCCGTAATTGAAGACTTCATGGCCCATAGGCTCGACAACATTTGTCAGCGCTGTGTGGATGATCTCGTTTTTAGCCGCCTGGCTGTTCTCATTGATCAGAGCGATTTTCATCTGTCTTCCCTTAGTTTCATTGGCGGAGCATATCATTCAGGTCAGATGCTCCGGATTATCTGTTTCATCGGCGCTGCATAGATTGGTTCAGCCAAACTATTATGACACCGGTGTCAATTCGCGCCGACAACAACATTTCTGACGCCGGATTTCAAGTGAAGTTTGAGAAATTTCCGCAGATCAGGCGATCAATTTCCACGTGATGAATTGGCAATATGCCATAAATTCACTGGCTCGAACTGGCTAAATGCAGAAATAAAACTCTATAAAACGCACAAAAATATGTCTCGAGGAAAGAAACCCTGATGTCTGAATTCGTCGATCGTCGAAATCTCGATTTCGTCCTGTTTGAAATGCTGGACCTTGATACGCTTCTGACAACGCCGCGCTATGAGGAGCATGACCGAGAATCCATCACTGCGATGCTCGATGTTGTCGAAGGCATAGCTGAAACAAACTTCCTGCCGTTCGCGGCAAAGCTTGACGCAAACGAGCCGAAATTTGTCGACGGCAAAGTCGAGATCATTCCGGAAGTCGGCGAAGCGCTGTCAGCCCTGGGAGAAGCAGGACTGTTCGCAGCCGGTTTTGACGAAGCTATTGGCGGGCTTCAGCTGCCATGGGTCGTCACAACAAACATCAACGGCATTTTCACCGCGGCAAACCTCTCTGTCGCCAACTATGCCTTCCTCACCGTCGGCGCAGCCAACATGCTGAACGCCTTCGGCACAGACGAACAAAAAGACGCGTATCTGCCGAACATGCTGGCGGGCAAATGGTTCGGCACAATGTGCCTTTCCGAACCTCAAGCAGGCTCGTCACTTGCCGACATCAAAACCAAAGCGGTCCGCAAGGATGACGGCACATTCTCTCTATCCGGCAGCAAGATGTGGATTTCTGGCGGCGATCACGATCTGTCCGACAATATCATCCATATGGTGCTGGCACGCATTGAAGGCGCACCGGTTGGCACGCGCGGTATCTCGCTCTTCATTGTTCCACGCTACCGCCTCAACGAGGCTGGAGAACGCGGCGAATGGAATAATATCGCGCTTGCAGGCCTGAACCATAAAATGGGCCAGCGCGGCACGACAAACTGCCTTCTGAACTTTGGTGAAAGCGGCGAGACGGTCGGCTATCTGCTGGGCGAAGAGAATAAAGGCCTCGCCTGCATGTTCCACATGATGAACGAGGCACGCGTGGGTGTCGGTCAGGCGTCTGTTATGTCCGCACTTGCAGGATATCTGCACGCGGTCGGCTATGCGCGCGAGCGTCCACAAGGCCGACCAGCTGGCGTTAAAGACCAGAGCACGCCGCAAGTGCCGATCATTGAGCACACCGATGTGCGCCGCATGCTGATGGCACAGAAAGCCGCTGTTGAAGGCGGCCTTTCGCTTACGTCTTATTGCTCGCTATTGGTCGATAAGCAGAAGACGGCAGAAACAGCAGAAGAACGCGCAGAGTATGACGATCTTCTGGGCCTTCTGACGCCGGTCGCGAAAAGCTGGCCGTCGGAACACTGCCTCGAAGCCAATAAATGGGCGATCCAGATCCTCGGCGGATATGGCTATACACGTGATTATCCGGTTGAACGCCATTATCGCGACAACCGTCTCAACCATATTCACGAGGGCACATTTGGCATTCAGGGCCGCGACCTGCTCGGCCGCAAACTGCGTGCGGGTGTTTCCGCGCTTACCCCGCTGCGCAAACAGATTGCCTCAACGATTGAGACAGCACGCGCGCAGGGCCTGAACGCAGAGTGCGATCAGCTGGAAAAAGCACTCACTTCAGCCGAAAAAGCCATCGAAGCGGTTCGCGGTTGTGAGGAGGAAAATCTCAGCCTCGCAAACGCAACGCTTTTCCTCGATGCGTTCGGTACAGTTGTCGTCGCCTGGCTATGGCTCTGGCAGGCAAGCGTCGCGAAACAGGCGTCACCTGATGCAGGCTCAAGCGAAGAGACGTTCTACAACGGCAAGATTGCGGCTGCTCAGTACTTCTTCCGCTACGAGCTTTCCAAAGTGTTCAACACGCTCGAACTCGTCGCGAGCCTTGATGACACGTGCGAACTTGCGAGCGCGGACTTCTTCGGCGTCAGCTAAGGCCTTCCGCAATCAGATCGAAGACCAGCCTTATCCGCTTACTGGTATGAAGCTCTCTGTGCGTCACCAGCCAGATGGGTATTTCCATCGGTGGAAAGGCTGGCCAGACCTGTTCAAGTTCCGGGAAATAGCCCGCATCATCTGGCATTAGCAGTCCCACGCCAAGACCGCGTCTGGCGAGCTCCAGACTGACCGGCCCGCTATCCGAGACGACCGGAAAATTGGCTGTCGTGAGCTTCAGCCCGTGCCCGTTAAGAGCTGGCATGAGCGTTTCAGCATTCAGAAACCCAAGAAAATCCAGCTTGTTCAGATCATCCAGCGTTTTTGGTCGCCCGACACGATCAAGATAGGCTTTTGACGCCATAAGCGTGGCCGTTGTTGTACGGATCAGCTTGGCGATCAGCTCAGGTTGGGTCGGGCGGGCATGACGGATGGAAATATCCGCCTCTCGCTGGATAAGATCTGTCAGCTCGTTCGCGGTTGTCACCTCAACCTGAATATCGGGCGCCGTCCGCCTGATCTTGGCGAGCACTTTGGGCAAATGATAGCAGGCCATATTGTGCGTGGAGGCAATACGCACAGTACCCGCGATGGTCTGTGACTGACCGGATGCTGACAGCGAAACCCGCATCGCTGCATCATGCATGGCGCGAACATGATGCTGAAGTTCCAACCCCGCCACTGTGAGCGTCATCACACGCGTGCCACGTTCGAACAGCGTCACGCCAAGCTTCTCTTCAAGCGCGCTGACCTGCCGGCTGAGCGTAGGCTGTGTCACATTCAGTGCCCGTGCAGCTGCTGAGAGTGATCCCTCTTCGGCTGTCGCCAGAAAGGCACGTGCCTGATTCCAATCAAAGTCTGCAGCATCCCAATTCATACATTTACGTATAGCAGATCAAAAAATTTCAGCAATTTTCGTATATCAAATGTCGCATTAAGTTCACCTCATCGAACAACACCGAATTGAAGTGACAGACATGACGACAGCAGCACTGAAAGACGCCCGCTTCTGGGACAACATCGCAGACGAGTATTCCCGCAAGCCAATTGCCGATGAAGAAGCTTATGAAATCAAGCTCTCAATCACCCGGGAATATCTGGCACCGAACGCGCGGATTTTCGAATTCGGCTGCGGCACCGGCTCTACCGCCCTGCGTCACGCGCCCTTTGTCGGACACGTTGATGCGACAGACATCTCGCCGGAGATGATCGCCATCGCACAACAGAAAGCGAGAACAGAAAATGTTTCCAATATTGATTTCCACACTGGCAATATCGCCGAAATGGATGTCGAAGGTGAAAGCTATGATGCCGTTCTTGGCCTCTCCATCCTTCATCTTCTGAAAGACCGGGAAGAGGTGATCCGCAAGGTGCATCGCATGCTGAAACCGGGCGGCGTCTTCGTCACCAGCACGGCATGTCTGGGCGACAATCAGAGATATCTCTCACCAATCCTTTCCCTCATGCGATGGATTGGAAAGGCGCCCTTTGTCTCGGTCTTCACGCAGGACGACCTCATCAGTCAGCACAATCAGGCAGGCTTTCAGATTGTCCATCAATGGCATCCGAAGAAAGACGCTGCGCTCTTCCTGATTGCCCGCAAAATGGAAGACTAATCCAGTTTGGCAGAAAGTGAGGGGTGTTTGTCCTAACGGTTATTGCCGGAATGACGAATAATCAGATCACCAGGAAAACGGACCGCACCGGTCAGACACGAATTCAGGACATGTCAGAAAATGACAAATGCAGGACATCAACGCCAGAAAGACGCAGCCCCCCGACGCGTCGTGATGATCGTCTACCCCGACGCTCACATCCTTGACGTTGTCGGCCCACTGGAAGTGCTGACCGGTGCAAAGCTCTTTCTGCCCGAAAGCATCAAACCCTATGATGTTCATGTCGTCGCGGAAAAAGCAGGCTCAATCCGAACAACAAGCGGCCTTACCATCGAAGCCGATCAGAGCTTTGCAGACGCCGCAAAGGACGATGCCCAGATCAATACGCTTATGATCGCAGGCGGGCATGGGACAGTTGAGGCGCTTGAACATAAGGGCTTGCTGAACTTCGTACGCCATGCTGCGGGCCGTGCGGACCGGATCGTATCAATCTGCACAGGTGCAATGATCCTTGCAGAAATCGGCCTGTTGAACGGACGCCGCGCAACCACACACTGGTGGTGGTGCCCGATCCTGAAGTCGAAATATCCTGAGGTCGAGGTAGAGCCGGATGCGATTTATGTGCGTGATGGAAACATCTGGACATCCGCGGGTGTAACCACGGGCATGGATCTCGCTTTGTCTCTGGTCGAAGCGGACTGGGGCCACGACGTCGCTCTGCAGGTCGCACGCTACAATGTGATGTATATGATGCGGCCTGGCGGGCAGTCTCAATTCAGCGCACACCTGGTGGCGCAAAAGGCCGAAGATCCGGTGATCAATGAAACGCTGAGCTATATTCTTGCGAATCTGACAGACCCGCTCACCGTCACAGCGCTGGCTGCGCGCGCCGCCATGTCCGAACGCACGTTTGCCCGTAAATTCAAAGACGAGACCGGCGTGACACCCGCTCACTATGTGGAAGCAGCGCGTGTACAGTCTGCCCGGGTCGAGCTTGAACAGTCAGACACGGGCGTTGAACAGATCGCGCTACAGGCCGGCTTCCAGAACGCCGAACGTATGCGCCGCGCCTTCCAGCGTCATGTCGGTGTATCTGCTGCCGATTACCGGCAGCGGTTCCGCCCGGTAGGCGCACAGATTTTCTCGCCGGATGTTGATAGCTCATGATCAGCTAGAAGCCGCGCCAGCGCTGAAATTCCCAAAATTTTCGAACAAAAACAACACTCCAAAAGGAGTGATCAGGAGAGTAGTATGTTTAATTCCAAAGCCTTGAACACAGTTCCCTTTATCATTTCGCTTGCATCCGGCGTAGCGGCCATGAGCTTGATGGCTCCGTCCGCGCAGGCACAGGCTGTACCTTCCGATACCGTCGACGAAATCGCGCTGTTGCCGCGCATTGCCTATGAGCAATTTGCCAGTCATCGCCGCACTTTCGCGCCAGGCGCATACACAAATGAGGACGATACATTCTCTGCGTGGATGGCCATTACCTCAGCCGATGCCGAACTGGACATGCCCGTTCAAACCGGCCGCGCACACACATCACAGGACGGTGCCATTCTTGGCGGCGAGACGCGGTTAATGTCCGACTTTGTGCTAGGCGGCGTCCTCTCCGTTGGCGAATCAACCGCCGAATTCACGTCGGGCGGACGCTATGCTCTGGAAGGCGGATCGTTGTCTGTCTACGGCGCATATGACAGCGAAATGCTCGGCCGGTTGAGCCTCACCGTCACCCGCGGTGGTCATCAGCTCGATAACATCTCACGTGCGTCCACAACGCTGACGGATGTCGCCAACGGTACGACAAACACATCCTTCTGGGATGTCGCCTTCTCTGCGCGCTCAACCGACGAATTCGACATGTTCGAAATCGAGCACGGCATCACGCTCGCGGCGGGTCGTGTTGAAGCGGATGGTTTCTCCGAAACATCCGCGACCGGTACCGCTTTCGCATTCGAAGAACAGGCCTTTAATTACCGCCTCGTCTCTCTCGATGCGACAGCGCGCGGCCCGGAATGGCCCCTGACTGACGCAGTGACCCTTCGCCCTGTCGCGGATATCGACTGGACCTACCAGTTCGGTGACGATGATTTCGGCCTTCAATACCGCACCGTTGGAGCGACAAGCCCGTTCACGACCGTTCGCGCGAATGCACCAGCAGATCACACAGTGGGGCTCGGTTTCGGTGCCGAGCTGACCTTCAACGACACCTGGATGCTGACCGCCCGCTATGCGCGCCAATGGGCTGATGACGTTCACGACAGTGACGCTGCCACGCTGACACTGCACGCTGTTTTCTAATCTACACACTCGAAGGAATACCCGATGCAAAAACCTCTTATTCTTCTCAGCCTGCTTGCCAGCCTAGCTGTCACTGCATGTGCAAATACCGGCGCAGCGTATGAGCCAATCGTCGATGGTCCGGTGGGCGAGGCCTACGCGGCTGATCTGGCAAGCTGCCAGCAACTGGCGACCGAGCACGCCTATCTCAACGCAAACACACGGACTGATGCCCTGATCGGCGCAGGGATCGGCGCGATTGCTGGCGTCGCAGACGATGAAGTCAGCGATACTGAAGGCGCGGTAGCAGGCGCAGTCGTAGGCGCCATTGCAGGTGCCGGGGCTGGCGCCGCCGAAGTGCATGATGAGCGCAGACAAATCGTTATCGAGTGTCTGCAGGGACGCGGCCACCGCGTGGTTGGCTAAAACGGGGCATTCAGGGTCGGCCCATCCGGCTGGCCCTGATAGAGAACGGAGACAGGCAAATGACAGCTTCCCAACCTACTGTTCTGATCGCTGGCGCGACCGGCTATCTCGGCAGGCACCTTATTCAGGCCTATGGCGATGCAGGCTACCGCGTTCGCGCACTTGCCCGTTCACCTGAAAAGCTCAGCCAGGCCGGTCTGTTCATTGATGATGTCTTTGCCGCCGAAGCGACTAAGCCTGAAACGCTGAAAGGCTGCTGCGATGGTGTGGACCTTGTGGTGTCTGCACTCGGCATCACCACGCAGAAAGACGGTCTCACCTATGACGAGGTCGATTATCAGGCAAACAGGAACATTCTGGATGAAGCGGTTCGCGCGGGCGTTGGCAGGTTTGCCTATGTGCATGTGCTGCACGCCGATCATATGCAGGACATCGCCATGGTTCGCGCAAAGTCGAAATTTGCCGCCGAACTGGAAGCGGCCCCCATCGCGTCGACTATTTTATGCCCGAGCGGATTTTACTCCGACCTTGTGGAGTTTGTTGAAATGGCAAAACGCGGCCGTGTTTATCTGGTTGGGGATGGAAAGAGCCGTATGGCACCCATCCACGGCGCCGATATGGCTGCCGTTTGCGTAGAAGCGACCCGTCAGGGTCTTTCGCGCCTGAATGTTGGCGGTCCAGACACCTATACCCAGAACGAGATTGCTGATCTGGCATTCAGGGCGCTCAACCGGCCACGCCATATCAGTCACGTCTCTCCAAAGCTCGCTAATTCTGTGGTCAATTTGATGCGCATAATGGGCATGAGATCAGTCGCTGAACCGGCTTCGTTCTTCCTCCGTGCATCACAGATCAACATGACAGCGCCAGCCTACGGCACAGTCTCACTGGATGATCAGTTTCGCGAACACGCATCGATTATCAATTAACTGTGAGGCAATTTGCGGTGATGTAGACGCATCACTAGGTGTCGAACCTCACAATCGCGCTCAAGGGACGGGCATATAAATGAAACACTCTATTCTGCTCAGCGCGATAGGCGTCTCATTGGCCGCCGGACTTTTAGCCGGTTGCGTCGCCCCGCAGCCGTCACAAGCGACGCTGACCGGAGATGTACTGATCCGCAACGTAGAGACGGTGTCATTCGATGGGCCCGAACCGGTCATCCTGAAGGACCAGTTTATTCTGATCGAAGATGGCCGCATCACGCATGTGAGCGACAACGCAGAAGGACTATCAGCCGCTATCGTTATCGACGGCGCGGGCCAGACACTTATTCCCGGCCTCACCGACATGCATGTTCATGTCTGGGATGAAGCAGAACTTGGCTCTTATCTCGCGCATGGCGTCACGACTGTGCGCAACATGTCCGGCATGCCGTTTCATTTGCAAATGGCCGAGCGGATTGAAAGCGGAGAGCTGGCGGGCCCACGCCTTTTAACGACCGGCCCTATCCTCAACAGCTCCGGTCCGAACCAGCAGATCAATCACCAGATCGTGGAAACCGCCGAAGAGGCGCGCAACGCCGTGCGCTGGCAGTATGAGCAGGGTTTCCGGCACTTGAAGCTCTATTCCAACCTGTCATCCGAAGCCTATCGAGCCATACGCGAAGAAGCCGACGCGCTCGGCATGACCATCACCGGCCACACGCCGGAAGGTCATCGCTATACCGGTGTTCCGCTTGATCGGGATTTCGACATCACATTCGATAGCCTGCTTGAGGACCGGTTCCTGACGATCGAACACACCGAATCTATCGTCTGGCACGGACTTCGGGGCTTTCATGATGCGGACGCTGCCCAACACCTCGCAGCAGACATTGCGGCATCCGGTATTCCGGTGACGCCCACCCTTCTCGCGCACCACAATCTCTATCGTGTTGCGAGCGAAGGCGATGCTGTCCTGACCCGTGCCGGAACCGAATGGCTGAACCCGTTTGTACAGGCCATGGAGGCTGATGTTCACGCCCGCTGGCTGTCTGAACGCCCGGAACCGGCCCTACGGAACGATCTGTTCTATCAACAAATGACAGGCTATCTGCACGAGGCCGGCGTGACTTTGGTCGCTGGCAGCGACGCTGGGATATTCACAAACATTCCGGGGGTCTCTCTGTTGGAAGAATTAGAGCTTCTGACGCAAAGCGGCCTCTCACCCTACGAAGCGATCCAGACTGCGACTGTGAACACAGCCCGCGTTCTGCAGGAACCAGATCGCGCCTGCCTGCATGACGGCTGCATCGCCGATCTGGTCCTTTACGCCTGCAATCCAGTCGAAGACCTCGCCTGCATCCGGTCACCCCACACCGTGATGACCGCGGGACAGGTTTTTGATCGCGCCGCACTCGACACCCTTCTAGAGACAGCCGCGCAAACCGACGCGGCCCGTTCCGAAACAAACCTCATGTCCGGCCTCGCCGAACAAACCCTTCAATAATTCCACCATCAGGACCTTACCCCACCATGTCTTCCCTGAAGAAACTTCTCGTCCCGATCATCACCGCCGGTGCCTGGTCGCTCCTTTCCAATATCAGCCCCGCATCGGCCCAATCGCAGATGGACTATGTGCTGCAAGGCGAAGGCGAAACGACACTCGTCTTCGAAGCCGGCTTCGGTCAGGACCGCTCCACATGGGGCCCGCTTCTAGAAGCACTCGGTGGCGATTACGCTACCCTGACCTATGCACGCGCGGGTCTTGGAACATCACCTGCGCCAGATCACCCGCTGACGATCGACGAGCATAATGGCGATCTGGAAACCCTGCTCTCTGATCTCGGCATCACATCCGACATTATTCTGGTAGGTCATTCCTATGGCGGCCTGTTGGTGACCGAATTCGCACGCGATCATCTCGATCAGGTTTCAGCGCTTATCCTGATTGATCCCTCCGTTATGGAGCAGCGCTCTATGGCGAAAGAAGTCGATGCCGCCCGTATCGCTGCTGATGATGAAATGCTTCTGAGCATGATCCCGCCTCAAATGGGCCGCGAGTATCAGACACTTGTCGATCAGATGGATGAAGCCGCTGCGACCGTGACGCCCCTACCTGCTGAGCTGCCTGTGCTGATCTTCACATCCACCGCCACTTATGAAGAGCCATTCGTCTTCGAAGAGACCGATGCGGGACGCGTACTCTGGCTGCAAGGTCATTCGGATCTGATCGCGCAAAGCCGCACTGCACGCCATCTCCGCATGCCGGATGTGGGGCATAATATCCAGCTGGACGCCCCTGAGACTGTGGCGCATGAAATTTCAGATTTCATCGTCAGCCTGAACTAAAACATTCCGGACTGGCTGGTTTCACCGGCCAGTCCCTGCCTTTCATACGGTCTATCGGCGAATTCTGCCCCTGCTTTGGCATTCCAAGCTTGCAACCATTGTCTTATCGGTTAGGACAATCCCACAAAAACTAGTCGGATCGTGGGGGTCTGTGAGGAAATGTCTGTGAACTTCAATAGTCAGCTTGAAAATATGGATGGCGTGTATTCAGCGCTGTTCGCCGCCGCAGAAAAAATCTATGGCGTCCTGAAAAAGGGTGAAGGCCTGAAGTTTGCGACCTCTTCAAACGAGTCCGGCGATGACCAGATCGAACTGGACGTCATCGCAGACGAAGCTTTCTTCGAAACACTCAGCAAAGATCCGTTCGTTCGCTACGTTGTTTCCGAAGAACGCCCCGACATGGTCAAAACGTCTGACGGCCCGTACAGCGTCGCGCTGGATCCGCTGGACGGCTCCAAATCTGCACTGATCGGCATTCCATCCGGCGCCATTTTCGGTGTCTGGAAAGATGCTGACGAAGCCAAAGACTTCCACGGCGGCAACATTCTTTCAGGCGGCTTTTTCGTATTCGGTATGAATCTGGAAGTTTACTTCGCAGATGGCGACAAAGCCTATAAAGGCCAGTTCGACGATGCGTCTGGTGAATGGACACTTCTGCCAATCGAAGGCGGCATGCCGTCTGCTGACATTCTGGCAATCAACGGTCAGATGCAGAAAGTCTGGCCGGCATGGCTGCAGAATTACGTCTCCGACAATCTGCAAGCGACCGGCGGCAAGAAGCCATACAATATGCGCTGGTTTGCTTCCATGGTCTCCGACATGAAACGCATGGTGCTGCAAGGCGGCCTGTTTGCGTATCCGGGCGCGAACTTCAAAGGCTATGAAACAGGTAAGCTGCGCCTCGTTTATGAGGCCATCCCGATGGCATTCCTGATCCACGCACTTGGCGGCTCGTCTACGAATGGCGAGATGTCTCTCCTGAAAATGCCGGTCGATAAGCTTCACCAGAAAGTACCGGTCTTCATTGGCGACACGGCGAAGATCGAGTCTCTGGAAAGCTACGCCGCCAAAGGCTGATAGCCGGGCCTCACCCCATCAAACGAAAATTCAACGCCCTTCTTTTTCAGATTTAAGAGAAGGGCTTGCGGCTTAGTACGCAAAAGAGGCATATCCTCCCTCGATATCGCCCGTTTTGCAGTATATATCTTCGCGCACGGCGACGCTCGCCTGCGAGGAGGAAAGGCCCCATGACCGACCATCTTAAAACGATTGAACAGCGCCTTCTCTGGCTGTCTGCATGGATCGTACACAATGCGAACCATCTACGCGCTAAGGAAGACGGCGATGTGAAGGTTGGCGGCCACCAGGCAAGCTGCGCGAGCATGGTCTCCATCATGACCGCGCTCTACTATCACACGCTGCGCCCTGAAGACCGTGTCGCGGTAAAGCCGCATGCTTCGCCCGTCTTCCATGCCATGCAGTACATTATGGGCAACCAGACGCTCGAAAAGCTGAAGAACTTTCGCGGCTGGGGCGGCACGCAATCTTATCCAAGCCGCACTAAAGACATTGATGACGTCGACTTCTCAACAGGCTCCGTCGGTCTCGGCGTTGCGGAAACAGCCTTCTCTTCTCTGGTGCAGGATTATCTGGCAGCAAAGTCGTGGGCCAAAGATCGCCCGCTTGGCCGCATGGTCGCGCTCGTAGGCGATGCCGAGCTTGATGAGGGCAATGTCTATGAATGCCTTCAGGAAGGCTGGAAGCATGACCTTCGCAACACCTGGTGGGTGATCGACTATAACCGACAAAGCCTGGACGGCGTTGTACGCGAAGGCTTGTGGGAAAAGATCGAAGCCATCTTCACAGCCTTTGGCTGGCGCACCGTCGTTCTACGCCACGGCGTATTGCAGCGCGCTGCATTTGAAGAACCGGGCGGCGACATTCTGAAAAAATGGATTCAGGACTGCCCGAACCCTGATTATTCCGCCCTCACCTTCAAAGGCGGCGCCGCTTGGCGCAAACGCCTGTTGGACGATATCGGCGATCAGGGCGATGTATCAGACCTGCTCAACAAGCGTTCGGATGAAGAGCTGAACACGCTGATGAACAATCTGGGCGGCCAGTGTCTCTCCACGCTGACCGAAGCGTTTGACGCCATTCAAGACGACAAACCAACTGTCTTCCTCGCCTACACGATCAAAGGCTGGCAGACCCCGCTCGCAGGTCACAAAGACAACCATGCCGGCCTCATGAACAAGGCCCAGATGGCCGAGTTCCAGACGCATATGGGCGTTGCCGAAGGCGAGGAATGGGAGCCGCTGGCAACCGTTGAGGACAAAGCTGACGTTGAAGCATTCCTCAAAGACGTGCCATTCTTTTCAGAAGGCACACGCCGCTTTACCGCCCCGAAAGTTGAAAGCGCCGGCCCGGTTTTCCTCGACGACCGCGTTCTCTCCACGCAGGCCGGTTTCGGTAAAATCCTTGATGGCATCGCCAAACGCGATGATCAACTGACCGAGCGCATCGTCACCACCTCGCCAGATGTAACGGTGTCGACCAATCTCGGCCCATGGGTAAACCGCCGCAATCTGTTCGCGCGCAACGAGGTCAGTGATACCTTCCGCGAACAATCCATCCCGTCGACGCAGAAATGGCAGTTCTCACCTGAAGGCCAGCATTTCGAACTGGGCATTGCCGAGATGAACCTCATGCTGATGCTTGGCTCACTAGGCCTGTCACACAGTCATTTCGGCGAGCGCCTCATTCCGATTGGTACGGTCTATGACCCGTTCATCAATCGCGGCCTCGATGCACTTAATTATGCCTGTTATCAGGATGCGCGCTTTATCATTGTCGGCACGCCATCAGGCATCACGCTGGCACCGGAAGGCGGCGCGCACCAGTCGATCGGCACCCAGCTTGTCGGAATGAGCCAGGATGGCCTCGTCTCCTTCGAACCGGCCTATCTGGACGAACTGTCCATCATCATGGACTGGTCGTTCGATTACCTTCAGCGCTCGGGCGAAAATGATCCGGACGAGCGCACATGGCTGCGTGATGAAACGGGCGGCTCAGTCTATCTGCGCCTGTCTACCCGACCGGTTGAACAGCTCGGCCTCTCTAGCAGGGATGATGAGGAGTTCCGCCGCGGGGTCGTTGATGGCGCTTACTGGCTGCGCAAGCCGGGCCCGAACTGCGAGCTTGTGATTGCCTATCAGGGCGTTGTTGGCCCCGAAGCCATTGAGGCCGCAGGCCGTATAGGCAATGACCGCCGCGACATTGGCGTTCTGGCCGTCACGTCGGCTGATCGTCTGAACTCAGGCTGGACAGCTGCGCGCCGTGCCCGCGCACGTGGCCATAAGGATGCCGTCAGCCAGATTGAACGTCTGATGGGCGACGTCTCACGCGATGCAACGCTGATCACGGTGACCGACGGTCATCCCGCGACACTGGCATGGATCGGCTCCGTTGCAGGTCATATGACAGCGCCGCTTGGCGTGGAACATTTCGGCCAGACAGGCACCATTTCCGATCTCTACAAGCATTTCCAGATTGATGCGGACGCAATCGTGAACGCAGCAAACTATCTCTCAGCGGGGCGGCGCATCCACCTTCGCTAACGACCCAATTGCTGGCAGACATGCGCGTCCGGTTCGTCCGCGCAAAAATCGGGTGGGCCTGTTTCCTGCCAGTAGGTGAGAAGGCCAACGCGATCGATAATCTGCGTAAATCGTGGCGAGCGACGGATTTCGGCAATCACTGGATCAAATAGCACGACGATGTTCACAAACCGCTGTGCGTCTGTTTCCGTGTCGGCGACATCCAGTATGGCCTCCATGTTGCCCGTCACCTGCATGAGCGAGACGACCATGAATGCAGGCGCCCCTGCTTCATAAGCGCCCAGTAACCGTTCACTGAAGGCGGCGCGGTCTTCATCGCTTCCTTGCGCGGCTGCAGCGCCCAACATGAAGAGTTCGCATCCGGATGCGAAGGGGCATTGGGACTGCCAGTCCTCCAGCGCAGCAAAGTCTCCGCGGCGCAAATAGGCAAACCATTTTGCGTACCAGATTATCGGCGTATCGAAGCCGAGTTCGTTCCAGAGGAAATTCAACTCTTCTTCTCCGCGCGCTGCGTCGCCGAAAAAGAAATGTGTCATGGCCCGCTCGTTGAGCGCAGGCGGCGCGCCCGGTTCCAGCTCGAGCGCATGATCGGTTAATTCAAGTGAGCGGTTCAGATATCCGGCCTCACGGAAATGACCGGCAGCCCATAGCGTAATGGTGGCATTGTCAGGATCGGACGCCATCGCATCTTCGAAGATTTCGCGAGCCAGTTGCCACTCGCCGCGACGCTCTGCGATCTCACCCATAAGAGTGCGTGGCTGAACCAGTTCCGGATCCAGGCGCAGAGCGCGGTCTGCTGCAAGAAGCGCCTGATCCAGCGATTCTTCCAGATCGACTTCGTCTGTATAGGTCGGCAAGGTTCCATATGCCGAGGCCAGCGCAGCCCAGGCTTCAGCAAAATCCGGATCGCGCTCGACTGCAGCGCGGAAATTTTGGATAGCGCGTCGGTTCGCGTCCGCACCGCGTTGCTCCCAAAGCGCCATTCCACGTTCATAGAGATCCAGCGCCAGGGCATCCTCGCTCAGTGGCGCGCCCGCTGGCTCAACCTCTTCGCGACCGGACAAATAACCGCTAATATTCACGGCTAGCAAAATGATGATCACAATCGCGGCTATGATCAGTGCCAGTCGGGACCCGCCACCTTCCCTTTTGTGGCTATCAGCCTCTTCGGCAGGCGTGCCCGTACCGCGTGACGCAATCCAGCGATCGAGCTCGCCCGGAAACGCATAGACTGTGCTTTTGGCTTCATGCACCTGTCGATGTACGGGCAGGTTTTCTTCAGCCTCCCAACGACGGGCCGTGCGCTCGCTACAGCCAAGATGCACAGCAATCCGCTTCCAGCCTACGAGCCGGCTGGCTGTATCTGATGATGGGTCAGCATTTGTCACCAAGTCATACTCTGTGAATCTGGAAAACTTGCAAGATATCTGATGCGGACATGTAGCCAAACGCGGTCATGACCGGGCCAGTACCGGCTATGGCCGCGCCGCTGATTGAGCTTACTCAGCCACATGCAGCAACGTCACCGAAACAGTTTCGGGAGACCTATCATGCGACCATTTCCTCACGCCCACTACTATGTAGGCGCCCTGATCATCATGACCTTTGCCGCGTTCTGGCCGTCATATTTCAGCACCTTCACCACCGCATCCTTCGCCCACCATCTACACGGCATGACAGCGACAGCGTGGATGATTCTGCTGATGACACAAAACTGGACCATCCATCACAAACACCGACGCGCGCACATCATTTCAGGTTGGGCGAGCCTCGCACTGGTGCCAGCCTTCACCGCCGGCGGCTTCCTCACCATGCAGGTGATGACTGCAGAAAATAACCCGTTCCTTGAAATGTACGGCTTCCGGCTGGTGAGCGTCGATATCCTCGCAGCGCTTTGCTTTTGCGCCTTCTTCGCGCTTGCATTGAAGAACCGCCGAAACCAGCACCTCCACGCCCGCTACATGCTGTCGACAATTCTGATCCTTCCGGTTCCGGTCATCGCGCGCTTCTTCATGAACTATGTGCCGAGCTATCTGGTACGCGGCCCTGAAGATCTTCCAAACTTCGGTCGCTCCGTTGAAATTGCCATCGTTGTTTCGGTCATTTTCGTCGGCATTCTTATTCTGCGCGACGTCCTGAATAAGAAACCCGTCCTGCCGTTCATGCTGGCCCTCGCAGCCTCTCTTCTCAGCTATAGCGGCTATTTTACATGGGCCATGACTGACGAATGGCATCAGATCGCGCTTGCTTACGGCGCTCTATCGCCTTGGGTCGCGGCAGCCATCGGCACCGCGCTAGGCGTCGCGACTGGCTTGATCGGCTGGTATTCCGGAAAACCTGCGCGAAAGCCGATTTCAACCTCAGCAAAGCTGGATGAACTTCAACCGACACAGGCCTAATCGTTTAAGACTGACCGGGACGTGTTCGGGACGCCGCGGCCCGGTCGGGGGCAAGAATAACTCGAATAGATTGACACTTCCCACAATTACAATCTCACTTTATTAGTGAGGTTGTAATTTTGGCAAATAGCCAAAGCGGGAGGAAATCTATGAAAAGAACACAGTTCAAACGTGCTTTGACAGTCGCTCTGATGACAGGCTTGTTAGTCGCGCCGTCTTTTGCGGGGCATCACGAAAGCACTGAGCATGAAACTCATGTCGCAACAGCCCCATCATCCATTGCCGCAGCAGCTATTTCTGTATCCGATTTAGACGCAGCGACCGCGTTTTACACGCAGGGTCTCGGAATGAGCGTCGTGCGTAATTCGTCAGGCCCGGGTTATGTGGAGGCAATTCTCTCTACCGCAGATGCCGAAGGCACCAAGCTTGCCCTGATTCAAGTGACCGAGGGTGAAGCGTCTATCGGACCTTCGCGGATCGTCTTCTATACCGAGAACGCCGCCGGCATGATCGACGCAATC
The DNA here is from genome assembly GCA_002723155.1 of Ponticaulis sp. Lineage (GTDB taxonomy): Bacteria > Pseudomonadota > Alphaproteobacteria > Caulobacterales > Hyphomonadaceae > Ponticaulis. Next base: position 823,563 of record PBNO01000002.1, on the reverse strand, counting down.
CGCGCTGCGGGTTTTGAAATCGAACGCGAAGCCCTGCCGATCCGCGAAGGCATGTCGCTCATCATTGCGATTGGACATGACGGTGACGGCAACACTCTGGAGTTTATTCAGCGCTAGAAACGCCGGTTTTAAACATTGCGCCGCATGGACAGGGCACACGATTTAGCTTCAATGTCGGCACGACACATAAATCGAGGTTTCACCATGCGCGCTCTCCTTCTTCCATCTCTCATGCTCGCGCTCGCGGCTTGCGCAACCACAGAACCTGCTGCAGATGATTTTGCCTATTCTGCCGGAACAGCGTGGGTCGCGTTTGACGATGGCTGGGATGCAGAAGCAGAGGCGGTCTTCGCTGACGCGACATCATTTGTGCAAGCCTTTGCAGAAGCAAACCCCGACGCAGGCTGGGCGGTCGTTCTCGATCTCGACGAAACCGTCATGAACAATGTCGAATACCAGCTGCGCCGTGAACGCCTCGGCCTCGGCTACACGCCCGAGAGCTGGTATGAATGGACACAGGAAGAATCCGCAACGCTTGTTCCGGGCGTCGAAGCCTTCCTTGAAACGGTGAACACGCTTGGGGGACATGTTGCCTTCGTCACCAACCGGTCCGACAGTGAACAGCTCGCCACAGAGAACAATCTGGCAGATCTCGGCCTCGTTCGCGGCGATGATTTTCAAGTGCTTATGACCCGGGCCCGCCCGAATGGCGTCAGCGCAAAAGACGAACGCTACGCACTGGTATCACCTTTGTTGGCGGCACAGGGATATCCGGACGTCGAAATCATCGCATACCTTGGCGACAATGTCGGCGATAAACCGGAAACCGAAGGTGAGTGGACATTCTTCTGCATCGATCAGGGCGCAATGTATGGCGATCCCTGTGCGGCAGTTCCCGGACCAGGCCAGTAGCGTTAGCAATCAACGCAGACCACCGGAAATCCCGCAGACTGCGCTGAAAGCTTAGGGGAAATACGGGGTGGCTCGCGGAGACCAGACGGGCATTTGGCCTCCGGAGCCTGATTGTCTGCGCGTGCGTCCCTTCACCTGCAAACGATCTGGAATTCAATTTGCCATTCCGCCTGATCCGCCACCATCCCCTGAATGGGGGATAGCCGCAAAACAGAAGAATCGTCGTCTCACCTGAAAAGGGGAGGTATTTTCTGAAATTACGACGTATGCTGGCCATCTATTGAGTTGTGTGTGGGGCGCAATGGCCAGTTCAAGAACCTATATTCCGCCGTTTTTGCATCTGATTGCGCTTGTCGTTATCGGCGCACTCGCCTTCTTCGGATTTCTGATTTTCGGTCTTCAGCCATCCGATGGCTGGACGTGGGATGTCTCTAAATGGCGTCCGCTCACCATGATCAGCGGGTATATGTGGTCAGAACTTCTGACCGGCCTCATCGCATATATGATCTCGGCTTGGGTGTGGTCACTTAAGCCAACAAATCCATCCGCCAGCCTGTTCGCCGCCAGCGGATTGATGACGCTGGTTTTTTGCTATGCGGCGACGGCAAGTCAGGTCGCGATCCCAATCTCTGAAAGCACATTCTGGTTTTTTGCCTATCTGAACATGGCCGGTGCATCCGGGTTCGGCATTGTGATGATCTGCCTATTCCTGATCTACCCATCCAGACTACCGGCCTGGCGATTTCTGACCGTTGCAACTGTGCTCGGCTTTGGGGGCTGGACACTCGCCAGCATGTTCGGGCCTTTAAAGAACTATTCGAACGTTCAGCTGATCACGCTGTGCGAAATGATCCTGATCATTATCGCTGTGATCTGGCAGGTCTGGGCAGCAGGACATGACCCACGACAGCGGGCGATAGCGGTCTGGCTTGGCGTTGCAACCATTCTCGGCTCAGGCGGATTCATTTTCACGGTTGCCGCGCCGAGCGCCATAGGTTTTTCAGCGCTTATCCCTGCACCCTACGCTTTTGCGTTTTTCCTGCTGATCTATTTCGGCCTTGCCGTCGGCTTGATGCGGTATCGCCTGTTTGACCTTGGCGTCTGGGCCTATCGTCTGGGCTTTTACGTCTCCGCCGCCGTTCTGATGATTGTGATCGATATCGCACTGGTGAGCTTTCTCTCATTCGATTCTGCCGAAGCGATTGGCATATCTTTGCTCATCACGGCGCTTGTTTACCTGCCACTTCGCGATTTCATCTGGCGCAAGTTCGTCTCCGGGCAATCGCAAACTGATATGCAGGTCTTTTCCCGCGTTCTGGACGCAGCCCTTGAAGCAAATAGCAAGCGCCGGGCGGAGAATTGGCAAACCCTTCTGAAAAACCACTTCCACGCGCTGGAAGTCACTCCGGTTGAGACAAGCGCGCATGATGTCGAGATCGGCTCGGAAGGATTATCCCTCTACATTCCACCGGTAAGAGACGCGACCGCCCTGCAAATTGACTACCCGCAAAACGGACGTGCGCTCTTCTCTCCCGATGATGTCGCCTTCGCGCGCCATATTGTTCAGCTCATGCAATATGCTGGCGAAAGCCGTGACGCCTATGACCGCGGCGTCGCCGAAGAACGCACACGCATTGCCCGCGATATTCATGACAATATCGGCGCGCAGCTCATGCGGGCGCTCCATTCAGAGCGTTCTGATCGCAAAGACACGATGATCCGGGAAACGCTGGCGGACCTGCGCGATGTCATCAACAATGCTCAAAGCCAGGCCCTGCCTCTGGATGATGTGCTTGCAGACCTGCGCGCAGAAACCGCTGACAGGCTGGAGCCTCATAATATCACGCTCGACTGGACGCTCGATGCAACGGCGGATGACACGCTCATGCCGGGCAAAGTCCACGCGCTCCGGTCCTTCATTCGCGAGGCCGCGAGCAATGTCATCAAACACTCGAACGCAGATGCGCTCACGGTGAAAATCGACGTTCAACCAGAAGAGCTTCACCTCATCATCACCGATAACGGCACAGGCTTCGACATTGAAACCGTCACGCTCGGACAAGGGCTTGGAAACATGAAAGCCCGTGTTGAAGGACTTGGGGGCCAGTTTTCAATGCGCACGCATTCACCGGGCGTCAGCCTGATCGCCATTCTTCCAAGGGAGACCGTCACATCATGAAGAAAGCCCTCATCGTCGAAGACGTCACCGAGACCCGAAAATGGCTGCGCGAAGTCACTGAAAACTGCTTTGAAGGTTGCGACGTTTACGAGACCAAAAATGTTCGCGAAGCCCTGTTCTCGATCAAAGGCCATGATTTTGATCTCGCCTTGGTAGACCTCGGCCTGCCGGATGGGTCGGGCATCGATGTTGTTCAGAAACTGGCCGCCTGCGAGCATGATGTCATGATCATCGTCGCCACCGTTATGGGCGATGATGCCTCGGTTGTTGGCGCAATCTCGGCAGGTGCGAACGGCTATCTTCTCAAAGATTCACCGCCAGATGTATTCGAGCGCCAGCTTCGCCAGATCGAACAGGGCATTCCGGCGCTTTCACCGTCCATTGCGCGGCGCATTCTCGACCATTTCCGCACGACCGCCGAACCGGAACAACCGGATGCCAATCTCACCCCGCGCGAGCGCGATGTGCTCGGGCTGATCGGACGCGGACTGCGCAACGCGGATGCCGCCAAAGCGCTAGGCCTCACCGAGAGCACCATCGCGAGCCATATCAAATCGATTTATATGAAGCTGGGCATTTCATCGCGCGCCGAGGCCGCGCTGCAAGCAGCCCGCCTCGGCCTCACGAAGTAATCAACCCGCTCAAGGCAGGTCGCTGGATAGCCGGCGCAGAATTTTCTGAGCGAAACGGGCACAAAAATAGCTGATCACGAAGACAATCGGCAGGATGAACCAGAGCCGCGAGAGGTCCGCTCCGAAAAAGCTGACAATCAGCAGAAGCAGGATCACCCCAACAAATATCCAGTAGGGACGTTCAGCGCCGCGCGGCATGCTTTGGGCCAGAACACCCGCACAAATGCCCGTCGCGAGGAAGCCGATCATTGCGATTATGGAAGCGCTTTCCAGCACAACGCCCAAGATGAGCGAGACGGCAGCAGCAGTGAGAATAATCGGTAGTTTCATCCTCTCAGCTCCTCACACAAACGTCACGAATTTACTGAACGGCATTTCCCGCAAGCGCTGACGCGTTGCCGCGTAGATGGCGTTCGCGAGTGCTGGCGCAGCGGGTGGAACGGGCGGCTCGCCGATGCCAGTCACCGCTGGTCCGTTTTCAAGCGCCCTCACCTCGATGTCCGGACATTGATAGAGCTTCATGCCTTCAAAAGCGTAGAAGTTTTCCTGCTCAATGCGGCCATTTGCGAAAGTGATCTCGCAATTCATCGCATGGCCAAGCCCGAAGATAACCCCGCCCTTCATCATATTATCAAAGTTCACCGGATCGACGACGCGCCCGACATCCGCCGCGACATAGACTTTATCGATACGAATGCCGTTTCCAGTGTCTGTCACCTCAACAACTTCGGCGACGGGCGTTCCGAAGGAGCGAGCAAAAGCCACGCCGCGGCCGCGACCACGCTCCATTGGCGTGCCCCAGTTCGACATGTCGCCAACCGCTTCCAGTACGCCGCGCGCTGTCGCATCATTCAGCAGTCTGAGACGTTCTTCGAGCGGGTCTGCACCCGCCGCATGGATAAGCTCGTCCAGAAAACTTTCATGGAAGAAAGCGTTGGTAGATGCCCCCACTGAACGCCAGGAACTGAGCGGGGCAAGCTGGGGCGCTTTGTATCCGGTCACGCGATAGTTCGGGATGGAGTAAGGCTGGTCGCCTGCACCCGTCACGATAATCGGGTCTGTCTCGCCAAGGGATAGCCCCTGACGACCCATCTGGGATTCTGAAACAGACGGCATCGCAATTGAAAGATCAAAGGCGTGAACCTGACCGTTTCGCGCAGTACCGCGCACGCGCGCCATTGCGATCTGACGCAGATAATCGTGCGCCATGTCTTCTTCGCGCGAATAGGTCATCTTCACCGGACGGCCGGGCACTTCCATGGCGAGCCGTACGGCGTGAAGCACATAGTCATCTTCAAGACGGTGCCCGAAACTACCGCCCATCATCTGCACATGGACGTGAATGTCTTCAGGCTTCAGACCGGTGAGGTCGGCGACATTGGCCTGAATGAAACGTGGCACCTGCGTTCCCGTCCAGATATCGATACGGCTATCGCCAACCTGAACGACAGCGCTGACAGGCTCGAGCGGCGCGTGCGCAAGATAAGGCGCGCGGTATTCAAGCTCGATTGTTTCGTCTGAAAGAACGGCCTCGACATTTCCTGCATCGAGCGGACGGCTATTGAGATTTTCCGCCGTGAAAGAGCGCGAAAGCGTTGCCCAGTGCGCATCCATCTCGGCCGGAAATGGCGGGTCACCCCATTCGATCTCTACCGCATTTGCCGCCTGAAAAGCCCGCCAGGTATTGTCCGCAATGACGCCGACGCCGCCAGGCAGTTCAACAATCTTCTCTACGCCGCGCATGCCCTCAGCCGCGCTGGCATCATAGCTCGCCATTGCGCCGCCATTTGCAGGGTTGCGCCGTACCGTCGCGTGCAACATGTCATCAAAGCGCAAATCAATGCCGTAGGTTTGAGTACCGGTAGATTTGGCAACGATATCGACCCTTTGCATCGACTTACCGATGAGGCGCCAGCTGGACGGATCACGCAGACCAACATTCTCTGGCAGACGCATTTTTGCAGCTGTCGGAGCCAGACGCGCATAACTGATGCGTTCGCCATTTGGCAGGATCACCATGCCGCGCTCGGTTCGCATTTGCGAGGCGTCGTGCCCGCTTTCCTGAGCCGCCGCCGCTTTCAATGTTTCACGCGCAATTGCGCCCGCCGCACGCAGTTTAGTGAAGCCATCGGCCACCGTGGTCGACCCGCCCGTAATCTGCATGCCGATAAACTTCATCGCAGCGTCGGCAACAGCGCGGGCGGCATTCGCTATATTGGACTGATCTGACGGCGAAAACGGCAATGCTTCATTGGCGAGCGCCGTGTTGTAATAGACAGCGCTTGGCGGGCCAGGATCAACGCTCACCTGATCGAGATCAACATCCAGTTCTTCTGCAATCAGAGCGGCCTGCACCGAGTAAGCGCCCTGCCCTTTGTCCGCGCGCGGCGTGATCAGGGTAACACCTGCAGCGGTGATCATGACGTAAGGCGTCAGCGCTGCTTCACCTTCGGTCAGATCATCAAGCAGCGGATTATCCTGCGGGCTCTTATAAGCGTAAATACCGAACGCTACGCCGCCCGCGACCGCCATAGAGCCAACCAGCAAAGTGCGGCGCGTGATCTTGGAGACAATACCCATTGGCTATTCCCCCCGAAGGCTGGTCGCAGCCCGTTTGATTGCCGCGCGAATTTTCGGATACGTCCCGCACCGGCAGAGATTGGCCGACATGGCATCATCAATCTCGGTATCGCTCGGATTGTTATTCTCCTGCAGGAAGGCAGCAGCCGTCATGATCTGGCCGGACTGACAATAACCGCACTGGGCGACTTGTTCCTCGACCCATGCGGCCTGCACGGCGTGGAGCGCATCAGGATTGCCAATGCCCTCAATTGTCGTGATCTGCGCGTCTTCGGCTGCAGAGGCCGGATAAGAGCAGGAACGCACGACCATGCCGTCTACCCAAACGGTGCAAGCCCCACAAAAGGCAACGCCGCATCCATATTTCGGGCCGGTAATGCCAAGCTCGTCGCGCAGCACCCAGAGAAGCGGCATATCCGGCTCGACATCCACCTCGTATGCGGTTCCGTTTACATTCAGTTGCATAGACCGTTCCTGATGCCAGCGCATTAACCGCTTTGGATGCTAGGCTATCCGGTGAATTTGCTCAATCTTTCTTGCTGTCACCCGCTGGGGAGAGCGTGGATAACACCTGGGCAATCAGGCTCTCGCTCTCGTGTCTTGGCAATTAATGTGGCGATCTATACTCAGGAAACGACCTGACACTCCTCAGCCGTGGACCGCATTCATTGTCATTTTTACTGATCATCGGATTTGCGATTGTCGCGCTGATTTACTCAAGCGTCGGGTTTGGCGGTGGGTCCACCTATACGGCCATGCTGGTCTTTTCTGGCCTTGAGATTTACTTCGTCCCGATCATTTCCCTGTTCTGCAATCTGACAGTCACCTCGTCTGGTGTCTGGAAATCGTGGAAATCCGGCCTTTATGAAGGCTCGGGCGTTTTACCCATTCTGGCCGTCTCTGTACCAGCGGCCTTTCTTGGCGGGCTGACACCTGTATCGCGCGAAATGCTGGTCCTGCTGCTGGGGTTTGCGCTTTTAATCGCTGGCCTGCAACTTGGCTGGACAACGCTTTCTGTGCGCAATCCGGATGCGACGGTCAAGCGCAAGCTCCCGGGCTTTGCCGCGCCACTTATTGGTATGGGCGTCGGGTATCTCTCCGGCGTTGTCGGCATTGGCGGCGGCATTTTCCTTGCGCCTGTTCTTCACTTTGTAGACTGGTCCAGCCCGCGCAAGATCGCAGCAATCGCCAGCGCTTATATCGCGGCCAATTCGGCGGCGGGCCTTATCGGAAAGATCATTTCCAACCCGATGGTGATTGATCGCGGCATTTTCTATGACTTCTGGCCGCTTATACCGGCCGTCATCATTGGCAGCTTTATCGGGCATAAATTCATGCTGGGCGTCTTTCCTGAGCGGCTTGTCAAAGGCATCACCGCCATCCTAATTCTGGTGGTCGCAGCTCGCCTTTTATACCAGTCCTTTGCCTGAGCACCTCTCATGTATGAAAACGAAAATCCGGTCTTCGATAATGTGGATGCATATCTGGAAGAACGGCTGACGCCGCCCGATGAAACACTCGAGCTGACGCTGAACCGGCAGGATGAGGCCGGTCTTCCACCAATGGCAGTCTCTCCGCTTCAGGGCGCATTTCTCAACATTCTGGCAAAATCGGTTGGCGCAAGGCGCATTCTGGAGCTTGGTACATTTGCGGGCTACTCCACCATCTGGCTAGCCCGTGCCCTGCCTGAAGGCGGCAAAGTGATCACACTGGAACTTCAGGATGTGAATGCTGATCTCTCCCAGCGCAACTTTGATGATGCAGGCCTTGCAGACCGCATCGAAATCCGGCGCGGCCCCGCAGAAAAGTCTCTGAACATCCTCATTAATGACGGCGTTAAGCCGTTCGACTTCATCTTTCTCGACGCAGACAAGATCCGCTACCCGACTTATCTCGACCAGATACTCATGCTATCACGCCCCGGCACGTTGATCATTGCAGACAATGTCATTCGTAATGGACGCATTCTGGATGACAGCGGCAAAGACCCGTCCATTCGCGGCGTCAGAACCTTTCTCGACATGCTGAAAGACCACCCGCAACTTGATTGCACCGCTCTGCAGACCATGGGCTGTAAAGGCTATGACGGCTTTGCGATGATGTACGTCCGATAGCATAAACGTGTTCAAGCGTCCCTTGACACCAGCTCTGTTCTCGCTGCCCAATTGGCCTAAGTCCAAAGGACGAGGGAGGTTTTCATGTGCAACGACAGAACCGCTGAACAGAATATTGAATGGCTGAAGAGGAGAGGTCTTCTCAGCCGTCGTGATTTTGCAAAGCTCGGCCTTGGGGCCGCTTTTATCGCCGCTTTACCAGCCGCGGCAGACGCGCTGAATGTGATGGAGCAAGACGTCACCATCACCACGACTGATGGCGAGGCAGACTGCTATTTCGTCCATCCGGCAGAAGGTTCACATGCCGCCGTTATCATCTGGCCGGACATTATGGGCCTTCGCCCTGCCTTCCGCATGATGGGTAAGCGCCTCGCTGAATCTGGCTATTCTGTACTGGTCGTGAACCCGTATTACCGTACGGCGACCGCGCCAGTGATCCAGCCGGGTGAAAGCTTCTCCGATCCCGAAGTGCGCCCGCGCCTGATCCAGCATTATCGCTCGCTCTCTGCAGAAACCAACGTCACCGACGCACGCGCCTTTGCGGCATGGCTTGATGCGCAGGACGCAGTGGCGACCTCACGCCTGATAGGCACGATGGGCTATTGCATGGGCGGTCCGATGACCTTCCGTACAGCAGCCGCTCTGCCTAGCCGGATTGGCGCAGGCGCCAGCTTCCATGGCGGCGGCCTTGTCACCGACGAAGACGGCAGCCCGCACAATCTGGTTCCGGATATGAACGCTGCCTTCCTGATCGCCATTGCGGACAATGACGATCAGCAAGACCCGGAAGCCAAAACGGTTCTCGCCAACACTTTCGACGAAAACATGCTGTTTGCTGAAGTCGAGGTCTATGAGGACGCCATGCATGGTTGGTGCCCGCCAGACTCGCAGGTCTATAATGAAGAACAGGCCGAACGGGCATGGAGCCGTCTGCTCATGCTGTTCGACCGCCATCTGGCATAATTAATCAGATCAGCCCCGGTTCAGGCCGGGGCTTTTTCTTTGGCGCCCATGACCTCAGAAATGATCTCGACAGAGCGGAAGCGTTTAGCCGGATCATACATGTCAGAGACGATCATCAGCTCGTCCGCCTGTGTACGCTCGATAAAGGCATCTAGGCCTTTCTTCACCGTCTCCGGCCCGCCAATAATCGTACATTCCAGCATACCCGCCGCCTGCGCCTTCTCGGCCGGCGTCCAGTATGTGTCGATATCGTCAATCGGCGGCATCAGATAGCGGCGCGCACCGCGTACCAGATTGGCAAATGACATTTGCTGGGATGTTGCGAGACGTCTGGCCTCTTCATCAGTTTCAGCCGCGATGACATTCACACCCACCAGCGCATAAGGCTTCTCCAGCGCTTCGGACGGCTGGAACCGCTCACGATAAAGCTTCAATGCCACATCAAGTGCTTGCGGCGCAAAATGAGAGGCAAAGCCATATGGCAGACCCAGCTGTGAGGCGAGCTGCGCCCCGAACAGGCTGGAACCCAGAATCCAGAGCGGCACTTTCGTACCGACACCCGGCGAGGCGACAATCTTCTGTCCCTCTTCGGCCTCATCAAGCCAGCCCTGCAGCTCGATCACATCCTGCGGGAAGCGCTCGGCTTTCATCGGGTCTACACGCAGCGCCCGCATGGTCATCTGATCGGTGCCGGGCGCACGGCCAAGCCCCAGATCAATGCGTCCGTTGTAAAGCGTCGCCAGCGTACCAAACTGCTCGGCGATCACATAAGGCGTATGGTTGGGCAGCATCACGCCGCCAGCACCAACGCGAATACGCGAGGTTGCGCTGGCAATGTGTGAAATCACAACCGGTGTCGCCGCCGTGCTGACACCGCGCATATTATGGTGTTCGGCAACCCAGAACCGCTCATATCCACAGCGTTCGGCATGCACAGCCAGATCACGCGCCAGATCGAGCGCTGCGCGCGTATCGCTACCTTCGCGAACGCGACCGAGTTCCAGAATGGATAGTTTTACCATGAACAATCTCCTGACGGATTATATGGCCCGTCAGAAATCAGTTTAAACCGGACTATTCGATCACCGGCCGGTAATCATCATTCACCGGACGTGGACGATAGGCACGAAGCACGAATTTGCGCGTCTCCTCATCTGAAAAATCGCAATCTTCCGGCAGTCGGCCAAGACCGCGCGCATCCAGATCGCGGTTCAGAACCTCAACCACTTTCGGAATTGTGAGGTCATGCTCTTTGTTGAGATAACGCTGATATTCGCGCTCATTCTCGAAGGCAAACGCCTTCCAGAGAATGGAGATACGGGTCTCGGCTTCGGTGAACTCCCAGCGATTCTCACCATCGACAATCGCCCATCCCTTATCATGGGAATGCGCGTGCAGCTGCGCGTCGCGGGAAATCGTGCCTGGCTCCATATGGTTCGCCGTCGGGCCAATCGCGCCAACGCGGTGCCACATATATTCATTGTCAGAGACATAGCCGACATTCCAGACCGGCGCTTCAACGCTTTGGCGCTCCCCGTCAGGACCATCCGGCCAGTAATCGAAATCGCCGCCGCGACCGCGATAAAACCATGAAATCGTGGAGGCCTGTGGAACGGCCCAGTCATGGAAAAGCCCGGAATAGGCCATCGCGACCAACAGATCGAACGGCATACGGTCGCCGCCGCGAAACTTTGGCAAATCAAGATGGGGCGGGCCAGCTGCCATCGGCGTGTTGATGTTATTCATCAGCGCCTGAGGCACGATCACCTTCGCATCGAAGCTTTTCTTCGCGCCTTCGATAAAGTTCTCAGAGCGGAATATGAATTCAGAACGCGGCTCGACGACCTTTCCGCCATAAGCCCACATCACCCGAAACCATGGCACGTCGTTACCGGTCTGCGCGCGCTTATGCACCTTGACCGCCAGACTATACGGCGCCGACATTCGACACAGATCGAGCACTTTTTCAGGATTAGAAAAAGCCGGGTCCAAACGGACCGGTTTAGCCAGCATCTCTGCCGGACGCAGAACCATGTCCTGACTACCATCAGCCATGTGTTCCTCCCCATTTATTATAGTTTTCTACACTATAGCCGATAGCTCTCGGGGAATCGAGCATAAGGTTAAGAGGCGACCTCAGGCCGCCTCTCACCGGAATAAATCTACGCTTCCGGAAGGAAGTCCGGTACAGAGAAATACCGTTCGCCCGTGTCGTAGTTGAAGCCGATCACACGCGCATCAGCTGGCAGTTCTTCAAGCTTTTTGGCGATAGCGGCCAATGTCGCGCCGGACGAAATACCAACCAGCATGCCTTCAAGGCGTGCCGCGTCACGCGCATAGCGTTTTGCATCTTCCGGATCGACCTGGATCGCGCCGGTCAGAAGCGAAGTATCGAGGTTTTTCGGAATGAAGCCTGCGCCAATACCCTGAATCGGGTGCGGGCCCGGATCGCCGCCCGAAATGACCGGAGAGGCAGTTGGCTCAACCGCAAACACTTGCAGGTTCGGCCAGACTTTCTTCAGCTCGCGCGCACAGCCGGTGATGTGACCACCCGTACCTACGCCTGTGATCAGAACATCAGGAGGCGTCACTTTGAAGTCGACAATAATCTCCTGCGCCGTCGCCTGAACGTGCGCGTCGATATTGGCAGGATTTTCAAACTGTTGCGGCATCCATGAGCCCGGCGTCGCGGCAATCAGCTCTTCGGCTTTTGCGATGGCGCCCTTCATGCCTTTTTCTTTTGGCGTGAGAACGAATTCGGCGCCGTAAGCCAGCATGAGACGGCGACGCTCGATCGACATGCTTTCCGGCATAACGAGGATGAGACGATAACCTTTCACCGCTGCGACCAGTGCAAGGCCAACGCCTGTATTGCCGCTGGTCGGCTCGATGATCACGCCGCCTGGCTTCAGCTTTCCGGTCTGCTCTGCGTCCTCGACCATAGAGAGGGCGATACGGTCTTTGATCGAGCCGCCCGGGTTAGAGCGCTCTGATTTGATCCAGACCTCACGGTCACCGAACAGCCGGTTCATGCGAACGTGCGGTGTGCCGCCAATTGTTTCCAGTAGTGAATTCACTTTCATAGGGGTTTCCTCCCGCGTCAGTCTTACCTGTACTAGTGCGGATCGGAACGCAGAGTTTCAAGTCCGCAATTTGTTAGATTTTCTAACGGGTTGTAAAATCTGCTTGATCAGACCCACGCGATTTCACCCGCGCTTCCAGTACATAATGCCGTCAGAAGCCTCGTCAGCAGGGACAGCAGAGCCTTTCGATCCGACGGGCTCCTCCTTGCCTGAAATCAGGAATTCGATGCCCGCTGCATCCGATGCCGGAATTTTCGCAAGGAAGCGCTTTTTACCGTCGAGCGTGCGCCCGACCACAACACCAAAACGAACGCTACCATCGCGCTTATAGTGGACGGTATAGGTCTCGATCTCGCCTTCACCCTCATAGGCTTCGATAAATTCCGGAACCTCACCGCGGCGGGCCTCAGCCCCTGCCTGCACATCGAACTCCTGCGGATAACGTTCCGCCAGCGCCCGGTCGCGGCCCACAACAATCGTATGGTTGTAGGTCGCATAGCCGCCGTTCGCAAAGAGAAGGCCGTATCGGCCCTGCGCGCGCAGTTCATGTACCATCTCGACGACGGCATGGCTCATATAATTGGCAATCGGTCCGCCGCCGAAGGTGAGGCCACCGAAAACGGTCATCGGGCGCTCGACAGGCCAGCCAATAACGCGGCGCGCCAGTTTCGGCACGCATGGAAAGCAGGAGTAGAGCTCGGCCGCATCAAGGTCGCTGACGCTCAGACCATTGAATTCAAGCGCCTTATTGAGTGTTTCCGACATGCTGACAGAATCTGCATATGTGTCACGTGCTAGAATATTCCCCACCTCCTCAGCATGCGCGCCAAGGCCGACATAAACGAGCTTTTCTTCCGGCACGCCGTGAGCCAGCGCGGCTTCAAGGCTCGTCAAAATGAAGGCTGCGCCCTGATTCACCGAGGAATTAGCGACCATCAGCTTTGTATAGGGAAAGGAGATCGGACGGTTATTCTCATCAGCCGTTATAATCTCTTCCGGCGTTTTCGGGCTGTGTATCCAGGCGCCTTCGGTCTCATTGGCGACTTCTGAGAAATTCGACCAGATCATGCCGCTCTCAGCCTGCGCTTCTTCAAGGCTCTGGCCCCATTTGGCGCGGCAGGCATTTTCATAAAGTGGATAAACATCCGTCGGTGTGGTGAGCAGGAAGAGATCAGAATAACGCTTCTTACGGACACTCGCGCTCGCACGCAGAGGGTCGGATGTTTTTCCGGCAGCTTCCAGCTTTTTGCGTGCGCCTGCGGTTCGAAGCGCCTCGCCGCCTGTAATGGCAACACTGGTCGCTTCGCCTTTGGCGATCATGTTAGCCGCTTCATTGAGAAGCCGGATCGGGCCGTCGCCCATAGGATATGGCGTCTGACGACACGTCGCCTCCGCTGCACCAACAGCTGACGCTACTTGCGGCGAACAATCACCGAGCTTCGGGAAAGAAATCTGGTCAACCGTAAGAATGGCAGACAGACCTTCCAGCCAGCCCGAGCCGGCATCTGCGTCCGCGCGCTGGAGCGCTTCAACCATAAGGCCGAGCGAATCCATTCCTTCATGAGGCACATCTGGGCGGTCATTGATCTGCCCGACGCCGACAATTACCGGAATTCTGGACTCTGGCACGCTCATATCGCTCTCTCCCTGATGTTTTCCACGAAACTAGAGGCAGGAGTGATCGCGCCGCAATCCTTCACGTTGCGGCAGCAGATGAAGTTTTTCAGAGCGCCTTGCGCATATGGATGATGGTGTTGGTCAGCCCGTTGGCGCTGGTGCGCACCTCGGTATGGAAAGCTTCATAGCCCCGCGCCTCATAAAGCGGCAGGCCCGGAACCGTAGAGCCAAGCTCGATCGCCTTAAAGCCGGCATCGCGCGCCGCGCCTTCACCAAGATCCAGCAGCAGCGTTCCAAGCCCTTTACGGATCCAGTCCGGATGCGTGTACATCGCCCGAATACGAGCTGCGTCCGTTTCAGGGTCAGAAAGACTATCATCACGGCCTGCCGTCGCATCACCGCCGAACAGGGTTTTTCGCTTGCCCCAGCCCCCGCAGGCAACAAGCACGGTTTCACCGTCCACCTCGGTTTCAATCATGAAATAGGTCTGGTCAGCGATAAGCGAGCGGTCGACGCCCATGGACTCGCGCGCCGCAATGATCTCTTCATCGCTGAGAAATTCGCGCATATTCACAGTGATCGCGGCGCCCATCAGGTCCATGATCGCCGGAATATCGCTTTCCTGCGCCAGACGATGAGTAAAGACGTGTTTTGCGCCGGACATGACCGCTCCTGAAACTATTCGCCGGCGGACTCACCCTCGCCGGTCTGCAAGTGCTCAGGCAAATAGCTTTCATCCGGCTCTGCAAGCAGTTCTTTTTCAGCCATTCGAACAACGGGGATCACTGCCTTGGTAAAAGGCAGAAAATAAGCCGTGCGATTATCAGGTGCGACGACTTCCAGAAGGTCATCAGCGCCAAAATTCTGGACCGACTTCACCTTGCCCAGCGCGCGCCCGTCCATATGGGTAACGGTGAGGCCGAGAAGATCATCATAATAGAATTCATCATCTTCAGGCTCTGGCAGCATGTCGCGGTGGACGTAGAGCTTCTCGCCCTTGAGCGCTTCCCATTCTTCACGGGTTTTCGTCTCTTCGGCATCCACCACGAAATGGTTCTTTGAAGGACGCGCCGTTTTGGCTGTCAGCATGACAGAGCCCGTCTCGTTCAGAAGCGGACCGTAAGCGAACACATCTTCAGGGTAGAGCGTAAAACTGCGCACGCGCACTTCGCCGCGCACACCATGCGCCCCGCCAATCGCACCTACACAAACAAGAGACTTATCGACTGCCATAGCATTCCAAACAAAATCTGCGGCGCCCGATACAGAGCGCCGCAGACGGATTACTCATACACCCTGCCGACTGGCAAGAGGAATGGCCTTAGTTGTCGCGCATCACCCGACGCAGGCCCGGAGGCAGATTGTCTGTGTTCCGGTTATTCGTCCGCGGTGGTGGCGGAGGCGGCGGAGGTGGTGGTGGCGGTGACGCCTGTGGACGCGGCGCCGGAGGCGGTGGTGGTGGCGGAGACTGAACACGTGGCGTCTGGGCAACCGGCTGGTTGCTGCGACGATTGTTGTTCACCTCATTGCGACGACCTTCATTCCGGTTTCCGCGGTTCGCGCGTGGCTCGGCACCCGCATATGGATTGCCTTCAACGCGGCCGCCACGATTTCCACGGTTGGCACGGTCACCATCACGGTTGCGATTATTCGCCTGGTTGCCGTTTCGTCCGTCACGGTTACGGCTCCAACCTCCATCCTGACCACCACGGCCATTGCGCACCTGATCTACAGGCTGATCGCGGCGGTTATTGCGGTCGCGATTGATGCGGTCGTTGCCATTCCGGCCACCTACCAACACATCGGTGTTTGGAGGTGTGTTCCGGTTCGTGCGGTCACGGTTGGTATTCGGGATGGTTCCACCGGTCTGACCGGTACGGTTGCCCTGATAACGGTCGTTTCCATTGCGGTTCGTATTACCGGAATAGCGATTGTTTCGATCGCGGTTTCGGTTACCCGTATTATGGTCACGATCCCGGTTACGGTCACGCGCACCATCCCGGTCGCGATCACGATTGCGGTCGCGGGCATTATTATCGCGGTCACGGTTCCGATCACGTGCGTTGTCATCACCGCCGCGACGCCCGCCGCCAACGTTTCCATTGTTCCGGCCACCGCCACCATTCACGCGGCGAATGGACGAGATATTGTCGTTCAGGCGGTATCCACCGAGCGCGTTGGTGTCGACAGTAACAATCTGGCAGCGACCCTGGAAGTTCGGATGCTCACACACCTCCCATGTGCCCGAACGGATACGGATAGAGCTTGCGGCATCATTGAGACCAATCGTGCCAAGGTTACCAATGCTTCCATTCACAGGAATGCTGCGGCCACCATAATTGGCGTGCTCGAACAGGATCGCATCTGCGTTGCCATAATTGCCGCCACGGTTACCACCGCGACGTCCGCCGCGATCTCCGTCGCCATGATTCCGGCCACCATTATAGCCGCCATCGCGACCACCATGGTTTCCACGTCCGCCACCATAGCGGCCGTTATGGTTGCCAGAACCACGACCTACACGTCGAATGGATGAGATATTGTCGTTGAGACGAATATTCGTCAGCCGGCCCTGGCTGTTGTCGATGATCCGACACGTGCCCTGGAAGTTCGCATCCGTGCAGACTTCCCACGTACCGCGACGCACCTCAATCGAGCTTACTTCATCATTGAAGTAGAGATTGCTAAGGCTCCACGCGCTCCGGTTCAGGCCATAGGCCGAGCCGCGGAAGTTGGAGTCGCGATAAAGCACGATGTCAGCGTTACGCGGACCACGATAGCCGGTCCAACTCGCCTGATTATAGTCATACCGCGGGTAGTACGGGTTATACTGGCCATACCGGCCAAATTCGCCGTAAGCACCCGTGTAAGTGCCAGCGCCATAGCCATAATCATAAGCGTAATAGCCCCAGGTATCATACGGGCTCAGCTCGGAGAGATTGCCGAACAGGTCCGCCTCATAAAACACGAGATCACCCGCCCAGTTCACGCCAAAAACCGTGCCGTGCGGATACGGGTTCTGAGGGTCGATTGGATAAGCCGATGTAATTTCGTCGCCCATGCCAAATCGGTCGAGATCAGCAATCGGCTGACGTGCAACCAGACACGGACCTTCGTAATAAGAATCCTTACACAGGAGCCAACCTGGTCCCTGAAAATCAATGCTCGCGGCGCGGTCGTTGAAGCGCAGATCAACAAGCGTATCGATCGGTCCGTTAATCGCGCGCGCTTCACCATTGAAATTCGCGCCATCAAACAAAACGAGTTCGCCATGGTTGGCATGAGCCGTCGCTGCAAAACCGAGCGCCGCCGCTGCTCCACCTATAAGCTTCAGAACGGATTTTGTATTTTTCATAGCCTGTTCCTCAAGTTAGCCCCGTACTTGGTGATAACTTAGCTGAACGAGCCTGAACGCTCGGCAACAGATATTTAACCACGCCAGAAACGCAAAAACCCCCGCCGGAGCGAGGGTTCAGGGTCTGCGATCACCGTCGGATCAGCCAATGCGGCGAATAGACGAGATATTGTCATTCATCCGGATGTCGTTCAGCGCATCAGAAGATCGCGTCACAACCGTACAACGGCCACGGAAAACAGAGTCGACGCAGATTTCCCATGCGCCGCGGTTCACCTGAATAGACGACACACGGTCATTAAGGCCTGTTTCGGCAAAGTCAGGCAGGTCACCATTCACAGCGAGCGCGCGACCGGAAAAATAGCTGTCTTCAAACAGAACGATGTCGGCGCGGCTGGCAGGGCCATCATTATAGCCCCAGCGGTTATCGCCATAGCGGTCGTTTCCGTAACCACGATTTCCATAGCGCCCGTCATTGCCGCGATGGTTGAAGCCGAAACGGCCGCTCACCGGACGGATGGACGAGATATTATCGTTGAGCTGCAGATAGTTGAGACGGTCCACATTTCCCTGGATCACTTCACAGCGACCACGAAAGTTCGCGTCTGTGCAGACTTCCCAGGCGCCGCGTCGGATCGCGATAGAGCTTGTGCGGTCATTAAAGCGTGCCTCATCCAGAAAAGGTACAGCGCCGGTAATTTCGACGGCCTGACCTTCAAAGTTTGAATGTTCAAAAAGTACGACATCGCCCGTCGCAGGGCCGCGGCGGTTATCGTATCGATCAGCACTCGCAGGTGCCGCAGCCATCAGGGCGCAGGCAGAACCCGCTAAAAGTGTCGTCAGAATTGTTTTCAGTTTCACGTGTCTCTCCATGTTTGAAGGTCCCGATAAAACAAGGTTACCGGAACCTATCTGAATGGGAGACAACTGCTTCCTGCAGGTTTTGTTCAGAAACCCGCTTAGTTCACGCGGCGGATGGACGAGATATTATCATTCATCCGAATGCCGTTGAGACGCGGCATATCCGATGAAATCGTCTCGCAGCGACCGCGATAATTACCGTCCGAACAAATCTCCCAGGTGCCACGACGGACCTGAATAGAGCTGATTTCATCATTCATGCCCGTATTGCCGAGACCTGAAATATCGTTCTCCACCGGATATGGACGACCCTCAAAATTTGAATGCTGATACACAACCACATCGGCCCGCGCGAGCGCCTCACGCAGCAGACGAGCTTCTTCTTCCCGGCGCAGGCGTTCTTCTTCCTCGCGCTGGGCAAGCGTACCGACTGGCACTTCGCGGATAGAAGAAATGCGATTGTCCAGCTGGATCGCATAAAGACGGGTTTCATCCGCCGTCAGAATGACGCAATCGCCGCGGAAATTTGAATCCTCGCAAAACTCCCACTCGCCGCGAATAATCTCGACCGAGCTGATCCGGTTGTCGAAATCATAATCCCAGAGACGTGCGATATCGCGGTTTGTCCCAATCGCTTCACCGCCATAATCGGTTTCATCATAGACGATCAGCGCCGGATTACGCGGACCAGTATAAGGTAGCTGATCCAGCGGCGGATAACCTGAATTATTGTTATTGCTGTAGGAGCCGCCCTGATTATAGCCGGATCCGTTATTGTTATAGCCGCTGCCGTAATTGCCGGAACCGGATGAGCCATAACCCACAGTACCCGTCGCTTCGAACGGAATGACCGTGTTGTTATTCTCGCGGCGGAAGAAGGTGAAACCACCTGCAGGATTACGGGCAAAAATAGAGCCGTGCTTCAGCGCCAGATCATATGGCGCTGGCATGATGGAGGAAATTGTGTCCGCCATGCCGAAATCGCCGAGCGACTGCACATCCTGACTGATATAAAGACACGGACCTGCATAATAGGCATCGCGGCAGGCGATCCAGTTACCACCGCGCACACGAATGGATCGCGTGTCATCGCCAAGCTGAGAGAACCCCATTTGAGCAGTTTCCTGCCTTATGCTGGCCGTCTGTCCGCCGAAATAATCCAGGCTGAACAGTTGAAGCTCGCCAGAGCCATACTGTGCCTGCGCGGGCAAAATCAGCCCCGCTGCAATCAATGCGGACTTAAAAAGCGTCTTGAAACCAGTCATGTTATGCGTCCCCTCGACCTCGATATAATGAAATTATACGAGCAAAGCTGAACGCCTGACAACTTTACGGATGGACGCATAAAAAAAGCCCCCCGCCAAAGGCGGAGGGCTCAAAATCAGATTCAGCGTAAAGCTTACTCTTCAGCAGCAGCTTCTTCTTCAGCTGGCGCAGCTTCAGCTTCTGCAGCCGCTTCAGCCGCAGCAGCAGCTTTGTCAGCTTTCTCTTGAGCGCGCTCTTTAGCTTTTGTGCCTGGCTCACCCTTGTTCGGGTTGTTGGACGCTGTCCATGTGTAAACCGGCTTACCGTCAACTTCGATCTGGCTCAGGAAGCGAGCAACACGGTCAGTTGGCTTTGCGCCTTTCGCGATCCACGCTGCAGCTTTCTCAGCGTCGATGTTTACGCGGCTCTCAGAGTCTTTTGGAAGACGCGGGTCGTAGTTACCGATTTTCTCGATGAAACGGCCGTCACGTGGTGAACGGGAGTCAGCAACAACAACGCGGTAGAACGGGCGTTTTTTAGAGCCGCCGCGAGCGAGGCGAATTTTAAGAGCCATGGTGTATCTCCTTAAGTATCTTATGGCGCTTCATTTCAGGCCAGTCACATTGAAAGGCCCAACAATAGAGAGGTTTAGTCCGTACCCTCTGACCGGATTTTCTCATGGTGACGGATCACTTCCGCCACGATGAAGTTGAGGAACTGCTCGGCAAATGCCGGGTCGAGACCTGCGTCATCGGCCAGCTTGCGCAAGCGGTAAATCTGTTCGGCTTCGCGCTGTTTATCAGACGGCGGAAGCGCGTTTTCGGCTTTCAGCACACCAACCTGTTTGGTCAGCTTGAAACGTTCAGCCAGCGTATGCAGCAGCACGGCATCGAGGTTATCAATGCTGGCGCGCAAGCGCAGAAGTTCGTCCATTGGTGAGGTCATTCAGCGCCCTCCGCTTTGGCCTTGGCAAAACGTCCTGAATCCAGGATCAGCGCTAATACAGTCACTGCATACACAAATGCAACTGCCAACGGAATGAAAAGGAAGCGCTGTTCCGGGAAAAGGAAATAAAGCGCCAGTACCAAAACCGCGCGAATGATGGAATGGGCGCAGAAAATTGGGGTGCGGCCATAGCTCCAGCCAATCACCGGCCAGTGGATCGACAGGCCAATCGCCAGAATAACAAGCGCGATATCTGCACTGCCTTCAACGACCGCAACGACGACCATAGGCCAGAACAAAAGCATGGAAATGAAAGCCGGCACGAGCACGCTTGTCGCGACACCCTTGTCTTTCATGAAGTCGTTCTTGAACAGCGCCGCAAACAGAAGCGCCATCGGGAAGATCGCGCCACTTGCGACGAAGCTGTAAAAAAGCTGCTGCGATGGTGCGAACATTTGCGACATAGCCGCAATGACCAGCCAGTAAACCGTTCCGGACATCGGAATGGGGAAACCACCGCGAAGGCGTCCGTAAGCAGCCTGACGCTCTTTAAGGTGCGCGGCTTTAAGATCTTCGAGCGTCATCATTTCTTCTTCGTTCCCGGAAGACCCGGCAGACCACCCGGAAGTGCGCCGCCGCCAAGACCCGGAAGGCCGCCTGGCGCGCCCGGACCACCAAGGCCCGGCATACCGCCGCCCAGACCACCGTTACGCGCGGCCATTTTAGCAAGGTCACCCTGAGACACGCCCATGCCACCCATAGCGCCCATAAGGCCTTTCATGCCGCCCTTGCCCATTTTCTTCATCATGTCGGACATCTGCTTGTGCATTTTCAGCACTTTATTGACGTCCGACACCTCTACGCCTGCACCGGCAGCGATACGCTTGCGGCGAGATGCATTGAGAAGCGCAGGCTTGGCGCGTTCTTTCTTCGTCATGGAAGAGATGATTGCTTCCTGACGTTTGATGACACTGTCATCCATATTAGCGCCCGCGAGCGCCTGTTTGGCTTTTTTCGCGCCCGGAAGCATGCCGGCGATACCGCCAAGGCCGCCCATGCGCTGAAGCTGGCGAAGTTGTTCAGCCAGATCATCAAGATCGAACTGACCTTTCGCCATTTTCTTAGCGAGGCGTTCGGCCTTTTCGGCGTCCATCTGCTCGCCGGCTTTTTCAACGAGCGAAACAATGTCACCGCGACCGAGAATACGGCCTGCAACGCGTTTGGCGGCGAAGACTTCAAGGCCATCCAGCTTCTCGCCGACACCGAGGAATTTGATTGGCAGGCCAGTGACCGCGCGCATGGAGAGCGCCGCACCACCGCGGCCGTCACCATCCATACGAGTAAGAACAAGACCGGTCAGCGGAAGACGCTCATGGAAGCGCTTGGCTGTTTCAACGGCGTCCTGACCTGTCAGCGCGTCAGCTACGAGGAGCGTTTCCTGAGGCTTGGCGATTTTAGCGACATCGTCCGCCTCGTTCATCATCTGCTCGTCGAGGGTCGTGCGACCCGCCGTATCGAGGATGACAACGTCAAAGCCCTGAAGCTTGGCAGACTGGAGCGCGCGTTTGGTAATATCTACCGGAAGCTGGCCTTCAACGATTGGCAGCGAAGACACGCCGACCTGCTCAGCCAGAATAGCGAGCTGCTGCATCGCCGCCGGACGGCGCACGTCGAGCGAGGCAAGAAGAACTTTCTTACGCTCTTTTTCCTTCAGGCGCTTGGCAAGCTTACCGGTTGTAGTCGTCTTACCAGAACCCTGCAGACCGGCCATCATGATGACAGCTGGTGGAGAGTCGATTTTCAGCTTTGCCGCTGCGCCTTCTTCATCTTCGCCGCCCAGCATCTCAACAAGAGCATCATGGACGATTTTGATGACCATCTGGCCCGGCGTGACCGATTTGATCACCGCTTCGCCAACAGCTTCTTCGCGAACCTTGGCGATAAAGTCTTTTACAACGGGCAGCGCGACGTCTGCTTCAAGAAGAGCGACGCGGATTTCACGCATTGCATTGCTGACATCTTTCTCTGACAGCGCGCCACGACCCGTCAGGCCGTCAAACACACCCGTCAATCGATCTGTCAAAGCATCAAACATGCGACTTCCTCTTAGCTGTTCCCGTGATCCCTCACATATGGGTGCAGCACTTAAAGCAAAAAGCCCCGCCGGGCGAGACTTCGCTGGGCGGGGTGCACGCCCGCAAGATCGGGAATGCGCGAAACCAGTAATTTGCGCTGGCTTTAGTGTAAAATCACATCTGAGTCAAAAATTCTGTGGTCAGGATCAGGAACCAACCCCACCGACGGAAGTTAACAACCGGTGAAGGGAATACTCATGACCAAGTCACTCGTTACATCCGCACTCGCCGCCGTATCTATCGCCTGCCTCGCACCGCTTGCGAGCGCCCAGTCTGCTGGCGCGTACGCTGACACATGGCTGACCCGCGATGACGGCAGCATGATTGAGGAAATGTCCGGCGTTGTCTGCCCGACATCAGTTGACGACTTCACCCGCGTCGAAACTGCCGCTTACAGCGAAGGCGGTTTCTGCGCCTATGAAGCTGATACAGAGGCCACGGACTTTACCGTGCAGTTCTACGCTGCCGGTCCACATGACACCGAAGAAGAGCTGGTACGCACGCTTGCTCATTTCGAGGATAATGGCGCTATCGCCAGCATGACCTATAGCGTCGGCTGTGAAGCCAATATGGCATCTGTCGCAGCGGGCGGGTCGTCCATCGCCTCGCTCACAGCCAGCTTCCGCGACTATCAGGTCGAAGATGATCTGCGCTGCCTGGTTCTGGAAGCAGAAGACAGCTCAATATGGGTAATCAGCCTGCAACGTGCTGGCGACTACTTCATCTCGACAGTGAGTGCTGCGCCAAACGGCGACCAGAGCGAAATCGCACACATGGTCGATGCGTCATCGCATTTCCATGCCGCGCAATTTGCTGGTCCGGCGGTCTAATTCACTCTCTGGAACTCGCCTGAAAACCTCAGCTGAACTTCATCGCCGACAAGGCCTGCATATTGGCCAAGCCCGAAATCACTCCGGTTGAAACTGCCTTCAGCATTAAACCCGACGGTATATTTGCCCGTGAGTGCAACGAAGGCTCCGCCATTAAAGATCAACCTGATCTCAACGGGCTGCGTTCGCCCATTCAGTGTCAGATCGCCTGATAGAATACCGGTGCGTTCATCCATGCGGGTGATTTCGCGTGCCCTGAACACAGCTTGAGGGTGTTCTTCAGCGTTAAACCAGCCATCACCGCGCAAGGTTTCAGAAAACGCTTCTGTCGACACAAACAGAGAGTTCACATCGATCACCATCTCGAAATCGGACGCGCCGGTCAGGCTATCATCTACCGAGAAATTCGCATCGAACGTATCAAAGCGCCCATAGAGGAGCGAAAGCCCCATATGGTTGATCGCAAAATAGAGATGCGCATGCTGCGGATCGAGCTCATAAGAGCCGGGGCGTAGCGCTTCAGGGCCGTTGCGAACCTCCGAAAGCGCCAGTGATGACAGTTCCGGAAAATCTGGCAGTGACGCGCAGGCCGAAACCAGCGCTGCACCGCCAAGAGCAAAATATCGAACCTGTTTCCAATGCCACATGCCGATCTCCCTATCTCTCATATAACATAGATCGATCCGGCATTGGACTAATCGGCCCCTTAAGCGCCTTCAGTGATGTTCATAATGGCATCCATCGGGCCTGGCGCATCCTCTTTCCAGGAATGCGGTGGCCCCACCGTGATACCACCATCCACAGTGATGCTCTCGCCGGTAATGAAGCCTGAAGCATCGGAAGCAAGGAAGGCCACCATTTCAGCAATATCGCGCGCCTGACCTGCACGACCGGCAGGCTGAATGCCTGCAGCGGTTTGCGAGATCAGCGCCGCCAGCTGATCAGCTTGTTCACGCGGAAGGCCCAGCGTTGCGCCGAAAATAGACGTCGCGATCAGGCCCGGACGGATCGCATTCACGCGGATCTTGTATTTCCCAAGTTCGGCAGCTGCCATTTTGGAAAAATGCGCAACGCCTGCCTTGGCGACCGAATAAGTCAGCGGCGCATAGCCCGCGGCTATCGCAGAAACTGAAGATGTGTTGATGATCGAGCCGCCGCCGCGCTTTTTCATCAGCGGGATCGCATATTGCGTGCCCATGAAGACAGCCTTGAGCAGCAGATTCATGATCTTGTCGTAGTCGTCAAAATCAAGCTCTTCAATGCCTTCGCGCGGCCCGCCAATACCGGCATTGTTGAAGAGGATATCCAGCCCGCCAAACTCGTCCTCAGCGGCCTGAATGAGTGCTTTTAGCTGGTCTGCATCAGTTACATCGCAATGACGGTAAGCGACTTTGTCGTCTCCAAATCGGGCGACAAGTGACGCGCCCTTTTCGTCCTGCAGGTCACCTGCAACGACTTTCGCGCCATACTCGATCAGGCATTCGACAGTGCCAAGGCCAATACCACTCGCGCCGCCAGTCACAACGGCGACTTTACCCTGAAGACTTAGGGTCATGTTTCTCTCCCTTTGATGGCCGGTCATCTTTTGCGGACCGGTCCGGATGTAAAAAGCCCGGTGAGCGTATCACCGGGCTTGACGTTTTCTAGGTCAGAACGACGACTTTACCTGTCGCCTTACGATCTGACAGATGCTTGATCGCATCACCCGCCTGATCAAGCGGGAAGGTTTTTGAGACGTGCGGCTTGATCTTGCCGTCCTTGTAGAAGTCGAACAGCTCTTTCACATCGGTCTCATACTGATCAGGGAACTGACGCACCCATGCACCCCAGAAAACGCCGCGAATATCGCAGGATTTCAGAAGTGTGAGGTTCAGTGGAATCTTCGGGATACCCGCCGGGAACCCGATGACCAGATAGCGACCTTCCCAGTTCAGCGCGCGAAGCGTTGGTTCTGCATAGTCGCCGCCAACTGCGTCATAGACGATATCCACGCCGCCGCCGGAGATTTCCTTGATCTGGTTGGAAAGCTCTTTCTGCTGCCCACGATCCAGCTCGCCAGTCGGGTAGATCAGGCCAACATCTGCGCCTTTAGACAGACAGAAATCGACCTTTTCCTGCGTTGAACACGCCGCAATGACTTTAAGGCCCATCGCTTTACCGAGTTCGATCGCGGCAACGCCGACACCGCCAGCTGCGCCAAGAATGAACAGCGTTTCGCCCGGCTTTGGATCACCGCGGCGCTTCAGGCCGTAATAGGACGTGCCGTAAGTGAGAATGAAAGCAGATGCTTCATCAAATGGCATTTGGTCAGGGATTGGAATGCAGCGGTTTGCGTCGATTTCCAGCTCCTCACGGAAGCCGCCCCAGCCGCATGACCCAATCACGCGCTGACCTTCTTTAAGGGACGTCACCTCTGCGCCGACCTTCGTCACAATGCCAGATACTTCACCGCCCGGAGAAAACGGACGCTCCGGTTTGAACTGATAGCGGTCTTCAATGATCAGAGAGTCAGGGAAGTTCACGCCAATGGCTTTGACTTCAAGTACAACCTGTTTTGGACCCGGCTCCGGAGAGTCCAGATCGACGATTTCAAGTGTTTCAGGTCCACCGGGTTGTGTAGAAACCACAGCCTTCATTTTTTATTCTCCGCATGACACAAAAATGTTGTATTTCTTATGGCGCGGACGGTAGCTGACTGCCTTTCATCTGTGAAGTCGTCGCAAGATGCATAATTGTAATAGAGTCTATTATGTCTGACCCGGTCTGGGCCATTGCAATCCACGGAGGCTCCGGCCCCAGCTATAAAGACGACTACTCCGATGTGTCTTCGTCGATGAAGAAGATTCTCGAAGCCGCAAGGCGCGATCTTCGAAAAGGCGCAAGTGCACTCGATGTTGTGCAGGAAGCCGTACACGAGCTGGAAGATTCAGGGCTTCACATTGCCGGTCGCGGCTCCAGCCCGAACACTAAAGGCAAATGGGAACAAGACGCCGCCATTATGGATGGCTCGAACCGCCGCGCAGGTGCCGTCGCGGCCATTCAGGGGTATAAGAACCCGGTCGACTGCGCGCGCGCCGTGATGAAACACTCCCAGCACATCCTGCTTTCAGGCAAAGGCGCGGAGAAATTCCTGAAGAAGCGTGACCTCAAAACCATTGGTAATCCGCACGGCTATTATCGCCCGATTATCAGCGATGCATCTTATGATGACGGTACGCACGGCACCGTTGGTGCAGTCGCACTGGATTCAGAAGGCCGTCTTGCTTCGGCCACCTCCACAGGCGGCCTGACCAACAAGCCGCCGGGCCGCATCAGCGATTCAGCACAGATCGGGTCCGGCACATGGGCTGACGAGCGCGTTGCGGTATCCTGTACCGGTCAGGGCGAGTATTTCATGCGTGTCAACGCAGCCTCAGACGTGTCTGCCCGCATCCGCTATACGCGGTCCGATCTGGAAAATGCGACGGCCTGCGTGCTGGAAGAAATCTCACTTCTGGGTGGACAAGGCGGCCTGATTGCGATTGATCGGCTCGGTCGTGTCGCGATGCCCTTCAATACCAGCATTATGAAGCGCGGATTTGCGACCTGGCGTGACGAGTTTGACGTAAAGGTATTCTGATCGTGCGTGGGTATTTTGCTATCGGGGCGGAAGGCATTTCCAAGCCCATGAATCTTGGCGCGATCATGCGCACAGCACATGCCTTTGGCGCAAACTTCGCGTTCTCAGTAGACGCCGCAGATAAGATCCGGACTGTCTATAAAGCTGACACGTCGAAAAGCTTCGAGCATGTCCCGTATTATCAATGGGACACAATCGACGATATGGCGCTGCCACGTGGCTGCACGCTGGTTGGCGTCGAGCTCACTGACGATGCCGTTGATCTGCCAAGCTTTCGCCACCCGACAGCAGCCGCATATGTGCTAGGCCGCGAACGTGGCAGCCTCTCCCCAGAAATGATCGAGAAATGCGCTTTCACGGTAAAAATTCCGACCAAATTCTGCGTGAACGTGTCCGTTGCTGCGGCGCTGGTCATGTATGACCGCATGATTTCCATGGGTCGCCACGCAGAACGCCCGATCAAACCGGGCGGGCCAATGACCAAGCGCGAGCTTGATGCGATCCAGCGCGGACGCCGCGTTTAAGGCTTAAGGCAGGTTCAGCTGCCAGCTCACGCCGAACTTGTCCTGAATCCAGGCGAACATCCGGCTGAAATCGTAATCATCGAGCGGCATGAGCGGCTCACCTTCCGCGCACAGGCGGTCGTGCACGGCGACCAGCTCTTCTTCGGTCTCGAAGTTGATGAAGATCGACATGGACGGCGTGAAGGTGAACTGGTGCACGTTCGGGCTGTCGGTGAGCATGATATTATGATCACCAATCACGATGCGCGTCGGCAAAAGCTTTCCTGCCAACTCACCGGATTCTTCAGGATAACGATTCACCTCTGAAACTTCCATGTCAGGGAAAACCTGACGATAGAAATTCAGCGCCGCTTCCGCGTCGCCGGTGAACATCAGATAAGTGGAAACGTGCATGTCAGACCCCGGCAGTAAAAACTTACTGCCCGGTTCTAACCGAAGATTTTCTGAAGCACACCCATAAAGCCGGAGAATTTCAGGCCACCATCACGTACGATCAATGCGATGCAGACACCATCTTCGTCCGCGACAGGACGGTGCTCACGGCCTTCGCCGGACACAGCCAGATCGCCAGGGCCATAAGACCCGGCTTCATCGCTGAAGCCACCGGACACGACCAGCGTATATTCAAAGCCGGAGTGTGTGTGCTTTGGTGCGCCATGACCCGGCTCAAAACGGATGAGTTCTGTCGTCACATCAGGGCTGACATCAAGCGGCATGACCCGGATACCCGGTCCGCCAAACTTCCAGCCTGAATGTACTGAGGATTCCAGAACGATGTCCTGAAGCGGATCTGGCAGGTTCACCAGCTCTTTATTCATCGTCGCCGCAGAGCGCGCTGCCTGGCGCGACGTTTCATTGCTAAGGCCAAGCTCGTCAATCTTAGCGAGCGCACGGTCAGCCGCCTGAAACGACATTGGCGCCGGTGCTTCGCGTTCAAGAAATTCGCCTGCAATCACGTCTTCCAGCTCTGGCTGGATTGTCTGATTTTCTGTCAACGCTTTGCGCGTATCGATCAGAAGGCGCAAAGCCGGATCAAGAGTCCCAGCGGCATATGCGCTGTAGAATTCCTGTCCCAGATCTGTTTCTTCCACGTCTCTTCTCCAAAAATTTCGTGTCCGACCGTGGCCGGAATGCCCGTTATTCCCGCCGTTTTCGGCTGTTTTGCTATAGTTCCCTACTCAATGTGGATCGAAGTCTTTCAAAGGCGAGTCGGATTCGTGATTTTACTGTACCCAATGGCAGTTGCTTGCGTTCCGCGATCTCCGAATGAGACAAACCCTCATAAAAAGACGCCCTGACAAGTTCCACCTGTTCGTCCGGAAGCGTCTTCAGTGCCTCACGTACATTCTCCTCGATCTCGAGGAGTTGATAGCTTTCTTCAGGCTCGGGCAATTCAGCCGGAGAAAGCATGGGTTCGTCAGGCTGGGCGTCCAGATGTCGCTGACGACGAAAGGCATCAATATGCCGATTACGGGCAATGCGGAAAATCCAGGTCGTCGGCGAAGCCTGTGCCGGATCATACTGTTCAGCCTTACGCCAGACAGTGACCATGACTTCCTGCACGATTTCTTCGGCCTGCATATCATCCGCCCCCAAACGCATGAGGAAGCTCTTCAGGCGAGGCGCGTAATAATCAAACAGAAGACGGAAGGCGCCTTTGGATTTGCTCTCGGCAATATCGCGCAATGCAAGCGCAAAGGCCTCGCGCTCACTCTTACCCAATCCTGGCTTGTTCGGAACCGGATCGAGCAAGACATACCTCCCAGAAACTTACTAAACCGCGTTTTCGACCTTAACAGAAAGATCGCCACTGCACAGATAGGTTGGAACCTTGTTGCGTACAGATCATATTAACGACTACGTCACAAGTTTACGCTAGTCATTAAGGACTAAAGAGGGAATGATTTCAGAATGAAGCGGTTTGTCGCAGCTTTCACCCTGCTCGCATCCACAATACTGCCAGCGCAGGCCTTTGAATATGTAGGCGCTTTTCGCGACTGGACCGTCTATCAGGACATTGTAAACGGCGAGTCCGTTTGCTTTGCCGCAACGCGCGCCGAAGACCTTGCGCCGCGTAATGTGGAGCATGGAGACGTGGTCTTCTTCGTTACCTATTTCCGAAATTCCCAGCTGCCACAGGCCAGCCTGCGCGCGAACTTCAATTTCCGTGAAGACCTGCCCGCAACAGCTGAAGTCGGCGGACGTTCATGGATGATGTACACGGCCCGCAACGAAATCTTCGCGAACAATTCAGACGAGCGCGCCATTGAAGACGCCATCAAGCGCGGCTCGGAACTTCGTCTTGAAGCCGTATCCGAACGCGACACCGAAGTGGCCTACCATTTCTCTCTGGCCGGTTCATCCGGCGCAATCGACCGTGCCCGGTCTCTGTGTAGCTGATCACTCATAGCTGATCTGTGAACTCAGGATTTGGCCGGTGCGGCCTTTTATGATATCAGGCCGGTCTTCCGGAGATTGATACATTGACCCAGAGCCTCGACATTTCACACGCGGCAAACGCCGACCGTGCTTCCTGCGTTAAAGAAAACCTCGCAGGGATTGGTTTTGACGCGCTTAAAAAGACGCTTGAAGACCGCGGCATTGAGCCGAAAAAGGTCAATATGCGCGCCCGCCAGCTCTGGCGCTGGGTATATCACTACGGTGTCCGCGATTTCTCCGGCATGACCGATATTGCCAAAGCGCAGCGCGCAGAGTTCGAAGACTGGTTCGAGCTGAAACGCCCAGAAATCACAGAGGCGCTGGTTTCTGTGGACGGTACGCGCAAATGGCTGATCGAATATGGCCCGAACACAGAGGCCGAAACTGTCTTCATTCCGGATGTCGGCCGGGCCGGTGCGCTGTGCGTCTCCTCTCAGGTCGGCTGCACGCTGAATTGTTCTTTCTGCCATACTGGTACTCAGAAGCTCGTTCGTAACCTGACAGCGGCAGAGATCGTCCGCCAGGTCATGGTCGCGCGTGACGCGCTGGAAGAATGGCCGACCTCCAACGAAAACCGCAAGCTGACCAACATCGTCTTTATGGGCATGGGCGAGCCGCTCTATAACCTCGACAATGTCGCTGAAGCGATCGACACGATCAGCCATAATGAGGGCATTTCCTTCGGTCGCCGCCGCATCACGGTCTCTACAGCAGGCGTCGCGCCGCTGATTCCGGAGCTTGGCCGCCGCACCAACGCAATGCTCGCCATTTCGCTTCACGCGACGAATGACGATCTGCGCAACGAGCTGGTGCCGATCAACAAGAAATACCCGCTGAAAGAGCTGTTCGAGGCGATCCGTGAATATCCGGATCTCGGCAACTCCAAAAAAGTGACCTTCGAATACGTCATGCTGAAAGGCGTGAACGATTCCGTCGCCGAAGCGAAAGACCTTCTGCGCCTGCTGCGCGGCACACCGGCAAAGATCAACCTTATCCCGTTCAACCCGTGGCCGGGCTCTCAATATGAGTGCTCTGACTGGGAAACGATTGAGAACTTCGCCGAAGTTCTGAACCGTGCAGGCTATTCATCGCCAATCCGCACACCGCGCGGCCGCGATATTCTTGCCGCCTGTGGTCAGCTGCGCTCTGAAAGCGTCAAGCAGAAAGCCTCAGACCGCCGTAAAGCGGAACTGGCAGCGAAGGCTGCAGCTGAAGGCACCGCAGCGGAATAAATTCGCTCCTACCTTCCCATCATGAGCAATTTCGTGTCTGGTCGCCTGACTTTTTCAGGGGACAGACATGACTTTCAGGCACGCGCTACTCGGCTTTTCCGCACTCTCGCTTTCTGCGCTTGGCGCTCATGGCCAGTTTGTGCTGCCCGAAGGCGCAAGCGTAGAAACCAGCGTGCAGATCAGCATGCGTGACGGCGCCCGCCTGAATGCAGATGTCTATCTGCCCGCTCAAGGTTCAGGGCCCGTCCCAGCCATTCTCGTTCGCACACCCTATGACGGGGAAATGACCTCTCGAGCCAGCCTGCACCAGCGGCTTCTGGAAAGCGGTTATGCTATCGTGGAGAGCCATGAGCGTGGCCGGTATTTCTCTGACGGCACCTATGTAATGCTCGGCCATTCGGTTGAGGACGGCACCGATCTGATGGACTGGATCGTGGCGCAGGACTGGTCCAACGGCGATATCGGTACGTTAGGCTGTTCGTCTTCTGCCGAGATCCAGCTGCAAATGGGTGTGGCAGGCCATCCGGCGCTACGCGCAATGGTGGCCCAGTCAACTGGCGTGGGTGTGGCTGAGGCCGGCCCGTTCCACGAGCAAGGTAATTTCTGGCGTGGCGGCGTCTGGCAGCAGGGCTGGATGGATTATTTCCTTGGCTCCACTGTGCAGAACTGGCCGCAGCTGCCGGAAGGTCTGTCTGACGAAGAGCGCCAGGCACTCACCGATGTGTTCGAGCTCTCAAACCTGAACTGGGCCCGAGACAAAGCCGAATTCGACGCCCACCGTATGGACCTGCCTATGGTGGACATCGCCGCCAATATGGGCGGACCACAGAATGAACTGCGCAGCTATCTTGAAGCAGGCCTGGTAGATGACAGCTGGGGCGTCAACCGCGTCAGCGAAGGCGAGATGATCGCCATACCGACGCTGTGGACCGAAGCCATGTTCGATATTTCGGCCCGCTCTACCGTCGCCTATTTCGACTGGAACCGGCAGGCGAACCTCGCCGAGGGACGCGATAATCAGGCCATGCGCATTACGCAAGGCAGCCATTGCGGCCATAACCGCATCGGAGACAATGCGAAGATCGGCGATCTTCAGCTCGGCAACATGCGCTATGATTATGACGCCGAAGTCCTCGGCTGGTTTAACCGCTGGATGATGCCCGACGCTGAAACCGAACCGATGCAGGCGGCCTACACCGCCTATCTCGGCGATGGTGACTGGCTCACTTCGGATGAAGCGATCCAGTGGGGCGGTGAACGCTTTAATCTTGGCGCAGGCGGAACACTCGCAGCGCAAACCGGCGCGGCTGACACTTTCACCTATCTCTATGATCCGGCAAACCCTGTACCGAGCCTTGGCGGCGAGATTGGCGGTACAGGCACTGACCATCATGACGGCAGCTTCGACCAGACCGAACTGGAAGCGCGTGATGACATTATTATCTTCACCTCTGAAGTTCTTGACGAACCGATGGAAGTGTTCGGATATATCGAAATCGGCCTGACCGTCTCCTCCGATGCACCGGACACAGACTTCACTGTGAAAATCATCGATGTCTTCCCGGACGGGCGCGCAATGAATATCGGCGATTCCATTCTGCGCATGCGCTATCGCGATGGCATGGAGCGCGAAGTCTTCATGGAGGCCGGTGAGACCTATGACATCACCCTACCGCCAATTCTGATGTCGCGCCGGATTGAGGCCGGCCATGCTTTGCGGGTTGAGGTGTCGTCCTCCAACTTCCCGAGCTATGCCCGCAACCTCAATACGGCTGCAGATCCCTACACCTCGACTGATTTTCAGGTCGCAGAGAACACAATCCATGTAGGCGAAGGTACAGCCTCCTATATCAGCCTGCCGGTCGTTGAAGATCAGGACTAGCAGATGAGAAAAACTCTTCCGAAGGTGACTTGCATTCAAATCATGTGAGCGCTACCACGATGTAAACCTGACGACGCAAGTCGGACTTAAGATCATGAATTCAGGTGATTATGGGAAGACGCGCTGACCGATAGGGCTGCTAACCCTCAAGAGGCCTTATTTGTCTGTTTCTGATCGCCCGACCGGGCTTGCCCATTTCCTCGGCATGATCGCGCTTGGCATGGGTGGCTTTGCCATTGGCACCACCGAATTTGCCGCGATGAGCCTGCTTCCCTATTTCGCTGATGGCCTCAATATCACCGAGCCGACGGCCGGCCATGTGATCAGCGCGTATGCGCTTGGCGTGGTGATCGGCGCGCCGGTTCTGGCTGTGCTTGGCGCGCGTCTACCGCGCTGGCTTCTTCTTATATTGCTCATGTCCGCATTTGCGTTGTTCAATCTGCTGAGCGCGTTTTCGCCGAATTACGAGACCATGCTGGTATTTCGCTTTCTAAGCGGCGTTCCACATGGAGCTTATTTCGGTGTCGCCTCCCTCGTTGCCGCGTCTCTGGTTCCCTCAAACAAGCGCGCACAGGCCGTCTCTCAGGTGTTTCTGGGGCTCACAATTGCAACCATTATCGGCGTGCCCGCCGCAAGCTGGCTCGGCCAGTCGTTTGGCTGGCGTTGGGGCTTTGCAATCGTCGGGGCGCTCGCCGCGCTCACCGTGCTTCTGATCTATCTTTACGCCCCGCGTGACCGCGCCCGCCCGGAAGCCAGCCCGCTGAAAGAGCTCACAGCCCTGAAAAGCCGCCAGGTCTGGCTGACCATCATGATCGGCGCCATCGGATTTGGCGGTATGTTTGCGGTCTACACCTATGTGACCAGCGTGCTGCTACAGGTGCTGGACGCGCCGGAATGGACAATTCTGGTGGTGCTCGCCGTATTCGGTTGCGGCATCACAGTGGGCAATCTCACAGGTGCCTGGCTCGCCGATAAAGCGCTCATGCCAGCGACAGCAGGCATTCTCCTCTGGAGCATGTGCGTGCTTCTGATCTATCCAACAGCCGCGCAGAATATCTGGACGCTCAGCATCTGCGTTTTCCTTGTGGGCGGAACAAACGGCCTCGCGCCTGCTTTGCAAACCCGCCTGATGGATGTCGCCGGTGAAGCGCAAACACTCGCCGCGGCGCTTAATCACTCATCCTTCAATATGGCAAATGCACTTGGCCCGTTCCTCAGCGGTCTTGCCGTGTCAGCCGGGTTCGGCCTCACCAATACCGGCTATGTGGGCGCAAGCCTCGCCTTTGGCGGTTTCCTGATCTGGCTGGTTGCCGTCTGGGGTGACCGGCGTTCATCAGCCATAGCGCAAGCCGCAGAATAACCGCGCTTTTGATATCTTGATGCACCAACGCCCCGAAAGGCCTCAGGCCAATCGGGTGTGCAGGATTTCAAGGGATTCTGTTGCTTTATAGTGCAGGGAAAGAAGCGTGCTGCGCGCGGTGTCATCGGCGCGCTCCATCACATCGGGCGGCGGATACCAATGCTGCAGACACCGGAAGAAGCCGGGATAGGTAGGGATGTGTGATCCCGTCATCCCGGAATGCGACCCGCATATCCGGGATCCAGAGAAAACAATCTGACCGGTTACTGGGTCCCGGATCGATTTCATCGTCCGGGATGACAATGGCGACGATATACGCGGGGCGGTCAGTTCGTCTTCGTTCAGCACGAAAGCGACAGAGAGGATGTGTGCCGCAAGACGGGTGGCATGCGCCTCTGCATTTGCAATGGCATCCGGCAGGCGCTCCAGCCGCCGCATAAGGCGCGAACAATCCACCATTTGCCAGTCATAGGGCTCAAACGGACGCGGGCTAGCCTTGCCCCTGCGCGGCGCTGAGGCGCGCGGAGAAAATGCGGTGAAGCTACCCTTTGCAGGGCGCTTTTCCTGGTGCTCGGCAAAGATGGAATAAGGGCGTTTACGTGGCGGGTCGCGTTCCGGGCGGGCAAGATACGCTTCTGCCTCTTTGCGCCCGCTTTCACTGCCAAGAAGCTCGCCAGCCAGAACCAGAATAAAACAGCGCAGCGCATAATCCGCCAGCGCGATGAACTGGCGAAGCCCCCGCGCATAGATGTGCTCCATCTGTGTCCAGGGCTCGTTATAGGTTTCAGGTGGATTGGGATGCAGATGAGCATCCAGATGCGCAGCGGCACGGGTGTGAAGCGCTTTTATATCCTCTGCAAATGCCGCCGGCCCCGTTGGGGCAGCAGCAGGCGCGGTCACGCGATGCAGGGTGTAGGCCTCTTCTGTCATGAGGCTGATTATGGGGTCGAGGTTGTGGGGTTGGATAAGGTTTCGAGCCCTAGGTTCCCTTATCAGGATCCGGAGATAGATAACGAAAGAGAGATCTAAGCGTGGATGCCCACCTGCGTGGGCATTTTCGGTGCGTGGGGCAAATGCTTAGTGATTGAGTTGCAGGTAGAGGTCGATCCAATCAGGGTTCCCTTCCTCAATGAGCCTGACCTTCCACGCTCTGTTCCACTTCTTGATCTGGTATTCGCGCGTTTTTGCAGCATCGCGTGTGTCATGCAGTTCATACCAGACGAGACGATTTACATGATAGCGGCGGGTGAAAGCTGCACCGCGTCCTTCCTTATGGGCGTGAACTCGCGAGGCAATGTCGTCAGTGTGGCCACAATACAGTGTGCCGTTTTTCTGGCTCGCAAGCAGGTAGACGTAAAATGCCATTCAGAGATTGAAGGGCAGAACGGCCATTATTGGAAGGGCAATATTGAAACGCCGCAGGTTCCCGTGAAGACGGGAACCCATGCTTAAATCGTGAGGCATGTGCTGGTGTTGAGGTCTAAGCTTGGATGCCCTTCTTCAAGGGCATCTTCGGTGCTTGTGTTGACGAGATCCCTGCCTTCGCAGGGATGAGCGGGTTTCACCCGCTCACTTAAAGCGCTTACCGTTCTCATCCCAGATGCGGACAATACCCGACTGTGAGGCGACAGCCATAAGCGTGCCATCTTCAGCAAAAAGGCGCGCCTCAC
The DNA here is from genome assembly GCA_002723155.1 of Ponticaulis sp. Taxonomy (GTDB): domain Bacteria; phylum Pseudomonadota; class Alphaproteobacteria; order Caulobacterales; family Hyphomonadaceae; genus Ponticaulis. The sequence continues at coordinate 787,386 of PBNO01000002.1, read as the reverse complement.
CATGCACGAAGCCGTCATGAATGCCCTGAATATGCAGGTCGGCGCACACCCATTCAGTTGGCACAATCTTGCGGATACGAATGGTGTTATCGAGCGAGTTTGCGCCCGCCTGCAGGCCCAGCGCATTGCCCGTTGCGCCTGGCACAAAATCCGCGATCACAGCAAGCATAGTGGCATCAATTGGCGTATTCGGGTCCATCGGGCGGGACCAGAGCACAGCGCGGCCATCTTCTGACAGGCCGCCCTCATTGCGCTTCTTGCCATAGCGGCCATGGGCCACGCGGGTATGCAGGCGCTGCTGCAGATCATCCGGCTCGTCATCCACCTTCGGGCGGAAGCGCGGCAGAGCCTCACAATCCATAGGCGGGGCCACATCCGGCATTTCCAGCCATTGGTGATCAAGCTCTTTGCCACGTGACCCGACGGCGGCGTTCACCGTGTAAATCTCGCGGTCGCCCACATGGCCGAGCACGCGCGCCTGCGTGATGTTCTTGCCCTCGGTCGCGGCGCGTACATCCACATTCACCGTCTCGCCAGGCTGGGCAAAGGAGAGATACTGCGCCGTCGCCCAGATCAGCGGTCGCTCATGGGTGAGTTCCAGCGCGCGGATCGCAGAGGCGAGGCCCACACCGCCAAACAGGAATTTATGCTTTGGCGGGCCCACCGAAATGCCCATGGAAACATCAAGCGTCCATTTGTTCGGGTCGTCGGTCGGGTCGAGATCAAAGAAACGGGTGGTATCAGATGCAGTCGTCATAGGGTGGAGATAGTCAGCTAAACCCGCACCGCGCAAGCCTCTCCTTAGGGAATTGCCGGTCGATTACCCCGCTAGTCGCGAAGACGCGTCGTCACGCCCTCACCGCCGCGCAAAATACCGCCAATCGTCCAGCCGCCTTCCTGTTCTGTGACGGCGATTTCAAGCTGGTTATCACCTGCGGAGAGATAAAGCGGGACGGTATCATTAAAGCCCGCTGTGCCGAGGAAACGATAATCGCGCGTCAGGAAGACATCCGAACCGACATAGAGAAGCTCGCCATTCAGGAAAACGCTGGCCTTATCGGAGAATGCCAGATCGAGCAGCACCATTTGCGCCTCGGGCGACGCCACCGTGACGGAGGCAAAGATGGCGTTCGCCTCAGGTGAGAGCGGCGCAAGCTGGTTCATATCCACCAGCCCTCTATGCCCGGCAGTCAGCGCGTTTTCATAGGTGACACCGTCGGGGCTGAGCGCCACCTCAGCGGACACTGTCGCGCTGAATGACCAGTCTGCAATGAGGCCCTCTGTCGAGACCGGCTCTTCCGGGGGCGGCACGAGCGCGGAAATGTCTTCCACCTCAGGCGAGAAGCTGAGATTGCGGAAGCGACGCTCGCCCCGCAAAGACCAGACGCCAATCTGTCCGGATGCAGGGTCGCGGATGAGATCGCCGACCGCAGCGACGACCTCGCCATTCACGCGCAAAATGGCCTGATCGTCAGACACCACCAACTCTCCGCTCACCCATTCCCCCATGGTGACATTCGTCACGCCTGCGAAACCTTCACCCTGATAGATCTGATAAGCCTGATGCCCGTTATAGCGCGGGTGATACTGCCATGCGTCCGGATTGCCTTGCTGGTGATGGCGCAGATAGAGGATTTCGCCGTTTTGGGCGTCTGGCGCGCGGAACAGAAATCCGGTGAAGGCGCGCCCCGGCGACATCCAGAGATCAAATGTCGTGGTGCCGTTTTTGTGATCTGGAAGGTCGAGCCATGTGATGCCGTTCTCGGTTATGATCAGCTCTTCATGCGCATGGCCATCCGCGATTGCCGGCGCAGTCAGGGCAATGCAAGAGGCGCAGATAATGCAGGCCAGTCGATACAGCATGTCGGTCTCTCCTTCGTTAGAGAGGATCGCTCGCATGCCCGGCGCTGCGCGTATTGAAGATTTCGGCCACGCCTCGTTTTCTCTGCCATTTTGCGACCCGCTGGGCGAATATCGCTGGAATGACAGGCCCGACGACCTGCCGCGCGGTGTAGAAAGCCTCTGGATTTATGGCGGGGTGGGCCGAACGCTGTCGCGCCAGACACTCACCGGCCACTGGAAAACCTGCCTTGCCGTATTCCGCCGGTTCGGCGCTGACGGCAGGGTGGAAGAGGTATCGCTTCGCCTGCTCGGGCCGGTAACGCAGCCGGTCTCTCAGGATACGCCACACGGGCTGGAGATTATCGCCGCACGGCTTTTTCCTGAATATGCGATCCCCCTGCTTGGCCTCAGGCCATCAGAGATATCAGATACCAATCCGGACTGGCCGATCCATCTTACGCTCGCAGGCGATCATCTGCGCAGGCTGGCTGAAAGCGGCGCAGCGGCAGAAGCAATTGCAGAGGCATTGCTGCGCCTCATCTCCCGTCAGATCGAGACGATTGCACCGGCAGCAAGCGGCATGTTTGCGGCTCTGCAGGCCATTCGTGAGCATAACGGGCAAATGGAGATCAACGCACTGACAGATTTTGCAGATATGTCAGGCCGGACGTTGAGGCGGGTCAGCACAGACCGGATCGGCCTCTCGCCCAAAGCCTATGCGCGCTATGTCCGCCATCAAAGATTGGTCCAGACGATGATGCGCTATGAAACGCCGGATTGGGCGGGCCTTGCCTATGATTTCGGGTTTTCAGATCAGGCGCATATGGCGCGCGATGTGAAAGCCATGTCCGGCCTTACGCCTGCTGCCTTGCACAGGCAGAGGACTGGCGTTTAACGCAAACAAAAAAGCCCCTCCTGATCCGGCGGGGCTTCTGTTGTAGGTTCCTGCTACATTAGAACCCGTAGGCTTCTTTGTATTCAGGGTCTTTCTGGGCGACGAGTTTCGCCAGATCGACGATGACTTTCGCCTGTTTCCAGGTCGCATCGTCCTGCATTTTACCGTCGAGCATCACAACGCCTGTGCCATCCGGCATGGCTTCCAGAATGCGCGCCGCAAACTTCACTTCGTCAGGGTCTGGTGAGAAGACCTTTTTCGCAATGTCGATCTGGTTCGGGTGAAGTGACCATGCACCGTCACAACCGAGCAGGAAGGCGTTGCGGAATTGCTGTTCGCAAGCGTCGAGGTCGGAGATATCGCCGAACGGGCCATACATCGCCTTGATGCCGGCAGACGCGCAGGCATCAACCATACGCGCGATGGTGTAGTGCCACGGGTCCTGCTGCGCATTCATGCGCTCGCGGCCTTCGACCGGATCTTCAATCACGCGGTAGAACGGATGACCACCGCCGACACGGGTCGTTTTCATCTTACGGGAGGCTGCAAGGTCCGCCGGGCCGAGGCAGATGCCGTGCATGCGCGGAGAGGCCAGCGCGATCTGCTCGACGTTTTTCACGCCTTCAGCTGTTTCCAGAATCGCGTGAATGCCGATCGGCTTTTTAATGCCGTGCTTGGCTTCGAGCTGTGCCAGCAGCTGGTCAACGAAGTGAATATCCCACGGGCCTTCAACCTTCGGGATCATCAGAACGTCCAGCGCATCACCAACTTCAGCCAGAAGCGTGGTTACGTCTTCCAGAAACCATGGTGAGTTCAGGCAGTTTACGCGGGACCAGAAGCCTGTGTTGGAGGCTTTGAAATCGACCGTTTTACCCATTTCAACAGCGCCAGCGCGCGCAGCGTCTTTTGCGTCTGCCGGAATAGCGTCCTCAAGGTTTGCAAGGATCACATCGACCTTCTTCGCCATATCCGGAACCTTGGCGCGCACTTTATCAAGGTGCGGCGGCACAAAGTGGATCATGCGCTCGACATTCACCGGCTGCTCACGAAGCGGTGCTGGCGCACCAATGGCGAGTGACTTGTAGAAGAGCTGTGGCGGTTTCGTCGCTGACATACTGTGTTCCCCGAGGTTTGAAGATGTTTTGTATTTGAGGGGGAAACTATGTCTGCTGCACTGCAATGTGAAGGGAAAATTTCCAGATCGCCCGAAATGCCGCGCCTTTACGGGTTATTTTTTGCGGGATGACTGCGCCAGCGGGTGCGCTGCAGCAAGCATATCCGCCAGATCTTCGGTCAAAAGATGGGTGTAAATCTGGGTTGTTGAGATATCGGCATGACCGAGCAGAACCTGCACGGTTCTAAGGTCTGCCCCGCCCTGCAGCATATGGGTCGCAAATGCATGGCGCAGCGTATGCGGTGAGATATCAGCCGCATTTAGCCCCGCCCTCAAAGACCGGTCGCGGATAATGTTCTGCAGTGTGCGCCGCGAGATATGCCCGTCCACGCCGCCAGACGGGAAAACAAACCGCTCCGCTGCGTCCCGGTTCTTTTTAGGCAGATGCGCGTGGCGCTCGATCAGCCAGTCATCCAGCGCGCGCTGCGCGGGACCGCCCACGGGGCAAAGTCGTTCTTTCTGACCCTTGCCCAGCACCCGAATATAACCGTCGCGCACAGTATGAAGCGCTGCCATGGGTAGCGCGCAGACCTCCGAGGCACGAAGGCCCGCCGAATAGACAAGTTCAAGAATGCAAAGATCGCGAACATCCTTGCTATCCTCGCCTTCACACGCCGCCAGCAAAGCCCCTACGTCATCGCGGGAGAGAACCTTCGGCACATGACGCGTTGCATCCGGTGACGACAAGCCTTGCGCGGGGTTGGTATCGCGCAAGCCATCTTCCACTTCAAACCGGTAGAACTGGCGAAGCGCAGAAATGCGCCGCGCAATGGTCGCCGCCGAGAAGCCTTCATCAGACAGCGCCCTTTGATAGGCGGTCAGGTCTTCACGGTCTGCGCTCGCAAGGTCTGCGCCCTGCGTAGAGAGAAAGGCGGCCGCATCTTTCAGATCGCGCCGATAGGCCGCCAGCGTGTTTTCCGAGGCGGCCCGTTCGACCGCCTGCATTTCAAGATAGGCATCAATCCGGGAGCGATCGTCCGGTGTCACATCAGTTCCTGATCTGGTGGAAGCCGAGCGCCTCAACCGCGAGCGCACGCGCTTCGGTCGTGTAGCCGGTTGCGCGCAAGAGCTCGATCACGTCGACGATGTCTTCCGGCGCATATGTGTCCGGACGACGGCCAAGCGCACTGACGAGACGCAGAAGCCCCTCACCCGTTGAGCCACCGCGAAGACCGGATGTGAGTAGAATTTGCGTCTGGATATCCAGCTGGTCGCCTTCTGACAGCGTATCGCCTGCCGTTCCCGACAGGAAATCACGCGCCTCATGTGATAGCACGCCGTCCACCATAAGGAGCGAATAGAGAAGCTCTGCTGCGGCAGCCGTCTGGCCATCACCGCTTGCCGCTTGCGCAAGCTGGGTCGATGCAAGACGTGCAGACGCCGGAGACCTGTCGGTTCCGGAAAGCACCCGAAGACCATCCACCCAGGCTTTCAGGAAGAGGTCCGGCTCTGGACCACCTTCAATCTCGGACACGCGTTGGAAACGGGTCGCCTGACGCTGATCACCCGCAGCAAAAGCTGCAATAGCGAAGTATTCGCCGTTCTGACCGAGCGCATCAAGGTCGCGAAGACGTGTCATGACCGGCAGAAGCAGTCGGGCATTCTCGGTAAAGTAAACCGTATTCGACCCCGATTGCGCGAGCGCGCGGCGGATTGCGACAACCAGATCAGCTTCTTCTGTGCCGCGATCGGCAGCCATTTGAAGCGCTTCATCCAGCGCATTCACAGGCGCATTGATATCTGGCGTGTCGGTCTCTTCGGTTTCGGCTGGCGTTTCACCCGCGACCGGCATTGGCGGTGCCGGAACTGGCTCCAGACGATACGCTGAAGACCGTTCCTGCGTGGTCATCAGGCCTGCAAACGTCGCGACATCCGCCATTTGAATGCGAAGCGCACGGGAAATGTCATTACGGCCAGAAATTTCACGCGCAAAGCCGGGGTTCAACCCCTGAAAGCTTTCATCACGGACAGGAAAATTGCCCGCAAGTGACAATGCCGTTGTCAGGCCGGACGCAAAACTCGCAGCAGGCAGGCGTTCAATATCGCGTTCTGTTGGTTCGGCTGGCATGGTTTGCATCGCGCCGATTGCCGTGGTGATCCACGGGTCAGGCGTTCCAAGCTCTGCCGCAAGTTCCAGCGCCAGATTGGCAGACGAATAATTGCCTTCCAGCGCAAAACAGCCAGCACGTGCCGCGTAGAGATAAGCATTCGCCTCCGTCGATGCACGAACGTTAGAGCAGGCCGATGCCAGGTTGCCGCGCAGGAATTGCATTTCGATCCGCGCTTCGCGCGCTGACAAAATGCCGTCTGCGTTTGGCAGCTGACGCGCAATCTCTTCGTACGCTTCAAGCTCACCAAGGCTCCAGATCAGACGCATACGCTGAGCGAGCAGCTGGTCTGCACCTGCCCCTTCAGGCGCGCGTGACGGCGACAGGAGCACGCGGCGCAGGAAGGTGTTCATGGTTGGCGTCAGGCCGCGCGGGTTCAGACGCGCAAAGAGCGGCAGAAGATCTTCGGTCGTGCTGCCTTCCCACATAGTGAGTGGCAGAGCGCCATCAGCACGTGAAATCGTGCCGACACCCCACGGGTCGATATCTCCGAGTCCCGTGCTCTCAAGAAAACCCTGCGCTGAGGCCGTCACCGGCACAGCGCTTACCGCCAGCACAGCGGCAATGGCCGTCAGGCTTTGTTTAAACATCGAGTTCCACCTCAATACGCTGCTCGCCATTCGACGGTGGATTTTTCACCGCACTGTCAGCCAGCCAGAAGATAGCGCCGCCAATCAGGACAACCGCCAGAACGAGAATGATCAGGAAAGCTCGCATTTCAAACCTTTATCGCCTTGCATCATATTTGCTGCACCTCACCTTTATGTATAATCGCGAGTTTTGTGGAGGCGCAAAATCAGATGCGCATAAGTGAAGTGCCTACTGATACTGAAGAATCTGCCCAGAAAGTGGCAAACGGCAAAACAATTGCACTCATCGGTCTGATGGGTGCGGGTAAGTCGTCCGTCGGTCGACGCCTTGCCGATACGCTGGACCTCCCGTTTTATGACAGCGATGAGCAGATCGAGCTGGCTGCAGGTCTGTCTGTCACCGATATTTTCTCTATCCATGGTGAAACTGAATTTCGTCGCGGCGAACAGCGCGTGATTGAGCGCCTTTTAGAAGGCCCGCAGCATATTCTCGCGACGGGCGGCGGCGCTTTCATGAACCCTGATATCCGCGCGGCGCTGAAACAGAATGCCGTCACGATCTGGCTACGCGCCGACCTTGAAACGCTCTGGAAACGGGTCAGCCGGAAAGACGGACGCCCGCTTCTGAAGACAGAAAACCCGAAACAGCGCCTCGCTGATCTGCTGGAAACGCGAAACCCTGTCTATGCAGAGGCAGATATCGTGGTAGACAGCCGCGAAGGACCGCACGCAACAGCTGTAAATGCGATCCTGAAAGCGCTTGAGGATTATACGCAAAGCTGATGTCTGAAACTCTGGTTCGTGTCGATCTGGCAGATCGCTCCTATGATATCGTGATTGGCGGCGAGGTTTTATCCTCCATCGCCACGCGCCTTTCCGGCATTGTGAAAAAGGGTGCGCGCCGCGTATTCGTTCTGACGGACGAAAATGTCTGGGATAATCATGGCGACGCACTGAAATCTCACCTTGCGACCGGCGGCATGGAGGCCATTGCCAATATTCTGCCTGCTGGCGAGGCAACGAAATCCTTCGCCAATCTCCAGTCAGTTCTCGAATGGATGATCAGCCATGAAGCCGAGCGCAATGACGTACTGATCGCCTTTGGTGGCGGCGTGATCGGCGATCTGGCAGGTCTTGCAGCGGGTCTGATGAAGCGCGGCATGCCATTTGTGCAGGTGCCAACAACGCTTCTTTCGCAGGTAGACAGCTCGGTTGGCGGCAAAACCGCGATCAATTCCAGCTTTGGTAAAAACCTGATCGGCCTGTTCAACCAGCCCGCTCTGGTGCTGGCCGATATCTCGCTTCTGAAAACGCTGCCACCACGCGAATGGCGTGCAGGATATGCCGAAGTCATCAAATACGGCCTGATCGACCGACCTGATTTCTTCGAGCATCTGGAAATTGCCACACCGGATATTCTGTCTGGCGACGTAAACGCGCTGGCAAATGCAGTGAAAGTCTCCTGCGAATCCAAGGCCGATGTTGTGTCTGCCGATGAAACCGAGCGCGGCCGACGTGCGCTGTTGAACCTTGGTCACACATTTGGGCACGCAATTGAAAAAGCGCGCGGATTTGACGGAAGCGTTCTGCATGGCGAAGCCGTCGCGACAGGCATGTGCATGGCGTATCGCTATTCGCGCGAGCTTGGCATCTGCCCGGGGCAGGATGTTGTACGCGCCGAACGCCTTATCGAAACATCCGGCCTTGCGCCGACCCTCAGCGCCCTCAATACGGGCAGCTTCGAGGCTGAAGAGCTGCTGGAACACATGTTCCAGGATAAAAAAGTAGAATCCGGATCACTGACTTTGATCCTTGCGGAAGGGATTGGTAAGTCCTTTGTGCAAAAAGGAGCAGAAATTGCGCCGCTCCGCGCGTTCTTGGAGGCTGAGACGAAACTCTGATGACCACGATGTGGCCATTCGTTGCCGTTATTTTCCTGCTGTGTCTTTCGGGCTTTTTCTCTGGCTCTGAGACTGCACTCACCGCTGCGTCGCGTGCACGCATGCATGGCCTTGAAAAAGATGGCGATAAGCGCGCGGCGCGGGTGAACCGCCTGCTCGCAGACCGTGAAAGCCTGATCGGCGCCATTCTTCTGGGCAATAACCTCGTCAACATTCTGGCGTCCGCTATCGCCACCGCGCTCTTCCTCGATATGTTCGGGGATGCAGGCGTTCCGATTGCGACCGCCGTGATGACCGTGCTCGTACTCGTTTTCGCAGAGGTTCTGCCGAAGACGTACGCGATCTCGAACTCTGACAATATGGCGATGACGGTCTCAGGGCCTATCACCTTCCTTGTCAAATCACTCGGATGGATTGTTGCCGTCATTCAGGCAATTGTCGGCCTGACATTGCGTATTTTTGGCATTCGCACCGACGAAGGCATGGTCTCTGCCGAAGAAGAAATTCGCGGCGCGATTGACCTTCACCACTCTGAAGGCGGCGTGGAAACAGCGGACCGTCACATGCTTGTCGGCGCGCTCGACCTGAAAGACCTGACAGTCGGTGATCTCATGATCCACCGCAAAAGCATCAATATGATCGATGCCGATGCGCCGGTGCGCGAGATCGTAATGGAGGCGCTGTCCAGCCAGCACACACGTATTCCACTTTATCGCGGTACGCCGGATGAAGTTGTCGGCATTCTGCATGCAAAAGACCTGCTTCGGGCTGTTGCGCCTATGCATGGCGACCTGTCCGGGCTCGATATTGCAGGCATTATGCGCGAGCCATGGTTCGTGCCGGAAACGCTGACGGTTCAGGAACAGCTCGATGCCTTCCTGAAAAAGCGTAACCACTTCGCCCTTGTGGTCGATGAGTATGGCGCGCTTGAAGGCCTGATCACGCTTGAAGACATTCTGGAAGAGATTGTCGGCGATATCCGCGACGAGCACGATATCCCGGTTCAGGGTGTGCGCCCGCAGCCGGATGGTTCGGTCAATGTCGATGGCGTGGTCACAATCCGCGACATCAACCGTGCGATGGGCTGGAACCTGCCGGATGAAGAAGCCGTCACGATTGCGGGCCTTGTCATCCATGAAGCCCAGACCATTCCGGAACCTGGCCAGCGCTTCTCATTCCATGGCTATCAGTTCGATATCCTGCGCAAATCCCGTAACCAGATTACGGCCCTGCGCGTGAAACAGGACGAAAGCGTTTAGGCCGTTATGGGGCGGCCTCTTCTATGAACTCAGCGCCCTCAATAAAATATGCTTGTAAATTTTGAGACCTAACCGTTCGAATATAAATTCCATCAGGAATTTTCTTTCTTAAACGGCTGACCAAATTCTTCAAAGGGCTTTTAGAGTGGGTTTCTTCGTACAAAGTAGCATTCATGACGCTGACATCAACTTGGTGCGCATCGTGTATCAAAATCGCGTCGAAAAACGCATACTCTAGTGGAGACAATGGTATATTGTCGTTACTTCCCACTAGCAGTGATATACCTCGTCTAAAAGTATAATCACCCAATACCATTTTAACGTCGTATTGCTGCGGAGCCGCTTCTTCTGCATTCTTATGGCGATGACGCAAGGTTTTCTTTGCAAAATTGTTTAACACTGACATGAGCATAGAGCGTTCATTGAATGCCCTGTCATTTTTTTCGATGTAGTAGTCCGCACCCCGTTCTAACGCCTCATTCGCGAACGCTTCAGATTCGTGTGAAGTGAGAACTATGATCATAGCATCGGAGATTCTTCGCGTTCGCTCGACGAGGTTGAGGCCCGACTGAACATCATCAATTGAAAAATTTAAGTCGAACACGCAAATGTCCGGGGCTTCACTTTTCACAAGTTTAAAAGCGACTTCACTAGAGTCAGCTTCCAGTATTGAGCAATCCTTCAGATACCTGTGATAGGAATCCTTCCAAATCAGATTAAAAATCAACCTTCTAATTTCAGGCTCATCATCTGCAATTAGAATTTTCAAATACATTGAAACGACTCGGTCATTTTCTGAATCATCGATTCGACTTTGAAAAAAATTGAGTAATTGCGATTCCCGCTACCGTCACGATAACAATCGGATACATCGTCGACAATGTATACTGAAGTTCCGTCCTATTATAATGATCTGCGATGAACATCGCGACCAAAAGTAAGGCCAATCCGATCAACAAAAAAATGGATACCGCTAAAATTTGTTTCCACATAACTATCTCCGAAACTGGGAGCGAAAGAAACAAACAGGTATCGCTCGATACCTTTATCGTCTGATACCTTCATTAATTTTCTATTAAATCGAAGCCGACTTGATTTGTTCTAGTTTTGATGAAGTTCTGCCCTGTCGCTTAAAGGCATCAGTTACTTCATTTTCGTGAGTGGGCAGATCGCTGCGATAATTCCTGCCCAGATATCGATCATGTGACCAAAACCTTTCCGCTTTCGCTGGACGCGGCGCATGATCTCTCTAATCTCCCTTACTCAACAGTTTGGGAGAGAGTTGATGGGTGTTAAACTGAGAGTATCTATGATCGCGCTAGCGGCGGGCGCCCTCGCCGCTTGCCAGACAGCGACAAGCCAGGAAACAGCCGCAGAGCCAGATTTCATGGAACAGCATCAGGGACTGATCATCCTTGATACCCACCTTGATACACCCGCTAACCTCGTTCAGCCAGGCTTTGACATTATGGAGCGCCATGATGCGGCGCTGGATTACTCTCAGGTAGACTGGCCGCGCATGGAAGAAGGCGGGCTCGATGGAGGCTGGTGGGTGCTCTACACACCGCAAGGCCCTCTGGACGAGCGTTCTTACCAGCTGACACGTAACGTCGCGATCATGCGTGCCGTTGCCGTACGTGAAATGGTTGCGGCAAACCCTGACGAATTCGAGATGGCTGATACAGCCGCCGACGCGCGACGCATTGCCAATGAAGGCAAGAAAGTCGTGATGATGAGCATTGAGAACAGCTATCCGCTGGGCACAGATGTCTCCCTGCTTGAAACATTCTATAATCTCGGCGTGCGCATGGTTGGTCCGGTTCACTTCCGTAACAACCAGTTTGCCGATTCCGGCACAGACATCCAGCAGGCCTATGGCGGGCTTTCTCCACTGGGTGAAGAGCTTGTCCGCGAAGCCAACCGTCTTGGCATGGTGCTGGACGGGTCTCACGCCGCTGATGACGTATTCGACGATCTGATTGAACTGTCCGGCGCGCCGATTATCCTGTCGCACTCCGGAACCAGCGCGATCTATATGCACCCGCGCAATATTGATGATGAGCGCCTTCGCACACTGGCAGAACATGGCGGCGTGATTCAGATCAACGCGCTCGGCAGCTATCTGAAGCAATTCCCTGAAAATCCGGAACGTGATGCGGCCATGCGTGCCATGCGCGCCGAGTTCACAACCTCTCCTGCAGATATGACGGAAGAGGAATATGAAGTTTACATCGCCCGCCGGAACGAGGTCGATGCCCAGTTCCCGCCAGAGCGCGCGGACTTTGAAGACTTTATGGAGCAGCTCCTCCACGCGCTACGCGTCATCGGACCTGAGCATGTCGGCATTGGCCCGGACTGGGATGGCGGCGGCGGCGTGATTGGCCTTGAAGATGTCTCTGATTATCCGGCCATCACACAACGCCTTCTGGACGAGGGCTATAGCTGGGAAGACATCGGAAATATTATGGGCGGCAACTCGCTTCGCGTTCTGGAAGCCGCTGAAGCGCATGCGGCCGAACTGGCGGCCGCAGCGACAACCGAATAACGCCTAAGCGGCTTTCGTTTTCATTCGTAATGCATGAAGCCCTGTGTCGAATTCCTCGCGCAGGGCTTCATTTATCATGCGCTGAGCTTCAACGCGGCTCTTGCCAGCGAAGGCCTCAGACACAATTTCCACATAGAAATGGGATTCGCCCTCATCCCCTGCGCCGGCATGACCAGCATGCGTGTGGGATTCATCGACCACCTTCAGATCAGAAGGGTTAAAATCGGCACGAAGGCGCACCTCTATTCGATTTTGTCTGCTTGTCAATTCTTGCCTCTTTTCGCGTATCGGAGCATTATCGCTTTATGACATCTGCGTATGAATACCGCCCAAAGTTCAAAGACATCTCTATCGGCGCTTCCAAGAAACGTCGAGGAAAGTCTGGTACTGCTGAATCCGAGCCGGAAACAGAAGCTGTTACCTGCGAACATAAGGGCTGCGATGCAGCCGGCGATTTCAAATCGCCCAAGCATGGCGGTGGCCACCACAATTTCTGTCAGCGTCACGCGGCAGAATATAACAAAAAGTGGAACTTCTTTGACGGCATGACCGAGTCGCAGGCGAAAGCCTTCTCGGAGAAAGCTGCTTACGGTCACCGTAAAACGTGGAAATTCGGCACAGGTCCGAACGGTGCACAGACCAAGCTGCGCTCCGGCGACCCACGCATGTGGGCGGCCAGCCATGGCGTTGATGAAAATGCGCTGAAAGCCTCGCGCAAGCAGACTGGCCGCACGCGCCTTCAGGTCCGCGCTCTTGCAGATCTCGATCTGCCGGAAACAGCAGGCCCGACCGAAATCCGCGAGCGCTATTCCGAATATGTCAAAAAATTCCACCCGGATGCCAATGGCGGCGACCGCTCGTCCGAGCATAAGCTCGCACGCGTGATCAAAGCCTTCAAAACCCTGAAAGCTGCTGGCCTGACTGGCAGCGACTAGGGGTTTTCCCTCTTCCCGCATTCGTCTGGTGAGACATAGCGCCCATTTTCCTCGCTGGGGAATGGACTTTCCGACTTTGCGGGCTAGAACTGCTTTCAGAAAATCTGAGGAAACTGCTGCATGTCTGTGATCACTGACGCTCCTGAACTGGAAACACTCACACCTGACCTGAAGGTCAGCGTGCGCGATGTGTTCGGCATTGATTCAGACCTCGTGGTCGACGCCTTCTCCACCAAAACGGAGTATGTGCCGGAAGAGGACCCGAATTACCGGTTCGACCCGCAAACCACGATGGCGATCCTTGCTGGCTTCCAGCACAATCGCCGCGTCATGGTTCAGGGCTATCACGGCACGGGTAAATCCACGCACATCGAGCAGGTTGCTGCGCGCCTGAACTGGCCGCTGATCCGCGTGAACCTCGACAGCCACGTTTCCCGTATCGACCTTGTTGGTAAAGACGCAATCGTTCTGAAAGACGGTCAGCAGGTGACAGAATTCCGCGAAGGCATTCTGCCATGGGCCCTTCAACGCCCTGTCGCGATCGTATTCGACGAGTATGACGCTGGCCGTCCGGACGTAATGTTCGTGATCCAGCGTATTCTGGAAGCATCAGGCCGCCTGACACTGCTCGACCAGAACCGCGTTATCGCGCCGAACCCGTTCTTCCGTCTGTTTGCGACGACGAACACAGTGGGCCTTGGTGACACGACAGGCCTCTATCACGGCACACAACAGCTCAACCAGGGCCAGATGGACCGCTGGTCTATCGTAACCACGCTCAACTATCTCGATCACGACGCTGAAGTTGAGATTGTCAGCTCCAAACTGCCGAACTTCAGTAAAGAAGACCTCGACAAGATGGTTCGCCTTGCAGACCTCACACGTAACGCCTTCATGAACGGCGATCTGTCGACCGTTATGAGCCCGCGTACTGTGATCACATGGGCGGAAAACGCTGAAATCTTTGGCGATATCGGTCAGGCTTTCCGCGTGAGTTTCCTCAATAAGTGTGACGAGCTCGAGCGCCCGACTGTCGCTGAATTCTATCAGCGTTGCTTTGATCAGGAACTGCCGGAAAGCGCAGTTATGATTCAGGTCGCATAAGCACGGTCTTTCAAGAAACCGTCATTTCCAGCGTACCGGCGAATGAAAAAACCTCGCCGGGCGACGCTACGTCACGGATTGTCGCTCTAAAATCTGCGTGTTTCACTTCCTGAAAATACAAGGGAGGCACGCCATGAGCGATGCAGGAAAAGAACCGCAGACGCTATTTTCAGTCGATGATGCAGGCATTGCGACGCTCACGCTGAACAACCCGAAAACTCTAAACGCGCTCAGCCCGCAAATGCTGGAAGAGCTGAATGCGCATCTGAATGATGCGGCGCTCAATCCGGATATTCGCGTGCTGATCCTCACCGGCGCAGGTCGGGGGTTTTGTTCTGGCGCAGACCTGTCGCCAAAGCCCGGTGCGCGCACACCTAAAACGCCAGCCGAGCGCGGCGAGTTTACCCGTCAGAACATGCATAACGGCTTCAATCTGGTCGCCAAGCGCCTGATGAACCTGCCATTTCCGACCGTAGCGCGCGTAAATGGCGTGGCAGCAGGTGCAGGCTATGGCCTCGCTCTGGCAGCAGACCTGACTATTGCGGCGGAAAGCGCCAAATTCATTCTTGTCTTCACCAACCAGCTGGGCCTCGTACCGGATGTCGGCGCAAGCTGGCACGCCCCGCGCGCTATGGGCCGGGCCAAAGCCATGGCTGCGGCCTTTTTCGGCGACAAGATGAGCGCCGAAGATGCAGAAAAGGAAGGCCTGATCTGGAAATGCGTTGCAGATGACGCGCTCGATACGGAAGTCTCCGCTGTCGCCACCCGTCTCGCAAACGGCCCGACAAAAGCGTATCCGGAAGTGCGCCGCCTGTTTGACGCAGCCTCCACGCAGGACATTCACGCCCAGCTCGACATGGAAGCTGAGGTCCAGCCAAAGCTTGCCGCGACTGAAGACTATGTCGAAGGCATTCGCGCCTTCCTGGAAAAGCGCAAGCCGGAATTCAAAGGCCGCTAACCAGCGGCCTGCTCATCCTCTTTGGACTTTCGAAGATACCAGTTTCCCTTATGCAGGAATGGCTTCTCAACAAAGTTCCAGAGAAGGATGGCGGCGATCATCGTCGCAATCGCGGAGACGACATAGCCAAGCGCCATCGAGGTCTGGAACAGACCCAGCGCAATAACCGTCTGCGTTACCGGGAAATGCGCGCCATACATGCCGTACGAAAAGTCACCGAAACGGGCCGCATTGAGCTCCGGTCCAGGTGACAAGGCGATTGCAGCAATCAGGCATGCCAGCGTCAGCGCGCGGATCGGCTCAAGCGCAGGCAGGTAGGAAGCTGCAAGACCCACGACGCCAATGAGCGCAACGATTGCCCAGCGTTTGCGCGCAATATCTCTGAATTCCCAGAGCAGCATACCGGCGACGAAAAAGCTCATCTGCCCTGGAAGCTGACGGCTCAGTTGGACGATCATGCCCGATCCGTTCGCCATGCCGTAATGCTCGAGCCCGATCCGCCAGACTTCAGACGCGATATAGATCAGGCCGAGCAGGACAAACCGGAATTTGCCGAGACGGTTCAGCATCCAGACAAGGATCGGCAATACCATGTAGAACATGACCTCGATCTTCACCGTCCAGAGCGCGCCATTTACAGCCGTGAAACGCTGGCCTTCAAACACGCCCGGCAGTTCCGGCTGGAGGAAATTCAGGAAGACGAGGTTGTAGCCGATATATTTTGCCGTCGTCGCAAGGTCATCACGCGCCTCTGGCACCAGAATGAGCGCGGCAATCGCGCAGGTCATCACGATCACGAAATACGCCGGATAAAGACGCCGCGTGCGTTTAGCGGCATAGCTGGCGACCGACGAGCTGCGCTCCAGCGACCCCAGAACCAGCGCGCCGGAAATGACGAAGAAGCCCTGAATCGCGACGCGGCCAAGCGTCTCAAGGAAGAAATACTCCATCTCTGGTGAGATACCGAAGCCGGGCAAAACGATCACATGGCAGCCGAAAACAATCGCAGCAAAAACAAACCTTAAAAGGTCATATCGATTGGTCTGACGCACTGTGTTTCCCCAAAAAAGCCGCGGCTGATTCCTGCCTTGCGCTTCAATTCACTATAAAACGTGGAATCTGGCCAGCACGGCGTTCAATCAAAGCTTCGCAAGCTGGACCAAGGGGTCTATATCTCCCTTATGGCACGCGATAAAATCAAACCGGACGAGCTCTTCAAAGAAGCGCTGGGCATCACCACTAAGGCGATGAGCGCGACTGATGAAGTCGAGGTGAACTTCACGCCCGATGGCACGTCGACGAACGGTAAGAAAATCCTGATCAAGACGCCGCCGCGATCTATCGATCCGGAAGTCGCTGCACGTATTCGCGGTGAAGCTGACGCCGAAGCTCTGCGCCTCGCGCACCATGATGAAGACGCGCATATGCGAAATGCGCCGAAAACCACTGAAGCGCGCTCTCTTTTCGAAGCGGCAGAACGCGCACGTGTGGAATCGATTGGCGCGGCTCATATGTCAGGCGTTGCCCGAAATCTTGATGCCAAGCTCGTCGATCGCTGCGAACGCGCCGGTTATACACGCCTCACCAGCCGTGAAATGGCGCCAATGTCGGATGCGGTTGAGTTTCTGCTTCGCGAAAAGCTGACAGGCCGTGAGCTGCCGCCGAACGCGAAAGCCATCGCTGATCTTTACCGCGCGGACGTCGAATCTGCGGCCGGAAACAATTTCGAAGCGTTGACCGATGCCCTTGGCGATCAGAATGCGTTTGCGAAAATCGTCAAACAACTGATCCGCGATCTCACCGCCGCAGATATGACAGACGGCGAAGAGTTCGACTCTGAAGACGAAGAGAGCACCGAAGAAGAAGATTCCACCACCCAGCAGGGCGAGGATGACGGCGACCAGTCTGAAGAGAGCATGGGCACATCTATGGAATCTGTTGATTCCACAGAAGCCGATATGGATTCTGAAGAAGACGCCAATGTTACTCTGGAAACCGAAGTTGACGCCGAATCTGGAGATGAGCCGGAAGACGTAGACGATGGCACCCAGCCAATGCGTCCGAACTTCCAGCAATCCGATGGCCGCGATGAGGCGCGCTATAAGGTCTTCACGACCGAGCATGACGAAACGGTTCACGCTGATACGCTGTGCGATCCTGAAGAGCTGACCCGTCTGCGGGCTTATCTCGATCAGCAGCTTTCTGGCTTGCAGGGCGCGGTGTCGCGTCTGGCCAACAAGCTTCAGCGCCGCCTGATGGCGCAGCAGAACCGCAGCTGGACGTTCGATCTGGAAGAAGGCGTGCTGGATACGGCGCGCCTGACACGCGTGATCACCGACCCGACATCGCCTCTGTCGTTCAAGCAGGAAGACGACTCCAATTTCCGCGATACGGTCGTGACGCTACTAATGGATAATTCAGGCTCCATGCGCGGCCGCCCGATCATGGTTGCTGCGCTGTGCGCCGATATCCTTGCCCGCACGCTGGAACGCTGCGGCGTGAAGGTCGAAATTCTCGGCTTCACGACACGCGCATGGAAGGGCGGCCTCTCCCGCGAGGATTGGGTGAATGCTGGCAAGCCGCCAGGCCCTGGTCGCCTCAATGATCTGCGCCACATCGTTTACAAGGCTGCTGACGTGCCGCTTCGCCGTGCACGCCGCAATCTTGGCCTGATGATGCGCGAAGGCCTGTTGAAGGAGAATATCGACGGCGAGGCACTGATCTGGGCGCATGAACGTCTTCTCGGTCGTGCGGAACAACGCCGAATCATGATGGTGATCTCGGACGGTGCGCCGGTTGATGATTCCACGCTATCGGTGAATGTCGGCAATTATCTGGAGCGCCATCTGCGTGAAGTGATCGACTATATCGAGAACAAATCTGACGTTGAGCTGATTGCCATTGGTATCGGCCACGATGTGACCCGCTATTATAAGCGCGCGGTGACCATCGTTGACGCCGAACAGCTTGGCGGCGCCATGACAGAGCAGCTCGCCTCTCTCTTCGATGAAGATGGTGGCCGCGCCAATCAGGACCAGGCGCCGAAGGCTCCTAAGGCCAAGCCTGGAACCGGTCTTCGTTCAGCAGATCTGCGTGAGGTTGCCCGAAGTGCGCGCGGCTAACCGCCTTCTTATCTCCGGCGCAGCGATTATTGCTGCGGGCTGCGTATCCAGCGATGCGCCGCAACAGCCAGACGCGCTTGGCCCACTCACGCTCATGAGCAATGTCAGTGCCGTTTCCTGTCCAGATGATGTGCCTTTTGTACTGCCGGAACGGATCGGGCTGACAGCGACCGCACATAACTGGACAGATGATCCTTCCGAAGATGTGTCGAGCTATTATGCGCCGCTCGCGCCTGTCGCCCTTTATGAGCTGAATAGCGATGACCCGCGCTTTGGTGGCCTCTCCGGCATGGATTTTCTGGACGATGACACGCTGATCATTGTCAGTGATGACGGCTCTCTCATCTGGATTGATGTAGCGGGCGATACGCTCCATCCTGCTGATCACGCCTATATGAGCAGCCTTCGCGGCGCGGACGGTCAGCCTCTGGACGGTAAAACCTACGCAGATTCTGAAGGCGTCGCCTGGAATGGCGAAACCCTGTTCATCAGCTTTGAGCGCGGCCACCGTGTGCTTGGCTATGATATTGAAGGCTGCGGCGCGAATGCGCGCGGCGCCCTCGTCACTGATTTCTGGTCTGGCGACTTCGGAGCGATCGGCACGGTCGACGAAAATCAGGGCATGGAAGCTCTGGCCATCCGCGATACGGGTGAACTCGTTATTGGTGTTGAGGCCCGTCAGCTCGACGGCGCCCCAATTGGCGTTTTCAACGGCAATGAAGGCAGTGTGTCCCAGCGCCTTGCAGCACCTGAACTTACGCTTCTGGTCGGCGCGGACTATGTGGGCGCAGATAGCGACCGGCTCTATTCTCTCTTCCGGTCTTACGACCCGATCCGGGGCAATCGCATCGCAATTGGCGTAAGCGCCGTTAGCGAGGACGGCACCATTGGTGAGATGGAACGCCTCGCCATGATCGGATCGGACGTTACAGTCGACAATTTCGAAGGTATTGCGGTTCAGACGTTGTCGCCGACGACGGACCGCATCGTCATTGTTTCAGATGACAATTTCTCGGACCGCCAGAAGACGCTTTTGATGGTGCTGGATTACACCCACTCAGAATAAAGCGGCGGCGGCTTAGTCAGCCGCCTGCCAGACAATCTCACCGCCGACAATCGTCATAACCGGTTCGGTCGCCAGAATCTCTTCGTCTTCAATCGTCATCAGATCCTGATTGAAGACAGAGAAGTCTGCCAGATTGCCGACTTCAATCGTGCCCAGCTCTTCTTCCTGGAACGCTGCATAGGCGGCATTCTGGGTGAAGATACGCAGCGCATCAAAACGTGAGAGCGCCTGCTCGCGGTGCCAGCCATCTGTCGCAAAGCCCTCAAGGTCACGACGGACGGTTGCGGCATAAAACTCGATGATCGGGTCACCCACTTCAACAGGCGCGTCAGAGCCACCCGCAATCACGACGCCCTTATCCATCAGATCCTGCCAGGCATAGGCATCGCCAAGGCGGGCCATACCGAGGCGAGACGGCGCAAAGTGAAGGTCACCAATGGCGTGGGAGGGCTGCATGCTGGCGACAGTGCCAAGCTCTGCAAAGCGAAGCTGGTCTTCATCCTGAACGATCTGGGCGTGTTCTACGCGCCAACGATGCTCAGGCACCTCTTCACCGAACACATCTTCCATCCAGATGAGGACACGGTGATTGGCAAGGTCACCAATGGCATGGATTGCAAGCTGCACGTCGCTATCAACGGCGCGCTGGAAAAACTCGACCGTTTCCTCTTCCTCACGCAAAGCGAGGCCGACCGTGTCTGGCGCATCAGAATATGGTTGGAATAACAAAGCACCACGAGAGCCGAGCGCGCCATCCATATAGATTTTCACCGCGCGCGTCGTCATGCGATCACCGGTTGGCGAGCGGTTAGCTGCCGCCTCGAACTGTTCCGGCACAACGGCGTTATAGGTGCGAAGCGGCACTGTACCGTCGATTGCCAACTCGGTCAGGGCTTCCAGCTCCAGACCGCCGACAGACATATTATGCAGGCCCGTCCAGCCGCGAGAAGCGTAAACGTCATATCCGGTCGAGACAAAACGCGACATGTCTTCAATGGTCGGCGCGGTGAAGAGGCCTGAGACCAGCTCCATCGCATTATCGATCAACATGCCGGATGGCTCTCCAGCGTCTGTATAGAGGATTTCGCCCCCTGCAGGCGCTTCGGTGGCCGGCGTGATGTCCGCAGCGTTCAGCGCCGCTGTATTAGCGACAGCGGCATGACCATCTGCACGGGTGAGCACGACAGGAATATCGGCGATCACCTCATCAATATCAGACGCCATAGGAAAACGACCTTCAGGCCAGTGGGTCTCAATCCATCCACGGCCGTAAATTCGGTCCACGCCCGGGTTTGCTTCACGATAGGCTGTCAGAGCCGCCTGAAGTTCACCAACAGACCTGACCTGATCAAGATTCAGCGTCAGCTCGCGCTCGCCGACACCTGACAGGTGCACGTGAGAGTCGGTAAAGCCCGGGAACATAACCGCATCATCTGGCAGGCGAACAATATTAGCGCCGGATGATGCCGAGGTAATCGCGCCGTCCATAGGGCCGGTGTAAACGATCAGGCCATCGCCTACAGCAACCGCCTCCACGGTCTCGCCCGCTTCCACGCCAGTATAGATTGTCCCGCCGGTATAGATCACGTCGGCGCGGATCGGCACTTCGCGATTACAGGCAGCCAGAAGGACCAGGCTGGTAGACAGAAGGATGGCGCGGCGCATATCAGACCCCTTTTACTGATGCTCAAGGACAGGAATGCGCACAAAAAAAGCGCCCCGCAAGGCGCTCTTTCCAAATTAACGGGTCAAAGACCAGTTATGCAGCAGCTTCAGCCTGCTTTTTTTCGATATCAGACAGAATTTTCAGAGCTGGTTCGTTCAGCGCTGATTTTTTTGTCTTCTGCAGGTAGCCGTCGAGGCCGCCGTGCTTATCGACTGTACGCAGCGTAGATGCAGCGATACGCATTTTGAAATCACGACCGAGAATGTCGGAGCGCAGTGTTACGCGCACCAGGTTCGGCAGGAACCGACGCTTGGTCTTGATTTGAGAGTGGCTAACCCGGTTACCAACCATTGGGGATTTGCCTGAAAGTTCACATTCGCGCGACATGGCAGCGCCTCTTGATCATCGTGTAAGAAAACTGGAAGCGGGGCTTTACGCATTTAAGTTGGAAAGGTCAACACCGATTCGGCAACCAACTGCGAATCTCACGCGTTCGGGTGGGATATACGTCCCGAATTATGGAGATTCTGTGATAGGGCTGTTCATATTCGAGACGAAATGGTTGTGTTAGATCGGTTTGCTCGGGGTGGGCGTAGAGTTTTTTTGCGAAGGTAAATGCAAACATGAAAGCGAAACTTTTAGCGGGATTTGCGCTCGCAGCGTCAGCGCTGGCTGTTCCTCCGGTGATCGGTCAGGAAGATGCTCAACTGGTTTCCTTCGGCCCGGACACCAACCCGATCCTGACGGATGTGCGAGATGGCAATCCGCGCAGGTTCATCTATGAGCTGGAAGCCTCCGCCTATCTTCTCTTCATTCCGATCACAGCGCGCGCCAGCTTCGACGTCATGCTGAATGGCGACACATATAATATGACGTCCCGCGTTCGCACGACGGGCGTGGCCGATATCTTTGTCGATTATGACATGCATCTGGCAGCGAGCGGCTATGTCAGAGACAATGGTCTCTACACCTATAACTACATCTCTCAGAACTATGACGGCAAAAAAGACCGCCGCGTAGAGATGACCTATCATCCGGACTCGTTTGATATGGTCGCGACACCTGCCTTTGGTGATCTCGGCTTCCCGCCAGCAACCACAGAACAGGCTCTGGCGGCGCTCGACCCGATTACGGCGCTGATCAACGTGTCCTTCCAGCCGCGTGACCCGGAAGAGCCTTGTGGTGGACCGATCACCACGTTTGATGGCCGTCAGCTGACCGAGCTCAGCCTGGAGTATGTCCGCGAGACAAATATCCGCACGCACGCATGGCGCGGTCGCGGCATTGAGTGTCACGTCACGCTGAACCGCGTTGCCGGTTATAATGAGGGTGAGACGGGCTCTAACCTGTCCGGCATTGATGGCCCGATGAAGATTTTCTTCGCTGAAGCCATTGAGGGCATGATGATCCCTGTCCGCATTGAAGTGGACTCTGAAGATATCGGCCGCGTGACACTTCAAACGCGCCGTCTCGAGCTTCAGGATATAGAAGTCGAAGAGGCAAATGCCGGTCCGACGAACGGATAACCGGATATCTCAATAAAGAGGCCGCCCCTGATCGGGCGGCTTTTTTCTTATCAGCCAATGCGCGCGCCCTGCCCGCCATCTACTGACAGGCAAACGCCATTGATAAACCGGCTTTCATCAGATGCGAGGAATAGCGCGGCATAAGCTGTGTCCCAGCCATTGCCCATGTGGCCCATAGGTACGCGGGAGGCCCGCTGAGCGCGCAGCTCATCTTCAGGCGTGCCGGTGCGCTTTGAAATACCCGAAATCGCCATGGGCGTGTCCATCAGACCCGGCAGGATCGCATTACAGCGCACATTATGCTTGGCGACTGATAAAGCCGTCGCCGTCGTCATACGGTTCATTGCCGCCTTGGACACTTCATAAGACAGCATTTGATGGCCCGCGAGTGAGGCAAGCGAGGATATATTAATGATCGAGCCGGTCTGGCGTTCTTTCATATGTGGAATGACGGCCTTCGTTGTGAGGAACGCACCGCGCAGGTTTACATCCATGATCTTATCGAAGGCGTCCTGATCTAAATGCTCAACGGGCGCATCGCGCCCACCTACCCCTACATTATTGACCAGTACATCTACCTGCCCCCAGGCGTCATGCGCTGTCGCCACCAGCCGGGCGACGTCTTCCGGTTTGGTGATATCGGCCTTACAGGCAATCGCACGCTGACCTTCATTCAGAATAGCGTTCACGGTTTCGCGGGCGCGGTCTTCATCACGGTCGACGCACAGAACTTTTGCCCCCGCCATACCAAACAGAAGCGCCATGGCTTTGCCATTGCCAATCGTCGAGCCGGGAGTTTGCCCCGCCCCGCACACAATGGCGACCTTACCTTTCAGACGGCCGGTGACCGGCGCACTTCCATGGTCTGGGCTGATCATTTGGTCAGATCCTTATCCAGAGTGAGATCATCATCCAGCTGCACGCCGAACGTATTCAGCATCATGCAGACCTGCGTGTACTGGCCGACCGTGAAGACCAGATTCATCTTCTGGGTCTCAGTCAGAACGCCGAGCTTTGCCCATGTTGCTTCAGTGATGAAGGAATCCGATGTGAGCTCGTCCGTGGCTTTCAGAAGGGCTGCATCGAGTGCCCCCCAGCCCGGCGCATCCGGCCCGGCTTTAATGCGCTCAACCTCTTCAGGCGTCAGGCCGCAATTCAGGCCGATGCGCTCATGCTGGGCCCACTCATAACCGGCTTTCCAGTTATATCCGGTCCGCAGGATCACCAGCTCACGCTCGCGCGGGGGTAAATCATTATGATCAGAGAGAATGTATCCGCCCCAGAGCCGGAAGCGTTTGAACCCTTTCGGCGCACGCGCCAGCGTTCTGAAAATATTGAAGACGGCGCCGGTATCAAACCGGTCTTTCAGAGTTTCGCGCGTTTCCGCGTCCATTTCCTCGTCACGCAGCGGCAAAATTCGTGGAGCCTTAAGGCGCATCGTCGTCCTCCCTCAATTTTATGTAGAAGTGAGGTTAGCCGACCGGCAGGAATGCGCAAACTCTTTGGATGTTGTCCGCAGATGCCCTTGAAGAAGGGCATCCAGTCTTAAATCGTGAGGCATGCAAAGCGTTTCAGGTCTAAGCATGGGTTCCCGTCTCCACGGGAACCTGCGGCTAAACGGGAAAACTGGCGGCTTTCGCTGAGCCAAATCACCACTTCGTGTAAGTAGACTATTGCCATTCTGTAGGCTTCCCGCCACGTTACCCCGCGACAAACGGGCCGCCAGCGCCTATATGGAAAGCTGTAAAAAATTCGAGGGAGAAACCAAATGCAGGATTACCTGAAATTCTATATCAACGGCGAGTGGGTCGACCCTGTTGAACCGCGCGCGATTGAGGTCGAAAATCCGGCCACTGAAGAGCCGTTTGCACGCATCTCTCTCGGCTCCAAAGCCGACGTCGACAAAGCTGTTGCTGCTGCAAAAGCTGCATTTGAAACCTTCTCCCAGACATCTGTTGAGTACCGCGCTGACCTGCTCGACAAGATCTCAGCTGGCTACAAAGCCCGCATGGCGGAAATCGGCCAGGCGATTGAGAACGAAATGGGCGCGCCAACATGGCTGGCTCAGGCTGTTCAGGCTCCTACAGGTCTCGGCCACTTTGCAACGGCTGCCAAAGTTCTTCGCTCTTACGAGTTTGAAGAAATGAAAGGCACGACGATGGTTCGCAAAGAGCCTATCGGCGTTTGCGGATTCATCACGCCGTGGAACTGGCCTGCAAACCAGATTGCCTGCAAAGTCGCACCAGCAATCGCGACCGGCTGTACAATGGTTCTGAAGCCTTCCGAGATCGCGCCAATCGACGCGATGATCCTTGCGGAGGTTATGCATGAGGCAGGCGTTCCTGCGGGCGTGTTCAACCTTGTAAACGGTGACGGCCCAGGCGTTGGTCAGGCTATGTCGTCTCACCCTGACGTCGACATGATGTCTTTCACCGGTTCAACACGCGCTGGCGTTCTCGTATCTCAGGCAGCTGCGCCAACTGTGAAACGTGTTGCGCTTGAGCTTGGTGGTAAGTCTCCGAACATCATCCTGCCAGACGCTGACCTTGAAGCGGCTGTTAAAGGCGGCGTGATCGGTATGATGAACAACACAGGACAATCCTGTAATGCGCCATCGCGTATGCTCGTCCATAAAGACCAGCATGATCAGGCTGCTGAAATCGCAAAAGTTGTCGCTGAGTCCATTCAGGTCGGCACAGGCGAGAAGAAATCCCTCGGCCCGATTTCCAATGCGAACCAGTACAACAAGGTTCAGGATCTCATCCAGAAAGGTATCGACGAGGGCGCGACACTCGTGGCTGGCGGCGTCGGTCGTCCGGAAGGCCTCAACCGCGGCTATTACGTCCGTCCGACCGTGTTTGCGAATGTCTCCAACGACATGACCATCGCTCAGGAAGAGATTTTCGGCCCTGTCCTCTCCATCATTCCTTACGAAGATGAAGATGAAGCCGTCCGCATTGCAAACGACACCGTTTATGGCCTGTCCGGTTATGTGAGCGCAGGCAGCGTCGAGAAAGCCACTGAAGTTGCCAAGAAGCTTCGCACTGGCATGGTTCACCTGAACGGTGCCGGCCCTGACCTTATGGCGCCATTTGGCGGCTATAAGCAGTCTGGCATCGGCCGCGAATGGGGCCCTGTCGCGTTTGAGGAATTCCTCGAGCTTAAGTCCATGATGGGCGCTGGCGCTTAAGCTTTTTCAAGCGATTTCAAAGATCAGGCCGTACCTTCGGGTGCGGCCTGTTTTTTATGCCTCACGTAAAATTCACGCAGCTTTACTGCTTTCAGACGTTTCAAAATTGGGGCGATGGCTTACATTAAGGATAAGAACGCAGGAGAGACCCAGTGAATCTGAAACTCACTCTTGCAGGTATTGCGGGCGCGCTCGCGCTTGGTGCCTGTGCCACAGAAACCGGTTATGTGCCGGCAGCCGAAGGTCAGTACGGGTTTTCTGAATCCCGAATTGAGAGCAATCGCTTTCAGGTTACGTTTTCAGGCAATGCTCTGACCGACCTTGAGACCGTCGAGCGCTATCTGCTCTACCGTGCAGCTGAGCTCACAAGCCAGAATGGCTATGATTATTTCATCATGGTGAACCGCCAGACGGATGAAGATTCGTCCTATCGCGGTACTGGCTTCGACCAGCGCTTTGCCATGCAATATTACCACCCGATGTGGGGCTGGCGGTATCGCAACGATCCGTTCTTCAACAATTTCGACATGCGCGAAGTCAGCCGCTATCAGGCGATTTCTGAAATTGTAATGGGGAATGGCCCGAAACCTGGCGACGTGAACGCGTATAATGCCGAAGACGTTCTGATGAACCTTGCGCCGCAGATTGTTCGCAATCCCGAACTCTAAGCAGCGCGATTATCAATGATATACAAAAGCCGGGGCAAAACCCCGGCTTTTTCAATGGTCTGACATAATGACGGAAACTGTTAGCGCATCCCCATGCGGATAGAACCGTCGAGGCGAACATCTTCGCCATTGAAGTAAGCGTTGCGGATCATCTCAAGCGCAAGCGATGCATACTCTTCCGGATTACCAAGACGTGCAGGGTTAGGAACAGACGCAGCCAGAGCCTGTTTCACATTCTCCGGCGCACCGTTCATAAGCGGCGTGTTGAAGATACCTGGCAGAATAGTGTTCACACGGATCAACTCGCGGGAAAGGTCACGCGCGATAGGAAGCGTCATGCCGACAACGCCGCCCTTGGACGCTGAATACGCCGCCTGACCCATCTGGCCGTCTTCAGCGGCAACAGACGCAGTGTTCACGATAGCACCGCGTTCACCATTGATCGGATCAAGCGTCATCATGCCAGCTGCAGATTTTGCAAGGCAACGGAATGTGCCGACAAGGTTGATCTGGATGATGAGGTCAAACGCTTTCAGTGGAAAATGCTTGATCTCGCCGGTCTGCTTGTCGCGGGACGCGGTTTTGAACGCGTTGCCGGTGCCGGCGCAGTTCACAAGGATCCGCTCCTGACCGATTTCGCTGCGCACTTTGGCAAAGCCTGCATCGACATCTTCTTCAGATGTCACATTCACTTTTGCAAACGAGCCACCAAGCTCTTTCGCCAGTGCTTCGCCACGTTCTTCGTTGAGGTCGAAAATACCGACTTTAACGCCCTGAGCCGCCAGTGCGCGCGCTGTCGCTTCGCCGAGGCCGGACGCGCCGCCTGTTACAACCGCTGAAATACCTGATTTGAGTTCCATGATCGCTCTTCCCATATAAGATTTTGAACGGAGACTGGACGAAAGAATTCGCTATGCCAATCACTGACGTAAGGTCACTTCTTGGAATTATTCGCGGTGAGAAGCCCGATAACCTGCCTATGGCCGTAGAACAGACCCAACGCATCTCGCGAGCGCGGCTTGTCCCGAAGCTTTTAAAGTTCGCAGGCAAAATTCCATTTGCAGATGATATCGCCGCGGCCTGGTTCTGCGCGCGCGACCCGCAAACTGATATGCACGTCAAAGCCGTGTTGTTTGCGGCTGTGGCCTATTTTGTCATTCCAACTGATCTCATTCCCGACTTCATTGCAGGTATCGGGTTTGGCGATGACGCGACGGTTATCGCAACGGCGTTCAGCGTGGTGGGCAGTAATGTAAAACCGGCGCACAGACGGGCTGCACGCCGGCTATTAAGATTGCCTGAACCGGAAACCGTTCACTCGGAGGGTGACACCACCAACTCTCTGTAAGCGCGCCAGCTGGCAAGGCCGATCACTGGAAAGACGATGACGAGCCCCAGAAAGGCCGTTGCCATGCCCAATGCGGTCAGACCAGCAATCATCGCAGCCCACAGGATCATCGGCCCCGGATTCTTTGCCACGGTGCGAACGCTGGTAACTGTAGCAATGAACACATCAGACTTCTGGTCCAGAAGCATAGGGGCGGATACGACCACAAGACTGAACGCAATCACGCCGATAAGTGCGCCCACAATGGTGCCTGTAAGCGCCATCGCATGCCCTTCAGGCGTCGCGACCATAAAGGTCAGAAACTCTGGCACAGTCTCATGAAGCGTGAAGGTGGAGAGCGCGTAGATGAGCTGCGCCATCCGCGTCCAGAAAAAGTACACTACCAGTAGCGCAAGCCCGAGATAAGCCAGATTGCGGGCCGAAGCCGTTTTCACGAAAAGCATTTCGTTCAGGCTCGCCGTCTTTCCCTGCTCCAGCTGACGACCGGCTTCATAGAGCCCCATGGCAATCATTGGCGCGAGAAAGATAAAACCGCCGGCAAACACCATCAGCCAGCTTGCCTGACCGGAAAACAGAATACCGAGCGCGAAAATGGCGCTCACCGCCGCAAGCCCAATCCCGTAGACAAGAGCCGGGCCCATAACTTTCTGGAAATCCGATAATCCACCCGCAAGCCAGCCCAGCGGTGCCGAAAAGCTGATTTCATTCACATCAGGTAATTTATGCCCAGTGGCCATTTGAGCCTCCATGAACTCCCCCTATTAGTCTTATTTGAATTAAGGATAATTCACTTACGGGGAATAATAAAGCCGCATTCAGACAACCACAGTTTGCCAAAAACGTTAGCAAAGGCCGCCTCGCCGTTAATTAACTTCCTTGTAAATTTTTCGCTTTCTGGCGTGCCGCTTGCATAGCCTTCCACGGTTGATGGAAATTTTCCTTCAGATTGATGAGCAGTGGGGGCACACATGATCCAGGAAACGCGCGAAACACAGATACTGGATGCGGCAGAAGCGCTTTTGACGCGCTATGGTCTGCGCCGGGTCACGATGGATGATGTGGCAGAAGCCGTAGGGCTGTCCCGCCCGGCAGTTTATCAATATTTCAGCTCGAAAAGTGCGCTTATCACTGCGGCTTTGAACCGGTTTCATACGCGCGTGCAGGAACAGGTCGAAACGGAGCTCGCCTATGACGGTCCACTGTCGGAGCAGCTAAAGCGCGCCATCATGGCACGTGATGGTCTCTATCTGGAACAACGCCTCTCTTCGGGCCAGATCCCATGGTATCTGAACACCAGCAATGCAGACATCGCCAAAGCGTTTGAGGCCGCGCAAGAGGACTATCAGGTCATGCTGCGTCGGCACATGTTCCGGGGCGGCGTATCCGCTCAGTCTGCAAAGGTTGCAGCGCGCATGATCATCTCATCTTCGGCCGGCCTTATGTCTATGGTGTCCAGCCAGAACGAGTTCAGCGACGACCTCGATGAGTTTATTACGCTGATACTCAACAAAGTGACCCCGCGCGGTCAGTCCGAAGCGACAGGCGCCGCCGGCTTGGGTGATGACGCTGCTTCGCGGATCGTAATGTAGAGCGTTGAGGCAACAATGATTGCTGCGCCGAGCCAGATAAGCGGGCCTGGAAACTCCTGAAAGATCAGCCAGTCGACGACGGCAGTCATCGGCAAGCGGAGATAATCGATCGTCGACAGGAATGACGCATCGCCCTTGCTCATGCCTGTGATGTAGCAGCTCTGGGCGAGAAGCCCCGCAAGCGCCATCAGGCCGATCAGCCCGACATCCGCCAGACTATGCGGGTTTTCCCACTGCATGATCGCCACGGGTAGCGTCAGGATAGCTGAGAGCAGATTGGCATAGGTCAGCAGGACAAGCGGCGAGTGAAACCGCGATAACGTCTTTACCAGAATGATCGCGCCGCCAAAGCACAGCGCAGAACCAAGCGCCAGAATAGAGCCAATCTCCATATCCGCGCTCGGCCTTACCATGATGAGCACGCCGATAAAGCCGATCGCCGTCGCCATCCACCGGCGCGGCCCGACCTGCTCTTTCAGGAGAAAATAGGCAAGAATTACAATGAATAGTGATCGTGAGAACGAGATCGCATTGAACTGAGAGAGCGGGATGCCGAACTCCTGCGAGTAGGCATAGAACGCCAGCAGAAAACCCGCCGTTCCGAACAGGCTTCTGATAACAATGAGCCCTGCATGCTTTGTTTTGAACTTGGAAAGCGGCATGCGCATTAAAAGCGGCGCAACCCAGACCAGAGCGATCACCGAACGGTAGAAGGCAAGAAGGCCCGGCTCATAACTTCCACTCAATAATTTCCCGAGCGCGACATGGGCGGTAAAGAGAATTCCCGAGAGAAACATCCAAAGCGCAGCTTGATACTGGCTTGATGTACGCCGCAGGAAAGTGAATGGTGATGAGAACATGATCGTCTTTACCCCATCTGAACTAGAGCAGATAGATGCTCTTTGGCGCGCCTGCCCGATAGACCATGTCTGGACCGGCTGGGCGTTTCCGGGCAACTGCGATGATGAGGTCTGGATTTTCCGCAACAAGGCGAACTGGCGGCGCTTTACGCTCTGCAAATCCCGCACGGCTTATTACATTTATGATGAAAAGCGCCGGATCGTTGCGAAAGCCCCGTCTCTTGAAGACCTGCTTCTCAATGTAGATGCCGTTCCGGGCATCAACGATCCCCTTCCGCTCGACTAATCGCACATCGAATATTTGCCGATCAGGCTATATTGCGGCCTGAAATGCAAAAAGCACCAAAAGGCGTCTCGGTATGAGACGCCTCCGGGTGGAATAGAAAAGTCTGGTTAGACTTGTCTGTCTTAGTAGCCGGTTGAGCAGACGCAGCCACCACCAACATTCAGGACAACCTGATTAGCACGGATTGTTTCGTACTGAGTTGGTGCAGTTACTGTTTCTGTTACCGGGTTGTAGCGGACAACTTCGATTGGCTGGACACGTGTTGTGACGATCGGCTGGACGATCTCACGGCGTGTTACAGCGTTGAAGTATGTTTCGCGGTAATCTTCGCGGCGAACCTCGTTAACCTGCGGGATGTAGTTCACGCGGGTTTGTGGGATCTGAGCTTCGATCACACGGCCTGGCAGGTACTCAGTTTCGTACACTGTTGGTGCAGTTACTGTTTCTGAACGGCCACGGATAACCTGACGCTCTACCGGCTGAACAACTGTGACTTCAACTGGCTGAACGATGTTACGTGTGACGCGGTCAACATAAACGTCGCTGACTTCGAGAACTGTGCGGTCCTGGTACTGAGGAATAACGTTTTCCTGAACCTCTGGACGTGGGCCATATTCTGTACGGCCTTGCAGGTACTGTTCACGGTACTCAACTGGCGCTGTGACAGTTTCAGTTTGTGGGCGAAGGATACGACGCTCGACCGGCTGAACGATTGTGCGCTCAACTGGCTGAATGATGTCACGCTGGGTTACAACGTCGATCACTTCGTCAGTGTACTCTTCGACAACAGTCTCAGTCACATCAACAGTCGTGAATTCGTCGACAGTCGGGTTTGGTGCCGGAATGACACGAACTGGCGCTGTACGGGTCTGGTACTGAGTTGGTGCAGTTTCTTCAACAACAACCGGACGGTCGATGCGGCGCTGAACTGGAACAACTGTTGTACGAACAACCGGCTGGATCACGTCGCGGCGAGCCACAACATCTTCAACGCGCTCAGTGATTTCTTCGCGTGTTTCAAATGTTTCCTGCGGGATCACTTCTTCAGTGATTGCTGGAACAGTGTCTTCGTCGACGATCACCGGAAGAACTTCTTCTTCATACTGGACCGGTGCAGTTTCAGTGACCGTGCGGCCATCGATAACCTGACGGGTAACCGGCTGAATGAGTGTGCGCTCAACCGGCTGAATGATTTCGCGTGATGTCACAGCGTCGATGAAGGTCTCAGTTTCCTGAACCTGTGTGCGCTCTGTCACGACTTCGTTGACGTTCTCACAGCAGAGCTCGCTGGAAACAGCGATTTCGCTTTCAGCGCCCATATACTGGATGTCTACGTCGTTCGGGTTGATCTGAGCGCTGGCCTGACCGGACCGTGCGAGAAGATCAAGAATTTCTTGTTCAGTAAGAACGCGGGCTTCGCCACTCAGTGCGTCATAATCTACGCCGCCTACGCCACCATCGTTTCCGGCCCAAGCCGGGATAGCGGTCATAGCAAGCATGCCTGCGATCATCAGACCATTTGCTAGTTTCATTTCTATTCCCCTTTGACCTTCGTCAGGCCATGCCATCACTAAATTTGCTCAACTGTGCCAAACTGGCCCAGACGAAACCCCCGTTGCAGGTCTCGTGCCCCTTTACATTTTTATTTTTAGAACAGCCCTCGCCCTCATCCAAAAGCTTTCCCCCAATTGGAGAGTTTTGACTGGAGTATATTACCTCAGCTTTCCTTCAGATTAACGAAATTTTAGCCAAGAATGAAAGCATAGAGAGAAAAAAACTCTAGTTTTTTGAGTCATCTGCATGCATTTCAAGCCGTTCCTGCAGCCTGGCGCGCACTGAAGGCCACTCATCCTTCAGAATCGAAAAACACGCGATATCACGGCGTGTTCCGTCCAGCATCCGCACATAAGACCTGAAAATCCCCTCTTCCCGCGCCCCCAGTTTACGGATTGCAGCGCGTGATGCGATGTTGGCAATGTCGGTTTTGAACTCAACGCGTAGCGCGCCCCAGTCGAACGCACGTCCCAGAAGGAGAAGTTTCGCCGATGGGTTGATCGCTGTTCCACGTAAAGATGGTAAATACCAGGTATGTCCGATCTCTAATCGGCGGTGATGTCGCGATATAGACAGAAATGCCGTCACGCCCACAAGTTCATCTGTGGCACGGTCAATGACCGCAAATGGCACAAAATGGTCTTCGTGCGCCTCTGCCAGAAATGTGTCGAAATAGGTTTCCAGACGGGTTCCGGACGGCCGATAGGGCATCCAGCTCCACAGCGCGTCTTCCGTCGCCGGGCGCAGAAGTGCGTCTTTATGGTCGGTGGTCAGCCGTTCGAGGCGAACCACGTCGTTTCCCATACTGTTGGAAAGTTTCGTCATTGCCCGCCCCCCGTTCAGGAGGAAAAACACAAGAGGACGGGCAATGTCCAGAAATGATTAAGCCGCGTTAACGTCTGCTTCCACGCTGTTGCGGATCAGGAAGTCAAAGGCAGAGAGGGAGGCTTTGGAGCCTTCGCCCATCGCAATGACGATCTGTTTATAAGGTGTCGTGGTGCAGTCGCCTGCTGCCATAACACCTGGAATGTTGGTCTCGCCGCGCGCATTCACCTCGATCTCACCACGAGGAGAGAGCTCAACGACGCCTTTCAGCCATTCCGTGTTTGGCACAAGACCAATCTGAACGAAGATGCCTTCCAGATCGATCTGGTGATCGGTGTTTTTGACACGGTCTTTATAAGTAAGAGCCGTGACCTTCGTACCGTCGCCCATAACTTCTGTGGTCTGCGCATTCGTGATGACTTTCACATTCGGCAGAGAGAAGAGTTTGCGCTGCAGAACCGCATCGGCGCGAAGTTCGCTCATGAACTCGATCAGAGTGACTTCAGCAACGATGCCTGCAAGGTCGATAGCGGCCTCAACGCCAGAGTTACCGCCGCCAATGACTGCCACGCGCTTACCTTTAAAGAGCGGGCCATCACAGTGCGGGCAGTAGGCCACACCTTTATTCTTATACTCGTCCTCGCCTGGAACGCCCATCTGGCGCCAGCGCGCACCGGTAGAAAGCACGATGGTGCGGGATTTCACTGACGCGCCGTTTTCAAGCTTAACTTCGATCAGCCCGCCCGGCTCGGACGCTGGCACAAGCTCGGTCGCTTTCTGAAGGTTCATAATGTCGACATCATAATCCTTCACGTGCTGCTCAAGAGCTGCAGCGAGTTTCGGGCCTTCTGTGTGTGGAACGGAGATGAAGTTCTCAATACCCATAGTATCAAGCACCTGACCGCCGAAACGTTCAGCAACGACACCCGTACGAATGCCTTTACGGGCCGCATAGACCGCAGATGCTGCACCAGCCGGGCCACCGCCGACGACCAGAACGTCAAAGGCAGACTTTTCAGCAATCTTTTCAGCTTCGCGCGCCGCAGCACCCGTATCGATTTTGCCGAGAATTTCTTCAAGGCTCATACGGCCTTGCGCAAATTCTTCACCGTTTAGAAGAACTGTCGGCACCGCCATAACCTTGCGGGCTTCAACTTCATCTTTGAATAGCGCGCCATCAATAGATGTGTGCGTGATATCCGGGTTCAGAACGCTCATCAGGTTCAGAGCCTGAACAACGTCCGGGCAGTTCTGACATGACAGCGAGAAATACGTCTCGAAATGCAGTGGCTGCGCAGGTTTGAGCGCTTTCACAGCATCAATTACGTCCTGCTCTACGCGTGGCGGGTGACCGCCAACCTGAAGAAGCGCGAGAACGAGAGATGTAAACTCGTGGCCCATTGGCAGGCCGGCGAAAGTAACAGCGACGCTCGGGTCATCCTTGCGGACGATCTCGAAAGACGGTGTACGCTTGTCGCCAGACGGCGTGCCATCGGTGAGCGTCACTTTATCTGAAGCGTCTGCAATGTCTGCGAGCAGGCCCTTCATCTCGGAAGATTTTGGCTGCGCATCTGTATAAGCAATCAGTTCAATCGGGGTACGCAGGTTCTCCAGATAGGTTTTCAGCTGCGTCTTCATTCCAGCATCAAGCATGATGGGTCTCCATGTGATGGGTCGGGGACGACCGGACAGGCCGTCCAAAAGAAAGTCTCAGGCCATTGGCCGAAGATCAGGTCCCTGCGATGAGGGGCCTGATGTCAGGCCAATGGCGACTGGCACACCGGGAAGGGGTGGGGGGACGTTGTGCCAGTGCCATTGGTATCGACGGCTTAGATTTTGCCGACGAGGTCCAGTGAAGGAGCAAGCGTTGTTTCGCCTTCTTCCCACTTAGCTGGGCAAACTTCGCCCGGGTTGTTGCGAACGTACTGAGCAGCTTTTGTCTTACGCAGAAGCTCAGCAGCGTTACGGCCAACACCTTCAGACGTGATTTCCATGAACTGGATGATGCCATCCGGGTCGACGAGGAATGTCGCACGGTCAGCAAGGCCAACGCCTGGACGCATTACGTCGAAGTTGTTTGTGATTGTGCCGGACTGGTCACCAACCATGTAGTAGTTGATTTTGCCGATCGCTGGCGATGTGTCGTGCCATGCTTTGTGCGAGAAGTGTGTGTCTGTAGAAACAGAGAAGATCGCGACGCCGAGGTTCTGGAACTCGCCATAAAGGTCAGCGAGGTCTTCGAGCTCGGTCGGGCATACGAATGTGAAGTCAGCTGGGTAGAAGAAGAAGATCGCCCATTTGCCGCGAACGTCAGCGTCAGAAATGTCTACGAACTGACCTTCTTTAAATGCTGTCGCGTTGAATGGTTTAATCTCTGTGTTGATGAGAGCCATGAAGTGATCCTTTCTCGGTTGGCTGGATACAGAATGCTATATGGTCGAGCTTGCTGCATCACACAAATTTATAATATTTATACTTGCGATAGGTTGTCTTTATCGCAGGTGCCGCTGGGACAGTGCCTGAGTAACGAACTCGGGATAGTCTGGAATTATTCTCGGTATATCGCGGCGCAGCGAAAGGATATTCTGCATATCGCCAAATATTGGAAATATCCGACCATTCAAAAATTTTTGAAACACATTCGACTTCGCGGCACTGCAGCATTCTTGATTATTTCTCCAGATGCCATAAATTTTTTCTATGATTCTTCCATCGCTCAGACAGCTCCAGTTTCTTGATGCGCTCGCAAGAGAGCGCTCCTTCTCACGTGCCGCCGAAAGCATGCATGTCACCCAGCCAACGCTCTCAACCGCCATCCGCGAACTTGAGGGTATTCTGGGGGTGCAGCTTGTGGAGCGCGAAGCACGCGGCGCGACACTGACCGCCACCGGTGCAGAGGTTGTTGACCGGGCGCGCAGTCTGCTTTCAGACGCCGAAGACCTTGTGATTGCGGCGAAAGGGGCAGGGGAGCCGCTTTACGGTACGTTCCGTCTTGGCGCGATCCCAACAATCGCGCCTTTCATGCTGCCGCGCGTGATGAAACACCTGAAATTCAAGTTTGATCATCTGACGCTCTATCTGCGCGAAGAACAGACCGCACGCTTGCTGGATGATCTGCGCGCACGCCGTCTCGATGCTGCGCTGATCGCTTTGCCTTATGATGCGACGGGTATCGATTCCATTCCTGTTTTTGATGACGAATTCCTTCTGGCTGCGCCAAAAGGGCATCCACTCGGAAAAGACGGCGCGCTGCAGCCGGAAGACCTCGCGCCGCATGATGTACTGCTTCTGGAAGACGGCCACTGTCTGCGCGACCATGCGCTTTCTGTCTGTCAGATGCCGACCGTACGCGATGGCGGGGAGGTAAGCGCGACCAGCCTGCATACGCTCATCCAGATGGTCGATGGCGGGCTGGGCGTATCGCTTATTCCGAAGATTGCCGCCGATGCCGGCATTGGAAACGGGCTTGATGTGAATATCCGTCCATTCTCACCGCCAGCAATCGGCCGCTCCATCGGCGTGGCATGGCGCGCAGGCTCTTCGCGAGAATCCGATGCACGTATTGTTGCTGAGGAAATCCGCTCTCTGTTTACGCCGGCCTATCCTGCTTCAGCCGCCTGACCAGCGTAGGC
The DNA here is from genome assembly GCA_002723155.1 of Ponticaulis sp. GTDB lineage: Bacteria > Pseudomonadota > Alphaproteobacteria > Caulobacterales > Hyphomonadaceae > Ponticaulis. The sequence goes on along the minus strand of PBNO01000002.1, from coordinate 750,743 downwards.
AAACGCCAGGCGAGCCAGAACGCGCCGACGATATTTCCCAATAAGAACAGAGCAATAATGATTGGCACTGACAATTTTACTTTTTCCGTCAGCGCGATAGGCACAGCAAGAAGCGCAAAGCCAATATAGAGGTCCGCAAGGCTGACCTTGCCCCATGCCAGGCCACCGACAATACCGAACTCATTCAGGAAATGGCCGTTCATACCCGCCCAGACACACATCAGGGCGAGGGCAATACCAAGCCCGGCAATCGCAATTCTCAGCAGCGTCATTTGAGGTATCCTTTAACCGTTACATCTGTTTACGCTTTAACGCGCCGATCGGTTCAGGCCTTGAAGCGCGCATCAAAGAAAGCTAGCGATTTTAGCCTGTTTGAACCGAAAGACTGGCCGTGGCGGACGCATTCCAACTTCCCATCGATGATGTGCTGGATGAGATTTCCGCTGCGCTGAAAACCGGCAACCGGCTCGTGCTCGCTGCACCGCCCGGCGCCGGTAAAACGACAAAAGTTCCGCTACATCTTCTTGGCTCTGACTGGCTCGGCGACAAGAAAATCATCATGCTTGAGCCGCGTAGGATCGCCGCGCGGCGCGCTGCTGAGCGTATGGCCAGCATGCTGGGCGAGCATGTCGGCGACACTGTGGGTGTACGATCCCGCCTCGATACGAGAATTGGCCAAAAGACAAAGATTGAAGTCGTCACCGAGGGTGTGTTCACCAATCTCGTCACGCGCGATGCTGAACTCAGCGACTTTGGCGCTGTTCTTTTCGACGAATTTCACGAACGCTCTCTGGACGCAGATATTGGCCTCGCGCTTGCGCAACAAAGTCAGGACTATCTGAACGAAGACCTACGTATCGTTGTCATGTCCGCGACGCTCGACACTGAGAAGGTGGCTAGCGTTTTGAAGGCACCAGTCGTGCAGTCCGAGGGCAGGGCTTATCCGGTCGAGACCAGATATCTCGGGCGTACGCAGGACAGGCTTGAAGACCAGATGGAAAAGGCCATTCGCAAAGCGCTGGCTGCTGAAACGGGGTCAGTTCTCGCATTCCTGCCGGGCGCCGCAGAAATCAACCGAACGGCTGAGCGCCTTGCTGACCTTTCAGACGACATATTGATCTGCCGCCTTTACGGCGCGCTACCTCCTAAAGAGCAGGATGACGCGATCAAGCCGCCACCGTCCGGCAGACGCAAAGTCGTTCTCTCGACAGACATTGCCGAAAGCTCGCTTACCATTGAAGGGGTGAGGGTGGTTGTTGATAGCGGATTTGCACGTGTACCTGTCTATTCACCCAATAGCCTCGGCGCGATGCTCTCCACGGTGAAAGCCTCCATCGCAAATGTGGACCAGAGGCGCGGACGCGCGGGCCGTACAGAGCCGGGCATCTGCTACAGGCTCTGGCATGAAGAGGAAAATCGCGGTCTGCCAAAGGCGCCAACACCGGAACTTCTCAACGCCGATCTTAGCTCTGCATTATTGCGTCTGATCGAGTGGGGAGATCACAACCTGTATGATCTCAACCTTCTGGACTATCCACCGCGCGGGCATTTTGCAGCAGCCCTCGATATGCTGAAGCGGCTGGACTTCATCGACGCAGATGATCCGAATTCGCTAACGCGGAAGGGTCAGAAAGCCTCCGGCATGCCGCTACACCCGCGCCTGTCATCGCTCATTCTGGCAGCAGACAGCGACGGAGAAAAAGCGCTCGCCGCTCAGATCGCCGCTATGCTTTCAGAACAGGGCGCAGGCGGGCGATCCGATGATTTATCTTCGCGGGTTTCGTCATTTCAGCGAGACGGGTCTAAACGCGCCAGTTCGTTGAAGGACCAGGCAAAACGCTGGGCTGGTACCAAAGCCGCCCCATCCGGACATGCCGCAGACATTATCGCGAAAGCCTGGCCGGACCGGATCGCGAAACGTCGCAAATCCGACCCAAAGCGCTATCAGCTTGCGGGAGGAGGGGGCGTCAAACTTCCAGATAACTTCACACTTGAAGGAAGTGAGTGGATCATCGTCTGTGAAACGGGTGGGCAAAGCGGAAATGAAAGCCTTGTCCGTCTGGCGGGCGCGCTTGATGAGCGGTTGGTGCGCGGCGTTCTCACCGAAACCGAACGCGACTTTGCCGAGTTTGATCAAAAATCCGGCAAGATCAAAGCGCGGCGCCAGAAAACGCTCGGCGAAATCGTATTGTCCGAAACGCCGCTATCCCAGCCTGATAATGCGTCCATCGCAGAGGCTGTGATCAGGGCGGTGGAAGAGAACGGCCTCTCCGCACTTCCCGGATTTGACGCTATCAAGGATCACGTTTCCAGACTGGGCTTTTTCTATTCGGCCTTTCCCGAGAAAGCTCCGCAGACTGGAGGCACACCGGAGGCGCTGGAAGCGGAACTTGTGTCGTCCGCGTCTGAATGGCTCATCCCGCATATCGAAACCCATGGCCTGAAAGGTATCGAGGCGGGCTCGCTGCGACGCTATCTGGATGACACCATGGATTGGGAACTTCGTCAGGCGCTGCAGGCAGCGCTTCCGACCAGATGGCAGGCACCGTCAGGGCGAAACGTAGCTATTGATTACGCGGACGAGAAAGCACCGCTCGTCTCGGTTCGGGTTCAGGATCTTTATGGCCTTAAAATGCATCCAACGATTTGTGACGGGCGCGTACCAATGACTTTGAGCCTTCTCTCGCCGGCCCAACGGCCTGTCGCTATCACGAAGGATTTACCCGGCTTCTGGGCTGGCAGCTATTCCGACATGCGCAAGGATATGAAAGGCAGATATCCGAAGCATAACTGGCCGGAAGATCCGGCAAACGCCACGCCACCACCGCCGCGCAACCGAAAATAACGGCTTGAGTCTGCGCTCGGACCGCGTCAGCCTGTCGGGATTGGGAGACAAAAATGGAAAAACGCAAACTTGGTCGTACAGACCTGATGGTCAGCGCGTGCTGCCTCGGCACGATGACATATGGCGAACAGAATACTGAAGCCGAAGGTCACGAGCAAATGGACTACGCTGTCGAACGCGGCGTGAACTTCTTCGATACAGCAGAGCTTTATGCCATTCCGCCAAAGCCGGAAACGCAAGGTTCGACAGAACGTATTGTCGGTAGCTGGATGAAAGCGCGCGGCAATCGCGACAAAGTCATTCTCGCCACCAAAATTGTCGGCCGGTCTGAAAACACCTGGTATCGCGATGACGTCGATATGTGCCGCATCAACAAGGCGCAAATTGACGAGGCCGTTGAGAAGAGCCTGAAGCGTCTACAGACGGACTATATCGATCTCTATCAACTTCACTGGCCGGACCGTGTCGCGCCGATTTTCGGCGGCAAACTGAAAGCAAAGCACTACGATATTTCATACGAGCCGTTTGAAGACATTCTCGAAGCGCTTGATGCCCACGTTAAGAAGGGCAATATCCGCCATATTGGTCTATCCAATGAGACACCATTCGGTGTGATGCGCTTTATCGCTGAAAGCGAAAAACGCGGCCTGCCTCGCGTTCAATCTATCCAGAACGCCTATAATCTGGTGAACCGCACCTTTGAAGAAGGCCTGGAAGAGGTCTGCATGCATGAGGATGTCGGGCTTCTGTCATACTCGCCATTGGGGCAGGGCTATCTGACCGGCAAATACCGGGACGGCGCACTGCCAGAAGGCTCACGCAAAGCCTTGTTCCAACGCCTTAGCCGGTATGAGAAGCCGCATGCCGAAGAAGCGATCAATTCCTGTGTCGATCTGGCGACGGGGAAGGGCATTGATCCGGGTCAGCTTGCGATAAGGTTTTGCGACACAAGGCCTTTCATGGCCTCAACGATTATCGGCGCCACGACGATGGAACAGCTGAAGACGTGCATTGACGCGTTTGATCTTGATTGGTCCGACGATCTGGAAACCAGCGTGAACGAACTGCACGCACGCCAGCCAAACCCGTGTCCATAAATCGCAGCCTGCCTACTTGCCGACTTTCTAATGCTGGATAAGGTGGTGATTGGGCAATCGCTCAACTTGGTACGGGCTAGACGGGGAGTGATCCAAATGGCCGATATTGCACCTTACGTGGATAACGTAAAAAAGTATGCGAAAGCATATAACGAAACTGCACTGCAGAAGATTGTGAACCATCTCGGTATCGCACTTCGCAACCGCGACTCGTCTCTGGTTTCCTGCTCTGATCCGTCCGAGCTGGAACGTGTGCGCGAAAAGTGGCTGAAGAAGAAGTTTGAACTGACGGATTCCGACGCTGATCTGGACGCTGCAATTCAGGAAGTTTGCACAGTGATGAAAGACGAGAAGGGCAATAAGTCCCGCGTCACATTCTACTACATTCTCGCTGAGAAATACGGCAAGATCGACATGCTCGCTGGCTAGGCCCGCATAGCACTGATCAAAGAAAACCCCCGCAAGCGCGGGGGTTTTTTATTGTTCTGATTTGTGTTTTCGCCAGATCGCAAAGATGCGCGGCCCATCGACCAGATAGCGCTTCCACATGCGCTTCGGCTCACTCAGCAGGCGATGAAGCCATTCAAGACGCGCATTGCGCATCCAGAGTGGCGCACGCTCGACGCGGCCTGCCAGAAACTCAAGGCTCGCGCCACAACACAGGGCAACGCCTTTACCGCGGCCAAGACGCAGCGCCTCACGGGCAACCATCTCCTGTTGCGGGGACCCGACACACAGAAAGGCGAAACGTTCGTTTTCACTGACAAGAAACTCTGCGGCCTTACGGACTTCATCCGGCTTATTGCGAAGACCCATAGGTGGGTTGTGCCAGGCGACATTTGCAATGCCATAATCACGGGCCAGCGATTCAATAATCCCTTCATCGCCGCCAATCACAACGATCTTTTCATCGGAGTTAATGTGATCACGGATGAGCGCTTCAACAATGTCTGCGCCCGGTGCAGCAGGAAGCTCCTTACTTTCAAACTTCGCAAACAGTTCGAGGATGCGGCTATCACAGACCAGCATGCCTGCATCCGTATAAAGCGGACGAAGATCAGGCTCCGCATCGAGGCGAACCATATGATCAACATTCGGCGTGACCAGATAGGTGAAGTCGCAACCGCGATCGGCGCGGCACACGAGCTCAACAACAGCGCCTTCGGTATCCAAAGGATCAAAGGTAAGACCCATAAACTCTATCCGTTCAGGGTCGACAGCAAAATCAGCGGCAGATGCAGAAGTCAGTTCCATACTGACGTCATGGCAGAAATCAAGGAAATTAGCGTTTCGGGTAGTCGGAGAATTTACATAAAATTCGGAGCGTTTTCCTCCGTATTACATGCCTCGAATAGGCTGACGGTCCAACGGTTCATCCACCTCGCCGCGCTTCTTTTTATTGTCCATGCCATGCTTACGAAGAAGGCCGCGAAACTGGTGATAGGTGAGCCCAAGATAGTCAGCGGCTTTCCCTTGATGACCCTCACTCGCTTTTAGCGCTGCCTCGACCAGACGCACCTCATACAGCCGAATTTCCGTTTCAAAATCGAGGCCGTCCTCTACGGGCGGCACATCGAGGCGAAGCTCATGAACCGGGCCTGATTGAACGGGCTTGGCAGCCATCTGCCTGGCTTGTGGGCGAAACGGTGAAGCAAACGGGTCAATCGCGTCCTCTGAAAACTCTATATAGCTTTCGGGATCCATATGAAGCGAACGGTGCGTGATGCGCTCGGCGACGTTTTTAAGCTCCCTCACATTGCCCGGCCAGTCATGCGCTTCCAGCTGCAAAATCGCCGACGGAGAGAAGCCGGTGAATGGAAGCCCCATCTCGCGAGCCATCTGGCTTCCGAAATGGTCTGCGAGGAGAGAAATATCCTCAATCCGGACCCGAAGCGGGGGCAGGGTGATCACGTCAAAGGCCAGACGGTCAAGGAGGTCGGCGCGAAACTTACCGGCCTCCACCGCCGCTGGAAGATCGATATTGGTCGCTGCCGTCACCCGTACATCACATTTGAGCACATGCTCGCCGCCAAGGCGCTGAAACTCGCCATACTCTACAACGCGTAACAGCTTTTCCTGCACACGATCGGATGCCGTTGCGATCTCATCCAGAAAGATCGTGCCGCCATCCGCCTGTTCGAACCGGCCAATCCGCCGAGAGCTGGCGCCGGTGAACGCGCCCTGCTCATGTCCAAACAGTTCTGAATCCAGCAACTCATCAGACAGCGCAGCACAGTTCACTTTAATAAAGGGTCCGTTCCATCGCTTCGACAGGAAGTGCACGCGCTCGCCAATCAGTTCCTTACCCGTACCTCGCTCCCCGATAATGAGGATCGATCGGTCCAGAGGAGCAATGAAAGACGCTTTTTCCAGCGCCTCCAGCCATTCAGGGCTTTCGCCAATTGGTGAAACAGGCTCAATCATTCGTCAAATATACCACAATTATCGACTAAAAAACTAATTATATTTCGTATATTTTACTAAATAGACGCGGCGAAAAGCAAGAATGAAATTTATTATTCAATGTAAACAAGGTTCTATAACATTAATTCAAAACTGGCACGCCCTTTGCAACTTGCAGGACAGCTCAGCGGCTAAGGGGGCCGCAAGAAAAGGAAGAGAGACATGAGAGACTATGAAGCACACAGCCAATCCCGACGGGATGACACGCTGCAAGATCGCTTCAGCCGTTTCACAGGCTGGTTGTCACGTCGTCCGATGGAAAGCTGGGGCTTCTTCATCGCTGGCGTGATCGTCGCACGCATTCTCTTCTAAACGTAATTTATCAAGGAGACCGACTATGGGACTGTTTTCCCGCTTCGGAGACATCGTAAACTCAAACATCAACGCCATGCTCGACAAGGCGGAAGATCCTGAAAAAATCGCGCGTCTGATGATCCAGGAAATGGAAGACACGCTGATCGAGGTTCGCACTGGTGCTGCCCGCGCAATGGCAGACAAAAAAGAAATGGAACGCGAAATCGCGCATTTCGAAACCGTTGCCGCTGAATGGGAAGCCAAAGCAGAACTCGCTATTGATAAAGGTCGTGAAGATCTGGCTCGTGGCGCGCTGCAAGCGAAACAGAAAGCAGCTTCAGAGATTGCTGCACGCAAGGAAGGTCTTGCTGCTGCAGAGGAAGCTTTCGCAAAGCGCTCTTCCGATCTCGAAAAGCTTCAGGCCAAGCTTGATGAAGCTAAAGCAAAACATCGCGCACTTATGATGCGTCGTGAAGCTGCCGAGCATCGCATCCGCGCCCGTTCGCGCACATATGACTCCCGCGTTGATGACGCGCTGGCACGTTACTCTGCCGTAGAGCGTAAAGTCGACGAGATGGAAGCCTATGCTGACACGATCAAAGGCTATGAGCCTTCGCTCGAGCAGGAATTCGCCGACCTCGCACAATCTGACGAAGTCGAAAAAGAGCTCGCTGAGCTGAAACGCCGTAAAGGTGTTCAGACAACAGCGACGCCTGAAACAAAGAAAAAAGACTCTGAGGAGTAATCATTATGGCAATGCCGTTTCTTGTCCTCACCGGGATCATGACTGTGCTGACAGCACCTGGTCTCATCGCAAACTATCTGAAGGATCGCCGTGAGCGGACTGCAGTAACCACCGAAAAGGGCGAACTAAATGCCTGAGGAATTTATCGCAATCGCCATCGTCGGCATGCTCTTCATAGGCTTTCCCGCCGTGCTGTTTCACTACATCACGATCTGGCGGAAGCAGAAGACGCTCCAGCCGGACGATGAGCGGATGCTGGAAGACCTTTGGCGATCAGCGCGCGCCATGGAGCGCCGCATTGAGAGCCTTGAAGCCATCATCGAGGGTGAAGTTGAGCGGACTAGCAGCCGCTCTGACAATCTCCGCGATGACATTTACAGGAAGAACTAATGCCACATCGCAGACGACATGATGACGACTACGGAAAGTGGAGAAACACTTTCCACCGTGGTCCGGAACGTGATGAGCCATACGACTATAATGGGTCACCTAACCCCAAACGCCTCTACCGGTCTGTTCGCGACAAGGTCATTGGCGGTGTCTGTGGCGGCATTGCTGACCGGTTCGGCTGGGAACCATCCCTGGTCCGTATCGCCGCCGTGCTTTCCTTCTTCCTGTTTGCAGGACCGCTAATCATCATCGCCTACATGGTGATGTGGGTCATCCTGCCAACACCACCGAGGAATGCACCATCACTCAGCCCGGATGAGGAAACATTCTGGCGCGGAGTTTCGGATCGACCAACGATCACATTCTCCAACCTGCGCTACAAATTCATGGATCTCGAAGATCGCCTTCAATCCATGGAACGCGCAGTTACCTCGGACGAGTGGCGTCTTCGCCGCCAGTTCCGTGACCTCGAAAAAGGTCAGTAACCTAACTCACCACCGTTTGTATCGAAGGGGCAAACAATGTTTACGGGAAGATCATCAAACGGAACAATGACGGGCATGTTCGTAATGGGCGCCGCCATCGTTCTCACCGCCGCAGCCGTACTCTCAGGACGTTTCCATGTTCAGGCTGCCGGACTGGACGTGACAATGGGCACACATATAGACCGCGGCTTCGTGGTCCAGATTGACGGGCTCGATTGCCCGGGTGCTGATTGCCCAGCGTTCGCATTCGACTGGTCGCTCGCAACACGCGGCTAGTCAGTTATCTGCCCCTTCCGGATCGCCCGGACCAGGAAACGAACAGGAGAGACAATCTCCTGCTCTGACCGGGCGAGAGGAAGCGGCCGCCCCAGCGCCTGAGATACAATCAGGTCCGCCAGAAGGGGCGCAAAAGTGAAGCCGCGGGCACCGAGCCCTGCCATCACATACACGTCACCACCAGAAACAGCTCCCCCCTTAACGGGTGCGCCATGCTGAAGCGGTGCGAGATTTAAGAGCGTTTCAGACCGGTCAAACCAACATCCCGCAATTGGAAAGCGATCCGGCGTCGTCGCCCGAACCGACGCGCGCGAGACGAGCTGTGTCTCGTCCAGAATGTCAATCCAGTCAGACGCAAGCGACACAAATGCTTTGATGTTATGAGCGCGGGCCTCATAAGTTACCGCTGGCACATTGCCCTCAAAGGCCTCAAACGTCGCGCCGAATAGCAGATCGCCATCTTTCCTGAGCGCATAACTGCCGGATGCAATTGCTTGAGCTTCAATGTCCTCCGATACGGATTTAGCGAGCTCTACCTGCCCGGCTTTTCCGGCAATCCATTCAGCCATTTCCGGCAACAGACCTGAAATAAGGTGTCCCGCTGAAATGACAGTCAGCGTTTTTTCGTCAGATTCGCCTGAAATCGCCCCAAGCGTTTCAACAGACTGATTCCAGCGACAATCAATACCGGGGTGGTCGAGCAATGCCGCCACTAGCTTTGCCGGCTCCACCAATGCCGCGCCATGATGGATCAGCGATTCACGCTCTTCATCACTGAATGACAGGCGTCCGTCATTGAGCGGCGGATCTTCGGCGAGCTTTGAAAAGCGTTTAACTTCCGCGTCGCTCTGAGGGGCCTGCGTAACACTGACCTCATGCGCAAAGTCTGGCGCATATCGCGCATAAAAGGATAGCGCGTAGAGATAGCTCTGAATGAGCAAGCGGGCCTGAGGGGTGTCCGCCGCATCAAGGCGCGGCATGACAAGGCCATAGGGATTACCGCTTGCGCCAGAGGCAGGCCCTTCAGCCCTGTCCATAACCATTACCGGTAAACCAGCCTCTGCAAACTGGCGTGCGACTGATGCACCGCCAATTCCCGCACCCACGACAATAACGCGCTCAAACTCACGTTTCGGCGCATTACGCAAGAATATATCCGGCCGGGGGTCGCGCGGAGCGTTGTCCGGATAGATCGCCTCAAGGCGTTCGCGTTTTCTGCCAAATCCCGGCTGTTTGGACACCTTAAAGCCTGCAGCAGCCAATCCGCGCCGAACATGGCCCGCCACCGTGTAAGTGCCAACGAGGCAACCGGGTTTTGCGTGGTCGCCGAGACCCTTGAGAATGTCTTCAGACCACATGGCTTCATTCTTGGCCGGAGCAAACCCATCAAGAAACCAGGCGTCCGCTTCAAAATCGACCGAGTTGAACCAGTCAGCGGCATCACCGATAAAAATGCTGAGGCTAATCCGCCATTGCGGAAACACGATACGCTGCAGGCCCATAGTCTGTTCAGGCCAGCGCGCCAGCAACTGATCAGCGTAGGTCTTGATTTCCGGCCAGCGCGCCAGTGATCTGCGCGCATCTTCAGCCGCCATCGGATGCTTCTCAACCGTCAGAAAGTCGAGCCAGCCATCGCTGCGGCGCTCCGATCCGAGCCAGAGATCGACCAGCGCGAGGAAGTTCAGGCCGGTTCCAAAGCCTAGTTCTGCAATAGTGAAGCTTTTTTCGTCTCGCCACCGATCTGGCAACCCGCAAGCGCGAAAGAATACCGCGCGAGTCTCCTCCAGCCCATCACTGCGCGAGAAATATACGTCATCGAACGCAGTCGCGACGGGGGTTCCGTCGTCTTTCCAGTCAAGGTTCGGGCGTGAAGGCAGACGTGTCATGCCGCCCCTTTATCAGAGAATTCTGAAAACCGGGAGATGAGGTTTAAGGACGAAGCGACGCAAGAACGGCCTGAGCCGATTTCATAGCCAGAACGTGCGGCAACGGCCCGCGCATAAGGATCAGCCGGTGCCATACCGCACCAAACAATGTTTCGCACACGGCATCGGGATCATAATCCCTGCGGATACGCCCTTTGGATGCGGCTTGCGCCAGCACGTTCTTCATCGGCTTACGAATGGTATTATTGAACCAGGTTCGAAAAATCTCACCGGCGGCCGGGTCATCAGATGCTGCCAGCAACGCGCTACGCAGAAGGTGAGCGCCATCACCAACACGGGCAAGTTCTGAAAAGGGCTCGATGAAGGCAGCCAGCTGCACATCAACGGGCTCTTCGGGTTTGATAACCGGCTCGTCAATCATGCTGATTGCGGCATCAATTGCGATTGCAGCCACGGAAGGCCACCAGCGATACACCGTTTGCTTGGACGCTTTGGCGCGGCGTGACAGACGGTCAGGACTGAAAGAGCGCCAGCCATGCTCGATCAGCTCTTCACGCGCAGCAGACAAAATAGCCTGACGAGAGGCTTCGCTACGCTTCGGCCCTTCGCGCCGAACAGAAGTCGTTTCAGTAGATCCGTCAGATTTCATATTGTGCCCTGCCCCGTATGGCCTGCCCCAAGCCATCCCGCACAATATATCATACAAACAGCTGCTTAACTGAGTCCGTTCAGCAGTTGATTCGCGTTTCAGGGGATTAGCGTGGCAAAATTGCACTCATTCAAGGCAGCTATAGATACGGACTGACCAGAGCCCAGACGACCGAACCCGCCATAAGAGTGGCGGCGCACACATAGAAGACGCGTGCAAATTTCGGTTCAGAGAATTTATGTGAGAGGAGGCGTGCGCCGCTGCCATAAATGCTCAGACCAAACAGCTCGGTCGCCGTAACCGTCAAAACCATAATGATCACTTGCGGAATGATCGGGGCATCAACATTGAAAAAGGCCGGCAGAAGACCGCCGAAAAAGACCAATGCATTCGGATTGGCCAGCTGTAGCCCGAAGCCGCGCAGGAAGAGGCCAGTAATACGGCCGGTTTTGATGAAGTTCTGCCCCTTCGGCTTGAACACATCAGTTACTTCATCTTCGAAGTTTGTATCGACGGGCTGTGTTGCCGTCGACCAGGCAAGCCAGAGTACAAAGCCCAGCCCGACAAGTTTGAGAACGAAAAATCCGGTTGGAAATTGTTCAGCCAGCGCACCGGCGCCGGAGGCTGCAAGCGTAATCCAGACGACATTCGCAGCGCAAATACCGAGCCCGCTCACCAGAGACAGCCAGAAGCCGTAACGAAGCGAGGCCGCAATAACAAGCATTACGGCCGGACCAGGTGTTAACCCGCCGGCCGCAAACAATACAATCATGGATGCCCAGAGGCCGAATTCCATGTCAGCCCCTCAGGTATCAGAGCTTATTTGGTTTCCGCGTAGCGCGCGATGGATTGCGCGATCAGCTCTTCAGCTTTCTCACGGCCGTCCCAGCAATCAACCTTCACCCATTTGTTTGGTTCAAGGTCTTTATAGTGCTCGAAGAAGTGCGTGATGCGCTCGAGAATGACGTCTGGCAGGTCTTCTTTTTCGTGAACTTTTTCGTAAAGACGCGTCAGTTTCGTGTGTGGAACTGCGAGAATTTTCTCGTCCGGACCGCCATCGTCTTCCATCAGAAGAACGCCAATCGGGCGCACGCGCAGAACGGAACCTGGAACCAGAGCGCGGCTGCCATAGCACATGACGTCGATCGGATCGCCATCAAGGCTCAGCGTGTGTGGCACGAAACCGTAGTTACACGGGTAACGCATAGAGGTGTAGAGATAGCGGTCGACGAACATCGCACCGGAATCCTTGTCGATCTCGTATTTGATCGGCTCACCACCCAGCGGAACCTCAATCACCACGTTTACGTCTTTTGGTGGGTTTTCCCCGCTGGAAATCTTGGAAAGATCCATAATGCGTCCCTCTTTTACGCGTCTGTCTATATGGCTTCCCTCTAGCCGCGCAGCAGGTCGTGTGCAAGCGCAACAAAAGGCGTAGAGGGAAGTTTATTCAGGCTTTGTCTAAATTCTGCGCCAGTTGATGCATCCTAGCTGGTTAACGCCTCCGATACACCGGACTTAAAGCCGCGCCTTTGGCAAAGATAATTTGAAGATGATGGCGAGCGCGCGAAGCGTAAACGCTGCCGCAAAGCCAGCGGCGAACGCAATACTCTCATTCACATTGAAATAGATCAGCGCAGCAAACACCATTGCCCCGAGAAGCCCTGCCGTCGCGTAGATGTCTTCCTTCAACAGAAGAGGATCACGGTTCGCAACGACATCACGAATGAGACCACCAGCCGACGCCGTCATCACACCCATGATCAGAATGATCAGATAATCATGGCCAAGGTCAGCGGCTTTAGCCGCGCCCGTCACCGCGAATAGCGCGAGGCCTACAGCGTCCGCCCATCGGAGCGGTTTGAAGCCTTCCAGCGCATTGGCAAAGAAAAACGCTGCCAGTCCGCCTGCCATGGCAAGCCAGAGCGACAGCGTGTCTTCGAGCCAGAAAACCGGCGCATCAAGTATGAGATCACGCAGGGTTCCGCCCCCGACAGCGGGCAGAAATGCAAGCGTGATCACACCGAATAGGTCCATATCCTTTCGGACCGCGGCTATGCCTCCCGAGACAGCAAATACAAATACGCCGATCCGGTCCGCAAATGTGAGGATCAGATCAGGAGACATATCCATAGTGACTTCTAGCGGCGGTTGCGCGCTGCAAGTGTACGCAGACGAAGCGCGTTCAGGCGGATAAAGCCTTCAGCGTCTTTCTGGTCGTACGCGCCGCCATCGTCTTCGAATGTAACGAGCAGATCGTCATAGAGAGAGTATGGTGAGCGACGACCGGACACGATGACATTGCCCTTATAAAGAACGAGACGAACTTCACCGGCCACTTTTTCCTGGCTCTTGTCGATCAGGGCCTGAAGCATTTCACGCTCTGGCGCGAACCAGAAGCCGTTATAGATGAGCTCTGCATAGCGCGGCATCAGCTCGTCTTTCAGATGGCCCGCATTGCGGTCGAGCGTGATGGACTCCATTGCGCGGTGTGCCTGCAGCAGGATTGTGCCGCCCGGTGTCTCGTATACGCCGCGAGATTTCATGCCCACGAAACGGTTCTCAACCAGATCGATGCGACCAATGCCATTGTCATGGCCGAGCTTGTTCAGCGCGGTCAGCATTTCAGCTGGCGACAGCTCTTTGCCGTTGAGCGTAATTGCGTCACCTTTTTCAAACCCGATGACAATTTCAGTCGCTTCGTCAGGCGCATCCATTGGCGAGAGAGATCGCTGGTGGACGTATTCAGGCGCTGCTTCCCACGGATCTTCCAGAACTTTACCTTCAGAAGACGAGTGAAGCAGGTTTGCATCAACGGAGAACGGCGCTTCGCCGCGCTTGTCTTTCGCAATCGGAATCTGGTGCTGCTCAGCAAATTCCAGAAGCGCTTCACGGCTTTTGAAGGCCCATTCACGCCAAGGCGCGACAACACGGATATCCGGGTTCAGCGCGTAAGCTGAAAGCTCGAAACGAACCTGGTCATTACCTTTGCCGGTCGCGCCGTGTGCAATTGCGTCAGCGCCGGTTTCTTCTGCGATCTCAACCAGACGCTTCGTGATCAGTGGACGCGCAATCGATGTGCCGAGCAGATACGTGCCTTCATAAACCGCGTTCGCGCGGAACATCGGGAAGACAAAATCGCGAACGAACTCTTCGCGTACATCTTCGATATAGATGTTCTCGTCTTTGATGCCGAGAAGCTGGGCTTTGTCTCGTGCCGGACCGAGTTCTTCACCCTGACCAAGGTCTGCTGTGAAGGTTACAACCTCACAACCGAACTCTGTCTGAAGCCATTTCAGAATGATCGACGTATCGAGACCACCAGAATAGGCGAGGACGACTTTTTTCGGGACGGTGCGGTTAGACATTATTTCCTACTTCTAAGTTGGATTATGGCGATCACGCCAAAATTTTGCGCGCACAATATCCATCGGCCACAATCACGCAAGTAAATTGCCCCTTTAGCGGCCATTTAGCGCCTTATTTTTCGCTGAACGTGTTCGCCATCGCAGTCTACGCGGAATGGAGGGCCGAATGAACATCCTGAAATACCTTTTTGGCGCGACTTTAGCTGTCAGTACCGCGGCACAGGCGCACGCCACACCCGCTTCAGATGAGAGTGTTCAACTCAACTCCTACATTCTGCTCGACCGAACGGGCTCGATGAACTCCATCTGGGATGAGGCACTCGGCTCGGTGAATGCCTATGTTGATAGCGTCATAACGCCGGATGACGGCCCGGATGTCGCCAATGACATCACCTTCTTTGTATTCGATGCGCAGGACGGCCTCCAGTTCGATACACTCCGGCGTAATGTGACAGGTGAGGACTGGCAGACAATCACGTCTGACGAAGTGCAACCGCGCGGCATGACACCCCTGTTCGATGCCATCGGCCGAATGGTCGCCCTCGCCGAAGAGGATAATCCGGACAAAGCCGTGATCGTCATCATGACGGACGGGCACGAGAATGCCAGCCGCGAATTCAGCCGGGACAATATCCGCGAAGTGCTGGACCGGGTAGAGAAGCGCGGCTGGGCCGTTGTGTTTCTGGGGGCTGAGTTTGCAAGCTTCGGAGACGCTGATGCAGCAGGTGTTGCCCGCACCAATCAGATGGCCGTTTCAAGTGAACGACTAGGCGCAACCATGGAAAATCTCGCTCAACATAATCGCGCTTACGCGCAAGGGCGCTCGGACAGCGTGGAATTCGATGAGGATGACCGCGCGCTGGCGCAGGAAGACGACGTCATTCAGCGTCGGGGGACGCAGTGACGGGCTGAAAGTGGTCCGGCCCGAACTGGGACGCGACGTCGGTAAACGGGCGGAGCCTTCAAGGCTTCGCCCGTTTCTGTTTCAGCTAAGGTGAAACCCTCTTCACCTGACCAGTTTGCAGATGACAAATGACAAGGTGCACCGCATGCTCAGGCGGGGACACGGAATTTGAACATGCTGGATCGTCTGAAAGAGATTTATCACGGCTCATTTGCCGAAGATGTTGTGGTCGCGTTTGGCGAAAATGACATTCCAACACGAGCGGCAGCTCTCTCATTCTACTCAATCCTGTCGGTGTTTCCGTTCGTCGCCCTGCTCGTCTGGGTAAGCACGTTTGCCGGCACGACCTATTCTGCAAAAGATATGGTCCTGCAGTTTTCTACTTTCCTGCCGCATGACTTTGTCGAGCTGATTTATGACGAGGTAAATCACCGGCTTGAATTATCGGGCGCTGAGTCCGCATGGCTCGCGGCGTTTCATTTGTTTCTGGTGATGCTGAGCGCGGGCGCAGCCCTTCGCTCCATGATGTTCAGTTTTCGGGAAATCTCGCGCGCGGATGCCGTGATGGGCGTATTCGCGATTGCCTGGCGGTCGATTGCGTTTGTGATACCCGTCCTGTTCTTCGTCTTTATCGCATCGTTTCTCGTCGCAGTGATCAGCTATGTCGTGATCACGCTGACAGGGATTATCCAGTCCGGCTGGCTGGTAACGCCTCTGCTCTGGCTATTGGTGACGGTGGTGCTTATCGGGTTTTTGAACGGTGTTTACGCGTCCGGATTGATCGGGCGTCAGAATTTACCAATTCACGGGTGGCTTGGCGCAAGCATCGCGGCAGCCATGATCTCTGTCGTGACCATTGGCTTGTCGCTTTACTTCCAGATCAACCCGGTAAACCGCGAATGGTACGGATCTCCGGGCTTTCTGATCAATGTGCTGTTATGGTTCTATGCCTGCGCGGCATGCCTGTTACTGGGCGCGCAGATCAATGCGGTTTTACACTGCAGACAGGCAGGGCCTACCTGCGTCGACCACCAAGAATCCCTCGAACCAGATAACGCGTAACTTCGTTCGCAAGCGTTCGAAGCCCTGATTTTAATGCCGCCTCACCCGGAGACTGGCGTGTAGAGCGGCGACGGCGCGACGAAGATCGTTCTTTCTCTTTTCGCTCGCGCTCTTTTTCTTTTTCCAGGCGCTCGGCTTCACGTTCAGCAGCCTCCGCTGCCTCTTCTTCACGCTCGAGCAGGATTTCGTAAGCCGACTCGCGGTCGATAGCCTCGTCATACTGGGCGCCGACAGGACTGGCTGATTTTACAGCCTCACGCTCGGCGTCAGTCGCAGGGCCGAGCCGCGATGATGGCGGACGAATAAGCGTCCGTGCGACCACGGTGGGAACGCCTTTGCGATCCAGCGTGGATACAAGCGCCTCGCCTACGCCCAGATCTGTAATCACCTCTTCGGTGTCGAACTGATCATTCTCGCGGAAACTCTCAGCGGCGGCTTTTACGGCCTTGCGTTCAGCAGGCGTGTAGGCGCGCAAGGCGTGCTGCACGCGATTACCCAGCTGGGCGAGAACACTATCCGGAATATCTCGCGGATTCTGGGTGACGAAGAAGACGCCAACGCCTTTAGAACGGATCAGCTTCACCACCTGTTCGATCTTGCTGAGCAGCGCTTTCGGGGCGCTATCGAACAACAAGTGCGCCTCATCGAAAAAGAAAACGAGCTTTGGTTTGTCAGGATCACCAACTTCCGGAAGCTCTTCAAACAGCTCTGACAGGAGCCAGAGCAGGAATGTGCAATACAGACGCGGGCTGTTGATCAGCTTTGTGGAGTCCAGAAGGTTCACATAGCCTTTGCCATTCAGATCGGTACGCAAAAGATCTGACAGTTTCAGCGCCGGCTCGCCGAAAAACTTATCGGCACCTTCTCGCTCCAGAACCAGAAGACGTCGCTGGATTGCGCCAATACTGGCTGGCGAGACATTACCGTACACACGGCCAATCTCTGCACGTATTTCAGAGAGATGGATCAGCAGCTTGCGCAGGTCTTTCAGATCAAGCAGCAGAAGATTGTTGTTGTCCGCGTATTCAAATGCGATCGTCAGAACGCCTTCCTGTGTTTCATTGAGCTCCATCAGGCGGGACAGCAGAACAGGCCCCATCTCTGAGATCGTCGTGCGAACCGGATGGCCCTGCTCGCCATACACATCCCAGAACACAGTCGGCGCGCTGTAATAGTCATAAGGCTCAAGGCCGATTTTGCCCGCTCGTTTATGGAGTGCTTCATGGAGCTTGTGTGTAGCGCTGCCTGCTTGTGAGATGCCGGAAAGATCGCCCTTCACATCGGCGCAGAACACAGGAACACCCGCATCGGAGAAGCCTTGTGCCAGAATTTGCAGAGTTACCGTTTTGCCGGTGCCGGTCGCGCCCGCAATCAGTCCATGGCGATTGGCTCGATTTAATAG
This sequence comes from Ponticaulis sp., assembly GCA_002723155.1. Classification (GTDB taxonomy): domain Bacteria; phylum Pseudomonadota; class Alphaproteobacteria; order Caulobacterales; family Hyphomonadaceae; genus Ponticaulis. The sequence continues at coordinate 732,877 of PBNO01000002.1, read as the reverse complement.
AAGCGTCTGCGCTTCGTTCTGGGTTTCACCGCCGCCACCAATGAAGATTGAATCGCTCATCCCTGCCCTCCTCCGGATTGCGAAGTGTTAGCCTGACCTGCGCCGATTGCAAATCGGCTCATACGTCACACATCATTGATTGCCTTAATATAAACAAGTTTAGACGCTGACATCTTCGACAAAACCAGTTTCGCGCGCGTTGAATATTTCAGAAATGCGCGAAATTAACTACAATTCAGCGGTGAGATTGCGAAATGGACAGCAAAATCTAAATAACTGGCTCAAACTAAAGTTGTTTTCCCCAGTAAAATCACATGCTTACTCAAATTGATCGTGAGAGCCTGCTAAATTCACTTGGCAAACCTTAATTTGAATTCCATATAGGGCTTTGCGTCTGTGACAGACATGTTACAGAATACAGAATGGGCCTCCGCGTGCGTCCCCCACCCAGCCTGCGGATTGAGGTCCTAAGGGCCCGTCAGACACGTCCCCGTCTGACGGGTCCGCACCTCACAAAGTCTTCACAAAAATTTCCAAGAAATTAAGCAGACTCTGCCTACATAATGGGTCTGTTTTGAAATTCTTTTTCGTAGAAGCCCGTAATAATGATTGCGCAATCCAAATCGACAAACATTTCCCTTGCTGAACTGGTGGATCAAGCAAATGGCTTGGACTGGGGAGGTCCGACGCCAACATCAGAGCCCCTGATCACTCAGTTTCTGACGCAGAGCCATTCTGCTCTGGACGGTGACCTGCTCGCACGCATGTCTCCCGACCTTCTCGCGACCCTTCTGAAAGACTTCTGGCTCTGGGGTGAAAACCGCGAAGATAAAACCAGCCTTGTCCGTACCCGGCTTATAGATCCAACTGATAATCGCGATGACTGTTTCACAGTTCTGGAAGTGATTGGCGAGGATATGCCTTTCCTCGTCGGGTCCATTCTGGGCGCCTGCCGCGATGCCAACCTGCACGCAGATATGGTGATCCACCCTATTCTGGAGCATGGCCGCGATAGCAATGGCAAACGCGTATTGTCACCGGGCGAAACACGCGATTCCTACATCCAGATCTATATGGAAGAGATTGACGCGGACTCTGCCGATAAGCTCGTCAAAGAAATCCAGAAAACGCTCAGCGAAGTACGAAGCTGCGTTGCTGATTTTGCAACCATGCAGACCCGCATGAGAGACGCCGCAGGCACAGTGGGTATGAACGCCCATATGGACAGCCAGCGCACGAAAGAAGCCGAAGATTTCCTTCGCTGGCTGGCCAATGACCATTTCACTTTCCTTGGAAGCCGCCGTTATACATTCGCCCGAAACGAAGACGGAACCCTGGCGGCCGAAGAGCCGGAGATCATTCCAGGCTCCAGTCTCGGCATTCTGCGCGATGAAACCCGCTATATCCTGAAGCGTGGCAGCGAACCGACCATTGTCACCGACCAGATTTCAGACTTCCTGAATGAAGCCGACCCCCTGATCATCGCAAAAGCGACGCTCAAATCACGTGTGCACCGCCGTGTGCGCGCCGACTATATCGGCGTAAAACAGTATGACGATAAAGGTCAGGTTGTTGGCGAAATCCGTTTTGTCGGCCTCTTCACGGCGGATGCCTACAACTCCATGACCAAGGACGTGCCGCTGATCCGTGAAAAGGTTCGCCGAGTCCTGATCGCAGCCGGCAAACGACCAAACAGCCATGACTCAAATGCGCTGCGTCACATCCTTGAGACTTATCCACGCGACGAGCTGTTTCAGATTTCTGATGAAGAACTGCTGGAGCACGCCAATTCCATTCTGCAACTGCAGAACCGTATGGAGACACGCATCTTCATCCGGAAAGACCGCTTTGACCGGTATATGTCAGCGCTCGTCTATATTCCGAAAGAAGCCTTCCATTCAGAGCTGCGCCGCAAGATCGGCCGCGCAATCGAGCGCGCATTCGACGCAAAGCAAACGGCCTTCTATCCGCAATATGGTGAAGCTCCGCTCGCGCGCATTCACTTCCTGATGGATCTCAATCAGGGTCATAAAGAGCCTAACCTCGACAAGCTTCATGCTGAAATCACACGGCTTGCGCAAAGCTGGAATGACGAATTGCGCACACTTGCGCGTTCCCAACGCCACCGCATTCCGAAAAAGCTCGACTTCCAATCCATCGCAGGCGCCTTTCCTGCTGGCTATAAAGAAGCCTTCACGCCTTCAGAGGCGATGGATGACCTGGAATACATTGCGTCCCTGAACGAAGATTATGTAGTCACCAGCCGCGTATCGCGTGATCTCGACGACGCAGAGAATGTTCTGCGGACCAAGATTTATATACGCACCAATCCGGTTCAGCTCTCAGCCTGCGTTCCCGTCTTCGAGAATATGGGCCTCTATGTGATCACCGAGATCGGCTATCCGGTCGAGCTCGGTTCTGAAGATGATGACGTCTTCTGGGTTCACGATTTTAAAATGCGCGCGGCTGATGGCTGCCCTATCGCCCTTGATGATGTGAAAGATCATTTCGAAGCTGCTTTTGAAGCGGTCTGGACCAGCCAGACAGAAAATGACGGCTTTAACCGGCTGGTTCTGGCAATTGGCGCGAGCTGGCGTGAAGCCGCTCTATTCCGCACGCTTTGTCGCTATCGCAAACAAACCGGTATGGATCTGGCGCAGTCCACGCAGATCAATGCGCTGGCCAATAACCCGAAAATTGCATCGCTTTTGCTCGAAGCTTTCAAAGTGAAGTTTTCTCCGTCCCTAGAACTTTCTATGGACGAACGAGGCGAAAAACTCTCTGAAATCACTCAAAAAATTGGCACTGAGCTGGAAGAGGTTCAAAGCCTTGATGAAGATCGCGTCCTTCAGCGCCTGACCGAACTCGTCAGCGCAGTGAAGCGTACATCCTTCTATCAGCTTGATGAGAATAATCAGCCGCACAGCTATATCGCGATAAAAATCGCAAGCCGCGAGCTGGAGCATATCCCGGAGCCAAAGCCATTCCGCGAGATTTTCATGTGCGCGCCGCATGTTGAAGGCGTCCATTTGCGCTTTGGCGCAGTTGCGCGTGGCGGCCTTCGCTGGTCGGATCGACGTGATGACTTCAGAACTGAAGTATTAGGTCTGGTTAAGGCTCAACAGGTCAAAAACTCGGTCATCGTACCTGTCGGTTCGAAAGGTGGTTTCTACCCGAAACAGCTCCCGAAAGACGGTGGCCGCGAAGCCTTCATGAATGAAGGAATTCGCTCATATAAAACGTTCATCAGCTCGCTTCTCTCGCTCACAGACAATCTTGTAGACGGTGACGTGCAACAGCCGAAGAACACTGTGATCTGGGACGAGCTTGATCCATATCTGGTCGTGGCGGCCGACAAAGGCACGGCAACCTTCTCTGATATTGCGAATGAAATCAGTGAGTCATACGGTTTCTGGCTGGGCGATGCTTTCGCATCTGGTGGCTCTGCCGGTTATGACCACAAGAAGATGGGCATCACTGCGCGCGGCGCCTGGGTTGCCGTGCAACGCCATTTCCGTGAACTGGATATGGACATCCAGTCCGAAGAGTTTTCAGTCATCGGTGTCGGCGATATGTCGGGCGACGTATTCGGCAATGGCATGCTGCTATCGAAAACGATCCAGCTGAAAGCTGCGTTCAACCATATGCATATCTTCGTGGACCCGAACCCGGAAGACGCAGAGCGCAACTGGGAAGAGCGTAAACGTATCTTCGAATTGCCGCGCTCCAGCTGGGAGGACTATAACACCTCCCTGATATCCGAAGGCGGCGGCGTATTCTCACGGTCTGCGAAACGCATTGAGCTGACACCGCGAATCAAAGAATTCATCGGGTCTGACAAAGACGTCATGACGCCGAATGAGCTGATAACTGCTATTTTAAAGGCAGAGGCTGATCTTCTCTGGTTCGGCGGTATCGGAACTTACGTCAAAAGCCAGTCGGAAACCGACTTACAGGTTGGCGACCGCGCCAATGATGCCATCCGCGTCAGCGCTGATGAACTCAACGTCCGCGTTGTTGGTGAAGGCGCTAACCTTGGCGTCACACAGGCCGGCCGTATCGAGTTTGCCCGCAATGGTGGCCGTATCAACACAGATGCGGTCGATAACTCCGCAGGCGTCGATAGTTCAGACCATGAAGTGAATATCAAAATCCTTCTGCGTAACGCCATCGATTCCGGCGCACTCAAGTCTGAGGACCGAAACGATCTGCTGGCATCAATGACGGACGAAGTCGCCCAGAAGGTTCTGGTCCATAACTATGATCAGACGGGCGCACTGAGTGTGGCGCTGGCGTCGGCAGCAGAAGACCTAGATTCCCACGAACGCATGATGGAGCGACTGGAGTCCGCCGGCCTCCTGAACCGCTCTGTTGAAGGCCTTCCAAAGCCGGAAGATGTGCGCGCACTTCATGAAACCCATCAGGGTCTCACACGCCCTGAGCTCTCGGTTCTTCTGGCCTACGCTAAAATCACGCTCTTCGACGAGCTCGTGGCAAGTAACGTTCCTGATGACCCTTATCTGACCGAGCAATTCCGCAATTACTTCCCGGATCCGCTGCGTGAGTTTGATGACGCCATGCAGGATCACAGGCTGAAGCGCGAGATCATCGCGACCCAGCTCGCCAATGACGTTATCAATCTCGGCGGCATCACATTCGTTCATCGGGTGAAAGAACGTGCGGGCGTAGAGACCGAAGAGATTGTTCGCGCCTTTACCGCGGCTCTGGCAATCTTCTCTCTGAAGCCGCTGCTGAAGCGTATCGACCAGCTTGATAATCTAGTGCCGACCGATGTTCAGATCCGTCTGCGCGTCGATCTGATCAATGCAATGCGACGCCTCGTATTCTGGCTAGCCCGGACGCGATCTCTGGATGGAAAGATCGAAACGCTCGTAAACACCTATAAAGACGGCGTCACAGAGCTCACTACCGCAGGCAAAGACACACTTTCGCCTTACGAATGTGATCTTCTAAATAGCAGAGACGCTGAGTATCGCGATCTCGGCGCGCCAAGTGAGGTCGCAGACAAGGTAGCTACAGTGCTATCTATGACGACGGCCACGGACATTGTTGACCTGGCGCACCGGACAAATCGCAATGTAAAGCAAATGGCTACGCTGTTCAACGCGATCGGCACGGCCTTCGGTTACGATAGATTAAGGCATACCGCTTTAAATCTTGATCTGGATCAACACTGGGATCGACTGGCAGTTCGCGGCCTTGTGGAATCTCTCTTGAGCCAGCAAATAGTACTCGCTGAGCGTATTTCAGCAAATTCAGAGCTTTCGGAATGGAGCAGTTTTGACTCCGCAAAAAGCAGAGTTGATGAATTTGTTTCTATGCATGCAGATATTCATGATAGACTTCAGATTAACCTTGCTGAACTCGATCAGTCTGGTGCATGGACATTCGCGAAACTTGTTCTCTATCAGAACGCAATGCGTAGCTTTATAGAAGAAACAGAAGTGAAGGCTTAGTAGTGGTTCAGGCGCTTAACATAAATCTTCGGTTTCGGGATGGCACGGTCGATGATGCGGAACGCATCGCAGACCTTGGCCGCCAGACCTTTGCCGAGCATTTTGGAAGCCAGTTTAAGCGCTCTGATCTCGATCTTTACATGGATCGCTTTTTCTCCCTCGAAAAAGTTCGCAAAGATCTTCAGGTCCCGGGATTCGATTATCGGATAGCCGCCGCAGGAAACACACTTGTCGGCTATGCGAAGATTGGTCCAGCAACCCTGCCATTGGCAGAGCCTGATCCAACCCGTCTTCAACTGCACCGCCTTTATGTTCGCGGTGCACGACAAGGCGTTGGTGTGGGCGGCATTCTTCTCAGCTGGGCGATTGAACGCGCCAAAGAACGCGGCGCTGAAGAGATTTGTCTCGGCGTGTCTTCAAACAACAAGCGTGCGATCAAAGTGTATGAAAGCCGTGGCTTCACCGCTTGCGGCACTCACGAAATTGATGTCGGCTCGGCCCGCGATGAAGAGCTGATGATGACTCTCCCTCTGCAGGCCGAAGCGAAATCCAAGCTAAGTGCTTGATTTTCTAAAAATTAATTACGGCTAAGACGGCGGCAGATATCGTCGAGTTGTTCCAGATCGCGATATTTGATCTTGATCTCACCGCCATTCGCTTTGGCTTTGATATCGACGACTAAACCAAGAGCGCGTGACAGATCAGCCTCTAGAGCTTCGGTATCGACATCTTTTTCTTCGATGGCTTTTGCGCCGCCCTTACCGTTGAGATCGCCGGCCGCCATCTTGCGAACGAGCGCTTCGGTCTCACGCACAGAGAGTTTTCTGGCCATGACCTGTTCGACAACAGCGTCAGGGTCATCAGATGCAAGCGCTGCACGTGCGTGACCAGCGGTAATATCCCCTGCCCGCAAATGATCGCGCACGGATTCAGGCAAGTTTAGCAGACGGAGCATGTTTGCGACATGCGCGCGGCTTTTACCCACTGATTCCGCTACAGTTTCCTGGGTTTTACCGAATCGAGACATCAAAGCCTGATAACCTTCGGCTTCCTCCATCGCATTAAGGTCTTCACGCTGAACGTTCTCGATCAGACCAATCTCCAACAGTTGGAGATCATTCGTTTTCAGAATGCGCGCTGGAATCTCTTCAAGTTCAGCCGCTTTAGACGCACGGAAACGTCGCTCACCCGCGATGATCTGAAATTTGTAATCGGCGTGATCAACTTCGCGCACTAGAATTGGCGTAAGAACGCCATGCGCTTTAACAGAAGCCGTCAGTTCGGCGAGCTTCTTTTCGTCGAATTTCTTACGTGGCTGCTGCGGGTTCGCGCGAACCTGGGCCATGCGCAACATTTGAATTTCTTTGACAGAATCGGATGCACCCTCAGGTGCTTCAAAGGTGTCGTATTCACCAATGAGAGCCGATAACCCCTTGCCAAGTCTACTGTTTTTGCGCTCTTCGCTCATTTCAGGCTGCCACTAATGCTCGTTCACGGTGAAGCAGTTCAGACGCAAGGCGGATATAGGCCTCACTGCCCGAACACTTGTAATCATAAAGAAGTGCCGGCTTACCATAGCCCGGCGCTTCAGAGAGTTTCACGTTACGCGGAATAACTGTGTCGTAGATATAGACCTTACCGCCGAGCTTTTCACGTGCTTCCTGTTCGACTTCGCCAGAAAGTTTGTTTCGCTTGTCGAACATGGTCAGGATGATGCCCTGAATATCGAGATCGGGATTGAGGCCGCTTTTGACGATCTGAACAGTGCGCAGCAATTGAGACAGACCTTCCATCGCATAGAACTCACACTGAAGCGGCACGAGCAAAGAGTCGCTCGCCGTCATGGCGTTGATCGTCAGAGATGAAAGCGAAGGCGGGCAATCGATCAGAATAATATCGTAGCCGTCAGCCCCTGCCCGTTCGCGATAGCTTCGAAGTGCGTCACGCAGGCGGAAAGATCGCTTTGGATCATGAGCGAGCGCTGTCTCTACGCCAGCAAGGTTTTCATCGCCAGGAACCAGATCAAGACCTGGAACGAGCGTTTTAACGGCAGCCTCTTCCAGAGGCACCTTGTCGACCACCACGTCGTAAGACGTAATTTTACGATCGCGTACGCCGACACCAAGACCGGTCGACGCGTTACCCTGAGCATCAAAATCGACGATCAGAACCTTACGACCGACAGCCGCCAGAGCAGTGCCAAGGTTGATCGAAGTCGTTGTCTTACCAACTCCACCCTTCTGGTTAACAACAGCCAAGATGCGGGATTTAGACACGGCGGACCTCCGATACAGAAAGAATGACGCCGTCGGAATCGCTCACGCTCGGCGTAACGTCAGAGTTAAAAGTCCAATAAGACTGGGCTTCGGTCAATTCGGTTTTCCAGTTTTTCCCCTTGAGAAACACCCCGATTGCCGAGTTTTTGAGCCATTTTTCAGAATATTGGATCAATCCGGTCAGATCAGTCACAGCGCGTGCGGTCACGAAATCCACTGTTTCACGTGAAACATCTTCGATCCGCGAATTCTCAATGGTAGCGGGCAAATCGAGTTCACGAATTACGGTTCTGAGGAAGGCACATCGCTTGGATAAAGACTCCACCAGGACGATCTCATGCGCTTCTGGATCTGCACAACAGGCCATCACAATACCAGGCAATCCGGCGCCGGTTCCGATATCAAGAATTACCCGCCCCTTGCGAACTAACGGCCAGACCTGGATGCAATCGACAAAGTGTCGGTCCCATAATTCGCCTCGTTCTCTTGGTCCAATGAGGTTGTGCGTCTTGCTCCAGAGCAGAAGCAGATCATGATATCGGCAAAGCTTTTCATATGTTTCACGTGAAACATCGAAGCCAATGCGGTCGAGAAACTTTTCGTAGGTCATCAGCTGCCCGACGCCTGCTGAACGACATCAGCCGCTTTGTCACGTTTTCGCATATGACTAAGAATGGCTAGAATGGCGCTCGGCGTCATGCCCTCAATGCGCTGAGCCTGAGCAATCGTTTCCGGCCGAATATGGTTTAGCTTTTCACGTATCTCATTTGAAAGAGAACCAACCTCTTCATAGACGATATTCGCCGGAATGCTCCGCTTCTCATCCTTACGGAGAGACGCGATATCAGACGCTTGTCGTTCGAGGTAGCTCGCATAACGGGCTTCGATTTCCGCCTGTTCGAGGATCTTCGGGTCAATCGATTTGAGCTCTGGCCATTTCGCGGAGAGCATGTCCAGCGTAACGCCTTGGTAGGTCAGAAGCTCGAATGCCGTGCGCCGGCGCCCGTCCAGCTTGATCTCAATGCCAATCGCTTGAGCCTCATTCGGCGTGAGTGCGAGAGACGACAGCATGCCCTGCGCTGCGTCCAGCTTCTCCCGTTTGTCACTGAAGGCATTCCAGCGCTCATCTTTCACACAGCCGATCTCGTGGCCTCGCGCAGTCAATCGTTGGTCAGCGTTGTCCGCGCGAAGATGGAGACGGTATTCCGCACGCGATGTGAACATACGATACGGCTCAGTCACGCCACGGGTGGTCAGGTCATCAATCATCACGCCGATATACGCCTCGGCTCTATCGATTACGATTGGCTCTGCCCCCGGCTCGGCAGATTGGCGTGCAGCGTTAAGGCCGGCCATTAATCCCTGAGCCGCTGCTTCTTCATATCCTGTCGTGCCGTTGATTTGGCCCGCCAGATAAAGACCCGGAAGCACTTTTACCTCAAGGGTACGTGTGAGCGCACGCGGGTCGACATAGTCATATTCAATGGCATAGCCCGGCTGAATGATGCGGACATTTTCAAGACCAGGGATGGTCCGAATAAACGCGTCCTGAACATCAGCCGGCAGAGAAGAAGAAATGCCGTTCGGGTAAACCGTGTCATCATCCAGACCTTCAGGCTCAAGAAAAACCTGATGTCGGTCACGGTCTGCAAACTTATGGACCTTGTCTTCAATACTCGGACAATAACGTGGTCCCCGTCCCTCGATCGCGCCGGAATACACAGCCGACTTAGAGAGGTTCTCTTGAATGACTTTATGGGTTTCAGAGTTGGTCCAGGTGATGCCGCACGCGATTTGAGGCACGTCGACCTTCTCAGTCAGGAAGGAAAATGCGACCGGCTCCTCGTCGGCACTCTGCATTTCCAACTTATCCCACTCAATGGTGTTCCCATCGAGACGCGCTGGCGTTCCGGTTTTCAGTCGGCCAAGCGGCAACTCAAGCGCCATAAGCCTTTTTGAAAGTTCCATGCTCGGCGCTTCACCGACACGGCCTGCTGGAATTCGTTCTTCGCCGCGATGGATCAAACCTCGCAGGAACGTGCCGGTCGTCAGAACAACCGCTTTCGAAGTCAGGTGCTGGCCAGACTCACAGACCACTCCTGCAACACGGCCGTCTTCGACAATCAGATCGTCTACACCGTCTTCAATCACAGTGAGGTTTTCAGTGCCCTTGATCTCTCGCTGCATGGCTTCACGATAGAGTTTCCGGTCTGCCTGTGACCGCGGACCCTGAACAGCTGGGCCCTTGGAGCGATTCAGGAGACGATACTGAATGCCGGCCTGATCTGCGACACGCGCCATAATGCCATCAAGGGCATCCACCTCTCGAACGAGGTGACCTTTGCCCAATCCACCAATAGCCGGATTACAGGACATCTCACCGATCTTGTCGGCCTTATAAGTTACCAGAGCCGTCCGTGCGCCCATACGCGCAGACGCCGCTGCGGCTTCCGTTCCGGCATGTCCGCCGCCAACAATAATGACATCAAACTCAGGCACGAGCCTGTCTCCCATTAATATGTTTCACGTGAAACACTATTTCCCGACGCAAAATCCGGAGAACACTTCGCCAAGAATGTCTTCCACATCTACATGGCCCAGGATCTGATCGAGTGAAGTTCTCGCGATAGATAACTCAAAAGCGGCGAGATCAACATCCCCAATTTCCATAAGAAGTGCTTTTGCGCGCTCTAAAGCGGCGAGGCTTTCATTCAGACTTTCAATATGCCTCAACCGGACAACTATTGGCGCTTCGTCAGAGCTCGTGAGGCCGACTACCTTCTGGAGAAGAATGGACTCTAAAGTGTCTATGCCCTGCCCCGTTGCCACAGCAAGTGATAGGTCAACGTCATTTGGGAAAAGCTCACCGTCCGCGCGATCAGCCTGGCTGATAACCCAGATATCATTTGGTCCGAGCTCTGCCGGGCGATCACCGACGTCATCATCTGCGCGGGTTAGATAAATTCGGATATCAGCATCTTCAGCCCATCGGCGAGCCCGCTTTACACCTTCCGCTTCGATTGGGTCTTCGGTCAAGCGAAGGCCGGCGGTATCGGCAACTGTCACCGGCACACCGTTCAGAACGATGTGCGTCTCCAAAACGTCACGCGTTGTCCCCGGTATATCAGAGACGATTGCCGCATCACGTTTCGCGAGCGCATTTATCAGTGTAGATTTTCCCGCATTCGGCTTTCCAAGAATTGCTATCCGGAGTCCATCGCGAATACGGGATGCAGATTTTGCATCGGCCAGCGCAGCATTGAATTCAGATATCAACTCATCGATTAAGCCAACGACCGGTGCATGTGCGTCCTCACCCACATCACCTTCGTCTGAAAAATCGATAGACGCTGCCAGAAAAGCAGATGCCTCAAGAATGATTTTTCGCCAGGTCTCGATACGTTCAGACGCATCCCCTCCAACAAACCGCGCGGCCTGTTTCATTTGCGCAATGCTATTGGCATCAATCAGATCTGCAATGCCCTCAGCCTGTAGGAGATCGAGCTTACCGTTTTCAAACGCGCGGCGAGAAAACTCTCCTCGCTCCGCCAGCCGAACCGTCTTCAGACGGGTCGCTTCAATGAGAATGGCCTCAACAATGGCTGGGCTACCGTGACAGTGAATCTCGGCACAATCCTCACCAGTGAAACTGTTCGGCGCAGAAAACCGCAAAATAAGTGCTTCATCAAAGCGAACACCATCAGAATCATGAAGCCAGCGCGTCGCAGCTTTGCGCGGCGGCGGTAATCTGAAATGCGTAAGTTGTTTGAGAATTTTGTCGGATTTCGGCCCAGATATCCGAACAACCGCAATTCCGGAGCGGCCCTGGCCGGAAGATAGAGCGATGATGGTGTCAGTTTCCTGATGTGTCATCGCTCTAACCTGATCATTGTTTCACGTGAAACAATCCCTGACGGGCGTTTAGTTATTCATGCTTGAGAAGAACTCGTCATTGTCTTTGGTCTGACGAAGTTTATCGAGCAGGAAGTCGATCGCGTCTGCGGTACCCATTGGGTTAAGAATTCGGCGCAGAACATAAACCTTAGTGAGGTGTTCTTTCGGCGTAATGAGTTCTTCCTTGCGCGTACCGGACTTCAGAATGTCGATCGCAGGGAAGACACGCTTGTCAGCAACCTTACGGTCGAGAACGACCTCAGAGTTACCTGTACCTTTGAATTCCTCGAAGATGACTTCGTCCATACGGGAACCGGTTTCAATCAGAGCTGTCGCGATGATGGTCAGAGATCCACCCTGCTCCAGATTACGCGCGGCACCGAAGAAACGCTTTGGACGCTGAAGCGCGTTCGCATCAACACCACCCGTCAAAACCTTACCGGAGGATGGAACGGTCGTGTTGTACGCACGGCCAAGACGTGTAATCGAGTCGAGCAGAATAACAACGTCTCGGCCATGTTCTGCCAGACGTTTAGCTTTCTCGATTACCATCTCAGCGACCTGAACGTGACGCTGTGCTGGTTCGTCGAAGGTAGAGGATACAACCTCACCTTTTACAGAGCGCTTCATGTCCGTCACTTCTTCCGGACGTTCGTCGATCAGAAGTACAATGAGATAACATTCCGGATGGTTCGCTTCGATGCTCGCCGCGATGTTCTGAAGAAGAACTGTTTTACCGGTACGAGGCGGCGCGACGATAAGCGCACGCTGGCCTTTACCGATAGGCGCAACAATATCGATCACACGGCCGGAACGATCCTTTTTCGTCGGATCCTTTGGCGACATAACCAGACGCTCTTCGGGATAGAGCGGCGTCAAATTGTCGAAGTGGATTTTGTGTTTGGCTTTTTCAAAGTCTTCGAAATTGATCGTCGTGGCTTTGACCAGCGCAAAATAACGTTCGCCGTCACGTGGTGAGCGGATCTCACCTTCAACCGTATCACCCGTACGCAGACCAAATTTCTTGATCAGTTGCGGGCTGACATAGATATCGTCCGGACCTGGAAGATAGTTGGATTCCGGTGACCGAAGAAAACCGAACCCGTCTGAAAGAACTTCCATAACGCCGGCGCCGACAATCTCGGTTCCATTATCGGCATATTCTTTCAGGATAGCGAAGAGGAGCTCCTGCGTACGCAGGGACGACGCGTTCTCGATCTCGAGCTTTTCAGCGACTTCGAGAAGTTCTGTCGGATTTTTGAGTTTTAGATCGCGAAGAGCGACCCGTTGCTGTTCAGCAATTTGTTCTGTCATGGACTCACGCCAAAAGTTGCAGCGCAAATGCGCCAGCAATGTCGGGGATACAAGATGATGATTATCACACGCCTACGAATGAGGCTTGTGAGTAAAAGACATCAAACCAGCAAAACGTCAAGATCAGAATGGCTGAACGACAACAGCAATGACCGCAACAATCATCAAAACGAACGGTACTTCATTGATCATTCTGAGTGTTTTTGGCTTAGGCGCTTTTTCCGTGCCGATTTTTTTATTCATTCCGACAAACACACCATGCATGGCCGAAATACCAACGACCATGAGAAGCTTCAGATGAAACCAGCCGAATGTCAGAATAATCTGGCCCTGCATAAACGCCATGGTCAGGCCAAGCACCCAGACAATAATCATAGACGGGGTCAGAATGATGGCTTTAAGGCGAGAAATCGCCTTTTGCATCGTCAGATCGGTTTCTCCGCCCGGTGTTGCTTCCAGACGATAAACCATCAGGCGCGGCAACATTAAAAGCCCCGCCATCCAGGCGATCGCGAAAATAATGTGAAACGCTCTGACCCAATCGTACAGCATTGATCTGTCTTATCCCATCGCCTGAATATGCTTCATGAGCGTTTCCACGTGTTCCGGCTTCGCATCTGGCGTAATGCCATGACCGAGATTGAACACATGAGGACGTCCATCAGCGCGATAAGCTTCTATGATCTGATCAGCCCGATCAAGCATTTGTTTTCCACCGGCGATCACAGACAATGGATCAAGATGTCCCTGCACAGGAAAACCCTTCGGTAGTGAAGTATTTACAAAGCTTGGAACCTGTCCGGTATCAAGCCCGACGGCATTTACACCGGTCTGAGCGACATAATCAGCAAGTTTAGCGCCGGCGCCGCGTGGGAAACCGATAATCGGGACGGTCACACCCGCACTACGCAAATTTTCGACAAGCTTGCGGGTTGGCTCAATGACCAGCCAGTCAAAGACATGATCTGGAAGATTTTCAGCCCAGCTATCGAACAGCATGAGCGCATCAGCGCCCGCCTCGACCTGAGTTTTCAAATATTCTGTTGTAACAACAACAAGGTAGTCCAGAACTGCCTTCAGATCATCCGGCCGCGTATACGCCCAGAGCTTAGGATTTTTCTTGTCTGTGCCGCCGCGGCCTTCGATTGCGTAGACAGCCACTGTCCAGGGTGAACCGGCAAACCCGATAAGCGGAAATCCCTCCGGTAGTGCCGCCTTCAGACGCTCGACTGTCTCCATAACCGGAGAAACGCGCTGCATGACCTTGGAGAGCGAAACGGCTTCCAGGTCACTCGCCCTATCAAGAGGGTTCAGAATCGGCCCCTCACCCGCCTCAAAACGCAAACCACGGTCCATTGCGTCGAGAACGAGCAAAATATCTGCGAAAAGAATGGCTGCGTCGAACGGATAGCGTCTCAAAGGTTGCAGGGTTGCTTCCACTGAAAGAGATGGCGTGTAGCAAAAATCCAGAAAGTCTTTCGCAGTTGCACGTATCTCCCGGTACTCAGGCAGATATCGGCCCGCCTGTCTCATCAACCATACCGGAGGCCTATGCGATCTTTCGCCCTTCAAGGTTTTAATGAAAAGGGAGTTTTCCGCACCAGCCATGACCCAATCCTTATATAAGACTCAATTATTTACTATTTCTTAACCAGTGTGGTTGGTTAACAATCTATTAACTTTCCACATGTCCGGCGGTTTTCATCCGGCTAATCACAGTTCATCCACAGACCGCAATCCTTTTAGAAAATCAAATTTGCCGTTTGTAACAGGCTTCAAGACGTCGCATCGACAAATTCATCCACAGATGTCGGATAAAAAGCGAACAAAATCGAGGAAAAAGCCAGCCTGTGAATTGTGCTGTGGACTAAATATGGGAAAAGATTCGTTCCACATATTTTCCACAGGGGCTGTGGAGTTTCAGGGGTAAATCGTGTCGCAGAGTGATCTGAAATCGAAGCTACATATCTATTTCAACGTTCACCTGGTCTCGGACTCGACCGGTGAAACTCTGAACGCGGTGATGCGTGCGGCTTGCGCACAGTTTGAAAACATCATGCCGCTCGAGCACAATTATTATCTCGTCCGATCTGAAAAGCAGCTGGATCGCGTCTTGAAAGAAATTGACGGCGCGCCGGGCGTGGTGTGGTTCACGATTACGGATGAATCGCTCCGCACGAAGCTGGAAAATCACTGCCGCTCACAGGGACACCCGACTTTACCAGTTCTGGACGCGTCCGTGAATATGCTGAGCCGGCATCTTGGCCTCAGAACGTCTGATAAAACTGCCGCTCAATACGCGCTCAACGAAGAATATTTCGAGCGTATGGAAGCGATCAATTATACGCTCGCGCATGATGATGGCGCTGGTCCGGACGGTCTGAAAAATGCCGATGTCATTCTGGTTGGTATTAGCCGCACGTCTAAAACACCGACCTGTGTGTATCTGGCAAACCGCGGGATTAAGGCGGCAAACGTTCCGCTCGTTCCTGGTATTCCACCGCCGCGCCAGCTGTTAGAGCTGGACGGTAAAATGCCAATGGTTATCGGGCTCAAAATTTCACCTGAGCGCCTAGTTCAGATCCGCCAACAGCGTCTTCTCTCGCTCAACGAGGAATCGACGACCAGTTATGCAGACGATGATGCGGTAAAACACGAAGCGACTGAAGCGAACCGCCTCTTCCTTCGCCAGAAATGGAAAACCATTGACGTGTCGCGCCGCTCTGTTGAAGAAACGGCCGCAGCGATCCTCAATCTTCTGCGCCGCGAAAGCTAAATCATGTCTGACGAGATCATCCTTGCTTCCGGGAGTAAAATCCGGGCGACCATCCTTCAAAATGCAGGCGTAAAATTCCGCGTGCAGACGTCACGTGTTGATGAAGACGCATTTAAGGACTCCATGCGCGCTGAAGGCCTGTCTCCCATGGATCAGGCTGATTATCTCGCGCAGATGAAGTCCGAAAAAGTCTCGTCACAGACGAGCGGCCTCGTTCTTGGCGCTGATCAGATGTTGTCTCTTGAAGGGCGTGGTTTTGATAAGCCGAAATCTCGCGAAGAAGCCTTTGAGCGCCTGAAAGAGTTTTCCGGCAAAACCCATCATCTGGAATGTGCAGCAGTCATTTCAGAGAATGGCGAAGCAGTGTGGCGCTATATTGCACGCCCGAAACTCACCATGCGCAGGCTTTCGGATGAGTTCATCAACTCATACCTCGATCAGATTGGTGATGCGGCGTTTGAAAGCGTGGGCGCTTACCAGCTGGAAGGGCTTGGCGTTCAGCTGTTTTCGTCGATTGAGGGCGATTATTTTTCCATTCTGGGCCTGCCACTGTTGCAGATCCTCGATTATCTGCGCGAACGTAGCGTGATTGCACGATGAAACTTTTTGGCGTTGTTGGAAATCCGGTAAAGCAATCGATTTCTCCTAGAATTCATGCATTCTGGTATGAAATCTATGACATCAAAGCGAACTACGTCGCTTTGGAAATGAACGAAGCATCACCTGTGACTGATTTACAGTCTTTGGCTCGATCCGGTTTTACGGGGCTAAATATTACGGCGCCCTATAAAACCGAAGCATTGGCTTGCGCCGCGGAAGTCTCATCCAATGCGCGGAAAATTGGTGCTGCTAACACGCTGACGAGAAACGATAGCGTGTCAGGTAAAGCGCTTTGGAAGGCGCACAACACAGATATCACAGGGTTTTTGTGGTCACTTGATCAATTTGGCCCGACTGAAACCGAAGAAGCGGTGCTGATTGGTGCCGGCGGCGCTGCGCGTGCTGTTGCGGCTGGACTGAACGAACGCGGATACCGGCTAATCATTTTGAACCGCACGATCGAGCGGGCCGAAGAGATGGTCGAAGACCTGAAACTGACCCGCGCGCGGGTTTTCCCGTTTGAGGCACTTTCTGATTTTGCTGCTGAAAGCCAGCTCGTCGTAAATACGATCAGTCTTGGTCATTCGGGCGGGTCACTGGACCTGCCGAAGAATGAAGGCGCAGCGTTCGTCGATATCAGTTATGGCGCGGCCGTCGAAGTGACGCTTGAAAATGCCAGACAGGCCGGATGGCGCGTTCTCGATGGGCTGCCAATGTTGGTTGGTCAGGCGGCTGACGCGTTCAAACTCTGGTTTGATATTGATCCGGACCGGCTCGCAGCGATTAAAGCCTGCCGCGAATGGACTGGTACACAGGAAACTCTTCAGCTGGATTAGCCTTCGGCTGGACGCATTTACGAAAATTGTCTCATAGTCAGCTCAGAAAGGGCGTGAGGTATGATCTATCTCGGACTAACCGGGTCAATTGGCATGGGGAAAAGCGCGACCGCGCAGCTTTTCCGCGATGAGGGCGTACCAGTTTATGATGCCGATGCCGCCGTTCACCAGATTTATGAGCCAGGTGGCAGCGCCGTTGAAGCAATTGCCGTTGAATTTCCTCACGCAATTGAAGGCGGCCACGTCAATCGCACCGCGCTCCGCGAAATCGTCATTGATGACGCAGACCTTCTGAAAAAACTGGAATCCATCGTTCATCCGCTCGTCGGAGAAACGCAGCAGGAATTTCGCAAACACGCTGAAGAAAGCGGCGCGGACATTGCCGTGCTTGATATTCCGCTGCTGTTTGAAACCGGCGGTAATGAGCGTGTCGATTATGTGGTGGTTGTAACCGCTCCGGCCGACATTCAGCGCGAACGCGTTATGGCGAGAGAGGGTATGACCGAGGCCATACTCGAAGCCATACTTGCCAAGCAGACACCAGATGCAGAAAAGCGCGCACGGGCCGATTTTATCATCAATACAGTGATTGATATCGACTATGCGCGTGAACAAGTACGGTCCTTACTATCCGCAATTCGCCGCAAACACGGGAGTAAATGATCATGCGTGAAATCATGTTCGACGTTGAAACCACAGGTCTTTTTCATGATCAGGGTGACCGGATCATCGAGATCGGTGCGGTCGAGGTCGTCAACTTTATGCCGACTGGCGAGACGTTTCAGGCCTATGTCGACCCGGGTCGTTCAGTATCTAAGGAAACGATCGAAATCACCGGTATTACCGACGATATGCTGGAAGGTAAGCCGCGATTTGAAGAGCCGGAGATTGTCGACAAGTTGCTCGCCTTTTTTGGTGACGCCCGCATCGTCGCGCACAATGCAAAATTCGACCATGGCTTTCTGAATATGGAGCTGAAGCGCTGCGGGTATGATCCGATCCCGTATGATCGCTGGCTGGACTCCGCCGCTATGGCGCGTTCGAAGTTTCCAGGCTCTCCTGTTTCGCTTGATGCGCTCTGCAAACGCTTCAACATCAACTCGGATGCAAGAACGTTTCACGGCGCTTTGCTCGACTCCCAACTTCTTGCCGAAGTGTATCTTGAGCTGAATGGCGGCCGTCACCGGACATTCTCTTTCGATGCAAATGATAGCGATGACGAATTCGGCGGACGTCGAAAACCTGCAAAACAACGACCTCAGCCGCTTCCTTCCCATATCACCGAGGAGGAACGGGCAGCCCATTTCGCGTTCATTTCTAAATTTGGCGCCAAATCACGCTGGCTCCAGTCGACCTGGGATGAAGCCGAAGCTGATCAGGGCTGATATCCGGCCCGATAATGCTGCAAGAACGCCCCGGTTCGCATTGTAAGCAGCGGCGACATTGCTACATTGATTGGGGAAAACGCCAAACCACCATATATGGTTTGAAAGAATAGATATCGGGACTGGATATATAACACGATGAGTATGGAAATTCTGATCCTTGCAGCTGTTGCAGTGTTCGTGCTTGCGCGGCTTTTCTCCGTTATGGGGAAACAAAAGGGTGCGCCTCCGCCAGAATTCCGCCGTCAGGCAAATGGCGAACGTCCGCAGCCTGTGCTCGTACATTCTGATTCCAACGATGATGACGAAGATGATTTCGAAGAGGCATCCGGCCTTGAGAAAATCGCTCGTGTCGATCCGTCCTTCAACCAGCGTGAATTTCTGGCCGGCGCTAAATCTGCCTACGAGATGATTGTGAAAGCCTTTGAGGCCGGTGATCGCGCAACCCTCCGCTCGCTTCTGACAGATGACGTCTATGCTGATTATGAAGCGGCGATTGAAGCACGTGAAACATCTGGCGAAGCAGCGCCTGATTTCGAGCGCATTCGTGATGCCCAGATCGAAGGCGGCGAGCTGAATGGCTCGGTTGCTGAGGTCAGCGTTCTGTTCTCTGCAGAGCTCGCAACTGAAGAACGCATCATGTCGACCCGCGAAATCTGGACTTTTGAACGCGATACGAAAAGCAGGGATCCGAATTGGCGACTCGCAGACGTCTCGGCGGCCTGATCTGCGTTGCAGCGCTGCTTGCTTCATGTGAGCGGCCTGCACCGGAATGCCCCGTTTGTGAAACCGTTGAGGTAACTCCGCCGCCTGAGGATGTGTCTCCTCAGGCGTTTGATTTGTCGCAAATCGCATTTTCTGATGTGCCAGACTGGCGAACCACGCCAGTCGAGCCGTCAGTATCTGCCCTGACCGCGCATTGCGAACGTCTGGCGTCCCGTGATCCCGAAGAGGCATTGTCCGAGCGGGCTGCCTATGGCGGCACTGTGGGTGACTGGCTTCCGGCCTGCGAAATCCTGCCGCGGTATATCGAAGTCGGCGAACTTCACCGCTTCTTTGAAGACTATTTCTATCTCTATGCAATTGAGACCGAAGAAGAGACGAACCGCCTGACCGGCTATTACGAGCCTGAAATCGACGTCAGCACGCGTCCACGCGGAGAGCTGACCCAACCTATTCCGGGCAGGCCGGATGATCTTATTCAGGTTGATCTTGGCCAATTCGATCCGTCGCTTCAGGGGCGCCGTGTCTGGGGCCGTGTCGATGGCCAGACGCTTGATCTCTATTATGCGCGTGAAGATATTCAGCGCCGGAATGAAAACGCCCTTGCCTATGCGCATCCGACCGACGTTTTCTTTCTTCAGATTCAGGGGTCAGGGCGACTTCGCTTTCCTGATGGAACTTTGAAACGGGCAGGTTTCTCCGCGCACAATCACCGACCGTTCGGCTCGCTTGCTAACCACCTTATTCGAACCGGCGAGATTGCTCGCTCCGAAGCGGGTATGGAAGGTATTCGCGACTGGATGGAGCGCGTTGGTGTGGAACGCGCACAAGAAGCGATGAATGTGAACCCGCGCTATGTCTGGTTTGGGCTGTCTGACATCACGAACCCGAATGAGGGCCCGCCAGGTGCTGCAGCTATTCCTCTGACCCCTATGGGCAGTATGGCTGTTGACCTGAACCATCACCCTTTGGGTGTGCCGTTTCTCATTCGTGCGCCCATTCCAACAGAACCTGGTCGTGCGGGCGATGTACAAAACCTTGTATTGATTGCGCAGGATACAGGCGGCGCCATTCAGGGTGTGCGCCGCGGCGATATTTTCTTCGGCTCCGGCGACGAGGCGGGCGCACTTGCAGGCTCTATGAACCAGCCGGGCGAGTTCTTCATTATGCTGCCGCAACCGGTTGATCGGGACGCGGAATGAGCCGGAAGCGTCCTCTGAGCCCGCGCGAAGAGCGGATGTGGCAAAGAGTGACGAAGTCCATCCGTCGCCTCGATGGTCGCCATCCGGAACTGGATGTAAAACCGGAAGACGACAATGAAGTGCCGCCGCCGGCCGTTTCACGTGAAACCCATCACGCGCCAAAATCCTATGAACGCCCCAAGGCTTCGCGCGAGGATCTGGAAAAGCTTCTGTCCGAACATACCGGTCCGCGCATTCACGAGCGCCTGACAAAACAATTACGGCCAACACCGCCCTCCCCGCGTGCGAGCGTCGCCGATCGCGGTGGTGAAAAGCGTATTCAACGTGGCAAGTTCGATATCGGGCCGAGCCTCGATCTGCATGGCGAAACGCAGGCAAGCGCGCGGTCGAACCTGCTTCGCTTTATCGTGTCTCACCGTAATGCGGGCGAGCGGTCTGTGCTGGTGATTACGGGTAAAGGCCGCGGCGGTCGCGGGATCTTACGTTCTCGCTTCCTTGAATGGATCGGCGAGCCTGATTTTCGCATGCATATAGGTGGATACGCGCGCGCTAACCAGAAACATGGCGGCGATGGCGCGTTTTACGTGTTTCTGAGACGGCTTTAAATGCCATCACCTTCACGACTGGCTTTTTCAACGAGCCCTGAAATGCCCTGACGTTCCGCTAGCACATTTGCGACTTCTTCCAGGCTGACACCGCGAGAGCGGAGCGCGACGAGGAAGTGATAGAGAAGATCGGCAGACTCGCCGGCGACTTCTTCTTTTTCCTGAGAGGTGAGCGCAATCACAAGCTCGACAGCTTCTTCGCCCAGCTTCTTTGCTGTGCGCTCAGGGCCCTTAGAGAGCAATTTTGCCGTATAGCTTGTGCCTTCGTTCGCAGATTTGGCGCGTTCATCGATTGTGGCAGCCACTTCCTGAAGAACTTTTCCGAAGAAACCGGCATAGCCGAGAGGTGTATCGCTCATGATCAGTTCTCCTCGATCCGCATAGGAATGCCAGCGGCCTGCATCTCACGTTTGGCATCTTCGATGGCGATCTCGCCAAAGTGAAAGATGGATGCCGCAAGCACGGCGGTTGCGCCAGTTTCCTGAATACCTTCGATGAGGTGAGGAATGGTCCCCGCACCACCGGACGCAATGACAGGAATTGTCACACGAGATGCCACCATTTTGGTGAGTTCGATATCATAACCCGATTTCGTGCCGTCTTTATCCATGGAGGTGAGGAGGATTTCCCCTGCCCCTTTGGCACACGCGAGTTCGGCATACTCAATTGCATCGATACCGGTTCCGCGCTTGCCGCCATGGGTGAAGACTTCCCATTTGCCCTCGCCTGTCCGGCGCGCATCAATGGCGACAACCACACATTGGCGGCCAACGCGTGCTGCGCAACGTGCAATCAGGTCCGGATCAGCAACAGCCGCCGAGTTGATACCGACTTTATCAGCACCCGCGCGAAGAAGCGCGATCACGTTCTCGGGTGACCGGACACCACCGCCGACTGTGAGCGGTGTAAAGCAATTGCGGGCCGTTTTGTTGACGACGTCCAGCATCGTGCCGCGACCTTCTTCGGACGCGGAGATATCCAGAAAGCAAATTTCATCAGCGCCCTGCTCTGAATAGGCTTTGGCCAGAGCAACCGGATCACCCGCATCACGCAGATCGACAAAGTTCACACCCTTAACGGTGCGTCCGTCTTTCACATCGAGGCAGGGAATAATCCGGGTTTTTAGCACCGTGCAGCCTCCAGAGCTTTGACGGGATCAATATCGCCGTCATAAAGCGCGCGGCCCAGAATAGAGCCGGAGATTGGCGCGCTGGACGCACGCAAATTTGTAATATCTTCAACGGCTTTGACACCGCCTGACGCAATAACCGGAATCGAAACCGCGTCAGCAAGACTTGCTGTCAGATCAACATTCACGCCTGTTTTTAAACCGTCACGGCCAATGTCCGTCACGATGATCGCAGCAACGCCGGAATCTGCAAACGCTTTAGCGAGCTCGACAGCTTTCAGAGTTGAGACTTCTGCCCAGCCTTCAACGGCAACGAAACCGTCGCGCGCATCAATACCGACAGCGATCTTGCCCGGGTAAGCCACGGCGCATTCTTTGACGAAATCAGGGTCGCGCGCAGCAATCGTACCGAGGATCAGGCGCGAAATACCAGCATCCAGCCAGTTTTCGACATGCTCGCGCGTACGGATGCCGCCGCCAAGCTGGACCGGCATTTTCACATTTGAGAGAATCTCCTGAACCGATTGGCGGTTTTTGCTTTCACCTGCAAAAGCGCCATTCAGATCGACGACGTGGAGATATTCAAAACCCATATCCTCAAAGCGTTTGGCCTGATCAGCGGGCGTGTTGTTGAATACAGTCGCCTGTTCCATGTCGCCTTGAATGAGACGCACGCACTGGCCGTCTTTCAGATCAATCGC
This sequence comes from Ponticaulis sp., assembly GCA_002723155.1. Taxonomy (GTDB): domain Bacteria; phylum Pseudomonadota; class Alphaproteobacteria; order Caulobacterales; family Hyphomonadaceae; genus Ponticaulis. The sequence continues at coordinate 709,959 of PBNO01000002.1, read as the reverse complement.
CGGATAAAGAGTAAAAGCAGTCATGGGTTCCATTTGATCCAGTTGGTAAGCAGGCGAAGGCCGGTCTCCTGGCTCAGTTCCGGGTGGAACTGCGTACCGAAAACATTGTCGCGCCCAATGGCTGCTGTGATGTGACCGCCATAATCGACCTCGACCTGAAGGTCGGACGGATTTTCGCAGTGCATGTGATAAGAGTGGACGAAATAGGCGTGATTGCCCGTCTGAATACCTTCCAGAACCGGGTGCTCTGTTCGAACGACCAGCTCGTTCCAGCCCATATGCGGAATAGGAAGACCCGCATCAGTGGGTATGTGTTCAACCTTCCCCGGAATCCAGCCAAAGCCCGGCGTTTCGCCGTCTTCGAGGCCCAGATCAGCCATTAGCTGCATGCCAACACAGATCCCAAGAACCGGACGGCCCTTTTTGTGAATACTGTCTTCGAGCGCCTCGACCAGACCTGAAACACCGAACATGGCCTCGCGGCAGTCCTTGAAGTGTCCAACCCCTGGAATAACGACGCGGTCAGCGGCGGCGATTTTCTCCGGGCTGTCAGTGACAATCAGTTCGCAGGACAGGCCTGAGCGCTCGACGGCAACTTCGAGCGCGCGTTGCGCAGATGGAATATTCCCTGCGCCATAGTCAATCAGAGCTACGGTTTGCATAGAGCCTTACTGGGTCTGTCTCGTTTCTAGAGAGACCCTTTAGTAGAGACAGCTTCACCTGCAAATACCGGATCGAAGGAAATTGCCTGACGAAGCGAGCGAGCAAGCGCTTTAAAGCAAGATTCGGCAATATGGTGACAGTTCTCGCCGTAGAGATTCTCAATGTGGACGCAACCACCGGAATTCATTGCGAAGGCCTGAAACCACTCTTTGAACAGCTCAGTGTCGAAATCGCCAATCTTGTCGCGGGTGAAATTTACATTCCAGATCAGATACGGGCGGTTGCACATATCAATCGCTGCGCGGCTGAGCGTTTCGTCCATTGGTACATAAGCGTGGCCGAACCGGTTGATCCCTTTGAAATCACCGAGTGCTTTTGTAATGGCCTGACCCATCACAATACCGGTGTCTTCAACGGTGTGGTGCATGTCGATGTGAAGATCGCCCTTGGCTTCGACTTTCAGGTCGATAGCGCTGTGCTTGGAAAACGCTTCCAGCATATGGTCGAAAAAGCCGATTCCGGTCTGAATTTCAGACTTTCCTTTACCATCCAGCGTTACGCTGACGCGGATCTGGGTCTCTTTCGTTTCGCGATAAACTTCTGCAGTGCGCATGATCACATTCCCTGCCGACTTTTTTGTCGGTTTCTACAAAGATTTAGGGGCTTATTCACCGATTTCTAAACAAATTCTCTTAACAGAGGTCTCATGGGAGCCTGATTTCAGGTCTGCCCATAATCCTTTGAGGAGCATATGGCTAGGCAGGAAACGCCAAAAGGACGCGTAAAGTACAGCCTGAGAACGAGTCTGATCGGATTCGTGATCGGGCTTGTTGTGCTTGCGTCTCTGGGGTTTGCGCTATCCAATCTGGCGCTGGATCACTTCACGCGCGCCGCTAAAGCTACATCAAATATCGAAACGAGCGCGAATACGTGGAACCCGGTCATGCCGACCATGTTGCCGCGTCCAAGCATTGCGAATGAAGAGCGCGTGACCGAACTGGTTCGTGTGTCTGAAACCGTATCTGCGCTGCGTGTCATCGACATTGATGGTGAAATCGCTTTCGATGTGATTGAGGAGCAGAGTTCCCATCGTGTGGTTATGGAAGCACTGGCGCTTTCAAAGCTCGGGGATGAGCGCAAGGTTCTTCGAAGCGAAAACGGTATTGTGCTCGCTCAGCCTATCTACTCAAATGGCGAGCTGACCGGTCATTTTGCGATTGAGTATCCTTTCTCAGCTCTGCCGAATACGTGGTTGCGTACGCTTATGTGGAGTCTTGCAACAGGCGCGCTCATTTGTGCGCTATGCATTCCGCTGGTTCTGCTTCTCGTCCACAAATTTACAGACCCGCTCTACCGCCTCATCGACTTCACGTCCGGCCTGAATGCGGGGCATTTGTCTGCCCGTGTTGAGCTGAATTCCGGAAACGAGTTCGATCTTCTTGGCGAGTCGTTCAATAAGATGATGCAGCGTATGGAAAACACCATGCGCCATATTCAGAAGCTCGCTTTTGTGGATTCCGTTACCGACCTGCCAAACCGCGAACGTTTCCTGCGCGTTCTGAATAAGTCCCTTCATGAACGTACAGATGATTGCTTCACAGCCGTCATCATTCTGAACGTCGACCGCTTCCGTTGGGTGAATGAAACACTTGGCCCGCAAAAAGGTGATGAAGCGCTGTCGCTGATCGGCATGCGCATTCGCAAAGCGCTTACGGCGGCGGATAAAGCTGTTCGTCTGGCTGATGCTCAAGCGCAGCCATCAATGGTGGCGCGTCTCAGTGGCGACGAATTTGCCGTTGTTGTGCCGAATATTGATGCCAAGTCCGACATCACCCGTCTGATGCAAATGGTGATTTCCAGCATGCGCCAGCCACTTGAAATAGGCGGTCAGGCGATCACGCTCGGCCTCACCGGCGGTGTTGCACTTGCACCGATTCATGGAACGAAAGGCGAAGACCTCGTCAAGAATGCTGACCTCGCTCTGAAAGAGGCGCGCCGTGCAGGCCGCTCTAAAGCTCGCTTCTACTCTACCAAGCTCAATAAAATCGCGATGGACCGCCTTCACCTCGAAGCTGATCTGCGCCGCGGTATCGAGCGCGACGAGTTCATTCCATATTTCCAGGCGAAGGTGGATTTTAAAACCGGTCAGATTTCCGGTGCCGAGGCGCTGGTGCGCTGGCAGCGTGAAGATGGCGATATCATTTCGCCGGGCATCTTTATTCCGATGGCAGAGCAGCTTGGTCTGATCTCTCGCATTGGCGAGTCCGTCCTGAAACAGGCATGTGTGCAGGCAACCCGCTGGATGAAAGCCGGTCATGACTGCAAAGTTGCGGTGAACGTCTCCCCGCTTCAGTTTGAAGAAGCCAATTTCTCCGAGAAGGTTCTTTCCTCTATTCGCGATGCCGGCTTGCCGCCAGGTCGTCTCGAACTTGAGATTACAGAGACCATGGCTGTTGCAGATACTGATCGCGTGTCAGAGATCATGCGTCCACTGCGGGCTATGGGCGTTCGCCTCGCGATTGATGATTTCGGTGCGGGCCATTCAAACCTCGTGACGCTTACAAAGCTGCCATTCGACGTGTTCAAGATCGACCAGCAGTTTGTCAGCGCGCTCCATTCTGATTCTCAGGCGCCTGCCGTTGTCGAGATGATTCTGGCCATGGCTGAGACGATGGGTCTTGAGACTGTGGCTGAAGGTGTTGAGACACCATCCCAGAGCGACTTCCTGCGTCGCCGCGGCTGTACACTGGCGCAAGGCTATCTCTATGCGAAGCCGATTCCACCTGACGAATTCATGAAGTTCCTTGAAAACTGGCGTCCTTTTGGTGAGACGCTGGCCGAGGATTTCCTCGCCTCTCTGGACGGTGCAGCTTAGGCTCGAAATACCAGATTTATCGATAAACGGAAATTTTGCTTGCGTTTTGGCGATAGCTTCGCCACATTGCCAGCATGATGAATGATACCCACCAGAACAATAAATGGCGTGCAACCACAATTCTGGCTGTGCGCAAGAACGGTAAAATCGCTCTAATCGGTGATGGTCAGGTTTCCCTTGGCCAGACAGTGATGAAGGGCAATGCGAAGAAGGTGCGCCAGCTTATTGAAGGCAAGGTGCTGACCGGATTTGCGGGCGCGACTGCGGATGCCTTCACGCTGTTCGAACGCCTTCAGGGCAAACTCGAACGTTATCCGGACCAGCTTCAGCGCGCAGCCGTCGAGCTCGCCAAAGAATGGCGTACCGAGAAATACCTTCAGAAACTCGAAGCCATGCTGATCGTGGCTGACAAGGATGTCACTCTGCTCATTTCCGGACAGGGCGATGTCATCGAACCGGAGCATAACGTGCTGGCGATTGGCTCTGGCGGCAATTACGCCGTCTCCGCAGCGCGTGCGCTCTATGAATATGAACCAGACGCGGAAGTGATTGCCCGTAAAGCGATGGAGATCGCGGCAGATATCTGTGTCTACACAAATTCCAGCTTCACTCTGGAATCTCTGCCATCGGAGACATGATATGGATCGCGACAAGCTGAAGGCGGCAATTGAAGCCGATGTAATTTCTGCCGATCAGGCCGCCCGGCTTGAAGCGATGTTTACCCGAAAAGAAGGCGAAGAGGCCGAAGCCGAGCCGTTGCGCTTTCTTTCCAATCTGAATGACGTGTTCCTCTCTATTGGCCTCGTCATTCTTTTTGTCGGTCTTGGTGCCGGCCTTTCAATCTCGATTTTCACATCCGGCACGGTTCGTTTTGAACATTTTGCACCGGTGATTTTCGGGCTGCTGGCAGCAATTGCCTGGGGCTTGTCTGAGTATTTCTGCGCACGCCGTAAGCTTCTGCTGCCGAGTATTATTCTCGCGATTATCTGGTCGGTCTGTGTCGGCGTCGCCGCTTATTTCCTGCTGGTCTGGAACGTGTTTCAGGAGCATGGCGGCGAGATTGCGTCATCTGTCTTCACGGGAAGCGAGCCGAGCGACAGTTTCTTTGAAGATCTGGCAACGCAGTCGCGTACATCGGCGATACTCGGCATTCTGGTGGCGACGGGTGCGGCGCTTACGTATTACATTCGCTTCCGCCTGCCCTTCTCTCAATTCCTGATGATGATCACGCTGTCACTCATCGCTTTCATTCTGATGCCGGGCTTTGAAACACTGGTGGCTATGGGCGTCGTGTCGCTTTTGCTGGCCATCTTCTTCGATGCGCGCGACCCTCACCGCTCTTCCCGTCTGTCTGATAATGCTTTCTGGCTTCACGTGGCTGCAGCGCCGCAGCTGGTCTATGGCATTCGGGGTATTGTTGAAGGCTCCGTGCCAGAGGGAAGCGCCATGGTCCATGTCGCGCTCGTCTCTGTGCTTGCTGTGTTGACCATTCTTTCGCTGGCTCTGAACCGCCGCGCGCTCATTATCTCGGGCCTTGTAACTTTCGGATGGGCGATCTGGAATCTCTTCCAGGCATTCGGCGACTCCATCCTGATGAAGTTTGCTGCGCCTTTCCTTCTCATCGGTGCGATCGTTGTTCTGCTCGGCGCAGGTTGGAAGACAGCGCGGAAAATTCTTCTGGCTGGAATGCCATCGACGGGGCTGCTCGGGCGTGTCTTCCCGAAAGAAGTCTGAGGCTTTTAAAAAAATAGAATCCGAAGACGGGCTGGGATTTTTTCTTGGAGATTCCAGCTCCCTTCCTAACTCCTAGTGAGATGAATGGCGTGTTTTGCCAGAATGTTCAGGAGCCAATGAATTTATGACCGAGTTTTCTCCCCGCGAAATCGTATCTGAACTCGACCGGTATATTGTCGGTCAGGCTGACGCGAAACGGGCAGTCGCGATTGCGCTGCGTAACCGGTGGAGACGTAAACAGGTTGGTCCCCCACTGGCCGAAGAGATTACACCTAAAAACATTCTGATGATCGGGCCCACGGGTGTGGGTAAAACAGAAATTTCCCGTCGTCTGGCAAAGCTTGCCAATGCGCCATTCCTGAAAGTGGAAGCGACCAAGTTCACAGAAGTCGGCTATGTTGGCCGTGATGTCGAGCAAATCATTCGTGATCTCGTGGAAGCGGCAATTGGCATGACGCGCGAACGCAAGCGTCAGGATGTGCGCGCTCGCGCTGAGGTTGCTGCCGAAGAACGCGTACTGAGCGCGCTCGTTGGTGACGGAGCAGGCCAGTCCACTCGCGAAACGTTTCGCAAGAAGTTGAAGTCCGGCGAACTCGATGATCGCGAAGTCGATATCGATATGGCCGATACGTCCTCGCCTATGGATATGATGGATATCCCTGGCGGCGGTGGCTCAATGGGTATGATCAATCTTGGCGACATTTTCGGCAAGGCGATGGGCGGGCGCACCAAACAGGTCCGCATGAAGGTCAAAGACGCCTATGAGCCGCTTCTGAACGAAGAAAGCGACAAGCTTCTCGACGAGGAAAGCATTATCCGTGAGGCTGTTCGTTCGGTTGAGCAGGATGGCATCGTCTTTCTTGACGAGATTGACAAAGTCGCCTCTGGCGGTGATCGCCGCGGCGCCGATGTCTCCCGCGAAGGCGTGCAGCGTGACCTTCTCCCGCTTATCGAAGGCACGACCGTCACAACGAAGCGCGGCGCGGTAAAAACCGACCATATTCTCTTCATCGCTTCTGGCGCGTTCCACGTGGCCAAGCCGAGCGATCTTCTGCCGGAGCTTCAGGGCCGCCTTCCAATTCGCGTTGAGCTGAAGGCCCTCACCCGCGACGATTTCCGCCGTATTCTGACAGAGCCTGAAGCCAGTCTCATCAAGCAATATACAGCCCTGATGGAAGCCGAAGGCGTCACGCTCGAGTTTTCCGAAGATGCCATTGATGAGCTCGCAGATCTCGCTGTGCGCGTGAATGAGAGCGTAGAGAATATTGGCGCGCGTCGTCTGCAAACCGTGATGGAACGCCTGCTGGACGAGATTTCCTTCACGGCGCCAGACCGTTCGGGCGAAACCATTCGCCTGACAGCGGAGGACGTAAAAACAAAAGTCGGCGACCTTGCTCAGGACGCCGACCTTTCAAAATACATTCTCTGATCCGATCAGGCCTTTTTGGCCTTGCGGCGTCACCATGCAGGAAGCACCAGGCGGCGCCAGGACAGAGCCAAACCCGTCCAGACAAGGAAGCAGGCGGCCAGGGATGCGATGCCAGTAACTAAGAAAAGTCTGTGCAAAATTCGTATTCCTGCAATTTCTCTGACAAACATAACAAACCCATCTGGACGAATGCTTTTCCTCCATTTATAGGAATGAAAATCATTCGCAAAAAAGGCCAATCTGTTCTGGTTGGCTGGGTGGGTATAATTGAGCCTGAGTTCTGCAAAGTTGGAAAGCAATGACGCTGCTGTGCCTGCGAATATCGCTGCACAGGCAAAGAAGCGGATGAAGAAAAAGAGCAATTTCTGGAAAAAACAGGCCCGTATCTGGCACTGGATTTCCGGTGCAGTCTGCCTTGTTGGAATGCTTCTTTTCTCATTCACCGGGATCACGCTTAATCATGCGGCCGATATTCCAGCCACACCTGAAACTGTCACATATACGATGACGCTTGACGGCGCTGGTTTTAGTGCGCTCGCAGAGCAGCCTGAAGATGGAATGACTGACCAATTGCCGCCCGAGACGATCCGGGCTTTACGATCCGGCATCGGGGTTAACACATCAGGACGCGAAGCAGAATGGACTGACATTGATGTGTATGTCGGGCTGCCTCGACCGGGTGGTGATGCATGGCTTGCAATCGATCGTGAGACGGGAGCGGTAGAGTACGAACGTACGACGCGTGGCACGATTTCCTGGTTGAATGATCTGCACAAGGGCAGAAATACCGGAACAGTATGGTTCTGGTTTATCGATATTTTTTCTGTCGCAGCGATTTTGTTCTGCCTGACGGGCCTTTGGCTACTTCAGATTCACGCGGGTAAACGTGCGATTACCTGGCCTCTAACGATTGCCGGCCTCGTAGTACCGGCGGTTCTCGCCATTTTCTTTATTCACTGAAAGGGACTTGCATGCGTGCGACGCTATCATTCACCGCTTTGAGTTTGCTGGCAGGTGCCGCCAGCGCGCAGTCGGTCGACCTGGGCATTGAGCTTCCTCGGTTAAATGTTGCCGAATACCATAAACCATATGTGGCCGTCTGGATTTCAGAGCCGGATCATAGCGTGGTTGCTAATCTGGCCGTCTGGTATCAGCTCGATGACGGGCCCGAAGGTCATGGCGAAGATTGGCTCAAAGACATTCGACAATGGTGGCGCCGAACCGGCCGCAATCTGGAAATGCCTGTAGATGGTGTTTCGTCCCCTACACGCGGCCCGGGCGAATACACGCTTTCATTCTCATCCGATGATGATCGCCTCAGAAATCTCGAGGCGGGCAGCTACGTGCTTCACATCGAAGCTGCTCGAGAAGTGGGAGGACGAGAAATGATCTCGATCCCGTTTGAATGGGGCGAGGACGTCGAAGCAAATTTCTCAGAATCAGGAAGCGAAGAACTGGGTGGCGTATCGCTATCCATACGCCCTTAAACCTTGGGTTAGGAGAATTATCTATGAAAATCAAACATATGGCAATGATTTGTGCAGCAGGCTTCATGGCGGCACAACCGGCATTTGCGCACCGGATGTGGATGCTACCATCTACTTTTACGTTGTCTGGTGATGATCAGTGGATCACGGTAGATGGCGCAATTTCGAACGATTTGTTTTTTCCAAATCATCACGCACTGGATTACAGAAACGTCCAGATCTACACGCCGTCCGGTGAAGCTGAGTCGGTAGAAGATGGTTGGAGGGGTCGCTATCGTACGGCGTTTGATGTTCACCTTACAGAACAGGGCACTTATCGAATTGCCGAAGAAGGTTCTGCATGGATGGCGTTCTATGAAGAAGACGGTGAGCGTCGCCGTCAACGTGGCTCGCTGGAAGAGCTTCAGGAAGCAGGTTTCTTCGATAACCCGGCTGCTGAGGTGTTCCATTCGCGTCGTAACGTCGAGACCTATGTGACACTCGGGGCGCTGTCTACCACAGCCTTTGCTCAGACCGGGGAAGGTCTGGAGTTTCGTCCAGTAACACACCCTAATGATGTTTATGCGGGAGAAGAGGCGCGCTTTGCCTTTACGCTTGGCGGCGAACCTGCTGCCGGTCTCGAAGTGGAGATTGTTAAAGGCAATGATCGCTATCGGGATGATCCCGGTACGATAACTGCTGAAACTGATGAAAACGGTGAGTTCAGCTTTACGCCGGAGGATGCGGGCCGGTATTGGATTTCGACCAGTATTCGTGGTGAGGGCGAACATAATGGTCATGCTATCGGCGTTGGTCATTCATATGTCGTCACGCTTGAAGCGCTGGGGCTCTGATAGAGCCCGTCATTCTCATCCCGCCAGATCTGCCCGATGGTCTGACTAAACCTCGGGCAGAAGACCGGCTGGCAAAAATTGGCGGGCAGACCATGGGAACCACCTGGTCTGCCCGCTTTTATCGTTCGCCTGATCTCGACCTGAATGCGCTTACGGAGAAGATCCGATGCTGTTTCCGTGACATAACGGCGGAACTCAGCACATGGGAGCCCAACTCCTTTATCTCTGAGCTCAACGGGTCGCGCCTCGGTCAACGATTCAGGCCACCTCCTCATTTTCTCGCGGTCTGGACTGCCAGCTGTGAGATTGCGCGAAGGAGTAATGGGGCATTCACGCCGTTCGCTCTCGATTGGTTAAATTCTGTGGGTCTTGGGCCAACTGGTCGTGAAACGGCGAGTGAATCTCTACCTCCATGGCAGACGGCTGAAATCTTGCTTGATGCTGATGGGATGATTTCACGACCATCTGACGGTCGTATAGATCTTTCAGCCACAGGAAAGGGTTACGGTGTTGATCAGCTGGCATCTTGTCTGAGATCTCACGGCATAGCTTGCTTTCTTGTCGAGATAGGCGGTGAGTTTGCTTCATCTGGCATTAAGGCGGACGGTCAGCCCTGGTGGGTTGATGTTGAACGGTCGACTGGCGATGGTCCGGCGCTGAGGGTTGCGCTGTGTGGCCAGGCGATAGCTACAAGCGGATTGCTGCAGCAATCCATGCGAGGGCAAAGACAGTTTCAGAGCCACATATTTGGCGCGGATGCTGATGATATGGCCCAAAGCGTCACTGTGATTTCAAATTCCTGTATCAGCGCCGATGGGTGGGCAACAGCTTTGATCGCGGCTGGTAAGGAAGGCAAATCGCTTGCAAATGCCGCGGGAGTTGCGGCTGTATTTCAAACCGAATCGGGCTGTGAGTTTTCTCTCGCGGCAGAAGCTTACCTATAAGAAAAGCCCACTCTTTCCGGAGTGGGCTTTGCTTATCGTATCATGATCACATCGCTTAGAAGCGTTGTGAGATGGTGAATTTCACATTTCGGCCCGGCTCAACATCGTTGAGAATCAAAGCACCAAAAACCGGATGATTGGTAGCGCCGCTGCGCGAGGCGTGGGAGGTATATGCCTCATCCAGAAGGTTATCGACGCCGCCTGTCAGGCTAAGACCTTCGAAGCCAAATGGTTCGTCCCATCGCGCCATAATGTTATGGATGTTGTAGCCTTCTTTGCTGGCACCGAGGCTTGTCGTGACGTCCTGAAGGAATTGTCCATTAACTGCGACTGACAGGTTCATTTCTTCGAACAGATAGCTGGCCTCATAGGACGTGGTGTCGCCTATTTCGCGAAAGCTCTCTGAGACGCCGGTTGTATTCAGCCCACTGGTGTCAAATTCAGATGTATTGTGCGTGATAAAGAAATTCCACGGCCCGTGAGCGTAAGTTACACTTGCCTCAAAACCCTGTATCTCGACGCTACCCAGATTTGTGTCCTGGGTTTGTCCTGTTGTTGTGCCAGGCACAGCAATTTCGCCAATATAGTTGTTGAGATTTGTCTGGAACAGGTTTGCCCCAAGACCGAGTTGGCCGCCATTGAAATCGCGCACATAACGAACGCCAACTTCAATATTCTCGCCGGATTCAGCTTCCAACGCTGGATTGACGATCTTGTTTCCGCCAGCGCCAGTGAATGGTTCAGCGAGTTCCGGAGCTGAGAAAATCTCAGTGTAACTTGCCAGCAGGCGCAAGCCTTCGGTTGGTTCGAACTCGGTCGCGAGCGCAAACAGCACATCATCGAACGAACCGGATTCGCCCGTATTCAGATAGCTCACTTCATGATCGACATAGCGCAGGCCCGGACGCACAATGATTGTGTCTGTGAGCGATATCTCGTTTTCAACGAAGATACCGAGGTTTTGCGACTCCTGGTCAATATTTGTTCCAGCCGTCATCAGGTCCTGATTGAAAGATAGATTTTGATCAAAGTATTGAACGCCATAGGTAAACGCATGTTCGAAACCGAATAGCGTCACATCAGACGTGGCCATGACGTTGTAGCCATAATTATCCGCAGTCACTTGCTTGAGGGTATTACCATTCTGCACACGGATAGCGGTGTTGGTTTCATCGCGAGTCAGCTCAAGATTGTTCGAGAAGGCTGTCGCTTCAAGCTGAAACAGAGGGCCGTTATCGAGCGAGTAACTGGCGTTTATTGTCTCGCGGGCATACTCAGTTGGCAGCAGAATATCGCCAGTGATAGCCTGGTTCGTCAAAACGCCCATATCGGGACGTTGCGTGTACTCGCCACCATCTTCAAGCAGATCGTAGCTCAGTTGGAAACGCTGGTTTTCAGTTGGTTCGAAACCGACCTTGAGCAGAAAGTTGTCTGTTGTGCCGTCAGATCCGATTGTCTCGCGACCGTCGCCATCAACGAAGTTCTCGCGGTTTACCTGATGAAAATATCCCAGAACATCGATCTGATCTGTAATCTGCCCAAATCCCGTCAATGAAAATGAAGATTGAGCATTGTCGGCATACGATCCCATCACGCGACCGCCAAAAAGATTGTCGGACCCTTCCAGAAGATCACGTGCATTGCGAGTACGGAACCGTACTGCGCCGCCTACACCGCCATGCGTCAGAGAATTTGCACCAATTTCAATTTCTGCCGCCGTCAGAATATCCGCATTCACGAGCAGATTTCCCATATGGTGATACAGATAGTTCGTTTGCAACGCGCCGTCGATGTACACATCAAGCTGACGATCATCGAGACCGCGAATGTTTATGCGTGAATTTACAGAATGGGTTCCGCCAATATCGACGCCAGGAACGATGCGAAGTAGGTCGGATAAATGATCCGCCTGACGTAAAGTGATCTGGTCTTCATTCAGTGTCATAAGGTCAGACTCAACTTGGGTGCCCCAAACCTGAATGGCGTCGAGTTCTTGTGTGTCTTCTTGCGCGATCGCTGCACCTGTGAGCGCGAGCACTGCAGTTCCGCTAATCAGAGCAGTCTTCAGAGACAGATTATGCATAATTTCCCCATGCGATTAATAATTATTCTCATCTAGATGCCGAATGGATCAGTTAAGAATGATTGTCAATAACATGTAGGATTAATGGCTGTCTGGATAGCGGTTTTCGAGGCTTCTTGCCTCTGGTGTGCCCTTCATCAGACGCTCCAGCGTCTGAATGGTCGTACTGACGTTGTCAGCATTGAGGCGCTGTTCGATCCATTCGTTAAAGCCTGTTTCGATGCCCGCGACCTTGTCGGCTGCGGCTTCGCCGGATTCTGTCAGGACCAGTTTGACCGCCCGTCTATCGTTTGGGTCGGGGGTGCGGGTGATGAACCCTTTATCTTCCATGCGCTTTATAAGGCGGGAGGGATGGTCCGCCTCACAAATCAGAAAATGGCTGAGCTCCCTGATCGATAAAGGTCCATTCTCCTGAAGCGTTGTGAGAACTTCTGCCCAGGCGGGCGTCAGGCCCAATGGTCTCAACATGTCAGCGAAGACGCGGTGTCCGCTGCGTTGTGCGGCCAGAATTGTATCGCGAAACCTCTTGGGAAGCGTCATGGTGACTCCATAATATGATATGTCATGTAAATGGAGTCGCATTTCACGGCAAGTTGAACGCCTATTGGGGTAGCTTTCTGAATTTCAGATTTTATATTGTATATACAATTTAGGAGATTCATATGGCTGGCCAGGTAGAGTTCTATTTCGATTATGTAAGTCCGATGTCCTATTTCGGGTTTCACCGGGTACTGGATCTGCAGGCGCGTACTGGGTGTGAAGTCATCTGGCGACCAATGTTTCTGGGCGCCGTTATGAAGGCCACAGGCAATCGCCCGCCGGGTGTCGTTGAGGCAAAACGGAACTATTTCTTCGTCGACACGGTTCGTCACGCAAAACGGTTTGATCTTCCATTCACGTTCAATCCGCATTTTCCGTTCGATTCACGCAAAGCCCTGAACATTACGGCGAGTTTGCTGGAAGACGACGCGTTGATCCCGTTTATGAAGGGAATGTTCCATCATAGTTGGGGTGAGCCGAAGAATCTGGCGGATGAAGCGGTGCTCCGTGACGTGCTGACGGGTGATGGCTTCTGCACCGATCAGTTTATGGCGCGCGCCGATGCGACAGAAAACGCAGAGATTATCTCCGAATTTACCAAAATGGGTCTGGAGCACGGCATTTTCGGCGCGCCATCATTTGTCGTCGGAAATGAAATGTATTTCGGTCAGGACAGGATCGACTTCGTAGAAGATGCCCTGACCGAAAAAAGCTGGATCCGTTAGAGAAGACCGGCTTTTACAGCCAGTTGACGATAGCTGGTTTCCGGACGTGGGCCGTAGTGCGAAATCACTTCGGCCGCTGCAATATGACCAAGCTTGGCGCAGTCACGGATACGGCGGTTTCGCGCATAGCCGAAAAGGAAGCCGGCGGCGTATTGATCGCCGGCGCCGGTGGCATCCACGACCTTTTTCACTGGCTCGGCTGGCATGGTGATGATCTCGTCAGGTGTCACCACAACTGACCCTTTGGACGACCGCGTGATAGCGCCAGCATAAGCGTCAGCGCGAAGCATTTGAACGGCCGCGTCGAAGTCTGTCGTCTCATAAAGCGAGAGAAGTTCTGCTTCATTTGCGAAAACGAGATCGACATGGCCCTTGATCAAATGGCGGAAGCTGGAACGGTGGCGGTCTACGCAAAAACTGTCAGATAGCGTCAGCGCGACGCGGCGTTTTGCAGCTTTCGCGATTTCTGCGGCATGGACGAATGCTGCTTTGGCTTCTTCCTTGTCGAAGAGATAGCCTTCCAGATAGAGAATTTTGCCGCGCTTAATGAGTTCGGCATCGACGTCTTCAGGCGCGAACTCAGTGGATGCGCCGAGGAAAGTGCTCATGGAGCGCTCGCCGTCTGGGGTAACCGCAATCATGCAACGCGCTGTAGCCGGACCGTTTACGAGAGACTCGGTCGGAAACTCGATCTGAACGCGGCTCATTTCCTTGCGGAAGAATTTGCCAAGCGCATCTTCCGCCACCTTGCCAATATAACCTGTCTGTCCGCCAAGGCTGGTAATGCCAGCAATTGTGTTCGCGCCAGACCCGCCTGGAACAAAGCGGCCTTTATCGCCGAACGCCCGCGCTAGTTCGGTTGCGCGCATCTGGTCGATAAGCGTCATTCCACCTTTGCGGATGTCGTGTTCTGTGAGAAATCCGTCTGGAACTGATGCAATAACGTCGACGATGGCATTGCCAACGCCAACCACATCTAAATCACCACTCATACTGAGAGCCTGCCCTAAAAATCGTAAAATATTAACGGTAACGGGCAGCTTAGGCTGGAATGACTCAAGAAACCATGAAAATTGCATATCTTTCTGCGTATTCAGTACTTCCGGAAAATCCGAACCGTCGCAGTGATGCTTTCGAACATGATTTGCAGTTTGCCTGCCTGTCGGAGCCATTGGTGGCGGCAGGCCATGAGCTAGTCGTTGTACAATGGGACAGAGACGATGTGGACTGGGCGCAGTTTGATGCTACGCTCATCGGTGCGACATGGGATTATACCGACAAGTCTGAGGCATTTCTCGCGCGGCTGGAGGAGATTGAGGCGCTTGGCGTGCCGATTTTCAATCCATCATCTCTGGTGCGTTGGAACAGTCGGAAAACCTATTTGCGAGAGCTTGAGGATAAGGGAATCGCCTGCATTCCGACCATATGGGCTGACTGTCCGACCGCGGATGAGCTGAAGACCGCATTCGACGCTCTTAAGACTGAACAAATTGTAGTTAAGAGGCAGGTCGGCGCGGGAGCGGGCGGACAAATTCTGATTAACCGTGATAACTCGCTCTCAGACTATGCGCATCCGGCCATGATACAGCCTTTCATGCCGTCCATTCAGGAGGAAGGCGAGTATAGTTTCATCATGATCGATGGTGAACTTTCTCACGCTTTGATCAAACGGGCTAAATCCGGCGACTATCGCATCCAGTCAGCTTATGGTGGATACGAAGAACCCATTGTGCCATCTGCTGACGATCTTGCTGCCGCAAAATCAGTTTTGGCAGCGCTGGATGAGACTCCGCTCTATGCCCGGGTGGATATGATCCGTGGAAACAACGGGCATCTTCTGCTTATGGAGCTCGAATTGATTGAACCTTATCTTTATCCGGAACAATCAGACGAGTTAGGCGTTCTATTGTTCCGCGCCCTGTGCAAAAGGGTGCGTTGAGTGTGTGCGGACAGAATATTTGACGACAAGTAAGACTATATCGCTGCGCGACGCGCTGCGATCTGAACTAGATGGCTATCACGCCAATACTGAAGCTGCTTTTGAGCTTTTCGATCTGACAACACGCGCAGGTTACACCGGATTCCTCCGGTCTCATCTGCTTTCACTCTCGACAATGAAATCTGTCCACGCTGAGCCGAACATTTACGGGCTCGATTTTCAGCATCTGGAAAATGAAATTCTGAAAGACCTTGAAGCGCTAAACGTACCGCCGCTTTACGTTCCTCTGGAAAGCCATATCCCGACAGACGCTCTCGGGGTGACCTATGTGGTGTCAGGATCTCATTTCGGATCTCAGTTCATCCGGAAAACACTGCTTAGTTCTTGCGATCTGCCTGAAGGTGGATGCTACCGCTATCTTGAGTCTTCGCATCTTAAAAACGTTTGGAAAAATATTTTGCCAAGTTTAACCGCGGGCTATTTGAGGCAGGAAAATCTTGCGTCTATAAAGGCTGCCGCAGAAACGTTTTTGCTGTTTGGATTGGCGGCCGAACAGATAGCGGGGACTACTGGAAAGAATGACTAAAGATACCCAGATTCCTGGCTATAATGACGGTAGCCTGGACCTGACAAACTGTGATCGCGAGCCGATCCATCTACTTGGGCATGTTCAGAGCTTTGCCTGTCTGATCGCCGTCACATCCGACTGGCTGATTACGCGGGCATCTCAGAACACCAAAGATTTTCTGGATCTTGAGCCGGCCAGCATATTCGGTCGCTCGCTGACAGAATTCTTCAGTGAACAAGCTATTCACGACCTGAGATCGCGCATGCAGCTCATGTGGGATGAAGATGCTGTCGAACGCGCGTTTGATGTCGCGCTATTACCGGACTGCGACGAAAAATATGACGTCGCCATCCACCGGTCTGGCGCTGAAATCGTTATGGAATGCCAGAAGTCTGACCTGAACCGGAATACCGATCAGGGTAGTGTCGTTCGTCCGATCATTGGCCGCTTGAAAAATGAAAACTCTGTCGACGCGGTATGTCAGCAGGCGTCTCGGTTTGTCAGGTCGCTCACCGGCTTTGATCGTGTCATGGTTTATAAGTTCCGGCCCGATGACTCAGGCGAAGTGATTGCCGAGACTGCACGTGCCGGTCTCGATCCGTTTCTGGGGCTGCGTTATCCGGCGAGTGATATTCCGAAACAGGCGCGCGCCCTTTATAAGAGGAATCTGCTGCGCATCATTTCGGACGTAGACGATAAAGTCTCTCCGATCCTCCAGCAGTCCAACAATGCCGGACCTCTGGATCTGTCTTTGTCGACGTCGCGCGCCGTGTCGCCGATCCACCTCGAATATCTGCGAAATATGGGCGTGAAGGCGTCCATGTCGATCAGTATCGTCATTGGCGGAAAGCTCTGGGGCATGTTCGCCTGCCACCATAACGAGCCACGTATTCTGAACTACGGAATCCGGTCGGCTGCGGAATTGTTCGCGCAGATGTTTTCATTCGTGCTCGAGCGGGTCGAAAACGATATTGAACGTGAAGAGGCGGTCCGCGCACGCATTCTCCACGATCAGCTTATGACCCAGCTGGCCGAAGGCCAGTCGCTCGCTCAGAACTTCGAGGTTATCTCGGATGCTATGCGGGCCCTGATCAAAAGTGATGGTGCGGCCCTATGGGTTGATGGCGAGTTTCTCAATATTGGTCACACGCCTTCGAAAGATCAGTTCTCTGGACTGGCGCGGCATTTGAATGTCCATCCGAGCAGCCAGATTATCGCGACGAACTGCATCGCGGATGACTATCCCGAAGCGGTTCAGTTTCAGGACAAAGCTGCGGGTATGCTTGTGCTACCTGTGTCGCGAACACCGCGTGATTATATTGTGTTCTTCCGCCGCGAGCTGGTTCAGGAAGTCCGCTGGGCTGGTAATCCTGAAAAGCCGGTGGATGTGGGTCCGAACGGCGTGCGCCTGACGCCTCGCGGCAGTTTTGCGGCGTGGAAAGAGATTGTTTCTGGTAAGTCAGCTGATTGGACAGCGGGTGAAATTGCGGGCGCAGAGGCTCTACGTGTAACGCTTCTGGAAGTTGTGCTTCGCATTTCAGATGCAGCCAGCCGGGAGCGTGTTCGATCTCAGGAGCGCCAGGAGCTTCTCATTGCAGAACTCAATCACCGTGTTCGCAATATTCTGAACCTGATTCGAAGCCTTGTATCTCAATCCAAACAGTCGGCGGGCTCGATCTCGGAGTTCACGGAAATCATTGGCGGCCGGATTCACGCACTCGCGCGGGCTCACGACCAGCTGACGAACAAGAACTGGGATTCGACCCCGTTTCGCGAGCTGGTGAATACAGAGCTTGAGGCATATATCGGCCTCGATAGTGGCCGTGTGCAATGCGATTGCCCTGAGGTTCTGCTGACGCCGTTTGCATTCTCGACGCTGGCGCTGGTTATCCACGAATTGACGACGAACTCGGTAAAGTATGGCTGTCTGTCGAATGACACAGGCGTATTGATGCTATCGGGCCAGAAAGCGGACAATGGCGATCTCATCTTCAATTGGAAGGAAACGGGCGGTCCGGTAGTTCAGGCACCTACCCGGTCGGGCTTTGGTAGCACAGTGATTGAGCGGTCCATCCCGTTCGAGCTGAAGGGCGAGGCCAATGTCCGGTTTGAAGTGAACGGCCTTGAAGCTGCAATGCGTATTCCGGCTGAGTTTGTTGAATTTGCCGAGCGCGAGGTCACTGCTGCCGAAGCTGCTATTGAATCAAAAGAAGAAGCTAAACCGGCCAGCGCAAGCCTTAGCGGCCCGGCTCTTGTCGTTGAAGACAATATGATTATTGCGCTGGATGCCGAAGATATGCTGACAGCCCTGGGCGCGGACAGTGTAGAGATTGCGTCATCTGTTTCAGAAGCGCTTCAGCTTATTGAAAAGTACGATTTCACCTTTGCGATTCTGGATGTGAATCTCGGTTCCGAAACAAGCGAGCCAATCGCACACAAGGTGAAAGCGTCCGGAATCCCGTTTGTGTTCGCTACCGGATATGGAGAATCGCAGGCTCTGGCCGATCAGTTTGAGGGTGTGACCTTCATCCAGAAGCCTTACGACCAGAAAGCGGTTCAAAAGGCGATTGCCGGAATGTCTGAGAGCTAGTCACGCGGGCCGGGTGTTTTCGGCTTGTATTTGCAAAGATCAATGATCGGGCACAGCCAGCATTTTGGCGTGCGTGCAAGGCAGCAATAGCGGCCATGCAGGATGAGCCAGTGGTGGGCGCCGAGCTTGTATTCGGCAGGCACCACTTTCTCCAGCTGTTCTTCAACCTGATCAGGGTTTTTACCGGGCGCGAGGCCGGTACGGTTGGACACGCGGAAAATGTGCGTATCAACTGCGATCGTTGGCTGGCCGAAAGCCTCATTCAGAACGACATTCGCTGTTTTACGGCCTACTCCGGGCAGTTTCACCAGCTCTTCGCGCGTCTGAGGGACTTCGCCGCCGAAATCCTTGATGAGCATCTCTGACAAGGCGATGACGTTCTTGGCCTTGTTTCGCCAGAGGCCGATCGTTTTAATGTGATCGGCAACACCTTCTTCGCCGAGTGCCAGCATTTTTTCCGGCGTGTCTGCGATTTCAAAAAGCTTCTTCGTGGCTTTGTTCACGCCGACATCGGTGGCTTGCGCAGACAGGGCGACTGCGACAACCAGCGTATAGGGATTCACAAAGTTCAGCTCTGTGTGCGGGTCTGGCCGGTCTTCTGCCAGAATACGAAAGAGCTCTTCGGCCTTCGCTTTCGGAAAACGCCTTGGCGCTGATTTTCTTTTCTTTTTTTCGGCCATCTGACGTTCTGACGATTTAAGTCAGCCTCTGGGAGTGCAGGAAATATCACCCGCGCCATTTTCATTTCACAAGAACTGATTAGTTTGCCTGAGAGAGAGAGACAAGTCGCAGAACCTCACAGGCCCATGACTGACGCTGATTTGAATAAAGAGCTCTATTTCGATGCGCTGATGAAGCCGAACGCGTCTCTTTCGCGCTCGGGCTTCTGGGTGATTATGGGCGTGATCATAGCGATTAACGTCTTCTCGATGATTGGCTTTCTATCTCGCGGCGCGTTTCCAATCATAGGGTTTCTGGGTCTCGATATTCTTGCTGTCTGGCTGGCGTTCAAAGTCTGCTTCAAAGACCAAACGCAATGGACGCGCGTGCGTATTTCGCCTGAGACGCTTCGGGTCGATCATCGCAATCCGAAAGGCGTTGAAACCCATATCGAGCTGCCCACAGCATTTGCCCGTGTTGAGCTGAAAGAGCCGGTGACGGTGCATAGCTGGGTGACCTTGTCCTATCAACGTCAGGCCTATGTGATTGGCCGGTTTTTGACCGTCGACGAGCGAAAATCTCTGGTCGAGGCGATGCGGGATGCGATTCAGCGCGCGCGGACACATCGTTATGCCGGTGAGGTAGAGTAGGGCGCGACCACAAGATTCAGGTGGCGCAAGGCGCAAAGCAACGTCAGACTGGGCCCATGACACACACCGCTCTTTCCCTTGATGACCGCTGCAAAGCCTATAATCGCATGGCTGATGCGCTCGTTTATCTGGGTGAAAACTGGAAGGGGCGACCGGGGCTTAATGAAATTGCCGCGCAGTTTGGTCTGTCTCCGGCGCATTTCCAGAAAGAGTTTACGCGCTGGGCCGGTATCTCGCCGAAACAGTACATGTCTTCCCTCGCACATGCTGAGGCGGGAGATCTGCTTCGGCAAGGCGCAAGTGTGCTGGAAGCAAGCTATGAGGTTGAAGTGTCCGGCCCCTCGCGTCTGCATGATCTTTTCATCGCGCATGAGGCTTTGACCCCGGGCGAGGCGGGCTCTGGAGGCCGTGATGTAACGCTGACCATCGGTAAAGGGCCAACGCCGTTCGGAACTGGCGTTTTACTGTTCTCAGATCGCGGATTGAGCGGGCTTGGCTTTATAGATGACCAACCGGAAACAGCTGGTCGGGCCGGTGAGCATGTCGGCAGGCCAGAACAGGCCGCGTTTGCCGATCTGGCATCGCGTTATCCGAACGCAGACATTCGCCGGGACGACACAAAGGCGGCCGATTTTGCAGATCGCATTTTTGCACCGGGCGCGCGTGTGCCGCTGGCGCTTTATGGTACGCCGTTTCGCAGGCAAATCTGGCGGGCTCTGCTTGAAATTCCGGTGGGTGAGACGCGCACATATGGCGAGGTGGCACGCGCTGCGGGCAGGGAAGGCGCAGCCCGCGCAACAGGTACGGCGGTGGGCGCAAATCCGATTTCCTGGTTTATTCCCTGTCACCGGGCCTTGGCTTCTGACGGTCGGTTACATAATTATCATTGGGGCGTAAGACGAAAACGCGCCATGTTGGCGATGGAAGCCGGTTATCGGGAGGCAGAGGCGCCTTCCTGACCGAGCCCGATCAGGAGTAGCGTTTATTGACCTGGATTATCCTTGGCATCATCGGCTTTTATGCCGTCTGGGCTGCGTTCATCGCGTGGAGCTTTACCGGCATTAAGAAAGAGGCGCGCATTGTGTATGACGCTGCCCGTCAGCGCGGAGAGTTTCCGGCTGACGAACCTTATGAACCTTTCGAACAGGCGCATATCCGTACCAGCGTTCTACGTGTCTCGATTTATCGCTGGCTCGCCTGTCTGACGGCGACCATTGTCATGCCGCTGGCTGTCTGGCTGTTCAGTACAATCTGGGTAAAGCTCTATTACGTTAACGGCGCGAATGATGTGTTCGCCGAGGGCACGCTGGTCCATTCATTTTATCTGGCTGTGACGACAATGGCCTCGCTTGTGCTGGTCGCAGGTATTTACGCGCACCGCTATCATAAAGGCCGTCCTGCTAACTTTGACGTGGAATGGGCGAAGGAAAAAGCGCCTGATCCTGCAACACTGAAT
The DNA here is from genome assembly GCA_002723155.1 of Ponticaulis sp. Classification (GTDB taxonomy): domain Bacteria; phylum Pseudomonadota; class Alphaproteobacteria; order Caulobacterales; family Hyphomonadaceae; genus Ponticaulis. The sequence continues at coordinate 688,783 of PBNO01000002.1, read as the reverse complement.
TCCTGGGGAGTTTCCGAACAATGAGCATTGAGTATCTTCACACCATGGTTCGCGTGACCAATCTGGATGACACGCTGAAATTCTTCTGTGAGGGGCTCGGGCTGAAGGAAGTCCGCCGGATCGATAATGAGGCAGGCCGGTTTACACTGGTGTTTCTGGCAGCGCCTGAAGATCTCGATCGCGTGAAGTTTGACACCTCCGGCACGCCGCTCAAAGAGGGCATTCCAATGGTTGAGCTGACCCATAACTGGGACCCTGAAGAGTATTCTGGTGGTCGCAATTTCGGGCATCTGGCCTATCAGGTCGGTGATGTCTACGAAGTTGTTGAGCGCCTGTCCGATATGGGTGTGACGATCAACCGCCCACCACGCGATGGATACATGGCGTTTGTCCGCTCACCGGATGGTATCTCCGTTGAACTTCTTCAGAAGGGCAAGCCACAGGCGCCTAAAGAGCCCTGGGCAAGCGCCGAGAATATCGGGAGCTGGTAATGGCACTGTTTCATGTGATGGCGCTCGATAAGCCGGGCGCGCTGGATCTGCGCCTTGAAAACCGCGCCGCTCACCTTGAGTGGGCTAAAGCCGCTGGCGATACTGTCCGCATGGCGGGCCCGCTGCTCGCTGACGATGGTGAGAGCTTTATCGGCTCAGTCTTTCTGATCGAGGCGGAAAGCGAAGAGGCGCTCAAAGCGTTTCAGGCTGAAGACCCTTATGTAAAGGCCGGCCTCTTCCAGACGGTGGATATCCGCCCGTTCAAGCTGGTGATTTCGAACTAGCTTTTCTGTGGAATGGCCAGAAGGTCATATCCAAGGTCGTGGCGGAAATATTCGCCGACAATATCCTGATAGATAGCGAGCGCTTCGCCGGTGAAGAGCTCGTTCAGATCGTCCTTACGCTTCTGAAGCACGTTCTTTTCTGCGTTCGGGTCGACCTTTTTAGCCATAGCCTCTTTCGTGCCGGCCTCAATCGCCATCTCAATGGACGCCGGTGTGAGGTTGATCTTCCAATGGTCAGAGATTGCTTGCAGGCGACCGCGCGTGTCGGCCTGGACCTCTTCATAGCGCACGCGCAGAATCTTTTCAGGGAAGCGCTGTTTCAGATCACCCCAGCGGTTCCAGAAGCGGGCAAGCCAGAACAGATCGCAGCGATACATCTCACCTGCCGGATCGCCCTTAAGATAGGTCAGCCAGTCGGTTTGCAGCTCGTAATTCCACTTGGTGAAGTGCGAAGCGAGAATCTGCATAGGGTGACGGACCTGCAGAACATAGGGCGGCAGGTTGAACAGGCCGTGTGACCATTTCTGATCCATCAGCGCGTGCGGAATCGTGTGCGCGAAAGCGAGTGCCGGCAGTTCTTTAAACGGCGATACATTTTTCGGATTGCCGATATAGGGCTGGGTCGCAGCTTCCGAGAAGTATGGCGGAGGTTCCACGCCGTAGGTTTCGGCCAGCGCAACGCTCAGCATGTATTTGATCCAGTGCGTGCCGGAATTCTTCGACGTCACCAGACACCCTTGCAGGCGACCATGACGAAAGACTGATCCGTTCAGCCAGTTATCTTTCCAGACGCGGGAATTATAGGGATCAGACATGAAACTACGCTTGCTTGCTCTAAGATCGGATGCCTTCGATTAGAACATGGCGTCACTTTAGGGAAGGCCCGACTAAACGGTCACACCTGTCTGAGTGCGGAAGACCTGTAGAATGCGCAATTGGGCACGCGTTGGTTCGCATTTCACCTCGGTCAGCTCAACCAGCACTTCGTCAAAATCGATAATTTCACGGTCTGAATAGTTCCGGCGGATCAGGCGGCCAAGATCGCGGAGCAGGGCATCTTTATCTTTGGCTGTATGCAACAGGCCGGAGGCCGCGCCCATCGCTTGTGGCGCTTCGTCATCATCAAGGCGGAACCGGTTCTTCAGCATGGCGAAGGTCGCGTCAATCTGCGTGTTATCAGGTTCGCCGTCAGCCCAGATAATCGCCATCATAAAGCCGAGAATGCCCATAAGGGGCTCTGTAATGTGATGGGTCACTTCGCTCTCATGAGAGGATTCAACGCGCTGTTTCTCAGCTTTTTCGCGCATAGCGCGGGCTATGAGAAAGGCGAACGCAACAATGGCGATAATGGCGAACCAGACCTGCATCAGGCGTAACGCCGATATTGTGATGCGGGATACTTCAAATATGAAGTGACTGTTTGCTTCATCATGTCCAGCTTTGATCCGGCCTCTAATCCTTTCAATGTAGGACAGGCGTTTCGAAAGGAAAAGCAGACATTAAGGCTTAGCGGTTCAGCCCAACGAGAGTTTGATAGTCCGTGATGGTATCGAGCTGGTTCTGGTTCGGCCCACCGTCCGCTGAGCTCACCTTGTCCATCATATCTTTCAGTTCGATAAGTTCCTGGCGGGAGACCGCGTTAGATACCACCCGTGCCATACGGCGTAGCAGTGCATCGGTCCGGGCTTCTTTCTCACTGACCCACGCCGCCTGTACGATAACTTCTTCTGCGGCACTGGCAGAAAAACCGAAATTCTCTGACACGAGGCGCTCTATCACGTCTTTCTGAGTGCGCGTGACGTCTCCGCCAGCGCGCGCGACTTCCAGCATGAGGATTGTCGCGGCTTCGCGCGGGTCCTCAACGAGATTGGAGCCTGACTTTCCGGATTTTCTGCGAAACGCGAGCTTGCGGGGAAGGTTGATCGCACCTTCTGCGAAGTCCTTGATTTCACGGGCTGCATGCATGCCTGACTGAATGCGCCAGAGCAGAACACCGAGCGCGCTAAGCCCGCCAAGCACGGCAAGAAGAATATGCATGTGAGTTTCCCTCCCCCAAACAGGAAAGGAATCTGTTTAGCAATTCTGGGTAGCTTTTAACAGATCATCTTGCGCAAAATTAATCGCTTCGGAAATCGCGTGCTGCCATTCCTCGACGGTACCCGCTTTCTGGGCGGCCTCTGGGAAGGTAACCGAGCGCGAAGCGTTCACAACGCCGCCTTCAAGCGTGCCGCTTACGGGCACAAAACCGGCCACGGCCTCTGCCGCGCCCGCACCCTGAGCGCCATAACCCGGAACCAGCAACAGATTGTCAGGCGCAGCATCACGGATTTGCCGCGCTTCTTCCGGAGCAGTCGCGCCGGCCACCAGCATCATGCCGGACCAGTCGGTTGATTGGCCTTTCAGCTTTTGACCCTTTTCATGGAAGGCTTTTGCCATACGCATAAAGACCGGTTCGCCATCGACGAATTTTTCCTGAATGTCCGCTGCGCCCGGATTGGATGTACGCGTGAGCACAGCTATGCCGCGCCCATTGTCTGCTGCCGTGTTGACGAATGGGTCTAGCGTCTCAAGGCCCATATACGGGTTCACGGTAAGCGCATCGCACGCGCAGGACGCATTCTCACCCAGATAAGCCGTTGCATAGCCCTGAGCGGTTGAGCCGATATCGCCGCGTTTGGCATCCATAATCACCAGCAGGCCTGCATTGCGCGCGGTCTTACAGATGTGCTCCATCGCAGCCATGCCTGGGCTGCCCCAGATTTCAAAGAAGGCCGCTTGCGGTTTGATGCAGGCGACTTTTCCGGCAGCGGCTTCGATAATGCCGTCCGCCCAGACCGCAATACTGCCCGCGCTTGGATTGCCGAACAGTTCCGGGAACATATGCGGGTGAGGGTCAATGCCGACACAGAGCGGGCCGAACTCACGAGTTTTCTCAATCAGCCTGTCAGCAAATGGTCGGGTCATATCAATCTCTGGCTCTGCAAAGGACTTTAACGATGGTCAGATTGCGACGCAGACGGTCGCCTTCGCCGCCATAGTTATCGGGGCTGAGGCTGCGTGTCTGCTCCCCGTCCAGCATTAAATCGGCTTCTGCGTTCAGAAAAGACTGCAAAGAGGTCGGCGCGGCGGTGTAAATCCGGCCGCGTCGCGGGCTTTCGGCCACTGTGACGCCAATCACCTCGCCATTCTCATTGAAGAGCGGGCCGCCGCTCATGCCGCCTAGCGTGCCCATCAGGTTTCTGGTGCGTCCTGATTCAGCCCAGGCGATGACAGGTTCTGATGACTGGTAGCGGCCTGTCGTACGCAGAACCGATCGTGAGAGCAGGCGGGAGCTGACTTCACCTGCGCGCCCCTGCGGGTAGCCGATATGATAGCCTTGCTGGCCAACGCGGAGTTCTTCTTCAAGATCGAGCACAGTCGGTTCCGGTCCGCCATCGGTATAGAGGAGGGCAAGATCGGCGCTTGCAGCGGTTTCATATCGGGTGACCGGTACGATCCGGCTATTGCCGACCTGCACGGCTAGATCGGAACAGCCATCAACAACATGGCGCGCCGTCAGCCACATGCCTTCGCGGCCTACGGAAAAGGCTGTGCCAATATTTGGCCTGTCGGTTTCTTCCAGCTCGACCAGTACCTCTTCATCGAAAATGGAGGGCAGAGGGAGCGTGACATCCGGAAGCTGGATGTCTTCAGGCACGGCAGGCGGTGCGTCATTGCTCTCCGAGTTTGCGAAGAGCGTGTAGAGCACGGCGGCCAGGGCTACTGTATATATGAACCAGTCAGGCAGCTTCACCGGAAATGACCTTATCCAAGCGGTGTTGGGGCAGGCACCCAAAGGGCCGCGCCAATAATCATGGCAGAGGAGATTTTGACGGCAATCAGAAGGATCGCCGCACCGGCTTCATCATTCTGGATGCGCTGCGGGAGGTCTTTCAGGATCAGGTCAACAAAGCGGAACGCCAGCAGTTGAATCAAAAGTGCGACGACACCCCAGATTAACAGGTCAAAAAGCGAAACACTTGTTGCGAGAGCCGACGCAATTGGGATAGCCAGACCGATGATTACACCAGCAAGGCCGAGACCAGCTGACGCATTGCCATTGCGCAGAAGTTCAAGCTCTTTCATCGGGGTAAGCAGAACATAAATTACGCAGCTCACGAGTAACATTGCGCCCGCAGTGAGCGTGCTGATCAGAAAGTTATCAAAACCGTGAGCGAAGGACTGGATTGCCGCGTCCATTTGACTCCCCTTAGAAGATACACGTGAACCAACCGGTGGACTGTCACGTTCAAATTGGTTGTAGCAACAATTTAGGAGATTGCGCCATGCTTCAAGCAAAAACCGCTCTGATTACAGGCTCGACGAGCGGAATTGGCCAGGCAATTGCGACCAGATTCGCGCAGGCCGGAGCAAATGTCGTAATCAACGGGTTCGGAGACGCGAAAGAGATCGAAGACTTTCGCCAATCACTAGAAAAGGAGCATGGCATCAAGGCTCTTTATTCGGGTGCCGACCTCACTAAAACTGATCAGATTGAAGCTATGATTGCTGAAGCCAATGAGGCGTTCGGCGGCGTGGATATTTTGGTGAACAATGCGGGCGTTCAGCACGTCGCGCCGATCGAGGAGTTTCCGGTCGAAAAATGGGATCTGATCATCGGTCTGAACCTGACATCCAGCTTCCATACCACCCGCCTGACGCTGCCTTACATGAAAGAAAAAGGCTGGGGCCGCATCATTAACACGGCATCTGCTCATGCGCTCGTCGCGTCGCCGTTCAAATCGGCTTATGTCGCAGCCAAGCACGGCATTGCGGGTCTGACAAAGGTGATTGCGCTTGAAGGCGCAACGAAAGGCGTTCGCTGTAACGCAATCTGCCCGGGTTACGTCTACACGCCGCTGGTTGAGAACCAGATTGCTGATACGGCGAAAGCACGTGGTATTTCCGAACAGGAAGTGAAAGAGAACGTGCTTCTGGCCGCGCAGCCAACCAAAGAGTTTGTGACCTCTGAGCAGGTTGCCGAGATGGCATACTTCCTGTGCTCACCAGCAGCAGACCAGATCAACGGCACTATGATGCAGATGGATGGCGGCTGGGTCGCCCAGTAACGCTCAGATTTGAAGCGCGGCCATGACACCGGCCGCGATGGATCCCACTCCGAATATGAGAGACAGCGCGACGGCAACGACGCGCTGTGTTTTTTTGCGCTGGCGGGCGCCCGGCGGGGCTGATCGCGGTTTGCGAGGTGCAAGCGTCCAGCGGTTGGTAAAATACCCGAATGCTGACACGGCAGCGACAATGCCTGCACCTAAAGCGCCGCCCAGAACGGCAAGTGCAGAGGCGGCCAGCAGCATGATGGCTATCGGGGTAGAGGCGGCAACCAGTGTTCCGCGGACATTCCGGTCAGCGCGGGTGTGATCCATATGGTCGAAGGATTCATTCGGCACGACGACGACGCCAACCCATGTGCCGCCAACAGCAAAGCCACATAACAAAGCGGCAAAACTCGTCAGAATGTTTTGAAGACTATCCAGCACAGCTAAGCCCCCGATCTTTTCAGGTCCAGCTATGCCTTAATTTGCGCGGCGGGTGAACTCGAGCCAGACAGGTTCGCAATCGCCAAGCTTTTTCAGCTGATAGCGTGTTGGTTCATGGTCTTCCGGCTGATTGCGCCAGTCATCAGCGCGTTCGGCATGCCATTCGAATGCCCCATGCTGAAGAAAACGCCAGAGCGCTTCATCGGCATAGCTCATAACGTCGGTGGCAAACCGCACCTGAGCGCCCGGCTTAAGGGCATAGGCAAGTTCGTCCAGAAAGGCTGGCTGGACCAGGCGTCGCTTTTGCTGGCGACGCTTTGGCCATGGGTCTGGAAACAGGATAAAACATCGTTCGAATGCCGCTTCGCCGAAATTTGGCAGGACAAGGCGGATGTCATCATCATGCAGACGGATGTTTTTGAGATCATTGTCCGCAATGCCGGTGAGGGCCTTCGCGACGCCATCGTGAAACGGTTCAGCGCCAATGAGACCGACATCAGGGTTCAGACGGCCCCGGCGGATGAGATGCTCGGCGCCGCCAAAGCCGATTTCCAGCCATAGCGGGCGCGCATCACCAAAAAGGCCTTCGCTGGTGAGCGGGCCGTCTTTGGTAACTTCAATCTGTGGAAACAGCGTCTGATAAAGATGCTTTTGCTTCTTTGAGAGCGGGCGCCCGTCGCGGCGCCCGAATGTTCTGATCTCTCGCAGAGGACGATCGTCCTGTGTCATCTGTTGGGTCTAACCTCTAGAGGAGGCCCTTCAGCTGGTCAGCAATGTCGGTTTTCTCCCAGGAGAATCCGCCATCTGCTTCAGGTGTACGACCGAAGTGACCGTAAGCTGCCGTGCGCGCATAGATCGGACGGTTGAGCTGCAGGTGGGTACGGATGCCCTTAGGAGACAGATCCATCAGATCACGCAGTGCGTTTTCGATTTTCTCTGGCTCGACTTTCTCTGTGCCATCGCAGTTCACGTAAACCGACAGAGGCTTCGCAACGCCGATCGCATAAGAGACTTGAATGGTGCAACGGTCAGCAAGACCTGCAGCGACCACGTTCTTTGCGAGGTAACGGCAGGCATAAGCTGCTGAACGGTCAACCTTGGTCGGGTCTTTACCGGAGAACGCGCCGCCGCCGTGTGGGGCTGCGCCGCCATATGTGTCGACGATGATTTTGCGACCTGTCAGGCCTGCGTCACCATCCGGACCACCAATGACGAAGTTACCGGTCGGGTTCACGTAGAATTCTTCTTCTGGTGGGAACCAGCCTTCAGGCAGAACCTCTGTCACAATCGGACGAACCAGTTCGCGGATATCATCCGGAGTGAAGCCGTATTTGTGCTGTGTGGAGACAACAACGCTTTCAACGCCGACCGGGCGGCCGTCTTCATAGCGCAGTGTCACCTGAGATTTTGCGTCCGGCTCGAACTCAGGCTGCTCGCCTGATTTGCGGAGCTCTGCCATACGTTTCAGGATCTGGTGGGAATAGATGATTGGCGCAGGCATCAGCTCTGGCGTTTCATTCGTCGCGTAACCGAACATAATGCCCTGGTCGCCCGCGCCTTCTTCCTTGTCAGTGCCTTCGTCAACGCCCATGGCGATGTCGTTGGACTGGCCGTGCAGACGGTTGATGAGTTCAGCCGTGCGCCAGTGGAAGCCCTTCTGGTGGTAGCCGATATCTTTCACTGCCTGACGGGCTGTGTGCTCCATCTCTTCCAGAGACGGCATCAGGTCTTCCGGCATGCGCATTTCGCCAGCCAGAACGATAAGATTCGTCGTTGTCAGCGTTTCACACGCGACACGCGCTTCTGGGAAGCGACCAATGAACAGGTCGACAATAGAGTCCGAGATCCGGTCGCAGACTTTGTCCGGGTGTCCCTCAGAAACACTTTCACTTGTGAAATTGTAAGATTTTCGGATCACCCAAAGTCTCCATCAGCAGATAACAAAAAACGCCCCGCAACACGGGGCGTTCTTTATTTGTTTATAGCCCGAACGTCTACCCGTGGTTAATCGGATTTTTCGCTCTCGTCTTCGGCGCGGAACGTTGCATTACGGCTGAAAGATTCAGCTGCTGCTTTCACTGCGTCGAGGAGGGATTTGCGAAGACGTGGATCAGGAATGGACTGATATGCAGTCACAAGGTCGATCGCGTTTGCGTCGATCATGCCAGCCAGATCACCTTCGTCGCCGTCTTCGGCAACGCCAAGTGCAGCCAGGTCACCGACTTCATCTACGCCTTGATAAAAATAATTGATGGTGACTTCGAGAACCTTAGCCACGTCAAATAGGCGTCCAGCCGAGATACGGTTTACACCCTTCTCGTATTTCTGGACTTGTTGAAATGTGAGTCCCAGCATTTCGCCAAGACGTTCCTGGCTCAGCTTCAGCTCGCGCCGACGCCACCGGATACGACGACCGACGTGTTTGTCGATCAGATTTGGAAGCTTATTTTCGCTCATTTTGTTTTTATTTTCGCTCAGTTATTGGGGTTGTTTTTTTCTTTATCACACTTTGTATGTACACTTCTTTGTTACGCCTAACATGCCCTGTCAAGCGCTGATTCTGTAATAAAAGAACGTGACCATGTTCATCAAAACCAGCATTAACCAAGTCCAGTACGATGACCACTGATTGAAAAGGGTTTTAATCGTGTAGTCGGGAACTATAGTGTCGATGACCTTTACTGGGAGGTCTTCAACCATGTTAGCGCTAATATTCGACTGCACTTCCCTTCCGTAGACGTCAACTACACCTGAATACCCTAGGTTTGCTGCACGAACGAGTGGACGCCCGGTCTCGATTGCACGGTAGCGTGCCTGAGAATAGTGCTGCTCAGGGCCAATACCCGTACCAAACCAGCTGTCGATTGATATATTCACGAGAAAATCTGCCTCGCCCAATGTTCGCTGAACCAGACCGGGAAACAGGGCTTCGTAACAGATTAAAGGCAGGAAGCTACGGCCGTCATTCAGCTCCAGCGGGCTACCTTCCGGGCCGGGGGTAAAACCCGCGGTCGCCATTTGTTGCAGTGCGCCGGGTAGTATGCCGCTGATGGAATGGCCAAAGGGTATGATATCGGCGGCTGACAGTTCACCGAATGGGACCAGACGGGTCTTGTCATAAATCGCGTTGGCACCGCGCATCCGGCTGCGGGCATCTATAATGGCGAGGCTATTGTACCATTCCGGTTGTGGCTCGGCATAGCGGTCAACGCGGGCTGTTCCTGCAATGAGTGATCTTTCGCCAAGCCTTAGCGCAACAGCGTCGAGCGCATTCGGGTCCTGAAGCAATGGAAGAGGCAGGGCCGCTTCCGGCCATACAACCAGACGTGGTTCATCCGGAAAGTCGTCGCCGGTTCCGATGAGGTAGGCGCGCAGAATATTTGTTGCGGCCTGACTGCGAAGCTGTTGTGTGACAACTGGTCGCCCTTCAGGGTCGTTCGGATATTTATCGTCTTGTCTGACTTCAACGTCGACGATTCGCACAGCCGTGCCTTCTGTGGCAGGGGCGGCCATGATCCGTCCGGTACCCCACGCCCAACCGGACGCAAAGATGATCGCGCTGACCATGAGCGGAAACATGCGATTAAAATCACTTCCTTCACGGCGGTAGTCCGCCATGGCGGCAGGTGCGGCAGCCAGCAGGAAGGTGAGGGCGGAAAGGCCCCAGAGACCAAACAGTGACGCCATTTGAGAGACAGGCGAGCCTGGCTCCCAGATCATCCCCGACCAGTTCCACGGAAACCCGCCAAACACAGTTCCACGAAGAAGTTCAGTGAAGGCGAGCGCCGTTGCAAAAGCGAATACGCGCGCCGGTGTGCGGCTCCAGAACCGGCCTGCCAGCAGTGTTCCAAGACCGAAGAAAAGCCCAAGGCCAGCTGGAAGCAAAATCAACGGCATCCAGATAAAGGCCAGATGCTGCTCAGGGTTCACAAGGAAAGGCTGAGCGGTCCAGTGCATACTGGCGAGCGTGAAGCCGATGCCATACGCCCAGCCGCGCATAAAGACGGCCTTACCCCACTTCTCGCGCGTGCGTGCGCCATCGACCAGCCAGACAAGCAGGCTGATCACCAGAATGAAAACGGGCCAGAAATAGAAGGGCGCAAACGCAAAAACTGTCAAAATCCCGCAGACCAGCGAGAGCATGAATGCTTTGAAAGGAGAGAGACCTGCGATAGCCGCGTGAAGCGTTCCGACAGAAAAGGATTCCGAGCGATCCAAGGGCTGGTTCTCCGGCGCGTGGTGTTAGTTAGATATCGTACCCAATTGAATTGCCGGATTTGGGTGCCGCATCAACCGGACAACGCACACGTATACGTCGAATTCTGCGAGTATCTGCATCAATGATTTCCAGATCCACCCCATTCGGGTGACGAATAATCTCGCCGCGCTGAGGCACACGGCCAGCAATCGCAAACACAACGCCGCCCAGAGTGTCGATCTCGTCTTCGTATTCAGACAGAGACATGTCGAAACCGGAATCTTCCAGAAAATCGTCGATTTCGGCGCGAGCATCCGCTTCAAAGATACCGCGGCCTTTTGCTGTGATCAGCGGCGCGTCGTCATCGTGTTCGTCTTCAATCTCGCCAACAATCTGTTCGACAAGATCTTCCAGGGACACGAGACCATCCGTGCCACCGTATTCATCCACAACGAGAGCAAGGTGAATACGGGTGGACTGCATTTTCACCAGCAGGTCACGAAGACGCATACTTGGTGGAACATAGAGGATTTCACGACGCAGACCCGTCAGCGGACGCAAGGCATCGGTTTCTTCACCATCGGACTGGTCTGCGAGAACAGAAACCAGGTCTTTGATGTGAACAAGACCGATCGGATCATCCAGCGTCTCGCGATAAACTGGCAGACGGGAATGCGTGGTGTCAGCGAACAAGCGGACGAGATCCGGCAAAGTCGTTTGTTCTTCCACGGCAACAATCTCCGCACGTGGGATCATCACGTCATCAATGCGCATGCGTTCGAATTCAGCGAGCCGCAGGCGGATTTCAGCAGGAGATGGAGTAGAAGTCGTCTCGGATGAGGTAGAAACCTCATGCGCGGGCGCGGAGTTTCGAGACAGGGCCGTAGCGAGTTTAGAAATCAAACCCTGACTGGGCGATGGTTCTGACGTGTCCACTTGGACGATATCCTCAAGTTTCGATGTTCAGGCAGTATGGGTCAGGATAACCCAGCTCTGCAAGAATTTTGGTTTCGAGCGGTTCCATTTCTGCAGCGTCGTCTTCGGTTTCATGATCAAACCCCAGCAAGTGGAGATATCCATGAATGAGAAGATGACTGTAATGCGCGTCAAACGGGCGTTCGAGTTTGTCCATATCGGCATGCACCACCCCGTATCCAAGGGCGATGTCACCTAAAAATCCGTCTTCGAATGCATCATCGTCAGACGGGAAGGACAAAACATCGGTTGGTTTATCTTTTTCGCGCCAGTCACGGTTCAGGACCTGCATGGCGTCGTCATCTGTCAGCAGAAGGTCAACGCGCCCGCCACGTGTGTGTTTTGCGGCGGCCGCCATAGCGGTTTGTGCAAGTGAAAGAAGCCGGGCTTCATCGCCGTCGGATAACCAGTTGTCTGCGTCTATGCGCAGATCAATCTCCGAAAGGTCAGCGCTCATCGGCCTGCCCGTCCGCAGGGGACTGTTTCTCGGCCTTATCATAGGCATCAACAATGCGTGAGACGAGGTCGTGGCGTACGACATCGCTGCGCGAGAGGTACATCTGACGCACGCCATCTACGCCTTTGAGAATATTCAGCGCATGGCGAAGACCGGATGGCTGTTTGCTTGGCAGGTCGACCTGAGACGGGTCGCCTGTCACCACCATGCGTGAATTCCGGCCAAGGCGGGTCAGCACCATCTTCATCTGCGGAATGGTCGCGTTCTGCGCTTCGTCGATAATGACGAAAGCATTTTTGAGCGTGCGGCCACGCATGAAGGCGAGTGGCGCGACCTCGATTTCACCGCGTAGGCGGCGACGGTCGAGTTGTTCCTGCCCGAACAGCTCACGCAGGGAATCCCAGATGGGCAGCATGTACGGGTCGACTTTGTCTTCCAGATCACCTGGCAGGAAGCCGAGCTTTTCGCCTGCTTCGACAGCCGGTCGCGCGACGATCAGCCGGTCGCGTCGGCCGGTTGCCAGTTCCGCAGCGCCAATGGCGACAGCAAGAAATGTCTTACCCGTACCAGCAGGGCCTACGCCGAAGACAAGGCCTGCCTCTTCATTCTGCAGGGCAGAGAGATAGGCTGTCTGGCCGGCGGTTTGCGCCTGCACTTTCACCTTCAGACCTTTGATCGGACCAGCCGATTGCATCAGGCGGGACAGCGCGCCATTGATCGCGCCATCAAATTCCAGCTCGCCCGGTTTCGTGCCGGACGTGATTTTCTGAAGATATGCGCCCAGTGCAAATTCAGCGATGGACACGCCTTCAGCGAGGCCAAACAGCATAATGCCGCCGCCCTGACTTTCCGCGCGAAGCTGATAGTCCTCAAGGCGCTGTTCGAGCCGCTCCAGATTACGGTGATGCGGCCCGCAAAGCGTTTGCAGGGTTTCTGTGTCTGAGACCGCGAAAATCCGGCTTATCGGAGATGCGGGCGAGCGTGGAGGCAGGCTCAAGCGACTGGCTCCACTTTGGATGCCAGATGTCCACCAACAGAGTTCAGTGTTGCTGCATCCATGGTCACATTCACGATCTGGCCTGTCAGGTCTTCAGAGCACTCAAAGTGCGTAGCCTGAAGATAAGGCGTACGTCCTGCCATCTGACCCTCATTGCGGGCTTTGCCTGTGACGAGAACCGGTAGTGTCTTACCAATCTGGGACTGGTTGAACCGTGTCTGCTGGTCACGAAGCAAAGCCTGAAGGCGCTGCAGACGTTCGTCTTTTACCTCTTCCGGCACCTGGCTGAACATGTCAGCGGCTGGCGTGCCCGGACGACGTGAATATTTGAAGGAATAGGCTGCTGCATAATCAATGCGCTCAACCAGTTTCATCGTGTCTTCGAAATCTTCGTCGCGTTCACCCGGGAAACCAACGATGAAGTCAGAGGTTATCGCCATATCAGGGCGGATTTCGCGTAGGCGATCAATGATCTCGATATAGCGCTCGGCCGTATGGCCGCGGTTCATCGCTTTCAGAATAGCGTCAGAGCCGGCCTGAATTGGAAGATGCAGATATGGCATCAGTTTTTCAGTATCGCCGAACGCTTCGATCAGATCATCATCCATATCGCGCGGGTGAGACGTTGTGAAACGGATGCGGTCCAGCCCGTCAATCTTTGCGAGGTGACGAATGAGTTTACCGAGTGTCCAGCTGTCGCCGCCTTCAAGGACGGGCGCATCGCCGTGATACGCGTTGACGTTCTGGCCAAGCAGATTGATTTCGCGCACACCCTTGTGCACGAGCGCGCGTGCTTCGGCGACGATTGCGTCGACATTGCGCGAGAATTCCGCGCCGCGTGTGTATGGCACCACGCAGAATGTGCAGAACTTATCGCAGCCTTCCTGCACGGAAAGGAACGCTGATGGACCATCTACCTGCCGATCCAGTGGCAGGGCATCGAACTTTTCTTCGACATCAAAGTCGGTCTCAAGGCGCTCGTTTGCTGCGCGGTGAACGCGCGCAATCATTTCCGGAAGCTTGTGATAGGCTTGCGGGCCGAGCACGAGGTCGACAGCCGGCTGGCGACGCATAATCTCTTCACCCTCAGCCTGAGCGACGCAGCCTGTCACGCCGAGCAGCATTTTGCCGCCGGACTTCTGCTTGAGGCGCTTTAGCTGGCCAAGTTCGGAGAAAACCTTTTCGGTTGCCTTTTCACGGATGTGACACGTGTTCAGAAGCACCAGATCGGCATCGTCTGCTGTTTCGGTGGTCACATAGCCCAATGGTGCAAGCACGTCTTTCATCCGTTCGGAATCATAGACGTTCATCTGGCAGCCATAGGTTTTGATAAAGAGGCGTTTGGTCGCCGCGTTCATTTTCGCTCGTTCAGTCAGGATTTTTCGGAGTCGTCCAACGGAACTCCGTAAAGTTCCAGACGGTGGTCGACGAGCTTGTACCCCAGTTTACGTGCGATCTCAACTTGCAGCCGCTCAATCTCTTCATTGACGAACTCGATCACGTCGCCGGTGCGTACGTCGATCAAATGGTCATGGTGATCATCAGTGGCTTCTTCGAAGCGCGAACGGCCGTCGCGGAAGTCATGGCGTTCAATAATGCCAGCTTCTTCAAACAGCTTCACAGTACGGTAGACAGTGGCAAGCGAGATGTTGCGATCCACACCAGCAGCGCGGCGGTGAAGTTCCTCCGCATCGGGGTGGTCGTCGGCCTCTGACAGAATGCGCGCAATAACGCGGCGCTGTTCTGTAAGTCCTAGCCCGTTTTCCTGGCAGAGTTTCTCGATCCTGCTCATAGTCACCTTCCTGATAGTAAATCACTTATGACCATATTGGCGCGTGAGGTCCAGTATCCTGACCTATTTGATAGGCTTTGACATGAGAATTGCGTCTCTGGCTGGTGCATTCGCGCGGGTATAATAGCCTTTGCGACGGCCATCTTCAGAAAAGCCGTGCTGCTCATATAGAGCGCGCGCGGCCAGATTGTCGTCGGCGACTTCAAGAAGAATTCGGTCAAAGCCTGATGCGCGTGCGCTACTTTCACCCTCGCCGAGCATATGTTTTGCGAGTCCTTTGCCGCGCAGCGCGGCCGCTGTGGCAATGGATAGAAGTTCGCAATCATCAACGCAGGGCAGATAGACCGCGAACCCGACGCATGTCTCACCATCGAATACACCGAGCCCGAATGCAGACTGGGTTTGAATCATCGAAGTCAGGGATTCTGTTGACCATGTTTCATCAAGGCTCGCGGCCTGCAAGTCTGTCAGCTTTGCGAGGTCTGCGCTGGACAGCGTGTTGAGATCAGAGAAGCGGAGACTTGGCGGGAATGGCATCCGGATCTCTCACATAAAGCGGGCTTGGTGCGCGGATGTCGTCAGCATGGATGAGCTTTGCCCAGCGCGGAACGCCTGCGGCCGTAATCTCGCATACATCCAGAGGCTGGTCCGGTAGAAAGTTTCGAATGGTGTCGACCGCATCCGGCGTGCAGACCACAGAAATATCTGTGCTGACATATTCCGTCAGATCGTTTGCGCTCAGTTCGAACGGCTCGGAACGCTCTGTTCCCTGAAGGCGCTGCGCCCAGAAGGTCTGATCCGGTGGTCTTAGTTTGGCAGGGATGAGCGCCAGAACCGGCCCGTCCTGAGGTTTGCTGACCAGAGCCTCAAGGCTTGTGATGCCGAAGGCCTGCTGACCGTTTGCGAGCGCGAGGCCGCGTGCAAAAGCAACACCAATGCGAATACCGGTAAAGCTGCCCGGGCCAACGCAAACCGAAAACCGGTCTATCGCGCCCATGGCTATGCCGGCTTCATCAAGAACCGACTGAACCAGCCCCGGCAGGAACTGATCATGACCGCGGCGCATCTTCTCTTCGCGACACGCCAGAAGCGTATCACCTTCCAGAAGAGCTACGCCGCAGAACGGACCAGCCGTATGTATGCCGAGGCTAAGGCTCATTGAGGGTCAGAGAATCTGACAGGCGTCTTCAAACGCCAGACGCGGTGAGCGCGGGAAGAGCGCATCTTCATTGCCATAGCCGAGGCTACAGATGAAATTCGCCGTCCATTGTTCGGTTTCCGGGTTGGACTGGAAGAATTCCTTATCAACGCCGCCGCGATCGAAGCCGGACATTGGTCCGCAATCAAGACCCATAGAGCGGGCCGCGAGCATGAAATAAGCGCCTTGCAGCGTGCCATTGCGGAATGCAGTTTCAGCGCGGTTTTGAGGGTCTTTGAACCAGTCCTTTGCGCCTGGATTGTGCGGGAAAAGTTCTGGAATCTTCTCAGGGAAGTCCAGATCGTGCGCGATGATGACCGTCCATGGCGCTTTCAGCGTTTTCTCGCGGTTACCTTCGCTCATAAAAGGGGCAAGGCGCTGTTTGGCTGCTTCGGAACGGATGAAGACAAAACGTGCCGGACAGCAATTTGCACTGGTCGGGCCGAACTTCATCAGATCGTAAGTGCCGCGGATCAGCGCTTCTTCGACGTCTTTGTCTGTCCAGTCATTCTGTGTGCGGGCTTCGCGGAAGATCTGGTCCAGACTTTCCGCAGGGAGTTGAGATGACATGTAAGTTTTCCTGTTTAACCGAGCGCCTGCTCGACGGCAGTTACTTCCGGAACATAGTGGCGCATCATGTTCTCAATGCCCTGTTTGAGGGTCATTGTGGACGATGGGCAGCCGGCGCACGCGCCGCGCATGTGAAGGGTCACAACACCGGTTTCCGGATCGAAACGATCAAACACAATGTCACCACCATCCTGTGCAACAGCAGGGCGAACACGTGTTTCGATCAGTTGTTTGATTTCCTCCACAATCTCCGCCGTGTCGCCTTCATAGACGATCTCTTCGCTGATCGCGGCCTGATCGGCTGCTTCATCGATTACGGGCATGCCGGACATGAAATGGTCCATGATCGCGGCGAGTGTCATGGTTTTTACATGGCGCCAGTCGGACTCTGCGGTCTTGGTGACCGACACAAAATCTGCGCCAAGAAAGACGCGCGCTACGCCCTGAACGTCGAACAGGCGTGTCGCGAGTGGTGAGACCTCACCTTCCTCAGCATTTGCGAAGTCACGCACGCCATCTTCCAGCACGGTTTTTCCCGGTAGAAATTTCAGCGTGTCCGGATTCGGGGTGGCTTCAGTCTGAATGAACATTTGAGACTCCTTATCGAGCCATGAAATGGAGGTCTATTGGCTCCAAATCAACTCCTGTCACGGATATCTGTTGCGCTTGCAAGGTGATTTTCTTCCAGAACAGCTTCCAGTTCGCGCAGCGCGAAGATGGCATCTTCCATCAGATAGGCGAGCGTCATCATGTCATTTCCGCCGAGAGAGAAGTCACCAGGTTGCGGATTAGAGACAATGAGCGGACGCGGCGCAAAGGCGCGCGCTAATGTATTTCTGACTTTCTCACGGGCATCGCGAAAGCCTGGCTGGACTATCGCATCAGATTGCACAGCATTGAGCAGTGTTCCGACCGCGTAAATCTTGCCCATAATCCGGTAATAGCGATCCGTTCGCGCCCTGCTGAAGATTTTATGGTTATCGGATTGAACGGAGCGGCGAATGTCTGAGACGCTTTCCGATAGAATATCAGCATAGAGGGCAGCCTCAGCGCGCATGAGGTTCGCCAGAGCGTCATTGTCCAGCACCGAGCGGGCGATCAGCCCATCAAACCGGCGCAGTGCTTCTGCGGCGGCAGATAGCTGGTCTTCTGAGCCCTCACCTGTCGCATTCAATATCAAAGTGGCCGCGATTGAGAGATCCTCATTGCGGGTACGTCGCGCCTGTGAGGTATCGGCGCGAAGATCTGCAAATAGCGCCAGCGTTTCTCTGAGTCCGTCCTGAAACGCCGGAACGGCGATCAGCTGGTTTTGCGGGTGCCACTCAGGAAGTGCATCGGACCAGTGTCTGACCTCGAATTCTGTTTGAATGAGCTCGATGGCGGCGCCAATACGCTGATCAGCCCAGACTTCGTCGAGGCGGGTGTCAGCTATCTGGTCGGGCAGTTTGTGGGAGAGCACCATGGTTGCCGGATAGGACCCAAGTAGCGCGATGATGATCATCCCGCCGCCTATCGGTTTCCAATGGCGCAACCATCCAAACATGCTGCTTCCGGCCTTCTTCGCCCCGTTCGAGACATTGAGGTGAAGAATGAATACCCCTTGCGGCGGGCACAAGGCCGGAAACTGCGATTCTTGCAAAGTTTAGCGCGGGCGCTAGTTACGCAGGCGTACTTCAGCTTCAGTTGAAACGAATTCGACCGAGTCGCCATACTGGATTTCCAGTGTGAGCGTAACGGTGTCGCCTTCGGTGAGTCCTTCTTCGACGTCGAACAGCATGATGTGGTCATGCAGTGGCGCAAACTCTGCGGTTTCGCCAGCGGGCAGCGCGACAGACTCGACCTGACGCATGCGCATCACGCCTTCATCCATCAAATGGGTGTGAAGTTCGGCTGTGCCAGCACGGTCTGCTGATGCTGCAACAATCTGGGCGTCCTTGGACGAGTTGGACGTCACGGTGAGGTAAGCGCCGGTGACATTGCGTCCTCCGGCAGGTGCACGGACAAATGCGTCAGTGACGACGAATGCCGGACCAGTTGCTTCCTGGGTTGTCTCAGACGGTGTGGAGTTGCCGCATGCTGTAAGGCCAAGAATGGCTGTCGCGAGGAGTATGTTGCGGAGCATGGGAGGGAATCCTTTATGAAGGCGGTGACTTTCCGCCTTCATAACGTGACTCAGCCTTTTTTCCATAAGCCTATAATGTCGCGGACCTCTTCCATAACCGGTTGCGCAATCGCTGACGCTTTTTCTGCGCCTGCTGCGAGCACAGCATCGATCGCTGCCGGATCGGCCAGCCATTCATTAAAGGATTTTGTGACAGGCGAGAGGCCGTCCACCACGACTTCAGCCAGCGCAGGCTTGAAGACGCCAAAGCCCTGACCACCAAACTGGTTGATCACATCTTCGGAGGAGCAGTTCGCCAGCGCTGCATAAATGCCAACCAGATTTTCAGCTTCCGGACGACCTTTAAGGCCCTCAACCGTATCCGGCAGAGGTTCAGGGTCTGTCTTCGCCTTTTTGATCTTGCGCGCCATCGTGTCTGCATCATCGGTAAGGTTGATGCGTGACAGATCTGATGGATCGGACTTCGACATTTTCTTCGTGCCGTCTTTCAGGCTCATAATGCGCGCGCCGGGTCCTTGAATGAGGGGTTCCGGCTGCGGGAAGAAATCCGGCACATCATATTCGCGGTTAAAGCGTTCGGCGATGTCACGTGACAGTTCAAGGTGCTGTTTCTGATCTTCGCCCACAGGTACGTGAGTTGCCTTATAGGCCAGAATGTCAGCGGCTTGCAGAACCGGATAGTCGAACAGGCCGACGCTGGCGCGTTCCTTGTCTTTACCGGCTTTTTCCTTGAACTGCGTCATGCGTTCCAGCCAGCCCATACGGGCAACACAGTTGAAATACCAGCATAGCTCGACATGCGCCGGAACGGCGGACTGCGCAAAGATGACGGCTTTGTCAGGGTCAACGCCTGCCGCAAGGAAGGCAGCTGCGATCTGACGTGTGTTAGCTTGAAGCGCGCCCGGCTCCTGCGGGATCGTCATGGCATGAAGATCGACCACGCTGAAAACGCAGTTATGTGTCTCCTGCAGGCGAACGAACTTCACCAGTGCGCCAAGGTAGTTTCCAAGGTGGAGGTTACCTGTTGGCTGTACGCCGGAGAACACAAGCTCCGGTCCGGAATATGTCGATGTGGTATCAGTCATGGCGGGTCATCTACTCGACAGCGCGGCGTCGCACCAGCCCTTTTAGGTCAGAGATGCGGACTGCGCCGGTGATTATTGCGGAAATTGCGTAAGTCATCATGCCAAACAGGATGAAGATCATGGTGACGACGAGTTTGCTATCGTAAATATGCGTTTCGATCAGTGTGCGATAATGAAGCACGGCGACAAGCACGACAGCCATCATCATTGTTGCCAGTACGGCGCGAACGAGCCGTGACACCAGACGCGGGCCGGGCGTGTACCAGCCGCGCTTGATCAGCCCGCTGAACAGGAAGATCACGTTGACCCAGGCTGCAACGCTGGTGGCGATTGCAAGGCCCGGAAATCCGTAGGCACCGTTTGATTGCAGCCAGAAGAACAAGCCAGCGCCCAGCACAGTGTTGATCACGACTGACCAGAGCGCGAACGCCATTGGGGTTTTGGTATCTTCATGCGCGAAATAGGCAGGGGCCAGCACCTTGATCAGAACAAACGCCGGAACGCCCCAGGCATAATGCATAAGCGCGAGCCCTGCATTGTTGGCATCTGAGGTGAGGAAGGCGCCGCGCGTGAAAAAGCCTTCAATCAGGAAGCCAGGCGCGACACCCAGCGCCGCAGCAGCGGGAAGCGTAAGCGCCAGCGCAAGGCCAATGCCTTCATCCATCGTCGCGCGGCTCGTTGTTGTGTCTTCAGAACGGGCGGCACGTGACAGGCGCGGAAGGATCGCAACGCCGACAGCTACACCCACCAAACCAAGGGGCAGTTGGTAAAGCCGATCCGCGTAGTAAAGCCATGTCTTCGCGCCGACCTCAAAGCTTGCGAGCGACTGGCTGACGATAATGTTGATTTGCGTGCCGCTCGCTGCAATCGTGCCGGGCAGGGCAAGTGCCATGACCTTTTTGACGCCGGGCGTAATGCGCGGAAGGCCAATCATAGACAGGCGCACATTCTGGCGGCGTACACCCCAATAAAGAAGCAGCATCTGCAGGATGCCGGCCAACAGCGTCGCCACAGCTGCCGCTTTCGCTGTCACAACAGGTGATGTGCTGACAAAGGCTGCGCCGATCAGACAGATATTCAAAAGCGTTGGTACAAAGGCCGAAAGGAAAAACCGGCCGCTTGAGTTCAGAACGCCTGAGAGAAGCGCCGCAATCGACATACAGGTCAGATACGGCATGGTGATGCGTGTTAAAAGGATCGCCAGATTGAAATTCTCGGTATCGTCTGCTTGTCCGCCATGCACCAGAAGCAAAAGCCATGGCATAGCGAACTGGGCCAGAATGGTGAGCGCGGCGGTGATTGCGAAAAGCACGCGCATCGCCTCTTCAGCCACTTTGGCAGCAGCCTCTGGCCCTTCAGCTTCCAGTGTGCGCGAATAGGAGGGCACGAAGGCCGACGCAAACGCGCCTTCAGCAAAAATTCGGCGAAACAGGTTCGGAAACATCAGCGCGGTTGTCCACGCATCACCGATCGGACCTGCACCAATTCTGGCGGCAAGAAGCACGTCCCGAGTAAAGCCGAGCGCACGGCTCACCAGTGTCAGGCTCGATTGTACGAGCGTGTTACGAACCAGACTCAAATCATCCCCCGTGAGCCAAGCTTATGGCTGTATCAGAAACTGTCTGCCGAACGAGCCTGCGCCAGTGTATGCGCCGGTGTGCGCGGTGCGGTTTGTTCATCTGCGCCAAGAACATCCAGAAGATTAGTTGCGAGCGTATCAACCAGTGTTTGCTCGGTCAGCTTCTCGCCAGCGGCAGTCTGCACATAAAACGTGTCGTGAATACGTTCGCCATAAGCCCCTGCGTGGGCAGAATGGAGTTTCAGCTCTTTATTGGCCAGTGTTCGCGCCAGATCGTACAGAAGTGCAGCACGTTCTTTGCCTGTCACTTCGATAATCGTGTATTCGGCAGACCCTGAGTTGTCGAAAATGACGTCCGGTTCGACGACAAAAGCAGCTTCGCGGCGGGCATTGATAGATTTGCGCTCACGAACATCGCCCACGCCTTTCAGCACAGCATCAAGGACTTTCTTCTGCAAACGCTTCAGACGTGAACTTTCCCCGAGGCCGTACATGCGGCCATCTTCGTCCTGCAGGACGAAGAGGTCGAGTACACCGCCCTCACTACCAGTATAAATCTGGGCCGCAGCAATATGCGCTTCCTCATTCACGAGTGCGCCAACAATGTCAGAGAATAGGCCGGTCCTGTCAGTTGTAGCGACCATCAGTTCCACGCTGGACGTTTGCGGAGTGACTTTGCACTCTACAATGGTTTCAGCGCCTGCATTGGTGAGAAGATCGTGCTGCCAGTCGAGTTCGTCCGGTACCTGGCTGGTCCAGTAACCGGCTTCCATCTGGGACATGAGCTCTGGCAGATCGCCCTTGCGGGAAATGAGTGCTTTGCGCGCCTTGTTCGCCCGTGCGTTGAGATCGGATACGACATGGGTCTCTTCCACATCGTCCTGACCGAGTGCGGCTTCCGTCAGCTCGTAAAGTTCCTTGAGAAGCTGACCTTTCCAGCCATTCCAGACATCAGGGCCAACCGCGCGAATATCTGCAACCGTCAGAATGAGCAGCAGGCGCAGGCGCTCAAGAGAGCCAACGCGCTCTGCAAACTGGGTCACGGTGCGCGGGTCTGAAATATCACGCTTCTGCGCGCAATCGCTCATTTCAAGGTGGTTGCGCACCAGCCAGCCAATCAACTCACACTCGGCCTCACCCACGCCAAGACGTTTGGAAGCGGCCATAGCCGTCTTTTCGCCTTCAACCTGCTGGTCGCCAAGACCTTTGCCTGTGTCGTGAAGCAGCATGGCGAGGTAAAGCGCGCGCTTATGTTTCAGGAGCGGGAAGAGCTCATGGCCGAGCGGGAAGAGGCCTTTATCGTCGCCGCGTTCCATTTCAGCCAGTGCATCAATGGCGCGCAACGTATGCTCGTCCACGGTGAAGTGGTGATACATATTGAACTGGGTCTGCGCGACGATATCGCCAAATTCCGGTACCATAGTGCCCAGCACATCGGCTTCGTTCATCATCCGCATGATTGGGCCGGGGTCTGACGTATTGATCAGCAGGTCGATGAATAGCTGAGCCGCTTCAGGATCGGTCCGGTGCGTGTCGTTGAAGCATTCAAGTGATCGCGTGACAGCCGAAAGCGCACGCGGGTGGATGTCGACATTATTATCCTCGGCCAGTTTGAACAGGCGAAGCATTTCGACCGGCTTTTGCTGGAAGAAGGTTTCGTCATCGACGTTGAGACGACCGGCATCCATGACGAACCCGTCTTCGGAGATTTTCGGGCCCTGGGTGAAGGGCAGGAAATGCAAAAGATTCGGTTTGGCCTTTTGTTGGTCCGCTTCAAGCCGCGCACAGAGAATGCGAGTGAGAGACCCGACGGTTTTTGCCTCAAGGAAATAGCGCTTCATGAACCGCTCAACGCCCATGCGCTCTCCGACATCCTCAAAGCCCATGCGCGAAGCAATTTCTGGCTGGAGGTCAAAGCTCAGGCGCTCTTCCGGACGGCCTGTCAGATAATGGATGTGACAGCGCACGGTCCAGAGGAAACGACCGGCATCGCGGAAAGCCTGGGCTTCGTCTTCGGTGAAGACTTCGCGCTGGGCCAGAATGTCTTCCAGTGTTGTGCCGCCATAGGCATGGCGAACCAGCCAGAACAGCGTTTGCAGATCGCGCAGCCCGCCTTTGCCTTCTTTGACGTTTGGCTCAACGACGTAACGGCTATCTCCTTGCTTTTTATGACGTTTATCGCGCTCTTCAAGTTTGGCTGCGATGAACTGGCTGGCGCGGCCTTTGATCAGGTCGTCATGATAACGCTTGCGCAGATTTTCATAAATCTGCTCGTCGCCGCAGATATAGCGGGCATCCAGAAGCGCGGTTTCTGTGTTCAGGTCTTCTTTGGCGAGACGGATGCATTCATCGACATTGCGGAAGGCATTGCCGACCTTCAGGCCCATATCCCACATCATATAGAGCATGTACTCGATGACGCTCTCAGCCCATGGCGTCTGCTTGTAATTTCGCAGGAAGAGAAGGTCGATGTCAGAAGATGGCGCAAGCACGTTGCGGCCATAACCACCTACGGCAAGCACAGCGAGCTTTTCGCCTTCTGTACGGTTGGAGTCGCCGTAAACAATCGTGGTGGTGAACCAGTATAGCGTAGCGATGACTTCATTCTGAACGGCCGCCAGCATGCGCGCGACATCAAGGCCATCAATACCGGCATTGAGGCGTTCCTGAGCAATCATCCGTCCGCGGAACAATGCGCCGTGCAAAAGGTCCATCGCGCGGTCACGCAGTTCTTTATCCTGCGGCAGATGATCGAGCGCGGCAGCTTCCAGCTGGACTTTGAGCTTACGGGTCTCGATGACCGAGTCGATCCGCCAGGGTTTTGGCGCGCCTCCGAAAGGCTTGGACTGGTTTGCAATTTCGGTCTTACTGAGAGGAAGTGTCGGCATGAGGTGCTTCTATCGCGATTTCAGGGTGTTTTTCCAGCGCTTTAGAAGATTACTGCCGCATAAGACCCTTCAAATGATATAGAGCATCAAGCGCCTCTTTCGGGCTCATCTCATCCGGATCGATTTCGGCCAGCGCGCTCATGGCTTCACTTTCGGGCGCTTTTTCGTCAGACGGTGTATCTGCCACGGCGGCAGGACCTTCTTCAGAGAAGCTGAAAAGCGGAAGGTCATCGGACGGAACGCCGCGCTCCTGAACCGTTTCCAATTGATCGAGCACCTGTTTGGCGCGCTGAACCGCAAGTTTTGGCAGGCCAGCAAGGCGGGCGACCTGAACGCCATAGGATTTGTCTGCTGGCCCGTCCTGAACTTCATGCAGGAAAATGAGATCGCCGCGCCATTCGCGGGCGCGCAGCGACAGGTTTCCGGCAAATGGCAGGCGTGTCGCGAGTTTTGTCAGCTCGTGATAATGGGTCGCGAAAAGGCCTCTGCAGCGAACAGTGTCGTGAAGATACTCCACACATGACCACGCGATGGCGAGGCCGTCATAGGTGGATGTGCCGCGCCCGACTTCGTCCAAAATAACCAGAGCACGGTCGCTGGCCTGATTGAGAATGCTGGCTGTCTCAAGCATTTCGACCATGAAGGTCGACTTGCCACGTGCAAGGTCATCTGACGCGCCAACGCGGGAGAAGACGCGGTCCACAATGCCAAGCTCCATGTCTCGGGCAGGCACATACCAACCAGCCTGAGCCAGAATGACCAGAAGCGCGGTCTGGCGCAGGAAGGTTGATTTACCGGCCATGTTCGGGCCGGTGATAATCTGAAGGCGTGTGTCTTTGTCTGCGCCGTTTCCGAGATTGAGCGAGTTGGAAACAAATCCAGTGCCGGTTTTGCGAAGCGCCGCTTCAACAACAGGGTGACGGCCATCTGTTACATGAAGGCGCTTATCGTCAAAAATTTGCGGTCGGCAGGCAGAAAACTCATCAGCCCATTCAGCGCCTGCGGCTGAAACATCCAATTGTGACAATGCGCTGGCAGCCTGACGAATTGCGTCAGATTGTTCGAGCACAGCGTTCACCAGCTCGGAAAACAGCTTCAATTCCAGCGCTTTGGCATCGGTGGTGGCGCTATCGATCTCGCGGGCGATATTGGCGAGCTCTTCTGTCGAATAGCGCGTCGCGTTTGCAAGTCCCTGACGGCGATGGAAGAGGCTGGCGTTTTCCAGTGCCTCGAACGGCTCCACATGCTTTGCGGGCACCTCAAGGAAATAGCCAAGCATCGCGTTAAACTTGATGCGGATGGCCGAAATGCCGGTGTCCTGCTGATATTTTGCTTCAAGCCCTGCAATGATTTTCCGGCTGTCATCGCGCAGCGTGCGCAGGCGGTCGAGGTCATCATTCGCGCCGGTGCGCACAAACCCGCCATCAGACATGATGGCCGGTGGATCATCGACAAGAATGGAGGAAATCTGCGCGCCAAGTGCGGTCAATCCGGCGGACAGCGTCTCGGCCAGATCATTGGCGGCGCCCGCGATAATTGGAGCAGCTGAAAGGTCGGTATCTGCAAGAAGCGAAAGCACACGCGCCGAGGTTTCTAGGCCAATACGAATGGATTTCAGATCAACCGGTGTTGCGCGGCCAAGACGAAGGCGCGAGCGCGCCCGCTCCAGATCGGGCAGGCCTTTCATCTCTTCGCGTAGATCTTCGCGCAGTTCACCATTTTCCAGAAGCAGTTGAATGCCATCAAGGCGCGCCTCTATGGCGGTGCGTGCGGTAAGTGGCCGCGAGACCTGATCAGCCAGAAGACGTGCGCCGCCTGCGGACAGCGTGCGGTCAATTGTGTGAAGGAGCGAGCCCTTACGCGCGCCGGTCTGGGTGCGGTCGATTTCCAGCGCATGGCGCGTTGTCTCGTCCAGCATGAGATGGACGTCGCCGCTCGCGAGCACGGGATAATCAAGCTCTGGTGGAAGGCCGGCCTGTGTCAGCTCGATATAGCCGAGAAGAAGCCCTGCTGCAGACAGATGCAGGTCTTCAAACTGTCCAAGCCCATCAACCGAAGAGAGGTTAAAGGCTTCTTTTAGCGCTTCGGCCCCACCTTTGGCGCTTGCCGAACGGGTCTGGAAGGTGGTGACGGGAACTGGCGCGCCTTCAAGCGCGGCAGTCATTTGCGGCGAATATTTAAGCGCTTCGCTCATGACGAGTTCGTTCGGACGATAGCCGGACAGACGCGCGATAAGCTCACCCGTCGAAACCTTGAACAGAATGAACTGGCCGGTGGAGATGTCGCACAGCGCAACGCCGCAGGTTTCCAGCGTATCGTCAGCGCAAATTGCTGCGAGGAAGTTTCCTGATCGCGCTTCGAGCAGTGTGTCTTCTGTCAGTGTGCCCGGGGTCACAATTCGTACAATGTCGCGGTTCACAACGGCTTTCGAGCCGCGCTTTTTTGCTTCAGCAGGTGTTTCTGTCTGTTCGCAAATAGCAACGCGATGTCCGGCGCGGATCAGACGGGCGAGATAGGGTTCTGCAGAGTGATGAGGGACACCCGCCATCGGGATCGGATCGCCATTATGCTGGCCGCGTTTGGTCAGCGTAATATCCAGCACGTCAGCCGCAAGCTCTGCGTCTTCGAAGAAGAGCTCGTAAAAGTCTCCCATCCGGAAAAACAGCATTGTATCCCGGTTTCGGGATTTGATTTCGAGGTATTGCGCCATGAAAGGCGTTACGGCGTTGGACATGATCTGACGTCACATGAGAAAATTCGCGCATCAAGTCAAAAAATCTGAGCGTGTAGGCCTGAAATACCAAAGTAGGGAGTTGTTACCGCCTACGCAGAGTTCTACACACAATTCATAATATAGTGCGAGCAGGGAACGCCATTCAAATGAGTAATCAACGTCCGTCCTTCACCGACGAAGAAGCCTTAGCGTTTCACAAGTATCCGGTGCCAGGGAAATTGTCCGTCATCGCGACGAAACCTATGGCCACACAGCGCGATCTTTCGCTTGCGTACTCGCCGGGTGTTGCGGTGCCGGTTCTGGCGATCGCAGAGGATGAAGACCTCGCATATGATTACACTGCCAAAGGCAATATGGTCGCCGTAATTTCAAACGGTACGGCGATCCTTGGTCTGGGCGATCTTGGCCCGATGGCTTCCAAGCCGGTGATGGAAGGTAAGTCGGTTCTCTTTAAGCGTTTTGCTGATGTTGACTCCATCGACGTGGAAGTGACGACAAAAGAAATTGAAGAGTTCATCACAACGGTTCGCAATATCGGCCCGACATTTGGTGGCATCAATCTTGAGGACATTGCGTCCCCTGAATGCTTCATCATTGAGTCCCGCCTTCGCGAAGAACTTGATATTCCTGTCTTCCACGATGACCAGCACGGTACAGCGATTATCGCCGCTGCCGGTCTGATCAATGCGTGTGAGATCACAGGCCGCAAACTTGAAGACGTCAAAGTCGCGATCTCAGGTGCGGGCGCGGCGGGTTTGTCCTGCGCAGGCCTTATCCGTCATCTCGGTGTGAAGGCTGAGAACATTCTAATGTGTGACCGCAACGGCGTGATCTATAAGGGCCGTCAGGAAGGCATGGACCAGTTCAAGTCCGGCTTTGCGGTTGAGACGGACAAGCGCACACTGACTGAAGCCATGGAAGGCGCTGACTGTTTCCTCGGCCTGTCTGTTAAGGGCGCGGTCAACAAAGACATGATCAAGTCCATGGCGGCAAACCCGATCATCTTCGCTATGGCGAACCCTGATCCGGAAATCCGCCCGGAAGAAATTCGTGAAGTGCGCGGTGATGCGATTGTTGCAACCGGCCGTTCGGACTATCCGAACCAAGTCAATAACGTACTCGGCTTCCCATACATCTTCCGCGGCGCGCTCGATGTACGTGCCCGAACGATCAACGAAGAAATGAAAGTCGCCTGTGCGCGTGCGCTTGCCCAGCTCGCACGTGAAGACGTGCCGGACGAAGTTGCTGCCGCATATCACGGCGCGCGCCCGACATTCGGTCCTGAATACATTATTCCGGTTCCGTTTGACCCACGTCTGATTTCTTACATTCCGCCATTCGTTGCACAGGCTGCGATGGATACAGGCGTTGCGCGTAAGAATATTGAAGACATGGATGCCTATAAGGAAGAGCTCGCGCGTCGTCTCGACCCGACAGCGTCCTTCCTGCAGCGCATTCAGGGCGCGGTTCGTACCGAAGAGCCAAAGCGTATTGTGTTTGCCGAGGGTGAAGAGCCGGCGGTTATCCGTGCAGCCTTCAGCTTTGAAAGCCAGGAACTCGGCAAGGCGATCCTCATTGGCCGCGAAGAACGTGTTCGCCGCACCATGAAACAGGTTGGTGTTCCGGAAGATGCGCTCGAAATCGTCAATGCGGCGCTTTCTGATCGTAACCCGGACTATTTCGATTACCTGTATGAGCGTCTGAAGCGTAAAGGCTATCTGCAGCGTGACGTTCAGCGTCTCGTCAATAATGATCGTAACGTCTTCGGTTCATGCATGGTCGCGCTCGGTGATGCAGATGGCATGGTGACGGGTGTGACCCGTAGCTATGAGTCAGCTCTGTCTGATGTGCGGCTGGTGATCGACAAAGTCGACCATGACCCTGTGATGGGTATGTCGGTGGTTGTCAGCAAAGGCCAGACGCTCTTCATCGCCGACACGAACATTGTCGAGCTTCCGGATGCGCAGCAACTTGCTGACATCGCGGTTGAAGCAGCGCACGCAGCACGCCGTCTCGGCGCAACACCGCGCGTGGCGTTCCTGTCTTATTCTACATTCGGCAGCCCGCTCGGCGAACGCGCTGAGAAAGTCCGTGAAGCTGTGGCTCTGCTTGATGCCCGCGACGACATCGATTTCGAATATGAAGGCGAGATGCAGGCGGGTGTTGCGCTGAACCCTATGGCGAAGCGGTCTTATCCGTTCATGCGTCTGACGGGCCCGGCAAACGTGCTTGTCATGCCAGCTATTCACTCGGCCAGCATCGCTACCTCTCTGCTCGGCAGCATTGGCGGCGCGACGGTTCTTGGTCCGATGCTGATGGGCCTTAAAGAGTCTGTTCAGATCTGTTCGCTTGGCGCTACCGTTTCCGACATTGTGAATATGGCGACGATTTCGGCCTATGACGTGAACGAGAAAGACGCTCACGCGGCGCTGAAAGCTCAATAGGTTTTCGCGACAGAGATAAAAGAAAGCCCGGCTCTATGGCCGGGCTTTTTTGTATCAACTTGCCGGCTGCGTTTCTGGCACGGGCTCTTCCGGCTCTTCTTCGAGCTTTCCCTTCGCAGCCTTTGGCCCGAACATCATGACGACGATGATCAGCAGCATTGGTACGATGGTGTATAGCGCCGTAACGGAGAAAAAGCCCGCCCAGCCAATCGCTTCGGAAAGAGGTCCTGACGTCGTACTCGCCACCATTTTGCAGAAAATGGAATAGGTCGAAGAGAGCACCGCGTACTGGGTCGCCGCAAATTTTCGATCCACCATTGCTGACATATAGGCGATGAAGACGGACCCCACGAAACCGGCAGCAAGGTTGTCAGCCACGATAACGCCCAGAAGCGCCATGCTTGAGGGTGTGTTGACGATTGCGCTCAGGTCTCCGTTTGCGTGGGCGTCCAATCCCGGACCCGCGGCAAGCGCAAGCAGGGCGAAAGCACCATTGGTTAGAATGGTGATGATCCCGCCCGCCAGAAGCGCAGGCAGGAGGCTGTATCTCACTGCAACAAAGCCACCCAGGAAACCGCCGACGACAATTGGCCAGGGCCCGAACGTACCCTGAATAAGACCGATGGTTTCGGTGGAATATCCGAGATCAATGTAGAACGGGCTGGCCATGACGCCCATTGTGAAGTCGCTGATGCGATATAGGGCGACAATGGCAAGAACGACCAGAACCCAGGGGCCAAAACGTGTTGCGATCTGGCGGAACGGTGTCGCGACGGACTTCCCGAACCGCTGAATGAAATTCAGATCATCTGATGTTTCATCGACTTCATGTTCCGGTTCGGAGATGAAAAAGATGACTGCGACCATGATCAGCAACATGGCGGTGGCCATGATCCCATATGCAATCAGCCAGCTGGTCAGGCCCGCGATAGCGATACCGTATCCGGCAAACATGATCGCGAAACGGTAACCCAGATTATAAACCGCAGCCATGTTGGCCTGTTCATCGTTGGGAGCCGATTCAATTCGCCACGCATCCACGCTGATATCAAGTGTCGCGCCCGAGAATGCCAGAATGAGCGCTCCGATTACGGTTTGAGTCAGCGACACTTCCGGATTCGATGTTGCGATGGTGATAAGGCCGACGACCGTTCCGGTGATGGCAACGACCATCCAGCTTCGGCGTTGACCAAGAATGTCACCCAGAATGGGTACTTTCATTTTATCGACGAGCGGGGCCCAGAACATTTTCAGAGAGTAGGCAAGAGACACCGCATACATGCCGCCAATAGTCGTGCGGTCCACGCCAACTTCACGGAGCCAGGTCGACAGCTTGGAAAAAACCATCATCAGCGGCAGGCCGGATGCAAAGCCGAGCACCAGCATGGCGAGCATGATGGGCTTCAGATAGACCCGAAAACTTTCGATGAAGGTCTGCTTATGGGGCGTTGATACTTGTGTCTCGCTCATGCCTGCGCCTTCTGCCTGTCAGTCCAGCGGTCCACGATCGAGCGGAGCGTATGGGCGTCGAGCGGTTTGGCCGCGACGGCATCTGCACCCGCGGCTTTCGCGGCTTTTTCAACATCTGGATTGATTTCAGCAGAAATCGCAATGATCGGAGTGTTATTTTTTTCAGCGCCGGGCAGGGCTCTGATTTGTCTCATCGCTTCATATCCGTCCATGACGGGCATTCGAAGGTCCATGAGAATGACATCAAAATGAGAGAACTGGACAGCTTCGAGCGCTTCGGCGCCCGTGGCGGCTGTCGTGCAGGCATGACCTGCCTTTTCAAGCACCCGGGTCGCCAGGAGCGCGTTCACCGCATTGTCGTCAGCGATCAGGATCCGGCCCGTCTCGAACTGGCCCGTTTGCTCGGTGGCCTCTGGCTCTGCAGCGCTACCGGAAACGGCAAGGCGTTCCATAAGCGAAGCCTCACGCACTGGACGCATCAGATAACCCGCGCATCCATTGGCGCGAAGGTTTTCAATGTGATCGCGGTCTTCCGGCCGGATCAGAGCGATGACAGGTGCCGAGTGACCAAGGCGTTTCAGTTCACTCGGCGGCAGGCGGGCATCAGCCAGCCAGATATCGACCTCGCTACCGTCTGCTTCGGTCAGAATGGTGTGGCCCGCAGCATCTGCCATAGCGATAAGAGACAGCATGAGGGGGGCTGACATGCCCGCTAGGCCGATGCGTTTTGGCTGGCCCGCCCGCTCAACTGGCTTAGCCGCGGCGGCGACGTTGAGCGGCAGAAGAATTCGAAAACGGGCACCAATGCCGGGCGCGCTGGTAATCGTCACGCTGCCATTCATGGCTTCGACCAGGCGGTTCACAATGGTCAGACCAAGCCCGACACCGCCATCAATGCCGCGATGGCCGGCTTCTGCCTGTTCGAAGGCATTAAACAGGCGGGCCTGTGCTTCCTCTGTGAGACCGGGACCGGAATCATTGATGTCTATGCAGAGCTCTTTGTCGTTTAGCGTTGAAAGATCGACGAGCACGCCGCCTTTTTCAGTAAATTTGATCGCGTTGCCGACAATGTTGAAGAGGATTTGCCTGACACGGCCATCATCCAGAACAACCTTCTCAGGAAGATTGCCCGCGGCGCGTACGCAGACATCAATGCCCTTTTCGTGGGCGCGCGGGCTGAGAAGCTCCACCACATCCTGCGCCAGACCACGAATATCGGTTTCAGCGGTTTCAAGCTCGACGCCCGCAGCGTCCATGCGTGCATAATCGAGCACATTATTGAGAAGATCGAGAAGGCGCGCGCCGCTTCGACGGATGGCAGATACATAATCTGCTTGTGCAGGCGTGAGTTCGGTCTCGGCCAGAAGCGAGGCCATGCCCAGAATGCCGTTCAGGGGCGTTCTGATTTCATGGCTGACTGATGCCAGAAAGCGCTGCTCGATTGGTTGCGTTTCAGCTTCGCTCATATCTTCCTTGTCCCGATCGGATATCCCGAAACAGGTTCTCGCACAGAGATATGATTACGCCGTTAAAAGCGATGAAACGGCAGGGTCGCGCCATCTATAGGTCAGTGCCTCAGCCAGATGATGACGCGCAATATTTCGTTCGCCATCAAGATCAGCAATCGTGCGGGCAAGCTTCAGAACGCGGTGATAGGCGCGGGCAGACAGGGAGAACCGCTCGGCTGCATCGGTTAGAAGCTTCCGGCTGGCGTCATCCAGCACGCAGACCTCTTCAATCTGTTTTGAGGAAAGGTCGGCATTTACCGCGCGGGTGTCATGCTCCATGCCTGCAAATCGCTCGGCCTGAATACGGCGTGCTTTCAGAACACGGGCAGCCACTTCTTTCGTGCCCTCAGCGGGAGGTGGCAGATTGAGATCAGCCACGGTAACGGGCGGCACGTCACAGAAGAGATCAATCCTGTCGAGGAAGGGGCCTGATAACCGCCCCTGATAATCTTGCAGGCATTTCGGCTTTTTACGGCAATTGCCTTCTGCCGGACCGCCGCCGCACCGGCACGGGTTCATCGCGCCGATCAACTGGAAGCGGGCAGGGTATCTGACATGTCGGTTCGCGCGGGAAATCACCGCATCGCCAGTTTCAAGCGGCTGGCGTAGCGCTTCCAGAACCTGCGTAGGAAATTCGGGTAATTCATCCAGAAAAAGAACACCGTGGTGCGCAAGAGACACCTCCCCTGGGCGGGCGCGTGCACCGCCGTCGACCAGTGCAGCCATTGAGGCAGAATGGTGAGGCGCGCGATAAGGTCTGCGACGGGACAGCTCGCCGCGTTCTAAAAGGCCGGCAATGGATTGAATCTGGCTGATCTCTAGCAGCTCTTTCGGGGAGAGATCCGGTAATAGACCCGGCAGGCGCGTTGCCAGCATGGACTTACCCGATCCCGGCGGCCCACAGAAGACGAGATTGTGCCCGCCTGCTGCAGCGATCTCCAGCGCGCGTTTGGCACCTTCCTGACCTTTCACATCGCGAAGATCAGGCGGTGGCGGCAGCGCTTTGGTGTTACCGGCCTCCGGTGGCTTGAGTTGTAGCCGCCCCGCGCAATGATTGATGAAGGCCATCAGGCTTTCAATGGCGATCACATTTCCGCCGCCCCAGGCCGCCTCGGCGCCTGAAAGCTCCGGACATATTAAAGAGAGGCCTATAGCTTCCGCGCCAATCGCGGCGGGCAGCGCGCCATAGGTCGGTTGTAAATGCCCGTCCAGGGACAATTCGCCGATCGCAGCCATACGTTCTAAAGCATCCGACGGAATGGCATTGATCGAGACTAAAAGTGCTAACGCGATGGCCAGATCATAATGGCTTCCTTCCTTGGGAAGGTCGGCCGGAGCCAGATTCACAATGATTCTTTTGGGCGGAAGCGCCAGTCCGATAGAAGAAAACGCGGCGCGAACGCGTTCCCGGCTTTCTGCGACCGTTTTATCCGGAAGGCCGACTATGGAGAAATGAGGCTGGCCTCCGAGAAGTTGCACTTGGACATCCACTGGTCGCGCTTCGATTCCGTCAAATGCAAAAGTTGTAATCCGGCTGACCATTCTGATCTCCTGTCGTGCAACTGAAGATAGACAAGAAATTGCGAACAATACAAGAACAAATGTAAATCGTTAACGCGACCGGATTTTACGTTAACAATTCAGTTCCGAAACAGAACACGCTGGCGCGTAAAAGTTGTTAACGAATGGCCCGATGCAGCACGCCAGAGTTATACGGCGTAAGTGT
Source organism: Ponticaulis sp. (assembly GCA_002723155.1). GTDB lineage: Bacteria > Pseudomonadota > Alphaproteobacteria > Caulobacterales > Hyphomonadaceae > Ponticaulis. The sequence continues at coordinate 654,728 of PBNO01000002.1, read as the reverse complement.
CAGATACAACTCAACTTTTTTTAAACGTGTTTAAAATAAATTCAATTAAATCAGTGTTATCTTTGAACGGAATGAAATTGCGACATCCCTATTACGAATAATTATAATAATTAAAAGTTATCGGCTGTGGATAAATCTCAAAAATCCGGACCGTTTTGTTAACGGTTTGGCTACGGCCCTATGTCATGTTTTTAGTCATTAGCGCGTAATTATCGAGCTATTTTATAAGTGACTTTTTTATGAGACATTATTTTGAAGATAAAAGAGGGGCATCTGCGGTTGAATTTGCCTTAGTCGCCCCGGTGCTGATGTTCATACTCGCGGCAATTGTCGGTTACGGCATGGTATTTCTAACCGCGATAAGCCTTCAGCAGCTCGGCGCGGACGTGACGCGCGCGACGATTGGCGGGTTTTCCGTTTCCGAGAAGCGGGAGCTCGCCGCCGAGCATCTTGCTGTCGCACGGAGGGAGTATGTCCTGATCAACAATGATCAGGTGGTCGTAGATGTGGTCTATGATACAGACACGGAGACGACCGTTGTCGAAATCGCTTATGACACGACTGGTCATCCGGTCGAGTTGTTCCGCGGTCTTATCCCAATGCCTGCGAACACATTCACTGTGCGCCAGAGTATCTCGGAACGGACCACATGAGGCCATTCCGGGAGTTTTCGCGAGATACAAGGGGAACATCCCTCATCCTGACAGCGCTCTTTCTGGGCGCTATTTGCGTTCTTGTTGCAGTCGGGGCCAATCTTGGCCTCGCCTATCTGGACAAGCGGAAATACCAGTCTGCGTCGGATGTGGCTGCGCTCAGGCTGGCTGAAAGCGCCAACCCTCAAGTGTCGGCGCTGCAGGCGCATCTCGACCTTCAGGGATTTGATGATGAGGGCGTTGAAGCGCGCCTCATCACGGGCATTTATCGCGAGGACGAAACAATTCCTCATGATCAGAGATTTGAAGAATCCGAAGTAAACTGGAATGCCGTTCGGGTAGAGATCACCTTCCCGATTGAAGAACGCATTATGGGCGGCGCCGTCCAGAATGATAATTCGCTGAGTGTTCATTCTACCGCCACGCTCAGACGGAGCGCGTCACTCTGGATGGGGTCACGGCTTCTGCGTCTTGAGGGCGGTCTGCCTGCCGCGCTTCTGGATTCGCTCGTCGGATATAATGGCCGGATTACGGTTGCCGATTATGAGCAGCTTCTGGATATCGAACTTGATATTTTTCAGGCGCTGGAAATCATAAGTACTGATCTCGATCTTGATGCGCTCACTTATAATGAGGTTCTCGGCGCGGAAATAACGCTGGGCGATGTGACATCGGCCATCAGGGATTCTGATTTATCGGCAACGCTGCCGTTCAACCTGCAGCCTCCAGGGCGCGCGGCAAGACGAACACTTGTGCTGAGCGAGATTCTGGACCTTGGCCGTTCGGGTGGACTGGATATTGGAGAGCTTCCAGCCACGCGTGCCTTCATGATTTCAGCAGGCGAATTGCTTTTTGCCTCCGCTGCACTGGCAAACGGTGAAAGTCAGGCTGAAGCGGACCTGGAGGTTCTGGGTGATGCCGTTGCTGCGCGTGTTGATATCGGTGATCCGGGCCGCTTTCTTCACTGGGACCATGGCGCTGACGGTTTTGACGAGATGGAGTCCAGCCAGATCGATATCGAACTCGATATTGGAAGCAGGCTGAACCTGCTCAATACGTCTTTGCAACTGGGCTCGGCCTCAGCACGTATAACTGACGTTCAATGTGATGCGCGAAGAAATGTGCAGACCGTGACCGTGGAGGCGGAAACCTCGCCGACCACCCTGACGCTCAATCCGTTAAATCTCAGGGATATTACGTTAGACCTGTCAGGTGGCGGCACTGTCGAGGTGGAGTTTTCCGCAGCTGAAATCGAAGCGGGTACCACGAAGACGGTGTCCTCCGGACTTGGCGTCAATCTCAACCGCACGCCGCTTCTTTATCGTCCATTGGTCATTCTGGTGAACGATATTCTGGAAGAGCTGGGCATATATGTTGGCGAAGCTGACCTGCGTGTGACCGATGCCAGCTGCCGTCTGCCTTATCTGGTCGACTGAAGCCTGCGATCCACCGCATCCCAGAAGAGCTGCGCGGCATCAATGCCAGTGAACCGCTTCATCTCCTGAACACCTGTCGGAGAGGTAACGTTGATCTCGGTCAGTTTGTCACCAATGACATCAATGCCGACGAGCACAAGTCCGCGCTCTTTGAGCGCCGGTCCGATGCGGCGGCAGATTTCAAGGTCGGTTTCAGTGAGGTCCACCGGATGCGCCGTGCCACCAACGTGAAGGTTGGAACGGGCTTCGCCTTCTTTTGGCACACGGTTGATCGCGCCAGCTGGCTCACCGTCAATCAGAATGACGCGCTTATCACCTTTTGACACGTCCTTCAGGAAGGCCTGAACGATGAAAGGTTCGCGGTTGCGCTCAGTGAACATCTCCAGAAGGGAGCCATAATTGGAATCCTTCGCACTCACTTTGAAAACGCCCGCGCCGCCATTTCCGTAGAGCGGCTTCATGATCACATCGCCATGCTTTTCGCGGAAGGCTGCGATTTCGTCTGGATTACGGGTGATCAGCGTTTCCGGCAGCAGGCCCGGGAACAGAAGCGGGAAGAGTTTTTCAGGCGATGAGCGAACCCATTCAGGGTCGTTCAGAACGAGCGTCTTGCCTTTGAGAAGTTCAAGAAGATGGGCCGCGGTAATATAGGCCATGTCGAAAGGCGGGTCCTGACGCATGAGAACCACGTCAACATCATCCTCAAGATCGAGGCGCACATAGTCCTCAAACAGAGCTGGCGTTCCGGGAACGCGCTGGACTTTCGTGCGGCGCGCCTTGGCGTATAGCCGACCATCAAGGCAGGAGAGGTCGTTCGGATGATAGGTCCAGACCTGATAACCTCTGCTTTCTGCGGCCTCAGCCATGGCAAAAGTGGTATCCGCATTGATATCCACGGTTTCCATCGGGTCCATCTGAATGGCAATTCTGAGGCTCATAGGTGCGTCTCCATAACTGCCGACAGACATATGTATTTCTCTGGCAATTCACCAGAGTAGGGGGCTCACTTCATAGTGAGATTATCTGTCAGGTGCGTTGTTATTCACTATTGGCGCGCCGGCGTAGTCGATAAACGGCGCGAAGGTCTGTTAGCTGGACGGTCCGCCGAGAAGTCCGGAATCGGGATCGTATCGATCATTATTGCCAGAATTCTGCTCCCGGTTCGGGCTGGCAGAATTTGGTTCGCGGATCTGGATGTAAGAAACCACTTCACGCACGCCATTCACAACGCTCGCATGTTCTGCGATCTGGCGCAGTTCGTCAGAAGACCGCGCAATGCCCATCAGATAAACGACGCCATCATAGGTTTCGATATTGATGTTGACGCTTTTGACTTCCTGATCGGTGAAGAGACGTGTGCGGACGCGCGCCGTAATCCATTCATCATTGAGGTTCTGGCGTACACCGCCAGCTTCACGGACCTGAATTTCGTTGGCGACATCTTCAATCAGACCGACTGTCCAGGCGATGCGCTCGACCTCCATGCGCTCTTCCATCGTTTCAACGCGGCCGGTCAGAAGCGCAACGCGTCCGGCGACTTCGACATCGACTTCGTTATAACGACGCGGGCCAGCGGCCAGAAGCCGGGCTTTCAACTCGTTGGAGGCGTTGGCATCGTCCAGGCTCTGACCGAGCGTGCGGTCCTGAACAGCGGCGACACTCACAGCGCCTGCTGCGCCAACAACACCCGCAACACATCCGCTGAGCGGCAGTATGCAGGCAACCAGTAGAAAGGCGCGAACGGACATGTGTGTCTCCCTGAGTAATCTAACCCAATTTACTCATTGTCTCTTAACCATGAGTTAGGGGAAAATCGGGTCTCCATGCGTCGCGAATGTGGCAAAAGGTTAAACTGGTCGCGATTGCGAACAGATCATAGCGCCGGTCTGCATTGTAAAGATCGCCATGGCGAGACAGCCAGAGGTCTGCGGCGCGGCCAATTCTCACCCAGTTTTTCATGGAGACGGCGTCTTTTGCATCATTGAGACGGGCGCGCTTCTTCACTTCTATAATGACGACAAGACCGCCCTTGAGGCAAATGATGTCGAGCTCTCCGGAAGATAGCTTCTGCCGAGTTGCGAGGATTTTATAGCCCTTCAGCGCGAGTATGAGGCAGGCATAGCGTTCGGCCCAGCGGCCTGCAGCTTCTGCTTTCTGCCTCTTATTCTGCGTCATTATCCCTTATCACCGCGGGCTTTGTCCTGAAGGGATACGGCGCGGGCGTAAAGTTCCCGCTTCGGGCGATCAAACTTTTTTGACGCTTCAGCGGCGGCGCCTTTGGCACCAAGATTGGCCATACGGTTGATCAGATAAGCGTCGATATCTTCTTCGCTGACCTCAACCTGCCCCTCACCGGTGAGCGACGCCATGAGCACGATCTCACCTTTAGGCGGGCCATCTTCTTTGAGCTGGCTGAGAAAGGCACCGGCCTCTGAATGGATGATGGTTTCGAACATTTTGGTCAGCTCGCGCGCCATGACGAGCTCGGTTTCGGCGCCAAATACCTCAATGATCGCCTCAACCGTGTCATCGAGCCGGTTGCCGCTTTCATAGAGCACCAAAGTGGTTTTCTGGTCCGCGAAGGATTTCAGGCGCTCCAGACGCTGACCGGCTTTGACCGGCAGAAAGCCGGCAAAGGTGAAAGTGTCGGTGGGTAGACCACCTGCGCTGAGCGCCGCAGTCAGAGCGGATGGGCCAGGAATAGGGACGACATCAAAGCCTGCCTCACGTACATCGCGGACCAGCTTAAAGCCCGGATCTGAAATGAGGGGCGTACCAGCATCCGAAACGAGTGCGAGGCGTTCGCCTTTTTCCAGCGCTTCAATAATAACAGGCCGCATCTGCGCCCCATTATGGTCATGGTAGGTGCGTAGGGTGGTTTTAATTCCATAAGCATCCAGCAGACGCCGTGTCTGGCGGGTGTCTTCTGCGTAAATCACATCCACGGCGGTAAGCGTATCGAGCGCGCGTAAAGTTATGTCCCGGAGATTGCCAATTGGTGTTGCCACCACATACAAAGCCGATGACAAATCGACTGAGCGAATAAGTTGTGTCACGGGCATTACCTCGATAGCGTCCATAAGGTATGACGGTCCGATCTTCGGGGACCTGGGAGAGTAGACGATGAAACCGGTTCTAGCTTTAAGGCAGTTTTCTGTGGTGCCAAGCCTGCTTCTGGCGGGATTGCTTGCGGCATCCTGTGCAACTGCGCCTGCGCGCCCGCCTGCGCCGATCTCTACAGGTCAGCCGCGTACAGAGCCAGAGCCGCCGCCTCCGCCAACCGGTGGGCTGCCGGAAGAGCCTGAAGAGGTTTTGCCGGAAGAGCCTGAAGAAACCGGTCCGGATGCCCGGCTCTTCCTCACACCTGAATTCATGGAAGGCCGTGAGATCCGCCGCGTAGGCGTACTTTTGCCTTTCTCTCACTCGCGCGCGGGCGTGCGTTCGCAAGCCTCAGGCCTTCTTGCCGCTATCGAGATGGCGCTGTTCGATCAGGCTGGCACAGACATTCTGATTATCCCGAAGGACACTGCCGGTGACGCGCGTCAGTCTGCTGCTGCAGCCACTGAAGTGATCAATGAAGGCGCTGACGTCATTATAGGTCCGCTGTTTGCGACGAGCGTTCAGTCGGTTGCGACAACGGCGCGTGCGGCAGACATTCCTGTCATCGCGTTTTCGAATGACCGGTCCGCGGCTGGTGGCGGCGCTTATCTGATGAGCTTCCCGCCGGAAGAAGAAGTCGCGCGCATTGTGGATCACACAATGGCTCAGGGTATTCGCAAGTTTGCCTTTATGGGGCCGGCCTCTACTTATTCGCGCCGCGTGGAAACGGCTCTGCGTTTTGAAGCAGCCCGTCGCGGCGGCATTGTCATCGCGTCTGAATTTTATGCATCAGACAACCAGGCGCCGGTGGACGAGGCGCGCCGTCTGGCTGGCCGTATCACGAGTTCACTTCCTGACGAGGTTGAACGCGTTGCGGTTATGATCCCGGATAATGGTGTTCAACTCCGCGCTGTCGCTCCGTTGCTTCCTTATTATGAAGTCAATCTGCGCCAGCTTCAGTATATCGGCACGTCCATCTGGAATGATCCGCAAATCTGGCGTGAGCCGGTTCTGGAAAATGCCATCTTTGCGATGCCTGATCCGCAGGATACTGAATATTTTCGCAATGCGTTTCAGGGCGTTTACAATAGCGAACCTGCCTCGCTTGCAAGCCTCGGCTATGACGCGGCAGCGCTGTCTATCTCATTCCTTGAAGATGGGCGGGTTTCAGAAGATGAGCTTCTCGAAGCTGACGGCTTCCGCGGTGTGAACGGCCTCTTCCGCTTCCGTGAAGACGGCACAATCGAGCGCGGTCTGTCCATCATGTCGATCCGCCCGAGCGGTCCGGTGCTGGTCGAAGACGCGCCAGACAGTTTCGTGATCGGTGGCAGCTAGGTTCAGGGCAGGATTTCGCCGGCGATATAATCGGCCAGCAACCAGCCTTTTTCGGTCAATGATATGCGGCCAGCTTCTTCAAGGAGCTGGCCGTTTTCTTTGAAGCTCTCAAGCTTTCGCGCGTTCAGCGGTGCACCAAGGCGTGCCTCGACACTGGCGCGATCTACGCCGCGCTTTGAACGCAGGCCCAGAATGACCGCTTCTTCAGCCGCTTCAGTGCCGGTGAGGGAGAAAGACTCAGCCGAGCCGGTTCCGCGCTTTTCGACGGCGCTGATATAATCCGGAACGCGTTGCTCAGCGATTGTCGTCGTGCGCCCGTCCGGTAATTCCAGCTTACCTTCTGCGCCGGGGCCAATGCCAAGCCATTCGCCGCTCAGCCAATAGGTGAGGTTATGCCTCGACCAATAGTCCTCCGAACGCGCATGATTGGAAACTTCATACGCTGGCAGGCCTCGCTCAGCTGTCAGCTTCAGCGTCTCTATATAAAGGTCCGCCTGCTCATCTTCGCCTAGCGGTATGAATTGTTCGCGCTCGACCTGTTTGGCAAAAGCCGTCTTCTCTTTGATGGTCAGCTCATAGAGTGATAAATGCGGCGCGCTCGTTGAAAGCGCGCTATCGAGCTCTTCCAGCCAATCAGGAATGCTCTGGCCCGGCCGCGCATAAATCAGGTCAATCGATGTGTTCGGGAAGACATGAAGCGCGGCATTAATCGCTTTGTGGGCTTCGGCGCTGGTGTGATTGCGCCCAAGAAAGCGAAGCGCATCGTCATTTAAAGCCTGCACGCCGAGTGAAAGCCGGTTTACGCCCGCGGCCTTCCACGCTTTCAGGCGGTCGGGCGTAATGTCTTCGGGATTGGCTTCCAGTGTGATCTCGATTTCGCCATCCGGCGTGAATCGAGCGGTGGATGTCTCTATCACCTCGGATAGAAATGACGGGGTACACAAAGAGGGCGTACCACCGCCAAAGTATAAAGATGTGAGCGTGCGGCCCGTCAGGCTGGCCGCATATCCTTCAATATCTTTCAGGATCGCTGCTTCCAGAGCTGAATTGTTCCGCGATTTCGCTGCATAGACGTTGAAATCGCAATAAGGACAAATCTTCGCGCAATACGGCCAGTGGACGTATATGCCAAACAGCTCGTCAGGAAGGCGCGGCGAGCCCGACATTAAATCTCCAGCGCAGCTTTCAGCTTCACAAAAGCATCAGCGCGATGGCTCATGGCATGTTTCCGGTCAGGATCCATTTCGCCGAACGTGATGGTTTCGCCTTCAGCGACGAAAATAGGATCATAGCCGAAGCCTTTATCGCCGCGGGCTGGGAATTCCAGATGGCCGCGAACTTCGCCTTCAAAGATTTCGGTATGGCCATCCGGCCAGCCAATGGCGAGGGCGCAGACGAATCGCGCTGAATAATCATCAGCGTTTTTCTCTTCCAAAGCGGTCTGAACTTTTTTCATGGCATTTGCAAAGCTGCGCGGCTCACCGGCCCAACGCGCTGAATAAATGCCTGGCTGACCATCCAGAGCGAACACTTCAAGGCCTGAATCATCTGACAAAGCAGGCTCGCCAGTGGTCCTTGCAGCTGCCAAAGCCTTCAAAGCAGCATTGCCCGCAAAAGTTTTTTCGGTCTCTTCCGGTTCTTCTAGATCAAGTTCGATTGCAGAACGTACCTGAAACCCCAAAGGCTCAAATAGTGCCTTCAATTCTTTGACTTTTCCGGAGTTGTGGGTGGCGGCAATCAGGTTGCCGGGAGCAAGCTTTCTGGTCATCAGATCACACCTTCATCACATCGACTTTATGTTTTTCGATAAATTTATACTTGATTGTTTTTCGATAAATCATTATTGTTTATGGACAAGCCGAGGCGAGCCACTTTCCTCCCGACATAGTGTCACGGTTCGTTGAACGGCTTTCTAACTAGAGCAGGAAGGACTTTTTTAAAATGCGTACTCTCAAATCCGGCGTAACGGGTCTCATGATCGGGCTGGTTTATTTTGGCGCGCCCATGGTAGTACTAACCGGTTACCTCACCGCACTTTCGCCCTTGAGCGTATAGTAGTTGCGGTTTAGGCAGGGTGGTGAGCATATGGCCTCCACCCTTGCAACGAACAACTGGAGCTGACGACACAATGCCGCTGAAGGCTTTAGGAAAAGGATCAATCGCTTCGGCACTGCACGTGCTGATGAGCGTTATCACCAGCCTCGGCTGGCTGGTTCTGGGTATCTGCGTCACGGTTCTCGTGATCGNAATGGCCACTGATCTCTCCGGCGGCGCACTGCAATTGCCTGTGCTTGAAGGCAATATCTCCGTTGATACGCCGACTTATCTGATCGGATTTGCCAGTCTTATCGTTATTCTGGTCGGATTCATTCTTATGGCCGGCCAGCTCAAGCGTATTCTCAAAACTCTTATTGATGGCGATCCATTCGTCCCGGAAAACGCGCGCCGACTTACACGGCTTGCGCTAATTGTCGCGGGAATGGAACTTTGTCGCCATGCCATTGGTTTTGCAGCTAAAATGTTCCTGGTGAATACATCGGTGAACTTCTCTGTTAACCTCGCCGCATGGGTCGCGGTGATCACTCTTATGGTCCTGAGCCAGGTGTTTGCCGAAGGCACGCGCTTGCGCGAAGAAGAAAAAATGACAATCTGATAATATATGCCGATTCGCGTTACCCTAGATCGCGTCCTTCTGGACCGCCGCATGTCACTGACAGAGCTCAGTGATCGGGTCGGTGTGACACTCGCCAACCTGTCCATTCTCAAAACCGGCAAGGCGAAAGCCGTCCGGTTCTCAACGCTGGAAGCGCTTTGCCGCGAGCTGCATTGTCAGCCGGCAGATCTTCTTGTGTTCGATGATGAAGAGGATGAGGACGGCCAGCAAGCCGCGGCCGAGTGAATTCACGCCCGGACTCTGTCCGGACATGACCATTTCTGATATTTCTTAAATCAAGCGACGCGCGGAAAACCTGTTCCCGCGTTCTTTTTATGTCTGACACCTGGCAGGATGGCACCACGCTATGTCTATGGAAAAACTCGTTATCCTCACCACGGGCGGAACGCTCGATAAGGATCATGACACCTTCACCGAGAGTCTGGTTCTCAACACCGAGAACGTGACCAATGTGCCGGAACTGTTACGGGTCGGGAAAACGCATTTTCCGCGTGTGCAGCCGATTATGAGCCTCGATAGCGCTGATATGACAGAAGACCACCGCGCGCACATTCTAAGCGCGGTGAAGATTGTGCCTGAAACGCATATCGTCATCACGCATGGCACCAGTACGATGGGTGAGACGGCTCGGTTTCTGGATGGAAAGACCGGCGATAAGACAGTGGTGCTGACCGGCGCGCTTCGCCCGTTTGCGCTCGGCAAGTCAGACGCAGGCTTCAATGTTGGCGGCGCGGTGATCGCGGCGCAGGCACTTCCGGCTGGCGTTTATGCGGTGATGAATGGCCGCGTGTTCAAAGCCTCTGAGGTCTCGAAGGACGTGAAGTCAGGCCGGTTTGATGTATAAAAAAGCCCTTCTCCCCGAGGGAAGAAAGGCTTTTGATATCGCTCATTCCTGCGAATGCAAGAATCTCGATCGGCATGAAGAGCCCAGATCCCTGCCTGCGCAGGGATGAGCGCTAGTCGCCGATAGCTGCGCGTTGAGCTTCAAACAGTTCGCCGCAGCCTTTTTGCGCCAGACGCATCAGTTCAGAAAACTCGTCCGGCGTGAAGCTGCGCTCTTCGCCTGTGCCCTGAATTTCGATGATATTGCCGTCAGATGTCATCACGAAGTTTGCATCGACTTCGCCTTCTGAATCTTCCGGATAATCAAGGTCCAGAACCGGTACGTCTTTATAGACGCCGCACGAAATTGCTGCTGCTTGCGCTGTCAACGGGAAGCTGTCGATCACACCTTCTTTGACGAGGTATTTGCACGCCAGCGCCAGTGCCACATAACCGCCGGTGATAGAAGCTGTACGTGTGCCGCCGTCTGCCTGAATGACATCGCAGTCAATCGTGATCTGGTTTTCGCCAAGCGCTTTGAGATCTGTGATGGCGCGAAGCGAACGACCGATCAGACGCTGGATTTCCTGTGTACGGCCGGACTGTTTGCCGGCGGCTGCTTCGCGGCGGCCACGTGTGTGCGTCGCGCGGGGCAGCATGCCATATTCGCCCGTTACCCAACCTTCGCCCTTGCCCTTCATCCAGCCTGGAACGCGGGGCTCCCAGCTTGCTGTGCAGAGCACATGCGTATTGCCGAATTTGGCAAGGCACGAGCCTTCCGCATACGCGTTTACGTTGGTTTCGAGTGAAATGGTTCGAAGCTGGTCTGCCTGCCGTCCGGATGGGCGCATGATATTATCTCCAGATGAAATTGGGTGCCGGTCTAATCATCACCGGACGGTTCGTCTATCATGGCCTGCAGGAAAGACTTGTATTTTCTGGCAATGACCTCAAATCTTGAACCGCGAAAGACCTCAAACGCTCGGACCTTTCAGTTATGACCAGCCTGCAAGCGCTCGACCGTAGATCGCGGGAAATATTCAAGACGATTGTAGAGGCTTACCTTGAAACAGGTGAGCCGGTTGGCTCGCGCACGATTTCCAAGCGCGGTGTGGACCTGTCGCCTGCGTCTATCCGCAATGTGATGGCCGACCTTGTCTCGCTCGGTCTGCTCGATGCGCCGCATATCAGTGCCGGTCGCAGGCCGAGCCATGCGGGCCTTCGCTTTTTCGTCGATAGCCTTCTGGAAGTCGGCGAAGTGGGTGAGGACGATCGCGACCAGATTGAATCGCGCCTTGCAGCCGTCAGCCGAGATATGGATGAGCTTCTGAACGAAGCATCCGAAGTCCTGTCCGGCCTGACAGGTGGGGCGAGCCTCGTAGCTTCTCCTAAAAGCGATGATCCGGTCCGTCAGGTAGAGTTTATTCCGCTCGGGCCAGCGCGTGCGCTTTGTATTCTCGTCTCTGATGGCGGCGATGTTGAAAACCGCATTATCGATTTCGGACCAGAGATCGGGCCGACCACGCTGATGGAAGCATCAAACTACCTCACAGCGCGTATGCGCGGGCGTCGCCTCTCCGAAGCGCGTATGGAGATTGAGCGCGAACTCAGCGAAAAACGCGCCCAGCTGGATGCCGCTGCGGCCAATCTGATCCGGCTCGGCGTGGTTGAATGGTCAGGTGAGGAACCTGATCGCGGACGGTCTTTGATCGTGCGCGGGCGCGCAAATCTGCTCGAAACCGCTAGCGCGAAGGAAGATCTGGACCGGATCGGCCATCTTTTCGATGAGCTGGAACGGAAAAAAAGCATGCTGGAAGTACTTGATTCTACTAGAGATGCTGCTGGAGCACGCATTTTTATCGGCTCTGAGAACTCTCTCTTTTCACTTTCGGGTTCCAGCATGATCGTCTCTTCCTATATGAACAGCGACCGAAAAGTTGTAGGCGCTCTGGGCGTGATCGGACCGACGAGTCTGAATTATGCCCGGGTGATACCTATGGTAAATTATACAGCCAAAGTGGTAGGCCAGATACTGGATGGCCGCCAGAAACGGGATGGACAGTAAATGAGTGACGGCAGAGACCCATCAGAAATCCAGGATGATGTGGAGCTGAGCGAAGCTGCACAGGAAATGGCTGACGCTATGGAAGCGGCAGCTAACGAGATGGACGGCAAGGCTTCAGAAGACGAAATCTCTATGGAGCAGCGCTTCCAGATGCTGGCTGACGAGAACGCGAAGCTGAAAGATCAGGTGCTGCGCGCGCATGCCGAGATGGACAACATCCGCAAGCGTGCCGAGCGTCAGGTCGCTGACACACGCGTTTATGCCGTTGAGAAATTCGCTGGCGATCTTCTGCCTGTGTCTGACAACTTCGCGCGCGCGCTTGATGCGCTGCCGGAAGGCGAACGCGATGGTCTTTCCGATGCGGGTAAGAACCTGCTCGTCGGTGTGGAAGCGATCCAGAAAGAGCTGCATGCTGCGCTCGCCCGTCACGGCGTTACAGCGATTCATGCAGAACCGGGCTCTGATTTTGACCCGAACCTGCATCAGGCAGTCAGCCAGATCCCTTCAGAGCATCCGTCTGGCAAAGTCGCTGCGACCTTCCAGACAGGTTGGAAGATCGGTAACCGCACACTGCGCGCCGCTATGGTGGCCGTTAGCGCGGGCTGATCACTTCCTGAAATCTTTGATTTTGAAAGAGCCGGGCCATGCGTCCGGCTTTTTTGTGCTTTCCGGCTTGATCTCAACTGCGCTTGAGATTCCATAACCTCTCCTTTCTTCATGAAAGGACGCACACATGGACCTCAACCAGGTGACTTTACCGGTCACAGGCTTTGAAACTGCCTATCAGTTTTACGGGAAGATCGGCCTCAAGCCGATTGTGTATTCGCAAGGGCGTTATGCCCGTTTTGAGCTGCCGTCTGGTGGCTCGACGCTCTCGCTACACGCGGCAGATCACGCCATGCCGCCGGGCGTGGTGATTTATTTTGAATGCGATGATGTGGATGCACGCTATGAGGCGTTGCGCGCCAGCGGCGTCGAATTTCTGAATGCGCCACGTGATGAAGTCTGGGGCTGGCGGGAAGCCCGTTTCAAAGACCCGTCCGGCAATGAGCTCCGCCTGTTTCATGCGGGGCAGAACCGGCGCTTTCCAGCGTGGCGGCTGCCGAGTGCTGGCGATTTGTGACCGGTTTCGTCTCACCGCGTTGACCAAATAGTGATTTTTAATCGCAGGTCTGGCTTTCCATCTGTTTCTGTCACAGATTCAGCCGGTATCGAAGCGGGGCAGGCGCATGGACATTGTGACAATCATTCCACCGGTTGCGGCGATTATCGTCGCTGTCGTCTGGCGCAATGTATATGCGGCGCTGCTGACCGCTTTGTTTCTGTCTGAGACCCTGATTGCGGCATTTAATCCGGGCATGGGTCTTTTAGGCGTTGCAGACCGGAATATGGAAGTCTTCGCCTCCAGCTATAACGCGCATATTCTGGTCTTCTGCCTGCTGATCGGCGCGCTCATCGCCTATATGCGGGATTCTGGCGGCGTTTCTGCCATGGCGCATATGCTGATCCGCTCTGGCGTCGCCGGAAGCCGCCGGAAGGCAGAGCTTGCTGTCGCCGCGACGGGTACGGTTGTCTTCATCGAGACGAATGTAAGCTTGCTCTCTTCTGGCGTTCTCGGCCGACCGCTTTATGATGCGCATAAACTTTCGCGTGAGCGGCTCGCCTATATCATCGACTCCACCTCGGCGCCGGTGAGCGTGATTATCCTTCTGAATGGTTGGGGCGCGTATGCGTTGAGCCTTGTCGCAGATTACGGGTTCGACCGCCCGCTGGATGTGGTGCTCGGCTCTATCCCGTGGAATTTTTATGCAATCCTGACCCTGATCGGCGTCTATTTTACCGCGATTTCCGGCAAGGTGTTCGGCCCGATGAAAACGGCAGACCAGAAGGTGAATGCCATTACCGAGGCAGGGCCGGAACCGACCAAAGCGCTCTATATGTGGCTGCCTCTGGTGATCATGGTTGGCGCGGCGCTCGGCTTCATGGCGTGGACGGGCAATGGCGATATTACCGATGGTGATGGCGCGCGCTCCATCCTCTGGGCGATCTGCCTTGCGATTATGGTCGCTGCAGGCCTGCTTTTCTTCAACAAGGTTTATTCTGGCTCGGAGCTTCAGGAGAAGGCCTTCAAAGGCGTCGGCGAAATGGTGCCGATGGTCGCTGTGCTCTGGTTCTCGATTGCGCTGGGAAGCTCGCTGAAAGATCTCGGCACCGGCGCCTATATCGCATCGATTGCTGCTGAATCCATTCCGCCATTCACCGTCCCTGTGGTGATGTTCATCGCAGCGGCGCTTACTAGTTTCATGACGGGCACGAGCTGGGGCACATATGGCATTCTGGTGCCAATCGCCATGCCGCTGGCAGCAGCTCTTGGTATTCCGCCATCACTGGCACTGGCGGCGGTCCTTGGCGGCGGTGTGTTTGGCGACCACTGCTCTCCAATTTCGGATACCTCGTTGATTGCGAGTGTCGCCTCCGGCTCTGAACACCTGTCTCACGTGCGAACTCAGTTGCCGTACGCACTGACGGCGGCTGGCATCGCTTGTGTGCTGTATCTGGGGGCTGGTCTGGTAGCTGTATAGGTTACTAAAAGGTGTGTACTTGCGTCCTGGTGCGTGAGGGGTCATGTCTGACCTCACGTAACGAGACGGAGATATAACATGACCCGTATGCCAACATATTTTATCCCGCATGGCGNTGGTCCGTGTTTCTTTATGGACCCGCGCCCGGGCACGCCTGCGGACACCTGGGACCGTATGGCAGACTTTTTGAAAAAGCTGCCGGAAGATCTGCCCGAGCCGCCAAAAGCAGTGCTGATTATCTCGGCGCACTGGCTGACAGATGTGCCGACAATGATCACAACTGAAGCGCCGGAGCTCTATTTTGATTATTATGGCTTTCCGCCGCACACATATGAGCTGACATGGCCGGCGAAGACGTCCGGCTGGCTTGCAGCGCGTACAAAAGAGCTCTTAAACGATGCAGGTTACCGCGTCGCTGAAGAGACAGAGCGTGGCCTCGACCATGGCGTATTTGTACCGTTCAAACTGATCTATCCAGACGCTGATATGCCGATCCTGCAGCTTTCCATGCTGAACACGGATAATGCTGCAGAGCAGATCCGTTATGGTCAGGCGCTGGCAAAGCTGCGTGATGAGGGTGTGCTGATCATCGGTTCTGGCCTCAGCTATCACAATCTGCGCCAATTCTATCACCAGCCACTGGTCACAAATCCAGATTCAGTAGCATTCGATGACTGGCTGACAGATGCGGCAACCGATACGGACGGCCGTAATGACAAGCTGGCACAATGGTTGAAAGTGCCAACCGCGCGCGCCGTTCATCCGACTTCTGAGCATCTGCTGCCGATGATGATTGCCGCAGGCGCTGCGACGGGTGATCAGGGTGAGCAGATTTATTCTGACATCGTGCTCGGCAAGGCCGTGTCGGGTTATCGGTTCGGCTAGCTGTCTGTGTCTTCCTTGTCTTCCCGCTTCAGAAGCGGGGAGACAATGTGGTGGAAGGCAAACCATCCAATCACAGCGCTGAGCGTGTTTGCCCACAGGTCTTCGGTCGCGAAGGTCCGATAAGCACACGGCATGATCCCGAAAATGCCGGTGAGCTGGCTTGTTTCAATCGCAAGTGAGGTCCCAAAGCCAATTGCGAGCGCTGTCCATAGTCCGTGACGCCAGCCCGCCCGCAGGAAGAATGCGCACGGGGCGAGCATGAACAGGTTGAGCCCGAATTGCACCGCCGTGCCGGAGGTTATGATGCGTATTAGGTCAATCTCGCCGCGACGCTCGATATGCCAATTCAACTCATGCCAGGTGTGGAGGAAATCCATATTCCGTCGTGCCCGCCAATGCGCTTCACAATACGCCTCGAAGTCGTCGGGCATTGGAAAATGGGTGACAAAGATCACCATGCATAGCGTTACAACCAATCCTGCCCAGGCAAGCTTTCGGAGGTAAGGCTCTGCGCGATCGCGATGCTGAGGAAGAACGCGCCACGCGACCGCAATTGCGAGCATGATCAGAGATGCTGCAAAAACCCCTGCCACAAATATATAGAAATAGAGCTTCAAACGCCGTCCATCCCGCCTGTCCGTTAAGTCGTGTGGACGGAATTTGAGGCGCTATCAAGGCGCAGGCATCAGATGATGATCGGCATGGGTGTCACGCCGGCTTTTTGCACGCGACCAGAGCTTTTCATGCACTGTGTAGGCGATGGTCTGCACGAAAGGTTCGATCAGGCCGATGGCTAAGGCCGCATGCCAGTTGCGGGTCAATGCAAAGGCAACGGCAACGGCGACGGTCAGGTGCATCAGGCCATAAGTAATTGTTTTCAACATTCTGGTTCGTCCTTGCATGTAAAAGCAACGGACAGAATGTGGATTAGTTGCGAACAATTCTCAAATTGATAATTGCGATACCAGCTATAAAGCTTTTCTTAGTGTGAGATTGATCCGTCCGCCCTGTTTGAGGAGCGAGGATGTGCCGGGGTAAATCCGGTCTATGCCATGATAGGCGAGACGGTCTGTTCCCTGAAGGATCATCACATCGCCGGAGCGAAGCTTGAAGGACTGTGTTTTGCCGCCGCGCGTTGTCTGGCCAAGGCGGAATAGGGCGGTGTCTCCCAGAGAGATAGACAGCACCGGAATAGTCAGGTCCTGCTCGTCTCTATCCTGATGCAGACCCATTTTGGCATCCGCAGGATAATAATTGCAGAGGCAGACATCGGGCAGGGGCGCATCGGGTAAGAGGCCTGTCCAGATATCAAGGATGCTTTGCGGAATATCCGGCCATGGATTGCCGGTTTCCGGGTGGGCCCGCTGATAGCGATAGCCTTTGGCGTCACTCATCCAGCCTGCAGCGCCAAAATTGGTCATGCGCACAGACATGGATTTTCCCGTACGAGGCATTGTGGGTGTGTAAAGTGGAGCATCAGGAATCCGGGCACGGATGTCTTCCAGCAGCAGATTCTGATCCTCTGTGCTCACGTGTTGTGAAAAAAATTGTGTTCCGTTTGGCCGGATTTCCATGGATTTTCCGCTGATTTTTATCGCTATTCATAAAGATAGAGCGCTCTACTGAGCCGTCACCCGGAAATTTCACAATTTCGCGAGGTCAAAATGCATTGACGCCTTGAGCCTTTCGAATCTTTTCCCATATCCAGCCAGAAGCCTGAGGAGTTCGCTCTTCACGTATCCGTAGAGTCATCGGGCTTAGGCGCTGCTTGCAGGCCATCCAACAGGCCGGATGACGGCTAACCAGAGGATTGTAGAATGGGAAAAATTATTGGTATCGACCTTGGTACGACAAACTCCTGTGTCGCCGTTATGGACGGCAAGGATGCCAAGGTAATTGAAAACGCTGAAGGTGCACGCACAACGCCATCCGTTGTTGCTTTCGCTGAAGGTGGTGAACGTCTGATCGGCATGCCTGCACGGCGCCAGGCCGTCACCAACCCTGAGCAGACCTTCTTTGCGATCAAACGTCTGATCGGTCGTGCATACGGCGATCCGACTGTTGAGAAAGACAAAAAGCTCGTTCCTTACGAGATCACAAAAGGTCCAAGCGGCGACGCATGGGTCAAAGGTCGCGATAAAGACTACTCCCCGCAGGAAGTGTCGTCTTTCATCCTGACAAAGATGAAAGAGACTGCAGAAGCTTATCTCGGTGAGAAAGTTACGCAGGCCGTGATCACGGTTCCAGCTTACTTTAACGACGCTCAGCGTCAGGCAACGAAAGACGCTGGTAAAATTGCCGGTCTTGAAGTTCTGCGCATTATCAACGAGCCGACAGCGGCTGCGCTGGCTTACGGCCTCGACAAAGCGTCTGAAAACAAAACAATCGCAGTTTATGACCTTGGTGGTGGTACATTCGACGTATCTATCCTCGAGATCGGTGATGGCGTATTTGAGGTTCTGTCTACAAACGGCGACACCTTCCTTGGTGGTGAAGACTTCGACATTCGTATCGTCGACTATCTGGCTGATGAGTTCAAAAAAGAGAACGGCATCGACCTGAAAGCTGACAAAATGGCGCTTCAGCGTCTGAAAGACGAAGCTGAGAAAGCCAAAAAAGAACTGTCTTCTGCGTCTCAGTACGAAGTGAACCTTCCGTTCATCACGGCTGACGCAACTGGTCCTAAACACCTCAACATCAAACTCTCCCGTGCGAAGTTTGAGAGCCTCGTTGAAGACCTCGTGAAGCGCACAATCGAGCCATGTAAGAAAGCGCTTGCTGACGCAGGCAAATCTGCTGGCGAAATCGACGATGTGGTTCTCGTTGGTGGTATGACGCGTATGCCAGCGGTTCAGGAAGCGGTGAAGAAATTCTTCGGTCGCGAGCCGCACAAAGGTGTGAACCCAGACGAAGTTGTTGCGCTCGGCGCTGCAATTCAGGCCGGCGTTCTGCAGGGCGACGTGAAAGACGTTGTTCTTCTCGACGTCACACCTCTGTCTCTCGGTATCGAAACGCTCGGCGGTGTCTTCACACGTCTGATCGATCGCAACACGACAATCCCGACGAAGAAGTCCCAGGTTTTCTCGACAGCTGACGATAACCAGCCAGCTGTGACGATCCGCGTCTTCCAGGGTGAGCGTGAAATGGCTGCTGACAACAAAATGCTCGGCCAGTTCAACCTTGAAGGTATCCCGCCAGCACCGCGCGGCATGCCACAGATTGAGGTTACGTTCGACATTGATGCCAACGGCATCGTGAACGTGTCTGCGAAAGACAAAGCGACCAACAAAGAGCAGAAGATCACCATTCAGGCGAATGGCGGCCTCTCCGAGGACGAGATCAACTCTATGATGAAGGACGCTGAAGCAAACGCTGACGCGGACAAGCAACGTCGTGAACTCGTCGAAGCGAAAAACAACGCTGAAGCGATGGTCCACTCTACTGAGAAGCAGCTCGCTGAGCATGGCGACAAGGTAGACGCATCTATCAAGAGCGACATCGAAGCCGCTATGGCTGACCTGACAAAAGCTGCTGAGAGCGAAGATCTGGAAGACATCCAGGCTAAAACTCAGGCGCTGATGCAGGCGAGCATGAAGCTCGGTGAAGCGATTTACGCTCAGCAACAGTCTGAGGGTGAAGCGGCAGCGGCTGCAGACGCAGCAAGCGACGCGGCAGATGACGATGTCATCGACGCTGACTTCGAAGATGTCGGCGACGACAAGAAGTCTGCCTAACCTGCCTTAGCTGACGCTAAATGGGAAAACGACATGGCCAGCCTGAAACATATGACCTTCATTGTTCCGGTGCTGGCCTTGTCATTTTTCCAGCCAGCGATGGCTCAACGATCGCTGGATGCAGATGATGCCGCCCTGTGTTCGGCGGCCCTCGATCTCGCGCGCGGCTGGCCCGGCATGATGATTTCGCAGCATGCGAAATATGTTCAGGCTTCGGACTGGTTTCAGACGCAGGGTATCGCGGCAAATGAGATTTATTTCGAGAATCAACTCGAACTCTACATCGCAGCGCTGACAGAAGCGCGCGACTCCGGCGACACGCAATTTCGTACGGTCGTCGAGGGATGTGAGACTTATTACGATACGAGCCGTACCGACTGATCGGCCTCGTTTCCATCAGGGAATGACCAATGTCTGACCGGAGTTATTATGACATTCTCGGCGTAGCCAAGGATGCCGACGAAAAGCAGATCAAGAGCGCCTATCGCAAGCTGGCCATGAAATATCACCCGGACCGCAATCCGGATGATCCTGAAGCTGAAGCGAAGTTCAAAGAGGCGGGCGAAGCTTATTCCATCCTGTCTGATGGCGATAAGCGCGCAGCCTATGACCGTTATGGCAAAGCAGCCTTTGAACAGGGCGGCGGAGGCGGCAACCCGTTTGGTCAGGGTGTCGATCCGGGCGATATTTTCGGCGATATTTTCTCTGAATTCTTTGGCGGAAGCCGCGGCGGCGGGCGTGCTCAGGCGCGCGGCCAGGACCTGCGCTACGACCTTGAAATTTCACTGGAAGATGCCTTTAACGGCCGCGATATGGAAATCACGCTGCCGGGCAAGGAAGCGTGTGACCGTTGTGACGGGCAGGGCGCAGAGCCGGGCACACAGCCGGAAACCTGCACGACCTGTCATGGCCGTGGCCGCGTCCGCGTGCAGCAGGGCTTTTTCACAATGGAGCGTGGCTGCCCGAAATGTGCAGGCCGCGGAACCGTGATCAAAGACCCGTGCCGCCAGTGTGCGGGCCAGGGCTATGTCCAGACAGAGCGGACGCTTTCAATCAATATTCCAGCCGGTATTGAAAGCGGTCAGCGTATCCGTCTCTCCGGCGAGGGCGATCCGGGCGGACCGGGCCTCGTACCGGGCGATCTCTACATCTTCGTAGAAGTCCTCGACCATGAAATCTTCGAACGTGACGGACCGAACCTTTATTGCCGTGCACCGGTGACTATGGTCACCGCAGCGCTTGGCGGCGATATTGAAATCCCGACCGTGGAAGGTGGCCGTTCGCGTATTACCATCCCTGAAGGTGCTCAAACGGGCCGCCGTATGCGCCTGCGCGGTAAGGGCATGACATCGCTTCGCGGTGGCCCGCGTGGTGACCTCTATGTCGAGCTGTTCGTGGAAACGCCGCAAAAGCTGACAGCGCGCCAGAAAGAGCTCATGCGCGAGTTCTGCGATGAATCCGGTGAAGACTGTAACCCTGAGAGCAACGGCTTTCTCGGCAAGGTCAAACGGTTCTGGGATGACCTGACGGACGCTGACGAAGCCCGTTAGAATGTCAGTCAGGAGGGCAGCCGGTCTACGCTGCCCTTTCACTTTGCGTTCGCGAAAAATTCAAATGAACCCGCTTGGCGTTGAAGCGTTTGTCTGACTAGATTTCTACGTCGTTCAAAGCCTAAGGGGGCATCAGATGAACCTTCTCTCAAAACTATCCGTCAGCGCGCTGGCACTTTCCGTTGTGGCCTGTGCAGGCGAAGAGACGCCACCAACTGCGCCGGAAGCCGTGGTTGCAGCTGAACCAGCTGCCGAGCCAGCAGCGGTTGAAGCCGAAGCGCCGGAGGTCATGTCAGAGGACGTGCTCGCGTTTGATATTGGCGAGATCAATGCGCTTGCGCTGACAGACGGCCAGTTCACAATGCCGGTCGATCAGTCGCCATTCGGCGCGCAGCCATTGGAAGATGTGGTTGAAGCGCTCGATGACGCTGGCCTTGAAAGCGATACGCTTAGCCTCTCTCTCCATCCAATGCTGCTTGAGGGTACAATCCTGTTCGACACCGGCACAGGTGGCCCGCCAGCTGGAGGTCTGATGACGTCTCTGTCTGATGCAGGCGTCGAGCCAGCTGATATCACAGACATTTTTATCTCTCACTCGCACTTTGACCATGTCGGAGGTTTGATCACCTCTGATGGTGAACCAGCGTTCCCGAACGCAACAGTGCGTATGTCTGTCGAAGAGTGGGACTTCATGCAGACGAATGAAGAACAATCGGCAATTGTCGCGGCGGTGTCTCCGATGGTTGAAACCTTTGAGGCTGGCACAGCAGATATTCTGCCGGGCATTACTTCGCTCGATACGCATGGCCACACACCGGGCCATTCCGGTTTCCGCATCACATCTGGTGAGGAAACGCTGCTTTATGTTGGCGATTCCATGCATCATTTTGTGCTGTCTGTCGGCCATCCGGGCTGGACAATTGCCTTTGACATGAACGAGCCGGTTGCCCGAGCAAGCCGTGAAGCGCTGCTCGCAGAGCTGGCAGAGTCAGGTGAAACCATCTTTGCCTATCATTTCCCGTTCCCGGGAGTTGGCCATATCGAAACGAATGCTGAGGGCTTTGTTTTTGTAGAAGACTAAGCGCCCAGGGTTTGAATGCAGGACTGATGTGCGCGTCCCTTTCGAGGCATTTCCATCAGTCCCATTCGCCGGACATTAAGCTTCTCGGCCTAAAATCCTGATCAGACATCAGGAGTGGGACCGTGGCTGATACTGCTATTCAGAACCAAAACACGAGCAAGCTGGCACTTTATCGGGGCCTGATCGCGCTTGCATGGGCTGATCACGAGCTGCACCCGGACGAGAAATCCACACTCCACGAGATCATCGACAATCATCAGGGCCTGAGCACTGAAGATCGCATTCAGCTCCATGGTGAAGTCGATAAGCCGGTAGAGCTATCCAGTGTCTGGCCGGACATTACCGATCCGCAGGACCGCGCCCGTCTGATTGATATGTCGAACGTCATCTTCCAGCAGGACAATGACTTTTCCGACGCTGAACGTGACCTTATCGAGCGCTTCCAGACCAAACATCTGGCGAGCATTGATATCGGCTCGGTCACGGCTGACCTTGAAAGCTTCTCCGAAGAGCAGGCGCGCCTTCGAGAGAAAGAATCTGCGGAAATCAAAGAGTGGGCAAGCCAGTATGGTCTATTCGGCTCACTCAAGCGTGCCTTCGAGACCAAGCTCTTTTGATCAAACGTCTGATTGACTTGCGCTGAGGCTGGGCTTCTATAGCGCCATGTCTGAAACTGCCCCTGTACATATCGCCGTCTCTGGCGCCGCCGGCCGCATGGGTCGCGCGCTATCCACGCTTACGATAGATGATCCGTCTCTCAAGCTGGTTGGCGCTACTGAAGCGCCTGCATTCCACGACCTTGGCGCGGATATTGGCGAGCTTCTGGGCAAGGGCAAAACCGGCGTTGCGCTGACATCTGATGTAAATGCGGCGGCGGGCGATGCGAGCTGCTTTATCGATTTTACCCGCCCGAAAGCGACACTGGCCGCGATGGAAGCGGTTAAGGGGACGCGTGTCCGCTGCGTCGTCATTGGCACAACCGGCATGTCGGATGAGGAAATTACCGCCTTACAGGGGTATTCTGATCGCTACGCGATCATCTATTCGGGGAATTATTCGCTTGGTGTGAATATGCTCGCAGCGCTGGTCGAGCGCGCGGCGAAATCTCTCGGTGAAGACTGGGATATTGAAATCCTTGAAACCCATCACCGTCACAAGGTTGATGCGCCGTCTGGTACAGCGCTACTTTTGGGCGAAGCCGCTGCTGATGGCCGCGATGTTGATCTGAAAGATGTACGCCTTGCGCCTTATGACGGCATTACCGGTGAGCGGCCTGCGGGCAAGATCGGTTTCTCTGTACGGCGGTCGGGCGGCGTAATCGGCGAGCATGAAGTCAGCTTCGGATCTGAAGAAGAAACGCTTACGCTTGCGCACTCTGCGCTGAACCGGAATGTGTTCGCCCGCGGCGCATTGAAGGCTGCCAAATGGGGCGCAGATCAACCGGCAGGCTGGTATTCCATGAAAGATGTTCTCGGCCTGTGAGTGATATCTGCTTCCAGCCGGCATGGCGCCAGATGGAGGCGCTGAACCTCGGTACGATTACGAGCGTCGAGCTCCTTAATCTGCATGTGGATCAGTTCAATCGCGTCAACAAAACTATCAACGCCGTCATCAAGACTGATCTGGAACGCGCGCGTCAGCACGCCAATGCGCTGGACCGGATGCGCGCAGACGGGAAAATTCTGGGCCCGCTGCACGGCCTGCCCATGACGATCAAAGACACGTTTGACGTCGATAATATGCCGGCGACTGCCGGTGCGCCTGAATTTGCAAATCGTGCGCGCCCTGTAGAAGACGCAAATGTTGTCATGAGGGTCAAAGCGTCTGGTGGTCTCATTTGGGGCAAGACGAACGTGCCTTATCTTGCCGGTGAGTGGCAGTCGTTTAACCGGCTCTTCGGCCAGACGAACAATCCTTATAATCTGGATGTGACGCCAGGTGGGTCATCTGGTGGATCTGCCGCCGCGCTCGCATCCGGCATTACGCCGGTCGAGATTGGCTCTGACATTGGCGGCTCGCTGCGCATCCCGTCTCACTTTACCGGTGTTTGCGCGCTGAAGCCCACCTTCGGTCTTGTCTCCCAGCATGGCCACGTGCCGCCTTCGCCTGAATATGCAGGTGAGGTGGACCTTAATGTTGTCGGGCCGATGGCGCGCACCGTGCGTGACCTTAAAATCATGCGCTCTGTCATTCAGGCGGGTGCCACCGCCACGCAGAGCGGATTTGCTCTGTCACTTGAAAACAAGCGGCTTGCCGTCTGGGCTGAACAGGAAGAATGGCCATTGTCGACAGCGGTGCAGGAGGTGATTTCCAGCGCGGTCCGCGAGCTTGAAGCTTCCGAGGCCGAAGTTGTGCGCGTGAAGCCTGATGTTGATCCTAAAGAGCTGATGGATGTTTATCTGGGGCTGCTCATACCGGTTGTCGCGATGGATATGCCTCAGCTTCGCTCTGTGGGTCTGAAGCTGCTGCGCCCGATCCTGAAACGTCTCCAGAAGTATGAGAAATCCCAATTCACTGACGGCAACTGGGCGGTCAAAGCCACGCTATCTCATCATGAGTGGATGCAGATTGATGGTCGCCGCGCCGCGTTGAAGCGCATCCTGCGTGACTTCTTCAAATCCTATGATGCGCTCATCATGCCGATTTCAGCAACGCCTGCCATTCCGCACAATACGCGGGGCACGGTGCTGGAACGTTTCATCACCTTTGATGGGAAGTCACATCCTTATGCGACGCATCTGAACTGGATTTCGCTTGCGTCGGCGCTCCACCTTCCGGCTGTCTCTATTCCGGCCGGGCGAACGCCGTCAGGTCTGCCGGTTGGCATTCAGATTATTGGTCCGCAAAACTCTGATGCGCGTCTTCTTGATATCGCCGAAGCAATTGAAGGGCTTCTTGGGGGTTACCGAAGGCCCACGACTGATCTAGGTGTCTATTAGAAACGACAGATCAGGGGAGAGATCATGCAGGACCGTGTAAAGCCGCTCGAAGGTGTCCGCAATTTTCGTGACTTTGGCGGGTATGACACCCCGACAGGGCGTGTGCGCTCTGGCCTGCTGTTTCGCTCCGGCCATTATAACGAAGCGACAGATGACGACCTTGCCTTTCTCAACGGGCTGAATGTCACCTTCCACGTAGATCTGCGACGCCCGGACGAGCGCGACCGCCAGCCGAATAAATGGCCGGCCGAACATGTGCTGCGGGTCTCAACAGATGGCGGACGCCAGGAAACCCCGGCCCATGTCGCAGCGCTCACGCAGGAGAATGTGACGCCTGATTCCATCGAAACCTACATGACGAACTATTATCGTGAAGCGCCGTTCAAGGATCACCATATCGAGCTGTTCCGACAATGGTTTGACGGGATCGAAAAGGCTGATGGCGCGTCCGTTGTTCACTGCGCAGCCGGTAAGGACCGGACGGGTATTATCTGCGCACTCACCCATATTCTGTTCGGCGTGAACGAGCGGGATATGTTTGAGGATTATGATCTAACCAATCGCGCTGTGGATATTGAGAAATTCCTGCCACTGGCGAGCGAGCGCTTCAACAAAATGCTCGGCACCAATCACGAAACCGATGTGTTCCGGCCGTTCATGGGGGTACGCAATGTTTATCTTGAGAATGCGCTGGAAGTGATGAGCGATGCGCATGGATCACCGCGCAATTACATGACCGAAGTTCTGGGCGTGAATGAAGAACGCGCAGATGCGATCCGCCGCAAATACATAGAGGCCTGATCGGACAGCGATATAGTTCTGGTCATCCCTTACAATTTGTAGTCTCCTTGTCGAAAAGCGGAAAACCGCTACCGAGGGAGAAGACATGACCGAGTTGAAAGAGGAGGGCGTCCGCCCTGCAATGGCGGCTGCCGTGGATGGCGATTTGCCAAGTTCGGTCGCGCCGGAAGATCGCGGTGGTGTGTGGGACAAGCCGGCGCTTGGCTGGGTCATCTTCGAGTTTGCCCGCAATCCTTATTATCTTCTCGTCATTATTTACATTTTCGCGCCTTATCTTGCGGGTATTGTCGCGGCTGATGCCGTTGCGCGCGGTGAGTTTGCTGGTCTTGATGCTTCGCAGATAGGCGAAGCGGCCAGTGCATATGGTCAGGCCTTTGTGGCAGGCGTTACAAAATGGGCCGGATTTGCCGCGGCGATCACTGCGCCCATTCTAGGTGCCACGCTGGACCGCGGCGGGCGTCGCAAACCGATCATGATGGTGTTTCTGGGCCTTCTGGCGGTCATGTCCTTCAGTCTGTGGTGGACAATGCCAGGTGAAGCTGGACTGCCATACTGGGCGGTTGGTCTGGCGCTGATCGTGGCTGCGGTCAGCTATACCTATTCTGAGGTCACCCATAACGCGATGCTGAAAGATGCGGCGCGACCGGAGCTTTTGCCGAACGTATCCGGTAATGGTCTGGCGCTCGGCAATCTCGGCGGCACGATTGCCATGCTGCTTATTGTATTCCTGATCGCCATGCCGGGTGAGTTCGGCTGGCCGCTGTCTGCGCCAATCTTCGGCTTTGATGTGTCTGAACAGCACCAGTTCCGTATTGCGGGTCCGCTCGCGGCCATCTGGCTCGTCGTGTTTGTGGGGCCGTTTTTCCTCTGGTCACCGGATGCAGGCATTAAGGGTGCGAGCTGGTCAAAGGCTGCCAAAGAAGGGCTGGCAGGCCTGTTTCAGACGTTGAAACGTGCAAGCCATTACAAAGAGACGATGAAGTTTCTGATTGCCCGCATGATTTATGCGGACGGCATGGCTGCGCTTCTTGCACTCGGCGCCGTTTATGTCGCCGGCGCGCTGAACTGGAATTTTCAGGAGCTGGTCGGCTATGCGATCTGGCTTTCAATCTTCGGAACGTTTGGCGGTTTTCTTGGCGGGATGATGGACCGCACGCTTGGCGTTAAGAACTCTCTTCTCATCGAGCTGATCGCGCTGGTGATCGTTCTTGTTGGCCTGATTTCTATCACCGAAGAATCGATCTTCTTCGGTCTGGTGGAGTCGCGGCAGCTCGTTGACTGGCCGGTGTATTCCCACCTGCATGACTGGGCGTATCTTGGTGTAGCCGGTTTCCTTGCTGTGTTCGCGACCGCCTGCATCTCGTCCTCGCGCTCCATGCTTGTTGCAATGGCGCCGAAGAAGATGATCGGGGAGTTTTTCGGCCTTTACGCGATTGCGGGCACGATCACCGTCTGGCTCGGCCCGCTGCTCGTGGAAACCTTTACGCGGATGTTCAATTCCCAACGCATTGGCATGGCGACGATCAGCGTGCTCTTCCTGTTTGGTATCGTCGTTATGCTGACCGTGAAATATCAGAAGGGCCAGCAGAACGATTAAGGCTTAGTCGTCATCCAGTTCGACGACATCCGTACGGCGCGGACGCAGATAGAACGTCTCGTTCAGGTTCTGCGCCGATGGCAGGAAATAGCCGAGTGTCGAGTTATAATTATAGAGCACTTCTGCCATGACGATGCTGTCGCCGTTTTGCAGAAGATTGTTCGGTACATCGACATTTGTTCCTGGCGCATAGGCCGTCATATTCTGAGCTTCTGACCAGATGACTTCATTCTTGCCATTAATGCGCTGAATGCTGGTCACACGCATTTGTGCCTGTGTGCCGTCATAAGGCTGGAAGAGGGCACGTGAGGCGGCGAAAATATCGTTCACCTCGGTTGGCGTGAGAACTGTGCCGCGTGCTGTCAGATCCCCGAGCGCACTCGCCGTGTGCGTCACCTTACGGTCTACAGCCATCAGGAATGAAACTTCGATGGATCCGAAATACAGCGTCGCAAAGACAGGCAGGATGAGCGCAAACTCGACAGCTGAGACACCATCGCGATTACGGCAGAAATTGCGGAGACGGGAAAGAAAACCTCTGGATTTCATGATTTAGTCTCCGAACGGCTCATTGCGGAAGGCAACGCTGGCCTGAAGCAGACGGCGGTCACCGCTCATGTTGGATAGGGGAGCGCCAATCACCGGCGTAATGATCTGCCATTCATAGAAGACGCGGGCGAGTACGATGTCATTGCCCTGACCGGCGTCGAATTGAAGATCATCGTCATTTACTTCGCCATCCTGAACCGGGTCATCGCCTTGAGCCGCGCCGAAATCATCAAACACGCGAACATCTACCTTAAGGCGGTCGTCACAATCGAGAATGCCAAACGTGGAGCCGCAGACGAGTGCCTTGAACGAATCCGCGCTTGCACCGGATTGTTGAAGTTCACCTGTACGGATGCGGCGCGCAGCTTCGGCTGCACCGTGCTCCAGCGTGGTCATGGCGATGAAGATCATGCAGATTTCAAACAGACCGACGAGAAGCACAAAGAATGGCGCGGCGACGAGTGCGAACTCGACTGCGTTGGCACCTGAGCGATCACCCGCAAACCGGCGTAGCAATGCGCTATTCGCCAGTCTCTTAGATCCGGTTTTTGAAAGTATCCCGCTTGCGCGCAACTGAACGTCCTCCTGGCGTTGAGCGTTCAGCCTAGCGAAACTTGTTTTGCGGCGGGTTTCGTCGATTGATGAAATTTACGAGAAAGCCCGAAATTACTGACTTGCGTCGCGCGCCTGAGAGATGATCGACTGATAGTAATCAGTGTTGTCGCCAATATTTGGCGCGGCCTGACAATTCGGCGTGCAATCCATGGAGTAATCGCTACCCGCGCGGTTCACGCGAAGGCGTGTCGGGGAGGCATCAACAACATGGATGGTGGTGTCGACCACGACATTACCAAGCGTATCGATTACATGCAGGCTGGTTGAACCATAAGCCTTGCCGGTAACAAACAAAGTGTTCTGGTCGTGGACAATGACGTCCGCAATGCGGGATGTGCCAATTGAGATGCCAGCAATATTGTCTGACATGATCAGAGGAATGGATTCTTCAAGCTGAACGATGACCGGGCCGACTTCCTGTCGCGGTGCTTCGATAACCTGCTGAACAGGACCACCTTCACCTGCAATTGCCAGAGGCGCTGCAACACCGAGTAAAACCGTCATCAGAATGTGCTTCATAACGCACTGCTCCCATTACACGCGTGCGAGAATAAACTGAGAGCATTGACCGAATACTAACAGAATGGGTGTGATGCGCTGTATGTGCAGGCGTCCGGTGTGCCGGTTTTATGGTAAACCAAAAGCTTAACGGACCCCCTCAAACTTTCTGGTCCGGTGAACTTCGTTTTCATCTCAATCGCATAGTCTGATTTTCGACCCGGGGACGAACACACGTTGACGGGCCATCCTTGCCTATGTGGGAGATAGAAATGAAAAACATCGTACGTTTTCTTAAAGACAAATCTGGTGCAACTGCAATTGAGTATGGCCTGATCGCTGCGCTCATCGCTGTTGCTGTTATTTCTGGCGTTACCGCTCTCGGTACAAACGCTGGCACAACATTCCAGACAGTTGCTGACGAAATGGCTTAATAGCCAGGCCGTCAAATTTGCGAATTTCGCAGGTTTACAGGAAACCGTCGGGCATCTCGCCCGGCGGTTTTTTGCTGCGCGCAATCTGGCTCGAACTGAACATGGCTAAGACACGCTGTGAACTCGCTCGAAAGCCTCAACATTTCATTCAGTAATTCTTGTCACCCTATTCTTTGAAACTACAGGGATAGGACATGTTGGCTACGGTATTAATCGCGCTTTTTCTTGCGGGACTTATCTTTGGTGCGCTGCACGATGTAGCGAGCATGACCATTCCAAACTGGCTCTCAATTGCTTTTGCAGTTCTTTTTCCGGTGGGAGCGTTAATTCTCGGCGTGCCTCTGGTAACAATTGGCTGGCATATACTTGCCGGCTTTATTGCGCTCCTCATCTGTTTCGGCCTGTTCTCGATCGGTGTGTTTGGTGGCGGTGACGCAAAACTTATCCCGGCTGTGATGGTCTGTGTCGGACCGGCCGGCGCAATGGCCTTTGTTTACGGGCTCGCGCTGACAGGCGGCCTGCTCGCCATTCTGATTCTTATGTCGCGCCGTTTTGTCCCGTCTCACGCGGTTCCAGGCTTTCTGCAGCGGTCCGTCGTTGAAGGCCCGGGCATTCCATATGCCGTCGCCATTGCGTTCGGCGGCGTCTGGGCGATCCCGGCTAGTCCGGTTCTGTTTCAAATTTTCAGTGCCTCGGCGCTCAATTCGTTAACCATGCTTTAGCGGCATTGTGTTCTTTTTGGTGAAGTTTTCGGGAAATTGCCCGTAAGGAGTGGTCTCAGTGTCCTTAATGCGAATTCTGATTTTGGTTGTGGCAGGCGGCGCTGCGCTCATTGCTGCAATGCTCGTTCGTGGTATGGGACAGCAAGAAGCTCCGCCTCAGATTGTGCAGGTTGTTGAGCAACTGGCAGAGCCTGAGCCGCAAATTCCTCTGACACAGATCCTGATTGCGTCTCGTGATATGCCGCTTGGTCACCGGATCGCACCAAACGATCTTACATGGCAGGACTGGCCTGAAGCACATCTGAACGACACATATTTCGTGTCCGAGATGTCTCCCGACTCTATCACTGAACTTGCGGGCTCTATCGTGCGTACACCGATTTACTCCGGTGAGCCGATGATCGAGCGCAAAATCGTTCGTCCGGGTGAGAACGGCTTCATGGCTGCTATCCTGAATGATGGCATGCGCGCTGTTGCTGTTGAGATTTCGGTCGAGACAGCTGCTGGTGGCTTCATTCTTCCAAATGACCGTGTTGATGTCATTCTGACTTACGACATTGAAGTCGCTGAAGGTGACATTCTTGTAGAGCGCCCGTCTACACAGACGGTTCTCCAGAACGTACGCGTTCTTGCGATCGACCAGAACTTTGCTGAAACCGACGATGAAAGCGTTGTCGTCGGCACGACTGCGACGCTCGAACTTGAGCCGCGCCACGCAGAAGTTCTCATGCTGGCAACCCGCATGGGCGATATCTCGCTCACGCTTCGCGGTGTGGCTGAAGCACAGCGATCAGGCCAGGGCGTCATCGCAACAAATAACATTCAAGCCGCAGAGGACGCCTCCGGCAGCGTCCGAATATACCGAAGCGGCAGTACCGAGCACATGAATATCGGGGGCTCTCAATGATCGGGAAGTCTATTTGGCCTGTACTCGCGGGCCTCATCGCCATCAGCCTTCCACTTGTGCCGCCTGCTGCGGCACAAAACGTCGTTCAGGTGAACATCTCGCAGTCTGGTGCTAATCCGGTGACGCGCGACCTTCTCCTGCCGATGAACAAATCATCCGTTGTGGAACTGTCCATCCCTGCCGCTGATGTCATCATTACCAACCCGGATATCGCTGACGCCGTAGTGCGCACACCGCAGCGCGTGATTTTCCGCGGCGTGAGCACAGGTGAAACGAACGCGTTCTTCTTTGATATTCACGGTAACCAGCTGCTGGACCTGCAAATCCGCGTCGAACAAGATCTCTCTGGTCTCGCTGATCTCTACACACGCTTGCTTCCGAATGCGTCGATCACCGCTGAAGCGTCCAATGGCGCGATCATTCTGACAGGCCGGGTATCAAGCCTGTCTGAAGCCCAGCGTGCTGTCGAACTTGCGCAGAACTTCATCGTTCAGTCGCCAGCGGGCGGTGCAGCGGCTGCGGGCGGTGAAGGCGGTATGATGATGTCGTCCGGTGACACCAGCGGTGGTCAGGTCATCAACCTTCTTAACATCGACGCCAATGACCAGGTTATGCTGCAGGTTCGCATCGTTGAGATGCAGCGCACGCTGACCCGTCAGATCGGTGTGAACCTCAACAGTACGCACAATTATGGCGACTATGTTGACCCGGTTCAGACGTTTATGACGGATGGTAATGGCAATCTGGTGCTCGACACCAATGGCAATCCTATCGGCCAAACGGTCTATGACGGCTATTTCACCGGCGGTTCGTCTACCTCTACCAGCAACGCATTCAACGTGGCCGGTCGCGCGCTTGGCGGCCTTGCTATGGCGGGCAGCCTTGCAAACTTTGTTGGCCCGCGTGGCTCTGAAGTGCTTCAGAACTCTATTGGCGCAAACATTCAGGCGCTTGAGCGCATCGGCCTTGTGCGTACGCTTGCAGAGCCGAACCTGACTGCAATTTCCGGCGAATCTGCGCGCTTCCTTGCGGGTGGTGAGTATCCGGTTCCGGTCGGTCAGGACGAAACAGGTAACGTACAGCTCGAGTTCAAACCGTTCGGTGTCGGCCTTGCCTTTACACCGGTTGTTCTCTCCGAGGGCCGTATTTCGCTTCGTATTTCTACAGAAGTGTCCGAGCTGACGCAGGAAGGTGCGTTCGCGCCGCAATCTGTCGCCGGTACCGATGCGAACGGCAATGTCACAACCGTTCAGACGATCAACATTCCAGCGCTGAGCGTTCGCCGCGCGGAAACCACGGTCGAGCTTCCATCTGGTGGTTCAACTGTGATTGCGGGCCTCATTCAGGAAGAAACCAAGCAGTCCATGGACTCGCTTCCTGGCATTAACAACATTCCGGTTCTCGGCGCGCTCTTCCGTTCGCGCGACTTCCAGAATGACGAGACCGAACTGGTCGTGATTGTGACGCCTTATCTGGTCGACCCGACTGACCCAAACCGCCTGCGTACGCCTGATGAAGGCTATTCAACGGCTGGTCCGGCTGCGGGTTTCTTCCTTGGCCGTCTTAACGACGTTTACTCCGTCCCTGGCGCCTCTGTCGAAGGTGAAAGCTTCGACGCGCCGGTCGGGTTCATCATCGAGTGATTGGAGACATAAAGATGCGATTTTCACATTATCTCATCGGCGCTGCCGCTCTCTCCGCACTCGCTGGATGTGCGACGTATGACCCGATCGTTCCGGTTTCCGGCACAAATGGTCGCTATAACCACGATATTGAAGTGGTCGAAGACACCGAGGTGCTCGAGCTTCAGGCCTATTCCGGTCAGCATGGCATTCCGCAATACCGTCAGGGCGATGTTCGCTATTTCCTGTCTGAATATGCGCGCCGCGGTCGCCGTCATGGCCCGCTGGTCGTATCTGTGCCTCAGGGCAGCCCGCATGCGTCAAGCTATGAGGCAAGCGTGAACCAGATGCTGAACCTCGCGGCTGAATACAATATCCGCGACATTGAGCGTAGTGACTACAATTCCAACGGGTCTCCGGAAGCGCCAATGGTACTGGCCTTCACTGCATATCGCGCGATTGCGCCGGATTGTCCTTCACTTGCAACGCTGAACCTTGCCGCGACGAGCTCGAATGACCCGCACCCGGCATTCGGCTGCTCTATGCGGGCAAATCTCGCGGCAATGGTTTCTGATCCGGCAGACCTTCTCGGTGCGCGCCGGTCCGATCCGGCAGATACGCTGCGCCGGATTGAGGTGTTGGATCTTTATCGTGCTGGCCAGAGCACGGCAACAGAGCGTTCTGATAGCGAAAGCGGCGCTGTCAGCACGGCTGTGGAATAGGGTTTAGGTGAGGATCGGTTGATGTCTAACAAAAGCAATCTTATCGACGATTTTGACTTTGACGATGATTTCGGCGCTGATGACAGCTTCGTGCCGGATAAGAGCTATGGCGGAAGTTCCGACTTCGGCGACGACTTCGGTGGCGACGATATGGGCTTCGAGCCTGCTTCAGCGTCTCCGGCGCCAGCGTCTGATGATGACGAATACCGTGCGACGGTTTCTGTCGACACGGGGCCATCTACTTTCACGGATGAAGGCCTGACGGGCCACATCACGGTTCCGCGCATCTCGATCCATGCTTTCTGCGAACGTGCCGGTACGGCCAAAACGATTGATGCAGCGTCGCGCGACCGCCGCCTTGCGAAAGTCCATCTCGAAGTTGAAGATGGCGGCCTTGCGCGCGCAATTCAGGTCTATCAGGAACAGTCCACACCAGACCTGCTGATCGTTGAATCCAGCCTGCCAGCCCGCGAAATGCTGGCGCAGATTGATGCGCTCGCAGAGCTTTGTGATCCGAATATTCGCGTGCTCGTAATCGGCGCGATGAATGATGTTCAGCTTTACCGCCAGCTTGTTGCGCGCGGTGTGAGCGAATATCTCGTCCCGCCATTCCAGCCGACACAGCTGATCCAGTCTATTTCCGCGCTGTATGTCGATCCGGAACGTCCGTTTATGGGCCGCTCGGTTGCGGTTGTTGGCGCAAAAGGCGGCGTTGGGTCGTCTACGATTGCACACAATCTTGCATGGTCGATTTCAGAGAACATCCAGATCAACACGTCACTTGTTGACCTCGATCTGTCCTGGGGCACGACAGCGCTCGACTTCAACCAGGAAGGCAATCAGACGATTGCAGATGCGCTTGGTGACCCTGATCGCGTCGATGACACGGTTCTTGACCGCCTGCTGACAAAAGCGACAGAGCGCCTCTCTCTCTTTACCGCGCCGTCTTCTCTGAACTCGGACTTTGATTTCGACGAAGAAGCCTATGATGAAGTGATCGACCGCGTTCGCCGTAACGTGCCGTTCGTCGTTCTCGATATGCCGCATATCTGGTCTGACTGGAGCCGTTCGACCATGACGAACGCAGATGACGTTGTTGTTGTCTGCCAGCCGGATCTCGCCTCGCTTCGCAATGGTAAGAACATTGTCGACTTCCTGAAAAACGCACGCAGCAATGATGCGCCGCCAAAAGTTGTTCTCAACATGGTTGGCGTGCCGAAGCGTCCGGAAATTCCGGTGAAGGACTTTGCCGCTGCGATTGGTGTCGAGCCGAGCCTCGTTCTGCCGTTTGAGCCTAACCTGTTCGGCCAGGCGTCTAATAACGGTCAGATGATCTCCGAGACCGACCCGACATCTAAATCGTCGGTTGGCATCGACCATCTGGCGGGTCTTCTCACTGGCCGTACGGTCGTGGAACAGCAGGTCAGCCTGCTCAAAAAACTCATCAAGCTTGGAAAATAGGCGGACTGAATGTTCGGGAAACGCACTGACGGACCAACAAAGGCAAAACCGGCTGCAGCGCCAGTCGCAGCTCCGCCACCTGAGAAGGTGAAGCCGGCTGCCAAGGCGCCCGAACCGCCGCGTGCTAAGCAACGCGTTGAGCCTAAAGCAGCGCCAAAGCCCGAACCGAAGCAAAAGCCTAAGAAAACCAAAGAGGCGGTCGCCAAGATTGATGACCGCTCTGATGAATATTATCGCGTCAAAACCATGGTGTTTAACGCGCTGATCGACACGATCGATCTGGCGCAACTTGCCCAGCTGGACGCAGACAGCGCGCGCGAAGAAATTCGTGACATCGTCGTCGAGATCATCTCGATCAAGAATGTCGTCATGTCGATTGCCGAGCAGGAAAGCCTGCTTGAAGACATTTGTAACGACGTTCTGGGTTACGGTCCGCTTGAGCCTCTGCTCGCGCGTGATGATATCGCCGATATCATGGTGAACGGTGCGGGCACGACCTATATCGAGGTCGACGGTCGTATCGAGCGCACAAATATCCGCTTCCGCGATAACGCCCAGCTGATGAATATCTGTCAGCGTATCGTGTCTCAGGTCGGCCGCCGGGTCGATGAAAGCTCCCCGATTTGTGACGCGCGCCTTCTGGACGGCTCACGTGTGAACGTCATCGCCCCGCCACTGGCGCTGGACGGCCCTACGCTCACCATTCGTAAGTTTAAGAAGGACAAGCTCAAGCTCGAGAACCTCGTTAATTTCGGGTCGGTCTCTGAAGCTGGTGCGGAAATTCTGCGTATCATCGGCGCTTGTCGCTGTAACGTTCTGATCTCGGGCGGTACCGGTTCTGGTAAGACGACGCTGCTCAACTCGCTGACGGCGTTCATCGAGCCGGGCGAGCGCGTCATCACCTGTGAGGACGCGGCCGAGCTTCAGCTTCAACAGCCGCACGTGGTGCGCCTTGAGACACGTCCGCCAAACCTTGAAGGTACCGGCGCTGTCACCATGCGTGATCTCGTAAAGAACTGTCTGCGTATGCGTCCTGACCGCATCATCGTGGGCGAGGTGCGTGGCCCGGAGGCGTTTGACCTCCTGCAGGCCATGAACACAGGTCACGACGGTTCAATGGGTACGCTCCACGCCAACACTCCGCGTGAGGCGCTGTCTCGTGTGGAATCCATGATTACGATGGGTGGCTTCTCACTGCCTGCAAAAACCATTCGTGAGATGATTGTCGGTTCGATCGACGTTGTGGTTCAGGCATCCCGACTGCGTGACGGTTCACGTAAAATCATCTCCATCACCGAGGTTATGGGCCTTGAGGGCGAAGTGATTGTCACACAGGACATTATGAAGTTCGAAGTCGACGGTGAAGATGCTGACGGCAAGATCAAGGGCTCACACCGTGGCCTTGGGGTTGGTCGTCCACGTTTCTGGGATCGTGCGCGCTATTACAATATGGAGCGCGAACTGGCAGACGCACTTGATGCGCTTGAGGGCAGCTGATCATGGATACGCAAACCATCATCATCGCTGCGCTCGCCTTTTTCGCCATTGCAGGCGTTGGCTTTGCGTTCTCCGGTGGACAAGATTCCGGCAAGGCGAGCAAGCGCGCCAAAGCTCTCGCTTCGACCGGCCGTGTCGATGGCAAAGCCAATGACCCTCTTGCCGCACGTCGCCGTCAGACGCAGGACATGCTCAAAAACCTGCGTGAAGGCGAGCAGAAGAAAAAGAAATCTCTTGTTCCGCAGGATATTGGTTCCCGCCTGAAACAGGCCGGTCTCGATATGAATGCGACGACATTCTATCTCGGCTCTTTGGGTGTCGGTGTCGGTCTGGGTGCGCTTGGTTTTATTCTCGCACCTGCCAGCGTCACGACGACATTCCTGGGTGAAGGCGCGCGTGTTTTGATCGCCGCGTTGTTCGGTTTTACAGGTTTTCTTGGTTTACCGCGCTGGGTGCTTGGCTTCATGATCTCTGGTCGCCACAAGAAAATCACCAACCAGTTTGCTGACGCGCTTGATATCATTGTTCGCGGCGTAAAATCCGGTCTGCCACTCAATGAGTGTCTGCGCATTATTGCCGTAGAGAGCCCGGAGCCGCTGCGCTCTGAATTCAAACAAATCACAGACGGCCTCTCTATGGGCCAGTCTATTCAGCAGGCGCTGGACAAGTTTTACCGCCGCGTCCCGCTGCAGGAAGTGAACTTCTTCAACATCGTTCTGGGTATTCAGGCGCAGACGGGTGGTAACCTCTCTGAAGCACTGAACAACCTCTCCGTGGTGATCCGTTCGCGCAAAATGCTGCGTGAGAAGATCAAGGCGCTCTCATCCGAGGCGAAAGCCTCTGCGATGATCATTGGCTGTCTTCCGATTGCCGTGATGGTGCTCGTCTACATCACAACACCAGCTTACATGATGGAATTGTTCCTGAAGCCTATGGGCAACCTGATCCTTCTGATCGGCGTGGGCCTGATGGGGCTCGGCATTTACGTCATGAAGCGCATGATCAATTTCGACTTCTAGAAGGCCGGCGTTATGGAACTGACCGACATTGCAGAATTCGTCACAGACCCGGGTATGCTGGCCGCTGTGTTCGCAGCGGTTGCCTGTTTTGCCACGATCCTGACGATTGCCCTGCCTGCCTTTCAGAGTGACAAGCTGGAAACACGTTTGCAGGCGGTTACAAACCGACGCGAACAGTTAAGACGTCAGAACCGCGCCCAACTCGAACAAAAAGGTCTGAAGCAGAACCAGGGTTCCGGCTTCATGAAGGATACAGTGGACAAGCTGGACCTTCAAAAGCTTCTCGAAGACCCGAACGTTAAGGACAAAATGGTTCAGGCGGGTCTGCGCGGCGGTGGACCGCTCGCAACCTTCTACTTCTTCCGTTTTGCGCTTCCGTTTGCGTTTGCCGGTGCAGCGTTCTTCTATGTATTTGTCCTCGGCATGATTCAGGCTGCGCCGCAAATGCGCATCGCGATCGTTGTCTTCGCGGCCGCTGCGGGCTTCTACGCGCCGAACCTCTACCTCTCCAACCTCGCTAAGAAGCGTCAGGCTTCCATTATGCGCGCCTTCCCCGATGCGCTCGATATGATGCTGATCTGTGTGGAAGCGGGTATGTCCATCGAGATGGCGTTTGACCGTGTGGGTAGTGAGATTGGCGCAGCATCGACCGAGCTTGCTGAAGAGCTGAAGCTCACGAACGCAGAGCTGTCCTATCTGGCAGATCGCCGCGAAGCCTATGACAACCTTGCCAAACGGACGAACCATCCGGGCGTAAAAGCCGTGTGTATGGCGCTCGCTCAGGCTGAACGCTATGGTACGCCGCTCGGTGCATCGCTTCGCGTTATGGCGAAGGAAAACCGTGAACTGCGTATCGCTGAAGCGGAGAAGAAAGCCGCGGCGCTTCCAGCTAAGCTGACGGTTCCGATGATCGTCTTCTTCCTGCCGGTTCTTTTCCTCGTGATCCTCGGCCCGGCCTACATCAAATTCACCGAGATGGAGCAGTAGGGCTCAACACCCCTACTGTTTTGGTAAAGACGCCGGTTAAAATTTGAACCGGCTTTATAAACGTTTGTGTGGAAATATCCGTTAGGATGTGAAGCTGACAGGAACGGGATTTGTTAGAAGGACACTCCGTTGGATAAGTTTGCTTCCCACCTTCGTGCTGTGTACGGGATTTTTGCGACCGGCGTGATGGCTATCTTTCTGCAGGCAGCCGCCTACAGTCATAGCCTGGGGTTGGGTGACCGCACCTTCATGATTGGCCTTGTCGCGCTGACTGTCTCTGCTGCGCTTTATGCCTGTTCGAGGTTCGAGCGCGTTGCGATGGCAAGCCTGATTTCCATGGTGGCATCTTTTGCGGCGCTTGCACCATTTACCAGCTTTAACTGGTTGATCCGTAACATGTATTACGATCTGCAAATCCCGTTTGCCGATCCGGCAGTGCGCGGTCCTTTTGTGACTTACGTCATCCTGCCAATGGTTGTGCTGGCGATCACTATTCCGCCTGTCGGCCGCTTCTTCCGGAAAGACCGCAGGATTCCTGAAAGCGTTATTTAGAGTCTACTCGTCCGTCGTGCCGCGTAGCGTAGAATAGTTGCGCTGGCGCGGTGTGAGCATGGCACGGAAGTAATCGATATTGGCGTCGACCAGTTCGTCCGGCAAATCTGCTGCGCCGACATCGCGGGCCTCATCGAATTTACCCTGAATGCTCAGAACAAGCGCCAGATTCTGGCGTTCGCGCGCGCCGGCTTCCGGCTGGACGACCGCGCGGCGCAGATAAATCTCAGCTTCTTCCGGATTGCCTGTCAGTGCGAGTGACAGCCCGAGATTGGACAAAGCCGCGGCTGAGTTGGGATCACGTTCCAGAACACGGCGATAGGTGTTCTGAGCTTCGCGGTGACGGCCTGTCTGGTCATAGGCAACACCCAGTGCAACAGGAATGGAAAGATCATCCGGCGCGGCAACCATAGCGCGGCGCAGAATGTTCACTGAGCCGTTTGCGTCTCCGCTGGTCAGAAGCGATTTGCCCAAGTGAGACAGAAGATCTGCGTTGTTCGGCGCCATAGCGAGCGCCTGCGAGGCAACTTCCTGCGCTCGTTGTTCACTGCCGATGGCACGAAGCGCGCCGACAAATTCAACGGCCGCTTCCATGTCACCAGGGCTGCGCTCAAACTCCATGCCCCAGAATGTCGCCTGAGTGATCGGGTCCTGATTGCGGATCGCCTCACGCTCTTCTTCTGTCGCCGGCAGAAGGCTCTCATTGGCAACGGACTCGCGATAGGCGAGCTCTTCGTCGGTCGGGCCGTGTGCACAGGCGGCGAGTGCACCAACACAGAGAAGAGAAAGGGCTGCACGTGAGGTCTTTACGGCAAACATAGCGGACTCCAGGGAATCTAATTCAGTAAAAATCGACGATTTGCGTCAAGGATTGGTTAAGACCTGTTGATTTCTGCGCTCTTTCCCCGCCTCACGGATTGGAAGAGGGCGCGGCGCCCCCTAGATTGAACGAGAATCAAGGGAGCCATTTATGCCGACAGCTTACTTCACCGCCTCACACGCCGCCCCGATCCCTGTCGATCTTGTGACGAGTGACATTCTGGAAGATTACCTGTCGGCGCAGTCTGAGTATGCGCGCGCGGTTCTGAACGCTGAAGGTTTTAAGGCTGCAGCGGGCAATTTGGTCCGTCTGCCGGATATGACCGGCAATCTTTCCCGCATCGCCTTCGGCATGGGCGATGGCAAAGCGCCTCTGGGCGTGGCGGCGCTTTCTTCGGCTCTGAAAGGCGGCACTTACCGGTTCGACTTCATTGCTGATGGTCTTGAGACATCCGTGCTTCATGTCGGTTGGGCAGATGGCGCGTATAAATTCGATCGCTACAAAGCCCGTTCGGCTGATGCGCCCGTGCTGGTCATTCCGGATGCCGGTGAACTGGATGCCGCTGTAAAATTTGCAGACAGCATCGAGCTGCTTCGTAATCTGGTGAACACACCTGCGCAGGATCTGTCTCCGTCTATTCTGCAGGCCGAGATTGCGAGCCTTGCTGAAGAGTTTGGCGCAGAGCTGAAATCCGTGGTCGGTGACGAGCTTCTGGAGCAGAACTATCCGATGATCCATGCGGTCGGCCGCGCAGCAGACGATGAGCCGCGCTTTATGGAGCTGACATGGGGTGATGCGTCGAAGCCGAAGCTGGCAATCGTTGGTAAGGGCATCACGTTTGATACCGGTGGTCTCGATCTGAAAACCGGCGGCTATATGCGCCTCATGAAGAAAGATATGGGCGGCTCTGCGCACGCGATTGCGCTAGCGCGTCTGGTCATGGCGCACGGTCTGCCGGTCAATCTGAAGCTTTGTATTCCGGCTGCTGAAAACGCGATTGGCGCTGGTGCCTTCCGTCCGGGCGACGTGCTGAATTCACGTAAAGGCCTGACAGTAGAGATCGACAATACAGACGCTGAAGGTCGCCTCGTTCTGGCTGATGCGCTCACCCGCGCACAGGAAGAGGGTGAACCTGACCTGCTGATCGACTTTGCAACACTCACAGGCGCTGCACGTGTGGCTATGGGCCCTGAAGTTGCGCCATTCTACACTGATGATGATGCGCTGGCTGCTAGCATTGCTGATGCCTCGTTGGCGGTGGCAGACCCCGCATGGCGTATGCCGCTCTGGATGCCGTATGAGAGCATGCTCTCAAGCGATATTGCCGACTGTCAGAATTCCGCCAAAGGCCCGATGGGCGGCTCAATTACCGCGGGCCTGTTCCTGAAGAAATTCGTGGACGCGCCAAGTTGGGTGCACTGGGACGTGTGGGCATGGCGTCATGCCAAGTTCGGCAATCCTGAAGGCGCTGTGGCGCAAGGCCTTCGCGCCATGTTCGAGGTCTTGAAGACGCGCTATAGCTGATCTTAGAGTGGCTGCGGCAGCTACCAGCCGCCGCCACCACCACCACCACCGCCGCCGCCAGAAAACCCGCCGCCACCACCGCCAGAGCTGGAGGATGGCTGAACGGATGCCGTTGCGACGCCTGAACTGATCGAGCTCTCCATGGCGCGGTTCATGGAATGGAGCGAATGGCCCATCATATGACCGGTATACCAGCCCGGATTGTAGTTCCGGGCCTCTTCCGGCAATACGTCTTCAAAGTATTTCGTCCATGGCTTTTCGACATCAAGCGCGATGGCATAGGGCAATAGCTCTTCATATCGGGCTTTGGACATAGGCGGCAGACGGTCGCCATGCGGGTCGACCGAGTTCATCTGCGCCTTTTCAGCCTTCTCCATATAGAGTTTCAGACCGGCGATTTCGGAGCGCGCTTTCTCACCCTTTCTGGTCTGGGCGGGCATGAGATACATGAAGACCAGATTGACGATGATCAGGCCGGCAATTGCCACGGCATGCCAGATGGTCCAATTGATCGTGACTGCGAGCGCGATGCCGATCGCGACAAGGCTCGCCACCATGGAAAACAGCACATAGCCGGTGTTCCATTTGAAATATGGGTTGCCGTAATCCTTTGAAACGGTGGTTTTAAAGTCCTGATAGGCGGTCGCAAAACTGGAGTCATATTCCTTGCCAATAGTCTTGCTGCCAGACGTGCCCATCAGCTTATTGAGTAGCCCGCGCTGGTAAGGCGCAATCTCTGGCAAAGGGTCTTCTGCCTCTGCATCCTTGCGCGTGAACGTGACTTCCTTTTTGTCTGAATCGATCTCCAGATAGCCTTTTACGCCAAGGTCCATCAGGCTCGCAGTGAAGGCTTTATTGCCCTTGAAACTACGGTGATAGACATAGTGCGCGGCGGCTGGAGAAATGCCTTTTGGCGGGTGATAATGCGGGAAGACCGGCAGGCGGGATGCATCTCGCCCGACACGCTGCCAGGACTGGTAATAGAAAAAGACCACCCCGAAAAGAGACGCACCCAGAAGCACGAGGCCAAGCCAGAGCTGTTGCCAGAGGTCGAACTTGTCTGCCGCAGATGGCGGATCGATCAGGCCTTTGTCGAACGATACCGACACTGTGAAGCCTTCCTGACGGCCGAGAGCGCGGGTAATGCGCGCCTGAACCGAATTGTCCAGAATGTCGGCGCGTGCATCGCTGCCTGTGGACCCGAGCGCGCCGGTATAGAGGCTCACATCCTGAAAACTTACTCCGTCCGGAAAGCGCGCGGTTACGCTCGCCTTATCAATCGGAAAATCCCAGTAGGAGCCGGTGACGTTCCAGTAAAGCTCGTCAAAGCTCTCATTATAGCGGACCTGATTTCTGACGAGATAACGAATTTCGTAAGTCTGTCGCTCACCTCGCGGCAGATAGATATCCGGGTCCCCAATTCTGATATAATAGGCGTTGTCTTCGCTATACGTTTCATAAGGTTCTTCGCGGCCGTTTCGTGTGACCGACATGACATCATAGCGATACTCGAACCGGTGGTTTTCCTCATCGCCGAAATAGCGGGGCAGGGCGCGGAAGATGCCGCGCTGGATGGACTGGCCCATTGCGGTAACCGCGATGCTTTCGGAGACAACAAAATCGCCATTGGTTCGGACTTCGATATCGACATCAAAATCGTGGATGCGTTCCTGCGCGAAGCCCGGAAGCGTAAAAAACAGTGCGGTAAGGCTGATCAGAAAGGCGCGGACCATGGGGCTTATCCGTTCAGAGAGATATTCGGGTTCAGGCGGTCGACCTCTTCGATCTCGAAGAACTCACGTGGGCCGAAGTTGAAAATGCCTGCGAAAATGTTGGACGGGAAGCTTTCGCGCGCCGTGTTATAGTCACGAACAGCTCCGTTGAAGAAGCGGCGGGCATAGGAAATTTCGTCTTCGGTTTTCGAAAGCTCTTTCTGAAGAGAGAGGAATTGCTCATTGGCTTTCAGGTCCGGATAGGCCTCAGCCAACGCAAACAGGCGTGTCAGCCCCTGACTGATCTCGCTCTCGCCAGCCTGACGTTCTGCGGTTGGTTCGTCTGGTGCGGTGAGGACGCGGTTGCGTGTCTCGATAATCTCTTCAAGCGTGCCGCGCTCATGCTCGGCATAACCTTTCACAACCTCGACAAGATTCGGGATGAGATCGGCGCGGCGTTTTAGCTGAACGTCAATGTCAGACCAGCCATTGTCGACCATAAGCTTTTTGGCTGTCAGCGTGTTGTAGATGATGACGGTGATCGTCACGCAAAGCGCCGCCAGGCCAATAAAAATGTAGGAAATCATGTTTCGTCCCGTTCTCGCCCCATACTGGATTTGAATCTAACGCGGAGTGAGGTGTGCCGACAAGCAGTGTCTTGGGCGCAATAAAAAACCCCGGCCGGAGCCGGGGTTTGATGTTTCAGGCATTTGCCCTGAGCTTAGTCGTCGCCACCACTCATCAGTGCCAGAATGAACTGGAACATGTTGATGAAGTTGATGTAGAGGCTCAGCGCACCGTAAGTTGTTGCAACTGACATTGCGCGCTCATTGCCGCCCAGTTCGTAATACTGGAATTTGAGGCGCTGTGTGTCGAACGCGGTCAGGCCAGCAAAGATCAGCACACCACCAATTGAGATGAAGAAGCTCATCATAGAGCTTGCGATGAACATATTGATGATCATCGCTGCGATCAGGCCAAACACGGCCATCATCAGGAAGTTACCAATTGGCGTGAGGTCACGCTTCGTTGTGTAGCCCCAGAGAGACATGCCGCCGAATGCAATCGCAGTTGTCAGGAAGGCTTTGGCCATAGTTGCCATGCCGTCCGGAATACCTGTGTACCTCCAGACGAGCAGGCCCATGCCGGTACCGATCAGAGAAACAACCGACCAGTAAATGATGCTGGCGCCAACCGGAGACGGGTTCTTCATAAGGAAAGCCGAACCGAAGAGGATGGCAATCGGGCCGAATGCTACAACGTAATACAGGATCGAGAGACCTGTAATTTGTCCAGCAGCGTTCGTCGCGAAGAACATGTTGATCAGTGAAGTGTTCGCAACAACAAAAGCGAGAATAGCCGTCCATGCGAGGCCCAGTCCCATTTTGTTGAACACGCCAAGCATGAACTTGCGCAGGCCTACATCAACCGACGCGTCCATTGTGCCGGCGGGCATCTGGCCTGCACGAGCGAAATTGAAATCGTTCATAATTCCACCTTATTAGGTCAGCCCGCACTATTGCGGATTGTCGATAATATGGAAGCCAGCATATCGTTTTGCAAGAAAAACCGGCATGCGATACGTCGAATAACCGACCTTGAGTGTTGGTCTTACGGCGTAAAGCTCCGGTCTACAAAGTCCCTCGCCCCTTGGGGAGAGGG
The DNA here is from genome assembly GCA_002723155.1 of Ponticaulis sp. GTDB lineage: Bacteria > Pseudomonadota > Alphaproteobacteria > Caulobacterales > Hyphomonadaceae > Ponticaulis. The sequence goes on along the minus strand of PBNO01000002.1, from coordinate 610,172 downwards.
ATTTAAGGTGAGGGGATGAGTGAACCGACGAAACGAGCGCGAAAACTGAGCCGGGCTTCGACCTCGGCAGAGGCTGCTGCCTAGCAGACGCTCCGGCATTTTCGAAAGATCGGATATCCGGTGCGCCGTCAGCATCCGATTGGAGACTATATTGTCGATTTCGCGATTACGTCTGTTCGACTGGCAATCGAGATCGACGGAGGCATTCACAGCCTGCACACCGTTAAAGCGAGAGATGAGAGACGTGAGGCGGACTTGAAAGAACGAGGGTGGCGAATTTTGCGCATCCCCAACGCTGATGCGTTTCATCCTGAACATCTTCACCGACTAGTGAATTCAGCGCTACAGGATTTGGATTAACCCTCATCCCAAACCCTTCTCCCTTCGAGGGAGAAGGGCTTATCCACGCACCGACATTACTTTTGTATGGAAAACAGAGGCGTTTTACGCCGCATCACACAAATGCTCGACAAGATCATCGTTAAGCGTTATAAGAACCTCAAATCGCTATATAGTTGGCGGCGGCTCGGGGAAAACCGGGTCGCCGTTTTTCGTTCCTGAAAGTCAGTCAATCTTGATTACCATCAAAGGCATTGAAGAGCGCATCTTGAAATCCATCGAACCTGAAGCCGAGGCTCTGGGGCTTGAGGTCGTGCGCATTCGTATGATGGGCGGGCGTACGCCTACGCTGCAGATTATGGTTGAGAAGACTGACGGCGGAACGGACGTAGAAGACTGCGCCAAATTCTCACGTGCCATTTCTCCGGCGCTCGATGTGCATGACTTCATCGACAATAAATACCATCTCGAGGTTTCTACGCCGGGCATTGATCGCCCGCTGACACGCGCGAAGGACTTTGCGCGCTGGGCCGGTCATCTGGCGAAAGTTGAACTCTCCATGCCAATCGATGGTCGTCGCCGTTTTCAGGGCGTGATCACGGAAGAGGCTGACGGCGTTGTGAAACTCCAGCTCGATGATGATACCGAGCTGGAAGCAAACGTTGCTGACATGAGCAAAGCGAGCCTCGTGCTCACTGATGAACTGATCGATCTTGCTCAGGCTCAGGGTGAACTGGCCGATGTAGAAGACGGCAGCTTCGACGAAATTGAAGAAGAGGGCGATGCGCCCGATACGGAAGAGGAAAACCAGTCATGAGCGCTATCGGCGTTTCAGCGAACCGGCTTGAAATCCTGCAGATTGCTAACGCAGTTGCAGCGGAGAAAAATATCGACCGCATGATCGTCATCGAGGCGATGGAAGAGGCGATCCAGAAAGCTGCCCGCTCGCGTTACGGTCAGGAGCACGACATTCGTGCGAAGATCGACCCGAAAACGGGTGAGCAGAAACTCTGGCGCGTTCAGACGGTTGTTGCCGACGAAGAACTGGAAGACGAAATCCAGCAGCTGACCCTCGATCAGGCGCGTGAAATTGACCCTGAAATCGAAATCGGCGGCGAGATCCGTGAAGAGCTTCCTCCGTTCGAGTTTGGTCGCGTTGGCGCGCAGACTGCGAAACAGGTTATCATGCAGAAGGTTCGCGACGCAGAGCGCGACCGTCAGTATGACGAATACAAAGACCGCGTCGGTGAAGTCATCAATGGCATCGTCAAGCGCGTCGAGCATGGTCACATCATTGTCGACCTTGGCCGCGCTGAAGGCATTATCCGCCGCGGCGACTCTATCCCGCGCGAGAACTATCAGAATGGCGACCGTGTTCGCGCTTACCTCTATAAGGTGAGCCGCGAGGTTAAAGGTCCGCAAATCTTCCTCTCCCGCGCGCACCCTGACTTCATGGTTGCCCTGTTCGCGCAGGAAGTGCCTGAAGTTTACGAAGGCGTGATCGAGATTAAATCCTGTGCCCGTGACCCGGGTTCACGTGCGAAGATCGGTGTCTGGTCCAACGACTCTTCTATCGATCCTGTCGGCGCGTGTGTGGGTATGCGCGGTGCGCGCGTTCAGGCCGTTGTAGGCGAGCTTGGCGGCGAGAAGATCGACATCATTCCATGGTCTGAAGATCCGGCGACATTCATCGTCAACGCGCTTCAGCCTGCAGAAGTCACCAAGGTTGTTCTGGACGAAGACGAGCAGCGCGTTGAAGTGGTTGTTGCGGATGCGCAATTCCCGCTTGCGATTGGCCGTCGTGGTCAGAATGTCCGTCTGGCGACACAGCTTTCCGGCTGGCAGATCGACCTGATGACAGAAACTCAGGACTCTGAGCGTTACCAGCGCGAGTTCCAGGAACGTACAGCGCTCTTCATGAAAGCGCTCGATGCGGACGAGACACTCGCGCAGCTTCTGGCAACAGAAGGCTTTGAGTCTGTCGAAGAGATTGCCTTTGTCGAGCATGACGATCTGGCGAGCATTGAAGGCTTTAACGACGAAATCGCTGAAGAGCTTCAGACACGTGCCCGCGAGTTCCTTGAGCGTCAGAACGAAGAGCTGAACGCAAAACGTCTCGAGCTTGGCGTGGATGATGCGGTTCTGGAAATGGACGGTGTATCACTGCAACTGGCTGTGATCTTCGGTGAGAACGATATTAAGACAGTTGAAGACGTTGCGGGCCTCGTGCCGGACGATCTGACTGGCTGGCGTGAGCCGGGCCCGGATGGCAAGCCTGTCTTCCAGGCGGGTCTTCTGCCTAAAGGTGACATGTCTGCTGACGAAGCTGAACTGTTCGTGATGCGTGCGCGTCACCAGGTTGGCTGGATTGATGACGAGCAGCTTGCAGAGCTGGAAGCACAGTTCGTTGATGACGACGAAGCTGAAGATGGCGCTGTAAACGAATTTGGACTGACCGAAGAAGAGCGCGCTCTCATGGCGCTTGATGATATCGGTAATGACGCTCTGGAAGAGCTGGCAGACCTTGATGAGTCTGACTTCTCTGAAGAGAGCGGTGAGGAGGGCGCCGATGAAGACGCAGATCCTCAATGAGTCCGAACATAGCGTAGACGACAATCAGGACCTTATGGATACTGGCCCGGCGAAGAAAACCGGGTCACCCTTCCGCATGTGTCTCGCGACACGGGAAAAACTTCCTGCGTCGCGCATGATTCGCTTCGTGCTGTCGCCGGATGGCGACGTCGTGCCGGATATTGCCGGAAAACTGCCGGGCCGTGGTGTCTGGGTGCGTTGCGACCGTGATGCGCTTAAAGAACTGGTTGGCTCCAAAGGCGGCTTTGCGCGGGGCTTTAAGCGACAGGTAAAACTGCCCGAAGACCTTGTTGATCAGGTCGAAAATCAGCTCTTGCAGCGCTGTCAGTCCACTCTGGGGCTGGCAAAACGCTCGGGCGCACTTATCTTAGGATTTGATCAGGTCCGCGGCGCGCTTGAAGGGCGCGCTCCGGGCTGGCTTCTGGAGGCGTCGGATGGCGCATCAGATGGCCGACGCAAGATCATAGGCCTCGCTGCAGGCTTATGGGAAAAGGTACGCGTCGCCTCAGGGCTGTCTTCTTCGGAATTGGGCATGGCCTTAGGCCGTGACAATGTGATACATGGTCTGCTGAAAACCGGTCGGTTCGCAGACATGTGGACAAGTGACTATCGTAGGCTGTACGAGTTTCGCCAGATCTCTGGCGACGTATGGTATTCTGGGGCGGTCGAGTAGAGAGATTTCGTGCTGGTCCCCGGTGCGAAGCGAGTATGTATTTAGATTTGGTGGTCGATGAGCGATACAGATAAAACAAAGTCAGATTCAGATGGTGGCCGTAAGCAGCTTTCCCTCGGGCGTGGGAAAGACACGGGCGTAGTCAAGCAGAGCTTCTCACACGGGCGTTCCAAACAGGTCGTCGTGCAGAAAAAGAAGAAGCGTATCTCTGCGGCTCCGACCAAGGCAACGAAATCTGGTGCTGATGCGAGCTCACCGGCAAAGGCCAAACCCGCTGGTCCGTCGAAAGCCGCTGAACTTGCCAAGAAACTTGGTATTACCGAAGCCGAGCTGCGTGCACGTCAGGCCGCGCTGAAAAAGCGCGAAGAAGACGAGCAGAAGCGTAAGGCTGAAGATGCTGCGAAACAGGATGCGCAACGCCGTCTAAAAGAAGAGCAGGAACGCCTCCAGCGCGAAGAGCAGGAGCGTGAAGAAGCTGAAGCCCGTAAGAAGGCTGAAGAGGAAGCACGCAAACAGGCTGAAGAAGCCGCTGCGAAAGCTGCTCAGGAAGCCAAAGCCAACAAGACCAAAAAGCCGCCGGCAAAAGCTGCTGAGCCTGCTGAGGCGCGCGCGCCGAAGGAAGGCCCACGTCGTCCTGAGCCGCCGAAGGAAGTTTCCGGTGCTGGTGCCCTCGGTGAGCTTGGTGGTCGCATTAAAAGCAAGAAGCCGAAAATCGAACCGGCTAAGCCTGCGCGTCAGACACGTGGCGAACCTAAGCGCCGTCAGGGCAAGCTGACAATCGCAGCTGCACTCGATGGTGACGAGGATCGTCAACGTTCACTTGCGTCTGTTCGCCGTGCCCGCGAGCGCGAACGCGAACGCCGTATGGGCGGCAGTGACAAGTCCGAGAAATCAAGCCGCGAAGTTGTTGTCCCTGAGACCATCACGCTTTCAGATCTCGCAAACCGCATGAAAGAGCGTGTTGCGGACGTCGTGAAATACATGATGAAGCAGGGCGAGATGATGCGCGCGAATGACGTGCTCGACGCTGATACAGCAGAACTCATCGTTGAAGAGTTCGGCCATACTGTGAAACGTGTATCTGAAGCGGACGTTGAGATCGGTCTTGAAGGACCGGACGATGACGAAGCTGATCTGAAAGGCCGTCCACCGGTCGTGACCATTATGGGCCACGTTGACCATGGTAAGACGTCTCTTCTCGACGCACTTCGCTCAACTGACGTGGTCTCTGGTGAGGCTGGCGGCATTACGCAGCACATCGGTGCNTATCAGGTTCAGCTGAAATCCGGCGACAAGATCACCTTCCTCGATACTCCGGGCCACGCGGCGTTCTCCGCTATGCGTGCACGCGGCGCCGATATTACAGACATCTGTATTATCGTTGTTGCAGCCGATGATGGCGTGATGCCGCAAACGAAAGAGGCGATCAGCCACGCAAAAGCTGCTGGCGTGCCGATTATCATTGCGGTCAACAAGATCGACAAGCCGGATGCTGATGCGAACAAGGTGCTGACGGAGCTTCTGCAGTACGACATTCAGGTCGAAGCTATGGGCGGTGAAGTTCAGGCGATCGAAGTCTCTGCGAAAGAGAAAATGGGTCTGGACGAGCTGACTGAGGCGATCACGCTTCAGGCTGAAATCCTGGAACTTCAGGCTAACCCTGACCGTGACGCTGACGGCGTTGTTGTCGAGAGCCAGCTCGATAAGGGCCGCGGCCCTGTCGCAACTGTTCTCGTCAAGCGCGGTACACTGAAGCGTGGTGACATTGTCGTTGCCGGCTCTCAGTGGGGTAAAGTCCGTGCGCTTACCAACGAACGCGGCCAACAGCTGAAAACAGCTGGTCCGACAGTACCTGCAGAGGTTCTTGGCCTCGACGGTGCACCGGATCCGGGCGATCCGTTTGTTGTGGTCGATTCCGAAGCGCGTGCGCGTGAAATTACCGACTATCGTATCCGCATGAAGAAACAGGCTCGCGGTACATCTACAGCGAAAGCCTCCCTCGAGCAGATGCTCAACCGCCTCAAAGACGGTTCTGCTGAAACTCAGGAAGCGCCACTCGTTGTTAAAGGCGATGTGCAGGGCTCTGTTGAGGCGATCACGCAGGCGGTCGAGAAAATGTCGAACGAAGAAGTTCGCGCACGTGTCATCTATGGCGCTGTGGGCGGTATTTCCGAAAGCGACGTGCTTCTCGCGCAGTCTTCCGGTGCGCCGATCATTGCGTTCAACACACGTGCGAACAAACAGGCGCGTGAGCTTGCTGAGAAAGAAGGCGTAGAAATTCGCTATTACTCAGTGATCTACGACCTGATCAACGATGTCCGCGACACGCTTTCCGGCATGCTTGCTCCGGAAAAACGCGAAACATTCATCGGCTACGCGCAGATCCTCGAAGTGTTCAACATTTCCAAGGTCGGCAAGGTTGCTGGTTGCCGCGTAACCGAAGGCGTTGTGAAACGTGGTTGTGGTGTGCGTCTTCTGCGCGACGACGTCGTCATCCACGAAGGCATGCTCTCTACGCTCAAGCGCTTCAAAGACGAAGTGCCTGAAGTCAAAGAAGGCATTGAGTGCGGTATGGCGTTCGAGCGTTATGAAGACATGCGCGTTGGCGACCTGATCGAGTGCTTCCAGGTCGAAATGATCGAGCGCGAACTCGAAGTGAACGTATGAAATTTGCAGAAGCGTGAAATTTCACGCTTTTGAATTACTACAGAAACAGGTGTTGCGGTTAACCTGTATGGTATGACCGCAACCCTGATTCAGTCTGATCTCGCAGATGCCGACGCTTTGACCGCATCTGAGCTGCCAACTCTAAGGGTTGGCGGGACCGTATCCCAGAAACAAATGAAGAAGCTTGCGCGCCGGGTTCGATCCGGTCGTGTCGGGCCGACATCTGTTTATTATGCGGGTGTCACCGCGCCTGCGATTGCAGCCGGCATGTCGACGATTGTGTCTGCGTCGCTGGAACGTGCCGGCGTTGATCCATACTGGACGCTTTTAAGCGCCAGCCTCGTTGCGGCTATGGCCGGTATCACCTGGTATCTCATTTTCATGCGCTGGTCGTATCGCCATAGCTATGGGCGCACATCCGAGGTCGGCAAACATACGGATGTTGAAGTTGATGAGGCCGGTATCTTCTGGACGCGAGGCCATATCCGTACCCGTGTCGCGTGGGATGGCATTAGCGATATTACCGCTGACAGGAACTTCATTCGTGTTCACGTGATGGACGGCGACGACGTACTCATTCCGACGAATTGGTTCGAGCAGCGCAAAGACCGGAAATCTGCGATTGCGGTGCTGCAGGAATATCGTGACCGCGCGTCAGGCGATGCCACAGATATCGCAGCCTGATCTGTTCTTTCTTCCGATCCCCGCTACACTCACGCTCTGACAGGAGGCGAGTCTATGTGCGGCAGATTTTTCAGGCATGGTGTGAGCTGGGAAGAATATCGCGATAGCCTCGGCATAATTCCGCCTGAGAACGTCGATCCACCAGAAGCCAAATACAATATTGCGCCAATGACGATCAGCCCGGTCGTGCGTCGAAACCTCGACACGCACGAGATGGAGATGTTTCCATCGCTATGGGGGCTGGTGCCGAGCTGGNGGAATAAACCACTGTCTGAGAAGAAGTTTTCGACCTTTAATGCACGCGTGGAAACCGCGCATGAAGCGGCGAGCTATCGCGGCGCGTTCCGCCATAAGCGGTGCCTCATTCCGGTGAGCGGGTTTTATGAATGGTCGCGTCAGGGAAATTCCAAAATTCCGTTCGCCATCGGGCTTCGAAACCGGCGCTGGTTCTGCTTTGGCGGGCTCTGGGATTGCGCACATATTGATGGCTCGGAGCTGAATACTTTCACCATTCTAACCACCCAGCCGAATGATTTGATGGCGGGTATTCACACGCGCATGCCGGTGATTATTCACCCTGATAATTATGCGCGCTGGATTGATGGTGATTACCGCAAGATGGATGATCTGTTCGAGCCATACCCGACCGATGAGATGCATGCATGGGTAGTCGATCCGAAAGTTGGAAACGTCCGCAATCAGGGACCGGAACTCATCGAAGAAGTGTGATCTTCTGTCTGCACATTGCCTCATTTCTCTGATAGAGAGGCCGCATGAATAAGAAACACAAATCTACCGGCCCGATGGGGCCATCCCAGCGCCAGCTCCGTGCCGGAGAACTCGTGCGCCACGCGCTTGTTGATATTCTCGCGCGCGAGGAATTTCGCGATCCGGCGCTTCAGGGCGTGTCCGTGACCGTTGGTGAGGTACGTACCTCTCCAGACCTGAAACACGCGACCGTTTTCTGCTCGCCGCTCGTTGGCAGCAATGATGCTAAAGCGGTCGCCGATGCGCTGAACCGCGCTTCTGCCTTCATTCGTGGCAAGCTAGGTCGCAATATCGATATGAAGTTTACCCCGCAGCTGCGCTTCCTTGCTGACGAAAGCTATGACGAAGCGTCCGCGATGGACAAACTGCTCGACAAAGTTGCTGAACGCGAAGGCTTTGAAGACGGCGAAGAAGAGTAAAATGCGTAATCTTTCAATCGTTTCCGCCGGACTGGCCGGTTTTCTGGCGTCTTGCTCGGCAACGCCTTCGCCAGTCGCTGAAACGGTTGATGATCGCAGCGCTATTACAGTGATCGCCCATCGCGGGGCGAGCGGCTATCTGCCTGAACATACGCTGGACGCCTATCAGCTTGCCATTGATATGGGGGCTGATTTTATCGAGCCCGATCTGGTCATGACCTCTGACGGCGTGCTTGTGGCGCGCCATGACCCGTGGCTGTCAGACTCGACAGATATTGCCGATCATCCTGAATTTGCAGATCGCCGCACCACGGTCACCGGTCCGGACGGCACTGAGCTTACAGACTGGTTCGTCTGGGATTTTACCTATGAAGAGCTAAGCATGCTGCGCGCTCGGCAGGTCCGGGCGGGCCGCGACCATACGCATAATGATATTCTGCCAATACCACGGTTTGACGGCATTCTGGCGCTCGCCATGCGTACTTGCCGCCCATACGATAGTGCAGACATCAATCGGGGAAGCTATGCGGCGTTCGGCGTCTATCCGGAAACGAAATGGCCTGAACACCATGCAGAGCGCGGCCTCGATATGGCGGGAGCGTTGGAAACCACGCTGTTTGCTGCGCTGAAAGATTATAACTGCGATCTGCCCATCTACGTGCAGTCTTTCGAGGACGGTATCCTGCGCGACCTGAATGACAGGCACGCTTTCGATAACATCCCGCTTGTTCAGCTGGTTTATCCTGAAGGCTATGCGCTGGACGGCGCACCGAGTTATGAGCTGGAAGACATTGCTGAATACGCAGATGGCGTCGGTCCGTTCAAAACGCTTGTTCTGGACTATCGCACGCAAGAATCAACCGGTTATGCGCAGCGTGCACGCGACCTTGGTCTTGAAGTACATGCATGGACCTTCCGCGATGATGATATCGCGCACGGCTTTGAAACCATTGAAGACGAAATCCGCGCCATTCTTGATGCAGGCGCAACAGGCTTCTTCACTGATTTTCCGGATACAGGCCGCGCCGTTGCAGATGAATGGGCATCAGACTAAAGATAGTTTCTGATGACATTTCGGATCGCTCTTTTCTGCTTTAGTGCACTCTTCGCACTGCCAGCCACGGCGCAATCTGTCTCGCCTGATGGTGAGGGCTATCAGCCTGCGCGCCGGATCGAGAATTTCAGCTGGAATGCCGGCGTGAATGTATCCGATCTGGAAGAGGTCACGGTACTGCGTGATGGAAATGAGGAATGGGCGGTTGAGACGCCTATGGACTGCGCAATCGCCTGCGAAGTGTTTCTCGGCTGCGTAGCCTTCACCTATACAGAGCCGCAGCTATTCGGAGAGGCTCCTGTCTGCCGCATGCTATCGGGGTATGATGGCCGAATGGTCGACAGCCACAGCCACCTCTATGTAAAAGAAGCGCCGGATTTCGGGTTTACGCCCCATAACTGACGGGCTAGACAGGCGCCCCAATCACCAAATTCTAAAATGGAACATCCCGTTCCTGTTCAGGACTGCAGTGATCATACGCCGTCCGATCCGGCGATGATCTGAGAGGTATGTGTTTTGGCGCGCAAGAAAAACCGTAAGGGCGATCCGGTCCATGGCTGGCTCAATTTCAACAAGCCGGTGGAGATGACATCGACGCAGGCCGTTGGCCTCGTCAAGCGTTTGTTCAATGCCCAGAAAGCCGGTCATGGCGGCACGCTGGATCCGCTGGCTGACGGGGTTCTGCCAATTGCGTTCGGTGAGGCGACTAAAACATCTGCCTACGCCATGGATGCAGACAAAGACTACACGTTCACGATTGCCTGGGGCTCTTCCACCACCACGCAGGACCGCGAAGGCGATGTGGTTGCGCAATCAGGCGCGCGCGCCAGCATGGAGGATATTGCGGCGGCGCTCGCAACTTTCGTGGGTGATATCGAGCAAGTCCCTCCAAAATTCTCCGCCATCAAGGTGAATGGCGAGCGAGCCTATGACTTGGCGCGCGACGGTGAAGAGGTTGAGCTGCAGTCACGTCAGGTGACGCTCTATGAAGCGCGCCTTGATGAGGCCTCTACCCGCGATAAGGCGATTATTCATGTCACCTGCGGCAAAGGCTTTTACATTCGCTCGCTCGTGCGTGACCTTGCAGCAAAACTGGACCTTGAGGGGCATGTTTCCGCGCTTAAGCGCACGCGAGTGGGTAATTTCGAAATCGAAAACGGTCAGACGCCGGACATGCTGGATGCGCTGGCTGACCCAGAGGCGCGCCGCGACGTGCTTGTGCCTATCGAAGCTGCGCTGGATGATATTCCGGCGATCGAGATTTCTTCTGAAGGTGAAATGAAGCTGCGCAACGGCAATGAGTTTCGCCTGCTGCCCCATGAAATGAGCAAGTTTCAGACGCTGCGGGCCGAACTACAGGGTGAAGACTCTGATGATCGGGTCGCACTTGCCATGGCTGGCGGTATAGCGCTGGCACTTGGTGAAATCCGCGCAGGCTTTTTCAAGCCGTTCCGCGTTTTCCAGATCTGACCCGAAATTTCAGACAAGAAAAAAGGGCTGCCGGGAAATTGGGGACGGGCAGCCCTTTAGAAAACCTGGAAAGATTGGGGGGCAGTCCAGGTTCGCCTCTGATGTTCTAATTATGCAGCGGCATTGCCGCGATAGATGAGGCGTGCGGTGTTCTTACGTGCAGACGCTTCTGCTTTTGCTGCGACTGGCGCGCCGCGATAGAAGAGTTTTGCGTCTTTTTTCAGAGCTGCATTGTCGTTAGCAGCGCGAACTTCGTAACCACGATAAACAAGCTTTTTCATAATAAGCTCCTTTCTGTTTCGGCGTCTGGGGAGGCGCCGTTTGTGTTCCTTTGTTGAGATTAATATATGCAAGGTGTGTAAGTTTGTCAACATACCTATTCCAATAATTCGGAACGCCTGAATCTGGCGCTTTAGCCTTGATTTTTTGAACAAAAAAAGCCCTCGACAGGTGCGAGGGCTTAGGGACACAAAACTTTTTTCGATTAAGTCGCAATATTTTCGCGCTGGAATTGCGCTATGAGGCGATGCCGTTCCGTTACATGCGATCCGGGTCAGGCTGCCGTATGCTGTGAAGGCAGCTCAATGATTTGTGCGCTTGTGACGGCATGCGCGCGGGGCAGGGTGACCGTGAATGTAGAGCCTTCGCCTGGAACAGACGTGCAGCTCACCTCTCCGTGCATGCGGTTGACCAGCTCCCGAACAATGGCCAGCCCGAGGCCTGAGCCCTGCTGGGCGCGCGTCGAGCTGCCGTCAAATTGCGTAAATCGGTCGAACATGCGCTCGCGGAAATCCGGATCAATGCCAATACCCTGATCGGCTACACTGAAGGAGACATGATCGTTACTCGCTTCGCAAGAGACGGTGATCTGCGTGGAGTTACCGGAAAACTTGATGGCGTTTGACAGTAGATTGTCCATGACGCGGGCCAGATGTGCTGGGTCTGCATGTATCAGAGTGTCCGCGCCGGTACAGCATCCGTGTACGATTTCAATGCCATGGGTGCTTGCATAGCCGGCCGCATTCTCAAGGCATTGGCCAAGAACCTCTTTCAGCGGAAGGGTTTCCGGCGACGCAGGCATTCGGCCCGCATCAAGGCGCTCAAGATCGAGAATGCCTTCAACAAGTGCAGATAGTCGCTCCGTGTTCGTCATCGCCATGTTGACCAGATGCCCCGCTGACGGGTTTAGCTCCATCAGCTTGCCAGACGATAAGAGCTGAAGTGAGCCTTTGATCGAGGTGAGCGGGGTACGCAGCTCGTGGTTCATCGTCGAGACGAATTCGCTTTTGATCTGTTCGGCAAGTTTTTGGCGGTGGATATCAAAGATACAGGCGACCTGGCGGCGCGGAACACCGTTCTTGTCATAGTCCAGATTGCGAGCTTGGTCTGGAACCATCGATATTCGTCAGGCGCAATCCGAAGCAGATGTTCCATTGTAGTCTCCTTTTCCCGGTAGGCTGCGCCTGAGAAGAGACGATTACGAGTGTCTTCTTTATGGTCCGGGTGGACGAGATCTAAAAATCCATCACAGCTTTGCTCGATGTCGGATGCGTTTTTAATGCTCATTGCACGCAGAAATGACTCGGTGAAGACTATTCGAGTTTCGGTCGTGGTCGGTCTATCCCAGACGCCGAAGCGAACGGATGTTGCGGCGAGTAAGAATCGTTCTCTAGCCTGGCCGACCCGTCGTTTCTGCCGGACAAGTATCTGCATAAGGCGATACAGGCGATCGTTCTGCGGTTTGAAAATGAAGAGCCATTCGATCACCAGCATGAATAGAGTGATGACCAACAGGAGCGCGCCGATCTGGATCGCTCGATGGCTCGCGGCTTCCGCTTCTCTTTGATATTCGCCGACGGCAAGCTCAAGGCCATTGATCAGTTCGCCCGCGCTTTGATCGCGAAGCGCATCGGCCACGCTTTGCGTGCGTGTCTCGTCCGCCAGCATCATACGTCCCTGACGGATATAAGCCTGCACCTGCTCATCAAGATTGGTTTCGCCGCGATAGATGGCTTCTGTAGATGCGTTAACCGGCGCATGCCATGTGAGGTGCGGATGAGGTGTTCCGGTCATCAGGGCTGTGTGCGCGGATTCGAATTCATCTAGAGACTGGCTCAGCGCATCATAGTCGCCTTGCGTATTCGTCAGCAGCAAACCTTGCGCATTAAGTGCGATACGCTGGGACAGCATACGCTGGCGACCCGACAGGTTGATGACGGATGCATAGGCTTGCTGGTCACCCACAACGCGGGTGATCAGCATATGACCGGCTGTCGTCATCAGAGCGATCAGCGCGATACCGATAAAATAGAAGCGCAGGGCGCGACGGGAAATCTTGAGCATAGCCCGTCTTAAACGCGTTCAGGTTAACGGACGTTTTGAGGTTATTAATGCGAGATTAACCGCAGAAAATAATTCGAAGGTAATGCGCAGGAGCGCGCGCTACGCCTCAACAGGTCTTTCCTTTCAGGGCATTTTCTGTCATAAGCGCGCCACGGGTCGACCTATGTCGCACTTAGCCTTGCTGGACGACATCTCGGCATGCGCTGAACTGAGGCAAGCGACCTGTTTCCAATGCCAATCTGGCTATAACTCACGCCCTCCCCAAAGCGGGCGAAGAAAGAAAGTATTGCGATGTCGATTACGGCTGAAAAGAAACAAGAGCTGGTCAAGAAATTTGCTCGTTCAGAAGGTGACACAGGTTCACCTGAAGTACAGGTTGCGATCCTCACAGAGCGCATTTCAAACCTCACAGAGCACTTCAAAGACAACAAAAAAGACAATCACTCCCGTCGTGGCCTCCTGAAAATGGTCGCAACACGCCGGAAGCTGCTGGACTATGTAAAGTCCCGTGATGAAGAGCGTTATCAGGCGCTCATTGGAGAGCTCGGTCTCCGCCGCTAAGGCAATCCGAGAAAATNCCCGCCAGCGGCAATCCGGCTACTGGCGGGNTTTTGTATGAAAAGAGAGATATATGTTCGATAAACATGTAGTGTCGACAGAATGGGCGGGTCGTCCGCTTGTACTGGAGACTGGACGCGTAGCGCGTCAGGCCGACGGTGCCGTGCTGGCAACCTATGGCGAGACAACGGTTCTCGCGACTGTCGTAGCCCAGAAAGAGGCTAAACTAGGTCAGGACTTTTTCCCGCTGACCGTAAACTACCAGGAAAAATACTACGCTGCTGGCCGCATTCCAGGCGGTTTCTTCAAGCGCGAAGGTCGTCCGACCGAAAAAGAAACGCTGACATCACGTCTCATTGACCGTCCGATCCGTCCGCTTTTCGTTGATGGCTTCAAAAACGAAGTTCAAGTCGTTCTGACTGCACTGTCTTATGACGGTGAAAACGATCCTGACATGGTTGCTATGGTTGCTGCGTCTGCGGCGCTCACCATTTCAGGTGTACCGTTCATGGGCCCGATCGGCGGTTGCCGCGTTGGCTATAAAGACGGTGAGTACATCATCAACCCGACTATTCAGGCACTTCCTGAGAGCGACCTCGACCTCTGCGTTGCGGGTACTCAGGACGCGGTCATGATGGTTGAGTCTGAAGCAAAAGAACTTTCCGAAGACGTTATGCTGGGCGCTGTCATGGCGGGCCACAAAGCGATCCAGGAAGTTATCGACCTGATCATCGACCTTGGCGAACGCGCAGCGAAAGAGCCTTGGGACTATGAGCCGGAAGATCGCTCTGCAGAACTCAAGCAGGTTCAAGACCTCGTTGGCGCAGACCTGTCTGCTGCTTACAAGATCAAGGACAAGGCTGAACGTCAGGCAGCTGTTGGCGACGCTCGCGCAAAAGCGGCTGAAGCTCTGGTTGCGACTGAAGAGAAAGAGGGCATGGATGCTCTCGTCTTCAAAGACGTGTTCAAGAAAGCTGAAGCGAAAGTCGTTCGCGGCGACATCATCAAGACCGGTGTTCGTATTGACGGCCGTGCGCTTGATCAGGTTCGCCCGATTGTTTCCGAAGTTGGCATTCTGCCACGTACACACGGTTCTGCCCTGTTCACCCGCGGTGAAACTCAGGCGATTTGTGTGGCGACACTTGGTACAGCCGACGACGAGCAGATGATTGATGGTCTGGACGGTCTCCACAAAGAATCGTTCATGCTGCACTACAACTTCCCTCCATATTCTGTCGGCGAGACAGGTCGTATGGGCGGTGCAGGTCGTCGTGAAATCGGTCACGGTAAGCTGGCATGGCGTGCAACGAAGGCAGTTCTGCCTACGAAGGACGAATTCCCTTACGTTCTGCGCGTTGTTTCCGAGATCACTGAATCTAACGGTTCGTCTTCCATGGCGACTGTTTGCGGTACATCTCTGGCGCTCATGGATGCTGGTGTTCCGATCAAGCGTCCGGTTTCCGGTATCGCTATGGGTCTGATCAAAGACGAAGACGGCGTTGCTGTTCTGTCTGACATCCTTGGCGACGAAGACCACCTTGGCGACATGGACTTCAAAGTGGCGGGTACATCTGAAGGTATCACGTCTCTGCAGATGGACATCAAAATCGCTGGTATCACTGAGGACATCATGAAGACAGCTCTCGCTCAGGCGAGCGGCGGTCGCATGCACATCCTCGGCGAGATGAACAAAGCGCTCGGCGAAAGCCGCGGTGAGCTGTCTGCAAACGCGCCACAAATGGAAAGCATGCAGATCCCAACCGACAAGATCCGTGAAGTTATCGGTTCTGGCGGTAAGGTCATCCGTGAGATCGTTGAGACTACGGGTGCGAAGGTCAATATCGAAGACGACGGCAAGGTTACCCTGTCTGCGCTCGATAAAGCGTCCATCGATGCGGCTCGCAAGTGGATCCACTCTATCGTTGCTGAACCGGAAGTTGGCGAAATCTACGAAGGCAAAGTTGTTGCCGTCAAAGACTTCGGTGCTTTCGTGAACTTCTTCGGCCCTAAAGACGGTCTCGTGCACGTCAGCCAGATGGCTGAAGAGCGCGTGAAACACCCGAAGGACGTTGTTTCTGAAGGCGATACTGTATGGGTCAAGTTGCTTGGCTTCGACGATCGTGGCAAAGTACGCTTGTCTATGAAGGTCGTTGATCAGGAAACCGGTAAAGAGAAAGTCTCTGATTCCGAAGAGTGATCGCAGTGTAACAGGGGCTTCTGAATGCCTGGTTCTCGATGGGATAGTCTCTCAGGAGCCCTGAATTTCTGCGTAACATTCCTGTGCGTTTTTATCCTGCTGGAGCAGATGCCTAACCGGTCCCTCGGGGCTGATGAATTGGTGCCTGCTCCGGTGGACATTTCCTACACGACGGCTGCAGAGCGCTGTGCGCATACGCAGACCCTCCCGACCGATGTCTCCTCCTATTTGCAATATGCGTCCCGCTGCCTTGGCGAGAATGCGCCCGAAATGCAGATGCTGGACGGTGATGTGCTGGTCATGTTTCACCGCCTCAATGAAGTTCGCGTAGAGCAGGGCCTTGCGCCGGTTGTCTGGCATCCGGGCGCCGCTGAAGTCGCGCGTCTGCATGGCATTGATATGCTGCGGCGGGATTATTTCTCTCACCAGTCTCTGGAAGGTCTTCGCAATGATGACCGTCTGCGCCGTCTGCGCCGGAATGAGATTTTCGGCTATGCCGGTGAGAACCTTGCCTGGTATCGCGATGGCTGGCCTGAGACCTATAATCCGGGCCTGTTGCAAGAGCAGTTAGAGCTCAGCCCGCGCCACTTCGATGTTATGATCAATGCTGATTATTCCCACGCTGGTGCGGCAATTGTCCGTCACGGCAATACCTATGTCGGCGTGCAGGTGTTTCTCTCGGCCGAGGGCTATCTCGATGAGAACTGGCCGTCCCGCATATTCCCTGGTCTGACCTTTGATCTGCCGACTGAACTTAATGGCCGTCCGGTGGGTGGCTGGATTCTCGAGCGTAAAAATGGCGAGATGCTTGCGCGTGGGCGCACAAACCGCGTCATAGTGCCCGAAGTTGACGGCGAAGGGCTTGTCCGTCTTGTCGTTCTCGTGCAGGCAAGCCGCTCACATTTTCTCATGCTGAACGGACCGGTGTCAGACCTTGCCACACACGCCCCCTGAACAGACTGTTTGCCTGATCGCTGTCTCTGGCGGATCGGGTTCTGGTAAATCCACGCTTTCTGAAGCCATCGCCTGCGTACTGGGTGATGAGCTGTGCGTCGTGCTGGGCGAGGACAATTACTACAAAACCCGCGAAGAGAACGGCATTGTCGGCATGCCCGCGGCAGAAGTCGAAGCGACGATCAACTTTGACGATGTCAGCTCCAAAGACATGGAGATGATGTACCGCGATATCGCAGCTTTAAAGCGCGGCGAAACCATCGACCAGCCGGTGTACGACTTTGCTGCGCATGATCGCAAAAAGGGCGAGTTCGAGACTGTCGTTCCGAAGCGTGTAACGATTGTCGAAGGCATCCACGTCCTGTCTGACCCGGCTATTGCCGAGCTTTTCGATCTGAAAGTCTATGTTGATACGCCGGATGACCTCCGCCTTGCGCGCCGTATTCTCCGTGACACGGCGCCTGAAGATCAGGGCGGGCGTGGCCGCAGCGTTGACCGTGTCATTTCTCAGTATCTGAATTTTGTGCGCCCGACCCATCACCGCGTGACCGGCCCTCACAAATATATTGCCGATCTGGTGATAGCAGATGAGGGGCTGCCGGCGTTTACAACATCGCGCCCGACCCGCCATGCCGTCATGCGTATGCTGGCGCCGGTTCGCAACTGGCTTGAAGACCGCGGAATCGTCAAGTCAGACGACTTCTCGCGCTATCCGGATGATACGAATTAAAGGGAAAGCCTAGAAGCGGAAGGTCGTTTCGAGACGAACGCCTGCTTCAACTTCCTGTTCCTGCCAGCGGGACACATCGTCAAGCTCGTCAGCACCAACGCTCACAGAACCACCAAAGCTGAAGCGCGGCGTGAACTGATAGGTCGCGCCCGCACGGTATTCTTCACGTGGCAGCGGAGAATCTTCCGAACGTGTGGTGACGTTGAGGTTCATGGCCCAGCGGCTGGTTCCGATAATCTGGAAGTCCTGAGACCGCTCCTGAAGTGTAACGCTCGGGACTGGATCGCTTGGGCTAGGTGTCGTGTCGGACAGGGTGAAGTTACGTGTCCAGCTGTTCGGTGTCAGATAGCTGGACTCGTCAGGTGAAATTGCAGACGCGTTCTGAGCTGCGGCGGAGCCACAGAAAATCAGGGTAATCCCTGCACAGATGAGCATATGCGTTTTCATAATGATATTTATGCCGACTTTCAGATTAATTGAAAGGTCAGCCTAGCATATGAATCTTGAATTATTTTTGAATGCGGACTTCGAGCAACACTCCACTGTGAGTGGCTGAATTCTGTGCAGAAAAGTTAACGAGGTCGAAGTCGGTCTTGCTGTCGCGATAGCCGATTGTGAAATCGATCATGTCGTTGATCTCATGAGAGGCGCCAACCGTCACAGATTGCGAGGTAAAGCCGATTGTGTCGTCTTCGGCGCGAGCGCCATTCACGCCAATTGCCCAGCCATCGACATACCATTCACCGCCTGCGCTGAGGGCGGAATAGTCGCCAAAACCGCCATTGTCCGAGGATAAAAGACTGAAGCCGACACGGAAAACGTCGCGGCGTTCAAATTCCAGCCCGAAGCTTGTGGTGGATGTATCGCTATAAAAAGAAGAGGCGCTATTGGCCTGCGACCAGGTCAGCGAGCTGCGGACGCGAAGGTCTGCGCTCCGGAGCAGACGAGAAAACTGCAGGCCGACTTCAATCACATCATCAAGTTCGGGCTCGATTACGCCGGGTGCGCGTCTGTCTGTATCGAGGTCCAGACCGCGTGTGCCTGCATCCGGCGTATAAGAGAGTCCCGCGCGCAGGCCCAGAATGCGCGGGGTGACATAGCTGACCTTCGCGCCGATGGAGGAGATATCATTGCGAACGCGCACACCGTTTATGCCCGTCGGGTCCAGGATCGGGTCGTGATCGCGCGCAAGCGTGAAGACGGTTGGGCCGCCTTCGTAAAAGCGAGCGCCCACACCCTCATCAATGCCAATGCCCAGCGCGCCCCATCCGCCGTCAATTTCGAAATAGGCACGCTCAAGGCTGCCGCGCGGCCCGGCTTCATCGGTGAAAGACAGCGTCGAGATACGAGAAAACGCGCCGCGAACGCCTTGTCCGTTGAGGCTCGGGCAGCCTGCAAATGCAGGTGGACACTCTATCATGTGCCCTGAAAAGCCTGCGCGGTTCGGGTGATCTGACTGAAGGCGGAAGGCGAAGTTTCCGCTGACCTCTACCCCGTTCTCCAGAACCTGACTGGCAGAGCCGCCAAAGGATAATTCCCCCATCAGACCTTCGGTTTCTACACCCTGGCTTTCGTCCGAAAGAATGGACGCCACAAGGGTCAGATCCGTGTCGAAATCATACTCAGTTTCTGCGATAGCGGCGCTTGCCAGCGGCATACCTGCGAGGAACATTAAAAAGAAGATACGCATTTTCGACCTGTTGATTGCTGATCGGGACTTTCAGCTTACGATGTGCATGCTATACACCGAAGCGGAAAACGTTTTGAAGACACAGTTTGGCGTGAATGCCGGGAGTGATCATGAGTAAATTTAGAGCTTTAGCAGCTGTTCTTGGGGCATGCGCACTGACGGTTGCCGGTTGTAGCTCCTCCAGCCGTGAGTCAGAGGCAGATACGCAGGCGACTATCGTTGGTGTAAACGCATTTCTCTGGCGCGCAACGCTCGACACGGTTGATTTCATGCCGCTGGCAAGCGCTGACCCACAGGGCGGCGTGATCATCACTGACTGGTATTCTACGCCGGAAGCGCCTGATGAGCGTTTCAAGCTGACTGTTTATATCCTTGATACACGCCTTCGCGCTGACGGTGTGAACGTGTCTGCGTTCCGTCAGGTTCGCGGCGCAACTGGATGGGAAGACGCAGCGGTCAGCCCGGACACAGAAATTCAGCTCGAAAATGCGATCCTGACCCGCGCACGTGAACTGCGCGTCGGCGATTTCAGCTAAGTTTTAAAACTCAGATCCGGAAGGAGGGCGCCTCATGGCGTCTCGCTATAATCATCGGACCACGGAGCCCAAATGGCGCGCTGCGTGGTCTGAAGCCCGTATTTTTGAAGCAGGCGAGCCGGACGACCGGCCAAAGTCTTTTGTGCTTGAGATGTTTCCGTATCCTTCGGGGCGTCTCCACATGGGCCACGTGCGCAACTACGCCATGGGCGATGTTGTAGCCCGCTATAAAATGCTGAAAGGGTTCAACGTACTTCACCCTATGGGGTGGGATGCGTTTGGTATGCCGGCTGAGAACGCTGCTATGCAGCGCGGTGTCCACCCGAAGGGTTGGACCTATGACAATATCGCAGCGATGAAACAGCAGTTTGAACTGCTGGGTCTGTCGCTCGACTGGTCGCGCGAGTTTGCGACCTGTGACCCTGAATACTATGCCCAGCAGCAGCGTATCTTCATCGCGATGATGCAAAAAGGGCTGGTCTATCGCAAAACCTCCAAAGTGAACTGGGACCCTGTCGATATGACGGTTCTGGCGAACGAGCAGGTTGTTGACGGCAAGGGCTGGCGGTCCGGCGCGGAAGTTGAAACCCGTGAGCTGGAACAATGGTTCTTCAAGATCACCGAATATGCAGACGATCTGCTGGACGAAGTTCTCAAGCTGGAAAACTGGCCTGAAAAAGTCCGCCTCATGCAGGCAAACTGGATCGGCAAGTCACGCGGCGCGACCATTCGCTGGCCAATCGTCGGCGATGCGGCTGCGACGCATGGCGAAGCGATTGAAGTCTTCACCACCCGTCCGGATACGCTCTACGGCGCAAGCTTCCTTGCGATTGCGCCAGACCATGCGATCACCAAGACGCTGGCGGCGGACAATCCTGAGATTGCTACCTTCCAGAAAGAGTGCGCAAAGCTCGGCACGTCTGAAGAGGCGATCGAGAAAGCGCCTAAGCTCGGTATTGATCTGGGTATCAAGGTGCGTCACCCGTTCGACCCTGACTGGGAAATTCCGGTTTTCGCGGCGAACTTTGTTCTGTCGACTTATGGCTCAGGCGCGGTGTTCGGCTCCCCTGCAGGCGACCAGCGCGACCTCGATTTTGCGCGCAAATACGGTCTTCCGGTCAATCCGGTTGTTCTGCCGCCGGAAGCCGATGCTGAAACTCACGCTATCGACACAGAGGCCTATACCGGCCCGGGCACGATCTATAACTCAGACTTCCTGAACGGCCTGTCCACGAAAGACGCGATCAACGCGGCGATCGAAAAGCTGGAAGAGCTGAAGCTCGGTGAAGGCGCAACCACATACCGTCTGCGTGACTGGGGCGTTTCCCGTCAGCGCTATTGGGGCTGCCCGATCCCTGTCGTGAAGTGTGAGAAATGCGGCACAAACCCTGTGCCGGACGACCAGCTTCCTGTGCGCCTGCCAGACGATGTGACGTTCGATGTACCGGGTAACCCGCTGGAACGTCACCCTACATGGAAGCACACAAACTGCCCTGTCTGTGGCGGTGAAGCGCTTCGTGAGACGGACACGCTCGATACGTTTGCAGACTCTTCATGGTATTTTGCACGTTTTGCCGCGCCGTCCGATGACAAGCCGGTTGATGCCGATCTTGCGGCCTACTGGCTGCCGGTCGACCAGTATATTGGCGGCGTAGAGCACGCTGTGCTTCACCTTCTTTATTCGCGCTTCTTCATGCGTGCGATGCGTGACTGCGATCTGGTGCCTCTGCAAAGCGGAGAACCGTTTGCAGCGCTCTTCACGCAAGGCATGGTGACCCACGAAACCTACAAATCTGCTGATGACAAATGGCTTTCGCCGGAAGAAATCGAGCAGAAGGACAATGCGCTCATCGAAATCACGACAGGCAAGCCTGTTGCGGTTGGCCCGATTGAGAAAATGTCCAAGTCGAAGAAGAACACGGTCGACCCGACTGAGATCATTTCTGATTTCGGCGCGGACGTTGCCCGCTGGTTTGTTCTGTCTGACTCGCCGCCAGAGCGCGACGTTGAATGGACGCAGTCCGGTGTTGAAGGCTCCTGGCGCTTTGCTCAGAAAGTCTGGGCGGTTGTTGACGAGCTTCCGGAAGACGCGCCGGCTTATGGTGTCGCTCTGCCAGACATGGACGACGCTGCGACTGAAATCCGTAAAACCTCACACCGTGCACTTCAGGCGATTGAAGACGCGATTGAAAGCTTCCGCTTTAACTCTGCGATTGCGACCGTGCATGAATGGGTAAACGCGCTTCGTAAGGCTGAAAGCCTTGAGGCGTCATCTGCCGTTCTGGCCGCGCGTGTCGAAGCGGCCGGTTTCCTGGCCCATGCGCTGGTGCCGTTCATGCCGCACCTTGCAGAAGAATGCTGGGCGCGCATTGGCGGCACAGGCCTCGTATCTGCGGGCACATGGCCGGTCGTTGAAGACAGCCTCCTTAAGGATGACACAATTTCCATGCCTGTTCAGGTGAATGGTAAAAAGCGTGCTGAAATTCAGGTGGCGGCTGATGCATCCAAGGATGACATTGAGGCAATCGCTCTCTCGAACGAGCAGGTAACGGCCCATACGTCTGGCAAAACGGTACGAAAGGTGATTGTAGTACCGGGACGCATCGTAAACATTGTGGTGGGATGATGAAGAAATTGACCAGCCTTTTCCTAGCAGCGTCTGCTCTTGGCCTTTCGGCTTGCGGGTTCTCGCCGGTCTATTCTACCCAGTCTGATGTTGCGCAGGGCTCTATCCAGATTGCTCAGATTGATGGCTATGCGGGGCATATTCTGCGCCGTGAGCTGCTCATGCTTCTGCGTCCGGGGCTTCCGGGTGTTGAAAGCGGTGCGCTGACAATTGCTTACGAAGAAGATGTGAACGATTTTGCCATTCTGGCTGCCGGCCAGTCTGCGCGTGTAAACGTGCAGGGCGAGGCTCAATATCGCCTCGAAACGCCGCGCGGTATTCTGTCCGGTGTCGTGAATAGCTCTGTCAGTTCTGCTCCGGGTGACCTGGCTTATGACGACATTGCGGTGCGCCGCGATATGTCGGCGCGCGCAGCCATGGAAGCTGCAAATTTGATCGCAGAGCAGCTTCAGCTCCACGCGCAGGATGAGAGCGCTTATCGCCAGCCGGCGGGCAGCAACTAAAGTGAAGAAGACGGGGCGTCAGGCAGAAAGCTTCTGTTCTGACCCGACATCCGGTGTGTTCGCTGCACTGGTGTTCGGCAAAACCGGCGCGCCTGTTTCCGAACTCTCCGAAGACCTCGCAAAACACTGGATCAAGGGCACGCAGCCTGCGCTCGACCGGCGACGTATGTCCCCTGAGGAGGCGAAACAGGATCCGGGCGGTATTCTGGATGCGCTCTGTTCTGAAAGCCTGTTCGGCGGGACAAGCCTTTTGCAGGTCAGCATTGCGCGCGAAACAGAGGCGCGGCCCTTTCTCGACGCCCTGACAGAAATCGAAAACATGTCAGAGCCGCCAAATGGCAAGCTTCTGATTGTGGCAGGCGATCTGACACCGCGCTCTAAACTGCGAAAAACCTTCGAAGACCATAAATCGGCCATCGCGCTTCAGATTTTTGAACGTTCCGAACGGGATTTTGAGAACTGGGTACGTGACCAGCTCTCCGCCAGCGGGCTACGCCTGGAGCCGGATGCCGAAATCCTGCTTCTGAGGACACTTCTTGAAGATCAGTCACTCGCGCCGGGCGAGATTGAAAAGCTCGCCCTCTATGCCGTTGATCTGGATCGTCCGCTGACTGAGCGGGACATTCGCGACCTTATCATTCTGGAAGATCAGTCGACGGGCTTTGATCTTGTTGATCTGGCCCTTGATGGGAAGCTCAATGATCTTGCCGGTCTGATGGGTGATCAGCTCAAAGAAGGCTCTGGCGCTATTCCGGTTCTGATCGGGCTGATGAACCAGCTCAAGCGGCTTAACCGTGCGCATGAAGTGTCTGGTGAGGGCATTCACGGGCCAAAAATCGGCGAGCGGCTCAGTCCGCGGGTGTTTGATCGCCAATGGCCTGCGTTCGAGCGTCGTATGCAGAAATGGCCGCCAGATCGTATCCTCACGCTCATGACTCTGGTCGCGCAGACGGACGCGCAATGTCGTACAGCAGGCAGTCCGCAAGAGGCTCTGGTGGGCAAGCTTCTGCTTGATGTGGCGCAGGTTGCGAGCCATGCCGGACGTCGTCGTGCATGAAGTGCATTTTTTAGCAATTTTCCTCTTGCATCCGAGGCAGAGATGCGCTTTATCACCGCTTCCGGCGCTGCCGGACTACCCATTGTGAGCGGGCGTAGCTCAGGGGTAGAGCGCAACCTTGCCAAGGTTGATGTCGTGAGTTCGAATCTCATCGCCCGCTCCATTTTCTCTCTTTGAATAAAGCTACCATGCTGTTCCCGCGGTATAGTCTGGCGTGTTGATCTTCTCGCGCCCTAACGCTCGCTATGTGTGGGGCGCCTGCGTCATCTATTGATGGTGTGGAAGGAGGGGCGTTACTGAACGGCGCGATGGCGTAATGGTTTTCACGCTATGGATGGGTTTATAGATATGAGCCAAACCAGCCATTCTGGCTGTGCGCCTAGGTCGCGGGCTCGTCTTTGACGATTGGCTCAATCTCCGTCCGGCTAGTCGCCCTTGAGAAAGTTCATCACGATTTCAAACATTCTATCGAGGCCATGAAGGGCGTCGTCGGATTTCTTTTTCTCAGCAACGCCATAGGCTGCCTTGAACAGCAAAGCGGCCTCTGTAGATGGGATGCCATCAATCATAGCTTGTCGAGTAAGCAGAATTGTCAAAAGACACTCCAGCGCTTCAACGCGTTGCTCTATTGCATCTCTGGATTGCATAATAACCTCCGTTTAGTGGGAGGTTTAGTTTTTGATCCGAAGGTTAACGGCGAGCTTGAGGGCGTTAACCTTGTTGCTGAGTTAATCCCAATCGAAGCGGCAATCTTCTCGGGGCCTGCCCTATTCGTCTTCGAAGAGGGCAGGTTCGCGGCGTCCTATCTGACGGCTTGGCGGTGCGGTACCATTGCCGGCGCCGGAGCCATAGACATGGTGGTGACCGGCATTACCGAACAGGCTGACCAGCAGGATCAGAAGGTCGGCGGCAAGCGCGAGCGTCAGCGCGAAGATTGCCTGTGGCTCACGGTCCTGAAGCGCAACGAAGGAATATGCGATCGGGGCTGCTTCCGGGTCACGCGTACGGGCCACGCGGCGAAGGTCTTCCATGAAGTTAGACTTCACGCTGGCGCGCAGCGCTGAGCTGTTGACGCACTCATTTCGGATATACTGAAGTAGCTCTGAACCGCGGGCACCAGCATAAGCCTCGGAAGAGGTCGCGCGGCAGTTTTCTTCAACCATGCGCAGGCTGGACTGCAGCTCTGACAGCGTACGAGCCGCCTCGAATGCGCCGCCGGATGTGCAGTCAATGCTGGACGGATCAAAGTCAGCAAGCGTGTCTTCATCGAATGATGTTGCCTGCGCTGCGATAAGCTCTGATTTGATGGTCGTGCAGGCTGTCAGGATCTGATCGACTTCATCTTCGCTAATTTCTTCTGACGAGAAATCGATCTGCGGAATTTCCAGTGCATCCGATTGCGCGGTGAGCGCAGAAATCTCTGCTTCAAGGAAACCGATGCGAACATCATTTCCGGCATTCAGCGCGTTTTCGACATCCTGTGCATCGCCGCCGCTCTGTACGATAGCAAGCTGCTGACGGCTGGAGAGAAGCGCTTCTTCTGCGTTATCGAGTTCCCGCGTGACGGAGCTCAGACGGTTTTGCGCGACTTCAAGATTGGCGCGCACAATATCGTGCTGGCGATCGAGTTCACGCCAGCGCGGTCCACGGCCGACTTGTCCGCTTTCCTGCGCGCCGCGTTCTTCCAGCAGTTTCTGATCAGACAGCGCCTGAGACTGGGCCAGAAGCCGTGCGGTTTCTGCTTCCCATTCATCCTGTTCCGGCGTGAGCTGGCGGACCTGACGTTCGAAATCTGCGACCGTTGTTTCAAGTTCTGCGGCGCGTGCCTGGCGGCTTACCGCGGCGCTGCGGGCTTCTGCCTGCGCATTGCCGACCTGACGGCGATAATCTGCAAGTTCGGTGCGGCGCTCGTCCAGTTCTGTGAGAATGGACTGGCGCTGCTCGTTCGACGCAGAGGCTAGCACGTTAATCTGGGCCTGAAATTCGGCCTGCTGTGTAGAGAAATCTCCGCGCGCATCGCGGACTTCATCTTCCAGCGCTTCGATAAGCTCTTCAACGATCACATCACCGCGCTCGCGAATGGTTTCGGCAGACCAGTCAGACTTCTGGGCGCTGAACATACGGTCGAACAGGTCAATATAAGAGAAGGTGACAGAGATGGTCGTCGCGGCCAGATAGCCGACGAGAATAGCTGAGATAAGGCCCCAGCGTTTACGGTCCTCGACCATGAGAAGGCGGCTCGCAATCCATGCAAGCGCCAGCATCAGAGCTTGAATGCCGAAAGCGAGGCCAAGCGTAATGGCAAGGCTTTCAGCCCGGTCCCACCAGGAAATGCCTTCAAGGCTGCCGCCGGATGTCATGAGCTGCTGGATCGGGTCCGCCGCGCGAAGGCCGCTCCAGGTTGTCAGGAATGAGACGACCGACAGCACAAGGCTCGCAATAACGGCGCTTCGAAAGCCCAGCGATTGGCGCGGTGTGTAGTTAGAGTGGCTCATTTTTTCACCCGGTTTTGAATACAGCTCCGGCTGTGCATTCTGTGTGCCAGATTGTGGTCATTAGCCCCGCGAGCAGGTCAGCGTTCGCTCTCAGAATGGTCAGCCGCCCGAAACATCAAATGAAACAGACCGCTTCTGTAAAAACGGGCAGCATGTCGAGAATATGGCAGAGTGTGCAAAAGCACTGCTTTTGCGGGTGTTTGGAGCGGTTATGGCAGTGCTTAGCGCTTTACGGCCTTCGATCAGGCGATGATATCCGGGCGGATCAGGCCGCGCACACGGGAAATCTCGTCTTTCAGGCGCAGCTTTTCGCGCTTCAACCGTTGAAGGGTGATCATGTCTGCGCCAGCCATTTGCTGCGCTGTGACCTGTTCATCAAGCAGGCGGTGCTCGGCTTCGAGCTGATCAAGGCGCGCCTGCAACTGACGCGTTGTCTCATCAAAATCGAAATGTGTGCCGTCCATGGCCGTAACCTTTAAGAAAGAGGCCGGTTCATTAACAAATTTTGACTGTGGATAAAAGTGAAACGTTTACGGACGCGCGAAAAAACGTCTCACAGATGCACTTTTTCGGAGAGTCAATACGTGACGAGTTTGTGACTTCATGCTTTCATGTATTGCTAAGCAAAGGAGGCTCGAAGCGATGAGTTTAGAAAATCATCTGCAGGAACTTTCCGCCCGTCATAAGAAAATTGACGACGCATTGCAGGAAGAGTCGAAAAGACCTTCCTCCGACTCTCTCAAAATGTCGCGCATGAAACGAGAGAAGCTGAAACTGAAGGAAGAGATCCAGTCTCTTCGAGGTGATCTCAACAGTTAAAAATACTCCGGGTCCGGCAGAGACCTTTACGTTCAGGCGGCTTGCTTTGGCTTGACCGCCTGAGTGTGGCATGAAATGGCCGATTGAACTCAGCTGGAAACGGAAGGCATAGAGAGATGCGCGCGCCGGCAATTGTTATTCTGGGCCTTGGAAAAGGCGTTGGCGCAAGCTGTGCGCGTAAATTTGCTGAATCCGGTTGGTCCGTCATGATTGTGGAGGACGACCAGAAGGCATTGGCCCGTGCGAGTGATGATCTCGGCGATCTGGCCAGCTATCTCTCTGAAAACCAGTCTACCCGGCTCGGGCTGAAAAACGCCCTGTCGGGTATGCTCGAACAGTTTGACGGCGTTGATGTTGTTCTCAACATTCCGCCTTTGTCTGATCCGATTGAGATGGATGACCTCACCCTTGAGCGGGTGACGCAGGAACTCAAACAAACGACGACGACGGCGCTGATGGCCGGTCAGGTCTTCGGTCGCGAAATGGTGGCCGAGCTGCGCGCGCATGAAGATAATGCAGAGCGCGTGCCTTATAAAAAGTCTTTCATACAACTTCTCAGCCGTGCGGCGATCGCAGGTAATCCCGGCAGTGCCCTCAACACGGTGACGCAGGGCTCTGTACTTTCAGTCATGAAGGCTCTTGCGCTGGAATATGCGCCTTACAAAATCCGCTCTAACGCGATTGTTGCCGTTCGTCCCCACAGCGAGGAAACCGAAAGCTGGCTGAAAGAGCGTACCCCGCTGAAGCGTGCCGCGCGTGCCTCGGAGATTGCCGAGGCGGCTTATTATCTGGCGTCTTCAGAGGGCGCTTATGTAAACGGACATGCGCTGGAGCTTGATGGCGGGCGCAGTGTTCTGAACGGAACCATGCCCTCCAGCTAAGCGCGTTTAAGCTGTAAATGCCGGATTGATCACTCTTTAAATTGTATTTTTTTGATGGATTGATGGTCCAATTGGTGGATTTCCATCATTTCAGATGTTCTCGTTTTGTGTCGTTCTATCCCTACAGGAAATGATGGGGGTCGTACGTGATACACGTCGTAACAATCAGAAACCAACATCTCTATGCCAAGCAGCTCGATGAGATGTTCCGCATGCGCCACGAGTTTTATGTTAAACAGCGTGGCTGGACCAATCTCACCTCTGCAGATGGTCGTGAGACGGACGAGTTCGACAACGAACATGCGGTCTATCTCATGAACCTCGACCGGCATGGGAATATTCTGGCGACGTTTCGCCTCAATCCGACAGACACGCCATACCTCATGGGCGACAAGCTGACCGAGTATATCAACGGTGAGCCGCCACGTGATGAAGCGATTTGGGACCTCACCCGCTGGATGATTGCGCCACATGCGCGCCGTCGTCATGAGGGTGTGATCGCTGATGCGCAGAAAACCCTTCTGTGCGGGATTATGGAATTCGCGGTCGATCGCGGCATTACTGATTTCACCTGCCTGATGGATACGGTCTTTGTCGATCGTATGGCGAAGGTCTGGCCGGTCGAATATCTGGGCGATCCACAGCACTTCGATGATGGTGATGGCGATGCTGTCGCCGTGATGATCGAGGCAGGCCCGCACGTGCTGATCGATACCCGAAACAAGATGGGGATTTACGAACAGGTTCTGTTCGAAATCGAGCCACCACCTCCGCTGACCGAACTCGAGAAGAAGCGTCGCGAAGCTGCGATGCGTAAGGAGCAACCGATGAACCAGATCGAACTTGATCGTATGCGTACTGCAGCCGATATGCTCGTCAATGAGCTGAATTCGGTAAAAGAAACCGGCAATGTGGATGCCTCTATCTCTGCGATTGAGGCCTTTACCAAAACCCTCATTCCGGTGCGGGAAGATGCGGCAGGTCGCCAGGCCTCGTAAAAGCTGGAATCAGGGCCGATTCCGGACTTGAATTTCCTCTCTTTTTGCGTATAAGCGCTGTTTGCTCCAAAGAGGCGTAAGGCATTGCCTCCCGGAGAAACTATCAGATGCGCTTTGCGCAAGGAGATGAAAATGCCGAAGATGAAAACCAAAAAGGCCGCTGCAAAGCGGTTTAAGATCACTGCTACGGGCAAGCTCAAGCATGGTGTTGCTGGTAAGCGTCACCGCCTGATCAGCCACAACGCGAAATATATCCGCCAGAACCGCGGCACATCTGTTGCTGCAAAAGCAGACGAGGCTCGTGTGAAGAGCTGGCTGCCATACGGCACGAAATAACGCGTAAGCTGAGAAGGATTTAGACACATGGCACGCTCCCGTAACAAGGTGCCCGCGCACGCTCGGCACAAGAAAATCATCAAAGCGGCAAAAGGCTATTATGGCCGCCGTAAAAACACTTTCCGCACAGCAAATGCTGCCGTCCAGAAGGCTGGTCAGTACGCATANGTTGGCCGTAAGCAGAAGAAGCGTACTTTCCGCTCTCTCTGGATCCAGCGTCTGAACGCTGCTGTTCGTGAACTCGACGATACGATGACATACTCTCGTTTCATCGATGGCGTGAACAAAGCTGGCATCGACATGGACCGTAAGGTTCTTTCTGATCTCGCGATCAACGAACCTGCTGCGTTTAAAGCTGTAATGGAACAGGCCAAGGCTGCGCTGGCTGCTTAATCAGACCGCGCACAGGACTGTTCCTACAAAGCGACCGTTGCCTTTCAGCAGCGGTCGTTTTCGTATTTGGCAAATTGATCACTGGAATTGACGCCAGAGCTTGGTATTAAACACCAGTTTTCAGCCCGGATGACCGAAGGCAATCTCATGTCAGACATTGAACAAATCGAAGCCGAAGTTCTCACAGCCATCAATGGCGCAGGCGATCTGGCCGCGCTGGACGGCATTCGCGTTGCAGAGCTTGGCAAAAAGGGCCGCGTATCGGGCCTCATGAAAACGCTAGGCGGCATGGACCCGGAAGAGCGTAAAGAGATGGGCCCGAAGCTCAACGCGCTGAAAAACCGCCTCGGCGACGCGATTGATGCCCGCAAGACAACGCTCGAAGATGCAGAGCTCGATGCGCGGCTTGCCAGTGAGAAAGCTGACCTCACCCTGCCGCCACGCCCATACCGTGCCGGCACGCTTCACCCTGTCATGCAGGTGTTTGAAGAGATCGAGGAAATCTTCGGCGCGATGGGTTTTGCCGTTGCTGAAGGTCCCGACATTGAAGATGACTTCCATAACTTCACGGCGCTGAACTTCCCGATCGGCCACCCGGCCCGCGAAGATCACGACACATTCTTCATGACACCGGATGTAGAAGGCGAGCGCAAAGTTCTGCGCACGCACACATCGCCGGTTCAGATCCGCACGATGATGAGCCAGGAGCCACCAATCCGTGTGATCATCCCGGGCCGCGTCTACCGTAATGACTGGGATGCGACCCACACACCAATGTTCCACCAGGTGGAAGGCCTCGTCATTGATAAGGTCAGCCATATGGGGCACCTCAAAGGCTGCCTCACCGACTTTGCGCGCGCTTTCTTCGAAGTCGACGAAGTTGAAACCCGTTTCCGCCCACACTTCTTCCCGTTCACTGAGCCATCCGCTGAGATGGATGTGAAATGCGACCGCTCAGGCGGTACGGTGAAGGTCGGTCAGGGCGAAGATTGGCTTGAGGTGCTCGGTTCCGGCATGGTGCACCCGAATGTGCTGCGCAATTGCGGCCTCGACCCGAACGAGTATCAGGGCTTTGCCTTCGGTATGGGTGTCGACCGTCTGGCGATGCTGAAATACGGCATGCCGGATCTGCGCCCGTATTTCGAAAGTGATGTTCGCTGGCTCTCACACTATGGCTTCACGCCATGGCTCCTGCCGAGCCTCTCCGGAGGGCTTTCTTGAGCGTAAGCCCGGATATCGAGACGCTGCCGCGTTGGCCGTTCGGGGATAGTCCTGAACTGGCAGACAGGCTCGCTGCATTGATTGTGGCGGGTGTCAAAACCGGTACGTGCTCCGCCAAGGCCCACAATGAGTGGAGCCATCCGGGCGAACGCGGCGTTCTGGTCGATGGGGCGGACCGCCCTGTTGCCGTGCTTGAAACCGAAACGGTGACGCATCTGCGCTATAATGAAATGACGCAGGAGATGGCCGCGCTGGAAGGCGAGGGTGATCTCTCCCTTAAATACTGGCAGGACGCTCACAAAGCCTATTTCACCCGTGAGGGCACATTCGCCGAGGATATGGAGGTCGTGTTTGAGACCTTTCGTGTTCTCTCTATTCTGGATGATGATTTTGCCGCTGGCGCTGCAGATCATCTTCGCCGCGAACGCGCTGGCGAAACGGTTTAGGGGGCGGCAATGGGCAAAGGTAATAAGGCTGAAATGCTGATCGCCATCTGCGCGGTGATATCGTCGATTGCGGCGGTGTTCATTGCGTGGGATCAGGCACGCGTGATGCGCTCTCAGGAGAAGGCCGATGTCTGGCCGATCCTGCAGCTTCAGCACAATACCTCTACGCCTGCCGGCGGCGCGCTTTATGAGTTCGACGTTCAGAACGCGGGCGTCGGCCCAGCGCTGATCGAAGATTATCTGATCCGTATTCCGGGCCGCGAAGATACGCGCTCATTTGATGAGATGGTCCGCTATTTCATCACCGACAGTCTGGAAGAAACATACGGGCTACCGGCTTATTCCAATCAGGCGCTGCGTGGCCGTGTCATCCGTCAGGGCGACAGTGTTCGCACCATTGGCGCGGAATGGCTGGGCGCTGAGGGCCTTGAGCGTGATTTTCTGAGCGCGGTGCAAAGCTTTCTCGACGGAACACGCCAGCCGGCCGAGGTTTTCGTCTGCTATTGTTCCATTCTGGATGATTGCTGGGTCTCTACCAGCGCGGGCCATGCACTCCGCCCGATTGAGGTAAACAGCTGCGAAGCGCTACCTGACATCGTTGACCAGATCGTACCACACACACCCATTTCACCATCGACCGAAGAGTCTCAATCATGAAGTTCACTGTTTCCTGGCTCCAGGACCATCTTCACACTAAAGCCAGCACGGATGAGATCCTTGCGGCGATGACGCGCGCCGGCCTTGAGGTCGAAAGCGTTGAGAATCCGGCTGAGGCGCTGTCCACATTTACCGTGGCGCAGATCAAATCTTTTGAGAAACACCCTGATGCGGACAAGCTGAATGTCTGCTCGGTCGACACGGTTGATGGCGAGAAGCAGATTGTCTGCGGCGCGCCAAACGTGCGTCAGGGCATGTTTGCAGTATACGCACCGCTCGGCGCGTATATTCCGGGCGTTGATTTCTCTCTCGACAAAAAGCCTCGCAAAATCCGCGGTGTAGAGAGCTATGGCATGATGTGTTCTGCCAAAGAGCTTGGCGTGGGTGAGGCCAATGAAGGCATTATGGACCTTCAGGGCAAGGTGAAGGTTGGCATGCCGCTGGCTGAAGCGCTTGAGCTTGACGATCCGGTCATCGACTTCGAAGTGACGCCTAACCGTCCGGACTGGCTTGGTGTTCTCGGTATTGCACGTGATCTGGCGGCGACCGGTCTCGGCAAATTCGCTCCAATGCAGGTGAAGCCGGTAAATGGCACGCACCCTTGCCCGGTGACGGTGACAACAGAGACTCCGGACGCATGCCCTGTGTTTGCAGGCCGCGTGATTAAAGGCGTGAAAAACGGTCCGTCACCAGACTGGATGCAGGCGCGCCTGAAAGCGGTTGGCATCTCACCAAAGAACATGCTCGTCGATGTGACGAACTATATCTCGCTCGACCGTTGCCGCCCGCTGCACGTCTATGACGTTGCCAAGCTTCAGGGCGGTCTGACAGCGCGTCTTGGCCGCGAAGGTGAAACCTTCCTCGCCCTCGATGGCAAGGAATACACAGCGACTGAAGACATGTGCGTGATCGCTGATGATAGCGGCGTTGTCGGCTTTGGCGGTGTTATGGGTGGCGCGTCTACTGGCGTATCTGATGAGACTGTTGATGTGTTCATCGAGTCTGCCTGGTTTGACCCGCTCCGTACAGCACGCACCGGCCGCGCGACGGGCATCATCTCTGATGCGCGCTATCGTTTTGAACGCGGCGTTGATACGCAAAGCTGTCTGGAAGGTCTCGAGCTTGCAACCATGCTCATTCTGGAGACATGCGGCGGCGAAGCGTCTGACGTGACCATTGCGGGCGCAAACCCGAAACCGCAAAAACCGGTTCAGTTCTATCTGAATGATGTTAAGCGCCTCACGGGCGTTGAGCTGAAAACGGCAGAAATCCGCCAGATCATCAAAGACCTTGGCGGTGATATCGAAGATGCGGGTGAAGCCTGGTATGTGGCGCCGCCAAGCTGGCGCCGTGATCTGGAACAGTCCGCTGATATGGTTGAAGAAATCATCCGCATTAAGGGTTATGACGCGCTTCCGCTCACATCCATGCCGCAGCCGGAAGGCGGTGTGCGGCAGGTACTGACAGAGCCTCAGCGTCGTATGCGTACAGGTCGCCGCGTTATGGCGGCACGTGGCTTCTTCGAGGCCGTGACATGGAGCTTTGTCTCGAAAGCCGAAGCGACTGCCTTTGGCGGCGGCGCGAAAGAGATGGTCGTCGACAACCCTGTCGCGTCTGAGCTTGATTGCATGCGCCCGAGCATTCTGCCGAACCTGATAAAAGCGGCGCAGAAGAACGCAGACTTCAGCCAGCGCGATATCCGCCTGTTCGAAGCTGGTCCTGTTTATCTGGGTGACGGCCCGAAAGACCAGCGCCGCTATATCTCCGCGATTGCGCGTCCTGAAACCGTCCGCAACTGGGTTGGTAAGGCCGAGCCTTATGACATTTACGCGGCTAAAGCTGACGTGATGGCGCTCATTGATGCGCTCGGTCATGATGCGAGCAAGCTGATGGTTATGGAGCCTGTGTCCGATCACTGGCATCCGGGCCGCTCTGCAACGCTGCGCCTCGGGCCGAAGAATGTCGTCGCTGAATTCGGTGAGCTTCATCCGCGCGCTCTGAAAGCGCTTGGCGTGGACAGCAATATGGTCGGCTTTGAGGTCAATGTAGATGCGCTGCCGCTGCCTAAAAAGGTGGGCGTGAAAACCAAGCCTGTCCTTGAAAAGCAGGCCCTCACACCAATCCGCCGCGACTTTGCCTTCGTCGTAAAAGACGAAGTTGCCGCCGGTGACCTCGTTAAAGGTGCACAAGGCGCAGACAAGAAGATGATCACGGGCGTGAATGTCTTTGACGTTTATGTCGGCAAAGGCGTTGAAGAGGGTCATAAATCTATCGCGCTGGAAGTAACCATCCAGCCGGGCGAGAAAACGCTCAAAGACGCCGAAATCGATGCGATCGCTAAAAAGATCATCGCAAACATCGAAAAGCTCGGCGGCACGCTGCGCGGTTAGGCCCCGCATTTGGGGACTGACAAACGGGTTCAATCTGCTCTAACCTCAATTCACGGAGGTTGGGCAGATGGTGAACGCAGTGCGGGCGCGTCTCTACAGGGCGATGGAAAAAGGCAGTAGTGGGAAGGAAAAGCTTTCCACGATCAATCGCATCCTCGTGGTGCTGGTGCTGCTCAGCCTTGTGTTACTGGCTCTGGAAACCGAGCCTGAAATCGCCGAACAGAACCAGCATTATCTGCGTATTCTGAACGTCTTCATCGTTGTAATCTTCGCGATAGAATACGGGCTGCGCCTGTGGGTGGCCGGTGAAAATCCTGAATATCGCGGGTTGATGGGGCGGCTGAAATACGCTTCGACGCTGTATGCGGTGGCAGACCTCGCGGCCTTCCTGCCAGAGCTGCTTTTGATGATTTTCGCCGCAGACAAGGTGAATCCGCAGGTATTGGCGGTTCTGAAAGCCTTCCGACTGTTCCGTCTGTTTAAGCTGGCGCGCTTTATTCCGGCGTTTAACCTGCTTGGCGATGCCTTGCGTAAAGCCGGAAGCCAGCTCCTCACCAGCCTGTTTCTGGCTATGGCGCTCGTTTATGTGTCCGCTGTCGGGCTCTATCTGATTGAAGGCAAAATCCAGCCTGATGCGTTCGGGTCTATTCCGCGGGCTGTCTGGTGGGCCATCGCGACGCTGACGACGGTTGGATATGGCGACGTCTATCCGATTACACCGCTCGGCCGTGTCGCGGCCTCGTGTATCGCCTTGGCGGGTATTGGCCTCGTCGCGCTGCCTGCGGGTGTGTTCGCCAGTGCCTTTTCAGACGTCATTCGCGAGGAAAGTGAGAAGCGCGCCGAAGAAAAGGCTCGCGAAAAGCTCACCGGCCTTGATGATGACGATGAGAATACGCGCGCCTGACTGAAAGCTTCTGACACATGACAACCGAATTCCTGCTGGGCATGTTCCTGCTGGCATCCACGCTGGTATGGACGCCGGGCCCAAATAACACGCTGCTTGCCAATTCAGGCGCGCGTCACGGGCTGGTGCGTACGCTGCCGCATTCAATGGGCGTGAATATCGGCTTTGCCTTCATGGTGTTCACCATCTGCCTTGGCCTTGGCAGCGTGTTCGTTCAGTTCCCGCTTCTGCGTGAGGTGCTGCGCTGGGCTGGCGCGGCGATCCTGTTATGGCTGTCATGGAAAATCGGCACATCGAAGTTCGAGCCGCCGCATGAGGTAAAAACCTCAAAACCGTGGGGCTTTTTTCAGGCGGCAGCTTTTCAATGGGTGAACCCGAAAGCGTGGATCATGGCGATCTCCTTTGCGGGGCAGCTGCCGGATCAGGAGCCGTTCTGGTATCCGCCGCTGGTTATCTCACTGGTGATCTTTGCCGCAGGTATGCTGAGCTCGCATGGCTGGGTCCTGTTCGGCGTGGGAATACAGCGGTTCCTTTCGACCCCGCTGCGCTTTCGTGTTTTCAGCCTCGTTATGGCGGGCTTGCTGGTCCTTACGGTGATCGGCCTGTTACTGGCCGATCTGTCAGTGCATTAGCCGCCTTGTTCAGGCGACTGTTTCACGCGCAGCCAGTTTGCAGTCTGAGATATTGTCCAGCCCTGAATGATGAGGGAGATGACGACGACAACAAATACGACGTTGAAAAAGCTGACAGTTACCGGTCCGGGTGAGATAACAGGAAAGATCGCAAGGAAGATAGGGACCGCGCCTCGAAGACCCACCCAGCTGATGAAGGCTTTCTCACGGATAGAAAATCCGAAGCCTGACATGGAAACAAAGACGGCTGCGGGACGGGCAACCAGAATCAGAACGCCCGCAATGAGTGCTGCCTCCAATGCGGTCGTTGGTAGATCACGCGGTGTAACCAGCAGGCCCAGCATGAGGAAGAGCGCAATCTGGCTGAGCCATTGGGCCGCTTCAGAGAACCCGACGACACGTTCGATCAGATCATCCCGGAGATGATGGCGTAGGAATAAGCCCGCGAGATAAATTGCCAGAAAGCCGCTGCCTTCCAGCAGAGCGGTTCCAGTGTAGACAATCAGCGCGCCCGCGAGTGCCATTGCCGGGTAAGTCCCCGGCGGCATTTGTAGCCGGTTCAGAATATAGGCAAGGCCTCGCCCGCCAATCCATCCAAGTAACGCGCCAAGGCCAAACTGCAGACCCAGCATTGGTAGAAAACGCGCGAATTCCGCGGCGGTCACGGCATCCTGCTGTGCCATGAACGCCGTCAGCGCAACTGTCAGGAAAATTGCCATCGGGTCGTTCAGGCCGGATTCCAGCACTAATGTATTTTCGATGCGCGGCTTCAACCCGATACGATTTTTCTGGATCAGAAGAAAGGTTGCAGCTGCGTCAGTTGAGGACACAACAGCACCGAGTAGTAATCCCTCCACCAGCGACACATTAAAGATCCAGTGAGCCGCGAGACCCACTATGGCTGCAGTGAGCAGAACCCCAATGCTGGCCAGAACGAGTGATGGCGCACGCGACGATTTCAGCCGGTCGAGCCTGGTTTCCACGCCGCCCCCGTAGAGAATGATGGCGAGCGCGATACTTCCAAGGGCGTAGGCGGCATCGAAATTATCAAAATCAATCTGTCCGGGGCCGTCTTCACCCGCGAGCATTCCTATGCCGAGCACGACCAGAAGAATGGGCGCGCCAAGCTTTCTGGAAAGTGGAATAAGCAGAAAGCCGGCGAACACTAGGAGGCTCGAAAGGAAGATAAATTCGTTCATTTACTGCGTGATATTTCAACCTCGTTGATCTCTGATCAGACGTTCAGGCGCGTTCGCACATGTCTGTGCGGCGCCCGTCCTGTTAGTTCGCCTGTTAAAGTCGGCGTTTTAGTTCAGCGTGATGCCGATGAATGTCGGTGTCGGCACATCGACGATTGGTTCTGCCTCTTCGCCTTCCGGCGTCAGCACATCCATGTTTTCCTCGTAGATGGAATTGAGCGCTGTACGCAGCTCAAGCGTAGAGAGCGTAAGCGGTGCCTCGCCTTCCAGATGGATGTTCTGAGAGAGGTCTGCGCCATCAAAGTCCAGCATAACGCCATGGGCGGTCTGGAAGGCGATCAAGCGCTCAACCAGTGCAAGGCGCACATCTTCTTCCAAAGGTTCTTCGAAATGCAGATCGATGATCAGCTCACGCATCTGCACGGTATCGGCAGAGGCTTCTTCCAGAGCGTCCAGAAGGTCTTCAACCTCTTCAAGGCGCAGCGCCATTTCGTCTGGCACACCTTCGGCGCGAACGGCTTCCAGCTCTTCCACAGCCTGCGATAGCGTTGCCGCGAGCTCGTCTTGCATTTCGGCGCGGGCCTCAGCATCGCGCGCAATCGCTGTCGCCAGTGCAGCCTCTGAACGCAGAACGCCGCTCACATCACCTTCCAGCTTGCCGGCCAGTCGGTCGAGCCAGACAGAAACCTCACGGCGAAGCTCCGCCGTGTCGCGGTCGCCATCCATAGCGAGCACGCCGCGTGACATGTGTTCGAAGATGAGGGCGGTCAGTTCTGCCTGACCGGCGATGGATATCTCTTCGTCAGCGATTTCAGCTTCCGGGGCAGGGGCTTCTTCATGGACTTCTGCTTCGTGCATCACGTCTTCGGTGGAATGCGCGTCTGCATCATCCTGCGCAAAGGCTGGCAAAGCCATAAAAGTAAGGCCGAAAGCACTAGCCAGAGCGGCGCGTCGGAATAGCTTTGTCATATGTCCCATCCTGAAGTCATCTGAAGCTGTCATAACATTGAATTTTGGCCGTGTATGACAATCTTCAAGATTGTATTTTCGTATTCGCAGGTATAGCCGCTTGGCGGTTGTGTTCGCCAGTGGTAGATCGCTCAAATGACAGACAAATCCCACATCCGTAATTTTTCCATCATCGCTCACATTGACCACGGTAAATCTACCCTGGCCGATCGCCTCATTCAGAAGTGTGGCGGCCTCACAGACCGTGAGATGAAAGAGCAGGTGCTCGACTCCATGGATATCGAGCGCGAGCGTGGCATTACCATTAAAGCGCAGACGGTTCGCCTGAACTATACCGCCAAGGATGGCGAGGATTACGTTCTGAACCTGATGGACACGCCGGGCCACGTCGACTTCGCTTATGAAGTTTCTCGCTGTCTTGCCGCGTGCGAAGGCTCGCTTCTGGTGGTGGATGCCTCTCAGGGCGTGGAAGCGCAGACACTGGCGAACGTCTATCAGGCGATTGATCAGGACCATGAGATCGTTCCGGTTCTCAATAAGATCGACCTGCCAGCTGCCGACATTGAGCGCGTCTCTGAACAGATCGAAGACGTGATCGGCATTGATGCGTCTGATGCGGTCCAGATTTCTGCAAAAACCGGTGTCGGCATTGAAGATGTGCTTGAAGCCATCGTCACGCGCCTGCCAGCCCCGCATGAGGGCGACCGTGACAAGCCGCTTAAAGCTTCCCTCGTTGATGCTTATTACGACCCGTATCTCGGCGTCGTCGTCATCGTCCGCATCATTGATGGCGTGATGAAGAAGAAGCAAAAAGTGAAAATGATGCGCACCGGCGCAACATACGAGCTTGATAATGTTGGCGTGTTCGCACCAAAGCCGACTTATGTAGACGAGCTTGGCCCGGGCGAAGTCGGCTTCATGATCGCGTCAATCAAAGAAGTGGCTGACTGCGCGATTGGTGACACGATCACCACGGAGAAAAACCCGACAACGACCGCGCTGAAAGGCTATAAAGACGTTCAGCCGGTGGTCTTCTGTGGCCTCTTCCCAGTGGATGCAGGTGATTTTGACGATCTGCGTGCCGCCATGGGTAAGCTCCGCCTGAACGATGCCTCCTTCACATGGGAAATGGAAACCTCAGCCGCGCTCGGCATGGGCTTTCGCTGCGGCTTCCTCGGTCTTCTCCACCTTGAGATTATTCAGGAACGCCTCTCCCGCGAGTTTGACCTCGATCTCATCGCGACAGCGCCCAGCGTGGTCTATGAGCTGACCATGACGGATGGCACTGATTATGAGCTTCACAACCCGGCAGACATGCCAGAGGTCACGAAGATCAAGGAAGTGCGTGAACCGTGGATCAACGCGACCATTTACACGCCAGATGAGTATCTGGGTGCTATCCTGAAACTGTGTCAGGACCGCCGCGGTATTCAGACAGAGCTCACCTATGTGGGCGGGCGCGCCATGATCAAATACGAACTCCCGCTCAACGAAGTCGTGTTCGATTTTTATGATCGCCTGAAATCCATCTCACGCGGCTATGCGAGCTTCGACTATGAAATTGTCGAACACC
The DNA here is from genome assembly GCA_002723155.1 of Ponticaulis sp. Lineage (GTDB taxonomy): Bacteria > Pseudomonadota > Alphaproteobacteria > Caulobacterales > Hyphomonadaceae > Ponticaulis. The sequence goes on along the minus strand of PBNO01000002.1, from coordinate 570,399 downwards.
GCGCCGAAAACCTCGTGAAAATGAACATTCTGGTGAATGACGAGCCGGTCGACGCGCTCGCCATGCTGGTTCACCGTGACCGCGCTGAAGGCCGTGGCCGTCAGATGTGCGAACGCCTGAAAGAGCTTATTCCGCGCCAGCNGTTCAAAATTCCGATTCAGGCGGCGATTGGCGCGAAGGTCATTGCCCGAGAAACCATCTCTGCGGTCCGCAAAGACGTGACGGCGAAGTGTTACGGCGGTGACGCGACCCGTAAGCGTAAGCTTCTGGACAAGCAGAAAGCTGGTAAACAGCGCATGCGCCAGTTCGGTAAGGTGGAAATCCCACAGGAAGCGTTTGTTGCGGCGCTTCGCATGGACGGGGATTAGGGGACTTGCCGATGACATTTTTTCCGACACCGTTTGTGTGTGTGTTATATTAGTATCAGTACACGTCACACGTATGCAACGGTGAACGTGTATACGTGTAAATTGTAGTTGCGGAAATTGCTTACTTATGCTTTTTGCATGGAACGCGAGCGCAACAAGTGCGTAACTTTAGCGCAATGCTACTACAATTTGGTAACTTTCGTGCTATATATATTCCATGCAAACTGCGCGTTTGCATTATCAGCGCAAGCTAATTCCAAGGAGGGAATATGACAGATACCATTCAATTGGCTGCCAATTTGCTGTTCCCAGAAAATGGGCAGCAGGTTAGAGACGTGAAATTCTTTGACGTGGGCAGTTCCCGTGTGACTGCGGCTCAGCTTGCTGAACAAATTGTTCGTGCCGAGGCTGCAATCCGCAGTGGAAATGCAAAAGCTGTTGAAGACGTCGAAGACTATTTGACCTCTTAGCCAAACTTGGCTACCAGATCTTTCTTTTCTAGGTCTGGTAGCTATGGATTTTTCACGCTTTCACGAAATTGTACGAAATGCCAACTCGGGTTTTCCCGTGCGGTTTTCTATGCTTCGGGAAAAGGTGCATTTCCATCATCCTGGCATCAATCACGTAAAATTGTATCCAGTGGATTTGGGCACGTCTGGTGAACGAACCGCTCATTACGTGCTGAAAGACGATCCGAGCGACGATATGCGGGAAAGTGCGGATGCACTTCCTTGTTTCAACGCAGAAATCAGGTTTTGCGAAAATTTGCGTGATGACCATAACGATTTTAACTTCGTTATGACCAAAGAACTCATGCATGTTTTTGACAACGAGAACGAACGAGTTGGCAGTGCGCAGTCGTTTAAAAACCTACTCCGAGATGCTGAGACGCGACAGGCTCCAGGTGTAGAGCTGACTCCGGAATTTCGGTCAGAGTACTATGCCTATTGGCGGGCGCTCGTCATTCTATGCCCAATTGAGAAGCGCAATGAGTTGAAGCTGAAGGTCGAAAATCTTGAGGCCAGCCATTTTGACGTCTCTGAAGATTTCATGATTCGCACCGCAGATGTTCCCGCGGTGCTAAGTGATAACTTTGAAGCAGCCCGTCGCTTTTTTTTGGGTGCTTAACGACAGTTTTGGGTTTGCATGACGGTAGTGTCGCGATTTTAATCCAACTCGCTCTGCCTGACCCTATCCTGACAGCATGTCAGAGACCGCTTCAGAAATTCAGTCTTACGAGCCGCGCGATATTGCGCAGCGGCTGAAGGCGTATATCTGCCGTGCGGCGTCTCTGGCGGAAGATCATTTTGAGATGCCGCTCATCCCTGCGCAGGCAGGGATCTCGCCCTCCCATGATGATCCAGATTCCCGCCTTCGCGGGAATGAGCGAGATAAAGCTAGTCCCCAAATCCAGCACCGCTATCACACCGCCATGTTGGAGCATGTGAAGCGGTTGGAATATGTGCTGCGCTGTTTCATTCTGTTTTTGGCTGGCGAGCTGATTGCGCTTGGCCGCGTGACAGCGTCTGCGCCGCGCACGCGTGCAAAACCCGCAGAAAAATCACTCGTTCAGAAGCAGGATGAGACGTTGCGCGATCAGCTGCGAGACCTGCCACGGCTCAACAGCTTTTCTGTTCTGACGCCGGTGATTGAGGGTAAGGGGCGCGGCCGGTCATACAAACGGAGCTACACCTTCCTGCCGGATAGTCTGCGGCTGGTAGATGCGGGCCATCTTCTGGCGCGGTTTAATCGCCTGTCGTCTGTGCTCACGCGCGCGGATAAAATGGCCATGTCACTCGCCGCGCGAGCTTTGCGGTCTTCGCTCATCCCTGCGCAGGCAGGGATATCGCTCTCCGGTGATGATCCAGATTCCCGCCTTCGCGGGAATGAGCGGAAGAACCCATTCTATTTCGAACCGCTCGCGCACTTCTGCCCGCCTGAAGATTTATGGGCGTCTGCCCATGATGAGGCGGAGCGGCGCGATGTAAACTTCATCCACTATATGGCGGCCGCCAAGCTGGAAGAGATCGGCTATGGTATCAGGCCGGACCCTTATGCGGGTTTGCCGGACTTGTCCTGCGTTGACCCGCCCGATCCGCCTCGTGTGAGGTCTCTCTAGTTTTTGCTCGCACCGGTGCCTCGACTTCGTCTCGGTGTTGCTGTGCCTTCGCGTTGCTCGTGGTTTCTCCTCCACAAGCGACGGCGCAGGCGCAGGGTGGTGAGCGCAGCGAACAGCACACCCGAGCAAACTCACACAAAACCCGCCTTCGCGTTGCTCGCGGTTTCTCCTCCACAAGCGACGGCGCAGGCGCAGGGTGGTGAGCATAGCGCACGACGCACCCGGGCAAACTCAGACAAAACCCGCCATCGCATGCTCGACCAAAGGCGTATACTTAATACTTTTGACAAAGTTACACATATCGTGTAACTTGCTCTCAGAAATAGGGAGAAGGAAGGCTGCGCGCGGGGTGCAGCATGCAGATGGAGGGCAATATGCAGAAGATTATTTATCGTGGATTTGACGTCATCGCTGACAAGAAGACGGGCAAACAGGATAAGTCACCGCGAATTTATCGTGGTGTAACCTTCATGCCCACAGATCGCATGGTTCGCTGCCGTAAATCCGGCACCCAGCAAACGCTGTATCGCGGCGTAGTCTCAGCTTAAATAACGTAAAGTTATACGGGCAGGAAAAGGCGGCTTCGGTCGCCTTTTCTATTGGGCGCCATCGCCCTTCCAGCGCCAGCCAATAAAGGTCAGCGCAAACAGAACCAAAGCCATACCGAGCGCCAGCATGGATGTGCCGAACCAGCCTGCAAAATCATAAACGGCTGTGCCGGCCCAGCTGGCAATGCCGCCGCCAACAAACATGAAGATAATATAGACCGTCATCAGGCGTGTGCGTTCTGCTGGCGGCGCGGTGAGGAAGGTCATCCGGTTTGTGATGTCCATCACCGGCCCGAATGTGTTGGTCAGGAAGATCGGTATGATCATCAGCCAGAGCGAGTGTCCGGTGAGGCTGAAAAGAGACATGCCGAAGACGTAGAGGATGGAGAAATAGAACCGTGCACGGCGTGCGCCCATCCTGTCTGCCACGCGGCCCAGAAACGGTGTCAGCATCAGATTGGTGATGGTCAGAATGGCGAGGTAGCCAACGGTGTCTGTGCCATAGCCCATTTCAGGGCTTGTGAGGTGCAGGCCGATACCCATCCAGATGGCGAGGAAAATGCCAAACCCCAGCCCCTGAATAGAGCCCGCAATCAGGATATCGGGGTTTTTGCGAATGATCGGAAAGATGGACGCCAGAAGCTTTGGATAGGGCAGATGTGAGGCATCGCTCTTTTCTTCGGCGCGGTTCTCCATAATGGCCAGAAGCAGCAGTGTGACGGCCAGCATAAAACCGGCGGCGATGAAGTAGACCACGCGCCAGTTCAACCATTCGGCGATCACGCCTGCGCCAGCCCGAGCGATCAGAATGCCAAACATGATCCCGGCGGTCAGAATGGCGTTCGAGTGCCCCAGCCGGTTTGCCGCCACCCGCTTTGAGACATAAGCGGGCAAGAGATAAGGCGCGATGGTGAAGAAGCCCAGCACGGTGGAGGCCGTGAGGAACATCCAGTACTCACTGGAGACAGCCATTGCGAGCAGGCTCAGAACCTGGAACGCGACAAAGATCAGGATCAGCGTGCGATTGGAAAATCGGTCGCCCAGCGGAAGAAGCAGGAAAACACCTACCGCCAGCGCCAGCTGATTGAAACTTGGCACCATGCCGATCATGGCATCGGAAATGCCGAAATGGTCTGCGACCGTCGCGATGATCGGATGAATATAATACGCGTTCGCTGTCACCGCCGCCGAAGCGAGCGCGAACATTAAAAGGCCGGTTTCCGATAAAGGCTTTGGCGCGTCCGCTGCTTTGGCGGACGGCGCGTCTTCAGTGCCAGAAATGATTGTCTCCCAGTTTATGAGAGTAGCATAACGCCGTTTCCGTAAACGGAAAGCCTCAAACCTTTATGGCACGAGATCTATAATCGGCACGGTCAGCGTTTCGCTGACGCCGTCACGCAGACGGGTTATCTCGCGCGGGCTGGTATCGCCTGTGGCACGGCAGCCTTGCGTGCCGACCGGCATGCCATCCAGATGCGTGATCAGATCGCCTTCTTGCAGGTCCGGTGCGTTCTCAGTCAGGCGGGCAATGACTTCCAGCCCGTTCTCCCGCGGGGCAAGAGCGACCCCGATGGAGGTATAGGGCGGCGAAGCGATGGGACCGGCCTCATATGGCTCGAACATCATGCGTTCTTCGCTCGGGTCGTAGCTGATGCGGAACTGGCTGAGGAGTGCGCCGCCGAACAGCTGGTTGGACGGCGTTTCTGTCAGTATTGGCTGGCTGAAGGTGATATCGCCGAAGGTCACATCGCCATCAAAGCGCGCGGCGCGGCGTGGCTCAAGCCGGTTGAGGCGTGTCGCGTAGCCGGTGTGAATGGGGTCGCTCACGGTGTCATACCGGCCAAGACGGTTCATCGCGAGCGTTGTGCCGGCACCGGAATCAACGAGCACGCGGCGCTGGCGGCCGTTAAAGCGCATATTTAGCCAGGGGCGGTCATCACCGCGCGCTGTATTGAAAATGCGTTCTCCGTCAGGACGTGGGAGGGCGGTTTCCGTCAGCGTGATCGTCTCGGCCTGATAGTCGAGGACAATTGTAAAGTCCTCAAAGGCATCGTGAGAGAGAATGCCATCCATCGGATAGCCAAGTGAGGTCGTCAGATGGCTGAGATCACGCACGCGGGCGCGAATAAAGTTGAAATGGATGTCGCCTGCATCTGCTTCGTGAATGCGGGCCATCTCGCCGGTGGCAACCTGAACGCCTGAGGCGCGCGCTAAGGCGGCCTGATCAACAAAGTTGGAAGACGCACCCGTGTCATACAGCATGCGCAAGGTGCGGTCTTCTTCACTGCGGCCGTCATCGCGGTCGAGAACGACTTTGATGAAGAAATATGTGCCGCACATTTCGGTGTTCAGAATGCGGTCTTCTGCTGAAACAAGCGGGGCTGTCAGGCAGGCGAGCAGGCAGAATAGGCGGGCAAACATTCAGGAATTCCGGTCAGAACGGGCAGGTTTTGACATCAGAGTTTATCAGATTGCCAGACCGGTAAAGAGGCCAGATCACAGATTCGCTTGCCAAAAGGTGAAACAATTTCGTGATCTGCATAAAAATGCTGCGCTGCACAAAATCGTCACCTTGGGTCATTGAACTGCACACTTATTGCCCTCTTTCAGTCCAATTCGGAACGATATGCTGGCGTTAGTGTTTTCATTAAGGAACACAAGGCCAGACTGGCTGTTAGCGTAACTGGAAAGGAAGTCGCTATGACCGTAGCCCGTACCGCATCGCTTGAAGAGGCATTTGGTCTGTTGAAGCAACACGAGAATGCAATTGCTCATGTGCAGAATAGTATCCACCGCGTCGAGCGGGATATTTTCGGTGAACTCCACGCCGAAACGCGCAATATGAGCTGTGCCCTCGAATCTGCTCTGGAAGAGCGAAAGATTGATGTTGCGGGCATTACGATTCCAGAAAATACCGGCGCGATTACGCCTCACAGCCTGATTACGCAGCGCGACAAGGTGAAGGACGCAATAGGGAAGACCATTTCTGAATACACCACGCAATCATCCGTGCGTGAGTGTCTGGAAACGATCCATTATCGCCTGTCTGGCGGCGCGACCGAGAAACTGGACATTCTGTGTTCAGCGGTTCTCAGCGACCAGTAACATCAAAAAAAGCCCGACGCTGATGCGCCGGGCTTATATTTGTATCAGCCACAAACAATGCGCGCTGGCCTTTAAGCCGCGCGCGTATTTGTTTTGAAACTTTGGAAAACCCGCCCGCTTTCTGCCTGCAGAATTGATTTGCTTACAGATGCGCGAAATAGACGGCCTTCATGAAAATCTGGATGGCCAGAAAACCTGTCATCACCAGAAAGCCTGTCTTTGCAAAGAAAACTACGCGCTCTTTGAGACCTGAATTGCTCAGTTCAGATGACGCAATCGCGTCATTGTTCTCATTGTCAAACACTGTACACCACTCTTCTGCCCAAAACATGTGCTACTAGGCGAGCACTTAAAACAGTCTCTTTTCCGAGATCTTGTTTGGCAAAGCTAGCACGGTCTTTCGGTTTGAAAAGACCTGTTCTGGCTAATATTCTTCCACTTTGATCAGTATTCGCTAATGAAACCGGCATCGATTCCCCAACCAGTATATGTGCCGTTACGTCTTCTCTCCAGATCGGCGTTTGTGGGCGCGGAGTAAGAGAGTTTTGCGGAAAGACCTGCGCCATCCACCAACCGGTTCATGAAGTTATAAAGCGCTGTCACCATGAGCGCCTGATTGGCGATCTCTTCTGTGCCGCCGGCCTTGATTATGGCACGGATATCCGATGGCAGCACAGAGTCTCTCACGGTGACTTTACGCGCATAGCTCAGAACGGCCCGCATGAGCGGGTCGAGCGGAGCCGCGTCGAAATCCTGTATCAGCGCGTCAATCAGATCGGCATCAACACCGAAGGCGAGCGCCATCGTCCGGTGCGCGCCAAAACAATACTCGCAGGCATTGAGAGAGGAAACATAGGCGGCGATGAGTTCTCTCTGCCCGACCGTCAAAGGGCCATCCGTGCGAAGCAGGTCGTCATGAAGCTTCATCAGCGATTGCGCGCCAGCCGGAAAGGCAGAGAAAAGATGCTCCAGTGTTGCCCGGTCTGGCAGGGATGGGAAAACTGACATGATAGATTCCGCTTTGTGAAAACTCTGATTGCGACATGAAAAGGCGTTTCTGATCGCGCGTCGAGTGAAATGGGCTTGCAACCCAAATGCTAACGGGCCAAATCAGGGCCTCGCCAGCACATTAGATATTTTTGGATGGATCAATCCATGGCTCAGTCAGTGAATTCAGCTTCAGGCGCGTTTGGAACGGCAATCTCAGAGTTTGCTGCCTCGCTGCCAGACCGCGATCTCTTCGCGGTGATGGGCGCTGTCGCTCTGGTCTTGTTGGGCTTTGTTGTTCTGGCACTGATTGTGCGCGGACTTCTGATCACATCGAAGCATCTCAATCAGGTGTCTGCTGCCCGCGCGATGGCGGCCGACACGACGCCAGGCAATAAAATCATGATGGTGCGCTTTCGCGGGGCCAATGGACGTGCGACGCGCCATGCTGTGACTAACGCGCTGGAGCACTATCTGCCGGAGTTTAACTTCGGTTCGCCATTCTATCTTGGCTATTCAGCAACTGAGATTGAAGCCTCTGATTTCGCTCTGACGCGCACAGACTTCCAAAACCTTGAACAGATTTTTGCGACATCCGGTGCGGACCTCATCGTCTGGGGCGCGGCGGACGTAAAAGAAAAACTGCAGCGTATCTACTTTTGCACGCGCGATATGCTGGCTGGCGGCAATCCCAAGGGCTTCTTTACGCTGACCATGACGGGCAAGCCGTCTGAATGGGCTGAAAGCGAAATGCGCGCGATTGCGTATGTCGCGGGCCGTCGTCTGCGTCCGTCACTTGGCCGTCCGGCAGATTTCCGGGCTGACCGTCTGACGCCGATTGTCGAGGCGATGGAGAAAATCCTGCTCGCCGACAGCGTTCTGACAGGCCAGGCGCTTTCAGAAATAGAAAGCGACTACACCGCAGGCGCGCTGCATCTGGGTGAGCAGTTTAAAGATACCGACTGGCTTGATAAGTCGGTTACCCGCCTTGCAGCGGCCCTTTCTACGCTAAACCCGGAAGATAATCTGATGCGCTGGGCGCGGGCGAAAATCGATCTCGGCCGGGCCATGTGCTATCAGTGTGAACAGAAGTTTGAATCTGCCAAACTGCAGGAAGCCATGGCGCATATTCGTGATGGCGTGAATGCAAGCCAGGCCGGTGAAGGCCGTGTACAGGCTGAAATGGGCGTCGCAGCGATGAAGCGCGCCGAGCAGATCCTTGAGAGCCGCCGGCGCTTCTCCATTCGCTGGAACGCTTAAAGCGCTCTATACGTTGAGGCCGACCGGGCAAGACACGCCTGTGCCGCCAATGCCGCAATACCCGTTCGGGTTCTTCGCCAGATATTGCTGGTGGTATTCTTCGGCGAAGTAGAATTCATCCAACGGTTCGATCGTCGTGGTAATTTTACCGTATCCGGCTTCATCGAGACCCTTTTGATAGGCATCACGTGACGCTTTGGCGATCGCGGCCTGTTCGTCATTGGTCGTGAAAATAGCAGACCGGTATTGTGTGCCCTGATCATTGCCCTGACGCATGCCTTGTGTCGGGTCGTGGGCTTCCCAGAATACCTTCAGCAGAACGTCATAGCTGATGATGTCCGGGTTATAGACAACCAGTACGCTTTCAGCATGACCTGTCTTGCCGGAGCAAACCTCTTCATAAGTCGGGTTTTCGGTAAAGCCGCCCGCATTACCTACGGCCGTGACCCAGACACCGGGCGTTTGCCAGAAGCGGCGCTCGGCGCCCCAATAGCAGCCCAGAGCAAAAATAGCAGTTTCAAATCCGTCAGGGTACGGGCCTTTAATCGGCTCACCCGTGACAAAGTGTTTATCGGCTGTCGGCAGCGGCTCTGCGCGGCCCGGCAGGGCTTCGTCGCGCGTTGGCAGCGTTGACGGACGCTTGGAAAGGAACATGGAGTTTCACCTTAATTACTGACCCGTAAAATAGGGGCTTTCGGGCCGAAAAACAGGGGTGTGCGAAATCACGTTGTTTTAAGCAAAACAACACTTGCGCCTGCGAAATTGCCGACTATATTCCGGCCCTTAACTCTGACCGGTGAGGTGGCCGAGTGGTCGAAGGCGCACGCCTGGAACGCGTGTAGGCGGGAAACTGTCTCCAGGGTTCGAATCCCTGTCTCACCGCCAGAGAATTCTCTCTGACATTTTTATTGGTTGGGTGCGGTCTCGCTGTTTGCGGGATTGGCGGCCTCTGTTCGTGAAATGCGCCGGGCGAGTAAGGCGGAGCAAGCCTTGAGTGCTTTCTGCTAAGCTTTTGTCTCAGTGGCTTGATAAATCAGCCCAGCTCAGCCCCCATTTCGCGAGGTACTTCTTCAGGCGATCTGCGTCGTTTGACGAGGATTTCGTGAGGCGGGATATGGCGTAAAGCTTCCGGCCAGCTGCGCTCAGGCTGCCGGATTTCAGGCAGACCTGGAGTACGTACTCGAGTTGAGGGCGATCGAAGGGGTCGATCTCTGCCAGTTTTTCCGGACCGAGCAGTGAAAGCAGGGCCGAGAATTCAGGTTCCGATCCCGCCCATGCGCGACGGAGCCGTACGATCTCCATGGATACAATGTCTTCAGTGATCCGACCGCCATCTGAAAGCGTCGCCATTCGTGTGATCGAGGCGCCGAGGTCGCGAAAATTGCCCTGCCATACGGCTTCGCCGCTTTCGGCAAAATCGAGGTAAGTTCTGAGCGCGGCCTGATTGAAACTTATCTTGGTGCCATGGGCGCGAGCGTACCGCGCAATTTCGAAATCGACATTGGGAGCAATATCGTCGCGGCGATCCCGAAGGCCCGGTAGTTCATAGGTCCAGAGGTCGAGGCGCGCGAGAAGATCTTCCCGGAATGTTCCGGCACGGATGGCCTCACGCAGATTGCGGTTGGTCCCGGCGATCAGTTGGAAGTCGCTCGACACATCCTTGTCGGATCCAACGGGCAGGAAACGTTTGTCTTCGATGGCGCGAAGGATCATGGCCTGCTCATCCAGACCGAGTTCGCCAATTTCATCGAGGAAGAGAAGTCCCTTATCGGCAGACCTCAGAAGGCCTTTGCGGTCAGAAACCGCGCCGGTAAAGGCGCCGCGCTTGTGCCCGAATAGGGCGGACATGGCGTTGTCTCCCTTGAGCGTTGCGCAATTTACTTCGACGAAATCACCGTCGATCTGGTGGCGGGCTTTCTTGAGCTCGAATATGCGGCGCGCAAGCTGTGACTTACCGGCGCCGGTTGGTCCGAGCAGCAGGACGGGCGCATCTGACCGGATCACGACCTTCTCGATCTGATCGATCATGTCATTGAAGTCATGATTGCGTGTGACAATGCCGGATTTGAGGAAATTGGTGCCTTCAATGCGTTCGGCGGCGAAGCGGCTGGCGATCTCATCATATTTGGAAAGGTCCAGATCGATGATCTGATATTGCCCCTTCACATCAGGATCTCGTCCCTTTGGCGGCGAAAGCTGAATGAGTTTTCCCGGAATGTAATGGGCTTCAGTCAGAAGGAACCAGCAAATCTGGGTAACGTGAGTACCAGTGGTGAGGTTTGAGAGATAAGTCTCCTCATCGGGCCGGAAGTCATAAGCATCCGCGAAATCGCGTAGAGCGCTATAGACCTCCTCAAAATCCCAGGGATTTTTGAAATCGATCACATGCGAGACGACTTCCGTTTCCGCCGAAACTGATGCGATATCCTCTGTGATCACCTTTGCGAGCGCATAGTGCCGACGGTCATGAATCAATTCCAGACGGTCGATGATCAGGTCATCCTGCTGACATAGCGCTACGTTGGGCCGCCACCTGTTCCAGCGGTCCGCGGCTTTGCCGGCGTCGATCTGAGTACCAAGAACGCTAATAGCAACAGTCTTCATGAAAGAGTGATATTATAAAAAAATATAAAGAACAATAAAAAATAATATAAAATGAGAGATTCTGGCGAGGAGGACGGATATCGTGTTCGTTATAAACTTTCATACTTTCAATGTACTATAAAATTAATTCTGTAATTCGGTGAGTTTGGCACGTCCCTTGTAACTGTTCTGGCATGTCCGGTTCAACAGGAGGGACAGTTATGGCGAATAAATCAATTTTCTCTGCGGTTTCCCGCACACTGCCGAAAGCCGATACGCTCAACCGCACAGGCGCCCCGGCGTTTGCTTATGATGCGTCTCATGCACTCGCACAGATAGCCATGACCGGAACCTTCAATGCCGGTTATTATAGCGGCGGTGAAGTTCAGTTGCAGGAATTGCTGAATGCGGCGCATGAGGTCGATACAGAGTTTCTGGCTCAGACGGCGGTATACGCCCGCCGCAATGGCCGGATGAAGGATGCGCCTGCTGTATTGCTGGCCGTCCTTTCTGCCCGCGATACGGTTTTGTTCCACCGCGTGTTCGACCGCGTTGTCGACAATGGCAAAATGCTGCGCAACTTCGTGCAGATCATGCGATCTGGTGCGGTGGGCCGTACATCTCTTGGTACGGCTGCCAAACGGCGTGTTCAGGATTGGCTGATCAACGCTTCGGACTGGCAGCTTCTGAATGCCGCTATCGGAAATCAGCCGTCTTTGGCGGATGTTATCAAGATGGTGCACCCGAAGGCAGATACGCCTGAACGTAACGCATTCTTTGCCTGGATTATGGGTAAGCCATGTGACTTCGCAAAGCTGCCGAAGTCGGTTCAGCAATACATGATGCTGAAGGATACAGGCCATGGTGTTCTGCCTGATGTGCCTTTCCAGATGCTGACTGCTTTGTCTCTCGATGCGAAGCGCTGGGCGAAAATTGCTGAGCGTGGAAGCTGGCAGATGATCCGAATGAACCTAAACACGTTCGCGCGTCACGGGGTCTTCAACATGAAGCGGTCTACGAAGCTGATCGCTGACCGGTTGGCGAATACAACTGAGATCCGGAAGGCGAAAGTCATGCCGTATCAGTTGTTCGCAGCGTCATTGCACGCCGGGAAGAACCTGCCGGAATCTGTCCGGAACGCTTTGAACTCCGCGATGGAAGTCGCTGTGTCCAACGTTCCGTCCGTTAAGGGCCGGGTCGTGGTGTGTCCGGATGTTTCGGCATCCATGAACTGGTCGATCTCAGGCTATCGGCAGGGTGCGACGTCGAAAATGCGGTGCGTGGATGTGGCAGCCCTGACCGCTGCTGCATTCCTGCGGGCGAATAAAGACGTACGTGTGATGCCATTCGATACGCGGGCTTACGAGCCGTCAATCAAGCGGTCCCTGTCTGTCGCTGAGGTCGCGAAGGATCTCGCGGGTTACGGCGGTGGCGGAACCGATTGTACGGCGCCGTTGCAGCGGATGATCAACCGGAAAGTCGCTCCGGATCTCGTTGTCATGATTTCTGACAACCAGTCCTGGGCGCATCTTGGTGATGGTCGGACGACGCCAATGATGCAGGCGTGGAACGAGCTGAAGCGGCAGAACCGAAAGGCAAAACTCGTCTGCATCGACATCGCGCCATACGGCACGAGCCAGGCACAGACACGTGAGGACATCCTCAATGTCGGCGGCTTCTCGGACGCCGTGTTCGATGTCATCGCCCGGTTTGCAGCCGGTGAGAACGGTTCGGAATTCTGGGTCGATGAGATCCGGAAAATCGAGGTTTAGGTCTCGGAAAATCAAATGACCGGGCGGGCAATGGGGCTCGTCCGGATGGAGAAAGGTAGAAGCATCCGAAGTGGAAACTGGCGAATGCCTCACGGAACTACATCGTTATGTCACGGCCAGGTTGCGGGTTCGAATCCCGTCGGGTCCATCAATACACTCGGTGGGGGCCCGTAGCTCAAATGGATAGAGCAGGAAGCGTTTCGTGAAATTCCGGCTGCCCGCCGGGATCTTGTCGCCGGCCTCCTCTTCGGATGTTCGGAAGTTAAACAGTGTGTAGCTCAGGTGCGTAGAGTACCCGCCTTGGAAGCGGGAGGCCGCTGGTTCGAGTCCAGCCACACTGACCAGTCAGAAAGGAATGTTTGAAAGACAAAGGGACGAATGCTGATCAGATTACATTGTGAATGCCAGTTCGAATCCGGCCTCACGAAAGTGAGTAAAACATCTGATCACTTTTCGTCGTCCCGACCCGAATTCAGGCGAATGCCTGTGGGACTACATCCAAGGACCCCGAAGGTCGCAGGTTCAAATCCTGCCAGGGCGTAAGCCCTGTAGCGCAGCCAGGTAGCGCGTCGGGGAGATGTCTCACAAAAATTGTCGCCTGAGCGAACATACGGCGAATGCCGATGGGACTACATTGTGAATGTGGCGGTCGCGGGTTCGAATCCCGCCAGGTTTTGGCCTGTAGCTCAGCTGGTAGAGCACCATACGTCTCGTCATTCCTTGTCGCCGGCTCTTTTGTCTTTTGAAATGTGAGGGAGACCGAAATGATGAATTTTGAAGTGATGAAGTCTGAAACGGGTTCGCCCATCAAAATGTGGACAAAGGGCGTGCAGGTTGAAGATAAGGCGCGCGAACAGCTGCGCCTGACGTCGGAGATGCCTTTTATTTTCCGCCATATGGCAGTGATGCCTGACGTCCACGTTGGGATCGGGTCTACGGTTGGGTCTGTTATTCCGACCAAAGACGCGATCATCCCGGCTGCTGTCGGCGTAGACATTGGCTGTGGGATGATGGCCGTGCGGACATCTCTGACGGCGAATGACCTGCCAGACACGCTGACATCTTTGCGGTCGGCGATCGAGAAAGCCGTGCCTCATGGTCGGACGAGCGGACGTGGAGGACGTCGGGACAAAGGGGCCTGGGGATCTGCTCCGAAATCTGCTGAAGATGTCTGGACCGGAATGAAACCGGCCTTTGACGCTATTGTGGAGCGTCATCCTGCGATTGGACGGTCCAACAACCTCAATCACCTGGGGACGCTTGGAACCGGAAACCATTTTATCGAGGTTTGTCTCGATGAGGCGGATCGCGTCTGGTTCATGCTTCACTCGGGTTCTCGCGGAGTAGGAAACCGGATCGGGTCCTACTTTATCGAGCTTGCGAAGAAAGACATGCGGCAATGGTTTATCAATTTGCCGGATGAAAACCTGTCCTACTTCCCGGAAGGCACGGATCATTTCCACGACTATGTCGCAGCAGTGGAGTGGGCGCAGAACTTCGCAGCAGCGAACCGGACTGTGATGATGGCAAACACCATCGCAGCAGCACGGAGCGTGATCGATAAACCGTTCGAAGCGGAAATGGAGGCGGTGAACTGCCACCACAATTATGTGACCCGTGAGACCCATTTCGGGGAAGATATCTTCGTGACCCGTAAAGGGGCGGTTCGGGCCGCTGCCGGCGTGCTCGGGATCATTCCCGGTTCAATGGGCGCGCGGTCCTACATTGTGCGTGGACTCGGGAATGAAGAAAGCTTCTGTTCCTGTAGCCATGGCGCAGGCCGGGTCATGTCCCGGACGCAAGCCAAAAAGGAGGTCTCGATGGAGAGCCACCTTGCGGCAGTCTCGCACGTGGAATGTCGCCGGGATGAAGGTGTGCTGGATGAAACGCCAGCGGCCTACAAACCGATTGATGATGTAATGGCGGCGCAGAAAGATCTCGTCGAGATCGTACATACATTGCGTCAGGTTGTTTGCGTGAAGGGGTGACATGTTCACCCCTTCTATCCATGCCGGAAGGTTTTGATTACACCGGACATGGGGATTGAAGAGTCAGAAGATGATTGAAATTGACGGAGCCTTCGGCGAAGGCGGGGGACAGATCATCCGGACATCGCTTTCGCTTTCGGCGATTACGGGCGAGCCGGTGCATATCCGCAATGTCCGTGCAAACCGGTCAAAGCCAGGCCTTTTGCGCCAGCATCTGACCGCGCTCAATGCTGTGGCAGAGATTTGTGGTGGAAAGACGACTGGTGCCGAGCTTGGAAGCCGTGAGATTACTCTGACCCCCGGCAGCATTCGTGCCGGCAAATATGAATTCTCCGTCGGGTCCGCCGGTAGCGCTAATCTTGTTCTTCAGACGGCGCTTCCGGTGCTTTTAAGCGTTCACGGCGTCTCGGAACTTCGGGTTCACGGCGGCACACACAATTCGTCTTCGCCGCCTTATCCGTTTCTGGAGGAATGCTTCTTTCCGGCGCTGCGTGAAATTGGTCACGGCGTCACCGGAGAGCTTGTGCGATATGGTTTCTACCCGGCAGGGGGCGGCGAAATCGCCATCCGCGTTAAAGGTGGGTCTGCTCCAAAGGCTCTCAACTGGCTGAACCGTGAGGCTGAGATCAGTCTGTCGGCTGAAGCCATCGTATCGAACATTGGAAACGATGTGGCCAAGCGCGAACTGAAGACGATTGCGAAAGAGTTGAACCTCAATTTCGATGAAGCTTGCCAGTTCAACTACCCCGAAGCGCAAGGCCCGGGGAATGCTTTGCTCGGACGCCTGGCTTTCGGCGAGCGAATAGTCATGTTCGCCGAGTTTGGTGAACGCGGCGTCAGTGCGGAGCAGGTCGCCAAGCGTGTCGTTAAACAGATGAAGGCCTTTATGGCCAGCGGTGCGGTTGTGGATCACCACCTGGCTGATCAGTTGCTGTTACCCCTGGCGTTGGGGCGGGGCGGTGTGTTTTCGACCACGCGGCCGAGCCTCCATACGACGACGAATGCTGAGGTGATCTCGAAATTTACAGGCAAGACTATCAATCTTGTTCCTGACGACACCCGGACCGTTTGCGAAGTTTCCTAGAACCGGAGAATAGTTCGGTTCGAGTCGCATTCGCTACGCCAGAGAATTCTCTCTGACATTTATATCAGGACAAGCTGTTCAGATCTGACGGGTGATCAGGATGCGACGCGTGGTGCGCGTAGATTGAGCCATCCTCGTATTCACGATCCTATTCGTTCCTCGAACACTCTGTAATTGCAATGAGACGCTGCGCTTGCAGCTTTTAAGGTCGAAACTGAAGACATGACGCTTCAGTTCTGGCGAGGTTTTGCTGCCCGTTTTAGCTGGACGTCGAGGGACGCTCTGCAAAGGACGGGTAAACATGACATCGAATACGGCCCCAACGGGCTCGACAATGGTTCTTTCAGATAAAACCGCGCGCGAGATTTTTGAAAATGTGATGGTCAGTCCGACCCGTAAAGCCTTTGGCTTTGGCGAGCGCATGGCGATTGTGAATGTCGATCCGCAAAAGGCCTATACCCGTCCGGACCTCTACCCGAATACGGCCTATGTGACCGACCCGAAGCAGATGGAATACACCGACCAGATTTCGTCTATGGCTCGCGCCAAGGGTCTGCCGGTCGTCTGGACTCATGTCGCCTATATGGACAATGCCGCGGATGCGGGTGTCTGGGGTACGCGCACGGACACGCCTGACAGCTTGCAGAACATCAAATACAGTTCAGAGCGTACCGAGTTTGATGACCGCCTTAACATCGATCCATCGGTGGACGCCGTTTACACAAAGCGCATGCCGTCAGCCTTCTTTGAAACTCCGCTGCAGAGCTTTCTTGTCTGGCACAAGATCGACACGGTCGTGATTACAGGCGGCTCGACGTCCGGCTGTATTCGCGCAACGGCGGTAGACAGCCTGTCTCGCGGCTATCGTACGATTGTGCCGATGGAATGCGTTGCGGATAAGCATGAAAGCTATCACTTCGCCAACCTCACCGATCTGCACCTGAAATATGCTGACGTAGTGAAGGTCGCTGATGTGGTCGCATGGCTCGACGCATTTGAAGGGGCGGAATAATGCCCTTCGCAGACCCTAACCTCTACGACTACTGGCCCTATGAAGACCGTCCGAAAATTGTCTGGCCGGATGGCAAGAAGCTGGCCTTCTGGATCGCGCCAAATATCGAATACTATGAGTTCCAGCCGCCAGCGAATGCGCAGCGCCAGCCCTGGCCGCGCGGTAATCCGGACATTATCGGCTTTTCTCAGCGCGATTACGGCAATCGGGTCGGGCATTTACGGCTTATGGAACTGCTCGATAAGTACAGCCTTCGCGGCTCGGTCTCTTTGAATATCGCACTTCTCGATCACCATCCGGAGATCATTGAGGACTGCGTGAAACGCAATTGGGAGTTCTTCTCTCACGGCATTTACAACACGCGTTATTCCTACGGCATGACCGAAGCCGAAGAACGCGCGGTTCTTGAAGACTGTATCGCCAGTGTTGAGAAGCAGACCGGCCAGCGCATTCGCGGTTATCTCGCTCCCGCGCTTACGCATACCGAAGACACGATCGACCTTATTGCGGAATATGACTTCTGGTATTCCTGCGACCTGTTTCAGGATGACCAGCCGCAGCCACTGAAGACAAAAACCGGCAAGCTCGTCTCTCTGCCATACTCGCTCGAAGTCAATGACGTGATCACTTACGGATCGCTGTCGCAGTCGGCGTCGCGATATGCAGATGTGTTGAAGCGCCATTTCGACCAGCTTCTGGAAGAGGGCGAAAAGAGCGGCACGGTGATGTGTATTCCGCTTCACGCTTATCTTGTTTCACAGCCGCACCGCATCCGTCCGTTCGAAGAAGCTCTGAAGCATATCACGGCGCATAGCGACGATGTCTGGTTCGCAACGGGCGCCGAAATTGCGGGTTATTATCGGGATAATTACTGGGATCAGACCGTTGCTGACATTGAACGGCGCGGGCTGAGCACTGGCGGTACAGGATTTTCGGGGCAGGTGACAGCATGAGCAGCTCATATCCAGACTATCCATTGCGCCGATATGGCAATGACCATGACCGGTATGATTGGTCCTATAGCGCGCTGCGTCCGAAAGACGGGCCGGGCAGACTTGATGTGTTCATTGTCGTGCCACTCGAATTCTTCCCGCTCACGCCTTCAGGCAAGCCGTTTAAGCACCCAGGCGCAATGGTGACGCCATATCCGGACCTCCGCCACTTCTCTACGCGCGATTATGGTAATCGTGTCGGTGTGTTCCGTATTCTGGATGCGTTGAGAGATGCGGGCATGCGCGCCGTCTTTCCAGTGAACGGAATGTTGCTTGATCGATGCCAGCCGCTGATCGAACGCATTGCCGAGGCGGGTCACGAAATTGCGGCGCATGGCGTCTCAACCGATCACATCCATTTTGACGGGCTGAGCGAAGCCGATGAGGCGGGCTATATCGATCAGACGCTTGAGCTCTTTTCTAAAAAAGGCCTCCAGCCAAAGACATGGATGAGCCCTGCTCGCAATGAATCTTATCGGACGCCTGATTTGCTGACAAAGTTCGGCTTTGACACCTGCCTTGATTGGGAAATGGATCAGGTGCCGGTTGCGATGAATACCGAAAATGGTCCGCTCACCTGTTTGCCGAACCATTTCGAGCTGAATGACTTCAATCTCCTCTTCACTAAGCGCCAGAGCGAAGATGAATGGAGCGATCAGCTGGTTGAAAGCGTGAACTATCTTGCGGCTGAAGCCGAAGCATACGGGCCTCGCGTGATGGGTTTCACCCTTACGCCTTATATTGCAGGTCTGCCGTTCCGCATTCATGCGCTCCGCAAAACCCTTGCCGCGATAGAAAAATTGAACAAGGTTAGGGTGAGTGTGCCATCGCTGATCCGGAGTGACTGGCTTCAGAAATGAAGCCGGACTTCGCGTCGGGCAGAGGCGCAATTTCGACGGGGCGAACCAATTTGACTTCCCAGCTGCACGCTCAGGATCTGGATTCACATAATTCAGCCCCGCTTTATAAGCAGATCTATACACTGCTGCGGTCGCGGATTGAGACGGGCGTGTTTGCGTTCAATTCCAAACTTCCCGCAGAGGAAACGCTGGCCGTTGAGCTGGGTGTGTCACGTATCACCGTAAAGCGCGCCATGAACGAGCTGGCGGCGAGCGGATTTGTGAAACGCTTTCGCGGTCGTGGTACTATTGTCTCTTATAGTAACCGGACACCGCCTGTTCTCGGTAACTTTTCGACATCGATGGAGCATTTGAGGCGTCTGGGGTTTGAAACCGAGATCGAACTCAAATTTCTGGATATTGTGCCGGTAAATATTGATGTGGCGACCGAGCTAGGCATTCAGCCCAGCACTGAGGTCCAGTATGTTGAACGCGTGCGCCACCTGGAGAATGCGCCGTTCTCTCATATTTGCAATTATACGCCGCTAGACGTTGCCTCAAAAATTGATGACGCCGAGATTGCTTATCGACCTTTCACCGAGCTTCTGGCTGGCGCAGGCCATGAGGTTGTGAGCGCAGAGCAAACCATTCAGGCACGTTCGGTGAGTGGCGCGGTTGCGCAGGCGCTTATGCTGGCTGAAGGCGCGGCGGTGCTTACCATCCGACGCGTTCTACGAGATGCAAGCAAGAAAGCTGTTCAGTTCACCATCTCCAATTATCGCGCTGACCGGTATCAATATCACATGGTCATCGAGAACGAAGACGTTAAATCCGGGTCCGACTGAGACGCTCTTTCATTCAGTGGTTTAAATCAGTTTCCGGCGCACCAGACCGGTTGATTGGCCTGCCTGAAATCTGACCGACTCATGGGCGGTATTCGCCTGACAATTAAACAAAACCCCTTTGAACAATAGGTATTCGGCGCTGCGCTTGACGATAAGACGTTTCTGAGCCCCAATTGGTATATCAATATATCTTAGGAGCGGGTTATGAGTAATGTTGCTGTCGTCGAAAAGCCAGAGGCCACCAACACTGAGGAGTCTCAGAAAGGCATTCCTATCCGCTCGATCAGCCGCGCGCTGAACATTCTGCAAATCATCAATCGGGCAGGTTCGATCTGTCTGATGGACATCGCAAAGCAAGCGAACCTACCTTATCCAAGCGCGTGCCGGATCGTACAGACGCTGGTGCATGAAGGCATGATCGAACGCGAAACCTGCCGCAAATATTACCGCCCTGCGCCTAGCGTGCAGTCGCTGTCATACGGATATCAGGATGATGATGAGCTGGTGAGCATTGCGCGTCCGTTCATCGAAGATCTGACACGCGAGATTGGCTGGCCGGTTTCTATCGTCACGCGCATTGGTAACCAGATGGTGCTTCGTGACAGCACTCACGCCATGACGTCTCTTACGTTTGCGCGTTACTATCCGGGCTACAGCCTGCCAATCGCGTATTGCGCAGATGGCAAAGCGTTTCTCGCAGCGCTGCCGGAAGAAGAGCTGGAGCTGATCAAAGCAAATCTCGGCCCGCGTATTCCGGTTCCTGGTGATCCGAACTGCGTGCTTGATCCGCTGGATGACCTCGAAGACGTACGTCGTCAGGGATATGCGATTGTTGAGCGTGTCCCACATACGGTAACGCCGGGCAAAACATCCTGTGTCTCAGTTCCATTGCATCGTAATGGTCGCGTTGCAGGTGTCGCGACGATTGCCTTCTTTGCATCGACCATGAACCATAAGGAAGCTGTGAACCAATTGCTGCCAGCCCTTCAGGATACGCAGCATAAGATCAATCAGGCGCTATCGGGTAAAACAGCTTCGGCAGAGAAGCCGGGCTCGCACCTTAGCGCGGTTGCCTGATCTGTCTTACTTGCGGGTCGTGAACCGTTCAAATGTCAGAATGGCATACGACCCGACCCAAGGGGCGATGGTTGTCCAGATTCCACCCGGCCCGCTTGCCAGAAGGAAGGTAAGGGCAAGGCTCAGGAAAAATCCGGTGAGCATGGACGCAAGCAGATAGCCATTGCGCGGTGTCCAGCCAATCGTTCTTGCCACGACAATCGGCCCGAATGTGGCACCCAGCGCGACCCACGCAAACAAGACACGTTCGAAAATCGACGATGGCAAAAGCAGCGTTACGCCGACGGCTGCGATGCACACCAGAATAATGGCTAGCCGCGAGATCAGAACTTTGCGTTTCGGTGCGAGCCGCGCCAGACCCAGATCATGGCTCAGAGCTGCACCAGCTACGAGAAGCTGGCTATCTACCGTCGACATGATGGCTGACAGGGTCGCTGCAGCAACGATGCCTGCAAAAATGCCAGGAAGAAGCTCCGTCGCAGAGCCGAAGAAAACGCCTTCACTGACGCCGATTTCGCCAAACATGATGCGCGCGGCAAGTCCCAGAACGCCCATGCCGGTGTAAACGACTGCGCCCCACGCGCAGGCAATGGCGCCGCCTTCGATACGGGCGCGCTTGTCTCTTGCAGCCATAATCCATGCCACAAGGTGAGGCTGGCCGAGGGCGCCAAACCCTGTAGCTGACAGGCCTATGACAAAGCCAAGAGCAGCAAGACCTGCGCGATCTCCAAAAGCGCTTGAGAATGATGGTGGGGCTTCCGCGAGCATTTCGGAGAACGCCGGAAAACCGCCAACGTGGAAGAAGGCGATGGCAGGCAGAATGACCGCGACAATGCCGATAAGTGCGCCTTGCACGGTGTCGACGATAGAGACGGCCACAAACCCGCCAAGGAAAGTATAGACGAGGATCAAGGCCGCTCCGATGACGACGCCAAGTGCGAGGCTGCTATCGAAGAGATCGTTGAAGGCCTGGCCGGCGCCTTGCAGCTGGGCCGCGATATACCATGAAAAGCTGAACGCGATGATCAGCGAGGCGGCGATCCGGATCAGTCTTCCAATCGTGGGGGAGTCTGTGTGCTGGGAGACAAAGTCTGTCAGCGTCAGATGGTCATGCTCGGCCGTATCTTCCTGAAGCACTTTACCTGACCAGAACCAGACGACGGCATAGCCAGCCAGAATGCCCGGTACCATCCACATGGCAGATGGCCCGATCGCATAGACAAACCCTGAAAAGCCAAGCAGCACCCACGCCGATGAGGTTGAAGCCGCATAGGCGAGACCCGCGACCACCGAGCCGAGGCTTCGATCAGCGAGAATAAACGCATCCTCGGACTGGGCATTTTTAGAGGCCCAGAAGCCGATCCCGACGAGACCAGCGGAATAAATGATAAGCGTAATCAGGGCGTCGAGGTTTGCCATGTGAGTATGTCGTCAGTTGAAATCAGGAAATAGCGGCGACTGCTTCTTGCTTGAAGCCGAGTGGAAGTCCAGCGCGCGGCGTGAAGCCGTAAAGCTCTTCATCTGGCAGTGACGCGGCCAGAATTTCGCGGCAGGACATTAGCGCTTCCAGGTCTACACCCGTCGAAATGCCCATGGATTCGAACATGAAGACGATATCTTCGGTGACGATATTACCGCTCGCGCCCGGTGAGGTCGGGCATCCGCCAAGTCCTGCCTGTGATGCATCAAAAGTGGTGATGCCTTCTTCATAGGCAGCAAGTGCATTCGCAAGGCCCAGCCCGCGTGTGTTGTGAAGGTGAACGCCGGTCAGATTTTCTGAGCCGACTTCTGCGCGGACAGAGCGGATAAGCTTGCGAATTGAGGCCGGATCTGCGTAGCCGGTCGTGTCGGAAAGACCGACTTCATCACAGCCAGCTCCCATTAGGCGCGTGGCGAGTTTCAGAATAACGGCTTCCGGAATGGCACCTTCAATTGTGCAGCCAAACGCTGTTGAGAGGGAGCCTTCCAGATGCGGGCGTGCGCCTTCTGGCTGTTCGGCGACTAGGGCTGCAATATTCTGCGCCTCTTCAATGACCTGGTCATGAGTGCGGCGGATATTCTTGATGGAGTGTGTTTCGCTGACGGAAAGCGGAATGGTCAGCTTGTCTGCGCCTGCCTCAATCGCCAGCTGCGCGCCCTTCATATTTGGAACCAGCACAGCGACTGTCAGCCCCGGAAGGGTTTTCGCAAAGCGCACGATCTCGCCCGTATCGGCCATTTGCGGCAACAGCTTTGGAGAGACGAAACTACCGACTTCGATTTCCTCGATGCCAGCATCATAAAGCGCGCGTATCCAGCGTTCTTTTTCGGCCGTCGGCATGATCGCCTTGCAATTCTGAAGGCCATCTCTTGGCCCGACTTCGCTGATCAGAACTTTGCTGCTCACACCCTTACTCCGTAAAATTGGACTTTGATCTTCTCTAGGTCGGCCGGATGCGAAAAACATTCGGTCTTCCAGAAGTGTCCGTAGAGCGACGATGGAAGCGTGCGATCAGTCCTGAGCGTGGAGCGCTCTGATGACGGCGTTCGGAAGGCGTGTATCGTCCCAGCCAGTCTGAGAATCTCCGAGGCGAACAATCACAAGGTCTTCCGCCTTGCTGATATAGACGCGCTGACCGCCAAACCCGTCGAAGAAGATGAGGTCGTCAGTAAGGTAGGGGTCGCTTGAGAGCGCAGCAAAACCAACGCCTTCGAAATTATAATAGCGCTCGGCTTCAAATTCAGCGCCGCGCCAGATTTGCCAGCCATAGTTCGGGTTGAGTGCAGAAGGTGCTGTCATGCTCGCGATGGCTTCTGCTGGAACGATCTGTTCGCCGTCATAAACGCCGCCCTGTTTGATCAGCAGGCCAAGACGTAGCCAGTCCAGCGGGCGTGCCAGAAAGGATGCATAACCGCGCGGGAAGCCTTCCTCGTTGAAATCATAGGTGTAGGCATCAGCCGCGCCAATCGGCTGCCAGATTTCACGTGAGAGGTAATCCTGATACGGCTCGCCAAGTGCGCGGGTCACGACCAGCATCAGAAGCTGGCTGACTGTGTTCTGATAATGGAAATGGGGCGCGCTTGCCTCTTCCAACGGAAGACTGAGCAGGGTTTCAACCGTATCATCCTCACCTGAGGCAAAGCGCACGGCCGGTGACGCCGCGCCGCCCTCATAGGAAAGTGGTGCAAGACCGGCGGACATGGTCAGAAGCTGGCGTAGCGTGATCTCGCCGCGTTGATCGTCTTCCCATTCAGGCAGCCAGGTCGAAATCGGTGCATCGGCGCTTTCAATGAGGCCGTCTTCAATCGCTTTGGCCGTTACAAGGCCGAGCACGGATTTGTGCATGCTGGCCGGTTCGGACCGAACCTCTTCGGTGTGCGGCGGGAAATAGGTTTCAAGCTGAAGCGCGCCATCATGCCAGATGAGCAAAGCATAGCTTGTCGTTTCTTCGGCATAGGCGATGGCGTCAGCGAATATCATGTCCGCATCTGAAAGGCGGGCATCAGGATTTTGAGGTAGCGGTTCCGGCGCGCCTTCGACCCGTGACCGTGGGAAGTAGGTCTCTACGATTGTGGCATTGGTCGGCATCGCTGCGGGTTCTGCCGCCGCGGCATCTGGTGGTGGTTCGGCTTCTATAGTTGGCGGGGTTTGGTCTTGAGCGCAGGCTGAGAGGCAAATAAGGGCCACGCCCGAAATCAGATGGAATTTCATGTTTGCCTCTTTCAGGATTGTTTTCAGTTCTCGTCCAGAACCTGTTTCGCTGCGGCGCGCCCAGCAAGCTTGCCGAAACTAGTGGCGGTCAGCAGTCCATTGCCAGCAAGGTATCCATCGGCGCCATCGCCTGAAATACCGCGTGCTGCGCCGCCTGCCGCATAAAGGTTTGGAAGCGGGGAACCGTCTTCAGCAAGCACGCGGGCGTCACCATCGACAGATAATCCGCCTTGCGTGTGGAAGAGGGCGCCGACCACTTTGGCGCAATAAAACGGGCCTGCCAGCGGAATTTTTCCGGTAAAGTCGCGTCCGAATTCATCCGTGGCTTCGCCAGCATTCAGTGCCATCACATTCGCGAGTGTCGCTTCGAGCGCGTCAGCAGGCAGATTGGCTTTTGCTGCGAGTTCCTGAATAGTCGGGGCTGACTGTACCGCGCCCGCTTTCAGCGCATCCTGATAGTCATCAAAATCGAGCATCAGCGTGTGCAGGCGCTCGTCATAGATGGACCATGCGACCTGTCCGGGCTGGCCGTTAATCTTGGCAGCTTGTTCAGAATAGCCCGACGCCTCGTTGGAGAAGCGCTTGCCCTCACGGTTCACCTGAAAGCCGCCTTCCATGATCAGCGGCCAGAGAATTGGAATGCCGTGACCTGCCGCCAGACCGCCATGTCCCTGATAGGCGCTCATATCGGAGAGTTTTGCGCCCAGTTCCTGACCCCAGCGGATCGCATCGCCCTTATTGCCCGGATGGCCATGATAAAAGCCTTCGGCCATTTCAGGGATCCATTCGCGAACCATGTCGGCATTTCCGCCGAAGCCTGAGCAGGCGAGGATGACCGCGTCACAGCTGACGCTTTCTGTCACTCCGTCAGGTCTTGTGTACTCGACAAGTGTCACTTTGCCCTTTTCGGACGCGAGGCGTGTAACTGTTGCATCGGTGAGGATTGGAATGTCCGCCGCTTCACAAGCTGTCTGAAGCGAAGCCATCAGCTCGCCGCCCGTTCTGAGCGGTGTGCCATACATGCGCATGGCCGTATGGCCCGGATAGAGGAAGCCGCCAATCAGGCTCAGCGGAATGCTGTGTTTGTCGCGAAGCCATGCAATTGTCTCCGCAGATTCCTGTCCGAGCTTTAGCGCGATGTCGGGGTCGGTCTTGCCTTTGGTTTTCGCCATGACGTCAGCGGCAAACCGTTCCGGGCTGTCTTCAATGCCTTTTTCAGCCTGTTCCGGCGTACCCGCGGCAGGGATGAGACCTGTCGACATGGCCGTTGAGCCCATTGGAACCGAATCCCGCTCCAGCACCAGCACCTCTGCACCAAGGTCCGAGGCTGCGAGCGCGGCGGTGAGGCCTGCGCCACCTGCGCCAATAACGATGACAGGAAAATGTAGATTATCGCTCATCTTATCCAGCTTTCAGATTGTATATCCAAGGGCGGCGCGCCCGGTCAGCTTCACGAAAGGCCGCAATGTCTGCAGCGCGCTTGAGGGTGAGATCAATCGGGTCCAGCCCTTCAAGCAGCATTTCGCGTGCCTCGGTTTCAAGTTCAAAGTTCCAGCCATCACCCGCTTCTGAGGTGATTGTCATGGCTTCGAGGTTGACGGTGATCTGCCCTTCAGCTTTCGCAATTGGTTCCGGCGAGAGCTTTACGGGCAGTATTCCGTTGCGGATACAGTTGCCACGAAAGATCGGGTTGAAGCTCCGCGCAATAACGACGCGAAAGCCATATTCTGCGAGCGCCCATGCAGCGTGTTCACGTGAGGAACCACAGCCCATATTATCGCCTGCGAGCAGGATTTCCGCATCTGCATATTTTGCGTCATTCAGCACAAAGTCAGGATTGATCTCACGGCTGCCGACAGCGGTATACCGCCAGCCTGCAAAGAGACCATCCGACAGGCCTGTTTTGGAAACCGACTTCATTTCGCGCGATGGAATGATGATGTCGGTATCAATGTTATCGACGATCAGCGGTACCGCCAGAGACCGGACAATTTTAAGCGGCTTCATCGGCTTTCCTTTCCGGCGAGCATGCGGGCATCGGCAATATGACCCATGATGGCTGACATAGCGACGGTTTCCGGTGACGCGAGATGCGAGCGTGTTTTTGGGCCCTGACGGCTTTCGAAATTCCGGTTGGTTGAGGTGATGACCCGTTCCTCTGCGCCGAAGCTTTCTCCGCCTGCAAAGAAGCACATGGAGCACCCGGATTCGCGCCACTCAAAGCCTGCATCCAGAAAGATTTTGTCGAGGCCTTCTGCTTCTGCGAGGGCTTTCACAGATGTCGAGCCGGGTACGCAAATCGCTTTGACATGCGGAGCGACTTTCTGGCCGATCAGAATATCTGCAGCGCGGCGCAGGTCCGACAGGCGGCTGTTCGTGCATGAGCCGATAAAGGCGGCATCGATGCTGAATGATCGCAGCGGTTCACCCGGTTCAAGGTCCATATAGGCAATGGCGCGGTCATAGCTGTCGCGGGAATCGCGGCTCGAAACTTCAGAATATAGCGGCACGTCGTCGGTAACCGGCATAGATTGCTGCGGGCTCGTGCCCCAGCTGACCATAGGCGGAACGTCATTGCCGCTCAGCGTGACGTCTTTGTCAAAGCTCGCGTCTGCGTCGGTGAAAATGGTCTTCCATTGCTCGAGCGCGGCCGTCCAATCGTCACCTTTTGGCGCGTAATCGCGGCCCTTAAGATACGCGAACACCTTCTCATCGGGCGCAATGAAAGCTGAAAAAGCGCCAAGTTCTGTCGCCATATTGCAGAGCGTCAGACGGGCCTCGACATCCAGAGACGTCACAGCGCTGCCCGCATACTCGATCATGTGGCCAACGGCGCCAGACGAGCTGATTTCAGACACGATATATAGCGCCAGATCTTTAGCGGTCACGCCGGGTGCAAGCTCGCCATCTATCGTAATGCGCATGGTTTTGGGCTTGTTGACGCGCAGCGTGGAGGTCGCGAGAGCGTGCTCTGCCTCGGAAGAGCCAATGCCCCAGGCAAGGCCGCCAAGTGCACCCTGAGAACAGGTATGACTATCCGGGCAGACCAGAGTGGCACCGGGCAGAATGATGCCCAGCTCTGGTGAGATAACGTGCACGATTCCCTGCCGTCTGTCATTCAGATCAAACAGGGAAATGCCTGCCTCTTTGGAGGCTTCGCGGGTTGCAAGGATGAAGTCCCGCCCTGTCGGCATGAGTGTGTTATCCGAGCGGCCGGGCAGGGTGTCGACGATATGGTCCATGGTCGCGAAAACCTGCGCAGGATCATTTACTGGCCGACCTGATGCATGAAGGCTTTTCAGTGCCACGCCGCCTGTGCGTTCATGAAGCAGAATGCGATCGATCAAGATAAGATCTGTTCCGTCGCCAATCTCGCTAACACGGTGCGCGTCCCAGATCTTCTCGAATGCAGTTTTACCCATGAACACAACTTTCCCGATGTGCGGTTTATCCGGCTTGAGCTCAAAAGGAGCATGTCGGCTGCTCTGTGCGCATCGGATTTCGCCAAGCTGTTCGAGGAACGAATAACTTCCGGCGCACTCTGGTTTTGGATGCTCGTCAGTCGACCAGCTGTGATTCACGGCAGGAAAACCCCGTCAAAACCGACGAGGTTTACTCTGACGAATAACGAGAAAATCGGAGTGCCACCGTGTTAGAGAACGGACCCCTGACGGGACTTAAAGTTGTCGAGTTTGCCCACATGGTTATGGGACCAACAGTTGGACTAATGCTGGCCGACATGGGAGCCGAAGTCATCAAGGTGGAACCGATTGGGGGCGACAAAACCCGCAAACTCAAAGGGTCGGGCGCCGGTTACTTCGCCATGTATAACCGCAATAAAAAGAGCATTTGCCTCAATCTGAAATCAGAGCGCGGGGCAGAAATTGCGCGCAACCTGATCGCAGATGCTGATGTGTTCGTTGAGAACTTCCGTCCCGGATCGCTCGATAAGATGGGTTTTGGATATGACGCGCTGAGCGAGCTGAACCCGAAGCTGATCTATTGCTCTGAAAAAGGCTTTCTGGNCGGTCCGTATGAAAACCGGACGGCGCTTGATGAAGTCGCGCAGATGATGGGCGGTCTGGCTTATATGACGGGCCCTCCCGGCAGACCGCTACGTGCGGGTGCGTCTGTTATTGACGTAACGGGCGGCATGTTTGGCGCGATTGCCGTGCTCGCGGCGCTGCGTGAACGGGATGTGACAGGCAAAGGACAGCGTGTTCAGGCCTCACTCTTTGAGACAACCGCCTTTCTGGTCGGCCAGCATATGGCCCAGTATGGCGTGACGGGCAGCCCGGCCGCGCCAATGCCCGCGCGTATTTCGGCCTGGGCCGTTTACGACGTGTTCGATGTCCGCGATGGCGAGAAAGTGTTCGTTGGCGTGGTATCTGACGGCCAGTGGGCCAAGTTCTGCGAAGCCTTCGGTCTTGCCGATTGGGCGGGCGATGAATCTCTGGCGCAAAACAATGAGCGCGTTGCGCGCCGCGACGAAATTATGCCGGTCCTGCGTGCGCTCTTTGAAACCTATTCCAAGGATGACCTGATGGTCATTCTTGAGGAGGTGGGCCTGCCGTTCGCACCGATCTCCAAACCGGAAGACCTGTTTGACGATCCGCATCTGAACGCGAAGGGCGGCTTGCTTGATCTGGAGCTTCCGGACGGCACGCCGGTGAAATTGCCGGCGCTTCCGGTAGAGATGGATGGTGCGCGTCCGGGCCTGCGCCTCAACCCGCCAAAAGTCGGCGAGCATACAACTGAATTGCTGGATGGGCTTGGACTGTCTGCGAAAGACATTCAGTGTCTGGCCGCTTCCGGGGTGATCTGATCCCCTCCGAAAGCTGAGCCGACCGGTATCTAATCAGGTCGGCTTGGCCAGCGGTGGAACAACGCGCATCCAGACGCCCATCGCAATCAGGCATATGAGCAGGATAGCGCTGCCGACGTAAAACGGTGCTGGCGGACCTGCCATGTCGTAGATGATCCCGGCAAATGCCGGTCCGATCACACGCCCCAGACTACCAGATGACTGTACCAGACCGAGCGAAACGCCTTGCGCACGCGGCGGCGCTGAAAGCGATGTCAGGCCCGACATGGCAGGTGTGATCATGGAGAAGCCGATCGCAATCGTGCACATGCCGATAAACGCCTGAACTCTCTCCTGTGACGTCGCCAGAGTGAACATGCCGAGGCTGAGGAAGGCGAGTGAGACAAACAACATGCCCCGTTCACCGATTTTCCGTGAGAGGAAGCCTGCAGCGCCAGCCTGACCGATTACGCCAATTCCGCCCATAGCAGCGAAATAGAGACCAATCCCGAACGGGGAGAGGCTCAGCACATCGTCCGCGAAGATGGCAAATGTGGCTTCCATCTTGGCCATAGCGATTGAAGAGACAAGCGACAGAAGAATGATAATGCCAAGCACTGGGTCGCGAAGAACGGCCCAGCGGCTCACCTGTTGAGGCGCGTTTTCTGTGTCGGCTGAACTATCATCTTCCGGCCGGGTTTCTGGCAGAAAAATCTGTGTGATGACTGCCCCGATCAGCATGAGTGCAGCGCCTGCATAACAGACGCGGGTAAAGGCTTCAGGGCCTGGGTCGCCGCCGGCTACAAAACCGCCAATGGCCGGGCCCATAATGAAGCCGAGCGAGAATCCGGCGCCAACCGTTCCCATGACGCGGGTGCGGTTCTCAGGTGTCGAGATGTCCGCGGCAACGGCAAATGCGATGGAGAAGCTACCGGCAGCAAGACCCGCAATAAAGCGCGCAAAGATCAGTGCCCACGGGGTGACGGCCAGCACGTTGAGTGCGGTGATAACCGCGCCCGCTGCAAGGCTGATCACCAGAAGGCGTTTACGTCCGAACTGGTCGGATGCCTTACCCCATATCGGATTGGCGATGAGATTACCGAGAGAGAAAGAGGCGATTGAAAGCGCGATTTCGGTCGCGTTTGCCTCAATGGCCTTTCCGTAGACCGCGAAAATGGGAAAGAGAAAGCCAAATCCCGAAATCGTTACAAAGTTGACGGCAATAATTGCGATCAGAGCTTTGGTGTTGAGCGTCATGAAGTCACCGCGATTTACCAAAATGGAACGCGGCAGAAAAAAGCCGCCATTCTCTTTGCAGAAAATGGCGGCTTTCGGATTGGATGATTTACCGTCTACTCGTCAGACGAAATTCCGCCGAGCGAATTGAAAACCCGTTGCATGATGGCTCGGCTACGCTCATCGAGTTTTGATTGAAGCGCTTCGTCTGGTGTAAAGGTATCTACCTCTTCAGCGATATCGATACCGTGCTTTGCCAGAACAGCTTCTGTCACCATCTGACGGTCGTTCAGAACCCAGACTTCTTGTGTAAGAGTTACAACAGCCTGTGCCAGACCGTTTACGTCGGTCTCAAGCAGCATATTTCGTTGCGGCTTGTTGTAGGATTTAGGATCGGCGCTCATTCCGGTTTGTGTCCTTGAACTACATAAGGGTATTTGAATGGATCGAAGGCTTTGGCCGTGACGTCGACAAACCCTGCATCACGCGCAATTTGCGCCAGATCGAGGCTTGCAGAGGCACGCCAGTGCGGTTCGCCGCCGTATTTTGCGCCAGCATCGGCACGCCACATGGCTAGCTTGTCGAGGTCGGCATAGCGGGTCACGTCACTCATGATCATGTCGCCGCCCGGCTTCAGCACGCGGAAGGCTTCTTTGAAGAGCGCCTTGATCGTGTCCGCCGGAATTTCGTGCAGCAGAATGTATGAGGTCGCGAGGTCGAAGGTTTCGTCTTCGAAGCCTGTGTCTTCGCCAGGGCGCTGGTAGAGCTTCCAGCTCCAGCCGTTCGCATTACCAAGACGTTGTGCCTGCTGAATTGTTTTCAGAGACAGGTCGACGCCATAGATTTCTGCATCCGGATAGGTTTCCTGCAGCGCGCGTGTGAAGTGCCCAGTAGAGCAGCCCATGTCGATGATCTTGTCATAATGATCTTTCGGCGGGAGCGCAGCGACCATGCGGCGCTGAGCAAAAATGCCACCCGGGAAAGTCTTTGCGACGAGACGTGTGTGGACGATATCGGCGTGGATATAGCCCTGATAATCGTGCTCGTCCCAACCGCCTGCGGTGCGGTGGAAATCTACGCCGTCCCAGTAAGCCGGAGCTTCCATGTCCGGATTGGCTTCAACGGTAGAACCGCCTTGTTCGAACTTTTTCAGGATCGGTTCCATTTCTTCGCGCACTTCTTCGAAAGCGTGCTTGGCAACGAGACCGTGATGGGTCGCCATCCATTCGCCAACCGCTTGCGTTGCGCGGTAAGCCTGACTGGCGCCGAGGCTCTGCTGCATACGTGCATCGCGCTGGTCGAGGTCGTCTGGCAGGGCGTCAGGATCAGGAACGATTCTCTGAATTTCTTCCTCGACCGAGTTGCGCAGGTCTGACATGCCAAACCCGAAATTGGCGAGAAAATCTACAGAAGCGCGCCCGCGCTGCCGTAGTCGGGCATGCAGTTCTTCACTCATTTTTCAGATCCTCTTCTTTCAGTTTATATCCCGACAGCAGGAAAATCGCGAGGATGCCCATGACGACGGGGATATAGCAGTTGCCAAGCAGGAGGGCCTGGCGAATTTCTTCGGTTTGCATCGCTTCCGGCGGGATGTTCTTGTCGAACCCGGCAAAGCCGAGCGCGAGGCCGACAATCAGTGGGCCAAATGCAAACGTGAATTTTTCAGTGAAGCTGTAGAAAGCAGTGTAGACACCTTCGCGGCGAACACCGGTTTTCTTGGCATCATGGTTGATGATGTCTGTGAGCATGGACATAGCCATGATGATGTTGCCGCTGGCCGAGAATGACACGAGCGCCATACGTAGCAGATATGCCCAGTCTGGTTCGTTCGCGTCGGCGATCACCCAGGTTGCGGTGATAACCACGTAGTTGGCCGCGGCGAGCATATAGGTCCGGCTTTTGCCGAGGCGTTTGGAAATCCAGACGACGACCGGTGCAAACAGCAGAGACATCGGGCCGACAACAAGACCGGTCAGGGCCATCAGGTTCAGATCTTTCTGCAGGACGTTCAGAAGGAAGAACATACCGGCCGCTGCAGCAGAGGCGATACCAATCAGCTGGGCTGCTTTTACACCGAGCAGACGGATGAAATGGCGGTTGCGCCAGACATGGCTCAGTTCATCGAGCATGCGCGGTGTATGCGTGCCGGCTTCTGTGAACTTCGCATCTGCAGTCGTGCGCCACGCATTGATCATGCTGAGCAGAATGATGACCGCACCAGCTACGCCGATCAGAGCGTATGAAGACCATTCAAGACGGCCCATTTTCTCAAGGATCCACGGTGTCAGTGCGCCCGCAACCAGATTGGCAACCGAGATGAACATCATGCGGTAGCTGTGGATGGAAGAGCGCTCGTGATAGTCCTCGGTCATTTCTGACGGCATGGACATGTAAGGCACGTTGAAGATGGTATAGCCGATCGTGTAGATCAGCATAGCGATGAAGACATAGCCTGCACGCATCCATTCGCTGTCGAAGAGCGGCGTCGTGAAGATCATCGCAAAAGAGCCAGCCGAGATCAGCGCGCCCCAGAGTAGGAATGGGCGGCGGCGGCTTTTGCCTGAACGCAGAGAGTCGCTCCAGCGCCCGACAATCGGGTCGGACAGGACGTCAAAGATTTTGGTTACGAAGATCAGGCCACCGGCCAGAGCCGGATTAATGTGCAGAACGCTGATCATGTAGAACAGCGCCAGACCGCCGATCGAGTTCATCAGGATCGCGACACCAAGCGCGCCGCTCGCCCAGCCGACCTTCACCTTTCGGGTGATGTCGGAAACGGGTGAGGGATTGTCGCCCTGCATCGGTACATCGTCTGTGATTGAGGTCATTTGGTCAGCGTCCTTACAATCGGATTATCTGTTTGCGCCCAGTCGTCCCCGACGGGGGCTTCGCCCGAAGCGGTGGCAGCCAGAAACGCAAGAATCTGCGTGTTCAGTGTGTCGATGGCGATCTCTGACGCGGCGCCCTCAGGGGTAATCCGGCCAAATGCGCCATTGAAATAATGGTTCATGCCCTCGAAAATGAGCGCGTATCCAAGCCCCTCCTGACTGACCTCGAAGGCGTCCAGATGGGTTTCCCAGGCATCAATGAAGCCGGGAAGAATATCGGTGGTGCCGGTCACAAACAGCGTCGGCCTGTCGACTTTTGAGTATCCGTTCTGATCAATGCGACCATCTAATTCTCCGGGTGGAGAGATCGCAATTACGGCGAGCGGATCGACGCCATTTTCCGGAAAATTGCTTGCGTTATCTGCAGCTTCTGCGCCACCTGCCAACAGCGCGATCAGCCCGCCATAGGAATGGCCTGCTGCAAATTGACGTCCTGAGAAATTCAACCCGTCAAACTCGAAGCCGTCTTCAGCAAAACGGTTTGAGAGAACCAGATAGTCTTCCGTGCGGAGCGGCTGGCTATCTGTTGTCAGATAGGCTTCGCGGTCCGGATGTTCTTCAGAATCTACATGCTGGGGCGCAACCACGACATAGCCGTTGATGGCCCAGTCTGTGAGTAGCACGTCATACCGGTCATAGGTCGCAAGATTGCCATGAGAGAAGACGATGACGTCGCACGGCGTGCAGTCTGTCGTGGGACGGAAAACCCGATACGGAATCGCGCGGCCATTTCCGGCCAGTTCAGATCGATCAATAAACGTGTATCCCGCCTGAGCTGCTGTGGTGTCAGCGACTGGAGACACGGGGGCGGTGCAGCCGGTCGTAATCAGCAGCAGAGCTGTAGTGCATCCGATAAGACCTGTGCCTGCTCGTCGCAAATTCCCGCTCCTTCGCCCTAAACAGGACCGGCCTGGCCGGACCTTGTTTTTCCCATGACAACTTCGCATTACTGGCGGCGATACGAATGCGCTTTTTATGTGTGTTCGCCTGACGAACTCCCCGGTGACCCCGAGAGTCCGGTGTCCTGACATCGAGTAGATTGATAATCTGGACACAATAGGAGGCGATATGACGTTGAAACGACTTTTGATGGGCGGCTGCCTGATTGCGAGCGCTTGTGCGACACATGTCGAGCCGGCGACCGGGCTCAGCGACGAAGCTGCTGAGGCGATTTACCTTCAACGGTTTGATGCGCTACGCGACAGAACAGGTGCTTCCGGTTTACCGGCGTATGACAATCTGAAACCAATGGCGGGTGCAGCCGAGTTTGAACCGTTCGCCCGGGCCTCCGCGGAAACGGTTTTCTCGCCCGACACGCTTGAGGCTGCGACGGCCTATGCTGCGGAAAACAACTCATCATCTCTGATCGTCTGGAAAGATGGCGCCATCGTCTCCGAAACGTATTTTGGCGATGTGGACGCAGACACACTTCTGGTCTCTAAGTCGCTGGCCAAGCCTCTGAGCGTGGTCGCTGTCGGACGCGCTCTGCAGGAAGGCTATATCACCTCGCTTGATCAACCGATGGCGGATTTTATCCATGAATGGCAGGGCACACCCAAAGAAACGATCCGTATTCGGGACGTGCTGGGCATGCATTCAGGTCTGTTGCCGCAAGCAGCAGCCTTTGAAGCCGACAATGTTCTGAACCGTGCTTATCTGCACCCGTATCATGAGCGTGTGATCATTGAAGATTATCCGATGGTGGCCGAGCCGGGTGAGGTTTACGCCTACTCTAACGCCAATGGTGACCTCATCGCGCCTCTGATCGAGCGCGCGACAGGCATGGGCTATGCGGACTGGCTTACGCAAGCTGTCTTCGAGCCTCTGGGCGCAAAAGGCGGTGAGATCTGGTTCAACCGCGATGGCGGTGTTCCGCATTCAGGTTGCTGTGCGATGCTGCCTGCCGACACGTATCTGAGGCTGGCCGTTCTGCTGGTTCAGAACGGTGAATGGGAGGGTGAAGCGCTGCTGTCACCAGAATTTATCGCTGACATTAAAGCGCCGGGGCCAGGGTTTCCGAACGCGGGCATGGGCGTATATCTCGGCACACCATATTCACCTTTCCTGAATCCGTCAGGCCCGAATCCTGAAACTTATCTCTCAGGTACACCTCAGTCAGAGCCGTTCCTCCGTGATGATGTTTTCTTCTTTGACGGCAATTCTAATCAGGTGGCCTATATGGTGCCGTCCGAGAACCTCGTGATCCTGCGCACAGGCGCATGGCCACCGGAAGAACCGGGCTGGGATAATGCGGTGCTGCCGAACCTGTTTCTAGGCGATCTTCAGGACTAGATCTCGAGCATCAGTATCCGACTGAAAAAGCCGCCCGTTGGGGCGGCTTTTTTGTGGGCCGAAAATCAGACAAAAGAAAGCCCGCCATGGGAGGCGGGCTTTCTGTTCTGATGACCTGGGGAAGGAGTATCAGAACGTGTAGCGTGCAGTCATACCGAACGAACGACGTGGGCCGTAGAAGGTCTGGTATGTGTTGCCGAACGGGATGAGAACCACATAGGCGTTCGAGACATAAGACTCGTCG
Source organism: Ponticaulis sp. (assembly GCA_002723155.1). Taxonomy (GTDB): domain Bacteria; phylum Pseudomonadota; class Alphaproteobacteria; order Caulobacterales; family Hyphomonadaceae; genus Ponticaulis. The sequence goes on along the minus strand of PBNO01000002.1, from coordinate 534,665 downwards.
GTGAGGTTCTTCGCCCAGAGGCTGATATTGACGTTATCCCAGTCGAGACCAGCGCGAGCGCCAAGAAGGGTACGCTCCGGAATTGTCGCGAGATTGGCAGACGTTGCGTAGAACTCGCTCTGCCATGTCAGGTCGCCGCGAACAGACCAGGTCGGACCGCCCCACATTGGCAGAGTGTCTTCCCATTGTGCGCCGAAAGATGCCTGCGTCTGCGGTGTCCGTTCAATGTCGTTGCCGCTAACGTCGCCATCAGACGTACAGACAACATTGTCACACGGAGACGGTGTACGGCGGAAGCGCGCATCAATCGTGCCATCGCTATATGTGCCGTCAGCGTGGGAGAATGTACCGTCGAAGCTGAGATTATCCGTTGCGTAGAATGCAGCGTCAAACTCGACACCCAGAACTTCCGCATTACCAAGGTTCAGGGTGATCGAGACAGCGTCCGGATCCGCAGAGCTTGGGTCAGGAGAGTTAATCTGAACGTCTGTCCAGTCTGTGTAGAACAGAGCGCCGATCAGAACGAGGCGACCATCCATGAAAGTGTTCTTCGCGCCCAGTTCGTAAGTCCAGTTGAACTCTTCGTCGAAGACCTGGAATTCAGGTGCAACCGCTGTCGGGTTGAAGCCACCTGCTTTCGCGCCGCGCGCGGCTGACGCATAGACCAGAGAGTAGTCCGTCAGGTCGTGTTCAACAGTGAAGCGAGGCGTGACCGCAGTGAAGGTTTCTTCAAGTTGAAGACCGCTTGCATTGTTGGTCGCCGTCAGAGTTGTTTCAGACCAGCGCACTTCTGCGCCGACGCGTGTCGCGCCGCCCGGAAGTGTGTACTGACCCTCGGCGAAGAAAGAGGCGACCTCTGTTTCCGTTGTAGAGTCAGTGAGCGGGAAGCGTACTGCGCTCGGGTCTTCGCCGAGGCTGAAGGTAGAGCCCGCAGTAAGGTTTGGAACCAGTACGTATTCGAACAGATAGTCATCTGTGCCGTCTGTGTAGAATGCGCCAAGAGCACCGCGGAACGAGTCCCCTGTATAGTCGAGCTTCAGCTCGTGGGAGTCATAGGCAATTGCGCCAATCGGAGCGTTCTGGAATGTACACAGACCGGCACAATTGGTCTGATCAGGCACGGTCATGTTCGCGATATCGACTTCACCTTCGACACGGCCGAACATATAGCTGAGTTCCAGATCGTTGGTCAGATCATAAGCGGTCCGGAAGCGGAAAATGTCTGTGTCTGACTGGACGCTGTATGCGCGTGGGTCGATAGCGACACTGTCTGTCGGACCCGGGAGTTCTCCGCAGAGCAGGCTTTCCTGGAAGTTACGTGTCGCGCCGCAATTCATCTGGAACGCGTTCTCCGCGTACTGATTGTTTGCGCCCATTTCGCGGCTGATCGTGAAGTTGTAATAGCCAAATTCTGTGACCCAGCCATCAATCGGTTCTGCAATCGCAGTGAAGGAGATCGATTCATTGTCCCAGCCGCCGGAGTTTCCGGTTGTGCCCGGGCTGATACCAGCGTCCGCAAACGGGTGGGAGTTTTCCCAGGAGCCGTCATATTCGGAGTGAATGATAGAGGCGCCCATCGCGAAACGCTCGCCAATCGGGACAATGCCCGTCATACCGACGTCAAAACGCTCGTCATCACCAATAGTCGTGAAGATGTTGCCTGTTGGCGCGTCGAGACCAAGCTCTGCTTTGCGCGGGACATAGTTGATGGCACCCGCAAACGCGTTACGACCATAACGCGCTGATTGCGGGCCTTTGACGACCTCAATCCGTGCGATGGAAGATGTGCCAACATCGGTTGCCCATGAACGCGGCATATAAATGCCATCGAAGAAGGTAGAGACGTTTGACTCAAGTGCTGTGACACGTGTCTGAGCCTGACCACGAATGACCGGTGTCGCAAAACCGCCGGAGAAGTTCTCAAAGCTGAAGCCGGACGTGAAGCGCGCAACGTCTTCAAGGCTGCCAATGCTCTTTGCGTCCAGCGCGTCTTCATCGAGAGCGGTGATGGACAGTGGTACGTCCTGAATGCTCTCTGCGCGGGCGCGCGTGGTCACCATAATGGTGTTCATCTGGCGAGGTGTTTCTTCCTCAACAGTTGCGTCTTCCTGCGCGTGAGCTACCTGAGGTATTGCAACCATTACGCTCAATGCAGCAGCCGAGAGCAGCATAGCTTTTTGGCTGATTTTACTTAGTCGTTCCTTCATTTTCATTCGCCCCGTAACAAACATTTTCCCGTTGGCCTTGCCATTACTTGAGAATACAAGGCGAGATCGTGTGATCTGGAAAAAAGACTGTCAGAAATTGAGAAACTGCATGCAGACATGTTTCGTTTTATCGACATGCGAACATTTTCTCGAGCTGAGACGCTTTTGGAGGTTCAAAACAGAGTATTCGGCGCGCATTTGTTCAGCGCGCTGATCATCTATCAGTCATGATGACTTAAAAACCGGATATGAAGTGCAGCCGGGCGGAACCGGATTGGCCGCTCTGACGTTCCCGTCAGTCGCGGGCCCATTTCCGTTCAAAGGCATGGATCTCGTCAAATCCGATCATTGATCCGAATTCCTTGAAGCTGAAGATATCCTCCGCGTCTCCGTCACCTGTCTCTTTTAAATGAAGGAGTGCCCGCTCCATTGCCTGCGCTGCGACCAGACTCGTAAGTGATGGAAAAATCGCGATGGAATATCCGATGTCCTGAAGTTCGGACGCTTTGAAAAGCGGCGTTGACCCGCCATTGGCCATATTGACCATCATGGGCAGATCGAAGGTGGTGCAAACTTTGTGCATTTCCTTTTCATTCAGAAGCGCTTCAGCGAACAGAATATCCGCGCCAGCTTCGGCGTAAGCATCCAGCCTGCGGAGCACGCCATCCAGACCTTCGATCTGTCGTGCATCTGTGCGAGCAATGATAAGAAAGTTCTCTTTATCTTGTCTCGTATCGGCAGCTACGCGCACTCTATCGGCCATATCTGCATCAGGTACGATGCGTTTGCCGGGCGTATGACCGCAGCGTTTTGGAAATTCCTGATCTTCCAGTTGAATGGCGGTAACGCCTGCGCGCTCATATCCGCGCACCGTGTGCTGAACGTTCAACAAGCCGCCATATCCGGTATCTGCGTCCGCAATGACCGCCCCATCGCAGACATCAACGAGTGTCTGCATGCTCTTAAGCATGTCGGAATATGTCGCCAGACCGGCATCCGGCAAACCCATGGAAGAGGCCGTCAGCCAATAGCCAGACCCGAATACAACTGGAAAGCCTACCTTGTTGGCGATCTTCGCAGCGATCATGTCCTGAAGGCCGGGTACAATAAGACAGCCGTTTTCGGATAGTTTCTGGCGGAGGATCGGGTCTGCCATCGAAGCCTCTTTCTAAACGACCGCGCAGACGGTTTTGGTTTCGAGGTAATTATCGAGCGCCGTAATGCCGCTATCGCGGCCATAGCCTGATTGCTTGACGCCGCCGATAGGAAGCGCTGCATCGAACATGGAGTGTGTGTTGATCCATACCGTTCCGGCGCGCAACTGGCGTGACACTCGGTGGGCTGTTGAGAAATCGCGCGTCCAGATGCTGGAGGCGAGGCCAAAGCTTGTGTCGTTCGCCCAATTCAGGGCCTCGTCCGTTTCGGTAAACTTCTGCGCCACCAGTACAGGGCCGAACACTTCATCCTGTGCAATCGGTGAGCTCGTGCTGACATTGCCGACAACTGTTGGCTTGATGAAGGTGCCATTATCGCCGCAGCAGCCGCCGCCGAGAATCTGAGCCCCATCGCTGCGGGCGCCTTCAACATAGGCTTCAATCCGGTCCGCCTGTTTGCGGGAGACAACCGGGCCCATAGCCGTTTGACGGTTCAGCCCGTGCCCGAGCTGCATATCCGCCCCATAGGCGGCGATGCCTTCGATCACCTGATCATAAATGTCAGCATGGATGAAGGCGCGCGAGTTGGCGACGCAGACCTGACCGGCGTTAAAGAAAATGCCGTTTGCAAGGCCCGGGATGGCCAGATCAAGATCTGCATCTTTCATCACGATAGCGGGCGATTTACCGCCTAGCTCCAGTGAGATGCGTTTCAGATTGGATTTGCTGGCGTCAACAATCGCTCGCCCGGTCTGCGTTGAGCCGGTAAACGCAATTTTGTCGACATCCATATGCGATGCGAGGGCTGAACCAGCTTCATGGCCATAGCCGGTGACGACATTCAGAACGCCCGGCGGCAGGCCGGCTTCAAGCGCCATCTCACCTAGCTTGGTAGCGGTTAGAGAGGTCTCCTCAGAGGGTTTTAGAACCACTGTGCACCCCGCAGCCAGGGCTGGTGCAATTTTCATTGCGGTCAGAACGAGTGGAGAGTTCCATGGGACAATTGCGCCGACCACGCCGACCGGCTCTTTCAAAGTCCAGCTGTGAACGTCGCGTCCTTCCGGCTGATATTCGACGGAATTGTTGATGGTCTTGCCCTCTACCGCATGGCAGAGGCCCGAAAAGAAGCGAAACTGTTTTGCAGCGCTTGGAATCTCGGCCCAGCGGGACACTGAATAAGGCTTGCCCTGGTCGAGGGTTTCCAGCTCCGATAATTCTTCAATATTTGCATCGATGAGATCGGCGATCTTGTGCAGCGCTTCGGCCTTCTGGCGCGGTGTCATCCTGCCCCAGACAGGCAGCGCCGCGCGGGCAGATTTTACGGCCTTATCCACATCAGCTTCCGTGCCGCGCTGCAGATAAGCGATGGTCGCGCCGTTGGCCGGGTCGAGCACCTCGATGGTTTCGCTCTCGCTGGCTGCAACCCAATTGCCGTTGATCAGCATTTTCTGAGTTTGCGGCTTTTTCAGAAGGGCGGACACGAATGGAGTTTCTGGCGCGCTGGCGGGCAGTATGCTGGTCACGGTGCTCATCTCATCCCTTCACTGGTCGATCTGACCTGAAATGAGCCAGTTTCTCTACGGATAAGCGCCCCGGATTCTGTCGATGTTCGCCTGCCGAATTTCGTCTCTCAGCGTTGCTATTCAGCTGGCGAACAAACTCAGCTTCGCCGCACACATCCCCTCTGATCAGCGCAATAGTGACGCCAATCAAGCCGCTTCATGGAGCGGCATTGGTCTGCAAGGATTGGAGCAAGCAGATGACAGATTCTCTCGGTTTCAGAAAAAAGTTTGCGGTCATCGCGCCGTCGACCAATACGAGCGTTCAACCTGAATATGATGATATGCGCCCATACGGTGTGACCAATCACTTTGAGCGTATTCACATCCCGGACACGAAGGTTTTCGACAACGAATCCTTCATGGAAATGATCAACAACATCCGCAACGCGACGATGGATAGTGTTGATACCGCGATGACAATGGACCCGGACTGTGTGGTCATGGGCATGTCAGCGGAAACCTTCTGGGATGGCGCAGATGGCGCCGAACGGCTCCAGAAGAAAATGGAAGAAAAGACAGGTGGCGTGCCGGTCGTTATGGGCTCTCACGCGGTAGAAGCGGCGATCAAGGCTTATGGCGGGATCAAAAAGCTTGGCATCGTGACGCCATATGCACCTGTCGGTGATGCCAACGTAAAACGCTTCTTCGAAGATCTGGGCTATGAAGTGGTCCACATTAAGGGCCTTGCCTCACCATCCCCGATGCTCATCGCACATGAGCCACCGCAAAAGCTGAAGCATGCTGCGATCGAAGTCTCTGAAGGCGTGGACGCTATCATTCAGGCCGGCACAAACCTCGCCTTTGGCAAGGTCGCGACAATGGCCGAGTTCTGGCTGGAGAAGCCGGTTATCGCCATCAACACAGCGACTTACTGGCACGCCCTGCGCACGAACGGCATCAATGATCGTATGCCGGGCTTTGGCCACCTCCTCGAAAACTGCTGATCGAAAGACAAGACATGTTGGAATATGATTATGTCCCGCTTCCAAAGCGCGGCAAACTTGAATGGCCAAATGGCGCGCGCGTCGCGCTGATCCTGACCTTCAATATGGAAACTTGGGATCTCATCAAGGACACCGATGAGCCATATTATGCAGGTGGTCCGCCAAACCTGCCAGCCGTTCTGCCGGGCAATAAGCCGGACTATCCGAACTATACCTGGCGCGAATACGGCCAGCGTGTCGGTATCTGGCGTCTCATCAAGCTGTTTGACGAGATGGGTATTCCGGCGAGCTGCACGACCAATGCGGTGACATTTGAACGCCGCAAGGACATGACAGATGCCGTGCTTGAGCGTGGTTGGGAGCTTCTGGCTCACAACTGGGAGCAAGGCGAGCTGCTGACAGACTATGCGCATGACGAGCCGGCAGAACGTGACATCATCGATCGTTCTATCGCGATGTATGAGAAGCATGTCGGTAAGAAGCCGAAAGGTTGGCTGTCTTCTTCTCTGCGCGGCACGCTGCACACAGCGGGCATTCTGAAAGAGCACGACTTCAAATTCTATTGCGACATCATGAATGACGACCAGCCATTCCTCATTCGCACGGAAGCCGGTCCAATCGTGTCTGTCCCGTACTCAAACGAGATCAATGACTTCACGTTGCTGTCCCGTCGTAGCTACACGACGACAGAATATCGTGACGTTCTTATTGAAGAACTGAACGTGCTCTATGCTGAAGCGGCTGAGACGGGCCTCATCATGAACGTAGGCCTGCACCCGCACGTATCTGGTCGTGCTCACCGCATTCGCGCGCTTCGTGAATTCATCGCTCACGCGAAATCTCTTCCGGGTGTGTGGTTCGCGACCCGTGAGGAAATCGCAGACCATTACATGACGGTCCACGAGACTCACATTCCAGGCCAGCTGGGTTAATCTCAGATGTCAGCGCTGGATGATGATTACAAAAAGGCAGGGTTTGGCGGCAGGCTGGAATTTGGTTTCAGCCCGGCGCTGCTGATCATTGATGTCTGCCGTGCCTATGTCGATCCGGCTTCGCCGCTTTATGCGGGGCCGGACGCTGAAACGGCCCTGCAGAACAATGTCGCCTTACGTGAGCGTGCGCGCGAGCTTGGTCTGCCTGTTATCTTTACCGAGGTGAAGTATCATCCGTCTGGCGTGGATGGTGGTCTGTTCTTTAAGAAGGTTCCGGCGTTGAAGCATTTTGTCGCCGGTCATCCCATGGCAGCGTTCCAGCCAGAATTGACCCCTGAAGGGACGGATATTCTGGTTACCAAGCAATATCCGTCAGCGTTTTTTGGTACGTCTCTGGCGGCGATGCTGACGGCGATGCATGTCGATACACTGCTCATCACTGGATATTCGACATCAGGCTGCGTGCGGGCCAGCGTTCTGGATGCGTTGCAGAACGGTTTTGTGCCCTTCGTTGTCGAGGATGCCTGCGCTGACCGCGCCGAGGGGCCGCATGCCTCCAACATCTTCGATCTCAAATCCAAATATGCCGAAGTTGTTAGCACGGAAGAGGCTTTGTCTCTGATGGCTGGCGGCTCGGAGTTTCCCCCCCGCTAGCGTTTCCCTATCCCCAAGAAACTGCGACGCTAGCAGTAAATGCCGGATCCTGATGGATCCGGCATTTTTCTTATTGGGGGTGGTGAGTTGGGGAGGTTAAGCGCCGGTCAGTCGATGCTGGCTTCTAACGCGCGGCTCTGGAACATGGCCTGGCCCAGCAGATAGTCGCGGCGGCGGGTATCGTCCGCGAGGATATCAGCGAGTTCCTGCTGATACCGCTTTTGGCCATCTGCATCTTTGCTTTCCAGAGCCTTCTTGTTCTTGATCGTCTGGGCCTGGACGAAAGCACGCATGACGCCCTGACGCTGGCGCTCATACTTTTGAAGCGGGGCAATGTGGTCACCGCCTGACAGCAAGACGTTTCGCAGACCATCGGTCAGGTTCCAGACATCATGAATGCCGGAATTCATTCCGAATCCGCCCAGAGGATTGTTCAGGTGGGCTGCATCGCCCGCCAGAATGATGCGATCATTGAAATAGCTTTCGGCGACGCGCTGGTGGACGCGGTAAATCGTGCGGTGCTCGGTGACGACTTCGGGGTCATTGATGAGGTGTTGGAAGACCTCACGCTTTTTCTCGTCCGAGACGATATAGCCGTCATCGCCATCATGTGCAGGCACGAGCACCCGCCAGACGGACGGCACTTTGAGCAGGACCATCCATTCATCCGGATCGGCGACATAGTTCACGAACGCCAGATTTTCGAAATAGTCCTCAAGCGGTCGTGTCGTGCTGAACGTCACGAACTTTTCAGGATAGGTGAAACCCTCAAAACCGACATCCAGCCATTTGCGTACAGTTGAACCTGCACCATCGCAGGCGATGACGAAGTCGGCGCGATACGTCTCGATATCGCGTGTTGTTTCCACCTTCAGTGTTACACCTGAACCATCTTGCTCGACTGTCAGAACGCGGCGTGAGAACAGGACTTCACCATTTGGATGATCGGCGAGTTTCGCAGTCAGCAGACGGGCGAGTTTGAATTGCTCGCACTGAAGCCGGTAGGGATAGTCTGTCATGTCCTGAAGTTCGGTCAGGTCAAAGGCGAACGTCTCGCCAGACTGGCGGTTTCGATACTGATAGACAGGCGCTTTCAAGCCCATCTCAATCAGGTCATCTACAATGCCAAATTCATTCAGCATTTCGAGTGTTGGCGGGTGCAGCGTGGAGGCCCGAAGATCTTCCGGGCAATCCGGATGGGCTTCCAGAAGGATGACGTCCACGCCCATTTCAGCGAGGCGCCAGGCAGCGACGCTGCCCACAGGGCCAGCGCCTACAACAATGGCTTTTGCAGTTTTGGTCACGACAGAACGACCTTTGTTTTGAGTGATGGCGTGAAGAAGATCAGACGACGATCAGGCGCATATCGACGATCGCTGCGCCTTTGCGTTTGGCTTTGCCGTCCAGATAGACCGGATCGTTCACATAGGCTTTCGCAGAGTCTGCATCGGGAAACTTGCTTACGACGACGCGCTGATCCTCAGGCGCGCTGCCCTCAAGCATTTCTGTGATGGAGCCTTTGACGATGCTCTCACCGCCATACTTTTCTGAAACGCCTTCGATTGTCTTCGAATATTCCTTGAAGGCGGTCATGTCCGAAATGGAGACGGTGGCGACGATGAATGCTGGCATGAAAGGCTCCGTAGGTGGGTGCTTGCCCTGCACACTACGGGTCTCGCAGACCGGTTCAGCGATAAATCAAAGAGTGTTCGGTGGGTGGATAGAGCGCCGTGGCTGGCACTATTTAGTCGTGTTCGCGAATAGGGAGCTCTGTAGAGTATTTGTGCTGGCGAAGTGCGATCTGTGATGTCGCCGACGCCACACTTTTATGAGATAGGATTTGTTCCATCAGGAGCTTCTCAAAATCGGCCACGCTTTCGACCCGTACCTTCAGCGAGTAATCATGTGCGCCAGTCACTGAATAGCATTCCATGATTTCCGGTGTTCGCCGAACAAAGTCCAGAAAGCTGTCGCGGTCCACGCGGTCATGGCTCTTCATATCAATGGAAACGAAGACGCAGACGGGAAAGCCGACAGCGACAGGGTCTAAGAGCGCGACGCGCTTCTGGATCGTGCCGGCTTCTTCCAGATCGGTGATGCGTCGCCAGAGCGTTGTCGCCGATACGCGCGTTGCATCCAGCATGTCCTGACGGCTGAGGCTGGCGTCGGATTGAAGGACTTTCAGGATTTTACGATCGGTTTTGTTGAGCACGGTATTCTCTGATTATGTTCCGAAATATTCGATAAATAGAAACATATGTTTCAAATTTTTACAATGAATGGTTGGTTTTGGATCACGTGTTTCACGGCTTCCTGTTATTCTGATTTAAAATAAGAAGAATATGGGAGAGGAATATGGCTTCAGTCCAAGGACTGACCAAAAACCGCTATGCTAACGCCCCGCGCAATGCTGACCACACAATTGACCAGCGCTGGGACACCTACACAGCTGCCGAGCATAACCGGTGGGACCGCCTGTTTAAAATCATGGCGGACCGCGTTGTCGGGCGTGCGTGCAAGCCTGCGTTAGACGCGATTGAGACGCTTCGCCTGTCTGAGGGCGGCATCCCGAATATGGAGAAGCTGAGCGATCAGCTGGAAAAGAAAACCGGCTGGCGCGTCGTGCCGGTAGCCGAGCTGGTGCCTGATGAGGTGTTCTTTGATCACCTCGCCAATCGCCGCTTTCCGGCCGGTGCGTTTATCCGCCCTGAAGAGGAGTTTGAATACCTTCAGGAGCCGGACATTTTTCATGACATTTTCGGCCATGTGCCAATGCTCGCCGACCCTGTGTTTGCCGAGTTCATGGAAGCTTATGGCAAGGGCGGGCTACGCGCGATGCAGCGCGGACAGCTACATAATCTGGCTCGCCTCTACTGGTATACGGTCGAGTTCGGCCTCATCCGCGAGGCAGATGAGCTGCGTATTTTCGGTGCCGGTATCCTGTCCTCGCCGAAGGAAACTGTCTTTGCGCTTGAAGATGCCTCACCCAACCGGATCGCCTTCGATCTGGAGCGGATCATGTGCACGAAATACATTATCGACGACTTCCAAAAGTCCTATTTCGTGATCGACGATTTTCAGGCGCTTCTGGATGCCTGCTACCGTGATTTCGACCCGATCTATGACGATGTGCGCGGTCGGCCGGCTATCGAGCCGCACGAGACCACGGACGCTGACCGCCTCATCCATCGCGGCACACAAGACTATTTTCGCGCCAAGGCGGCGCGTCATCCTGAACATACTGAATAAAACGAGAGGAAACTTTCATGCCTGACCTGTTTGAGAATCCCGCTGGACTCGATGGCTTCGAGTTCATCGAATTTACCGCACCTGAAAAGGGCATTCTGGAGCCGATTTTCGAGACTATGGGCTTCACCCGTGTCGCAACGCACCGCACCAAAGATGTAGAGCTGTGGCGACAGGGCCAGATCAATCTGATCACCAATTACGAGCCGCGCTCCCCAGCCTGGTTCTTTGGCCGCGAACATGGGCCGTCCGCATGCGGCATGGCGTTTCGTGTGAAGGATGCGCGCAAAGCCTACGAAGGTCTCATTGCGCGCGGCGCCGAGCCTGTGCGAATGGATGTCGGCCCGATGGAGCTGTCCATTCCGGGCATACGCGGCATTGGTAACTCGATCATCTACCTCGTTGACCGCTATGACAGTGGTAAAGGGGAGCTTTCGATTTACGACATCGATTTCGAATATCTTCCAGGTGTTAACCGACATCCTGCGGGGGCCGGTTTCAACGAAATCGACCATCTCACTCACAATGTCTATGGCGGCCGCATGAAGTATTGGGCGGATTATTATGAGAAGCTCTTCAACTTCCGTGAGATCCGCTATTTTGACATTAAGGGCGAGTATACGGGCCTTACATCCAAGGCGCTGACTGCGCCGGATGGCCGTATCCGCATTCCACTCAACGAAGAAGGCAAGGGCGGCGGCGGCCAGATCGAAGAATTCCTTCGTGAATTCAACGGTGAAGGTATCCAGCACATCGCGCTCATCTGTGATGATCTCGTCGCGTGCTGGGATCGCCTGAAAGCGAATGGCGTGCCGTTCATGACAGCGCCGCCGGACACTTATTACGAAATGCTCAGCGAGCGTCTGCCTGCACACGGTCGTGATGAGGCTGAACTGAAAACTCGTGGTATTCTGCTTGATGGCACGACAGAAGGCGGTCAGCCGCGTCTTCTTCTACAGATCTTTGCAGAGCCGCAGGTTGGCCCGGTCTTCTTTGAGTTCATCCAGCGCGTTGGTGACTATAAAGACGGCTTCGGCGAAGGAAATTTCAAAGCTCTGTTCGAGAGCATTGAACGTGATCAGGTCGCGCGCGGCGTGATCGGGGATAAGACAGAGGAGCCTGCATAATGGCTGCTCCAAAGCTTGGCGGCGTGCACCACGTCGCCTATCGCTGTAAGGATGCCAAAGAGACGGTAGAGTTCTACCGCGAGGCTCTTGGTATGGATTTCCAGCTCGCTATTGCCGAAGACCATGTGCCATCAACCGGCGCTTACGATCCATACATGCACATCTTTCTGGATGCCGGGAATGGCAATGTTCTGGCCTTCTTTGAACTGCCCGAACAGCCGGAAATGGGGCGTGATCAGAACACGCCGGAATGGGTTCAGCACATCGCTTTCAAAGTCGCGACCATGGACGAATTGCTGGCCGCAAAAGAGCACCTTGAGGGTATGGGATTAAAAATTTTGGGCCCTACCCATCACGGTATCTTTAAATCGATCTATTTCTTTGATCCTAACGGGCATCGTCTTGAGCTCGCCTGCGATATTGGCACCGATGAGCAGTACACAGAGCTTAAGCGCGTCGCCCCGGACATGATTGACGAATGGTCAGCAACAAAGAAAGCGCCACGCCACGCAGCGTGGTTGCATGAGCTCGGGAAGGAAGCAAAACCATAATGAGGCTACATGGCTATTACCGATCCTCTACCAGTTATCGCGTGCGCATCGCACTCAATCTCAAAGGGTTGAATTACGATATTCAGCCGGTCGATATAGCCAGAGGCGAACAGAAATCGGATGATTTCAGACGCCTGAATCCTCATGCTGGTGTTCCGGCACTGGTGACAGATGATGAAACGGTATTGGCCCAGTCGCTCGCTATTCTCGACTGGCTGGAAGAGCAAAATCCCGAACCATCATTCTGGCCCGAAAACGCAAGAGAACGCCAAATTTGCCGCGAACTTACCTATGCCATTGCGACGGAAATTCATGCACCGTGCAATCTGCCGGTTCTGACTTATCTCGAAACCGAGTTCGGTGCGGATCAGGAAGCGAAAGAAGCCTGGAACCAGCGTTGGATGCACAAAACATTGTGCGGGCTGGAAAGGCGCCTGTCGCGTGAAATGACCGGAGATGCAGCTTTGCCATTCGGTCGTCCGACAGCGTTTGAAGTGCTCCTCATTCCGCAACTATATAATGCCCGCCGCTGGAAGGTGGATCTGGCGCCGTTTCAGGCGCTTCGGGCGATTGATGATCATTGTCAGACGCTGGACGCTTTTAAGCGCGCCCATCCGGACGAACAGCCTGACTCACCTGATAAAGGTCCTGCTACATGAAACTTGCTACACTCAAAGACGGTAGCCGCGACGGCCGTCTGGTCATCGTCTCGAAAGACCTCACGCGCGCGACGGATGCGGCGCGAATTGCGCCAACGCTGCAGGCGGCGCTGGATGACTGGGAACATGTCGCGCCGCGCCTGATGCGTCAGGCGGAAGGTGTTGAACTTGGCTCTGTGCCAACCTTTCGCTTTCACGAGCATGACTGTGAAAGCCCGTTGCCTCGCGCCTATCAATGGGCCGATGGCTCAGCCTACATCAATCATGTCGAGCTGGTGAGAAAAGCGCGCGGCGCGGAAGTCCCGGCAAGCTTTTACGAGGATCCGCTCATGTATCAGGGCGGTTCGGATGCCTTCCTCGGCCCGCGTGATGATATCCCGCTCGGTGATGTCGCATGGGGCTGCGATATGGAAGGCGAGATCGCGGTTATCACGGATGATGTGCCAATGGGCGTCAGTGAGGCTGAGGCCGCCGACCATATCAAGCTGATCATGCTTTGTAATGATGTATCGCTGCGGGGCCTCATTCCGCCAGAGCTCGCGAAAGGCTTTGGCTTCTTCCAGTCCAAGCCGCCTAGTTCATTCTCGCCGGTGGCCATTACACCCGATGAGCTGGGTGATAAATGGAAGAACGCGCTCGTCCATCTGCCGTTTCATGTCGACTATAATGGTAAGCCGTTCGGCCGTGCGAATGCGGGTGTCGATGCGACCTTCTCAATGGCGCGACTTGTCTCCCATGCCGCAAAAACGCGTCCTTTGACGGCGGGTACGGTTATTGGTTCTGGCACAGTGTCCAATAAGGACGCCGATGGCGGCGCTGGCAGGCCGGTAGCAGAGGGCGGTCTCGGCTATTCCTGCATCGCTGAAATCCGGATGATTGAAACAATTGCGAACGGAAAGCCATCCACTGCGTTCATGAAAGCAGGCGATGTCGTCCGCATGGAAATGCTGGACGAGAAAGGGCACTCAATCTTCGGTGCCATTGAACAGACCGTAGTGGAGGTATGATGCAAACGCTGACCGAGACCGAAATCAAGACACTACGCGCGCTGAAACCCGGCTGGATGTTGTCAGAGGACGGCAAGTCCGTATCGGCCAAAGTCGAGTTTGATGACTTTGTGGAGGCTTTCGGCTTCATGACGCGCGTTGCCTTTTTCGCGCACGAGCAGGACCACCATCCTGAATGGTCCAATGTCTATAATCGCGTAGAAATCCTGCTCTCAACGCATGATGCGGATGGGCTGACCGAGCGAGATATGAAGCTCGCCAAGTCGATCGACAACCTGCTGAAATAGCCAGTATCAGGTTTGCGCCGTCACCGCGCGCAGAGCAAAGTGTGAACTGATCCGCGATACGCCTGGCAGAGATGTCAGGACATCGCGGTGAAGGCGCTCATACGCCGCCGTATCGCTCACCTGCACCAGCATCAGATAATCATAACTGCCGGACATCAGATAGCATTCGGCAATTTCCGGAACTGATTGCACCGTCTGCTCGAATGTCTGGATTGTGCGGTTATCCTGCTTATCGAGTGTCACCTGAACAAAGATGTTTTGCGTTCGGCCGACAGCGTCCGGATTCAGGATTACCGTGTAGCCTGTGATAACGCCCTCGCTTTCAAGCCGTTTGAAGCGTTTGTGGCATGCGGACGGAGACAGATTGATACGCTGGGCGAGCTCTGCGTTGGTCAGGCGTCCGTCTTCCTTCAGGCACGCGATAAGCGCGTGGTCGTATTTATCCAGTTCGATAATGGAATATTCTCCAAATTTCTCTTACGGAGAAATATTATACGTCAAATTTCTTAATCCGTAACATAATTCGAAGGCTATTTCTCGAATGATGTGGTAGATTGTCCTCATGTTCAGCATGGAGTGCAGACATGAAGGTTGGTTCGCCAAAGGAAATCAAAAATCAGGAATACCGCGTTGGCCTGACACCGGCAGGCGTGAAGGAACTGGTTGATAATGGCCACGACGTCATCATCGAGACTATGGCAGGTGATGCCATTGGTTTCAGCGATGAGGCTTACGTTACAGCAGGCGCGTCTATCGCAGCCAATGCCGACGAAGTTTTCGAGTTTGCGGATCTCATCGTGAAGGTGAAAGAGCCTCAGCCGGTCGAGATCGAAAAGCTCCAGCCAAAGCACACCCTGTTCACCTATCTTCACCTGGCTCCGGACCCGGTTCAGTCCCGCGGTCTGATGAAAAGCGGCGCAACCTGCATCGCGTATGAGACTGTAACAGACCGTCAGGGCAAGCTGCCGCTTCTGGTTCCGATGAGCGAAGTTGCGGGCCGTCTTGGCACGCAGGTCGGCGCGCAGCTCCTGCAGATCAACAATGGCGGCCCGGGCATTCTGCTGGGCGGCGTTACAGGTACATCTACCGCGAAGGTGACTGTTATCGGTGGCGGAATCGCTGGTACGAACGCTGCCATGATGGCGATTGGCCTTGGCGCTGATGTGACGGTTCTGGATCGCTCTACAGAGCGCCTTCGCGAACTGCACGCTATCCTTGATGGCCGCGCAAAGCTTCGCTTCTCAACATCCAGCTCTGTCTCTGAGGCGGTGCGCGACTCTGATCTGGTGATCGGTTCTGTTCTTATTCCGGGTGCGTCTGCGCCGAAGATCGTTTCTGCGGAAGACATCAAGGCGATGCGTGCTGGCAGCGTTGTTGTCGATATCGCGATTGATCAGGGCGGCTGTTTCGAGACGAGTAAGCCAACCTCTCACAAAGAGCCGACTTACATTGTCGATGGTGTGACGCATTACTGCGTGACCAACATGCCGGCGCTGGCGGCACGCACTGCAACTGAAGCGCTGAGCAATGTCACCCTGCCATTCGCGCTGCAGCTGGCGAACAAAGGCACAGACAAAGCGCTCGCTGATAACCCGTTTCTTGCTGAAGGCCTGAATGTGAAGGCCGGAAAGATTACCCACCCCGAAGTGATCCGCTCATTGAATTTCTCTGAGTAGATCCAACCTCCCCCCAGAAAGAGCAGGCTCCCCCAAGGCCTGCTCTTTTTTGTTGTGCGCCACCCAAATAGGAACCGATTGGCGTTAAACATGTTTTCTATTCGAAATACCTGAAGAACATGACCGGTTTACTTGTGTGCAAGCCTTGGAAGTCTAGTATGTTCTTTAAGTAGAATTTCTGGGTATCAGGCAGGTGTATGGCTTCTTCGACGGGTAACTCATCAGGCGCTGCTGGACGTGAACCGTTCAACACAAGCGGCTATGATGAAGCTGTCGCGCAGGCCTCTGCAGAGCTGTTCGAGAACAATTATGACGAGCTTCTCGCGATTGCCCGGCGGCTAAGGCGCCGCCGCAGCCTGTCTGAAACACTGAACACAACGACGCTTGTCCATGAAGCTTTTCTGCGTCTCAGCCAGAAGCGGAAATTCGTAGACGACCAGCATTTCTTCGCTTCGGTCACGCTCGCCATCCGTCACACACTGATCGACCATGCCCGTAAAGGCGGAGACAACGCTGCGCCGCCAGAGGCTATCGGTGACGATATCGATGACATGGATATTGAGGGCGACAATCAGCTTTCGCCGGAAGACATCATCGCTGTGCGTCAGGGGCTGGAATTCATCGCCGAACATGATCCGCGCCTCGTGCGGGTGGTCGATTGCCGATACTTTGTCGGGCTGACGCTGGAGGAAACAGCGCTAGTGCTCGAC
Source organism: Ponticaulis sp. (assembly GCA_002723155.1). Classification (GTDB taxonomy): domain Bacteria; phylum Pseudomonadota; class Alphaproteobacteria; order Caulobacterales; family Hyphomonadaceae; genus Ponticaulis. The sequence goes on along the minus strand of PBNO01000002.1, from coordinate 517,949 downwards.
ATGAATGAGAAAACAGTCCGCCGGGACTGGGTGAAGGCGAGAGCCATGCTGCGCTCGCATCTGGCATCAGGTCAGACAACCCGAATGCCGGACTGAACACACTGAAATCTGCAATTTGGAGTGGGGTATGCAGATCGAAAACTGGGACAAAGTCAGCGCATTATTTGATGATGCGATGGAGATGTCTGCTGAAACCCGGGCTGATTTCATCCGGTCAAAAGCTGAAACCGAGGACATTGCCGAACAGGTGCTGCGCCTTGTGAATGCTGCCGAGCGCGAGACAGGTTTCCTCGCGACTGGTGATGACGGCATGGTTGTCACCGGCAAAAGCCTCGCTGAGGGCACACGCCTCGGCAATTGGCAAATCGGACGATCACTTGGCGCTGGCGGCATGGGCGAAGTTTATCTCGCCACCCGCGCTGATGGCCTTTACGACCAGACGGCCGCGCTGAAACTGATCGCGTCGAATGATCGGCGGACCTGGGATTTGTTTGCCCGCGAGCGTCAGGTGCTCGCCAATCTTGAACATTCCGGCATTGGTCGCCTGATTGATGGCGGTGTTGCTGAAGATGGCAGGCCATTCCTCGTTATGGAGCATGTTGATGGCGCGCCGATTGATGTGTTCGCCAGAGAGAAAAAGCTTCCTCGTGAGGCGGTGCTGCGCCTCTTTCTGAAAGTTTGCGATGCGGTCAGCCATGCCCATGGTCGTCTGGTGCTTCACCGCGATATCAAGCCGAACAATATTCTGGTCACGGCAGATGGTACACCGCGTCTGATTGACTTCGGCGTGGCAGGGCTTCTGACCGAGGATGATGAATCCCGCGCACCAATGACGCTGCGTTATGCTGCGCCTGAGCAACTGCGCGGAGAGGCGGCAAGCGTTGAAACCGATGTATTCGGCCTTGGTGCGACGCTTCATGAATCACTGACGGGGCAAACCGCAACCCGCACAGGCATGTCGCTGAATGTAGATGCTGAGGGAGAGCCAGATTCTATCAAAGCCATTCTTGCCAAAGCGCTCGCAGATGAGCCGGAGGACCGCTACTCGTCTGCCGAAGCGCTCGGCGCAGATATTCGTGCGTGGCTTACCAATCGGCCTGTTCAGGCGATGGCAGGTGGCACGGGCTATCGTCTCGGGCTGTTCCTGAAGCGGAACGCCCTTGCGACTACCGCCGTTTCTGCTGTCATTCTGGCGCTTGGCGCTGGCCTTGCTGGCACAATTTGGCAGGCAGAAGAAGCCGCCCGTGAGCGCGACCTGGCTATTCAGGAACGTGAACGCCTTCGCGCCATGCAACAGGCGACGTTCGTTATGTTCTCAGAGGCTAGCGACGGGGCGGAGACGACCTCGCGTGAGCTTGTCAGCCGGTCCGCGCAACGTGTTCTGGAAGAGTTTGAAGACAACCCTGCCGAAGCCGCGCCTGTGCTGCACATGTATGGCGAGATTTTTTACCTGATGAATGACTATCAGGCGGCAGAACCTCTCTTGCGCGCGGTAGCCGACCTGCCTGATGACAGTTTTGACCGTAGTCTCATTGCGCAGGCCAGACATGATCTGGCGGTTATCCTGTTCCGTCTCGGCAACGCCGGGGAGTCCCGCACATACCTGGATGACGCGCGTACTGTCTGGGCTGAAAATCCTGACCTTTACACCGATGCTCGCCTCGATGCGGCGCTGATCGAGTCTCAGCTTCTGGCCGATGCGGGAGATGTTGAGGCATCTGTGGTAGCTTTGCGTAACGCCATTCCGGAGCGGTTGGCGTTCTCAGGCCGTGAGTCCATGGATGCGGGCATTCTCTATACCAATCTTGGCGCGGCGCTGATGCGAACCGGTGACTTGCCGGGCGCAATTGAGGCGACAGAAAACGCCCGCGACGTGTTCTCCTCGATTGAGCGTCTGGAATCACCCGACGGCCTCAATGTGATGAACAATCTGGCGACATTCTATCATGTGACGGGCGACCTTCAGAACGCTGAAACCGCCTATAGCGAGACGCTGCGCCTGCGCCGTGATCTTTATGGCGGCTCGGTCGCGCTGGCTGTGCTCATGTCCAACTATGCCAAGCTGAAAATCCAGAATGGGGATCTTGCGGGTGCGCTTGCCCTTTTTGATGAGGCGATCCCGATGGCAGATGAGTATGGCAGCGCCTCTGGGCCGGCCGCACTGGCTGCGCGCTATGGCCGGATTGAAGCGCTCATTCTGAATGATGATCTGGCAGTGGCGCAGACGATGCTGAATGAGGCTGGAACGCTGCTGGAAGAAGGTGGTCTGTCGGCCAGTGTCTATGGCGGCATGCAGGCGCTTTATCAGGGCCAGCTTGCAGGTGCGCGCGGCGAACGCGAAACCGCTCTGGCTATGTTGGACGAGGCGCAGATCGTGTTTGAGGCGGCTGGTCCGGCTGCAGGGCGCTATGTCGCCAAGGTCGAACAGATACGCGACGCGCTTTAGCGCCTGATTGGTGAGGGGCGGGCCTGTCCTTCCCGCCTTGCGCGAAACCTTAACGCGAAACTGCAGAAAATCCGTATTTCTGCGAAAAAAGTCTTAAATCCATGTCCGCTTTTTCCGGCTCGGATCGTGACTCCCAGTGACGTCATGATTCCGGGAGTGGGAAATGGACAGGAAGTTTTCTTATATCGGGCTCGCCGCTGCGGCAGCTCTTATCGGTCAGCAGGCCCTCGCACAAAGCGCGACGGTGGATGCCAGCGCGAATGTGGTGGCGACAGCGCCACCGATGGGGTTATCGACACTATCGAATGTCAGCTTTGGGACGGTTACGATTCCGTCTGATGCGTCCGAATTCTGTACCTACTTCCTCACTGTCGATGACACGGACCCCGCACTTTCTTGGCCGGTCAACGCTAACGGTTTTAATGTTCCGCACCCTCAAGTTGGATTTAGCGAAGCGGATGTCATTATCAACGGCGCGTGGTATAACGACAATTCTGGAGGGAGTTATGATCCGCCACATGAAAGTTGTGCTTTCATTGACCCGCCGAGCTACGGCGAAATTGATGTTGACTGCCCAGCAGATGCGCCATTTTCATTAACTGCGACAGCAACTCAGGATGGTGGTGCGCTCTATAACGGCATCAGTTTTCAGGTGCCTGGCCAAGACGCAGTCTTAAGCGTGTCGTCGTGTGACGGATCGCGAAACCTGATTGTGGGCGGCCGCCTGGAGGTCGCGGGCACAGCGACGCCATACACCGGCTCTGTTGGAACCTACACAATCGAAGCGATTTACGACTAACCGCATGGGTGGGGGAACACTCATACGCGGCCTGATGTCGGTCGGTGCGGCCATGCTCTTGCTTGTCATGCCATCTGTCGCCTCAGAGGCAGATGTGACAGCAAGCGCAGAGCTGGTCACGCCGATCGATATTGTGGGCGAGGGCGACCTCTCTTTCGGAACGCTGGCTGTGCCGCGCAGTGGCACGTGCGTTTATGACGTAACGGCGATGGGCGGCAGCGTGCTGTCTGGCGGGGCTGAATGTCAGTTCCTTGCAGGTCAGATTCTACAGGCAGAATTCTCTGTCGCCTGTGAAGCCGATGCCCTCGTCACCTATGAAGTGATCTACACCAATTCTGCGCCATCCGGGGCGACGTTCTCTGCGCCGTCCAACCCGATGGCGATTGACGGGTTTGCCGCGTCCGGCGCGTTGCAGACCCGCGCCTGTGACGCAGACGGCCTTTCAGACGTCAACGCGGGCGGTCGCCTCACCGTTACACCTTCTGCTCCATCCAGTTTTACCGGCCAGGTCGGCACGATCCGGCTTGAAGCCCAATACGAATAGGGGACACCCAATGATCAGGAAGACCAGACATATCGGCCTTATCGCAGCGCTTTCCATCGGGCTGATGGGCACCGCACACGCGCAGGACAGCGCGGTAATCGACGCGACCGCCACGATCAATGATCCAGTCGTGCCATTGGCCGTGACCGGCGCGCGTTCACTTTCATTTGGTGTGGTTAACAAGCCGATCGAAGAGTTGGGAGGCGCTGCATGTTATTACTCTTTGGGCGTGACGGGGCCAGACACGGTCCGCCCACTCTATCAGGCAGCTGCGTCGAGCGGTGCCCCTCAAACCTATGCTCCGGGAAATCCGACTTTAGGGTGCGATGGACCTTCGAGTGAGGGATTGAGCAGTGGACATTTCGCGGTCACTTGTACCCCAGACGTTACGATTGGCCTGGCGGTGGAGCATGTCGTGAATCCGACACTTGCTGCGACTGCCGCAATGAATCGAGCTCTCGATGATTCTACCATTCTTGTAACCGAGGCGGGGCAGCAGGATGTCCTGGCATCAGACTTATATGCTGATCTTTGGACGACGTGTCAGGGCGGGTCTTTGGATGTTTGGGTCGGTGGGACATTGGCTGTGACTACGGCAACTCCAACCGGATCAGAAGTTAGTGTCGGCAGCATCACGCTAAACGCATATTACGAATAGGAAGATCGTCATGATCAGATCGATTGGTATTTCGGCGGCCACGGCGATCGCTCTTATCGGCTCAGCAGCAGCGCAAAGCGCAAGCGTCGACGCGGTTGCAACTCCCGTCTCGACGACGCCGCCTCTGGTGCTGACAGGAACGCGGGCGCTTTCTTTTGGTGAGGTGAATATCCCGAATGGTACGGAAGAGGGGCATAAGTGCCGCTACCAGAATGTAATCTCTACATGGACTGTCTACGAGCTGGACGAGAACGGCACGACCGTTTCTTCCAGCACGCCGAACCCGTCAGGGTGCGACTGGGGGGAATCAGGTTCGCCTTCGGGCAACTACGCTCTCATCGGCGTAGCGTGCAATCCGGCAAGTGTTGTTGATTTTACCGTGGGATACGCCACGGGCGGCGTAACAGGGATTTTCTTCAATAGACCTTCCAGCGGTGCGCCTTTGCGAGCTTTCCAGTCCAATTCCACGACGACTCTGGCGGTTGGAACTTCGGCGGGCACTTTGTCTGCGACCTGCCCGAATGGCGGAACGTTTGATGTTGGCATTGGTGGTCGCATCGAGCTTTCGGACGAGGTGGTTGCGGCAACGGATGTGACGGTCGGCTCCATTACACTCGACGCGACTTACTAGGGGCGATTTCGTATGATCATGAAATCTACAACTCTGATGGCAGCGCTGACCCTTGGTTTCGCGGGTATGGCCAGCGCGCAGAATTCATCTATCGACGCGGTTGTGACGCTGGAGGAATCGACTCCTGCACTCGCTCTTTCCGGTGAATCCAGCCTCAGCTTTGGCGCCGTTAACATCCCGAACGGTACAGAGACCGATCATGTCTGCGGATATCTGATAACCGTCAGTGAAGCGACGCCGCAGACGTCACTGCTTGAATATAGCGAGCAGGGTTCTGCGATAGACGGAAGTGCGCCTACGCCATCAGGCTGCAACTGGGGGAGTAGCGGTACGCCAGATGCGTCCTATGGCGCGTTCGCTATCAGCTGTAATCCATCCAGCGTGATCAATTTCACCGCCACCTGGACGAGTGGCGGCACGACAGGTGTCGAGCTGCGTCAGGGGTCTGGCATGTCCTTGCGAGCATTTCTTTCGGGAACTTACACCGCACTCGCAAATGGCGGGAACGGGGCGATGACCGCCACCTGCCCGAATAGCGGCAGTTTCGATGTCGCCGTTGGCGGACAGGTTCGCGTCGGAACGAACGCCACTGCGGCGACTGACGTCAATTTCGGCACAGTCACGCTCGACGCAACTTACTAGAGGGCCTCCACATGAAACTGACATCTAAAACACTGGTTGCAGCGCTGACACTCGGTTTGACGGGTCTCGCAAGCGCGCAGGACTCAGCGACGGTCGATGCGGTGGCGACACTGCAGCAATCAACGCCGCCGCTCGCGATTGGCACGGAAGGCACGCTCAGCTTTGGTGCGGTCAATATTCCGAACGGCACCGAGACGGGGCATACCTGTGAATACAATGTTGGCGTGAGTGGTACGACGCCGACCTATGCACTCTATGAGTTTTCCGAGCTTGACCAACTCGTCGACGCAAGCGTGCCAACGCCTTCCGGCTGTGACTGGGGCAGCACATCAACGCCGGATGCCAGCTATGGTATGTTCGGCGTGACCTGTAACGCGGCCAGCGCTGTTGATTTCACCGCGACGTGGACAAGCGGAGGCACCACGGGTGTCACGCTTGAACCGGGTTCTGGCACGGTATGGCGCAGCTTTGCGAATTCAGATTTCACATCAGCCATCACCTCAGGCTCCAGCGCCGGTGCGATGACAAGCACCTGCCCGGCAAATGGCACCATGTATGTCGCCGTTGGTGGCCGACTTGTTGTTGGTACGGATGCGAGCGCGGGCTCTGATGTGACAATCGGCACAGTCACGCTGGAGGCGACATACTAATGCGCGGTTTCTATCCAATCCTTCTTCTCGCAGCGTCTGCTTTTGCGGCGCAGCCGGTACTCGCCCAAGACTCACTCGATGTGCCCGTTACGTTTGAGATTCTCAATCCGAGCGATCTGGTTTCCATGAGAGTCGACAGTGAGGGAGACCTCGGTCAGATCGCGCGGTCTGCGACAACGACCTGTCTGTATGAGCATCGGGTAAACCTGCTTTACGTCGAGGACTTCAATACCGGTGAGTCTATTACTGCGCCGGGTGCGACATCTTCGGGATGTGCTCAGTATGGCGACTACCAGGTGCCGATCATCGAATTGACGTGCCCCAGTGGCATGACACTTCCTATACGCGTTGGCATTGAATATCCGACGAGCGCGATGTCGTTTTCTGCCAGAGCTGTTCTTTTCGGTGAAAGAATTGCCGGAACCGCACGGGGAGATGACGGATATGATTTTGTGCTGACCTGCCCCTCCGGTCGGGATCTGGATGACGAGCACTATCTAAACCTGGAGGTCTACGCGCTGATCCAGGGCGAGCAGAACGACATTCCGTCCGGATCCTACGATGTCGCCATTCCTGTTACTTTCCAATTTGAGTGAGGTTACGATGAAACTTCATGTTTTAAGTATTGTGTCGCTTGCGCTTCTGGGCACGCAGTCTGCCGTCGCTCAGAACTCTGTTGATATCACCGTTGAAGGCACGATCGTGTCGCCGGTCGCACTGGCTGAGATGAAAGTCCTGACCGACGGCAGCTTCGGGTCTGTGGCGCGTAGCCCCAACAATGTATGCCGGTATCTTATTGGAGACAATAATGTGCTCCATTTTTCCGAACTGCAAGGGACCTATCAGGAAGCCCCGGGATTCAATAGCGCAGGATGTGGCGCGCTGAACGATAACGTTCTGACGCCGACGATCAGCTATACGTGTCCAGTCGGAACGTACGTGCAGATCCGTACTCAGCGCGATACTTTCACCTCAAATGACTACGCCGAATTTCAGTCGCTGTATGGCTCGGGTGATGATCTCTATAATGTGACGTCGACGCGATCAAACGAGGGTGGCGGAGTTTTTGAATTCAATACTTATTGCCGTCCGGGAAATGACGATCAGGCGACGCGTACTGTGACGATGTATGGAGGGGTCTATCTCCGCCTGGAAGCGGGGGTCCCTGAAAAGGATGAAAGCTTCTCCGTTACGCTTCCGCTTGAAATTCAGTACTAATGCGGGTCTGGACTTTCTTCTGCGCATCACTGCTTGCGATGATGGGCATGTCCGCTTCGGCGCAGACCGTGGTTGCGCCGTTGCGTGCCGAGATCGTGTCTCCGGCGGAGATTTCGACAACGGCGGTAGAGGCGACCGAGGGCAGTTTTGGCCAGATTGGTGTGCCAAAATCGGGCTTTTGCCAGTATGGCTTTGACAGTCAGGGCGCGGTCACGGTGACAGACTCTACTGGCACCTACGGGGCTGGCGAGGTGACACCGGACGGATGCTATGCCGGTGATGAAGCGCAGGCTGCCGCCTTTGAGATTGCCTGCGCTAAGGGTGACACGCTCGACCTGAAAATCAATGCCCGCTCTGACGCGGAAGGCATTGAAATCTCCATGTCAGACATTGCGGTAGAGGGCGGCGAGCTGGAAGCGCTCGGCGACCGCTATCGCCTGATCTGTACCTCCGAAGCGGGTCGCGTGGTTCTGCGCGCAGGCACAAACTTCACTCTTTTACCTTCGGCGGCGACCGGAGATGGCGCGTTTGGCGCGCTCGAACTTGAAACCGAATATTGATGATGAGGAATCCTGTCATGAAACCGATGCTGATTGCTGCCTCTCTGGGCCTGATGGCCGCTACTCCTGCCTTCGGTCAGGCGAATGATCTGGCGGTTGAGGGCCCGAGCCGCTTTGACGCTGTGCCAACCGAAGCTGTCTCTCCGTTTGGCGGTTTGTCGCTTACACCGACACGCCTTGTGCTAGAGCCGGGCGATAGCCGCGGTGAGGTCACACTCTATAACTCCGGCGGCGAGACGGTAACCTATCGTGTCGAGGATGTTGAGCTGGAAGCGCTTTCGCAGGGTGGTTACGCTCCGCTCGAAGAGGGCGCGGACGCACCGGATTGGTCAGCTTCGCGCTATCTTCGCTATGCGCCGCGTCAGGTAACCCTAGGGCCGGGTGAGCGTCAGGTTGTGCGTGTGATTTCACGCGCGCCGCGTGATCTTGAGGCCGGTGAATTCCGCTCGCACTTGCGGTTTTCCTCCATCCCGACGGTCGCGCCAGTCGACGAACTGGAAGACGAAACAACGACAGAAGAAAGCACGTCTGTCGAAGTCCGCGTTGGTCTTGAATACCGCATCACTATTCCGGTGATCCTGCGGACAGGCGAGGGCGTGATGGGGACTGAGATCCAGTCGGCTCGCGTTGAAGCCCAACCGGATTCAGATGGTACCCGCGTTCTCGTCACGCTGAACCGTACGGGCGACTGGGCCGATCACGGTGTTGTTCGCGTCTACGATGCCGCTGGTGAGGAAATTGGTCTGCTGCGCGGTGTGTCTGTGCTCGCACCGCTGCAGACACGCATTGTCTCCGTTCCTGTCACCGTGACGGGCGCCGTACCTGCCCGCGTTGTCTTCGAGACCGATGAAAACAATGCAGAGCTCATTGCTGCGGCTGACATTGGCTGATCCGGCATAACGGTTCGGGTGAGGGGGCTCGCTTTCAATGAAACGGTTTCTGGCGGTCATATTGTCCGTGTCGGCGGTGCTATGCCTGACGCGCTGGACGCTGCCAGACGGAACGGCTGGCCCGCCCGCCTTGAGTGAAACGCAGGAGATTGATTTTCGCATCATCGAGCTGCGTCTTCGCCGCCGGGCTGTGATTGCGCAGGATGTTTTCGCCTATGGCGATGGCGCTGATCTGCTGCTGCCGCTTGAAGACTTTTTCTACGCGCTCGAGTTTCCGATTGAGGTGAATGACGCCGAAGGCACAGCGTCCGGCTGGTTCCTTCGTGAAACTCAGACCTTCGAACTGGATGGGGCCAGCGGCACGGTCACGATCGCCGGTGAGACGTTTGAATTTCGGCCATCGCGCCTTCGCACTGATGGTGAGCGTCTGCATGTGCCCTTAGGGCTTCTCACATCCTGGTTCGGTCTGAATTCAGAATGGAATGCCCAGAACCAGACGATTAATCTGGAGCCTGACTATCTTCTGCCTGCCGAAGAAGTGTCGATGCGTAATCGCCGGACACAAGGCAGCGGCAGACGTGCGCCGCGCCTTGATGTCGGTGCGCTGTCACCGGTGGACGCACCGTACTCATGGATTGGCTGGCCGTACGGCGCCGCTGATATCAGCTATAATCTTGCAGGCCCCGACCCGCGCATCTCAGACGCATCGGCGAATATCTCTCTAACCGGTGATTTTCTGCGGATGACGGGCGAACTGTTCGCCAGTGCGAATACGGACGGCCAGCGAACCGCGCGGTTGTCGCTCAGCCGGACAGATGCAAGCGGGCATTTGTTTTCCGGGGTGCTGGGCGGTTATGGCGCAACGAACTTCCGCATTGGCGATGTGTCCACCTCCACTCATCCACTACTGAATGGGGGCGGGGCCGGTCTTGGTGTTCAGGTGTCGCGCTCACGCCTGCGCCGTGGTGGCGACTTCGATACGACACGTCTTGAAGGTGAAGCCTTCGCAGGCTGGCAGGCCGAATTGTACCGCGATGGACAGCTGCTCGGCTTTCTGACTGTGCCCTCCAGCGGGCGTTATATTTTCGACGAAGTTCCGCTGACCTTTGGTATCAACCGCTTCCGCATCGAACTTTACGGCCCGCTTGGCGAACGCCGTACGATTGAACGGCCTGTTGATATTTCTGACGCCTTCGTGCGACGCGGCGATATGGAATACACGGCCGAATTCGCACTTCTCGGGCGCGGGGTTTTCATGAACCCCCGTGATGCAGCCCAGCTTGATTTTGACGACGATACGATTGGCAATGAAGGCGAGGATGAAGACTTTCTCGCAGGTGATCGCGGGCAGGGTTATGTTGCGTATTCGGAAATGACGATGGGTCTGACCAATTCGCTGTCTGCTTCGCTCGGCGCGCAGCTGCGGGGTGGAGAGGGGCTTGGTGATCACCAGTCTGCATTTTTGACACTCGCGCAGCGGTCCGGCGTGCATGTGTTGTCAGGTGACTTTGCTATTGAGGACTCAGGAGAGAATGCGCTCCGTCTCACATATTCGACCGAATTTCGCGGCGTATCAGTGAATGCCACAGCCGAAAACTATACCGACCGGTTTGGCCAGCTCGATGATGAGAATGACAGCGCTCAGCTTGTTCGCCGGGGAAGTCTTCGTTTTGACGGACGTGTCGAGCCGTTCGGGTTTGTAAATGGCGCGGGTTGGTCTTTCGGTTTCACGGGCAGCGAACGTTCTGATGGGGCGCAGGACTTTGCCGCGCAGGGCCGTCTCTCCGGTCAGGTTGCTGGTGTCTCCGTCAGTCAGACGGCTAATTGGCGCTGGAGCGATTCTGACGGAAACGGTATGACTGAAACCGCGAACAGTGCGCTGAACGTCTCTGGCTCGGTTGGTGATTTTCGTATGCGGGGCTCTCTCGACATGAGCCTCCGGCCTGAAGTTGAGCTGTCACGCGGTCAGTTTGAAATTGCGCGACGCGTAAATGACTGGTTCGGGCGCTTTCGCTACTCACACGATTTCCAGTCCGAAAGCCGCACGGTGGGCGCATCCTTGTCACGTGATTTCGATGGCATCCGCCTCGGCATGGATCTGCGCCATGATCTGGAAGACAGCCAGACCTCGGCGCTCTTTACGCTGGGCTTTAATTTTGACCGTCATCCGGGTGGCCGTGGCATGCGGTTCGGGCGAAATGCGCGGTCCAATCGAGGTGTCGCGAGCATTCGTGTCTATGAAGATATGAACCTTGATGGTGTCTACACGCCGGGGGAAGACCGTATCATTCCGGACGCTGCAGTGATTACCGAGCCGCGTTCGCGTCTTATATCCAATGATGATCGCGTCGTTCTGGATGACCTGTCGACAACCGAAGTAATTGGCGTGTCGGTCAGCCGGGACGAGCTGAGCGACCCTTATCTCATTCCCGCAACGGAAGGCGCGAGCTTCACTGCGCGCCCAGCCGGCGTAGTGAGTATTGATCTGCCTGTTGTAATGAGCGGTGAGGTTGAGGTCGAGCTTAAGGACGAGAATGGTGATCCGATTGATGGACGTATCGCCGAGCTCAACTCGTGTGAACCGGATGGTAAGCGCGAACGTGAACGCTCCGCTTTTGACGGCTATATCTTCTTCCAGTTCGTCACGCCGGGGTGCTACACGCTGAGCGTTCCGGACTTTGAGCCAACTGAAGTGCATGTGGCGCCGGGCGATATTCTCCGCCCGGAACTCGTTCGCTTATCTGAAGCTTCAGCTGGAATGGCCGAGTGATTTCTTGAGCTGTTTAAGGCCGAGCCACAAAACACCCATAACAATAGGCACTGCAATGCCGGTCGCGATATTCGGATCAACCGGCACGCCCGCATAATGAATGGCTTTGATCGCATACCCGAACAGGCCGACAGCGTAATAGCTGATCGCGAAGACTGAGAGACCTTCTACCGTTTCCTGCAGTTTCAGCTGGGCCTCGGTGCGAGTGTTCATAGAAGTTAGCAGCTCTGCATTTTGCTCGCCGATTTTGACATCAACGCGCGTCGCCAGAAGACTGGTCGCGCGTGCAATCCGTTCGATCAGGGCTTGCTGGCGCGTTTCCACGGCATCGCAGGTACGCATAGCCGGTTCGAGACGGCGAGACAGGAAAGCCTCATAGGTTTGTACATTAGCGAGGCCGTCCTTGGCATCGCGGGGATAATTGAACGTCTCAAGACGCTCGCGAACGATGCGGTGATAGGCGCGGCCCGCAGCAAACCGGTAGCTGGTTCGCGCCGCCATTGCCTCAGCTTTAGCGGAGAGTTCGGAGACGCGCGCCAGAAGCGCAGAGTCTTCGCCATCGCGCTCGCCCTCAACCAGGCTCGACATAACAAGACCAATTTCGTTTTCGATCTCGCCAAGCTGGTCACGCGCTTCGGTCGCGACAGGAAATGAGAGCAGCGCCGCCATGCGATAGGTTTCGATTTCCAGAAGCTTCTGAACCTTTCGGCCAAGCTCTGCGGGCTGTTCGTCGTCGCTCCACACAGCAACGCGGCAAAACCCGTCTGCATCCAGTTTGAAATCGGTCGCGGCAAAGCTGGAGCTCGGACCGCCGCCGACAATGGAGAGATCTTCGCCGAACTGTTCGTAGAGGGCATCATGGTCAGGTTCGCTGCCGCGTGCGATTTCCATATGGACGGCGCTCAGAACGACGCCAGGCGCGCCTTCCAACCAGTTTGCAGGCCAGCCGGGTGGGCATTTGGAATCAAAGCGCACATGATCATCGGGCGCTGACCAATGAAGCGTAAGCGTTGAGAGCTCTGTGTGGCGTTCCCAGCGCAGATAAACATCGCCGAGCCGCGCCGCGTGCCAGCGGGAATTCTCGCCCGGAGGCGCGGAGTTAAACCGGTGACAGAGGTCTTCCACGAAATTGCGGTCGGCTGAGGCCGCCATTTCCTGCGTGACCAATGCCAAGCGAAGAACGACAGCAGGCGGGGTAACAGGTGAGGAAGGCCGCGCATGAAGTTCATTTGCGAGCTCGTTTCTGAGCGGATGCGGTCGTGGAGATGATACTCCGAATTCGTCCGTCATGTGTCCTCTTCCCCGTCATGTATTTGTTCTGGCGCTGCCATTGCCGGCAGACTCATTGTGAGGACGGCCCCCCCGTCCGGATGATTATCTGCTGTCAGGTCACCGCCATGTGCTTTGACAATGTCAAAGCTCACCCAGAGGCCGAGGCCGGTACCCTCGCCAATATCTTTGGTGGTGAAGAACGGTTCGAAAATCTTGGCGAGCAGGTCTTCAGGAATGCCCGGGCCATAGTCGCGGAATTTTGCAATGATCTGGCCATTTTCGCGATAGGTCTGGATATCGAGGCGACGATCCGGCATGCCCTGCATCGCATCGAATGCGTTCTGGATGAGGTTCAGCGCGACCTGCTGGACCTGACTTTCCTGCCCCATAATGAAGAGGTTGTTTCCGAGCGCGAGCGAGATATTCACATCGGCTTTGCGCCCCCGCCGTGCCCATGTCAGCGCGCTGGTCACGATAGCAGACATGTCGATCTGCTTGGAATTCTCAGGCCCTGAAAAGGACATACGCCGCAGGCCTTTGACGATGTCACGTGCGCGCTCTGCGCCTTCTTCAACGGCTTCGACTAGCGGCGGCAGGTCATCCAGAATGTCATCAATGCCGAGGCTTTTGCGAACCGCTGACAGCTCTTCATTGCCCGGCATGTTGTGGACGATGGAGAGATATTGCTGCAGGCGGGCGGCATAGTCTTTCAGCGGATGCATATTGGAATAGACAAAGCTGATCGGGTTGTTCAGCTCGTGTGCCACGCCCGCGACGAGCCGTCCGACACTGGCCATTTTCTCCGCATAGATCATGCGTTGTTGAGACTGTTTTAGGTCATCATGCGCGCGTTCGAGCGCCGCATACGCGCGGCGCAGCTCTCCGATCGGGCGCCCGGTGATAACGTAACCACCCTGACGTCCACGGCGGTCTTTACGCATGGTGCAGGTCAGCGAGAACAGATCGCTCAGGCCGCGTGCCGTTTTTAGGCGGGCTTCCGTGTCATGGCAGGAGCGAAGTGAGAAGTCTGCTTCGTCGTCAGGCGTTATGACCATGTCGCGAAGGGATTTGCCCAGCAGCTCTTCTTCTGTTTCGCCAGCCAGTTCGGAAAATGCGCGGTTCAGCTGGAGAATGTTTCCCTTGCGATCACAGACGACCATAAGGTCTGACATGGCTGACAGAACAGAATCGATGAAGCGCTTGGCATCTTCCAGCGCAGCGTTTTTCTCTTCGAGTTCGGCCTCATCTTGCAGAAGGCCGGTATAGACCTCCTCCATCTTGCCGATAACTTCCAGCCACACGGCTTCCTGACCGCCCGACAGCCCTTCGACATTGAACGGAACTTCAGTGAGCGATGCCAGAGCTTCTGCACTCAGAAGCTGGCTCTCATTCGGGGTATTTTGAGAGCCCATAGCGATCTATCTTTCCACGAAGGCCCACACGGGACAGGCCCAGTTCTTCCGACACGCGGCTGATATTGCCGCGATGTTTCTGCAGCGATGTCCGGATGATGATTTCTTCCAGTTGCTCAACACGGGTCTTCAGACAGCCCGGCTGTTTCGCAAGGGCGTTGAGTCCTTCGCCATCGGGCGAGGCACTGCCGGGCGAGGTAATGTAATCCGGCAAAAGGTCTGCGGTGATCACATCGCCTTCGCACAGAACCATCATGCGCTGAAGTGTGTTTTGAAGCTCGCGCACATTGCCTGGCCAGTGATAGGAGCGCAGCACCGACATCGCCTTTTTGTCGATTTCGGAAACCGATTTTCCAAGCTTGGCTTGCAGCTCGCTCAGCATTTTCTGAATGAGTAGCGGAATGTCCATCGGGCGGTCGCGCAGCGGCGGCAAGTGCAGCTCAAAGCCTGCGAGACGGTAGTAAAGGTCGCGGCGGAACCGGCCTTCCGCGACTTCTTTGGCAAGGTCGCGGTTCGTTGCTGCGATAACGCGAACATTGATCGGACGACGAATTTTCGCGCCGAGTGCTCGGATCTCGTTCTCTTGCAGAACGCGCAGCAGTTTTACCTGAAAGCTTGGCGAGGTTTCACCGATTTCGTCGAGGAAAATCGTACCGCCATCGGCTTGTTCGAACAGGCCGATACGGTCCTCATATGCGCCAGTGTAAGCGCCCTTTTTGCAGCCGAAGAGCTCGCTCTCCAGAAGCTCGTCAGGCAGAGCGCCGCAGTTTTCCGCCAGAAACACGCTATCGGCACGGTGAGAACCATAATGGATGGCGCGCGCCATCAATTCCTTGCCGGTGCCGGAATCGCCAGTGATCAGAACCGGCAAATCATAGACGGCAACTTTGCGAGCGGCTCCGCAGACGTCTTCCAGAGGGCTATCAGCTGCGCGAAGAATACGGTCAAAACCGGACGCGCCGCGAACGACGGCTTGCTTGCGAGCCACCATTTTCTCAAGCGCCGCGCCGGAGAGTTTCATCTCTACGCTGACAGACTGGTTTTGGCGTTGAAGCTTATAAAGATGCGCTGCGCCGCGAATGCTTTTGACGAGTTCTTCCGGCTCCCACGGCTTGGTGATGTACTGGAAGATGCCAGCGTCGTTTACGCCCGCGATAATGTCTTCTGCATCGGAATAGCCCGACAGGATCATGCGAACAGGGTCCGGCCAGCGCTCGCGCACCATTTTCAGAAATTCGACGCCCGTCTGGCCCGGCATTTTCTGGTCGCATAGAATGACCGTGACATTCTCCTGCTCGAGAATGGCTTCAGCGTCGGCGGCGCTTGAAGCAGTCAGCACTTCAAACTCGCTATTGAGGACGCGTTTAACCGTCTGAAGCAGGCGGACTTCATCATCAACCACAAGGACGGTCGGTCTGTCGGTCATATCGATCTTCTTCAGCATATGCGTGGCAGTTGCTCGCCAGATAACCAGTCTACGATGCGGTTGCCACCCAAAGAGGTGGTCATCTGTACAAAATGATGAGGATCATCAGCCATCTCGCCGATCATAGCGGCATTTTTCCCTAGCGGGTGGGCTCTCATTGTCGCAAGCAGTTTGTCTGCGTCTTCAGCAGAGCAAATGGCAATCAGCTTGCCTTCATTAGCGACGTTCAACGGATCGAGCCCCAGAAGCTCGCATGCGCCGTTCACTTCAGGGCGGATTGGCAGCGACGCTTCATCGAGGCGCACGCCAAGCCCGGAGGCTTCTGCAAGTTCGTTCAGCGTTGCCGCTACACCGCCACGTGTCGGGTCGCGCATGACGCGCAGGCCAGGGGCTGTTTCTATGGCGAGAGCCGTCAGTTCGTGAAGGGCGGCGGTATCGGACTGGATATCTGTTCCGAATGAGAGCCCCTCGCGTTTGGACATAACCGCCACGCCGTGATCGCCGATCGTGCCGGACACGATAATCTTATCGCCGGAACGGATTTCACCTGCGCCAAGCGGTGTGTCGTGTTCAACCACGCCAATGCCCGTCGTGGTAATGAAGACGCCATCCCCTTTGCCGCGTTCGACGACCTTGGTGTCACCGGTGACGATTGAAACGCCTGCGGCTTTGGCTGCCTCAGCCATGGATGTGACGATGCGGTGGAGATCGCCCAGTGGGAAGCCTTCTTCCAGAATGAAGGATGCACTCAGATAAAGCGGTTTGGCGCCGGACATCGCAACATCATTGACCGTGCCGTGGACGGACAGGCAGCCAATATCGCCGCCCGGAAAGAAGAGCGGAGAGATCACATGGCCGTCCGTCGCCATCACCATACGTTTGCCGCCGGGAAAGCCCGCATAATCGGCCAGTTCGTCGAGTAGCGTATTTGAGAAGGCCGGACGGAACAGCTCGTCAATGAGCTGGCTCATTGCGCGTCCGCCGCCGCCATACGTCAGTTCCACGCGGCCATTCTTCAGATCAAGCTTGGGGCGTTTGGTTTTCATCAGGCGATTGCCTTTTTCGGCTCGCGGAAGCGGCCATATGTCCAGTGCGCTGCGCAGGCCCCCTCAGAGGACACCATGCAAGATCCCATCGGATTGTCCGGCGTGCAAATCGTACCGAACAGCTTGCAATCGACTGGATGTTTCTGGCCGCGCAAAATGGACGGGCATTCGCATGCCGGATTATCTGATGCGCTAATCGCAGGAACGTTGAAACGTTTCTCTGCGTCGAGATCAGCATAGGCTTCTTTCAGTTTGAGCGCGCTTTTTTCGAGGAAACCAAGACCGCGCCATTCAAACGTGTCGCGCAGTTCGAACACCTCTTCCATCAGGGCGATGGCGCGCTCATTGCCCTTAGGCTTTACTGCGCGTGTGTACTGGACATCCACGCCGGTCTCATTGCGATTGATCTTTTCGATCAGCATCATGATGGCCTGAAGCACGTCCAGCGGTTCAAAGCCTGCAATCACGACAGGGCGACCATCCGGGCCTGCAAACTCCTCATAGGGTTCGGCGCCGATAATGGTGGAGACGTGGGATGGGCCTACAAACCCGTCAATCTGGACATCGCCTGCCAGAATGCCTCGCATGGCTGATGGCGTTAGAACATGGTTGCAGAAAATACTGAGATTGGTGAGGCCGCGCGCGCGAATTTCATTCACCAGCAGTGCCGTTGGCGGCGTTGTGGTTTCAAACCCGATGGCGAAGAAGACGACTTGCTTATCCGGCGTATCTTCGGCAATCTTCAGCACATCCTGCGGTGAGTAGACCATGCGGACATCCGCGCCTTCAGAGCGTGCCTTGATAAGGCTGGTACGGTGCGAGCCTGGTACGCGCATCATATCGGCATAGGTACAGAGGATCACGTCATGGTCCTGTGCGAGCGCAATCGCATTGTCGATGCGGCCCATAGGGAGAACGCAGACCGGACAGCCCGGGCCATGGATCATACGCACATTATCCGGAAGCAAATCTTCCAGACCGTAGCGAGCGATGGCATGGGTGTGACCACCACAAAATTCCATCAGCCGATAATTACGACCTGTGTCGGCGACCTGTCTGATCTTTTCTGCGAACGCCTTAGCGTGGCGCGCATTTCGGAAGTCCTCGATATACTTCATGCCGCGCCGCCCCGCTCTAGAAGATCCATAGCCGCCGCAAGCTCTTCAAAAGCTTCCAGCGTTTTCATAGCTTCGTCTTCGTCGATTGCAGCAATGGCATTGCCGACATGGACAAGCACATAGTCACCGATTTTTGGCTCGTCGATCAGCGCGAAAGATACATCACGACGCACGCCGCCAATCTCTACCGCACCGATCATGCCGTTCACTTCAATGACCTGACCTGGAATGGCTAGACACATGATTAAAGCTCCATCTTGCTGGTGCGGCCGGCGATAAGCGCCTGACCGAGTGACAGGCCGCCATCATTGGTCGGAACCTGCCGGTGTATGAGAGGGGTGATATTGCTTTCGGTCAGGGCAGAGATCAGCCCTTCGCTCAGCACACGGTTGAGGAAACATCCGCCGCTGAGTGCGACGAGGGATACACCTGTTTTGTCGGCTGCATGCCGAATGAGTTCGGCGAAGCCATCGATCAGCGTGCCGTGGAATAGCGCGGCGCCAAGCTTCTGGTCTTTAAGTGTGTGCGGAAGATCAGCGAGGCGTGCGTAAAGGCGCGACAGATCCAGAACGCCCTCGCGGAGAGACCATAGATTTTCGCCAAGCATCGGAGCATCAACCAAGGCTTCCAGACGCATAGCGACCTCACCCTCATACCGGTTGTAATCCGTCACGCCGATCAGGCTGGCTGCGGCATCAAAATGACGACCGCATGATGAGGTTTCTGTAGCGTGGCCTGAGCCAACAAGCGCGCGAACGGCATCTGCCATAGGCTGAAAAGAAAAACGCTCTGCGATGAGGTCGCCGCGGCCTTGCTGTTCAAGAAGGCCAACGGCTAACCGCCATGGCTCGAGCGCAGCTTTGTCGCCGCCCGGTGCGGCAAGGTTCGCAAGATGGCCGAGACGCTGGAAGTTCGCGCCCTCCAAGCGGAGAAGTTCACCGCCCCATGCCTCGCCTTTCTGGCCATATCCATACCCGTCGAGCGCGAGGCCAAGAAGTGGTCCCTCAATCTGGTGTTCGGCGGCGACTGCTGCGCAATGAGCATGATGGTGCTGAGCGCGCACCAGCGGCAGGCCCGTTTCTTCAGCAAAGCGTGAAGAGAGGAAATCAGGGTGCAGGTCGCAGGCGACGATTTCTGGTTTCACGTCCAGCGTAGATAGAAGATGGTCGACCGTTTCGCGCAGGAAGCCATAGGTTTCTGCGTTCTCTACATCGCCAATATGCTGGGAGAGGAAGGCTTCGCGGCCGCGCGTCACGCAAATGGTCGATTTCAGATGTCCGCCCAACGCCAGAGTCGGCGGCAGGTCTTCACCCAGTTCCACCGGCACAGGCGTAAAGCCCCGTGCGCGGCGAATGAAGGCCGGTGCGCCAGCAATCATTCTCATGACGCTATCGTCTGTGCGGATCAGAATGTCTCTGTTGTGATCGACAATGAGGTCCGCAAGCTGAGAGAGGCGAAACCTTGCTTCCTCATTGCCGATCACGAGTGGCTCGCCGCCAGGATTGGCTGAGGTGACGACGAACACCGGGTCCTGAGGCGCGTTCAGCCAGCCGGTACCTTCCGGACGACCAAGAGCCTCATGAAACAGGAGATAATGGAGCGGGGCGTATGGCAGCATGACGCCCAGAGCTGAGAGGTCTGGCGCGATCGTGCCTGACAGCGATGTGTCTTCTGTCTTGTCGCACAGCAGGATCGGGCGCTCTTTGCTTTCCAGAATGGAAGCCTCAGCGGCTGATATGGACACAAAGCGTTCAGCGCTGTGCGTATTGAGCGCCATAATCGCAAATGGCTTTGCGTCGCGGTTTTTGCGTTCGCGCAAGCGTTTTACCGCGGCATCATCTCGTGCGTCGCAAATCAGGTGGAAGCCGCCAATGCCTTTCAACGCGACAATACCACCTGCATTGATGGTCTGGATAATCTCTTCCAGCGAATGAGAAAGCTGCGGTCCGCAAGACGGGCAGGCCGTCGGCTGCGCATGAAAGCGGCGGTCAGCCGGATTGTGATATTCGCCCTCACATGCCTCACACAAAGCAAAGTCTGCCATTGATGTATTGGCGCGGTCATACGGCACGGCGCGGGTGATTGTGTAGCGTGGACCGCAATTGGTGCAGTTCAGGAACGGATAGAGATGGCGGAGGTCCTCTGAAGAGAACATCTCTTGCAGGCAGTCTTCGCAGACGGTTACGTCTGCGCCGATCATTGTACCGGCTGCGCCGCCAAGGCTTTCGCGGACTTCAAAGCCCGCCTGACCATCAGCTGGAATGAATTCTGACTCTATCGAGCGTACATCGGCCAGAAGTGGAAGTTCGGTTTCCAGCCTGATGAGGAATCCACGCAGATTTGTGCCTTCGACTTCGATCAGCACGCCTTCGGCATCATTTCGTACCCAGCCTGACAGCTTTAGCGCGTCTGCCAGTTGGTACACAAACGGGCGGAAGCCGACGCCCTGCACAATACCGCGCACGCGGAAACGGATACGTGTCAGCGCAGGCAGATTGCTTTCGGGGAGACGGCTCTGAAGCTGCATAACAAGGCCTTAGGCGCTCATTGCCGAACGAACGCGCTGGATTTCAGCTTCCAGCTTCTCGATATGTGCCACATGACGGGCATGCACTTCGCCTTTGATCCAGTCGAGCCAGGTTTCCATGCCGTCTCCGGATTTGGAGCTCAGCTGAATGACTTCAATCTCCGGATTGATCTTCCGCGCGTTTTCAATGCAGGCCTCAATGTCGAAATCGACATATGGTGCAAGATCGGTCTTGGTGAGGATCATGATCTGGGACGCGGCGAACATATCCGGATATTTAAGCGGCTTGTCTTCGCCTTCGGTCACTGAAAGCAGGACCACTTTGGCCGCTTCGCCAAGATCAAAGCCTGACGGACAGACCAGATTGCCGACATTCTCAATGAAGAGAACGCCGCCAGCTTCGACTTGCAGATGGTCATAGGCATGGCCGACCATATGGGCGTCCAGATGGCAGCCTTTGCCTGTGTTGACCTGAATGGCGCGTACGCCCGTTTCACGAATGCGGTCGGCGTCGTTTGCGGTTTCCTGATCGCCTTCAATGACGGCGAGCGGAACAGTGCCGGTAAGCGCGTTGAGGGTTTCGACCAGAAGCGTTGTCTTGCCAGCGCCCGGGCTGGAAACAAGGTTCAGCGCCAGAATGGACTGTTCTTTGAAACGCTTACGGTTTTCAGCGGCATACTGGTCGTTCTTGGACAGGATATTTTGTTCGATCTCAACCATGCGAGATTGAGAAAGGCCCGGCGCATGTGCGCCTGCAGCGCCTTTGCCATAATGCATGTCGTCGCCATGAGAATGATGATGATGCTCATGACTGTGGTCATGCCCATGATCGTGATCATGACTATGGTCGTGATGGTGGTGACCATGCTCATGGTGATGATGATGGTGACCTTTTTCGATCCGGGTTTCCCCTTCACTGCATCCGCAGACTGTACACATCAGACGACCTCCAGATCTTTTATTCTCATTTCCTCGCCCGCGGTTACGGTAAGCTTGTGACCCTCACAGTCCGGGCAGGCGTCATATCGCTTGGCGATGGTGACTGTTTTTTCGCAATCCATACACCAGGCTTGCCCCGGTGGTTCGATGATTTCCAGTCTGGCTGAATCTGCAAGCGTGCCACGTGTCACAGCATCGAAACAGAATTTCATGGCTTCCGGCTCGACATGAGACAGGGTGCCGATTTCCAGCCTGACAAGATTGACCTTCGAGAAGTTCTGCTTCTGCGATTCTGCTTCTAAGATTTGCAGAATGCTTTCACAGAGCGACATCTCATGCATTGTCTTCTTTCCGGGACCGGCGACCGAAAATCAGCTCGCGGCGGTCTTTGGCTTTCTCTTCTTTTGCAGGCTCGTCGCGAACTTCAATGTTGTCGATGTTCTTGTTGAAGAGCGCTGCCAGAGCCGCAATCGCAGTTTCCTGAGCCGCAGCATGAGACATGAAATCAGTCATTGGTGAGAAAAGCGAGCAGGAAAGGACAGGCCCGACACCTTCCATTCGGCCCATGACGAACTCGAAGTCGCCAGCGGGAAGGGCGCGGAGAACTTTATCGCCGTCGCCTACGCCCGCCACCGTATCGGCATTACCCGGAATAATGGTGACGTTCATGAACCATGGCGAAATGCTGATGCCGATGGAGTCATTACCGAACGGGCGGAAGCCAATTGTTTCCACGCGAAGCTTGTCGTTGAAGACCGGCAGGTCTTTCATCTGCGTTTCGCCGATCTCTTTATAGCGATCTGTCAGGCGCTCCAGACGAAATTCCAGTTCAGGGCTGGTCAGGTCCAGCGCAACGAACTTCTCACGCGGAGTGTCGCAGTTCGGGCATGTCCAGTGTTCCGGAAGGCCCGCAAATGACGTCCCTGCAGGGATTTGCCAGTAATCATCGCCTTCTGCCGGATCGTAGACGCGCCAGCAGACGCCGCACTCAAAGCGCGTGGAAGGCGGCAGGCTGTCGAGAGCGGAAAGGCCGTGAGCCTCAAACGTTGCCGTGCTCATAGGTAAGCCTCCGCGATTTCGCGCATTCGGATAGCGGAATCCTCAAAGTCTTCCTTGGCGGCGCGCGCTGCTTCCGGAACATCACCGATTTCGATCGTGTCGAGCACGACTTCGTCGGATGCGGAGTAGAACTGAACCGCCCAGACATTGCGAATGCCCGTGGACAGAACGCGGCAACGGCCATAGCCGCGCGAATTGATGTGTACCGGGCCGCGGCCGAGGGTCGCCTGCAGGTGCATCTGGTCAGGCTCTGACATTGGCAGAAGCGAAAATGAGATAACGTGGTTGCGGTGGCCCGGCTTGTAACGCGCTGAACGCGCGGAGATTTCTGCCAGCACCGGCATGACGTTCATCGCGCCTTCTGGCGGCGTGCCGGGCTGGAAACGGTCTACTGTGGCGACTTCAATGGCATGACGCACGCGCGCCGGAACATCGCCGATCTCGACATAGTCACGCGTCAGCTCGCCATTCTGGTCCATTTCGCGCACGCGCCATACGCCAGCCAGAACGCCTTCTGTAATCTGCGCCTGAACAGGGGCGTGAAGCAGCATGGAGACTTCGCCTTCGCCCATAATCTCGTTGAAGACTTTCGTATTCGTCTCATCAAGATGGGTGAGGTCGTAAACCGGCTGGTCATCGCCCGGATTGAGGCTGGCCAGATCGTCGGAGATTTTTAGCGCGAGTTCGAGCGCTTCGCGGCACTGTTCGACGTCTGTTGAGTCGAGTGTCGCGAGTGGATCGCTTGCACGAGCGACGGAGAACTCAGCCTCATCGTGTGCCAGACGGGTTGTTGCGAATTTGGTAAGGACGAGATCTTCGTCCATTGGCTGACTGCCCGGACCAATACTAGACATTTGCAGTCTCCCCAGCTGCTGGATATCCGTCGTTCACGAATTCGGCGAATTTGTTGTGGTACTCACCCCAGTTCTGGATGCGCACGATATTGCCCGCAGGCTCTTCGCCGTTCAGAAGGCAGAGTGTTGGAAGGAAGTGGACTTTGAACTGGTCCTTCAGGTCCGCAAATGCTTCGCGGTGAACGACGCCGACGCGGAATGCCTGGTTAAAATCCTTCTGCAGCTCAGGCAGAATAACAGCTACATCATCCGCCTCAGGGCGTTTGGAGCTGTCACCCGCGAAAAAGAGTACGCTCTTTCCGCCCGGCGCGAGAAATTCATTGATGTTGTCCACGCTGACTTCAGTCCAGCCCGCGCGCTTGATCGCTCTTTCGAGCACATCCGTAGCCACTTGATCTTCCTCCCAGAAAGGTAAGGCATTTTTTCTTTACCTTACAAAGTGGAAGAATCATTTGCAAACATATTTTTTAATGGAAAGAGAAAGAAAAAAGGTGGAAACTTTAGTTCCACCTTTTCCTTAAAATACGAAGCGCGCGTCACCGTGACGATAGACGATATCGTCGCCGGGTCGTTCGGCTTCATAGCGGTCGTCTTCCAGACCGTGAACGAGCAGTTTGCTCTGTCCTTCAGAGCTGCGGCGCACGCCTGTCGCGCCCCAGCCGGCAAGTGTTTCAAGCGCCATATTCAGAACCGTGTCCATCTTGCTGCGGACAACAGGAGTGACAGGGCCGCCCCAGTCTTCAAGGTTCTGAGCCTGAACGCCAATCAGCTGCATCTCAGTTGGAAAGCCGTTGCCGAGAAGTTCGGCGGCGGACAGGACTTCCTGAAAACCCGTCTGGTGAAGGCTCATTTTCTTCACGCCGGTGAATTTCGGAACTTCCTCATTCCAGACCGATTTGATCGAGCCTGGCTCAAGGCCGTAATCTACCGCGTCAAACACCAGAAGGCGGTCTGCCTCCTGAACGAAATTGACGAGATAGAGCCCCTGAGTGCCGCCATCCATAAGGGTGACGTTCTCAGGGAAGGCATAGCGTGCGTTCAGCGTTTCAACCGCGCGCACGCCGAATCCTTCATCGGCCCAGAGCAGATTTCCAATTCCCATGACGAGGATACGTGGTGCATCTGCCATCATAGCCTCCTTTAATCTTCCCGGTCGTCGCGGAAAGTGCGATCACCCGTCATCATGGCGGAAATCATGGTCTGACGAGACATGGTTTCCTCACGAATAGCCGTGTAGATGTGAACCATTACGAAGAGCAGGATCACATACATACCGACATGGTGAATGGTGTGCAGGAAGAAAGTGTTGTCACCTACGAGTGACTCGACCCATCCGAACAGGAATGTCTGCCAGGAATCCATGCCTGCACCTTCGGCATACATGGCGCCGCCAGTCAGGATCATCACGATCATCGCCAGTGTATAGGCAAAGAACATGGCGATCGTAGACAGCGGATTGTGACCGACATATTTGCGCGGCTCTTTTTCAAGAAACGCATACCAGCGAAGCTGATGCAAAGCGCCGTCCCAGAATTCCTTCTTATGGAAATCCGGCCAGAAGATTGCCCGCTCGTGGTGGTTGCCAATCAGAGCCATGTAAGCACGTGCGAAAAAGCCAATCGTGATCACATACCCTGCTGCAAAGTGCACAAAGCGGATATAGCCGAAAAGAAAGTTGTCACTTGCCTCACCCGGAACGGACGGTGGAGGGGCTCCGATGAAGAACCCCGTTACCGCCAGCACCAGAATGGCGAGTGCGTTAATCCAGTGCCAGGCGCGAATGCCTGCGCTGTAGACCTTAACTGTTCCGGTCTTGACCTCATGAGCTGTGGACATGGTGTCCTCCCTCGTTTCAGACCGGTCCTAGCGGACCTGGATAGATGACATTTCCTGTCCATCCTCAGACATGACGTGCGTGGAGCAAGCCATGCACGGGTCGAAGGAGTGGAGTGTACGCAGGATTTCGACAGGCTGGTTCGGATCTGCCATTGGCGTATCCATGAGAGCCGCCTCAAACGCGCCGATATTGTTGTTCGGATCGCGTGGACCAGCATTCCAGGTTGTTGGAACAACAGCCTGATAGTTGTCGATTTTGCCGTCTTTGATTTTAAGCCAGTGACCGAGTGCGCCGCGTGGAGCTTCGGTGAAACCTGCGCCCTGACATTCTGTTGGCCATGTGCGTGGCTCCCAGCTGTCATTGTTCACGGTTGCAATGTCGCCAGCACGGATATTGCCGATCATCTTATCGAAGAAGTAGCGCATTTTGAGCGCTGCCCACTCAGACTCGAGTGCGCGTGCCGCAGTACGGCCGAGCGTAGAGAAGAGCGCTTCGAACGGTGCATCGAGGTCGCGGAGGAATTTGTCGGTAGGTTCCTTGAACTCTTCCATGCCCTTTGCGTAGCCGATGATGTAACGGGACAGCGGGCCAACTTCCATGGCGTGACCGCGCCAGCGCGGTGCTTTGATCCATGAGTATTTCGCCGACTCATCGACCGCCTGAATGTTGGTTTTTGTGCCCTGTGCAGTGCTGACGTCATAGTTGGGACGCGTCTCGCCATCGAACGGGTGAAGGCCGACATTCTCATCGTCATATGTGAACCAGGAGTGGGCGACATATTCCTGAACCTGCTCAGGGTCTTTAATGTCGACGTCATGCACTTCGTTGAGGTTGCCGTTGATGATAGCGCCGCGCGGAAGCAGGAGGTTCGATGCAGAATAGTCGTTCGCATAGTCTGGAATATCGCCGTATGCGAGGACGTTTTTGGACGACAGACCGCCGCCATAGAGCCAGTCTTTATAGAAGCCGCCAATGGCCAGAACGTCAGGAATGTAAACCTGCTGAACAAACTCGATACACTGGTCGATAATGGATGAAACGAGGTTCAGACGCTCCATGTTGATTGCGCCGACAGCGCCGACATCATCAACGTTGATAGAGCAGGCTGCGCCACCAACCATCCAGTTCGGGTGCGGGTTCTTGCCACCGAAAATGGTGTGAACTTTTACGATCTCTTTCTGGAAATCCAGAGCTTCGAGATAGTGCGCCGTTGCCATCAGGTTTGCTTCAGGTGGAAGTTTGTAAGCCGGGTGGCCCCAGTATGCGTTCTTGAACGGACCGAGCTGGCCGGATTCTACGAAGCGACGCAGGCGGCCCTGCAGGTCACGGAAGTAACCCGGAGACGACTTCGCCCATGGAGAGATGGACTGAGCCAGCTCTGATGTCGCGCGTGGATCAGCGTCGAGCGCCGAAACAATGTCCACCCAGTCGAGTGCGTGCAAATGGTAGAAGTGTACCACGTGGTCGTGCACCTGAAGCGCCAGCTGCATCATGTTACGGATGCAGTTCGCGTTCTCAGGGATAGAGATGTTGAGCGCATCTTCCACGGCGCGGACAGATGTCAGCGCGTGCGTACCGGTGCAGACGCCGCAGATACGTTGGGTGAAAGCCCAGGCATCNCGCGGGTCACGGCCCTTGAGGATGATCTCGATGCCGCGCCACATGGTGCCCGTAGATACGGCGTTACGGATAATGTTTTCGTCGTCGACATTCACTTCGACACGAAGGTGGCCTTCAACGCGGGTTACCGGGTCAACGACGATGCGTCGCCCGGAATTGTCCACTGAAAAACCGTTGGGCGTATTAATTACAGACATACAGCCGCCCTTTCCCTATGCGTTTTCTGTTTCTTTTTGCTTGGTGTCTTCAGCGGGCGATTTGCGCGCACGCTTTACAGCGCTGAGCGCTGCGTGAAGGGCGATGGAACCGCCAACGATACCCGCTGTAGCGGCGCCGATTTTGTCAGCGTTCGCTTCAACACCGAATGCGTTGATGTTCTGAAGGCGCTCATAGAACGGACCGGCATCCCAGAAATTGTCTTCTGAACAACCGATACAGTTGTGACCGGACTGGATTGGGAAGGACACGCCTTCGTTCCAGCGGATCGTAGAGCAGGCATTGTAGGTGGTCGGACCACGGCAGCCCATTTTGTAGAGGCAGTAGCCTTTACGCGCGTTCTCATCATCCCACTGCTCAACGAACTGGCCGGCGTCAAAGTGTGGACGGCGGTAGCATTTGTCGTGGATGCGCTGGGAATAGAACATTTTCGGACGGCCCTGACGGTCGAGTTCCGGCAGGCGGTCGAATGTCAGGATGTAGGTCACAACGGCTGTCATGACTTCCGGAATTGGCGGGCAGCCTGGAACCTTGATGATCGGCTTGCCACGGATGACGCGGTCGATAGGTGTTGCGTTTGTCGGGTTCGGCTTAGCCGCCTGCACGCAGCCCCAGCTTGCACAAGACCCCCAGGCGATGATCGCTTTCGCGCCTTCCGCCATCTCTTGCAGCTTTTCGACGAATGGACGGCCGCCATCGATACAATACATGCCGTCTTCGTTGAGTGGCGGGTTGCCCTCAACGGCCAGAATGTATTCGCCATGGTGGTTCTCGAGGGTTTCCTGAAGGATCTCCTCGGCCTGATGGCCTGCAGCTGCCATGATCGTGTCATCATAGTCGAGCGACAGCATGGACAGGACAACGTCTTTCACCAGCGGGTGTGCTGAGCGAATGAAGCTCTCTGTACAGCAGGTACATTCAAGGCCGTGCATCCAGACAACTGGCGTACGCGGGCGGGTTTCCAGGGCATGCGAGATTTGTTGCGCATACGCTGGTGCAAGACCCAGAGACGCTGCGGTGAGGCCGCAGAATTTAGCAAACGAGCGTCGCGTGACGCCCTGTCGCCGGATCATGTCGTAAAAAGTTTGTGTTTGGCTCACTTCAGCTTCACTCCCTACACGGCTTTCCCAATGTTATTTTGGTAGGCAGTAGGGGCAGCAAAAAATATGCCAGTTTTTGTTAACTATGTAGTCATCTGAAAATATGTAGAAAATACAGTTAATTGAGATTC
The DNA here is from genome assembly GCA_002723155.1 of Ponticaulis sp. Taxonomy (GTDB): domain Bacteria; phylum Pseudomonadota; class Alphaproteobacteria; order Caulobacterales; family Hyphomonadaceae; genus Ponticaulis. The sequence goes on along the minus strand of PBNO01000002.1, from coordinate 489,584 downwards.
ATTCTCGACTATGTTTGATAGCTATGTTTCTCAAGTGAAAAGTAAGTTTCCGCAAAATGTCAGTGCGCTGTGCAAACCATACACGGGTCGAAAGACCTGACGATATGTTGCACGGAAACAGGCGATTTTTCGCCCTCTAGCTTCTTTGCGCCTACAAGCGCAGTTTCCAGTGGACCGGCAACGCCGTTTGCATCGCGCGGTGAGAAGTTCCACGTGGTAGGTGCAATGATCTGATAATTAGAGATCAGGCCGTTTTCTACGCGCATCCAGTGCCCAAGCGCTCCGCGGGCAGCTTCGACAAGGCCAATGCCTTCGCCCTGTTCGATTGGCGCATATTCGGAAAGATAGTTTTCATTGCGCTGGAGCGAGTGGGCCCAGATTTCCATGAGGGGTACGATGCGCGCTGTTTCGACCCAGCGCGCCAGAATGCGCCCGGCAACCGAGCTTCCAGTTCTGGAATGAAGCTCCTTGATGAGCGGTGCGCCGTCGATCAGCTGACGTGCATACGCGCCGACTTCGGCTGTACGTCCTTTATAACGTGGGGCCTTGCACCATGAATACGCGTCCGCCTTTTCCGGATCGGCGTCCGAATGGCTTTCAGCGGGTGATGTCGGCATGGACGGGTATTTGGCGTGCGATATGTCTTCAATAATTGCGCCGGTGTCGACGGGTTTTATTTCTCCAGCATCCCAGACACCTTGGCGGAGCGTCTTTTCGCCGTTGATCGGGTAAGCGCCGAAGCTGATGAACTGGTCGGCTCCGGGGCCGGCGGACCAGAGGTCCAGATCGTCGAACACTTTCAATAGTAGGGCGAGGTCAGAACTCGGAGCTTTGGTATTCAGTTCATCGCGCAGGGCGTCGATCGAATTGATTTCGCTAAAGGCTTCTAGCGGGAGGCCAAGACAGTCGCGTTCCAGGAAATTGCGATAGCCCTCAATGGCGCGCATCAGGCGGATGCGGGCGCCCTGATCAAGCTCAAGCGTCGTGCCGCCCGGCTGAATTGCCAGTGTGTGAGGCCATTTGCCAGCAATTATGCCGGTAACATGCAGAAACTTCGCGCGCGCTTCCATCGCCTTCAGGCGGGACGTGCCGTCCGGAATACGGAACCGCTTATGCAGCTCTTCATGCCATGGCTTGTTTTCATAAACGGCATTGGTGAAGTCCGGCATGAAGAAGAGATAGAAGTGCGTGAGGTGGTCGGAGAGGTTTTCGCAGGCCAGCGTAAGCTGTGTTGAGAACTGACCATTCATTGGTGGAATGACATGTGCCATCTTTGCGAGCGCGGTCGCGGCGGCGACAGACTGTGACACAGAACAAATGCCGCAAATGCGCGGCGCAATAGCGAGCGCGTCTTCCGGTGCGCGGTCTAAAAGAATTGTCTCAAAGCCGCGAAACATGGGCGAGACGACATGGGCTTCGCTGACAGTGTAGCCATCAAATGTCAGGCGAACTTCCAGATCACCTTCCACGCGGTTAAATGGTCCGACGACTAGGCGGCTCATTTGGCGTCGGTCTCCTCACCCTTTTTCGGCCATAGCGGAATAAGCTGATGGCGACGTGTTGCGTTCTTTTTGACGCGAGTAGGTGTGGCTGATTTGGAGAGCGCGGCAAGGGCGACGAACCACGCCTTTGGCATGTCGCGTGGCAGGCCCATTGGAATGCCGGCGACTTTGGGCGTTTCCTGGAAGGCGTGGCCGGGATGTTCAAACCCAGGCTGGGTGCAGGCGATGCAGGCAAACCCAGCATCCGTACATCCTTTACCGCCAGACCAGACGCGCTGGTTACAGTCGCCTGCGGCCTGCGTGGCTTTGCAGCCAAGATGTTCCATCATGCAGCCTGCTTCGCCAAAGGCTTCGGCGCTGGCTTTGAACTCATAAAACTCGTTTCGTGAGCAGCCATGGTGCGCAAGCTTGTCAGCGTAAAAGCGCGGGCGGGCGAACGCGTCGAGCTCAGCTTCATGGAGCTCGCCGAGTTTAAGTGCGACAAGCGTTTCGGTGATCCAGCCCGGATGCGGCGCGCAGCCTGCAATATTTACGACGGGCAGTCCGGACTTTGAGCGGAACTCAGGGCCGAGCAGNCCGCCATATGAATCTTCTGAAAATTGTAAGCCTTCAGCGCCGGCCGGGTTCGAGCCTGCTGCCGGTACGCCGCCAAAGGCAGAGCAGCTTCCGACAGCGACTACATTTTCAGCTTGCGCTGCGACATCGCGGATCAGCTTGCTGAAAGGCTCGTTGCGCCCGGCACGTGTGTGAAACGGATCTGCAAGAACGGAGCCCTCAACACATAGGGCATCAACGCGACGTTCGCCGCTCACGCATTCATCGAGAATTTGAAGAGTCTCAGGTCCGCTGTGCAGTGACAGGGTCGGATGGTAGAGAAAATGGATTCCGAAATCGGCAAGCGCAGCTTCGATACCGATATCATCCGCGCCAAGCGCTGCCATGGAGCAGCCGCCGCAGCTACCAGCCTGAAGCCAGATGACATTGAATGGGGCGGATTCGGTTTGCTGCATCGTTTGAGGAGTGTTGCTGTCCGGAGGCGGAAAGTAAACGCCTTTCCGCCTCCGGCGCTATACTGAATATGTCTGGCCGGGCCCCCAACGCCCCTTGGCCGGACTATTCAGAGTGAAAGTCAGATTTCTTATTGCTTGCGCGCAGCATTTTGAATGCTGTAAGGCCAGCAACCAGCAGGATGCCGAGGCCGGCAACAATGAGCTGGTGGCCCGGCGAGGTCAGCACGTGGCCGAGCCAGTGGGACACGTTTGCGCCGAGGTGTGAATGGCTCGCGCCCGCATCGGAGTGCGCGAAAGCTGCAGGTGCGGTGATACCGCTAATGGCAAGAAGACTGCCCCAGGTTTGTTTTTTCATTGGTTTTCAGACCTCCCAAAAGACCCGTAAATTTTGATTAAATTCGCTAAGTGCGATTCATAGAGCTGTATCATTCAGCAAAATGGATGCCAAATTCAATACCTTGTTTTTGCGATGTTTTCTGATTTCATTTTCTGAGAAACCGGAAGGATTCTGATCGCTCTGGAAAGTAATATTCCATGCTGGCCTGTGATTCCTTGTTGATTTCGCGACGTTTACGAGGGGAAGGAAACAGACCTTTCCGCAGGACATAAAACCGCGTGACATTTAGCTGGTATGCCATGGGCAACCCGTTAAATATGCCTAGTCTTACCTAGTAATCCTAAAGTAATACCGGAATGACCCGAAAGTAAAACTATATGGTAAAACCGGCTGTATCTATTCCGGTTCAGTCCGTTTCAGCCTCTGTTAACGCTAATTGGCTATGGTCAGCGCGATCATGTCGGAGGATTATCCGTGAAGAGAACTTTGGTTTCAGCTGTCGTTTTTGGCCTTATGAGCCTGCCTGCCTTTGCAGAAGGTCTGCTTGTCGAGCAGCGTGCTGAAGTGGCGGTTTCTGTGGAGATGGAAACCGGAGAAACCGTGGAGGAGCTTCGTCCAGCGGAGCTGGTTCGTCCCGGTGAAACAGTTGTCTTTACAGTGCATTTTGAAAACCAGATGGCAGAGGCTGCTGAAAATATCGTTCTCGAAATGCCCGTGCCTGAAGAGATGGTGTTTGTTCAGGGTAGCGCAGACTATGAGGGTGTTAACACGCTCTATTCCGTTGGTGACGGCGTATTCCATTCATGGAGCGATCTGATCATTGAAGATGAGACCGGATCGCGTTCAGCTGGTGCGGATGACGTACGGGCCATCAAATGGGTGTTTACAGATGCAGTTCCCGCGAATACTGTAGACGAAATTTCTTTCCGTGCTGTGCTGAAGTAAGTTAACAAAATTACCTTCGGCATTAACGAACTTCCTTTAAATTTACTTCGATTGTCTTAAAGGGCAATTATTAACCCGTCAGTATAATGACGATCATCCATATACTTTTGGGATGGATGGGTACTAGAATGAACACAATAAAAAACGCTAGAACATGGTTGGTGGGCATGTCTCTAAGCGTTCTGGCGGCGCTGCCTGCGGCACATGCTCAGAACAACTATACAAATGCGGGTGTGTCCGTTGAGGGCACCTTTACGCTGAACTACTCCGTCGGTGGCACATCACAGCCGCAGATCGATAATACAGCCAGCCCGACCACCTTCACCGTCGACCGTCTGGTAGACATCACTGTCAGCTATTCCTCAGCGAGTGATGACTCTACCGTTGCGCCGGGGGCGCAAAACGAAGAGCTCGTCTTCCTGCTGCGTAACGACGGCAACGACAACTTTGCCTATTTCCTCTCGACGGAAAACGGCACAGGTGACGATTTCAATACCGATAACCTCGAGATCCGCTATTATGTGGATGACGGTGACGGTACGTATGAGCCGGGTGCTGATGACGGTTCACCAACCACTTTTGCATCTGTCACGTCTGACGTCGCGCCAGACGCGATTCTCTGGGTCGAGGTCATTGGCGATATCCCGGCTTCGCAGCCGGATTCGGAAACATCTGACGTCGTTCTTGTCGCCGATACGTATTATCCAACCGTGTGGCTGGAGGCTGCTGAAGGCTCTCCTGGCAGCCCGGGTACGAATATTGGTGCTGATGATGGCACAAATGATATGAACAGCGTGGCCGAAAACGTTCTGAACGACGCGGCTGGCGATGGCTCAAGCGATGTTGCCAATGACGGCAAGCACTCTGACACGGGTACATTCACGGTTTCGTCTCCGGATCTGACGGCGACAAAAACAGTCGAAGTGATCTCTACGAATGCGGACGGCACATTTGTCTGTGCGAGTGGCTCATTGGTGAGTGCGAACGAATACGCCATTCCAGGCTCTTGCCTTGAGTACACGATTACAATCGTAAACTCCGGTTCAGCCGCGGCGACCGTCTCATCCATCAGCGACACGCTTCCGTCCGAGTTTACCTTTAACGGTGCAACGTTCACCAACTTCACCGGTGGTACAGAAGCGACACCAACAGCTGGCGATGATTGTTCGTCTGTCACCTGTACTGTGTCCCAGACTGGCGCAACAATTGGTGCCGGTGTGACGGCGACCATCGAAATGCGGGTTACCGTGAATTAAGCGCTGACCAGATCCAGTTTCAAAGCGTCAAAACCCGGCCAGATGGCCGGGTTTTTTCATGAAATTTCATGGGTCTACTAAACGTCGTTTTGATATGAAAACGCTATAAAAACAGAACGTAAGATAATAATGCGGACCACGTTTCAATAGCTAAGAGCTCAGCCGCTGAAACGGACAACCGCAAGTGTAAAAGGCGTTCTCCGAATGGAGCGTTTGGGTCGGTTTTTTGTTGGAGCTTGTGCTTTGCTCACGCTGCTTGTCGTAACGACAAGTGGCGCTTTTGCGCAATCTACCGACATTGGCCGGGTCATCGAAAATATCGCCTATATGTCTTACGACACAGACGATGGCGACACCGTCACCGTCGCAACGTCGCCAGCCGTTTTCCGCGTCGAAGCCCGTAAAACTCCGTCTCAGGTTCATTTCTTCCGTTATGCGCCATCCGCACCCGACCGCGTGATGATGAATATCGCTGAAACTTACGTAAGCCCGAGCCAGTCGCTTTACGGTCCTTTCATGCCGATGCAGACGGACTTCCCGTTTCCCAACACAGGCGAAATGGTTGATGTGAGCGGATACGGCACCGTCGAGCAACGCTTGAGCGCGGATGTTCCGGTGATCCCGACCACGAATTATTTTTCGGGTGATGTGACCATTATCTGTGTCGATGACCAGGGGCAGAACGGTAATCCGAATGTTCGAGAGCGCCTTTCAATCAAGGTCGAAACTTCGGGTGGCGATCAGATCACTATCGATATCGTTGAAACCGGCCCGAACACAGGTCGTTTTCTTGGCTATATCGAAACCGCGAACAAAGACGCCGATCCGGGCGATGACCAGCTGTCCGTTCATGAGAATGAAACACTGACGGCGACTTACGAAGATCAGTTCGATGATACTGAGGTCGCGACAACAACGGCACTCGTTGATCCGAACGGACGGATTTTTGATTCCACAACGGGCCAGATGCTGAACGGTATTACCGTTCGTGTTGTCGATGCGGCCACCGGACAGCTCGCTCCGGTTTTCGGTTTTGATGGAATTTCGGAATATCCCGCAGAGCTGGTCACAGGTGGAATCGTAACAGACGCATCCGGAAGAGTTTATGATCTGGAGGACGGGGAGTTCTTATTCCCGCTAATGCCGCCCGGGGATTATCGAATGGAGTTCGATCCCCCGCCTGGTTATATTTATCCATCGATCGTCAGAAATTTTGACGGGCTGCCCAACGGCCCGTTCGACATTTCCGAGGCTTCTTTCAATCGCCCGTTCCATCTTGATGGTTCGGGTCCTTTGATTTTTGACATTCCGCTCGATCCGACCTCGCGCGTGTCTATCGAAAAGTCGGCAGGCGTAAGCGAAGCTGCGATCGGCGATTTCGTGCCGTACTCAATCACGGTTTCGAACTTTGATGACAGTGCGGGCGCGATCATTCTTCAGGATACCGCGCCATTTGGTTTCCGGCTGATCCGGAATTCCATTCGGGTGAATGGTCAGCCGGTTGATGATAGTGCTTTCCGGATTTCCGGTCGCCGTTTCGAATTTACACCAACTCGTCTGGAACCGGGCGAGTCCATGACAATCGACTATGTGATGGAAGTTGTCGCAGGCGCACGACTTGGCCGTGCAACCAACCGCGTCGTTGCGATCGATGGCACAGGCGCGGAAGTTTCAAATGCGGCTGAAGCTAGTATTTCTGTCATTGAAGATCTGCTCCGTTCGACCGCGACAATTATTGGTCGCGTAACCGAAGGAAGCTGCGATCTTACCGATCCGGTTTGGGATGAAAGTGACACGTCCGGTATTGCGGGTGTGCGGATTTATCTGGAGACCGGCGAATACGTTATTACCGATGAAGAGGGCCGGTTCCACTTTGAACAGGTGCGACCGGGCTCTCACGTCGTACGACTGGACGACGGCGTACTGCCGCCAGGCGTAGAGCGGTTAGACTGCGGTAGTAGAACCGGTATGGGTCATACCGGTAATACCTCAGAGCTCGTCGATGTTGATGGCGGCGTCATCTGGCGTGTGAACTTCAACCTTGGTCGTTATGAGGTTGATGAGAGCGATCAGAGCGAAGTTATCTTCAACGATGCAACCGAGCATCTGACCTACGGACTTTCATGGCTGAACGAGCAGTTGCCAGAGCGGCGCTGGGTCTATCCTGCGCCAGAGCGCACACCGTCTACGCCGTCGATCAATATCGGCATCCAGCACATGCCTGGAGAGGTTATCGAGCTGTATCTGAACGGCGCTCGCCTTGCCGCAGGCAACTTTGCGGGTATGGAGCTGTCTACGGATCGCACAACCGCCATCAGCCGTTGGCGTAGCGTCGATATCGAGGACGGTCAGAACGTGATTGAAGCGCGCATTCTGAACGCAGCAGGACTTGTCACCGAGCGCCTTCGCGAGGAGATCTGGTTTACGCGGGAAGCAACCCGCGCAGAGCTTGTTGAAGACCGGTCTGTGCTCGTAGCGGACGGCCGAACACCGCCAAGCATTGCTGTGCACTTCACCGACGATGGTGGACGCGACGTGCACTCCGGCCGCATTATCGGCGTGGATGTTGAAGCGCCTTACCGCCTTCACAACTCCGGCGATATCGCCGGTGATATTGGGATCTCTCAGTCGCTGGCGGACGAGGGCAATGTCGCCGTCGGTGCAGACGGCATTGGCACGGTCCGGCTGGAGCCGACCCTTGAGACCGGCTTTGCCAACATCCGCATCGAGCTGGACAATGGCCGGACGGAACTCGTTCGTGCTTATATCGAGCCTGAGCCGCGCCCGTGGATCGTCGTTGGCCTGATCGAAGCGACCGCCGGTGAGGGCGCGCCAACCAGCACAGGTATTGGCGGCGACGAACAGGAAAGCGCTGACGGGCTGACACGCGCAGCGCTCGATCCGTTCGCTGACGGCCGTATTGCCATTTATGCCAAAGGCCGTGTGCTTGATGACTGGCTGGCAACTTTGTCTATCGATACAGATCGCCAGCTCGGAGATTACCATACAGGGTTCAATCGCGAGATTGATCCATCGGCTGCGTACAGTCTGTTCGGTGATTCAACGGTTCAGCAGAATGATGCGCCTAGCCGCTATCCGCTTTTCCTGAAGCTGGAAAATGGACGTTTTCAGGCTCTGTTCGGCGATTACAACACCGATATGGGTGAGACCCAGCTGGCACGTTATTCGCGGACGCTATCGGGCCTGCGCATCATGCAAGATGAAGAACGCTTTGCGTATTCCTTCTTCGCAGCTGAAACCAATCAGGGCTTTGTGACAGATGAGCTCGCAGCTGATGGCACCTCGGGTCCTTACCAGCTGTCCGTTGCGCCAATCCTCGGGCAGTCGGAAACCATTGTCATTGAAACGCGCGAGCGCTTCCGTCCGGACCGTATTCTGAACCAGCGCGTGCTGACGCGCTTCGTCGACTATGATCTGGATTATCGCACCGGTCAGCTCATCTTCCGCGCGCCGGTTGATGCGGCGGACGCCCAGTTCAATCAGAATGTGATTGTCGTGACCTATGAAACGACCAGTGAAGCCGAGCGCCATATCACAGCGGGTGGCCGTTTCGTGGCGCGCTTTGCCGATGGCGCGGTAGAAGTTGGTGCGACGGCCATTCATGAGGGTGGCAGTGCGCAGTCTGCTGGGCAGTCATCCGATCTCATAGGTGTGGACCTGCGAGCCGAGCTTTTTGAGGGCACAGAGCTGCGCATGGAATATGCCGCCAGCCAGACAGAAAACGCTGGCGGTCAGACCCGCGGCGATGCCGTCTTCATGGAATTGCTGCACCAGTCTGATGATCTGGCCTTCACCGCCTATTACCGCGAAGAGGGCACCGGCTTTGGCGTAGGCCAGACCAATTCCAACACTGAAGACATTCGACGCTATNGTGTGACCGGGTCATACCAGCTGGGACAGACTGATAGCAGCGAGACAGGGCTTCGATCCACACGCTCCATCGTGGCTGACGCCTCGCGCGAAGAAAACCTTGAAACGGGTGAGCGCCGCGATACGGCTTCTGTCTCTCTGGCAGAAACATCTCAGGACTTTGGCGCAGAGATGGGCGTCCGCTACGCGCGCGAGGAATTACAATCTGGCGATTATCGTCAGTCTGTTCTGGTGGCCGCCGGCATTCAGCGCGCGTTCGATAGCATCGGCCTGACACTGTCTGCGCGTCACGAGCAGCCTATGAGCGAGGACAATATTGTTTCGAGCTTCCCAGAGCGCACTGTGCTTGGGATTGATAAAACCATTGGCGATATTGCAACCGTGTTTGCGCGTCATGAATTCGTCCAGGCTGAAAACGGTTCGGGGCAGAATTCCATTCTGGGCCTTGAGCTGACACCGTGGACTGGCGGCTCCATCCGTGCGCAAGCCGATATGGCATTGCAGGAAGCAACAGATCGTATGGGCGCTGTGTTTGGTGTAGATCAGACGCTGCGTATCTCCGAAGTCTGGTCCGTATCCCTGGGCATTGCGCGCCGTGCAAACTTTGGCAGCGGCGATGCACCTGTCGATCCACTCGCGGATGATGTCGATACACCGCTTGAATTTGCTCAGAGCTCAATTCTGACAGATACGCGTGAGTTCCAGTCGGCCTATGTCGGCGCGGCCTTCAGAACACCTGAGACGGCTGCGTCTGCCCGCCTTGAAGTGCGCGATACAGCCGAAGGCACTCGCTATACAGGTGTACTCAGTGCTGCCCAGCAAGTTAGCGAGGATCTCTCCTTTGCGGGCGTAGCGCGCGCCGAACGCTTCAATCGTTTTGGGGCAGAAGACACCGAACAGTTTGATGTGCGTGTGGGTATGTCCTACCGCCCGAATGACAGCGGTATTACCGTGTATGACCGGCTGGACCTGCAATCTGAGTCCGTTGGCGAGGACCAGCAGTCCTGGCGCATCGTGAATAATCTCGCGGCAAACCTTCAGCTGAGCGACAACACTCAGGGCTCCATTTATCTCGGTTCGAAATATGTCGAGACCGAAGTGAACGGCACATCCTATTCCGGCTTCACCCAGCTGGTCGGCGGTCAATACCGGATGAACATTACCGACCAGATCGATGTCGGTGTGTCTGCCTCTGCAATCTGGTCTGAGAATTCTGGCACGGTGGATTATTCCTTCGGCCCGAATATCGGTTACTCGCCGAACGAAAATATCTGGATCAGCGCCGGCTATAACATTCAGGGTTATGAGGACCCTGATTTTGAAGCGGCTGAATATTCACGCTCCGGTCCATACGTCACATTCCGTATGCAATTTGACGAAGGTGACATTGCAGGCCTTGCGGAACGTGTGGGCTGGTAAGGCCATGTTCTTTAACGCTTCTCTTAAAAATTGGCGTCAGAATACACATCAGCCCTGTTTCCGGAAACATAGGGCATAAAAACGGTCTGACGGGATGATGCCTCCATTGGGGAAACAACTGACTAGCTTACTGCGCCGCGCATGCGCTGGCGTAACGGTCATGTTGTGCACCCTTTGTATGGTGTCCCCCGCGCTTGCAGGAAGCATTGTCTGGGAGAATCTCGGCCTTACCAGCAATACATCCTATACGAGTGGTTCAACCGCTTCGGATGGCGGCGTGACCATGACAACGACGTGGTCGACCGTCACGGATGGAGGGACGTTCACCTCAGGCGATTTTGCTGATTTTGTAACCTACAACCAGGGAACGACAGGCAACCATTCTGGTTTGCTTTTGATGTCATTCTATAATTCGGCCAAAGATCAGGATGATAAGATTACTGTCGAATTCAATTTCGACAACGCCGTTACAAATCTTGCTTTTACGTTGCTGGATATCGATGACCACTCGCTGTACGATACCGATGATTTTATCGAGGTGTATTATCACACGGGCGACAATAACTGGATCAATCTGGCGTTTCAGACGAGCTATTGGACGGCGGGAAGCGAGATTGCCCGAGATAATGAAACGTTCGGCGATGGCTGGGAGTCAGATAATAACTCACGTCTGACCGATACCGAAACCACCGGCAACCTGGCGATTGATTTCAACACGGCGAGCGTCCAGGCAATCCGTATAGTGTACTATGTCGGCAATGATCAGCTCTCTGGCCCGGATGTAACCAGCTATGTGGCCATTTCTGACCTGACATATGACGATTATGTACCGGCGAACCCGTTGGAAGTGACAAGCACGGCCGATACCGGGTCTGCGGGTACACTTCGCTATGCAATCAACTATGCGAACGCGAATGCCTCTTCGGACGACATTACGTTCAATATTTCAGGCACGGGCCCGCACGTGATCACGGCGGGCAGTGGCATGCCGGTGATCACCGATGCGGGCGTCACAATTGATGGCACGACCCAGTCCGGCGCGAGCTGCGGCGATCTGTGGAGTGGGACTGCCCACACATTGATGATCGAAATTGATGGCCCGGGTTCTGCCTATGGCATTCAGACAAGCGCCGCCAGCACGACGATCAAAGGGCTATCCATCACCGATTTTCAGGTGGGCATCGTTGGCGACAGTTCGTCCTCCGACATGGTTGTTCAGTGCAACTATATCGGGCTGAGTCCGGATGGCACTGCCGCAGGAAATACAGGTGCAGGCGTTGCTGTTCAGGGAAGTTCGGCACTAGTTGGCGGCCTCGTCGCCGGTCAGGGCAATGTCATCTCTTCCAATTATCTTGGTGTTCTTTCGGATAATGGTGCGACGGGCATTATGCTGCGTGGCAATTTCATTGGCGCAGATCCTGCGGGCAGCTCAGCGCGCGCGAATGTCGTAGGCATCAATAACTATACAGGCTCATCAACCTGGTCCGACATCACGAACAATCTGATTTCCGGAAACACGTATCAGGGCATTCTGTTCGATGCTGGAGAGACGATTACCGGCTCATCCGGCGATTTTCAGATTGTTGGGAATTATATTGGCGTTGACCGGACGGGAACGAGCGCGTTGGCCAATGGTAATGACGGTATCTCCTTCAATGGAGGTACGGTCACAGGCGTCACGATTGGCGGCATTACCTCGTCGGCGCGCAATGTCATTAGTGGTAACGGCTCCAGCGCGATGTGGCTCAATGGAGCGAGCGATATCGACATCTTCGGAAATTATATCGGTGTGAACGCCGCTGGCACTTCGGCGATTGGTAATGCGTCTGTGGGCATCGCCATGTCGAATTCGTCTTCCGTCACGATTGGCACGGGTATTGAGGCGGGCCGCAATGTGATCGGCGGGAATGGTAGTCGCGGCATTCAGGTGCAGGGCACGTTTTCAAACCTGACGGTCGCTGGAAACTATATTGGTACGGATAGCAATGGGAACACGGCGCTCTCGAACGGTTATAATGTGTCTGCAGAAGTGCGGGATGCCTTCTCAATGGATGGCGGTGCAAATGGCACCACAATCGCGATCACCGATAACGTTATTGGCGGGTACAGTGCGGCACTGATCGAGTTCTGGGGCGCCACGGCCAATGGTGTCACCATTCAAGGCAATCATGTTGGCGTTGGTGCGGACGGCTCGACGAGCATAGCGACAGGCAGTTCCACAGAAGCAGCTGTCTACCTTGGCGGGGGCACTATGGCCTGGAGCAATTTCTCCATTGGTGGCACAGGCGCAGGTGAAGGTAACATCATTGCCTATGGCGGGCAGGACGGGATCGAAGTGTCCACCACAGGCACTGGCAATTCAATCGCCGGCAACACGATCTATTCCAATGGCGGTGATGGTATTGAGCTGTTGCAGGGCTCTGACATCTCCATGCTTCAGAACGCGATCTATTCCAATACCGGTATTGGCATTGATCTCGGTACAGATGGTGTGACCGCCAATGATGCAGGTGACGCGGACACGGGCGTGAATGATCTTCTGAACTTCCCGGTTTTGAATGGCCTCTATGGTGATGGCACGACCAGCCTTCGCTATGAATTCACACTGGATGCGCCTGCCAATACCGAGGGATACCGCATCGAATTCTTCAAGACGTCCGTCGTCAACGGAACAGGTTATGGCGATGCTGAAACCTATGTTGGCGCTTTGGAAACCGGGGCTCACGCCGGTGGCTCAGTCGATTATTCAGGTACGTTCACAACTGATATTGCAGTCTCGCCTGACGATATCATCACTGTAACGGCCACGTCGAAAACCGGTGCCAGCAGCTATGGCGCGACTTCGGAACTCGCGCTCAACAATACGATGATCGCGCCGTACGATTATTCGGATAGCCCGCAAACCGGCACCAGCTATGGCACAGCGCGCCACGATATCTATACGGGTTTTTATCTGGGAAGCGGCGTAACGGGTGAGCTGGCGGCATACGATAGCGCTGACGCGTCAGCAGATACCGATGATGGAACAACGTTGCCTAGCTTCTCTCAAAGCGCGGTGGGCACGATCGATATTACCGTGAACGGTACGGGTGGGTATCTGCAAGCCTGGATCGATTGGAACGGGGACGGTGACTTTCTCGATACGGTCGATGGCGTACTGGAAGTTCTTGCAGCTGACGTGCAGGATGGCGGCGCGAGCGATCTTGATGCCACCGTCAACGGTGTCATCCAGATTGCATTTGCAGTTCCTCCAACCGCGACGACGAGCCAGACTTTCGGGCGCTTCAGATGGTCTACAACTTCGGGCCTCGATTCCACGTCAAATGCTTCGGATGGAGAAGTAGAAGACTATGCATTCATCATCACCGGCAATGCACTGTTGACGGCCAGTCGTTCAGTGGCGATTTACGACCCGACATCCGCTGGCCTTTATGCGGTTCCAGGCAATGACATCGTGGTGACGATCTCTGCGACGAACATTGGAGGCGGCGCGTCTGACACAGACAGTATCGAGTTCATAGATGAGGTGCCGTCAGACGTCACCTTCTATAACGGTACGACGTCTTCGTTTGGCGGCGCGGTTGTGGGCTGGACGGAAAGTTCTACAGGGCTCAGCTTCACCGTGTCTTCTGATGTCGCCTATTCCAACTCCGGAACGCGTCCGGCAACATTCGCCGATTGCACCTACACGCCGAGTGCGGGCTATGACGCTAATGTCCGCTATGTCTGCTTCAACCCGAAAGGCCAGATGGCTGCGGGCGATCCGGACCCGACCTTCAGCGTCCAGTATCGGGCACAGATCAACTGATCCGGGCTGTATAGGTGTTCATGAACGGGCCGAATATGAATGACGGCCTGAAGATGAATAAAAATTCGAGAAATCTGAACGCATAAGCGACTCTTTGAAAATTTCATTATTTCAGCGTACTAAGGGATGTTCGGGGCGACTTGGAGCAGGGCTTCCGCCTACTTGAACCGAATATGAATGAACGTGTCAGTTTTCGTTGTGAAAGCCTCAGCTAGACCAGATAGGCGTTCCGCACACGAGGGTGGGAAGAACGCAAGCTCGTAAGAGCAAGGGGACCCGGGAAGGTTGTGAGCGCGGGGACACAGAGGCTGATTTCGCCCGAGATCACTCTGAGCGTTCGCGGCCTTCTTGTCCGCAAATGGATGTTTCCATCAGATTGAGAGCACAAAAAAACGGAGCAGCTTATCGCCGCTCCGCTTTGGTTTGTGGGCTTGAGGCCGGCGCTATTCAGCTGGCTCCAGAGCAACCAGCACATTGCCTGCGGTCTGACGGAATGAGGCGTAGCCCGATCCGATCAGCAACATGCCATTGCCAGCATTCACAGCATGGCTGTCGATTGAGCCGCCGCGCGCGCCTTCGACGCCATTGATCGTATCAAACTCGATCGCCGTATCGGTCACAGACAGGATTTCACCAGTCGCACCATCAAAGGCGAAGACTTTGCCGTCCAGCGTGCCCGCGATCAGCGCACCATCCACCACGAGAGGTGTTGCTGAGAAGCCGTACTTTTGATCGCAAAGCGTGATCATATCGCCGCGGCCATTCTCACAATCAGGTTCTGCCAGATATTCCCAGACAGGTTCACCTGTTGCGATGTCGAACGTGTAGACACCCGGCACAGGGTTTTCTGTGCCGTAAGATACAGGGTCATTAATGGTGAGGAAGACTCGCTCTCCATCAATCGCGATGCCCCAATGGTTGCCGCCAAGCGGTGTGCCATTGCCGATCTGACGTTCCCAGATGACGTAACCGGCTGCAGCGTCCAGCACCCAGACATGGCCTGATTTCTGACCGGCAACAAAAACGTCGCGTGGTTCGCCATCGATTTCGACGGTGGTCAGCGCTGCGGCGCCGCCAAAGTCGAAGTCGCGACCGATATTCTCGTCATCCCAGTGCCATGAGCAGTTCGGACCGGCGGTTGAATCGTCGCCGCGGCAGTGCACGTTCCAGATGTCGTTTTCCATCGCCTGGAAAATCCAGTTCGGCTCGCCTGTGTCGAGGTCGAGCGCGATAATCGCATCAGAGGTGCGTGTCGCCGGGAAGGATGTGTTCTCGCCGGATGTGACGATGACCTGATTTCGGCTCTCGTCGATGGTTGCCTGTGTCCAGATTGGTGCGCCAGACGGGCCGCGTTGCATCTGGCCAAGGCTGTTGATGAGACCGTTATCTGTGGCCTCTTCCATAGTGTGCCATTCCCACTTCCAGCTGCCGTCTGCGGCATTAAGAGCGGTCACCGAGCCATGGCCGGTACAGCAATAATTGCCGCCGCCGCCAACACCGGAGGCGGAGATGTTCACGATGATTGTATCGTCATGCAGGACAACGCCGGAGCGGACACGTCCGCCATCACCGCGACGCGGTTGTGCGGACGCTTCCCAGAGCATCTCGCCAGTCAGCGCGTTTACAGCGTGCACATCGGCTGTGCCTGTCACATAGAGAATTGTGTCGACGCCATCGATCTTGCCATAGGTGATCGGGGAGCGGGACATGCCGCCAGCATACGTCCATTTTACGCATTCATCCTGCGTGTCGAACGCTGCCAGGACGCCATCACCATTGATGAAGGTCGTGTTTCCGACAGTCGCTGGTGCAGCGCTGACATTCTGGGAGTCCGGAAAGCCGATTGCCCAGGCGACCTGCAAATCGCGCATGTCTTCGGTAGTGAGGCCCGTATCCTCTGCGGAGGCGTGGCGGGTAGAGCGCGTATCCACGCCAAATGTCGTGAATGACGCGTCGCCTGTCAGATCAACAGTTCGATTGTCTGCAGCGCACATGAGGGGCTCTGCCCAGCTGCCTTCGCCGCTTGTCGGGGTCTGGCCTGAGACGAGGTACTCGATGAGGGCGATTTTCTCGCTCATCTCCAGATGACCAGCCATGGCTTCCATCATGCCGCCTTCGCTAATGGCAGCATAAATCTGTTCGCCTGTCATACCTGTCAGAGTTTCAAAGCTCGCTGCTCGCGTATCGGCTGGATTGTCGTGGCAGGCTGCGCAGTTTTCTTCGTAGATAATCCGGCCGGGCAGATCGTCATCAGGCTGGTTTGCGTTCTGCGCGAATGCAGGCAAAAATGCGGAGCCTGCTAAGAGAGCGATCGTGGCGGTTGCCACGCGCATTGTGAGCTTCATTAATTTTCCTCCCGGGTGATGCCGCCCGATTTTGTGGGCATCCATCAAGATAGTTCACTATATCTGACTGTTTTGCGCCAGTTTGTCCATGTGTTTTTACACATGTTCAGGTCAGTAGATTGCCACTTTTCGGTGTGTTTGTCGGTGAAACTCAATGCGAAAGTGTATCCCTGTGACGGGACAATATAGTTCGATGACGGACTGCAAAGCGCCCGCCCAATGACCTATCACAGCGTCGGACTGGTTAACCGGAGCTCGCTAATTGTTCATCCTTTAAGCAACAAGGTCTCAATTCTATTCGGGTACGATCAGAAAAAAACAAACATAACTTTCTGAGTATCCCAATGAATAAATTTTTTCTCTTATGTTCGTCTTGTCTCGCGCTGACTTTCTCTGCTTCTGCCGATGACCTGAATATTAAGCTGGGTGCGCACGCCTTCCTCGATTACGAGAATATTTCCGTAGGCGGAAATAATGTCGTCGACGGCACGAATCTGCGCCTTTTTCGTATAGATGTCGGCGGATCTGCTAACGGCTATAAATTCAAAAGCAATTTCGACATTAAAAACGGTGACGTGTTCATCCGTGACCTGTTCGTGGAGTTCGGAGATGAACTGACTGTGCGGGTCGGTAACTTCAAGATCATGAACGGTCTTGAGCAGCAGTCCTCGCTGTATGCGACAACCTTCATGGAGCAGTCTTCCGTTTCCAAAATGAATGGTCTTGGTCGCTCGCTCGCTCGGCGTCGGCCTCTATCGCAATTTTGGTGACTTCCATCTCTCAGGCGCCGTGTACGGACCTGATGCAAACGTCGTGGAAGATATTGATCTGTTCGGTGCATCTGCCCGTCTGGCGTGGACGAATACATTTGCGGATGAGAGCATTCTGCATCTGGGTGGTTCGCTTCGCTATCGCGACTCAAACGATCAGAGCCTGTTCTCTTACTCGCAGCGCCCGCTGGGTAGTTCGGCGCCTCGTACGGTTCGGGTCGGCGGAACAGCTGAGAGTGATCTCTTCCTTGGCGTTGAGGCGGCTTACATTAATGACGGCTTCACGCTGCAGGGTGAGTACGGCGTAACCGAGATTGACTGCCCGCCAACACTTTGTGCGAGCGATCCGCAGGCAGAAGCATTCTATGTGGATGCGTCTTATGTCTGGGGCGGTCACCGCGTTTATCGCAATAGCCTGTTCAGCCGAACATCTGTCGACCAGTCTATCCACGATGGTGGTCGCGGCGCATTCCAGCTGTCTGCACGCTACGACATGGCAGACCTGTCGGATGCTGCGCTGAATGGTGGCTCTCAGGACACCTATATTCTCGGCGGTACCTGGTATCTCGATCAGTATGTCCGCCTGATGGTGAACGTTGCTCACACTGAATATGACAACAGCCCTGCTTACGGGACTGGCGATGCAGATTCTGTGCTCTTCCGTGCTCAGATTGAGCTCTATTAAGGAATAACCCCATGCTGACCAGATCAGTATTTCATTCGGCTGCGATTGGGGCACTTCTTCTGTGCTCCATAAGCGGCGCCAACGCGCAATCAGTGACGGATGTCCCGTCGACAGATCTGATCGACGCTGCGTTTATCGCTGACCTTGAGGTCATGCTGAACTCGCCGGTCATCCACCACGCTATTGATCATCAAAATGAGGTTCGTGCGAATATCTCCCAGACCGAGATTGATGCACTGGATCAGAGCTGGCGGGCTGAAACACAGACCGACGGTGCGCAGCCCGTCATCACGGCTGCGCTGGGTGCTCCGGCATCGACATATCTTTTGAGGGCGCAGGCCTCCTCCAAAGGACTGCTCAGTGAGATCTTCGTGATGGACCGCTTTGGTCTGAACGTCGCTCAGAGCAGTGTCACGAGTGACTTCTGGCAGGGCGATGAGGCCAAGTATCAGCGTACCTTCCCTGAAGGTGCGGGTGCGATTTTCATCGACGAGCCTGAATTCAATGACGAAGTTGGCGTCTGGCTGACTCAGGTCAATCTGACAATTGACCGGGACGGCACACCGATCGGTGTGGGGACTGTTGAAGTCAATTTAAGTGAGCTCGCACGACGTCGTGCGTATCAGGGGTCTTAATATGTTGAAGTCTCTGTCTGTTACCCTGAAAGCCGCATCTGCATTTGCGATTATCGCGCTGATCTGTGCTGCGACGGGCCTTTCTATCTTTGTCTTCGCTGACAGTGTGCGCCGCGATTCTGTCGTAAACGAAGAACTGAACAGCGCTGTGCGCAGCCTTTCCAGCCTGGAAAGCGAGCTTAGCCAGCATGCGCTCACGGCGAACGCCTATCTTCTGTCGTCTGACGAGACATACCGCGAGGAGTTTCTTGAAGCGACACCTCAGCTCGCTGCTGAATTTGATAATGTTGCAGAGATGTTCTCTGAAATTGATCCGGCTGCGGCCGCGGCAATTCGTTCGGTCAAAGCTAGCTGGGAGCTGTATGCTCAGGACTGGATGGAGCAGCAGTTCACGCTGATGCGTCGTCTGGAAACGATCGATTATGCCCGTGCACTTGAAAGCGAAGGCGAAGGTCGTCGCCGTCAGGCTCAGGTGGTAGAGCAAATCGAGGCCGTTCTGGCGGATATCTCGGCGAAGTCTGCGGAGCTGTCGCAGCAGAGCATGACTGGCCTTGGGAATATTTTGATCGTTTCTGTTATCGCGTCAGTCGTCTCTATCCTCGCATCTGTTGCGCTCGGCTTCCTGTTCAATGGTGTGGTCTCACGTCCACTTGCGAAAATTCGTGATGCGACGCAGGAGCTCGCCAAAGGCAATACGGATGTTCGTGTCGATGCCGGTGAAGGCAAAGATGAGGTCGCAGACCTTGCCCGTGCATTGCAGGTCTTCCGTGACAACCTGATCCGCACGCGCCAGCTCGAAGAAGAGCAGGTCGCTGCACGCAAGCAGGCGGAGAAGGAAAAGCAGGAAACTCTGCAGCGTATTGCGACCCAGTTCGAGCAAGAGGTATCGGGCGGCATTAACTCTCTGACCGACGTCATTGCTGAACTGAAATCGCTGTCTGATACGGTCGTTCTGGCAGCAGAAGACACAGGCAGCCGCGCGGGTGAAGTATCACACGCAACGGAAGATTCTGCAGGCAACATTACGGCTGTAGCTGGCGCAACCGAAGAAATGTCTTCAACCATTCGCGAGATTTCCCAGCAGGTAAATCAGGTCGCTAGCATTGCAGCGACTGGTGAAACTGCCGGCAGCAATGTCGTAAAAGAAGTTGAAGGCCTCGAAGGTGTCGTCCGCGAGATCGAGTCGATTGTTAGCCTGATCTCTGACATTGCCGAGCAGACTAATCTTCTTGCGCTTAACGCAACCATTGAGGCTGCCCGTGCAGGAGAGGCGGGTAAAGGCTTTGCAGTCGTTGCCAGCGAGGTGAAAGCGCTCGCGTCGCAGACGGCGTCTGCCACGGAATCTGTTGCGAACCAGATTTCCCGCGTCCGCACTTCGGTCGGTAGCGTGTCTCAGTCTTCGGACAGCCTCAATGAACTGATCGTCAAACTGAACGACATCTCAGGTGCTATCGCTGCGGCTATGGAGCAGCAGGGTGCATCAACGCAGGAGATTGCGACCAATGTAGACCGCGCTGCGCAGTCAGCTGGCTCGGTGTCTGCAAGCATTGGTGAAGTTGCAAGCATTGCTCAGCAAACCGGTCAGTCTTCGCGTCGTATCGGTGAGCAGGCAGATGGCGCTATTCAGGAAGCCCGCCGTTTGAAAGAACAGGCAGACAGCTTTGTGAAGCGTCTTCTGGCGAGCTAGAACGTCAGCGATCCCAACAAAAAAGAGCGCCTCGTGAGGGGCGCTCTTTTCGTTTTGTAAGACTACCAGACCCTAGCAGGTCGCGACAATGCCGCCGTCCAGTGCAATCGTCTGGCCGACGACATAAGAACCAGCTTTAGATGACAGGAAGATCGCTACGCCCGCAGCATCTGATGGCGCGCCAACGCGGCCAGCCGGATTTTGCGCGCCGATAGCACCCCAATCCACATCGTCGCCTTCGGTTTTACCGCCAAAGCCGACACCTGTTGAAAGCATGTATGTCGGGAATGGACCCGGCGCGATTGCGTTCACAGTGATGTTGTCGCCGATCAGGTGTGCAGACAGAACGCGTGTCAGGTGGTGCACTGCCGCTTTAGACGCGCTGTAAGAAGGCGTCAGCATTTTTGGTGTGCGCAGACCATCGATAGAGCCGATATTGATGACGCGTGCCGGATCTTCCGCTGTGCCTGCTGCGCGGAGCATTNGAAGCAATTTTTGGGTCATGAAGAAAACGCCTTTGACGTTCACATCCATGACTTTGTCCCAGCCCATTTCAGGGAATTCATCAATCGGTGCGCCCCATGCTGCACCGGCATTGTTGATGAGCACGTCGACCTTGTCTGTGACTTTTGCCAGTTCAGATGCGAGGTGATTGACGCCGTCCATTGTGGACATGTCAGACGGGATCGCGCCGATATCGTCGCCATACGCTTTCAGGCGCTCGACAGCTTCTTCGCAGGCAGCTGCTTTGCGGGATGAAATAATGACTTTCGCGCCAGCTTTCAGAAAGCCTGCAGCCATCATCTCGCCAATACCGCGTGAACCACCTGTGATGACCACGGTTTTGCCGGCTACCGAGAATAAATTGTCAAAGTCCATCTGCATGGGCGTCTCCTTACTTGCTTGTTTCGTGTTTCCCCGATGAATACAGGTGTCCTGTATTCGTCTAATGTGGTTTCGTGTAGCATGACTGCACAAAGTGCAAAGTAAAACTTGGCTTTACTGCGCTGTCGCTCCTCTCAGTTTCCCCGGATTATCAGCGTCTAAAGTCGCCTGCGACAGTTTAGGATAGTTGACTATTTTTTTCTCTGATATAGCAATGTTTATAAGAGACAGAGGCCGAAAGAGCCTCGGCCATAACGGGAGGAAGCCTGGTGCAAATGCCAGCAAAGCGCGGAACGACCCCAATTGCGGGAATATTGCTAGGCGGCATTTCGCTGATGGTATTGGCTGGATGCGCCCAGACCGAGACCGCGTCTTCCGATACTGTGGAAACCTCTGTTGTTGAAACTGTGGCTATGGAGGAGCGCGTAGAGGCGCCGCATCCAGGCTCGCTTGTGTATCAGGCACGATGTGCGGACTGTCATGACGCAGGCGGTGACCTGCGCATGCCGAGCTTCGCTGATCTTCAGAATATGAGCGGACCGTTCCTGCGCTATGCTGTTACGCAGGGCAAAATGCGTGACATGGCGGCAGGCCTGAACCGCACGCAAATTGCTGACCTGATCGATTATCTTTCCCCCGCGGGTGAAACGGGCACTGTGGTCTCAGAGACTGCGCAGTGCGAAAACACCAATATTGATTTTGATACCGTCCATGTTGGCTCATGGGGCGTGACAACAGATAACCACCGGTATTTCGGGCCTCAATCAACTTCGCTGACGGCTGAGAACGTGGATGGGCTTGAACTTGCCTGGGCGTTCGGCATGCCGGGCACGTCCGACATGCGATCCTATCCTGTCGTAACCGAAGATACGATTTTTACGGCGGCAACATCTGGCCACCTCTTTGCGATTGACCGTCAATCCGGCTGTATCAAATGGCATAACCAGACGGAGCGTCCGATGCGTTCTGCTGTATCGCTCGGCGAAATTGGCGGCGCGCCCGCTATTTTCGTGATGGATGCCATTGGAACTGTCCACGCTTATCGCGGCGAAACCGGTGAAGCGCTCTGGTCGACTGAAGCAGCGCTTTTCAACACATCCATGGGTACGGGCGGCGTAGTGCCTGCTGGTGATCGTCTGATTGTGCCTATGTCGAACAATGATGCGCCTCGCGCCATGGACCCGCGTTTCGAGTGCTGCAAAGGCCATGGCGGCGTGCATGCACTGGATATGGAAACCGGCGAAATTCTCTGGACGACACATATGACGCCGGACGCTGAGCCGATTGGTGTGTCTTCCGTCGGCACGCAGCAATGGGGCCCTTCCGGCGCGCCTGTCTGGGCTACGCCTGCCGTCGATCTGGAAAATGGCCGGGTCTATATTGGTACAGGCGAGAACACCTCGCTGCCGGCAACAGAGACAAGTGACGCGCTCATCGCGCTCGACCTTGAGACCGGAGAGATGCTCTGGGTGTACCAAGCCTGGGATCATGACACATGGAACATGTCCTGCTCGGCGTTCCGTCCTGATGGTCCAAACTGCCCGACACCTGAAGGGCCGGACTATGACTTTGGCGGCGGCGTCACGTTCACGCAGCTCTCTGATGGCCGCGAAGTTGTTGTCGCGGGTCAAAAATCTGGCGATGTGCATGTCGTCGATGCGGCTACGGGCGAACTGGTCTGGACGCGGAAGATTTCTGCGGGCTCTGCGCTCGGCGGTGTGCATTGGGGCGTCACGGTTTCCAATGGCCGCGTCTATGCACCTGCGGCGGACCCTGAATTTCCGATGGACCCGGCCGAATATGATCCGCAACCGGGGCTTTACGTGCTCGATCTTGATACAGGTGACATGCTCTGGTCGGTGAGCGCTGAGCGCGGATGTGAGATCACTTACGCGGAACGGAATGAACAGACCGAGCCATGGCCGGACTGTTCTTTCTCATACGGATATTCGGCGACGCCTGCATCTACCGACGAACTCGTCGTTATCGGCGCGCTGGATGGAAACCTGTTCGTATTCAATGCAGAAACAGGTGAACGCCTCTGGGAATATGACACGGTTCGCGAATTTGAAACGGTGAACGGCATCTCTGCTCATGGCGGCGCAATTGATAATGCCGGGCCGTTCCTCGCCGGTGACATGCTTTATGTCCAGTCCGGTTATAGCGGTTTCAGCCAGATGCCGGGGAATGCACTCCTCGCTTTCAGGCTGACTGGGAAGGAAGAATAAAATGAAAACATCTAACCTTGCGATATTCGCACTTGGCGGGGCTTTGATGCTCTCTGCCTGTGGCAATAACGAAGAAGCCGAGATCGAAGCGCGCATGTCCGCTGTCGCGACATTCATGATCGAAGAGATGGATGAAACGGCAGACGGCATCTGGGACAATGCGGGCTACATTCTCACCGAAGAAGGGGAAGAGTCACTCTTCCCGGAAACCGATGAAGAGTGGGCTGTTGTTATTCAGGCGACGGATGATCTGATTGCGCAAACGCGGCGTCTGCAGTCTGAAGAATTTGCAGGCGATGATGAAGAATGGATCGCGATCTCTGAAGGTCTGGTCGTAGCAGCTGAACGCGTGCGCGCCGCTGCTGAAGCACGCGACGAAGACGAGCTGTTTGATGCAGGCGGTCAGGTCTATCGCGTGTGCCTTGCCTGCCATCAGCGCTACGCTCTGGATATTCAGAGAATTCGATGAACGCTCTTTCGTCTCCTTATAGCTATGATCGACAGGCTGTCTTGCGTCTCGCGCTGACAGGCCTTGCGATTTGCTTACTGTTGGCGCTTCCGTCATTTGCCCATGACGTATCGCAGCAGAATGCGCGCTATATCGAGTCGATTTCCGGCTTTGCGCCGATCCCGTTCCTGTATCTCGGCGCCAAACATATGGTGACGGGTACAGACCATGTGCTCTTCCTGCTTGGCGTCGTTTTCTTCCTGCGCCAGTTCAAGGACATTCTGGTCTATGTGAGCCTGTTCACGATCGGCCACAGCCTGACGTTGCTCGGCGGTGTGCTGGGCGGGTTTCATGCCAATGAGTATCTGGTGGATGCGATCATCGGCCTGTCGGTCGTTTATAAGGCGTACGACAATATTGGCGGCTTCAAAAACTGGGGCGCGTTGCGGGTAAACCCGAAATGGGCAGTGGCGGCATTTGGCCTCGCACACGGTACAGGCCTTGCGACCAAGCTTCAGGCACTATCAGTCTCTGAAGAGGGCCTCATCGCCAATATGATCAGCTTCAATATTGGCGTTGAGCTGGGGCAGGTGCTGGTGCTGATCTTCATTGTCAGCCTTTTGAACATCTGGCGACAGGCGCGCGGCTTCGAACAGCAGGCCTGGTACGCGAACGTTCTGCTCATGACCGCTGGTTTCATTCTGTTCGGTCAGCATTCCTTTGCTTTCATTCAGTCAGGAGGTTTCTGAGATGAATGAGACCACGC
Source organism: Ponticaulis sp. (assembly GCA_002723155.1). Taxonomy (GTDB): domain Bacteria; phylum Pseudomonadota; class Alphaproteobacteria; order Caulobacterales; family Hyphomonadaceae; genus Ponticaulis. The sequence continues at coordinate 464,967 of PBNO01000002.1, read as the reverse complement.
GCGGAACGCTGCTTCCGCTTCTCTTTTCCATCCTTGTCGCGGCGATCGTGCTCGTGCTCGCAGTGCTGCCCGCAGAGTTTGGCGTCGATCCGACAGGTTTTGGCCGCGCATCAGGCCTGGTGGCGCTTTCCAATGAAGAGATGGAAACCACGAATTACAACGAGGCAGGTGAGGCCGATATCCGCTCCGACCGTCAGGTCTGGACGCTCGCGCCTTATGAGAACCTCGAATACAAATACCACCTGCTGGAAGGGCAATCTCTTCTGTTCGATTGGTCGGCGACAGCCGAAGTCGAATACGATTTCCACACCGATGCGATGATTGACGGCGAAGAGGTCTCCGACAGCTTTGCCATCTCAGCAGGTACGGGCGCACGCGGAAGCTATGTCGCGCCATATGACGGAATTCACGGCATCTTTTTTGAAAACCGCGGCGCGGAAGATGTCGAGATTACACTCGTGACTTACGGGTTCTATGACGAAGCCACCCTGTTTCGTGATGGAGGAGTCTACGAGGATCAAATAAACGGGGAGGGTACTGAATGAGAGATTTAATGCTGTGGCTCGATGGTCAGCAGCTAAGTGTCGCCTTACGGGAGTCGTTCCTGGTCTGGTCCGCGATCGAAGCGACACACATCATGACGCTAATGCTGTTTGTCNGAACCATCATCATGGTCGATCTGAGACTGCTTGGTGTGCTGTTCACCAAAACGCCGGTATCGGCGATTGAAAAGCGCATTCTGCCACTGACGATGATCGGCTTTGCGGTGTTGATGATCACGGGCGTCGTTTTGTTCTACGCCAAGCCACTTACTTATTACAACAATATGTACTTTCGGCTGAAACTGATCGTGATCGCGCTCGCGATGATCAACATTATGGTGTTCCACTTCCGGGTTCAGCATGGTCAGGCGAAGTGGGATAATGCTGAAAAGCCACCTATGAGCGCGCGTGTTATCGCAGGGCTGTCACTTTCGAGCTGGGTGATCGTCGTCTGTCTCGGTCGTCTTATCGCGTATGGTGACTGGTTCCATTGCGCGACATTCAACGAGGGTGACTTCCTCTATTTCTTCTCTGATTGTCCGCAACTGGGAGGCCACTGATGTTGTTTGATCTGATCTACCAACTCGCAGGCAATGCCGACTTCTACTCCGACAATATCGAGCCGCTATTCCGGGCAACCGATCAGGGGCCCGCGGCGCGATTTGTCAAAGATGCGTGGTATTTTACGCCTATGGCGGGGTGTGTGCACCTTGTTGCACTATCTCTGCTGGGCGGCGCCATTCTGCTGGCTGACCTTCGGGTTGTTGGCCCGGGCGTCACGGCGCGTTCACCTGTCGAACTGAACCGGAAAATGCACCCGTTCCTTGTCGGGGCAGCAATCGCTCTGATCATCTCAGGTATTATGCTTGGGTTAGGGCAGGTGATGCGGATCTATAACAGTCCGCCATTCTGGCTGAAAATGGCAGGCTTGTTCTCCGCGCTCGTCTTTACGTTCACGACACGAGACAGCGTTATCCGGAACAATGGCAAGTTCACGCCGGTCGCGATTATCGGCCTTGTGATATCTATGCTGATCTTCTGGTACGCCTGGATCGAGCTGACCGACTGGAGATATGCGGCCCGTCAGGCCTATCTCATTCTGATGCTGCTGATCGTGGGCTTTATCACCGCGCCAATGTACCTGAAGAACGAGAAGGTCGAAAAGCTTCGTGCTCTGCCAATGTATATTTCATTGCCGGGCTTTCTGGTTGTTGTTGGTGCTTTGATTTCCGCAGCATTTCTGCTCGCGCGGATCGACTATCAGTATTTCCATGAGCTTGACCTCAACGCGATGGGGATTGCTGCATTCTTCCACCCGTCTATTCTGGGCATGATGCTGGTGTCTTATATCGCCGGTGTGATTTCCTGGATTGGTATGGGCGCTGTGCAGACCCAGCCGTTGAGCATGCGCTTTGTCAGCATGATGAGCATGTTCCTCTGGCTCTCGGTTGCGATCTCTGGTCGCTGGATTGCCTTCTGGTAGGCGATAAGACTTAGCCATAATGCGAAAAGCCCGGGCCGATTGGTCCGGGCTTTTTTGTTTGTGAAGGCGTTGAGAACAGACAAAAGAAAACCGCCTCCGGTGGGAACCAGAGGCGGCTTCGTGTCAGATCAGATCGTGTGTGATCTTATTCTGTCGGGTCAGCACCGTCTTCTGGTGCGCCTGTGCCTGAAGAACCTACGAACATCTGTTCGCCGTTCGGGAAGGTCACGTCACGGCCGTTCGCTTTACAAGCTGGCGCGCAAAGGCGGTCGATAGACTGGTAGCCACGAACAACGAGGTCAGTACCAGGCGACAGCGTGCGGCGGTTCAGACCAGCGCGCAGCAGAGTGTTTGGCGTACCACCTTCAACCATCCAAGGCTGGGTTGTGCCATCTTCCTGCTCCACATCGATGTGAATCCATGTGTGCGGGTTCACCCACTCAACGCGGGTTACTGTGCCTTCGAGCAGAACCGGCGCGTCAGCGTCGAACTCGGCAGAGAAAGCGTGGTGGGCGTAGGATGCGCCAGCAATCAGGGCGACAGCTGTCGCTGTGCCGAATGCTGCGAGTGTCTTTTTCCCCATTTTAATCATGTACGTTGCCTCCAGATTATAAGTGTGCGGGCCACTTTATGTTAGTTTAATATCACGACCCGCATTAATATCAACTGAATGAGTCAGTTGAGCTGCTTTTTGTTACTGTCCGCCAGTCGCTTCAGCTTCAGCGGCTTCCGCAGCGAGACGCTCTTCGCGTCGTGCTCCGGCCAGAATACCCGGCAGGGAGTAGTTGCCCTCATGGCAAGCATACTCGTAAATCGGACCTTCTGCAGCCCACAGAGGCATTTCGGCGCTCCATGGCTGTGTGAAGAGGTCCGGATCAGTGACCGTGTACTCATAGAAAATTGTGTCATCAGCGACGCGGGTAAAGCGCTCTTCAACAACTGTGTCTTCCTGAAGGTAGAAGCGCTGTGCCTGAGAGGAGCGCTGGTTCATATCCGGATGGAAGTTGGTCGTTTCGACGACGAGTGTGTCGCCTTCCCAATGGCCGACGGAATCACCGAGCCATTGCGCCATATCAGGACCGCGGTGTTCTGCGTTCATGCGGATCTGGCGCGCGTTATGGTTCATTTCAACGAGCAGCACGATCAGGTCTTCTGTCTGGAAGAACTGGACGTGATTGTTGTAGAGCACGTTGAGCATTGGCGGGGCGCCGGTTGAACCATAGCCGACCGTGCAGCGCTCGGCTGCGGAGCGGTTTTCCGGGTTATCGTAATTGTGCCAGGCGAGCGCCACGGCCTCTTCCATTTCGGCGCGGCCTTCTTCGGAATAAGGGATGCGGCCGTCAGCCGGATCAACAATCCATGAAGAGCGGTATTCGCCATTTACAACGCCAAGCGTGCTGCCGGGATCGAGCCAGAAGGCGTTATACCCGCCAACACTGCCGCCGGCTTCAGGTGCTTCGCGAATTTCATCAGGATTGCGCGCAGAGTTGCGCTGGTCGAACATGCGGGCACGCATTTCTTCGGCGTTCTGGGCAATCTCCGGCGGAATGACGAGTGTGTCGAACATCGGGCTGCGTTCGATTGAGGTGATGGACGCTTTGGACCAGACGCCAGCAAAGCTCGGCGTACCGTCTTCCATGCGCGGCGGTTCGTAATTCGGATCCCATGGCTCTGGGGCGTCTTGTGCGGACGCACCGGACATGCCGAGTGCGATGATACTTATGGTCGCCGTAAGGCATTTGGTCAGGCGTGATGTCATTGCTGTTTTCCCCGGGCTATGACGTTTCTATTCTTGTTGCAGGCGGCTTGTCAGACGGATGCGACGGGCCGACCGGCAGTTTTTGGTTTAGTTCGTAGTCGCACCGCTTTCCGCGGCTTCGGCGGCCAGACGTTCTTCACGTCGCGCGCCGGCGAGAATGCCCGGGAGAGAATAGTTTCCCTCATGGCAGGCATATTCATAGATCGGGCCTTCAGCCGCCCAGAGCGGCATTTCTGCGCGCCATGGCTGGGTGTAAAGGTCTGAATCTGTGACGGTGAATTCATAGAAGATGACGTCATCCGCTACGCGTGTGAAACGTTCTTCGACAATAGTGTCTTCCTCAACATAGAGGCGGTGACGAATCGCGCCGCGGATCAAATTTCCAGGATGGAAGTTGGTCGTTTCAACGACAAGCGTGTCACCTTCCCAATGACCAACGGAATCGCCGAGCCATTGGCGCAGTTCAGGCGCGCGGTGTTCTGCATTCAGCCGAACCATGCGCGCATTATGGTTCATCTCGACCAGAATGGAGACAACGTCTTCAGTCTGATAGAACTGGACATGGTTGTTGTAGAGCACGTTCAGCATCGGCGCACCGCCCGTCGAGCCAAAGCCGACTGTACAGCGTTCACCCGCTGAGCGAACTTCAGGGTCATCAAAGCTGCGTCGGCTCATGGCCTCAGCCATTGCCGCGCGGCCTTCCTCTGAATACGGGACTTTGCCATCGGCAGGATCAACGATCCATGAGGAGCGGTATTCGCCGTTCACGACGCCGATACGGTCGCCCATATCCATCCAGAACGTGTTGTATCCGCCAACGTCCTGACCGGCTTCTGGCGCAGGTGCATCGGGATCAGTCGGGCCCTGGCTCGCTTCCATTGCCATAGCTTGACCGTTTTCGATGGCGCGCGCGACGGCTGGCGCAATCATCAGGTCGGCAAATTGCGGCGTGCGCTCCAGAACGGTGAGTGACGCTTTAGACCAGACACCAGCAAAGCTTGGTGTGCCGTCTGCCATGCGAGGCGGTTCGTAATTCGGATCCCACGCTTCTGGCGCGTCCTGTGCCGAGGCAGCGACGGCGCCAGTTACCGTCATCACGGTAAGCGCAGTGGCTGCGGCTAGCTTCTTTAATGCCGATTGCACGACATATCCTCCCTAACTCGTGTCGAACGGGCCAACCTCATTTGTCGGGTCAGCTCCGCTCATAGCGTACGGCGAATTATTCGCCGCCGCTGTTTTCGCTCGCAGCTTCGCGGGCGAGTGCTTCCTGACGGCGAGCGCCAGCAAGGATGCCTGGAAGAGAGTAGTTCCCTTCATGGCAGGCGTATTCGTAGATTGGACCTTCAGCCGCCCAGAGTGGCATTTCAGCGGTCCATGGCTGGGTGAACAGATCAGGGTCTGTCACCGTGAACTCATAGTGGATCACGTCGTCGGAAACGCGCGTGAAGCGCTCTTCAACAAGAGAATCCGGCTGCAGATAAAGATAGTGGCGGATGGCCGAACGGACCGAGTTCTGCGGATGGAAATTGGTCGTCTCCACGACAAGCGTGTCGCCTTCCCAGTGACCGATAGAATCGCCCAGCCATGTGCGCATTTCAGGATCGCGGTGTTCTGTGTTCATCCGGATAATGCGGGCATTATGGTTCATTTCTGCCAGAATGCGGATCGTGTCTCCGTCCTGAAAGAACTGGACGTGGTTATTGTAGAGAACGTTCAGCATTGGCGGCGTACCGGTTGAGCCAAAGCCTACGGAGCAACGCTCGCCAGCCATGCGGATTTCAGGATCATCAAAGTTTTCACGCGCTTCCTGACGTGCAGAAAAAGCCTCTTCGCGGCCCGCTTCAGTGTACGGGATTTGTCCGTCAGCAGGGTCGATAATCCAGGACGAGCGATACTCGCCGTCAATCACGCCAAGCGCGGTGCCAGGGTCGGTCCAGAACGCGTTATAGCCGCCAACATTCTGGCCAGCTTCGGGGGCTTCCAGCTCGTTTGGGTCGCGAGGTGCGTTAGCTGCTTCGGTTGCCGCTGCACGGCCCTGTTCAATCCGCTGGGCGACTGCAGGTGGAATAACAAGATCAGAGAACTGCGGACTACGCTCGAGCACGGTAAGGGACGCTTTCGACCAGATGCCGGCAAAGCTTGGTGTGCCGTCTTCCATGCGAGGCGGTTCATAGTTCGGGTCCCAAGCAGGCGGCGCGTCCTGTGCGGAAGCAGCCAGCGCCATCGCGCTCACAAGCATGGAAATGGCGCCCTTAGAAACCAGGTTTTTTAACGGTGATGTCATGTCGCGCTCCCTAAATTGATTATTATAGTCTGAGATGCACGGCGCGCGTTGATGAAACGCGCACCGGTTTTGTCATCTCTGAAAGCGGCAGGTCTATTCCCCGCCACCTCCGTTAGAGGCAGCTTCCGCTGCCAGACGTTCTTCGCGTCGTGCGCCGGCCAGAATACCTGGCAGTGAGTAATTGCCCTCATGGCAAGCATATTCGTAGATCGGGCCTTCAGCCGCCCAAATCGGCATCTCACCGCGCCATGGCTGTGTGAACAGATCAGGGTCTGTGACGGTGAATTCGTAATGAATTACGTCGTCAGACACACGTGTGAAGCGTTCTTCCACGACTGTATCCGGCTCGAAATAGAGCTCATGACGAATAGCCGTGCGGATAGAGTTATCCGGGTGGAAATTGGTGGTCTCTACGACGAGCGTATCGCCTTCCCAGTGGCCAATGGAGTCGCCGAGCCATTCACGCATTTCCGGACCGCGGTGTTCCGCATTCATGCGGATCATGCGGGCGTTGTGGTTCATTTCTACGAGGATGACGATCAGGTCTTCCTGTTGGAAGAACTGAACGTGGTTGTTGTAAAGCACGTTCAGCATAGGCGGCGCGCCTGTTGAGCCGAAACCGACTGTGCAACGTTCACCAGCAGAGCGGACTTCCGGATCAGAAAAGCTGTTACGCATGTTAGAAATGGCGTTTTCAGCTTCTTCGCGGCCCGCCTCGGTGTAAGGAATCTGACCGTCTGCCGGATCAACAATCCAGGATGAGCGGTATTCGCCATCAATCACACCGAGTGCATTGCCCGGGTCCATCCAGAAACGGTTATAGCCGCCAACCCCACCGGCACCTGCTTGTGGTGCCTGACGGATTTCGTCAGGGTCGCGTGCTGCATTGGCGCGTTCTGTTGCGGCAGCGTTTCCTGACTCGATCGCTTGCGCCATGGCAGGCGGGATCACGAGATCGGAGAATTGGCGTCCGCGCGTCAGAACGGTAAGGGATGCCTTTGACCACACACCGGCAAAGCTTGGTGTGCCGTCTTCCATACGTGGAGGCTCATAGTCCGGATCCCATGGGGCCGGACCATCCTGCGCCATCGCACCCGGCATAGCAGCGAGAAGACCCGCTACCGCCGAGGTTGTGAGAAGTTTACGCGCTTTCATTAGTCAAGCGGCTCCCGGCGCAGGTGACCGTGAAGAAGTTCTTCAACAAATTCAACACAGTTGAATTCGAGAATCTGAGCGTCTTCTTCGATCTGGCGGTAGAGCACCATGGAGATTTCCCATGGCTCGGTGTAGGTTTCCGGCTCGACGATTGTCGCAGTGTAGCGGATGTGGTTGTCGTCGATACGGGAATAACGCTCGGTGACTTCTGCGCCGTATGGCAGATAGTTGCCTGCGCGGTCGAGCCAAGTCTGACCATTCTGGTATTTGACTTCGATGACGAAATCATCACCGTCCCAGTAACCGTAGTTCTGACCCATCCAGCTATCGACTGGTGCCTCGCCCGGATCTTCGCCGAGGAAGACGTTACGAACTGCGCCAGCATATTCGTAAGCCATCAGCATCTGGCCCTGTTCCTCGTTCATGATGATCTGGAACGGGAATGGCATATAGGTCGCGCGCGGAACGCCCGGCTGGTAGCATTTGATGTTCGGGTCGCGATCAATCCAGTTTTCGAAATTCGCATCGCGGCGCTCAAGTGCGTCTGCTGTATATGGAATGTCGCCAGTGCTTACGACGCTTTCGCCCGCTGGAACTGCGCCAATGGCGCCCAGTGCGACAACGCGGCTATCAGGCAGCGGGCCGTAAGGGCCTTCACGCAATTGCATAGCATGGCGTGCGTGGTGTGCTTCCAGATCGTAGTAAGCGCGATTGTTGACGCGCCAGACGCCGTTCAGGTCTGGACGAGCGCTTTCTTCAGCAACAGCTGGTGCCGCTTCGGTTGTTGTCGCTGTACCGGTTGATTGCGCAGTCGCGCAGCCGGCCAGCAGCGCCATCGCTGCAGCGGCTGAAAACAAAGCCTTCATGTATATCCTCCCGCGAAAGGCATTTTTGCCTTTCTGACTCCTCACTTAAGTTGGCAGCTGGCGGCGCTTTTGCGCACTCTGCCAGCCTGCCATTGAATTTGTGATACTTAACTACACGAATGTCAAGTTAGGTAAATTTGCCAGCCCGCTGATTACTCAACAAGAGCATCATAGACGGCCTCGCGGCTCGCACCGCGTGGGTCAAATTGCGATTCAGGGTCGCCAGCGAACAGCTGGATCATACCGATGAAATAGAGATCATTGGCAGGGTCGATCCAGAACCATGTTCCGGCAGCACCGCCCCAGTAATACGTGCCCGGGCCCTGTCCTGTACCTGTCGCTGACGGGTCCATAACGATACCGAAATCGAGACCGAAGCCATGGCCTTCAGCGCCGGTTGCGCGCCCGGCATTGCCGTTGGACCAAAGCTCCATATCCGGGCCAAGCACGTTTGTGCGCATCAGCTCGACAGTATCTTCGCGGATAATCCGGTGACCGTTCAGTTCGCCGCCATTGAGCATCATCTGGCAGAAATTTTTATAGTCATCGAGTGTTGCGACGAGGCCGCCACCACCGGATTCCATTGGTACCGTATCTTCGCGGAAACGGGTTTCGAGTGTCGGCACCGTGACCAGTCGATCGTATTCCTGACTGAAGGTGAAAACATCAGACAGGCGGTCATAATCGGCTTCCGGAACGAAGAAGCCGGTATCGTCCATGCCCAGCGGTGTGAAGATGTTTTCGTCGAGGAATTCACCAAAGCGCTGGCCGGATAGTTTTTCGACGATATAGCCCTGCACATCGACCGCCGCGCTGTAGTACCAGTCATCGCCCGGCTGGAAGAGCAGGGGAACGTCAGCGACCGCATCAATGAAAGAGTTCAGATCGGGCTCTCGCAGGATGCGGCGCTCGCGGAAGGCTTCGTTTGCCATGTCCGTGCCGCCCAGACCGTAAGCAAACCCAGCCTGATGGCTCATGACTTCGCGCATGGTTGGCGGGCGGTTCGCATCTACAAGACGTGGTGTGCCGTCTTCATTCATGCCGTCCAGCACGCGCAGATTTTCAAACTCGGGAATGTAGTCAGTTACCGGATCGTCGAGATCCCACAGCCCCTGTTCCCACAGCATCATCATGGCAACGCCGGTTATCGGCTTGGACATGGAGNAGATGCGGTAAATCGTATCTTCCTGAATCGGCGCGTTGGTTTGCGTTGAGGCGAGACCGAAATAATTGCGCGCGACTTCTTCTTCGCCGGATACCAGAACATAAGACAGGCCGATGACTTCGCCGGACTCAACCGCCTGACGCATTGCGTCATCCAGGTTTTGAAGGCCCTCGTCGCTGAAGCGGCTTTCATGGGGTTCGGTGTGTTCGATAGCGGCTGGCTCTGATTCAGAGCTTGTCGGATTACACGCGCCAAGCGCAAGCAACGCCGCGAAACATGCGCCAGCGATCAGCCTTGGGCGTAGTACGCCTGTCGTCTCGGTAGTGTTCAAAGTATCCTCCCACGGATTATGTTCTCTCTTTAATAGAGTGAACTATGCATAATCGCGGGAGGTGTGCCAGTGATTTTAAACGCGGTCAGGCTGGCGTAGATTCAACGCTGACTTTCTCCGGAGTTTTCGCTGGTGCCTTCACCAGATCGGAGAACATTTCAGTGACCGTGTCGATGACCTGTAGTGTTTCAGCTTTCAGGTCCGTATCGTGATCTTTGAAGTTCATACGGACATAGTGGTTGCCCGACATGAGCATGCCCGCAACCAGACGCGGAGTTGTCACGCCTTCGAAAGGCATGCCGAAATCTTTTGCCAGATGTTTGGTCAGAAGATCTTCATACGCACCACGGATCGCAAGTGTCGCGCCCATAATAGTTGGCGTTGAATAGCTCATGCGAAGGTGGGAACGAAATGCCTCGGCGTCTTCCAGAAGCGTATCGACGGTTTCGGACATCCAGTTGCGCCAGAATGCAAATGTGCTTTGAGACACGTCGCGCTTGCTGATCGCTTCTTCGAAAAGACGAAGCCAGTATTCATCGCCTGCTTTTGCGAGATCCTGTTTCGTGCCGAAGTGACGGTAAAGTGTCTGAACGTGCAGGCCAGCGGCTTCCGCGACTTCTTCCAGTGTCGTGTTGTCGTAACCTTTGGTCAGAAACAGATGGCGAGCAGACCTGACGAGTTTCAGGCGTGTCTCCATTTTCCGTTTCGTACGCAATGGAAATTTCGTCGTCATGTCTTTCGTCCGTCTTTCTTTCTTGTCCCAGTTGGTTCGGGTTCGTTTTTTTATAACGAGCCCGATACGTTTCATACCGAGACTCAAGCAAGGCATATGATCACAGCATGTAAGTGATTAAAAGCTCGCAAACCTCATACTTTTATCGGATTTCGCTATAAAAAAGCTTAAAAAATGCCCATGAACACTGTGGTTCCCATTTGGAACACAGATTTTCCAACGTAGCTATGCAGGATTGTGTCGCACCTATGCAGGTCGCGCGATGCGCAATTTTGCCAGAAAAAGAGGCGGTCGGAAACCGACCGCCTTCAGGTCTTCTGGGAAAGAAAAGACAGACTCTCAACCCTTGCACAGGGGAAAAAGAGACTGACCTCGGAGTGCCGGAAGCCGGCTCTCCTACGAGGCGGCAATACAAGGGACTGCCGCGTCGTTTGCTTTGAGGCGGATACTACACAGGCAGGCACCGCACTCAGTTCTGTCGTGGAAGAGGTTGTCGCTGTTCGGTTTATTCGAACGCGCCTTGCTGCACTCCCCCAAATGCAAGCCCCGTAGAATGACGCCCTGCGGTCATTTAATGATAGGCTTACTACATCTTTAGTGGAGGCTATTAAACGCGTACAGTTTCGTGATCAACTCACTAATTGCAGAAAAAATACTAAAGCATGCCGCAACGTAAGCTCTGACGCGTTTTCAAACGCCGCTGCACGATAAACGAGCGGTACTTCGTTTCTGCTTTTAGTGGAGTTCAGGCGCGGGCTTTGTTCTTCAGGCGCTTCTGAATGTACATAGCCTCGTCGGCGCGCTCGATGAAATGCTCTGGTGTCTCGCCGCGTTCCCAGACAGCGACGCCGCATGAGACATCGAGTGTCATGGCAGCACTTGCTTCACCGAATTCCATCTCTTTGAGGTCATCAGAAAAGAAACCTGCTTTCTGGGCCGCTTGCTCTTCTTCCGCGTTGAGAAGGAGAACAGCGAACTCGTCTCCGCCCATACGTCCGACGAGGTCGGACTGGCGAACATGCTTTTTAATGATGGAGACAAAGGATTTCAGCGCCATGTCACCGGTGGAGTGACCGAGAGAGTCATTGAGGGCTTTAAAGTAATCCAGGTCCATATAGACGAGGCAAACGGTCGTGCCGTAGCGCTCGCAGAAGGAAATCTGTTTTGCGAGCTCTCGCATGAAAGCGCGGCGGTTATATACTGGCAGAAGCGGGTCGTGGTCAGCAATGTCGCGTGCCTGATCCAGCGCGGCGTTGAGCGATTGCACAGTTTCGAGAAGATTCTGGCGCTCGGTCATCAGGCCTACCAGCATGTGAAGCTGGTTCGGCGTAAGGTCGTCTACCGACCAGCCGGACGCATTGAGAAATGTGTTGAGCGACGCGCGAACGGAATCAGACGTGCGCTCATGGTTTCCCCCGCCCGGATAGAGCTGGAGAACCTTTCCTGATGTCCAATTCTGATGACCCGAAGGCGTGTCAGACATTAAATCATTCCTCGCAATTCTATTAAGAATGCGCCGAATGGCTTAGTGGACGGTTAACGATAGGCGATTTTTTCTTTAAAAAACCGGATGGAAACCGTGCAATTGCAGAGGGTCTTGCCAGCGGGAGCAAAATCCATAAGTTGTCCCTTTGCCGGAGCACACCCGCTATGACAACCACGCCTCAGGTTGGGATTATTATGGGCAGTCAGTCTGACTGGCCGGTTCTCTCCGCCGCTCATGACATGCTTGAATCCCTTGGTGTTGCACATGAGTGCAAGATCGTGTCTGCCCACCGTACGCCAGACCGTATGTTTACCTATGCACGCGAAGCCGAGGCTCGCGGCATTCAGGTAATCATCGCAGGTGCAGGCGGCGCAGCCCACCTGCCAGGCATGGTCGCGGCGCTGACCCATTTACCAGTGTTTGGCGTTCCAATGGAAAGCAAGGCGCTCAAAGGCATGGATAGCCTTCTGTCTATCGTGCAAATGCCCAAGGGTGTTCCTGTTGGCACGCTGGCGATTGGCGGCGCAGGCGCTGCAAACGCTGCTTTGCTGGCGGCATCTGTTGTTGCGCTTCATGACGAAGATGTGCGTGCACGCCTGATTGCGTTCCGCGAAGAGCAAAGCGCCGCGGTGACAGAGGAACCGGTAGACCAATGACACCTTTACCCGTCGGCTCGGTGATCGGAATTCTGGGCGACGGTCAGCTTGGCCGGATGCTTGCCAGCGAGGCGGCCCGGCTCGGCTTTGATGTTGTTGTGTTTGGTAAGGATGAGGATAGTCCTGCGCGACGTGTCGCGTCACATTCCATTGTCGCTGAATACACAGACCGTGATGCGCTGGCCGAGTTATCTGTCCGCTGCGATCTTATCACGCTGGAATTTGAGAATGTGCCTGTTGAGGCGCTGCAAATCTTGGAAGACATGGGCGCTACGGTGCGCCCGGGCCAGACTTCTCTGAAAATCTGTCAGGACCGCCATCTGGAAAAATCTTTCTCGCGCGATGCGGGTGTGATGACAGCAGATTATCACGTCGTGAACAGCGTTGATGAGGCGATCACGGCGTTTGAGGCGCTTGGCGGAAACGGCATCCTCAAAACACGCCGCGACGGATATGATGGGCATGGCCAGCGCCGGTTGAAGCCTGAAGACAGTCCGGTTCAGGCGTTTGAAGATTTGCGTGAAGCGCCATGTGTGTTCGAGGCGCTGGTGCCTTTCGCCGGAGAAATGTCTGTCATCGTCGCGCGCCGCGCTGATGGTGAAATGGCAACGTTCGAGCCTGCTGAGAATATTCATAAGAACGGCATTCTCCACATCTCACGTGCGCCTTCGCGTTATGCCGAAGAGACAAAACAGGCTGCTATTGAGGCGGCAAAAAAGCTCGCAGAGGCGCTCGGCCATGTGGGTGTCATGGCATGCGAATTCTTCGTTCTGGAGTCGGGCGAGATTCTTCTCAATGAGATCGCGCCGCGCGTCCATAATTCAGGCCATTGGACGCCGGAAGCCTGCATCACCGGTCAGTTCGAACAGCATATCCGCGCCATTGCGGGCTGGCCGCTTGGCAGTACGGTCCGTCTTATGGACGTTGAGATGGAGAACCTGCTCGGTGACGACGTGATGAAGGCTTATGGATCAGCTGGTCCGGGCGATATGATCACGCTCTATGGTAAGCGGGAAATGCGCGCCGGCCGGAAAATGGGGCACGTTGTCCGGAAGCTCTAAAGCTTCGAAAATCCGGGGTCATCGAACATCGGCCCCCAGCCGCGTTCTCTAAACCATTTGGTGATGATGTATTTCTCACCCTGACGCGGCTTCATACCATGGTGCAGGGTGAAAGGGTTCACGCTGCCATCAGCATTGAGGTTGTTCCAGATCACAGCCATGCCCTGTTTCGGGCGGAACAGTTTTTCCAGTCTTGGGAATCGCGTTGCGCCGCCTTCTGGTGTGGAATTCAGATAGATCATAAAGGTCCAGGTGCGCTGACCGCGTTCTGCCGTATTTGGTTCGAATTCTTTGGTCCGTGGTTCGAAATAGTCGGTGTGAGATTTGAACTCCTGACCGACCTCGTACTTCTGGCCCTGTGTTGGCTCCGAATAACTCCAGTGAATGCCCAGTCCTTCAGCGATTTTACGGTCCAGCATGGCGACGTGCGGATCAGCAATATCGCCCAGATCGCAGGTGGAGGATGTGCGGACATATTTGTCGCCGCGCGTATCTGTCACTTCTGACGGGCGCAAATGCTGGTTGATGACGTCGATCGTCTTCTCGCACTCGTCCGGTGTCAGGAAATTTTCCCAACTGAAAACCTGCGCCTTGCGGGATGCAATTTTCTTCAGCCCGGCTGTTTCGGTGAACTTTCTGGTGATCGAGCAATTGGCGAGCGCTGCGTAGTCGACCGGAGCAGTGGACTCGAGCGCGCGGTCAAAAACGCGTGCAATCTCGCTATCTGGCACAAGCTGTTTTGCCATCTCTGCTTTCAGCATGGATGGAGAGACCCCGCGATGCAGATTGGTCCAGATCCAGCTGGTCCACTCCTTGAGCTTGGCGTCGGTAAGCATATTGCCTCGTACAGTGCTTGTTCGGCTTCGTTATGGCCGATGCCCTAGTCAGAATGCAACTAACTCTACACACGAGTGAGACGGAGCATTATCTCCGATGTTCGTCAGGCGCAAACTTATGCCTCAATGACTGGACAAACGCCTTTGGTCTTGAAAGAAGAGCGCGTGAATTTTTCTCCTATGGGTAAAAAAGACTTATGACTGGCAAAACGCTCTATGACAAAATCTGGGATGCACATCTGGTGGATGAAACTCCGGATGGCGACGCGCTGCTATTCATCGATCTTCACCTTATCCATGAGGTGACGACGCCTCAGGCATTTGCGGGTTTGAAGTCTGCAGGTCGCAAGGTGCGCCGTCCGGACCTGACTCTCGCTGTTGCGGACCACAACACGCCGACAGAAAATCAGGCTGCGGGCATTGATGGCGTGACTGACCCTGAAGCGAAGAACCAGCTCGCAACGCTTTCACGCAATGTGAAAGAGTATGGCATCGAGTTCTTCCCTATGGGCGATATCCGTAATGGTATTGTGCACGTCGTCGGGCCGGAGCAAGGGCGCACCCAGCCGGGGCTCACGATCGTTTGCGGTGACAGCCATACCTCCACTCACGGCGCGTTTGGCGCGCTCGCGCACGGCATTGGTACATCCGAAGTCGAGCATGTTCTGGCGACCCAGACTCTGCGCGCCCGCAAGATGAAGAATCTGGCTGTGCGTGTGAATGGCGAGCTTCAGGAGGGTGTTACCGCGAAAGATATCGCGCTTCACCTGATTGGAATGATCGGCACAGCTGGCGGCACAGGCTGCGTTATTGAATTCATGGGTGACGCAATCCGCGGCCTCGATATGGAAGGCCGTATGACCCTCTGTAACCTCTCGATCGAAGGCGGTGCACGTGCTGGCCTCGTGGCGCCAGATGAGGTCACGTTTGAATATATGAAGGGTCGTCCTGCGGCGCCTAAAGGCGGTGCCTGGGAAATGGCGCTTGCGCACTGGAAAACGCTCTTCTCTGATGATGATGCCCAGTGGGATCATGTGATCGAGATTAATGCTGCGGATATTCCGCCAACTGTCACCTGGGGCACAAGCCCTGAGCAGGCTCTGCCTCTGTCCGCAAGCATTCCTGCGCCGGAAGAGTTTGATGATCCGGTCAAGAAAGAGGCTGCGACCCGCGCGATCAAATATATGGGCCTCACACCGGGTGAGCCGATCTCAGGCCTGAAGATCGACCGCGTTTTTATTGGTTCCTGCACAAACTCCCGCCTTGCAGACCTGCGTGCTGCGGCGAAGGAGGTCGAAGGCAAGAGAGTTGCTGACGGCGTCCGCGCTATGGTCGTTCCGGGCTCTGGTCTCGTGCGTGCGGCAGCCGAAGAAGAAGGTCTTGATGAGATCTTTACAGCGGCTGGCTTTGAATGGCGCGAGCCAGGCTGTTCCATGTGTCTTGGTATGAACCCCGATACGCTGGAGCCGGGTGAGCGCTGCGCGTCGACCTCCAACCGAAATTTCGAGGGCCGTCAGGGCCGTGATGGCCGTACGCACCTTGTCAGCCCGCGCATTGCTGCGCGCGCGGCTCTCTCAGGAACGCTCGGCGGAGAATAACCTCTCCGCCGGCCATTTCTGTTCTTTCGCAACGCCGCGAACGCATCCATGATTCTGATGTGAAATCATTGGAGCGCCCTCATGTCTGATACAAAGAACTGGTCACCATCCTACACGGCATGGAAGCTGATGGAGACGATTCTGGAAGGCAAGGACCTGAAGCCGACTGATCTCGGTAAAGAGCTGCTTCTGGACCTGTACTCGGACTGTGTGAACTCGGTCNCGGGCGATTACGTCGCCGATATCGAAGATATTGACCATGAACTCGAGGCTGAGGACTTCGAAGACGATCTCGACGAGGACGATTAATCACGCTTAACTACACGCGAATGTGTAGTTGTCGTCATTTCTGTTTATCGATAAAAATCTACAAATGTGATTTGACTTACCCTATTAAAGTCTGACCGAGACAATTTGTGGAGGCTGGCCATGTCAGCGACTAAAACGATCCTTCTGGTAGATGACGATGAGGATCTGCGCGGCGCTCTGAAAGAGCAGTTCGAGCTTTATGATACATTTTCTATTATCGAAGCGGCGAATGCTGCCGACGGTATTTCGGCCGCCAAAACCGGCCGTGTAGATCTTATCCTTCTGGATGTAGAGCTTCCGGATATGGATGGACGCGATGCGTGTAAGCTGATGCGCCGTGATGGCATTCGTGCCCCGGTGATTATGCTCACCGGTCAGACGACGGATGCTGATACCATTCTGGGTCTGGACTCCGGCGCGAATGACTACGTCAATAAGCCGTTCAAATTCTCCGTTCTTCTGGCGCGTGTGCGTGCACATTTGCGCAGCTTCGAGCAGAGCGAAGATGCGATCTTCCAGGTCGGTCCATACGAGTTCCGTCCAAGCACAAAGCTGCTGACAGACAGTGAGGGCCGTAAAGTCCGTCTGACGGAAAAAGAAACCAACATTCTGAAGTATCTCTATCGGTCTAGCGGTAAGCCTGTTGGTCGTGAGGAGCTGCTCTCTGAGGTTTGGGGCTACAATTCCAATGTCACCACCCATACATTGGAAACTCATATTTACCGGTTACGGCAGAAAATCGAGCCGGATCCGGCCAATTCAAGACTTCTTCTGACCGAGACAGGCGGGTATCGCCTGCAGGCATAGCAGGTGAGCCCTAAATGACCCGACAAAAATCCCTTCCGGCGACATATGTGCTGATCGCGGCGAACGTGATCATCTCGCTCGCCGGATTTGCCAGCCCCTATGTCTTTGGCATGGGGCTGTTGCATGTCGGGGCTATTATGGACGGGCAGATCTGGCGTCTCCTGACGTCAGGCTTTCTGCATCTGAGCTTCACTCATTTGCTCTTCAATATGTTCACGCTGTTCTTCTTTGGCCCTGCGCTGGAGAGCGACCGTTTTCTTGGTCGACGTGGTTTCCTGATTTTGTATTTCGTATCCCTTCTGGTGGGCAGCGGATATGCCGTGTGGGCTAATCTGGGTGATGTGAACTACGCCGCTGTTGGCGCGTCGGGCGCGGTATCTGGCGTGATGATCGGCGTCAGCCTGTTCGCGCCGTTTATGATGATCCTCATTTTCGGGATCATTCCGATCCCTGCCATTTTGTATGCGGTTGGCTTTATCGGGTTCTCGACCTTTGCGATCCGGTCCGGCTCGTTCGGCGGTGTCGGCCATGAGGCTCACCTTGCGGGCGCGCTAGCGGGTCTGGTCGTAGTGGCCGTGATGCGACCTGATGTGTTCTTCGAGCTCTGGCGTCAGGTGAAGGCCCGCTTCGCCCGGCGCTGATTTGCCAGTTGAAAATCATCGCGTAAAATCGTCCCCAAATTGTGGGAGGGCGAAATGGCGACACCTGAAGAAATGGCGGCAACTATGATTGCTAACATGCCGGAAAAGACCGGCAAGCCTATGGGAGACTGGCTGAAAATCGTATCTGCATCCGGTCTGGAAAAGCATGGCGCGATCGTTAAGCTCCTTAAAACCGATCATGGCATGACGCACGGTTTTGCCAATCTGGTTGCACATACAGCTCTCAAATCTGCAGCCTCAACAACAGATGAGTCGTCGGATGATCTGGTGGCGGCGCAGTATTCCGGTGCGAAAGCTGACCTCAAGCCAATCTACGATGCTGTGATCGCCTATGTGCAGACGCTTGGCGGTGATGTCGAAATCGCGCCCAAAAAGGCGAGCGTATCTTTGCGGCGTTCAAAGCAGTTCGCGCTCGTGACACCAGCAACAAAGACGCGGGTTGATCTCGGTATCAACATTAAAGGCAAAGCCCCGGAGGGGCGTCTTGAGGCCTCAAAGAACGCAATGTGCACGCATGTTGTTAAGCTCACCGCAGCGGGCGAGCTCGATGATGAGGTGAAGGGTTGGCTGAAAGAGGCCTATTCAGCCGCCTGATCAGACATTGAAGTGCATTTCGACAGGAGCGTGGTCGGACGGTTTCTCTCCGCCGCGCTCATCTGTGTGAATACGATACGTGCCGCCGACAGCTTTCGGTTCAGCTGCAGCGTTCGCCCAGATGTGGTCCAGGCGGCGGCCACGGTTTGAGGCTGCCCAATCCTTCGCGCGATAGCTCCACCAGCTATACAGCTTTTCATCATCGCCATGTTCGCGGCGCGCAAGGTCGGTAAAGCTGCCTGCTTTGATGATGCGGGCCATGGCGTCCGTTTCGACCGGCGTATGGCTGACAACTTTCAGAAGTTGTTTGTGTGACCAGACGTCGTTTTCGTGCGGAGCAATGTTGAGATCGCCAACCACGATAAGTGGCGTATTCGCATCGAACTCGCCATAAATGCGTTCCATCCGGTCTAGGAATTCGAGCTTGTGCGCGAATTTCTCATTGATGACCGGATCGGCTTCATCCCCGCCTGCGGGCAGATAGATGTTGTGAATGTCGAAGCCTGCAATCCGGGACGCTACAATGCGCGCATGGCCGAGATTGCAGAATTCCGGCGGCTCTAATTGTTCGATTGGCAGTTTGGAAACTGTCGCAACGCCGTGAAGGCCTTTCTGGCCGGCAATATGCATGTGCTTATAGCCAAGCTCTTCAAACACTTTGGTCGGGAACTGGCCCTCGCGGCACTTGATTTCCTGAAGGCAGAGCACGTCAGGCTTGTGCTGTTCAAGGAATGCAGAAACGCGCGGGGCACGCAGGCGGACGGAATTGATATTCCAGGTGACAATCGACAAATCGCTCATGAGTTCGTTTTGGCCACGAGTCCGATGCGAAAACAAGATGGCAGATAAGAAATCACCCGGACCTTGGGGGAGGGTCCGGGTGATTGCGCTTCAAACGCGGCCGGCAGGGGAAAGTCCGGCTTACGACTGACTAGCGGGGGGACAACGCAAAATTCAGTCAATCGCTTATGTGTTCAATGTGCCACACAAAAGAAAAATATCAAATGAAAAATGAGTAACATCACAGGAGTGTCATTTTTGACACCATTTCTGTGTTCAACCCGATTGGCGAATGAATTGCATCTGTTCGCCTATGACGCGCATTCTACCGACATATGGTGCCAATCTGGCACATTTCACACGCCAACCACGGCAGGATCAGTATAACCGTACCAAAGAGAGTGCGGAAACGACTGAGAGCCGTCGTCATCATGGCAACCGTCGCATGGGTGACCGTCGTCAGGCTGATCGCCGTGCGCAAGGCCGCCGCGCAACGGATCGTATGGCGCGTACAGATGCGCAGGTCTGGCTGACTGCAGACTTCAGCGCGCACCTGATTGGACAGGCCTATGAGGCGCCTGCCGATGCAAAGCGTGCAGCGAGCGCGTACTCAAATTCAATGAAACCTGTTCAGTCCCGTCGCGGAGGGCTGATCTGATGCGTGTCCAGGACCCACTTCTATTGACGCATCGGATTGATCGAAAAGCAGAGCCGGCCACTCTCAGGGGAAACGGTCTGGCCTGGCTTTGCTTCGATCTTGCGGTGTTTGCGTTGATCATCCTGTTCTTCGCATAACAAAAAAGGCGCCCTGTTGAGGCGCCTCTTTAATTCTTTACAAGCGAGGTGATGGCTTAGCCGCCAAATCCTTCGCCGACTGCAAAGTCGCGTCGTGCAGAGACAATTGTCACCACTACACCTGCAAGCACATCGAGAAGTGTCGTCATCGTCAGGATGAAGAAGATCGATGTTGCGAAATTCTCGAACAGTAGAAACTCGACGAGGCACACAATGAACAGGATCATGGAAACCGCATGGTTCATGATTGTCGCTGTACCAGTGCTTGTCGATTTCAGGATCTCAACAAACAGGAAGACGAGGCTGATGAGTATGAGCAGGTCCCCGCCTGTCATCGTCCAGACCGCGCCTGAAACCATTGGCAGGCTCAGCATTGGTGCTTCGAGATTTGCTAGGATTGGCGCCGCTGCACCAGCGTCGATCGGGCCGCTACCGGTGAAGGCAAAGGCCATAATGTTGTAAATCACCACGGGTATGGTGAGCAGCGGGAAAATGCTGAATAGTGTCATCATAGGACCACCCCTCCGGTTCCGATTATTGCCGCCCCCAGCGGCAGCTCGCCGTTCTTCCATGCGGGCCGCAGCGAACATGGGCCCGAACATACCTGCCATTGTTAGCGCTCCTGCAAGGTTTCGTTAAGTGTAATTCTTACACTTCATCAACGCCTTCAGGAAGTCTACGCCGTGTCATCAGCCATGTGACGCCGCGAAGATCGGAGAATGCTGCCCAAAGACGGCCAAAATTGGTGTATTTGGATGCACCATGCACACGGCCTCGGTGGTTCACATCGACGAATTCGGCGGTGAAACCTTCTGCGCGGATGATCGCAGGCATATAGCGGTGGATGTGGTCGAAGTATGGAAGCCGCAGGAACACGTCGCGTTTGACGACTTTGATGCCGCAGCCGGAGTCGTCGCATCCGTCTTTCAGGATTTTCTGGCGTATCTTGTTCGCAAAGCGAGAGCCGAAACGTTTCCAGGCCGTATCCTGACGCTTGGCGCGGCGACCCATTACCATGGCCAGCTTTTCCGGTGCATCGGGACGTGTCAGCGTGCGGTAAAGCTCTGGCAGGTCTGCAGGATCATTCTGGCCGTCGCCATCCAGCGTGCCGACGATTGGCGCGCGCGCATGCATGACGCCGGTGCGGATCGCTCGGCTCTGACCGGCGTTCTTGCGGTGGGTGAGGATACGAAGTTGAGGTACTTCCTTGCGCACTTCAACCAGCTCGTCGAGGGTGGAATCCGTCGACGCATCGTTCACAAACAGCATTTCATAAGCGCGGCCTTCCAGCGCACTGGCGATCTCTCGGACGAGATTGGCTGCGTTGCCCGCTTCGTTATGGACGGGAACCACCACACTCAGTTCAACGGCGTCAGACACTTCGTTCTCCTCAGTCTGCCTACAGCGCCCCTCATACCTGTTCATTTTACAAGAAGCGAGAGGCGACAATGCAGAGAAAAGGCGTTAAGTGAGAAAACTTGTTTGTCGGGGCCCTGAATTATGGATCGTTTTTCCGTTCTGGACCAGATTAGTCGCGGTGTTCGTGGCTATGTCCTTCTGTTTCTGCTGACCTTTATCGCAGCAGCGCCGGGTGTTTTTAATCTCGCGCCGTTAGATCGCGATGAATCGCGCTTTGCGCAGGCATCAAAACAGATGCTGGAGACAAACGATTATCTGATCATTCGCAATCAGGATGAGCAGCGGAACAAAAAGCCCGCCGGAATCTACTGGCTGCAGGCGGCATCGACGGCCGTGTTCTCTTCCGCGGAGGCGCAGGAAATCTGGAGCTATCGCGTCCCGTCATGGATTGCAGCGGCGCTTACGACGTCACTGGTGTTCTGGGCCGGTATGCCACTTGTCGGGCGGCGAGCGGCATTTCTGGGCGCAGCTTTGTTCGGGGCAGGGCTACTCGTCACGACCGAAGCGCATATCGCCAAAACCGATGCGACATTGTTGTTAGCGACGACACTGGCGCTTGGCGCACTGGCGCATCTCAAAATGGGCGCAGACAAGCCAAAGCGACTTGCCTTGGTCTTCTGGTTCGCGATCGGCTTTGGGTTCCTGATTAAAGGGCCTGTTACTCCGATGGTCGCTGTGTTCGCGCTGGTGTTCGCTGCACTCTCGCAGCGTGGCTGGAAGGCGCCTGCAATGTTCTGTGCGGGGCTCGTCTTTGTATTCCTCGATGCATATGTGCCGCTCGGCCCGCTTAGTGCCGCCGGTGGAATTCTCTTTAAGGTCATCGCCGCAGGACTGATCGGCTTCAGTCTTGTTCAGGTCGCGAAAAGCGAATGGCGCAAAGACTATGTCCGTGCTCTGGCGTGGTGGCCGGGGCCTGTCCTGTTCGTGCTGATGGTATTGCCATGGCTTATCGCGATCCAGATGGCGACGGATGGACAATTCCTCGCAGAGGCTCTCGGCAAAGATCTTGGTGATAAGGTCGGCGGCGCGTCTGAAGGCCATTCCGGCCCACCAGGATATCATCTTCTCTATCTGCTAACGCATTTCTTCCCGGCGACACTGTTCCTCATTCCGGCACTCTTCATTGGGGCAAAGGCTTCAAAAGAGGACGCGGCAGAGGCTAACGGCGTAAGCTTTCTCTGGGCATGGCTTTTGCCGACATGGCTTATGTTCGAGGTGCTGCCGACGAAGCTCAGCCATTATGAGATGCCGGTTTATCCGGCGCTCGGCCTTATTTGCGGATATGGCATCCTTAAGCTCATTGACGGTGCGCGCGCACCAATCGCGCGCTATGCGTCGCTTGTGATGTTCCTGCTAGGCGGCGGGCTTCTCGCGCTGATCGCATCGCCGGTTGGTGTCGATATCTTTATGTCTGAAGGGGCGGGTGACTACCGCTTCACGGACGCCGCACTGGTTCTGGAAACTTGGGAGACGACGAACGTCATCATCTGGCCGCTCATTTTCATTGTCGCGGGTCTGTTGCTTTCGGCATTTTATTTCGTCGTGCGGCGGTATCAGTTCGCGGTGGTGTGTGCAGTTGTCGCCAGCCTGTTTCTTGGCTGGCACATCCGCACAACCTTTCTTCCGGAGCAAAACTGGTTGCAGGCGAGCGTTACCGCACGCGCGTCCCTTGAAGAGGCTTGCGCATCTGCGGGCATGGCAGAATGCGAAGGGCTTAATGCAACGGATATTCAGATCATCGGCTTTGCGGAGCCGAGCTTTGTGTTCGCGAACGGCACCGATGTTCAGATAGAACCGCATTCCAGCCGTGAATTACGCCCTTTGAGCGAGGCGGACTATTCAGCGTTTATCATTAATCTTGAGGATGGCGAGGCCGCCCGCGACGTCGCGCCAGCTATTACGGCGGCAGCAGACGCTGAGGGGCGCTGCGTCTACCAAAGCGAGCTGCATCACGCGCTGAATTACTCCAACGGAAGTGCGGCGACATTCCAGGCTCTGCTTGTGGGGCCGGAGGCTTGCCAGTCATGACACGCCGTATCGATATTGTTGAAGTCGGCCCGCGTGACGGGCTGCAGAATGATCCTTCTGACCTGACAACGTCGCAGAAGCTTGAATTTATCGAGCGACTTGCCGAATGCGGTGTTCGCCGCATGGAGGCAGGGAGCTTTGTCTCGCCGAAGGCTGTGCCGAAAATGGCGGACAGTGATGCAGTTTTTGCGGGCGTCGATCGGAAGACTGGCGTTCGCCATATCGCGCTTGCCATGAATGAAACAGGTGTACGACGCGCGATTGAGGCGGAAGCGGACGAGATCAACTTCGTGCTCGTCGCCGGTGAGGGTTTTGGTCGCCGTAATCAGGGCATGAGCCCGCAGGAAAGTGCAGACAAGCTCGCCGCGTGCGCGCCCATTGTGCATGAGGCTAACATTCCGCTTTCAGCGACCATCGCGGTCGCGTTCGGAGATCCGTTCGACGGCGATATTCGTGACGGTGTTGTTGGCGGACTGGCGGCTCAGGCCCAGCGTGCTGGTGTTTCTGAGGTTGGCATCGCTGATACGATTGGCGTGGCGGATCCATGGGTCGTCCGCACACGGATTGAAGAAGTGCGCATGTATGCACCCGATGTGTACCTGAGGGCTCACTTTCACGATACGCGGGGCACAGGGCTCGCGAATGTGTTCGCAGCGATAGAGGCCGAAGTCGATACGATCGATGCAAGTTGCGGCGGAATAGGCGGCTGTCCATTCGCGCCGGGTGCGACGGGAAATGTCGCGACGGAAGATGTCGTTTACATGCTCGAACGGGCAGGGTTTGAAACTGGTGTCGATCTGTCAAAACTCATTTCGGTGTCGAAATGGCTTGAGAGTGTGCTGGGGCACAGCGTGCCATCTGCGCTGCTGAAAGCCGGGAGCTTCCCTAGCGCTTAGCTCTCAGATCGCGCAGAGCCTGCCGCGCCTGCATGAGGGACCGGATCACCGCAGAACGTACAACGAGCAGAGGCGCAAATCCGTAAAAGCTCGCTTTCGCTATTAGTCGCCCGAACGCTGTATCGGCATTCTTATGGAAATATCGCGTCAGGCCTTTGGCTTTGTTGTACTCAACGAAGGTCGCTGAGACCTGAGAGGTCGAACCGTAGTGCATGGCCACAGCGAATGGCGTGTACATGACCTGTCCGCCAGCTTCTGCGATGCGCCGGCAGAAATCGACATCCTCGACATGCAGGAAATAACCTTCATCAAAGCCATTTATATGATCATAGTCGTCTGCGGAAATATACATAAGCGCGCCTGAGACGACCGGCATTGGTACGGGTGTTTCCGGTTCTGGTTCATGCTCTTTATGCATGTTGCGCAGCTGCGGGATGATGTCTTGGAATTTGTGCAGGCCGGTGAAGGTGGCAAGCGCGCGCGATGGTGTCAGCATATCGCGCCGCGCGCCGCGTTGTTCCTGTCCCGATGGGTAGATCAGTTTGCCGCCGACAAGGCAGGGTGCTGCGCCCATCCGGCGGGCTTCTTCCAGCGCGGGCAGGGAATGTACGCGTATCACCGCGTCAGGATTGATGATCAGATAGCGATCACCAGTGGCATGTCGCGCACCGAGATTTACGGCAGCAGCGAACCCGATATTGCCATGACCGCCGACGACTTCATATCGGCAATGCGCAGGCGGCTTGAACTGAGCCAGCCACTTATTGTCTGCTTCCTTGTTTCCGTTGTTTACGACAATGATTTCAGTGACTTCCGTCTCCACACAGAGCGCGTTGATGCACTCCTTCAGCGCCGGACCTGATAAAAAGGTCACGACAATCGCTGAAACCGATGGAAAGCCTTCTGAGTTCACTAGGCCGTAGCCTCCGGCGTTTTCGGAAGTGTGCGAGACAGCGCGTAAATACCGGTCGCAATGAACAGGAAGGTCGCCCAATAAGCATCATTCCAGACACTGTAGGAGATGGCGGAATAGACAAGCCCGCCGCCCCAGAGCGCAGCACCTGCGGCCATGATTTGTTTCGATGGTGACGAGGTGCGCGCGAGGCGGTCACCTAGCAGCAGTGCGAAACCAGAAATAAGGAGCGCGCCGATCAGGCCGGTTTCGGCCCAGATTTGCAGGCCGCCATTGTGCGGGTGGCCAGGTACGATGCGGTAGTCCACTTCCATGCCGTTCGCACCGATGATCCGAATGGTTTCATCCCAGGTTTTGGAGGCCTCAACGCCCCAGCCCGTGATTGGTCGCTCTTTGATCTTTTCAAGCACATAGCTCCAGCTATCGAGGCGGGACTGGGACGACATATTCGAGCCGTGAGAGACGGCGTTCAAAAGCAATTGCACAGCAAATGGCATGGCCATAACCGCGACCGCCGTTGCAAGGCCCAGAAGACGAAAAATCTGGCGCCCAAAGAATGCAGTTGCGATAACCGTCGCGGCCACGGCAGCAATTGCGAGCAAAGCTGCACCCGCATCAAAACCGTCGCGAGATGTGAGGGTGGCGAGGCCTAGCATCATTACTGTACCGGCCGCCCATTTGATCGCTACATTCTTTACCGGAAGAGATATCGCGGCGAGCGGCACCATGAGCACAGAGATATTCACAATACGGATCAGATTTTGAA
The DNA here is from genome assembly GCA_002723155.1 of Ponticaulis sp. Lineage (GTDB taxonomy): Bacteria > Pseudomonadota > Alphaproteobacteria > Caulobacterales > Hyphomonadaceae > Ponticaulis. The sequence goes on along the minus strand of PBNO01000002.1, from coordinate 439,043 downwards.
AGGCTGACGGGATATCCNTCATTTCGCCGGCGACTTGAAAAACGAGCTGGAAAGTTGTCGCCAAAAGTGCCGTGAGAACGACTTGAATACCGAGCCCGATACGCACAGCGCGCGCGCCATGCTGAAATTGTTTGTCACTGAGCAGGTGAAGCGCCCAGTAAGCAAAGGCGCAAATCAGGCTTGTAAGTGCAATACGAAGCCCCGGCGAAGAGATCGCATAATTGGAATTTTCAGGATCAAAGACGAATAGTCCGCTGGAAGCGCCCGGCGACCAGAACGTGGAAGCAACGCACCAGATAATGAAAACGCCAAAGGCGATAACATCGCGAGACAACGCAGGGCGTTTTCTGAGTAGGACGGGCAGTGAAAGGATTGCGATAATGGCGAGTATCGGGGAGGCGCCTTGCACGCCGAGCGCCACGTTGACCCACCACATCACCCAGGCAAATAGCCAGAACCAGACAGCTACCAGCATGCCTTTACTCCCTACACTTCTGAAACTGTATGGCCGCGGCGCACCGCGACCAACAGATTTCAGGTTTTATTATGTATTTTATTCGCGCAGGTCGGGCGGGGTCGCTTCAGCAGGCAATCTGACCAATGCTTCATCAAGGCTCAGAACTTCCTGGTTCTTGGTGCCAAACTGACGAAGGGCCACTTTGCGCTCTTCTGCTTCCTTGCGGCCGACCACGGCGATGTAAGGGATTTTTTGGTGAGAATGCTCGCGGATCTTGTAGTTGATCTTCTCGTTCCGCATGTCTGTCTCGACGCGAAGCCCCGCTTTACGGAACTCTTCAGCAACCTCTTCCGCGTAGTCGTTGGACTCTTCGGAAATCGTTGCAACAACCACATGTGTCGGCGCGAGCCACATCGGGAACGCACCCGCGCAGTTCTCGATCAGAATGCCGATGAAGCGTTCGAGCGAACCAAGGATCGCGCGGTGCAGCATGACCGGCTTGTGCTTGGCGCCGTCCTCACCGACATACTCCGCATTCAGACGATCTGGCAGAACATAGTCCAGCTGGATCGTGCCGCATGTCCATTCGCGGCCGATTGCGTCTTTGACGATGAAGTCGAGCTTCGGTGCATAAAACGCGCCGTCACCTTCTGCGATCACCGGTTCAACACCTGCTTTACGCGCAGCGTTCAGCATTTGTGTTTCAGCCTTATCCCAGAACTCGTCAGACCCGGCGCGTGTCTCAGGACGTGTCGCCAGATTGATGTGGTGCGTTTCGAGACCGAAGTCGGAGTGAATGGACTTGGCCAGCGTGATGAATTTCGCTGTCTCGTCTTCAATCTGGTCTTCGCGGCAGAAAATGTGCGCGTCATCCTGAGTGAAAGCGCGAACGCGCATCAGGCCGTGCAGCGCACCTGATGGCTCATAGCGGTGACATGCGCCGAACTCAGCCATACGAAGCGGCAGGTCGCGATAGGATTTCTGGCCCTGTTTGAAGATCTGTACGTGGCCCGGGCAGTTCATCGGCTTCAGAGACAGCACTTCTTCTTCGGCTGTTTCCGCAACGAACATGTTCTCGCGGTATTTGTCCCAGTGGCCCGACTGTTCCCAGAACTTACGATCCAGAACCTGCGGTGTGCGCACTTCTTCATAATCTGCTGCGTCAAGGCGACGGCGGACATAGTTCTCGACCTCATGCCATAGCGTCAGGCCTTTCTTGTGCCAGAAGACCATGCCGCGACCTTCTTCCTGCATGTGGAAGAGATCGAGTTCGCGGCCGAGTTTTCGGTGGTCACGTTTTTCCGCTTCTTCAAGGCGTGTGAGATAGGCTTTCAGCTCTTTCTCGTTTGTCCACGCCGTGCCGTAAACGCGCTGAAGCATCTCGTTATTGCTGTCGCCGCGCCAGTAAGCACCAGCAAGCTTCATCAGCTTGAAGGCTTTTGGCAGTTTGCCCGTGGAAGGCAGGTGCGGGCCACGGCAAAGGTCAGACCACTGATCAGCATGTCCGTAGAGCGTGATCTCTTCGCCCGGTGGAATGATGTCGTCGATGATCTGCGCTTTGTATTTCTCGCCGATCTCGTTGAAGTGCTTGATCGCGTCTTCTTTCTGCCAGACTTCACGTTCGATCGGCAGGTTACGATCAACGATCTCTGCCATTTTGGCTTCGATCTTTTCAAAATCATCCGTCGAGAACGGTTCGTCGCGCGCAAAGTCGTAATAGAAGCCGTCTTCGATCACCGGGCCGATGGTGACCTGAGTGCCGGGATAAAGCTCCTGAACGGCTTGTGCCAGAACGTGTGCCGCATCGTGGCGCACCAGCTCCAGTGCTTCAGGATCACGGTCTGTGACGATTGCCACTTCCGCATTGCCCGGCAGAGGGCGCTTCAAATCCCACAGCTCGCCATTCACCTTGGCAGCAAGCGCCTTTTTAGCAAGGGATTTGGAAATGGACTCAGCCACATCCATTGGGGATGCGCCGTCTTCGAATTCTTTTTTCGCGCCATCTGGCAGCGTAACTTCAAGCATGAGTTTGCTCTCTGATTAGTATGAAGGCTGTTTAACTGAACTTGGCTGCAAAACCACCCCCTAAGACCGGTATTTTTCGGCTACATAGCAGGGGTTAACGCGCCCCGGCGTGCAGCAGACATGGCACCGGGACGCGCGTTAAGTTCGCGTTGTTGTGGTGGTTGTTGGTGTCGTGCCGAAAGCAGGCAGTTCGTCCGGTACCGGATCATAGCCGCTTGTGCCGCCCGGGCGGCAGCGCAGAAGGCGTCCTGCACCAAGACGTGCGCCCTGAAGGAAGCCGTGTTTTGTCCAGGCTTCGGCCGCATATTCCGAACAGGTTGGCTCGTGACGACACCGGACGCCAAAGGCAAACAAAGCTGCAGAGAGCGTTGCTTTATAGCCGACCAGAAGCGCGCGCGGCGCCGGGGCGATATGGGCGTATTTGTGAGCCATGGAGCGGGTTTAGCAGAAAGGCGCGCGACTGTCATCGCGATAGTTATACTGTATCAGGCCGCTTCACGGTTTGCTTTTGCGTCTTCGATAGCGGCAACCGCTGCATCAAGGGCCAGAAGCGTCGACATATGACGCTGCGGGTAATCGCGCACGCCTTCCAGATGGCGGAGCTCCCAGAAACGCCCTTCAGGCGGTGGCCCGCCTTCTTTCAGCATGGCGCGCATTTTATCGCGCGCTTCGTAGACTTCTTCGACGGATGCGCCGACAGCATGTTCAGAAAGCACGCTGAGTGTTGCTGCGCCAAGGGCGCAGGCCTTCGATTTAACGGCAATGCCTGTGATCGTTTCGCCGTCTTCAGAGAGATCAAGCTCGATCCAGATTTCTGACCCACAAACGCGGCTCACCTTATGCGCCTTACCATCAGGCGCATGAAGTTCGCCGATATTTGGAATATCGGCGGCAAGCTCAAGAACGCGATTGTGATACAGATCACCAGACATACCCTTCAGTTGGCATTGCAAATCGCGTTCGACAAGTGTTTTGTGCGCACATGCGAACACGCTGGCAGGGGGGGACGAGCGGCTTGCGTAAACTTGCATTGATTACAGGTGCTTCGGCGGGCATTGGCCATGCATTCGCGGAACACTATGCAGCACAAGGCTTTGACGTGGCGCTTGTTGCGCGTCGGGGTGACCGTCTCGCTGAGATTTCCGCGGATTTGAAATCCCGGTTTAATATCGAGACTTTGATCGTTGTGAGCGATCTGTCTGCCCCGGACGCGCCCGAACGTATTCTCGAAGAGGTGTCAGGCGCAGGACGACATGTTGATGTCCTCATCAATAATGCCGGGTTCGGTTTGCCCGGCGTTTTCGCCGAAACCCGCTGGGAAGATCAGCGCAATTTCATCCAGCTTATGTTCACCGCGCCGTTGGAGTTATGCCATCGCTTGCTGCCGGGCATGATCGAGCGCAGATATGGCCGGATTATCAATGTTGCGTCACTGGTGAGCTTTCTGCCGGGCGGTGTCGGGCACACGCTGTATGGGCCGGTGAAGTCCGGTTTGATGCGGTTCTCAGAATCTCTGAACGCTGAAACCGAAGGGACCGGTGTTCATGTGACTGCCTTGTGCCCGGGTCTGACGTTCAGCGAGTTTCACGACGTAAACGGGCAGCGGGCGCGGGTATCTAAAACACCGGGCATAATGTGGCAGACAGCTGACCGCGTCGTGGAGCTCGGCGTGCGAGCAGTTGAAAATAACCGCGCCGTGATTGTGACCGGCTTTGTAAACAAGTGCCTTGCGGTTCTCGGACAGGTTTTGCCGGGAGGCATTGCCCGCAGCCTGATGAAGGCGCAATCAGCGGACAATAAAGGGGAGGGTGATGCATGAGCGATGCAGTGCACTTCCGTATGCTGATTAACGAACGCGCGAACACGATATTGCCTCTGCCTGACGGCATGCAGTTTGCGCCCTTCAATCCTTCCCGTCATGCACGAGCGGGGCGAGAGCTTCTCAATGTGTCATTCCGTGATGGTGGCGGCGAAGTGCTTGCCTTCGAAGAATGGTGGGACATGCTGATTGAAGATGATGAGTATGATCCTGAACTTTGTTTCGTTATCGAAATGATTGAATCCGGCGAAGTCATCGCCTTTGCTCAATGCTGGGTGACGGGCTTTGTAAAAGACTTGGCCGTTCATCCGGAGCACCGAAGGCTAGGGATTGGCCGGTGTCTGATGGAGCGCATTTTCCACGAATTCGAACGCCGCAAAATTCCGAAAGTCGATCTGCGCGCGCGCAAGGATAATCCGAACGGAGCTTTGCAGTTTTACCAACGCCTTGGCATGTACGTCGTGCTTTAGGCCTGATCTTCCTCATAGGTCAGATCAAGCCCGCGCCCCGGTGAGCCAACTAACTCCCAGAACAGCCCTTCAGGGCGATAGTCCAGCGTTACCTCACCTGAAAAGGCGCTCCGGCACATCTGGTTTATCACTGTAGTGCCAAAGCCTTTATGGTCAGGCTCGGTCACGGGCGGGCCGCCTTCTTCACGCCATTTGATACGAAGCCGCGGCGCGTCTTCGCCTTCACGATGTTCCAGCGACCAGTTTACATACACCTTGCCTTCATCCGTAGACAGTGCGCCGTATTTGGAGGCGTTGGTCGACAATTCGTGTAGCGCCATGCCGAGGTTCTGGGCGCAATGCGAATTGATACGGATATCCGCACCCTCAGAGAAAATCTGGATGTCTTTCAAATCGGCCAGATGCCCAAGCTGCGAGTTTAAAAGGTCGTCAATTGTCATCCCCCGCCAGCCCATATTGGTCAGAAGGTCCTGACTGGCTGCAAGGGCCTGCAGTCTTTGTTCGAATTTGCGGATGAATTCAGGGTGTTCTTTTTTGCCGGTCTGGCGTGCAATGCCCTGAATAAGCGCGAGCATGTTCTTGGAACGGTGGTTGACCTCACGCATCAGGAAGCGGATTTGCTCCTGCCGTTCGCGTTCGTCGGTAATGTCTGTATTCGTGCCGAACCAGCGAACAATCTTGCCATCTGAATCGTAAATCGGCTTTGCGCGGGACAGGAACCAGCGATATTCGCCATCCTTCCGGCGCAGCGGAAATGTGTCTTCCCAGTCTTCGCCCGTATCCCAGCTGTGTTGAATTTTTTCTACAACGCGGTCGACATGGTCGGGATGGTGGACCGATTTCCAGCCCCAGCCTTCCATGTCTTCCAGCGTTGTGCCGGTGTAATCGAACCAACGCTTATTGTACCAGAAAATATGTCCGGTACTGTCGGCAACCCAGCAGAACTGGGAAATATTGTCTGCCAGCATCCGAAATCGAAATTCGCTTTCTTCGATACGGCGTCGGTTTTCGATCTCTTTTGAAAGATCGCGTGCGATTTTCGAAGCGCCGACAACCTTTCCATGCTCGTCCAGAATGGGAGAGACATGCGCCGAGATCGCGATCAGTCTTCCGCTTTTGTGGATGCGCTCGGTTTCGAATTGTTCGACGGGTTTTCCTTCCTTGATGGAGGCGATAATGGCGTCTTCTTCCTGTTGAAGATGATCGGGAATGATAATGCGAATGGATTCGCCCAGCATTTCATCTTCAGTGTAGCCAAGCATGCGCTCGGCTGCCGGATTCCAGCTAGTGATGGAGCCGTCCAGTTTCTTGGAAATGATTGCGTCATTTGAAGAGCGGATAATAGCTGCGAGCCAGGCATTGTGCGCGCCGGCTGTCAGAAAACTGAACAGACCATCGGCGCCTGGAAAGCGAATCTTTTTATCCATATCTTACCCAACACGGCACTCGGCTGAGACACCATGTGATGCAGCCCTTAGGGCTGTAACGCTTGAAAATCTCTAGAGTTCCCAAAAAAATTAGTGCGCTGCCGCCCAGTTGCCGGCTGCACGTGCTTCGACCTCAAGCGGGACAGACAATTGCAGAGATGGGAATGTTGCATTCTCCATCACTTTTACCGCTGTCTCAATCAGCTTGTCAGCTTCTGCTTCCGGACATTCGAACAGCAGTTCGTCATGTACCTGCAGCAGCATCCGGCCTTTCAGTCCTGCTTTTTCAAGAGCGGACGGCATAGCGATCATAGCACGTTTGATAATGTCAGCGGCTGAACCCTGAATTGGCGCATTGATCGCCTGACGTTCTGCAAAGCCGCGCTGCGCCGGATTTTTGGCATTGATACCCTGCACCCAGCATTTGCGACCGTAAACCGTCTGGACGAAGTTGTTGTCTTTTGCGAATTCCTTCATCGCATCCATGTATCTGCGGATGCCCGGAAACTTCTCAAAATAGGCCTTAATATAGTCGCGCGCTTCGCCCTGCGGGATGCCTAACTGGTTAGACAATCCGTATGCGGAGATACCATAAATGATGCCGAAATTGATCGCCTTAGCCTGACGGCGCACCATCGGGTCCATGCCTTCGATCGGCACATCGAACATCTCGCTCGCAGTCATGGCGTGAATGTCGAGGCCATCGCGGAAGGCTGTTTTCAGCGCGTCGATATCGGCGATGTGCGCAAGCAGGCGCAGCTCGATCTGTGAGTAGTCTGCGGCAACCAGCACATTGCCGTCTTCCGGAATAAAGGCTTCGCGGATTTTGCGACCTTCTTCAGTCCGGATTGGGATGTTCTGAAGGTTCGGGTCTGTAGAAGACAGGCGCCCGGTTTGCGCGACGGCAAGAGAGAATGACGTATGAACGCGGCCAGTCTTCGGGTTGATCGCCTGCTGCAGGGCGTCGGCATAGGTGCTCTTGAGCTTAGAGAGCGTGCGCCATTTTAGCAGGGTCGTCGGCAGTTCATGGCCTGCGGCGGCCAGTTCTTCCAGCTTGTCTGCATCAGTAGACCAGCCGCCAGACTTTGTTTTCTTGCCGCCGGGAAGCCCCATTTCGTCGAACAGGATTTCACCAAGCTGCTTCGGAGAGCCGAGATTGAACTCACGGCCTGCAGCCTCATGCGCTTCGGCTTCTAGCCCAGCCATACGTTGGGAGAAATCAGATGACATGCGGGAAAGCGCATCCCGGTCGACTTTTACGCCTTCAAGCTCCATGCGGGAGATGACGGCGGGTAGTGAGCGTTCGATGCGCTGGTAAACGCGCGTTACCTGACGCTGAGTGATCAGTGGGCGGAATATCTGCCAGAGACGCAGTGTGACGTCCGCATCTTCGGCGGCGTAAGGCGTCGCTTTATCCAACGGCACCTGATCGAAGCTGATCTGCTTTTTGCCCGTGCCGCAAACGTCTTTGAAGGTGATTGGCGTGTGACCGAGGAAACGCTCTGAAAGTTCGTCCATGCCGTGCCCATGCATGCCTGCATGCAGCACAAATGACTGGAGCATGGTGTCGTCATATGGGGCAACGGTAACGCCATACCGGCTCAGGACAGCCAGATCATACTTGAAGTTCTGACCGACTTTGAGGATTTCAGGCGCCTCGAGCAATGGCTTCAACAGCTCAATCGCCCGCTCAAGCTTGAGCTGTTCCGGGCGCTCTGTATCGCCAAAATCGAGCTGGCCTTCAGGCACACTCACATGGCCAACAGGGATATAGCAGGCCTCATTGGGCCCGGTTGCGAGTGAAATGCCGACGAGATTGGCCGAGACGGCGTTCAAGGCGTCTGTTTCGGTATCGACTGCGATAACGCCTGCTTTGAAGGCTTTCTCGATCCAGCCCTGAAGTGCCTCTTCAGTGATGACCGTATCATAGTTCGAGGTATCTATACCTTCGCGTTCAGCGGCTGTTTCAATCTCGCCGTCCGCTTCGAATTGCTCCTTCACACGGCGTGTGATGGTGCGAAATTCCATCGTCTCCAGAAAATCGATCAGCGTTTTTGGGTCGGGATCATTGACCTTCAGCGCTTCAACTGGCGTTTCTACCGGCACATCTGTTTTCAGCGTGACGAGATCTCTGGAGATTTTGATTTTCTCGGCATGGTCGATCAGCGTCTGACGGCGCTTAGGTTGTTTGATTTCCTCAGCGCGCTCGAGCAGGGTCAGCACGTCGCCATACTCATTGATGAGCTGTGCGGCTGTTTTGACGCCAATGCCAGGTGCACCAGGAACGTTATCCACGCTATCGCCAGCGAGCGATTGCACGTCGATCACCTTGTCCGGTGTGACGCCGAATTTATCCATCACTTCTTCAAAGCTGATGCGCTTGTTTTTCATCGTGTCGAGGAGAGAGACCTTGTCCGAGACGAGCTGCATCAGGTCTTTGTCTGACGAGACGATTGTGACGCGCGCGCCAGCCGCTTCAGCCTGTTTGGCGTAGGTCGCGATCAGATCGTCCGCCTCATAGCCTTCCATCTCAATGGCTGGCGTGCCGAAGGCGCGTGCTGCATCGCGCATCAGCGGAAATTGGGGAACGAGATCTTCCGGTGCAGGCGGACGCTGGGCTTTATAGTCCGGATACATGTCATTCCGGAAAGTGTAGCTGCCCTTATCAAACACGCATGCGAAATGGGTTGGCCGCTCATCGCCCTTCAGGTCTTCCAGCAGCTTCCACAGCATATTGCAAAAGCCCTGAATCGCACCCACCGGCAGGCCGTCTGACGGGCGGGTGAGAGGCGGCAGAGCGTGGAAGGCCCGGAAGATGTAACCGGACGCATCGATCAGATAGAGGTGGCTGTCTTCGGTGATAGGAGCAGAATTGTCGGTCATGCAGAGTGATTCCTTCGAGCGCCCACAATTAACGACAATTGCGCCAAGGTCCATTCCGGCTTCCGGCTGAAATTGCCGCTTGTCGATTTTTTCTGAAGTAGCGAATTGGATGGGGTGGATTTTACCGGCCTTAACTTTGCGCTGCTATCGGTGATGCCCATGCGCCAACTCAATCGAAATGAAATGCTAAGAGGGTGGTCTGCCAGCGGGCAGGACCTGCGGGCGCAGCTTTGGCCGGAACCTGAAAAGCCCAAGCCGGCTGAGGTGAAGGAAAAGAAGACATGGTTCGGCCACCATATCTGGGGCGCGCTGGCCTATATCTTTGTCGCCATGTTTGCAGGCGCCTCCTCAGTGGCTGGTGGTCTGGTGTCCACTAAGCAGATTGAGAACATCTATTCTTACGTCGGCGACAAGCTGGAAGATGTGCTCGGTTGAGGTCTGATTGATTGGGCCCTCATACTTAACCTCCTCGAAATCTTCGTTCACAGATTTTAACGATTCCGGAAACTCGCGCGCAAACTCTGTGGCGGATAATTTCACCCTTCGATTGCTTCATATTTTGGGTGTGATGATATGCTCTCGCGCGCAGAAACACGGTTTCAGGATTGGATGATCAGCTTCTTGCTGCTGGTCTGGTTTGGATATGTCGCGCTCGAATTTGTGGCTTTGCGTTCTGCGCCGCCTAATTCCCATGAGGCTATTCTGGTATCGATAACGCCGCACTGGGCGTCTTCGGGACAGGCGCTCGGCGTCTGGACGGGCTTTGCTGGTGCAGTCCTCTTAATTCTCGGCAGCCGTATGGCGCTTCTGGGTTTTGTTGCCTCGCTGGTCGGTAGCAGTGCTTATGTTTATTATGCGGCCTGCTTGCGACGTGCGCCTGAAATTGAGCTCAACGAGCTGGCGCTGCTTCTGGGCGTGCTGGTGATCTGTACCTTCGCAATGATCTACTCAAATGCGCTCGCGGTACGACGCGTGCTGCGCTAAAGCGCGAGCGGTGCCAGATAGGTCCCTATCAGCGCGATGATGATAACCGCACCGATATTTATCCAGAAACCGGCCCGTATCATGTCTTTCACGTGCATATGGCCGGACGCATAAACAATAGCGTTCGGCGCCGTCGCGACAGGTAGCATGAAGGCGCAGCTTGCAGCCACAGCAGCAGGGCCCAGCAGGCTTTCGGGCGCAATCCCGACACCTACCGCGAATGCACCAAGAATCGGCGCAAGCGTTGTCATGGTGGCGACATTGCTCGTCAGCTCGGTCAGATAGACCACAAGTGCCACGACGACGAACACAACGGCGAGGGCAGGTGCGCCCTCAAGCACGGTGAGCAGATTACCCAGCCACTCTGAAAGCCCTGTCCGGCTGACCGCTTGCCCGAGAGAAATGCCTCCCCCGAAGAGCAGGATAACGCCCCAGGGCAGCTGAACGGCTTCATCCCATGTCAGCAGCGTGCGCTTTTCTCCGCCGCCTGCAGGCATGAGGAACATCATGACAGCGCCAAAGGCGGCAATGCCCATATCGCTAAGACCAGAAATCCAGCCAAGTCCCGGAACGGGCGCCAGATATTTCTGCATCGGCACGCGCAGTACCCAGAGTGTCGCGACAATGCCGAACACAATCGCGACCCGGGCTTCGGGCGCTGTTACGCCGCCTAGCGCATCAAGGTGCTTTTTGACTTCGGCTTGCCCATCATTCGCCGTCGAACCCGGTGCTCGTTTTGGCAGGCCGCGGGTCACGACATACCAGGCAAGCGGGATGAGTAGCAGCATGGCTGGCACGCCAAACATCATCCACTGGAAATAGCCGATATCGTCGCCGGTATTGGTACGTAGCCAGTCAATCGCGATCAGGTTAGTCGGCGTGCCCATCGGTGTCGCAACGCCGCCAATGCTTGCGGAATAGCAAATGCCGAGCAGGACCGCCTTTGCAAAATGGCCTTCCTCATCACCGGTTTCGGCGGCAACGGAGATGGCAATTGGTACCATCATGATTGTCGTGGCTGTATTGGAAATCCATGCGGAGATCAGCGCGGTCGCGATCATGAAACCCGCAATGATAAAGCGACGTCTGCTGCCGGCGCGAGACACAATGTTCAGCGCAATGCGCGTGTGCAAATTCCAGCGTTCAATACCCATGGCGACAACAAAGCCGCCAAGCAGAAGAAGAACGATTGTACTGGAGTATCCAGCCGCAGCCTGACCGGCAGTGCCAGCTCCGATAATGGGAATGACAACGAGGGGGAGGAGCGAGGTCGCCGGGATTGGAATGGCTTCGGTAGACCACCAGACGGCCATCCATACCAGAAGGGCGCCGACGCGCAGACCTTCAACCGACAGGCCGTCAGGCGGTGGTATCAAGCCGATGAGCAGCGCCAGAACAGGGCCGAGAATCAGCCCTATCGTCTGCGCTTTACTGCGACCTTGAGTTTCCTCCAAATTGTCCCCCCGACAGATTGGCTTTACGCGTTAGGATCGTGCTTCGACCCTTTCAGAATAAACAGGCGGTCGCAATAGCGGCAGGTCACATAGTCCTCGTCGCCCATTTCGTACCAGACCTTCGGGTGACCGAGTGCGCCACCACCGCCATCGCATGACACTTTATGGTCCTCGACGATCAGGACTTCCGGCGCTGACTTTAGTTCTGCTTCACTCACCATAATTTTAGCCCCTGTGGCGTTTGTGAAATGGATATTGCACACTAGGTATGTTGAGCGCGCTCACTACGTCAATCTTGAAAGAAGCTCTAATGACTTCAGTTTCCTCAAAACCTGAATACGCAATTGAAGCTATAGGCCTTGAAAAGACCTATCGGGCTTCCGGAAAACTGCCTGCTAAACGGGCGCTGAACGGGATTGATCTGAAAATCCGCACGGGCTCGATCTTTGGTCTGCTCGGTCCGAATGGCGCCGGAAAATCGACATTTATCAACATTCTATCCGGGCTCGTGACAAAGTCTGGCGGCACAGCTCGCATCTGGGGACATGATATCGATACCGAAGGCCGCGCCGCGCGGTCTTCCATCGGTGTAGTGCCGCAGGAAATCAATATGGACCCGTTCTTCACGCCGTTTGAGTCTGTGGAGCTGCAATCTGGTTTTTACGGGGTGCCGAAATCTGAGCGCCGTACGGACGAGATTCTGGCTGCGGTGGGGCTTGCCGATAAGCGCGATGCCTATGTGCGCCAACTCTCTGGCGGCATGAAGCGCCGTCTCATGGTCGCGAAGGCGCTCGTTCATGCGCCGCCAGTACTTATCCTCGACGAACCGACTGCGGGCGTGGACGTAGAGCTGCGCCGTTCACTCTGGGAATATGTGCTCGAGCTCAACAAGGCCGGTACAACAATCATCCTCACCACGCACTATCTGGAAGAGGCACAAGAGCTGTGCGACGAGATTGGTATTATCAATAATGGCGAAGTCATCGCATGTGAGCCAACGGCTCAGCTTCTGAAGCGCCTTGATCACAAAACGCTGGTTATCGAGCCGGCCGAGGCGGTCACTGTCATTCCGGAAGCGCTGAAGGATTACGAGTGCAAGCTGCGCCCTGATGGCACGCTGGCAATCACCTTCCGCTCCAGCGAGACTGGCTTTGGCCGTGTTATGGAAACTGTACGCGCGGCAGGTATTTCTATTGCGGATCTCGCAACAGAAGAGCCGGATCTTGAAGACGTGTTCGTCTCCATGACAAGCAGCGCTAACGCTGCTGCATAGGCGTCATTTTTAGAATTGCTCGGCCTCCCAGCCGAGCTCTTCCATCATCAGAATAACACTTTCCGGGCCAGCCAGATGGCCCGCGCCGACAACGACCAGAATACGGCCGGGCTGTTCGTCCATGAGCGTATCAAGCGTCTCCGCCCATTGGGTATTCCGGCGCGTAATCATGATCTCATAAACGCCGGGCTGCTCCTCGCTCATTTCCCGGAACGAGCCGCGATATAGCCCGTCCGGATTGCCCTTCATCCAGGCGCGGAGCATGTTCTCGCCCACCGGTGCGCTAAGCTCTTCATCGGAGAGCCCATCCATCAGCATGTCGATCTGCTCTTCGGTCGTCAGCTCTGAAAACGATTCGGCCACGACCAGCGCGTTCTCGAGAGACCGTACATCGCGGTCCATCGCCAGCTGGCGTTCCATCCACGCCTCAACGCCGTCCTCGGCAGCGGCGCCCTGCATGTCCATGACAGCAAAGCTGATCATGAGCGATGCAAACCACGGCTTCTGACCGCGAAAGCTCTCCAGATCGAGACCGACGTCAGCGAGAACGTCTGCCAGAAGGTCAAGCTGTTCTGTGTTCAGCACGTCATGAAGGGACTCGCCGGGCCCTGCGATCCCCATACGAAAAAAGGCCAGAAAGTCGTCGCTGGAATCGCGTGTCGTGGTTTCGAAGAAAATGATGTCAGCGGTGTTCATCACATCGATCAGTTCATCGCGTTGCCAGTCCAGTTCCGGTGGCAGCGCATGGACTGAGCCGAACAGATACAGCTCTGTGTCTTCGTCCTCGATCAGCCACATCGCGGGGCCGCTCATCTCAAAACGGGTATCACCCAGAAATTCGGCTGGCTCAGCCTGCGCAGGTGAGAAAGTCAGCGAGACCGTAAGCGCTGCGACACAGGCTGAAACGGCGTTTCTAATTTCTCTAAAAGTCCAGCTGGTCACTTGCGTTTTACCTTCTTCCGCCATAATCAGAGCCGGTTATATCAGCACATCATGGCTGATTTTAGCACCCATAGCTCAGCTGGATAGAGCGCTGCCCTCCGAAGGCAGAGGTCTCAGGTTCGAATCCTGATGGGTGCGCCATTACCTCGTTGAAAGTATAAGATAAATTTCCAGCTGAGCGTTTCGTTGTTAGCTTTCTCTCAGCTTGCCCCACACATGCCCCACAACGGGCGTGGGGTTTGCCTGCAGGCTAAGCGGTTCTGATGGTCAGCGCCTCGGCTAAGTTGTGATGCCTTGTGGCGATCACTGAGGCCCAAACCTCACTCGCTCTGAACCGCAGCAGAGTGCCTGCGAAGTAGGTGGGGAAGGGCATTGTGCCTTTCTCACGCCACTTCCTGAGTGTCGCTTGGGATACTCCGAGCATGGCTGCGGTCTCTTTCAGGGAGAGAAGTCTATCGTCTCGAGCTGCATTGTCGGTGAGGGTATGGGGGGAATCTGAGTGGAGTTGTCTAGTCATAAGGCCTCTCAGAATTTTACGCTGATTTCATGTTTGGACACGCTGAGCTGCTCACGGCCTCTGGTTCGGGAATCTGTTTCAGAGTCCGCGCCCGTTGAGGGCCGTCAGTCAGTAGTAGGTTTGAGCGTCTTAGGTTGCTCCGGTCGGTGCTGCGGTAGGTGACCACTTGGCCCACGCGGGGCTGCATGATTTCTCGGGCGATGTTAACGCGCGGAGAAGCCATTTCTGGGTTGCTGCCCGACACGTACAGCAAACCGTTACCGTTGTGGTTCATGCACCAGTTCAGGCCTATGCCTCGTTCTGCGAGTGCTTGGAGGTCTTCCATGTCGATCTGGGCGTACGGTGTGTCTTTTGCGTGTTTGCCTTTAAGGGGTACTAGGGCGACTTCGATGCCTTTGCTGTCGATGAAAGTCTGGATGTTTTGAACGTTCATGTTTTTTCCTGCATAACAGAAAGCCCGCCGCAGCTTTCACTGGGCGGGCCTGTTCGTTGAATTCTAAAGCGGGCTTGTTTGACGCGAACTTCTCGTGTTCACGGGGGCTTTCGGGGGTGTGCTGTCAGATGAACTTGTCCATCTCGGACAGATCGTAAAGAAAGCCTATTAGTTTCAATTGGTTAGAAGTCATAGAGACTGTCGGTTCTCTCGATGATGGCCTCTCGACTCCGCTTGCCGGTTATCCGAGAAAACGCGGTGGCCAGCAGTTCCTCAGCGTGTTCTTTGAGGTCGTCGTCGCCAGTGCCTAGGGTGGCGATCTGGCTCGCATAGTGGCTCATCCTGCGCATCCGTTCCCGCTTAGCTTTCTCCTTGCGGCAAAGCTTAGGCGCTTCGGCCACTGGTGCATCATTACCCATGTCATCTGCGATGCGTGGAAACATGCTCCTCATCCAGCCGTGCAGGGTCTGGTGAGCGATACCGAGTTCTTCGCCAATCTCACGATACGTCTTGTATCTGTCGCGGTGGCCTTTCGCCGTCTTCGCCCTCACGTGGCCACCGGCTCTAACGTAGGCCTTGAAGCCCTCTTTGCGTTCACTGTTCGTGAGTGGCTTCTCAGCCTTCCAGTGAAGCGCGAAGGCCAACCATCGGGCCTCCTCTCGTGTGAGGTCTCCTCGGAGAAGAAAGGCTTTCGCCATTCCTCGGCTGGACCGCAGTAACGCATGATAGCGGTGAAACCCGTCTATGAGGGTCAGGATGCCCTCTACGTTTGCGACCACTAGTTCGCCAATGTCGCTGCCTGCATTGATGGCGCGGCTAATCAACACGATACGTGCTTCTTCTAGTTTGTTTCTGCAGCAGAGGCTCTCTTCGACGGAGAGACAGTCCACTGCCACGGTGATGCGCTCAGCGTCCCTGAGGATCGCCAAGCGGTCAGGCGTAGGTGTTCCGATCATGTCGGTTCCTTCAATTGTTAGATTGGGGTAGTGGTGAGAGGCCTTGAGGCTCTCTCTGGGGTGGCTCTGGACCTGTCGCACTGGGTAGTCTCATAGGGCTAAAAGCGACTGGCAGTTCCTATACGCGGGGTTATGGGCGAACGGGTGTTTCAGAGCCGGATGGAAGCACGAAGAATTCCTATACGCTGGGTCTTGAGCCGAAGGCGTGTTCAGGGCGTCAAGATTCCCGCTCTTAGAGCTATCCGTGTTGTGAAAATCTCACGGGGATAGTTCCTATATGTGGGGTTTTGAGCGCGTGCTTTCGGCTGGCCCAAAGGACGACTCGTATCTCCTATATGAAGGGTTTTGAGAAAATATATAAAAAACAGTGAGTTAACTTGGAGCGTGAATCGTACGTTTTCAGCGCTCTGTCGGGGACTTTCTGTAAGGGCGGCCAGTGTGTCTGCTGCTCGGGCAGCTGACCATGTTGTTGGTGTTTCTTTCGAGCTGCATGGTCTGCCTCGCTCCCAAGGTAGGTTGTCTTGCGGTCTCAATGTTCAATTGAAATCTATAAGAATCGCCTATGATGTTGCTATCTGGAAGCTGGGAGAGATATCGAATGCATGGAGAAGAGGAGGCTCAAGGACGAAAGGCTGGCGGCTTCAAGAGCTTCTTCGTCGCTGCTCGTAAGCGCTATGGCGGTGCATTTTTAGTGTTCTTGCTGATGTTTATTCTTCTATTCATCGCGTACCGCACGGCCCCTTCAGAGGCAGGTATGCGTCGTGAATACGCGGGTCAAAGTGTGGGGGTAGTCTGCGAGAGTTCGCAGGAGCGCTATCGCATCGTTCGGTTGTTTCCTCCTGTTGTGTCTAGAGCTGTGGAATGCATCGACTCAGAGCCTGGCGACGAAGAGGGGGGCCGTACGGATGGTGAGCAAGCTTACTTGACTCCGTTGTCCGTGGAGTTGAGTGATCTGTTGGCGCAGCAGAGGATGGCTCATTGGACCATCTGGATTGCCGTGTTCACCGCAGTTGGTCTTGTGGCTATTTTCTTCACGCTACTGGAGACTAACCAAACTGCTAGGTTTGTCACGAAAAGCTACGACGCGACTCGCGACCAACTTCGTCCCTTGCTTCATATACAAGATGCTAGCCTTCAGGTTGTTCCTCATGAGAGGGTTGAGGGCTTTAAGGCCTTTGGGGCCTTTGAGGCCTTTGGGGAAGCCGTGGTGCATGTTGCGATAGTCTTTGGCAATGCTGGAGAGACGGCTGCCAAGGACTTCAGCTATCAGATTGATATTGAGGCTAGGTGGGGTTTTGGGGAAGACGCTGGAGTAGAGTTGGTTCGTACCTTCGGTGAAGATTCTCGATTTGATATTCTTCCACAGCAACCGTTTAAAGTGCGCAGGAGTTTCGTCTATCCGTACTCGGATTTATTTACTGGTAGCGAAGGACGTTCGCCAAAGGCCCTGTTCGCATTGGTTCGAATGACTTGGAGGGACTTTGACGGAGAGCAGTATCTCGCGCTGCAATCTTATGCGGATATAAGCGCTCTTGCCGAAGGTGATCACAACTTCAGTTTTGCCGCCTTCAGAAAGTTTTAGGAATAGTCGTGGCTGTTTGGGCGGCTATTGGAGGGCTTCCTTTAGGTTTGTTGCGCCTTTCGCCGATTCTCTTTGAGTGCGCGGCTTCACGGCTGAGTTGTTGCAAAAGGGACCACGTTGGTTCCCTCGGTGTTATCCTCCGGCAGCTTTCCGGCTACTCGAAGAATCTCTGTGGCCCACGCATCGAGAGCGCGGCGCTTGTCTGGTAGATAGTCGTTACGGTCATACGTCCGTGTGAGCTTGTCGCCGGTGGCGTGGTTCAACACCGCCTCACCCACATGGGGTGGGAAGCCAAGCCTCTCAGGGTTAGTGATGGCAGTCCTTCCGGTGCGCCTCAGGTCGTGCATAGTGAGTCCCTGAATGCCTAGCGCCTCACAGTCTCGACTAAATGCCTGTGTGAGTGAGTCGCGTCTGATGGCGTTTCCAGTGCGCCCTATGAAGACGTTAGGCTTCTCTGGAAAGCGCTCCTTGGCCTCAGCGAGGATATTCAGTGCAGCCTGAGCAAGAGGCACTAGGCTTTCTCTGCGTTCCTTCTTGTCTTCTCGCGGGATAGCCCAAGTCCTACTTTCAACATTAATGTTCACCCACTTCGCTAGAGCAACCTCGTTGCCTCTCTGAAGCGTCAGGGTGAGGAATTGAAGGGCGGCGCTGGCTACCCAGTCCTGCGGCCTTCCCTCGCTCATACGCTTGTCCCAGAGGTTCCAGAGTGCCTTGAGTTCAGCGTCGGTGGCTGTGCGGTTGTTTGGTATCTCAGGGAGTCGTTCGACTTCTGCTGCAGGGTTCCTGTCTAGCCACTCGATACGGACACCGAAGGAGAAGACCTGTTTCAGATACTTGAGGCAGTCATTGGCTCCCGCGCTGCCGTTCTTAGCCTGCGGGTTCTTGCTGATACGCTTGGTTAGCTCGGGCATGAGTCCGTCGACGTCAGCATAGCGAATGTCTTGGACCTGCCATTTGCCTGCAAGTGGGACTACGTTGTTCAGCAGGTGATGGCGTTTCTTTGAGAGCGTTCCCGCGCCCACGTTCCCGCGCACCTCCTCGCGCTTGAGGAATTCCTCTATGAGTGCTGATAGCGTCCTCTGTCGCTTCGTAGTGCCCTCTGAGCGTGCCTTGCGGGCTTCCTCTGCTGGGTCGATCTTCTTAGTGGTGACCGCTGTGAGAGTCTCTGAGGCCAGATCACGAGCTTGTTCCACTGAGACCTCTGGGAAGCGCCCTAGCGTCTTGTCGCTGTTCTTACCCTCTGCCGTCCTATAGCGGACGCTGAACGTCTTAGAGCCACTTGTCTGGACCACCACACACAGGCCTGTCTGCTTGGTGTCGTTGACCCGATAGCGCTTGTCCTCGGGCTGCAGGTCGTTCACTGCTTTGTTGGTCAGTTTTATGCGTCTCGTCATACTTTGCCCCACACATGCCCCACAGATTGTTTAGATTCCGATAGCATTAGATAGCACCGTAGGGCAATGGTCATAGAAATAAATAACTGAAAAAACAGAGTTATGTTCGATAAAAACAGGTGATCATCGACGCGTGGGGCAGGAGTTTAACTGCCCTCCGAAGGCGGATGTCAAGTCTGGCGATTGCGAAAGGTGCCGGAAGAAAGAATTGATTAAACAACGGCTTGAGCGGATGTCGGGTTCGCTCTTTAGGCCGACGAAAATCTCGCGTAAGCATGGCGTAAGCAGTTCGCGAACGGTATGCACCCGTAGCTCAGCTGGATAGAGCGCCGCCCTCCGAAGGCGGAGGCCAGAGGTTCGAATCCTCTCGGGTGCGCCAATTTTCTCCATAAAATCAATGTGTTAGAAATTTCCGCTCATCGGGAAATAGTGCTTACGCGGTGCTTACGCGGCCATTTTTCGGAAACAACTGGCCCACTCGGGCACGCTCAAACGTCCTTTGACCCGTTCTGTCACGCTATGCTTGTCGGTTCGAATCTCACATGCCCCGCCGACTGCGAAATCCTTCGCCTCAACGCGACCGAGTGCGCAGGGGCGCCACACGACCGCCGAAGGTTCGAGTACCACCCGGCGGGCCACGCGTGACGAAAATGCGAAATATTTCTTTGCTATCTCACTACGATGAAGAAAAGACTTTTCTTGCGAGACAGTAGATCACGAAACTATGGACGAAAAACAGATCGGTGTCAGGTCACATCGAGTCCTCTACAAATCATTCTGCATCCAGCCTCCACCAAGTGTGGAGTACAGCGACACTGCGGCCTTCCAGAGAGCTTCTCGCGCTTCGATCAAATCGACTCGGCTTTCTATTTCAGCCGAGCGTAATTCAAGATAATTCAAACGGTCTGTGTCACCCTGATTGTAGCGTTCTTCTGCCATCTCTCTCCGTGCAATGACGGAATGAAGTGAACGCTCACGCGCGTTGCGTTGTAAGGATGTCGTTTGAAAGAGCGCGAAGGAAGTTTCTGCTTCGCCGAGCGCTGCAACGACCGCAGCCTCGTAAGCGAGAAGCGCGATTTCGGCGTCCGCTTCTGCGACGTCGATCTCGGCCCTGATCCTGCCGCTATCGAAAAGACGCCAACTGAATAGTCCGCCTAGCGACAGGAAGGTGCTCGGCTCGCTCATGAGGTTTCCAAGGTCAAGTGAGCGGAAACCTGCACCCCCTGTCAGGGAGACTTCCGGAAAGAGTTCGGCGGTCACGACGCCGATCCCTGCGACATTAGCAGCGAGCTCGCGTTCGGCCGCGCGGACATCCGGGCGTCGTCGAACGAGGTCGGCCTGCGGATAACGCGGAGGGGGCGCTATGTCGGGCAAGTCTGGCGCGTCCTCCAGCAGCGCGAGCTCGGCCTCCGGCGGCTTTCCGAGCAGGGTGGCGATAGCCATGGCGGCGGTCCGCGGATCGTTGGAGACGGCGGCAAGCTCGGCCTCGGCATCCGCCAGGGCCTCGCGCGCCGTTTCGAGTTCGACCCTCGACGAGTAGCCTTCGGCGAAACGCAGCTGCGTCAGGAATAGCGCTTCGGTTCGCAGGGTGACGATGGCTTCGCGATGTGTCTTGACCTGCTGGCTCGCGCGCATGGCGAAGTAGAGCCGCGCGAGTTCGAGCGCAACCGACACGTTGGCGTCGCGAACCAGCTCGTCGGCTGCCTGGTAGCGGTAGAACGCGGCTTCTCGTGAGCGCCTGCCGCCACCGAACAGGTCGAGTTCCCACGATGCGGCGGCGCCGATCGCGAACGTCGCCTGATCGCGTTCCAGCCCTTCGAACGCGCCGATCGCCGGGTTGGCGTCGAGGCTCTGGCGTTCCGCCGTCGCGTCGGCGGACACTTGGGCGGACGGACGAAGGTTCGCGCCTGCCCTGCGGACGAGCGCTGCCGCGCGGGTTCTCCGCGCCTCGGCGATGCGCACTTCGGGAGCTGCGGTCATGGCTTCGTCCATGAGGCGCGACAACTCCTCGTCCTGCAACGATGTCCACCAAGTCTCCATGTCTACGAAGCTAGCTTCGCCCACCTCGCGGTCGATCCATCCAGAACCCGTCTCCACTTCGGGACGCTCATAGTCCGGGCCGACGGTAGTGCAGGCGCCGACGCTCATCGCGAGCGTCAAGGTCAACAAACGCGTCGAGCGGTATCTCATTCCAGCGCTCCTTTCTCATCCGCCCGCGAGGTGACGTTTCCTCGTTCATACCGGCCATCCTGCCAGCGTCGGATCGCGAGATAGAAGGATGGCGTGAGAAACGCGCCCGCCAGCAGTACGACAATCATGCCCCAGAACACCGACACGCCCATCGCCTGGCGCATCTCCTGACCCGCACCGCCCGCGAGCACAAGCGGCAGCACGCCCACGATGAAGGCGAGCGAGGTCATGACAATCGGGCGCAAGCGGATCGAGGCCGCCTCCACCACGGCATCAAGTGGCGCTTCGCCACCAGCTTCGCGGTCGCGCGCGAACTCGACGATCAGGATCGCGTTCTTGGCCGCGAGTCCGACCAGCACCAACATGGCGATCTGGGTGAAGAGGTTGTTGTCGCCGCCATACAGCCACACGCCGACCAGCGCTCCGAGGATGGCGATCGGCGCGAGCGGCATGATCGCCGCAGGCAAAGTCCAGTTTCCGTAGAATGCCGCCAGGACGAGGAAGGCGAATACGAAAACGAGCGCAAAGACGAGCGCCGAGGATCCACCGGCCTCTTCTTGCTGATAGGTGAGGTCGGTCCACGACCATGAATATCCCGGCGGAAGGCTTGCCTCCATCACCTCGGCCATGGCGGCGATCGCTTGGCCCGAGCTCACACCGGGCGCAGGGCTTCCTGTAACGTCGGCGGCGAAGCTGCCGTCATAGCTCATGATCCGATCGGGACCTGCGGTCTCGGTAATGTCCAGGAAGCTCGCGAGCGGCAGCAGGCGTCCGTCGGCACCGCGCACGCGCAGGCGCTCGATGTCTTCGGCAGCTAGGCGAGCGGGCGCGTCCGCCTGCACGAACACGCGGTAGGTCCGACCGAAGCGGGTGAAATCGTTGACATAGGCCGAGCCGAGCGTCGCTCGCAGCGCCTGAAAGATCGCCTCGGGGGAAACGCCTGCAACGAGCGCACGCTCACGGTCGAGTTCGAGAGCGATCTGCGGCGCGCCTGTCTCGAAGCTGGTCATCACGCCGGCCAGGTCGGTCCGCTCCGCCGCCGCTGCGAGCACCGCGCCGGTGGTAGTGGCAAGCTCCTGCGGCGTGGTCTCACCCGGCGCCTCGATGTAGAGCTTGAAGCCGCCAGTATTGCCGAGCCCCGGAACGGGCGGCGGCGGGAAGACGCCTGCGAAGCCGTCCGGGATGGTGGCGAACTTCATGGTGAGGCTCCCGGCGATCGCTTCGGCGGAGAGCGCGGCATCACCGCGTTCCTCGAATGGATCGAGGATGGCAAACACAACTGCCGTGTTAGGCAGGTTGGCGAAGCCGTTCACCGAAACGCCGGGAAAGGCGACGACGTTGGCGACGCCAGGTTCCTCCAGCATGATTTCGCTCATTCGCGCGACCACCGCGTCGGTCCGTTCCAGACTGGCACCGGCGGGCAACTGCGCGACGCCAACGAGGTAGTATTTGTCCTGGGAGGGAACAAAGCCGGTTGGTGTTCTTGCCAGTCCGATCACGGTGATCCCGACGAGCACGGCTGCCATCACGAGCCCTATCGCAGGCCTGTCCAGGAAGGTGCGCAAGCCGGAACGGTAGCGGTCGGTTAAACCGCTCCAGAAACGCTCGAACTGGTCGAAGAAGCGCCCAAACCAGCGGTCTAACCTTTGCTGGACCCGATCTTCCGGCGCATCTCGCTCGCGCAGGAGCATGGCAGCGAGCGCTGGAGACAAGGTCAAGGAGCAGATCGACGAGATGATGGTAGACGCTGCGATGGTGACCGCGAACTGCTGGTAGAAGGCGCCTTGCAGTCCCGACAGGAAGGCGGTGGGCACGAACACTGTCGCCAGCACCAGCGTAGTGGCGAGGATCGGCTTGGTGACCTCCGTCATCGCGTGGCGCGCAGCTTCCAGCCTCCTTTTACCCATCGCGAGATGGCGCTGGACGTTCTCGACCACCACAATCGCGTCGTCGACCACGATCCCGATCGAGAGGACCAACCCAAACAAAGAAAGCGTGTTAAGCGAGTAGCCGAGCAGGTGGAGCACGGCGAGCGTCCCGACGATTGAGACCGGCACGGCGAGTACAGGGATGAGCGCGGCGCGCCAGACCCGGAGGAACACGATCACGACGAGGATCACCAGTAGGACGGCCTCGATCAGCGTTTGCGAGACCGCTTCGAGCGAGGCACGCACGAAGAGGGTCGGATCATAGGCGATCCGATATTCGACGCCTTGCGGGAAGTCCTGCGACAACCTCGCCATCGTTTCGCGAACCGAGCTCGACACTTCTAGCGCATTAGCTCCAGGGTCCTGCAGGATTTGGATCGCGACTGCGCGCTGGTCGTCGAGGCGGGCGCGCAGCGAATAGGAATCAGCACCCATCTCGACGCGCGCGACATCGCCGAGGCGAACGATACGGCCGTCCTCCCCCGCCCGAAGGACGACCCGCTCGAACTCCTCGGTACTTTGGAGCCTGCCCTCGGCCTCCACGATGGTGAGCGGGCGCGAGCCGCTCCCAGGCGAGGAGCCGAGAGCACCCGACGCGGCCTCTATGTTTTGCGAGCGCAGCGCCGCGATCAAGTCGCCAGCGGTCAATCCGCGCGCGGTCAGCTTTGCTGGGTCGAACCAGATGCGCATAGCGTATTCGCCCGCGCCCCACACGACCGTGTCGGCGATGCCGGGTATCGCGGACAACTCGTCGCGTACGTTGAGCAGCGCATAGTTGGAGATGTAGAGCGGATCGTAGGTATCGGCGGTGCCGACCAGATGCACCACCATCAGGATGTCGGGGGCGACGCTCTGCGTCACGAGCCCGAGACGACGAACTTCTTCGGGCAAGCGCGGCTCGGCCCGGTCGACGCGGTTTTGCACCGCGATCCGTGCGAGATCGGGATCGGTGCCCTGTCGGAACGTCGCGGTCAGCTGGACGCGGCCGTCGGTCGCGCTCTGTCCGGTCAGATACATCATATCGGGCGTTCCGACGAGCGCCTGCTCTAGCGGGGTCGCCACCGTGTCGGCGAGGACCTGCGGGCTCGCGCCGGGATAGCTGGCGGTGACCTGCACCGTGGGCGGAGTCACTGCGGGATATTCGCTCAGGGGAAAGCGGAAGAAGGCGAGTGCTCCAGCGATGACGAAGGCCAAGGAGAGGACGATCGCAGCGATCGGGCGCGCGATGAAGAATTGCGGAAACCTCATGGCGCGGCATCGGCCCCTGGGTTCCAGGCGACAGGAGCCACGGTCATTCCGGGTCTGATCAGCCCTTTTACGAGCACGCGTTCGCCAGCAGCGAGGCCTTCTTCTACGATGCGCTGCTCGCCGATCCTCCCGCCAAGCCGGACCGGGCGGAACTGCGCGATGTTCTCTTCGTCGATGACGAGCACGAAGCGCAGGTCCTGATCGTTGCCTATCGCGATCTCGGGCACGAGGATGGTCGGGCGGGGTTCCTCCAGCGGGACGGCGACGCGCACAAAGGCCCCCGGCAAAAAGGCGGGCGGAGCGCGTTCAATCCGGGCCTTTACCCGCACCGTGCCGCTCGCCCGGTCGATCTCGGGCGCGCTGAAGTCTATCGGTGCGGCGATCTCCAGCTCCGGATTTGTCGCAAGCGCGATGGTCGCCGTGGGGCGGGAGCCGCGCATCGAGAGCGCGAGATAGTCTTCCTCGGGCATGTCGATGACCACCTCTAGCCGGTCTGTGGCGACGAGGCGCACAAGCGGCGTACCGCCCTCGCCGGCACGGACAAGGCTACCCCTATCGACCAGAACTTCGTTGGCGCGGGCCGAGATCGGTGCACGCACCGTCCCATAGGAAAGTTCGAGGCGGGCGGCACGTTCCGATGCTTGTCCCGCGGCAAGGTCGGCTAGAAGCAGCGCAACCTCGCTTTGCGCATCCTCGGCCTCGCGCACGGAGATTGCGCCAGACGGTAAAAGCCGCGCAGCGCGCTCGGCATCGCGCTCGGCATCGACAAGTGCGACACGCGTGCGCTCGATCTGTGCGGCTAGTTCATCGGCCCGGGCACGTTGCAGCGAGACATCCAAACGGAAGAGTGGATCTCCGCGCTCTACCTGCGCCCCTTCGCGGACCAGCACTTCGGCAATCTGTCCTGAGGTTCGTGCACGCAAGAAGACTTCCTCGCCCGCTTCAATGAAACCCTCAAATTGCTTCACTCTCGGCAGTTCCTGCGCTTCGACAGACAGGATGGGAACCTGCGGCGGTGGCGGGGCTGCAGCCACGCCGTTATCTGTGCTGCGGAAGAACAGCAACCAGGCAAAAAGAGCGATTGCGGAGATGACGACTATCGCGGCGATAATCGGTGTTTTGCCTAATGTCCTATCCCGGTCCTGCACTTCAACTACCTCTGCTACTCACATCCTCGCATAGCCGCGCAATGCCGCTGCGACGCATGAAAGACAGAGGTTTGCGGCTTCCAATGATAGGAAGGTCAAGGATGGATCGCAGATTTATTTCGGAGGTCCGATGGCGAGTTCTGTACTTCGCCGGTCAATGGAACGGACTGACCAGCATCCATATGGCCATGGCGATCATCATCAAGTTCTCGGTGAGCGAGACAAAGCCGAGCGGCACCTTGCTCGATCCGCCGACACAGGCACATTTGATTTCGCGGCGATCAACATAGACCGCCTTGAATACCGATACCGCGCCAATCCCACCGATGAAGAGCGCGACCGGGACCGACAGCCACATGGCGATCCCGGCGATCATCAGCACGCCCGCGAGTAGTTCGAAGAAAGGATAGGCGTAGGAGTAGGGTACGAAACGTCGCGCGAGGAGATCGTAATTCAGAAACATCGAGGAGAAACTCTCGACGTCCTGCAGCTTTAGCATCGCTAGCAGGCACATGGCGAAAGCGATGAACCATTCTGCGCCTCGAACGGAGACCGGCGAACCGGTTGCTACGAAGCTTGCACCAAGCGCCATAAGTGCGGCGACGACGAAGACTGCTAAGACAGGCGTATAACTTGTATCTTCATCTTTCCGAATGCGACGACCTAAATATATGCGCAGATCGTCATAACCGCCTATTCTTCGACCATCTATGAATGTCTGAGGTGTCGTCTCTACGTCATGTTCTTGCTTGAAAGCATCGGTTTCTTCGCGGGTTCTGAGTTTCCGGTCGTCCACCCGAAAGCCGCTTTTTCGAAGCAACCATTTCGACTTTATTCCGTAAGGGCAGGTATGGTCTTTCATCACCATACGATAAATGATGGCTACCTTTTTCTTTCGAAAGAGCATTTCCCCTCCTAACGATTTCAGAATTCGCGACGCACTTCGCCGCCGCAGAAACTCAATCTCAGATTTTTGCCGGTTCCAAGCGTTGGAAGGTCAACCTACCAACACGCCTTACAAACTGGTTCTGGCTCACCGAGGTGATGGGTGCGAGGCCTTACAGACCTCAAGACCTGCGGCCTGGGTCGCAGATCTGAGGTAGGGTGTCTTCCGCCTCTTGCTTCAAAGACAGCAGCGCCGGACCTCGATCGTCGCATGCGATACACCTGGGATGGCGCGGATCTTCTCGTTGAGCGAGACCGGATCGGCGGGTTCGTGACACACCACGCAGGCCGAGACCGCGAAGTGCCCCGGACCGACGCTCCAGAGATGGAGATCGGCGACCTCGCGCCCGCTCGACGCCAGTTCATCCTGCACGGCTTGCTCGAGGCCGTCGGGCGCGTCCGCGCCGAGCAGGCTCAGCGAAGTGCGACGCAGGAGGCCCCAGGCCCACCACGCGATCACCCCCGCGCCGAGAAGCGCGACCGCTGCGTCCATCCATATCCATCCGGCGAAGCGTCCAGTGAGCAGCGCTACGATCGCCAGGATCGAAGTCAGCGCATCCGCCAGCACATGCATGTGGGCGGCCTTGAGATTGTGGTCCTCGTGGCCATCATGCGACTGAGGGTGGTCGCTATGGGAGCGATGGTGTCCGTGCTCACCACCCGAACCATGTGGATGGTGATGGTGTTCGCCCCCCAGGATCCACGCGCTCGCCAGATTGACGACCAGACCGATGGCCGCGACCAGCATCGCCTCCTCGAAGCGGATCGCTACAGGCGAGACCAAGCGTTCGAACGCTTCCCAGGCGATGAACGCTGCCGAAAGACCAAGTCCGATCGCGCTAGCGAAGGCGGCGAGGTCGCCGACCTTTCCGGTCCCGAAGGCGAAGCGTTGATCGCCCGATAGCCGCTGCGCGACCCAATAGCCGAGAGCGGCGATCGATAGCGCTGCGAGATGCGTTCCCATATGCCAGCCATCGGCGAGGAGCGCCATGGATCCAAAGATGGATCCGGCCGCGATCTCGGCCACCATCGTCACAGCGGTGAGGACGATGACAATCCAGATACGCCGGGCGCTGGCCGCGTCAGTCGGCCCGCGAAAATCGTGGGTATGGCGATGGTCGGCGATGTCCGCCGTGCACTTGGTGGACGTCATGTCAGTGTTCCTGGGACTTGGGATTCGTGACGCCGAACCGTCTGGGACCTGGACGCGCCGCGCTCGCCTTGCCGGTCTCGAGATCGGCGAGGATCGGGCAGTCGGGCCGGTCATCACCCGAACACCCATCGGCCAGCGCCTGGAGCGTGTCGGCCATCGCTTCGAGTTCGGCGATCTTCTCGCGAAGCGTTTCGATATGTCCGAGCGCGAGCGACTTGACCTCGGCGCTGCGCCTACTATCGTCCTGCCACAGCGCGAGCAGCTCGCCGATCTCCTCGACGGTGAAGCCGAGGTCGCGGGCACGGCGCACGAACCTCAGGCGGTGGACGTCGTCGTCGCCATAGGAGCGGTATCCCGCATCAGTCCGCGCGACTTCGGGAATGAGCCCGGACTGCTCATAATAGCGGATCATCTTCGCGGTTACGCCAGAGCGCCGTGCGGCTTCGCCAATATTCATTGAACAGCTCCTTGAGCTTTTGGGTGTGGTTGGGATGTCACGGCTCCCTTAATCGATGCGGCCGCCTCCCGCATCGGCGGTTCCCAGTGACTTAGGCGCAGCGCGTTGCCGAGCACAAAGACCGACGACAGCGCCATCGCGCCGGCGGCGAAGATCGGCGAGAGCAGGAGCCCGAAAGCCGGATAGAGTGCGCCCGCGGCGACCGGAACAAGAGCCGCGTTATAGGCGAAAGCCCAGAACAGGTTCTGCTTGATATTGCGGATCGTCGCCTTCGACAGCGCGATGGCGTTCGGTACGCCCTTGAGCGAGCCCGACATCAGCACCACATCCGCCGCCTCGATGGCCACATCCGTGCCTGTGCCGATGGCGAGGCCCACATCCGCCTCTGCGAGCGCGGGCGCGTCGTTGATCCCGTCGCCAACAAAGGCCGTGCAGCCATGTTCGGCCTTCAGCGCCTTCACGGCGTCAACCTTGCCGTCGGGCAGGACTTCAGCGACCACCTCGTCGATGCCGAGCTTGCGAGCTATGGCCTCGGCCGTGCGACGGTTGTCGCCGGTGATCATCGCGACCTTCAGGCCGAGATCGTGCAGCGCGCGGATTGCCTCGGGCGTGGTCTCCTTGATCGGATCGGCCACGGCGACGATGGCGGCGAGCTTGCCGTCCACGGCGGCATAGAGCGGCGACTTGCCCTCGTCCGCGAGGCGCGCGGCGGTCTCAGCGAAAGTCGACACGTCATGGCCGAGCGAGGCCATGTAGCGGTCCGCGCCGATCTCGACCTTTCTGCCGCCTGCGGCTGCCGCGACACCCATGCCCGTGACGCTGTCGAAGTCCGCGACCTCGGGCAGGTCCAGGTTCTGGTCCTTGGCCGCCGCGACGATGGCGCGGGCGATCGGATGCTCCGACTTCGCCTCGACTGCCGCAATGTGGGCGAGCACGTCGTCCCGCACGAACTCGGACGCAACGGTCAGATCGGTCATCCGCGGCGCGCCCTCGGTCAGAGTGCCGGTTTTGTCGAGCGCGACGACCCGGGCCTCCTTGAGAAGCTGCAGCGCCTCACCTTTGCGGAAGAGAACGCCCATCTCGGCGCCGCGGCCCGTGCCGACCATGATCGAGGTCGGGGTGGCGAGGCCCATTGCGCAGGGGCAGGCGATGATGAGAACGGCGACGGCGTTCACGAGGCCGAAGGTCAGCGCGGGCTCCGGCCCGAAGACGAACCAGACGCCGAAGGTCAGGAGCGCGAGCGTGATGACCGCCGGCACGAAGTACATCGTCACCTTGTCGACCAGCGCCTGGATCGGCAACTTGGAGCCCTGCGCCTCCTCGACCATACGGATGATCTGGGCGAGCATCGTGTCGCCGCCCACCGCGGTCGCGCGGAAGGCGAGGCTGCCGGTCTGGTTGACCGTGCCACCGACGATTGTCGCGCCGTTCTCCTTGGCGACCGGGACCGGTTCGCCGGTGATCATCGACTCGTCGATATAACTCTTGCCCTCGATCACCTCGCCGTCGACGGGCACGCGCTCGCCGGGGCGCACCTCGATCACGTCGCCGGGCGCGACCTCGGCGATGGCGATCTCGACGGTCTCGCCGTTCCGGCGGACCCGCGCCGTCTTGGCCTGAAGCCCGACGAGGCGCTTGATCGCTTCGGAGGTGCGACCCTTGGCGCGCGCCTCCATCCAGCGGCCAACGAGGATCAGCGTGGCGATGACCGCCGCGGCCTCGAAATAGACATTGACCGTGCCCTCGGGGAGAAGCCCGGGCGCGAGAAGCGCGACCACCGAGAAGAGATAGGCCGCCGAGGTGCCGACCGCGACGAGGCTGTTCATGTCGGGCGCGCCCTTCAGGAGAGCGGGAACTCCTATCGTGTAGAACCGCCGCCCCGGACCCGCGAGGACCAACGTGGTCAAGATGAACTGGATCGTCCAGCTCGTCTGGGTGCCGATGGTCGACATTATGAAGTGGTGGAATGCGGGAACCAGGTGGCTGCCCATCTCCAGGATGAAGACGGGGAGCGTCAGGAGACCGGCGATCAACACGCTCCGACGCAGCCTGCGGGCTTCGGCGTCGCGCTTGTCGGACGCGGTGTCATCCGCCGCCGAGCGATCCGCGATCTCTCGCGCCTCGTAGCCCACATCGTCGATGGCGGCGATCAGAGTAGCCGCATCGGCGGTGCCTTTGACGGTCGCCCGCTCCGTGGCAAGATTGACATTTGCCTCGGTCACACCGGGCAAGGCCTTTAGCGCGCGTTCGACTCGGCCGACGCACGAGGCACAGGTCATTCCCTCGATTGCCAGTTCCACGCTGCCCGAAGGCACATCGTAGCCGACATCCTCGATTGCCTTGACGAGCGCCGCCCGGTCGGGCGCACCTTCGAAACGCACGTCGGCCCGCTCCGTGGCAAGATTGACATTTGCCTCCATCACACCCGGCACGGCGCGCAGGGCTCGTTCGACACGTCCGACGCAGGAGGCGCAGGTCATGCCCTCTATAGGCAAGGTGATGGGCGATGATAAAATCGGGGGAGCATTCATGGCGCTCGTTCCTGCTTGTTCTATTCGCATACCAAGAAGGATGGGGGTTCCAATGATGGGAAGGTCAAGGCTTTTTGCGAAATTCGTATTTGCCGCTTGACCTTCCAGCGATGGGAAGCCGCAACTTGTTGCGCATCGAACCACAGCACGGAGCGAAACGATGCAATTCCAAATCGAGAACATGAAGTGTGGCGGCTGTGCCCGCAGCGTCACCAAGGCAATCCATTCGGTCGACGTCGGCGCGAAAGTCCAGGCCGATCCCGAGGCTCGGCAGGTCGCTGTCAGTTCGGACAAGCCGCGTGAGGCGTTTCTCGCAGCCCTGAAGGACGCTGGTTTCCCTGTGTCCGCCGCCTGAGGACCATCAGATGACGAAATTCCCGAAACGACTTCTTCTTGCCACTGCGGCAATCGGCCTGCTGGCCGCCTGCGGTGAGGGCGAGGCTGGCGACGATCACGCGATGCACGGCGTAGACCACAGCGAGACGATGCCTGTTGCCGGCCAGCTCGGTGCAACCGCCACCGCACTTGGCGTTCCTGCCGAGCCGGGTGAGGCTACGCGCACCATCGAGGTGTCCATGCGTGAGACCGAAAATGGTCGCATGATTTTCGTACCTGGCTCGATTGAGGTAACCGAGGGCGAGACCATCCGCTTCGCGCTCGTCAATGACGGCCAGATCGCTCACGAGTTCGTTCTTGGTACTGAAGAGGACAATGCCAAGCACAAAGCTGAGATGGAAGCGATGAGCAAAATGCACAAGCATAACAGCCCTAAATCGATGACGCTCGAACCCGGCGAGACTGGCGAACTTGCCTGGACGTTCACGAACGCCGGGACCTTCGAGTTCGCCTGCCTAATTCCGGGCCACTACGAAGCTGGCATGTTTGGCCCCCTCATGGTCAGAGGCTGACTTCAAATCATCCACGTCGAAAGCGAGACTTGTGATGCTCGGCCTCCTCACGGATCGAACTTACTTTCATCTTTTTCTCGCGCAGACCGTGGCACTGCTGGGCACCGGCCTCGCGACCGTGGCGCTGGGACTGCTGACGATCACCAGCAGTTGGCGCACGAACACCCTAACCTTCCCACCGGTCACCCACAACTCACCGGTCATCGACGTCATACGCATGATTTCATTATCGATGACATACACCCAAGCTGGAGGAGAAGATTCTAACGTGCGATGCAAGACAAGAGACAAAGGTGAGGCGCAATAACTCGAATATCGAAATTATGCAGACGAATCCGAAACAATGAATAATCTTGTAGACTTGCGCAACATATCAGCGTTGCTTTCGGTCGCCGAGGTTGGAAGCTTTCGTAAAGCGGCAAAGGAGTTGAAAATTGGGCAATCAGCCGTCAGTAGGCGAATCCAAAAATTGGAAGACAATCTCGGCGTTTCGATGTTTGAGCGACGATCTCAGGGCGTAAGATTAACCGTCGCTGGCGCGGATTTTACAACTCGCATGAGGAGTATAACTTCTGATTTGGACAATGCGGTAGAAGCTGCTCAATCGCACGGTAGTGCGGCATCAGGGCAACTGCGGCTAGGCATTATTGCTTCACTCTCGAACGGCGCGCTTCGTCAGGTCCTAAAAGCATTCCTAAATAACCATAACCAAATAAAATTGGATATAAATGAATCCGATCGCAATGATTTAATGACTTGCCTAAATCATCGAACATTGGATGCGGTATTTGCCGCTGGTGAGGTCAATGGTGAGATCGGTGATGGCTTGACGCTTTCTAGAGAAAGCATCTTCTTGGCTGTCGCTGCAGATCATCGTTGGTCGAAGCAGTCTCGCCTGCGTTGGAGAGATGTCGTAGAAGCCACATTTGTGGTGAGTTCTTCCGAACCTGGCCCAGAAATTCATGACTACGTGATCCGCAGTGTAAGTGATCTGGGCCGGTCGGTCGCGGTGCGTCGACACAGGTTATGCCGAGAAGGTATCATGAACCTTGTCGGTTTGGGACTCGGTGTCAGCCTCGTAGCGGATCATTGGCGTGGCGTTCACTATCCAAACGTGACTTTCGTGCCAGTCGGAGGCGAAGACGAGACGGTTCCGTTTTCGATTACTTGGAAGCCAGAAAACGACAATCCCGCATTGCGCCGGTTCATCAGCTTGGCGCGGATTGAGGCGAGGCGGAACGGCGCTCTTTCCTGAGTTTCGCGAAGCCCCGATCGGTCTTCATGAATCGCTCCAGCATAGGCGCGATGAGCTTGGTGGGCTCAAATATCTCCCCGCTCTCGGCCCCAAGGATTTCCGCATAGGCTGTCAAATCGCGATGCACCTGCGCCGGTAGTTCTACGGTAAGCTTGACCGGCTTGTCGTCTCGGATGTTGCCCAGCTTCAGCTTGCTCATCGCGCATCTCCTTGTGGTTCGAGAATAAGGTCGCGCGTCACCATCACGCGTACCGGGAAGCCCGGTCGGATCGTCAAAGTCGGCGGGATGTTGAGCTGGCGCTGGACGATGGCCTCGCCGACACGACCGATCGTGTCTTGGGTGCCGTCGCGGATCGCTTCGGCTATCTCGTCGCCGGCATCCTCGCCGGTCTCGAGGCCGATATTGAGGATCGTGGCGAGACCTGCGGCCCGGAAAAACTGGCCCCAGTGATTGTCGACGCCGTCTTCGAGCCCTGCATACCCTGCCTGATCGGTGCCGGGCTGGCGTTCGAGGACGATGGAGCGACCGTCGGGCAAGATGAGCCGGGTCCACGCCAAAAGGACGCGCCTCTGACCGGTTTCGACGCGGCTGTCATACTCGCCGATCAGGCGCGAACCTTGCGGGATGAGCAGGAATTGCCCGGTCGGGCTGTCGTAGACGTTGGCAGTGACCTGCGCGGTGATCTGCCCCGGAAGATCGGAGCGCAGACCGGTCAGAAGGGCCGCTTCGATGACCGATCCCGCTTGCAGGACATATGGGCTTAGCAGGCTTTGCAGCTGGTCCGCGGCGGCGGTCCTTCGGTCGACCTGGCGATCCAAAAACGCTTCCTGTCGTTCTGTCGTGTCTGGTTGCCGTGTCTGCTCGGCAGATGCCGGGAACAAACTCTGTAGCCCGGGCACTGGGGATGTTGAGGTCACTGCCTGTGGGCGCGCAGCACCTGCGCTACTCGACCTCACGTCGGTAAAGAGTGTCGCGAGCCGCGCGGCCTCTGCCTCCTGCAAGCGCAGTTGCTCTTCTGGATCGACGGCGGGGCCAGTCGCAGTTACGACAGGCACGGGCTCACCCCGCCGCTGCGCGGACAGAACCGGACGCCCAAGTTCGCCCGGTAGAGGTGGCCCAAGCTGCGGGATCGACGCGTAGTCGCGCGGCAGACCCAAAAGCCCCTCGGCCTCCTGTATCCGTTCCGTCGAGAAGAGCTCGGACGGCCCATCGCCTGGATCGGAACCTTGCAAGGCGACGATCAGGATCGCGCCGATACCAAGGCCGCCGGCGACGACCAGAACAGTGATGGCTTTGCGCGAGAGCCGCATGACCCGCGGCGGATCGGACCGCAGGCGCAGTTCCTTCGCGATGTCCTGTTCGGTGCGCAGCGGCTCTTCGGGACGGTCGTCTTGTTGCTGATCTTCAATCCCGGACATGGCTCAACGGTCCTCATCGGTACGCCGCGCCGACGCCACGCGTTCCGCGCTCTGCTCGCTGCGCCGAACCCCATCGGTCCGCACGATCCGCACCACCCGCTGGCGGTCGCCAAGCCGCAACTCGGCGGCGGCGAAGAGCCGGTCGACGATCATGTAGTTGCGGCGGATCCGGTAATTGACGAGCTGACCGTCCCCTTCCGGTCCGATCACGAAGAGCGGTGGCATCTCGCCCTGGCCGATCCCGCGCGGGAATTCGATGAAGACCTGCCGCCCGTCATCGAAGGCCCGGCGCGGCCGCCAGGGCGCGCGGTCGCCGGTGATCCGGTAGCGGAAATTGAGATCGTCGAGATCGACATTGCGTCCGATGGGCAGGCTGGCCTCGGCGCGATCGTTCTGGCGGCGCAAGGCGATCAACTCGTCCTCGGGATATTGCCAGGAGACCGACGCCATATAGGCCTGCGGCGTCGCACGGAGTTCGAGATGATAGGTGCGCCGGTCGGTGTTGATAACGAGGTTGGTAACGAGATCGGGCCGGGTCGGCTTCACTAGCACATGGATGCGGCGGTTCTCGCCGGACCCGCTCTCGGTGTCGCCGATGATCCAGCGCGCGGTATCGCCCGCTGCTATCGGACCGCTCCCCACGAGGCTTTCACCGGGTTGCAACGCGATATCGGTCACCTGTCCGGGCGAGGTGTAGACCTGATAGAGCGCGCCCGAGCTGTAGGGATAGAGTTGGACCGCATTGATGAAGCCGTCGCGCACGGGTTCGATCCGGGCGGCCGCGTTGGCGTTGGTCACCCGCTCGGTCGGTTCCGCCGCCTCGGCCGGACGATCGTCGCCATCGACCCGCATGAGCTGGCCCGGCAGCGGCAAAGGCTCGGGTGTTTCCACGATCCGAACTGGTGGCGCAGGTTCCGCGACCAGTGTCGCGGCGACCGGATCGTCATAGCTGATCTCGGGCGGTTTGAAGGTCGCGCAGCCGGCCAGCATCGAGCCGGCGAGAAGGGTTGTGATGGAAAGTTTGGCGGAAACGCAGTGTCTCATTGGGCGTTCTCCCTTGACCAGTTGATGGCGTGGACGAAGACGCCGAGGGGATTCTTGCGGAGGCGGTCGGCATCGCGGGGTGGCTGGACGACGACGCTCAAAATGCCGGTCCAGCGCTCGGTCCCGGCGAGCTGTCCATTCACGTAGCGGCGCTCGGTCCAGGCGACACGGAAGCTGTTGTCAGAGGCCCGGATCACGCTGGAAATCTCGGCGGTGACCTGGATCTCGCCGACGCGGGCGAAGGGATCGTTCTCACGGGCGAAGTCGTTGAGCGCGACGGACCCGCGGTCGGTGGTGAAATCGTAAGCACGCAGCCAATTCTGCCGCAGAACAATCGGATCGGCGGGAACCTGGCGGACGTTCTCGATGAAGCGCGCGAGGTGGAAGGCGATCTGGGGATCGGTCGGGTGGTAGTTGGCGGTGGCGGGNGCGACGGCCTGCGCCGCGCCGAGCCGATCGACCTCGACCACGTAGGGGACGATCGTGCCCTGGGTGGACTGCCAGACCAGCGCGAGACCGAAGGTCGCGGTGGTGGCAAGACACCCAATGGCCATGAGCCGCCAGTTGCGGGCCTGGACGCGGGCCGAACCCATGCGTTCGTCCCAGACCTGGGCTGCCTTCTGGTATGGGGTCACCGGTTCGGGGGTCTTGGCGTAACGCACACTGGGTCGCTTGAATCTCATGATCTCTCCGAAAGGCTGATGGCCGTGCCCGCGCTGCCGCCATCGCCGGAGCGAATGGCGTGAGCGGCGACGGCGGTGCCGTGGTGCAGGCTTTGCTGGCGTTTCATGCGGCGCGCCCAGGCGGGCGGGCCGTCATTGGCAGGCGTCGGCATGGACGACGGGGAATTGCTGAACTTGCCGCCCGTGGCTTCGAACGCGGCACGCGAACCCGAGCGATAGCTGTCGCCGACGGCGCGCTTGAGCGGGTTGATGGCGGTGCTGACTCCCGCTTGACCGACCGCCGCCATGCCACTCGCAGCCTTCCCGGCGGTCGACGTGCCCGAGGCCGCGCCAATCTTGAAGGCGGTCGAGGCGCCGCCTGCGACGGCGGAGCCGCCGCGCAGGGCGGCTCCACCAGCGGCCCCGGCGATCTTTGCGCCCGCGAGACCGCCTGCGACAACGCCGCCTGCTGCGAGGCCGGCTCCGACGGCAGCACCCGCGCCCAGCTGCGGCCCTCCCGAGACGATGCCGTTAGCGATCCCGGGGCCGAAGATGCCGAGCGCGAGAAGCGAGAGCGCCGCGAGCACGACCGCCATCGCGTCCTCGATGGTCGGCTCGCCCGTAAAGCCGGCGGTGAACTCGCCGAAGATCGTCGAGCCGATGCCGACGATGACGGCGAGCACGAGCACTTTGACGCCGGACGATATGACGAGGCCCAGCACGCGTTCGGCCATGAAGGCGGTCTTGTTGAAGAGGCCGAAGGGCACGAGGATGAAGCCCGCGAGCGTCGCCAGCTTGAACTCGATCAAGGTAACGAAAAGCTGGATGGCGAGGATGAAGAAGGAGAGCAGGACGACGATCCAGGCGAAGAGCAGGATCGAGATCTGGATGAAGTTCTCGAAGAAGGAGACGAAACCCATCAGGTCGGCGATGGATTCGAGGATCGGTTGCCCGGCTTCGAGACCAACGGCGGCGATGCGTCCGGGCTGCAATAGCTCGCCCGCGCCGATCGCGCCGCCGGTGGCGACTAGGCCAAGCCCCGCGAAGCTCTCGAAGACGATGCGCGCGAGCGCATTCCAGTTGCTGATGATATAGGCGAAGATGCCGACGAAGAGCGTCTTCTTGACGAGCCGCCCGATGATGTCGTCATCCGCGCCCCAGGCCCAGAAGAGCGCGGCGAGTGTGACATCGATGACAATCAGCGTGGTCGCGAGGAAGGCGACATCGCCGCCGAGCAAGCCGAACCCGCTGTCGATATAGGTCGTGAAGACCTCCAGGAACCGATCGATGACGCCGACGCCGTCCATGGCCTAGTCCGTCTCTGGATCGGTGGTGGAGGTGCCGAAGAACCGGCGACGGTTCTCCTCCCAGGCGGCCTGACACTCGGTGTCGGCTTCCAGCGCTACCGGGGTCAGCGTGCGGCAGCGCTGGAGGGTCTCGCGCAGCGGATCGTCCGAAACCACCGTTGCCGGTACGCGCACACGCTCTTCTTCAAGCGCGCGCTGGAGTTCGATCGCCGCCATGAGCGCGGCAATGGCGCCCATCGCGATCGCGATGCCCTTCAGCGTGGTCTCGGCGGTCAGCTTCATCGCGGCCTACCGGAACATCCGCACGGTCGTCGGCTCGTAGCCGGAGCCGTAGTCGAGGAAGCGGTCGAGGTTCTCGCGCGCCTGTGCTTCGGCCGTCGCGACGCGCGCGGCTTCGAGGGATTGCGCCCGGTTCTGCGCAGCGATGGCGGCCGTCAGGTCGGAGATCTGCTGGCTCTGGAGCGCGAGGAGTTGGTTCCCGGCCTGGGTCGCCTGCAAGGCGCCGGTCGCGGCCTGGCTGCGGCCGACGAGCGTCTGCATCTCTGCGCGCGCGGTCTCGATATTGCCGACGACGCCAGCCTGGACCTTCAGCGCGTCCTCGAAGCCGGCGACAGAGGTGCGCCAACGGTCCTGCGCGCCCGCGATCATCTCGTCGAAATCGCCGCGCGCTGCGGCCGCGCCATAGTCCTGCGTGAACGCCTCGTCGATCGTCGCCACGTCATGGGCGATGCGCTGTGCCGCGCCCAAGAGCTGCTGGGTCTGTTGCACCGAGGATTGCAGGCGCGAGAGCGACGAATATGGCAGGCTCGCGAGATTGCGGGCCTGGTTGACCAGCATCTGGGCCTCGTTCTGGAGCTGCGCGATCTGGTTGTTGATCTGCTCCAGCGTCCGGGCGGCGGTCAGCAGGTTCTCGGCGTGATTGGTCGGGTCGTAGACAATCCCGCCGAAGCCGCCGCCGAAGAATGCGTGGGCGGGCGGTGCGGTCGCGGGGGTCATCGCAACCGCGCTCGACAGAAACAGGGCTACGGCGGTACGGCCCGCGAGTTTACGTGTCTTGGTCTTGAACATCAGTCTTCTCCTTTTCGTCGTTGGACTCTGGGGTTGCGGATGGGGTGGCCTCAATCACGGCATCGGAGGGACCGAGCAGTTCGGTCGCCCAACCGAGATCGCGGCGGGCGAGCCNGGCGGCTACGAAGCCGTTCCTCCCGTGTTTTTCGAGGATCGCGTCGATGGCGGCGTGATCGGCTTTGGAAGACGCCGCCGTGAAGGCGAGCGCGACATCGCCCAGGCCAAGCGCGAAGAGTCGGTTGCCGCGGCGCGACTGGCAGTAATAGTCACGCTTGGGCGTCGCACGCGCGACGATCTCGATCTGCCGGTCGTTGAGGCCGAAGCTGCGGTAGGTCGCCGCGATCTGCGGCTCGAAGGCGCGTTCGTTTGGCAGGAAGATGCGGGTCGGGCAGCTCTCGACGATGGCGGGTGCGATGTCGGAGCCGTCGATATCGGCAAGCGATTGGGTGGCGAAGATGACGCTGGCGTTCTTCTTGCGGAGCGTCTTCAACCATTCGCGCAACTGCGAGCCGAAGGTCGCGTCATCGAGCGCGAGCCAGCCCTCATCGACGATGATCAGGCTGGGGCGTCCATCGAGCCGGGCTTCGATCCGATGGAAGAGGTAAGCAAGAACGGCGGGCGCAGCTGCGGAGCCGATCAGCCCTTCCGTCTCGAAGGCCTGGAAGTCGGCCGTGCCGAGCGCCTCGCTTTCGGCGTCGAGCAGCCGCCCAAATGGACCGCCGAGGCAGAACGGCGTGAGTGCGCGTTTGAGGTGGTTCGATTGCAGGAGGACCGAAAGCCCGGTCAGCGTGCGCTCCTCGATCGGGGCCGACGCGAGCGAGGTCAGAGCCGACCAGAGATGATCCCGCGCCACAGGATCGATCGCCACCCCTTCGCGGGCCAAAAGCCCGGCGAGCCAATCCTGCGCCCAGCTGCGTTCCGCTGGGTCGTCGATCCGCGCGAGCGGTTGCAGCTGGACCGCGTCTTCTTCGTCGGACAGGGCGAGTCCGAGATCTTCCCAGTCTCCGCCGCAAGCCATAGTCGCGCATCGGATCGAGCCGCCGAAATCGAAGGCGAAGACCTGAGCGCTCTCATAGCGGCGGAACTGCAGCGCCATGAGCGCGAGCAGCACGGATTTGCCCGCACCGGTCGGGCCGACCATGAGCGTGTGGCCGACATCGCCGACATGGGTTGAGAAGCGGAACGGTGTCGCCCCTTGCGTCTCAGCGTAGAAGAGCGGCGGGCCGTCGAGATGATCGTTGCGCTGTGGTCCCGCCCAGACCGCCGAGATCGGGATCATATGGGCGAGATTGAGCGTCGAGATCGGCGGTTGGCGGACATTGGCGTAGAGATGGCCGGGCAGCGAGCCGAGCCAGGCCTCGACGGCATTCAGTGTCTCCGGGATGCAGGTGAAGTCGCGGCCCTGGACGACCTTCTCGGCGAGCTTGATCTTGGCGTCCGCCGCGCGCTCGTCCGCGTCCCAGACCGTGATCGTCGCAGTGACATAGGCCGCGCCGACGATATCGCTCCCGAGTTCCTGCAAAGCTTCGTCCGCATCGAGCGCCTTGTTGTCGGCGTCGCTATCCAGAAGCGTCGAAGCCTCATTGGTCATCACCTCCTTGAGGATCGCGGCGACGGATTTGCGTTTGGCGAACCATTGGCGGCGAATGCGCGTGAAGAGCTTCGTCGCGTCGGTCTTGTCGAGACAAATCGCCCTCGTGGCCCAGCGATATTCGAAGGCCTGCGCGTTGAGCTCGTCGAGAAGTCCCGGCCATGTCGATGTCGGGAAGCCGACGATAGAGAGCATACGCAGATGGGCGTCGCCGAGCTTTGGCGCGAGGCCGGCGACCAGCGGCTCGTCCACCAGATAGGCGTCGAGATGCATCGGCGTCTCGGGCACGCGGACGGACTGTGCTCGCGTCGAGATCGTCGAATGGAGATAAGACAGCGTGCCGGCGTCATCGAGCCAGGCCGCTTCGGGCATGAAGCCCTCGAACAAGTCGAGCAGGCGATCCGAGCGTGACTGAAAGGCCGCGAGGTGTTCTTTCGGATTGGCGCCCTTGGTCGGTGCGTCTTCGAACAGCCAGCCACTCGCCCGGCTCGTATCGTCCGCGGGCGGCATCCATGTCAGCGTTAGGAAGTAGCGGCTCTCATAATGGGACGAGGCTTCTTCGAACTGGGCGCGCCGTTCGGCATCGACCAATGCGGATACTGGATCGGGAAACTCCGAGAGCGGATAGTCGCGTGCCGGGATGCGCTGCGCTTCGACGAAAACGGCCCAGCCCGAACCGAGACGCCGAAGCGCGCTGTTGAGACGCGCGGCGGTCGCGACCAGCTCGGCAGGCGTGGCGGAATCGAGATCGGGACCGCGGAACCGCGCCGTGCGCTGGAAGCTCCCGTCCTTGTTCAAGATCACGCCTTCGCCGATCAGCGCGGCCCAAGGCAGGAAATCGGCGAGCAGCGCGGCCTTCGAGCGGTATTCGGCGAGGCGCATCATATGCTCACACCCCCATCCAGGTCGGGTAGCGGAGGTGACGGCGCGCGACGTCGGCGATCTGCGCATCGCGCTTGGCGGCGTAGACTGCGACCATGTGACCGATGGCCCAGAGGGCGAGTCCGACCACCCAGAGCCGGAGGCCCAGACCCACGGCGGCCGCTATGGTGCCATTGGCGATCGCGATGGTCCGTGGAGCGCCGCCGAGGAGGATCGGCTCGGTCAGTGCACGATGCACGGGCGCGGTGAAGCCGGGGATATCGGTGGGATCGCTCATACGAGGACGCCACCGCCGAAGGAGAAGAACGACAGGAAGAAGCTCGATGCGGCGAAAGCGATCGACAGACCGAAGACGATCTGAACGAGCCGGCGCGCGCCACCGGATGTGTCGCCGAAAGCGAGGGTCAGACCGGTGATGATGATGATCATGACCGCGACGATCTTGGCGACCGGCCCTTCGATGGATTCGAGGATCGCCTGAAGCGGCGCTTCCCATGGCATGCCGGAGCCCGCCGCCTCAGCCTGTCCCGCGGCGAGGAGGAAGCCGATGGCGGCTGCGCTGACATAGATGGGCCAGCGTGGATAAAGGAGATTGAGTCGAGTGGTCATGTGGCGGTTCCTTTCGGGTTGGTGAGAAGGGATTGAAGCGCGTAATCGCCGTCCGCAGTGAGGCCGGTGACGCGCGCGAGGTCCGCGAGGCGGCGATCACTGCCGCGGCCTTGCAGGACGGCGAGCACGTCGATGGTCTCCGCGATCAGCGCGCGCGGGACGGTGACGACGACTTCCTGGATGAGCTGTTCGAGGCGGCGCAGAGCGCCGATGGCCGAGCCCGCGTGGATCGTGCCGATCCCGCCGGGATGGCCTGTGCCCCAGGCCTTGAGGAGATCGAGCGCTTCGGACCCGCGCACCTCACCGATAGGAATGCGATCCGGGCGCAGGCGCAGGGAAGAGCGGACCAATTCGGAGAGTGTCGCGACGCCGTCCTTGGTGCGCAGTGCGACTAAGTTGGGCGTGGTGCATTGCAGCTCGCGCGTGTCTTCGATGAGGACGACGCGGTCGGAGGTCTTGGCGACTTCCGCGAGCAGCGCGTTGGTGAGCGTGGTCTTGCCGGTCGACGTGCCGCCAGCGACGAGGATGTTGGCGCGGGACGCGACGGCTTCGCGCAGGGCATTGGCTGCGACCTCATCCATGATCCCGGCACGGACGTAATCGTCGAGCGTGAAGACGGCGACGGCGGGTTTGCGGATGGCAAAGGTCGGGGCCGCGACGACTGGAGGGAGCAGTCCCTCGAAGCGTTCGCCCGTTCCGGGAAGCTCGGCGGAGACTCGCGGCGCATCCGCATGGACCTCCGCGCCGACATGATGGGCGACCAGGCGAACGATCCGCTCCCCGTCGTCAGCAGTAAGCGTCGCGCCTGTATCGCATAACCCGTCGCCAAGGCGGTCGACCCAGAGGCGACCGCAGGGATTGAGCATGACCTCGACGACGGCGTCTTCGTCGAGCCAGGCCGCGATGTCCGCGCCGAGCGCCGTGCGGAGCATGCGGGAACCGCGCTCGATCGCTGCTGATTTGAGAGTNTGGACGGTCATTCGCGGCCCCGCATCTGGTTACGGGGTCGATCAAGAAGACCGCTAAAGGATCATTCGCAACAGGTTTGACGGCGTAGTAGTGCGGCGGCGTAGAGAGGCAGGGACAAGCGCATTTTGCATGAAGTCGCGATGGCATCAGACAGTGGGAGTTGGGTCGGGGATGTCCTCCGAGACTTCCTTGGTAAGTGTTTTGCCTTTTGCGAGTCGCCGTCCAAGAGCCTCCACGAACCCGTCATAACGCTCTTTGCCAGAGGCCTGCGCCGCCTCGCGTATCTCTTCGGGCAATGGCGGCGTGGTCGTCAGCCAGAATTTGACGAATAGGGCCATCGCTTCGTTGCCGATCGATAGATCACGCTCCAAGCGCTCGACGGCCCGGGTGAGACGGTCCAAGCGACGAACGATTGCGGCTTCCCGCTGATCTGCGCCGTCAGGCGACAGGAATGCGGCGAGCGCCGCTTCCACGATCTGCGATTTTGAGACCTTCCGACGCGCAGCCAAAGCCTCTAGCTCAAACGACAAAGCCGGATCGAAATACACATTCAGGCGCTCTTTCTTCACGGTCCTCTCCTAAAGCTCGATCCCGTCATCGGGATCGAGCGAGGCCTGCCGTGCGACCGTCCCGAACCGGTCGCGCATGGCTTTCGCTCGTTGCGCATCGTCTTCCGGTTCGTCATCGAGGTCGGCAAACTCGCTGCGTGCTGGAGCCGGTTCGGGCGCGATGTCCTCATGTTCCGGAAGATCGGGCTGCCGACGGATGCCCCCGTCTGTGTCGTCGGTTGATGACCTCCGTTTCTTCGGTGGCGGCGCAGCTATTGGCTCGCGACCGCTCCAGTCATCCGCCGTGCCGCCAACGGACTCATCGTGCGCAACGCGATCCGGAGGCGGCGCGATCCGAGCCTTGAACTGCGGATCGGCGTAGTAGCGCGCCTTCTCCGCGCGCACCGGCGGCGCGCCGGAGACGAGGACGATCTCGTCCGTCGGTGGGAGCTGCATCATCTCGCCGGGCGTCAGGAGCGGACGCGCGGTCTCCTGACGCGACACCATCAGATGCCCGAGCCAGGGCGAGAGCCTGTGCCCGGCATAGTTCTTCATCGCCCGCATTTCCGTCGCGGTGCCGAGGGCGTCCGATACCCGCTTCGCGGTGCGCTCGTCATTGGTCGCGAAGGCGACGCGGACATGGCAGTTGTCTAGGATCGCGTTGTTCTGGCCGTAGGCCTTCTCGATCTGGTTGAGTGACTGCGCGATCAGGAAGGCCTTGATCCCATAGCCCGCCATGAAGGCGAGCTGGCTCTCGAAGAAATCGAGGCGACCGAGCGCGGGAAACTCGTCGAGCATGAGAAGCATGCGGTGTGAACGCTTGGCATGAAGGTCTTCGGTGAGCCGTCTACCGATCTGGTTGAGCACGAGACGGATCAGCGGCTTGGTCCGCGAGATGTCGGAGGGCGGAACGACGAGATAGAGCGTCACCGGTCTGTCGCCGGTCACCAAATCGTCGATCCGCCAATCGCAACGCCGCGTGACCTTGGCGACGACCGGATCGCGATAGAGCCCGAGGAAACTCATCGCGGTCGAGAGCACACCGGAGCGTTCGTTCTCCGATTTGTTCAGGAGTTCC
This sequence comes from Ponticaulis sp., assembly GCA_002723155.1. GTDB lineage: Bacteria > Pseudomonadota > Alphaproteobacteria > Caulobacterales > Hyphomonadaceae > Ponticaulis. The sequence goes on along the minus strand of PBNO01000002.1, from coordinate 395,487 downwards.
CGCGCGGCCTGCGCGACCACCGGATGCGGGTGGTCGCCGAGATGCGGCGTGCGCATCATCGCGGCGAGCGTCGACTCGATAGGCCGCTTCGGATCGGACAGGAACGCCGCGACGCCGGCGAGCGTCTTGTCGGCTTCGGCATAGAGCACATGCAGGATCGCGCCGACCAACAGCGAGTGGCTCGTCTTCTCCCAATGGTTCCGTCGTTCGAGCAGGCCTTCGGGATCGACGAGGATGTCGGCGACGTTCTGGACGTCGCGCACCTCGCTATCTCCGCGCCGCACTTCAAGCAGCGGATTGTAGGCCGCCGAGGTTGGATCGGTCGGATCGAAGAGCAGCACGCGGCTGAAGCGCGACCGGTAGTTCGCCGTGAGCTGCCAGTTCTCGCCTTTGATGTCGTGGACAATCGCCGAGCCTGGCCAAGTCAGAAGCGAGGGCACGACGAGCCCGACACCCTTGCCGGACCGCGTCGGCGCGAAGCACAACACATGTTCAGGCCCATCATGTCGGAGGTAGCGAGACTGGTAGCGCCCGAGGACCACGCCATCGTCGACGAACAATCCGGCGTCGCGCATGTCCTTCTCGGTGCCCCAGCGGGCGGAACCATAGGTCGTCACGTTGCTCGCTTCGCGGGCGCGCAGGACGGAGAGAAAGATTGCGACACCGACAGAAGCGATACCACCCGCGCCCGCGATGATCGCGCCTTCCATGAAGACGCGCGGTGCATAGGCGTCATACCAGTACCACCAGACGAAGACGTTCCAGGGCGCGTAGACCGGCAGGCCCAGGATCGTCGTCATCGGCTCGCCAAGCTCGGATTGAAAGCCGAGCCGGAACGCCACCCATTGTGTCGCCGCCCAGACGAAGAGCAGCGCGACAATCGAGACGATGAGGATCTGCCCCCAGAGGATGGCGGTGGCGGGTGATGCGTGTTTCTTCGAGGTCATAGGGCTCTCCGGGTCAAATCGACAGGTCGCGCTTGCGACCCAGCGACCAGTCGATGCCTCCGCCTGCCGTCACGGTGCCTGAGACGGTCTGGCCGAGATGCTTTTCGAGCTGCGGTTTCCAGGGGACGAGTTCGAAGCCCATCCCGTCATCGATCATGGCGAAGCGGCCCGACGCGAGATCGAGGCGCTGCTTGTAAATGCCCGCAACCGACTCGCCGTCACCGGATTTGCGAAATGGCAGGCCGGTGTCGTCGGCGATCTTGCCTGCAGCTTGATCGAGGTCGCGCTGTCGCAGTGTTTTAAGGAGATCGCGCGCGAAGGTGACGTGCTGACCTCGCCGCGTCGCAAGACCCTGTCCAACCAGATGCTCGGCCCGCTTCTCCAGAGCGTCGCGGACCTCGGCTCCGAACCCTCTCCGCGCGAGCGGCGCGCGGGTCTTGGCGAGCGCCAATCGGTCGGCCCAGGTCGCGCCATCGGCATCGACCTGCTTGTCCAGCGCAACGTCCGACCGCCCGACCAAAGCCAGGCGTCTCGGCCCGTCATCTTTCCCGGCCCAGCTCCGGGTCTCGACGATCCCACCGACGGGCGTGTCGCCGGTGAGATCGAGATCGCGGAGACGCAGATGATGAATGCGTCCATCGACGCCGTCGATGATCGCGTAAGCCTCGCCGGAGAGCTCGTTGTGCAAGCCGCGATCGACGAGCTTGCCGAGGATGGGATTGTTCGGCTGACCCTCGATGGCGAAGTCGGATGGCGCGCGGGCCTGACTTCCCATCGCGCGGTGCATGGTCTTGATGATGTCACCGCGCACGGCCATCTTGCGCAGCGTGTCTTCCATCCCTGGCTTGAGCTGCCAGACCGAGGGCGCGAGCTTTTCCGCAAGCCCAAAGCGTTCCAAAGTTTGCGCGCGCCCAATCATCCGGCGCTTCAGCTCTTTGTCTTCGAGATCGGGCGCGCCGGGTCGCAGGTCGGCGACGCCGAGTGTGTCATCGGCATAGGACCGCAGTGCGCGATCCAGACCGGTCCAGCGCTCGGCCTTCACCTCGATATCGAGTTCGGCGGCGATCTCCTTCTCGCTGCGCGGTCCAAGCTCCAACTCGACCAGTTCTTCCGCCCGCCCGCGCAGACCGCGGCTGATGTAATCGCGCGAGATGACCAGGTCTTTCCCGTCATCGGCCTTGCCGCGCACCAGCACGTGGACATGCGGATTGTCGGTGTTCCAATGATCGACCGCGACCCAATCGAGCTTGGTGCCGAGATCGCGTTCGGCCTGGGCCATCAGGTCGCGGGTGAAGGCGCGCAGATCTTCCATCTGCCCAGCGTCTTCCGGCGAGATGATGAAGCGGAAATGATGCCGGTCGTCTTCGGTGCTGGCGGCGAAAGCGCGGTCATCTACCTGTTCATGCTCTTTGTCGAACATGGCCGCATCCCGGCCGTCCCTGGTGACGCCCTCGCGCTTCAGATAGTCGAGATGCTTGGCGAGCGGCGCCGATCTGAACTTCTGGCCGCGATGTCGGACGATCCGCGCATTCACCACGACCCGTCGCTGCGTTCGCGCGAGGCCTCTTGAGACTCGCACGAAGCGTCCGCGCCCGAAGGTCGATCGTCCAGCCCGACCTCCGCTCGTCCTGAAATGATTGCCGGTATGCCCCGCTTTCTTCGCGGCGCGCATGACCTGCCCGACGAAGCTCTTGGCGCGCTTGGCCGACGGACCTTTGTCGCGGATGTGTCCCGGCTTAATGCGGATGTCATTCTCGCGCCCGCTCATTTGCAGGCGACCGCAAAATCAGGTGTGGCACGGTAAAAGCGGAGCGTAATCAGAGAGATAGCCGTAAGTGCAGCACTACGGCCAAGTGCGCAGCACGCAAAAACTCCAACAACAACAACGCCGTAGACGCCTCGCGCGTCCGGCCTTTTATCTTGCCTTCCCGTCGTTGATGTCGGCTGCAATCCACCGCCTGCCGCATTCCATATGATGCAGCACGACGGAACGGGGCGGAGCCAGAACAGTGCGCTCATCGCTCTGGCTCCCCGGTTCTGGAGACGAAAAGCGGGTTCTGTTTCTGGTTCTGTGAACGCGCCTGAGTCGGTTCGTCGGCGGTCTGAACATCGACCGATGTGCGGTCAGGTTNGGCTCTTGGTTGCGTTTCGCGCGAAGCTGTGACGGGCGCAAAGAGCGGGGCAGCTTGCCACCGGTCGGCAGAAACGGTGCGGATGGGCTGCAACGGCACTGCATCGGAGAAGCCCAATTCCTGCGAAAGGGCTGCAACGTAGCGACGGGTCTCACGCGGCAAGCTGCGCCCGGTGCGCAGGTGTTCGGCATACCGTCCGGGACCGGCATTGTAGGCCGCCAAAAACCCCGGCGCGCCGAACTGGTCGTACATCTGACGCAGATAGGCCGCGCCCGCGAGGATGTTCTCGCGACGGTCGAACGGGTCCGAGCCGAAGCCGTGAGCGGTCCGCAGCTCGGCCCATGTGCCCGGCATGATCTGCATGAGACCCATCGCACCGGCGCTACTGACGGCGCGCGCATTGCCCGCGCTCTCGGCCTGCATGACGGCGCGTATCCAGCGCTCGGGAATACGGAAGCGTTGCGACGCTTCTGCAATGTAAGCGTCGACATCGGATGTCGGCGCGGCGGTTTCCGCAGAGCGCGCGACCGTATCTTGTGCGTCGGCGGCGGGCGGATTGGCGCAGCCGGAAAGCGCGATCAGGATCGCGGAAGCGGCGCCAAGACGACGACCGGAAGGGAGAAGGAAGGACATAACTTCAGCCCTCCCGCGTCCAGATCGGCACCGCGCGGCCGATGATCGTGGCGCGCGGCAGCGGCCCGAAATACCGGCCGTCGAGGCTCGCCTCGGTGTCGGGATTGAGGAAGAAGATCTGATCGTCGGTGAGCCGATGACAGCCTTGCCAGACGGGCAACGGGCGGTCGAAACGGTCGCGGTCTTTGGCGGTTGCGACGGTCACGCCGTCGATGCTGACCGTGACGCCGATGCGGCAGACACGCTGTCCGGGAAGCGCGGCGACATGCTTGATGAGCGGCACGTCGGCGCCGAGATAGCCGTGCTCCAGGAGCCAGTTGCCGAGCGGCGACGGCGGTTCGAGCACGACGAGATCGCCAACATTCGGCGTGTCGAGCGGCTGCACGGCGTAGAAGCCGATCGGCACGCTGGCCGACGCGTTCCACACGAGGATCGGGTTGGCGCGGACGATCGCGGAAAGCGCGATCAAGGCGATACNGGCGCTGCCGATGACGAGCAATGGGCGCGCGCGTTTCATGCGGCCAGCGCCCGACGTTTAAGCCAGGCCTCATGCCGAAAAGGCGTGTAGCGGCGCGGTTCGAGATTGCAGTTGAGGCGGTTGTGGACGTGCCGCCAATGGTCTGGGCAGACCGCTTCCGGCGCGATGCGTTCGGCCTCGATCTGGTCGATTGAAAGCAGCACCGCTTCGACTTTCGGCCAACCGGAAAGCCGCAGGAGAGACGCTCCGCCGGGCGTCACAAAAGGCACCGTTGAATAGCGCTCGCCGGGGCCGACAGCTTGCAGGATATCGATCCGGCTCTCGACCGTGCCGTAATCGTTCGAGGCCCAGCGGACGAAGGCGAAGACGCTGTTAGGATCGACGCCGACGACGCGAACCGAACGGCTCAGAATCGTTTCCTGAACGATCCGACNGAAGCGCAGCCAGCGCTCGATGCGGCCTTCGATCCATGTGAGCTCGATGGTCGTGCGCGCGCTCATGACCGCTTCTCGCCGCTATAGGCCGGCGAGATCGCTGCATGGCGTTTGGCCGGAAGGACGGTGTCGCCCGTGTCGTCGGACGTCGAGCTTTTCTCGCCGCGACTGACCCAGGCTTGCAGATCTTCGACCGCGTAGACGACTCGTCCGCCGATCTTGGAATATTTCGGGCCGGTCCCGTAGGTGCGGTGTTTCTCCAGCGTGCGGCCGGACAGGCCGAGAAAACGGGCGGCTTCGGGGGTTCTGAGATAGCGCGGCGGCAAACCGGCATTGAGATCGGGCATCGGGGGCTCCTCTGGTCATCGCGGGTCCGTCGCGGGATGCGAGGGACGGCTCGCGGCCAGAGAAGCGGAGAAGAGCACCCGGGAGGGATGACGAAGATTCCGGAACGAAATCGTCACCCCTTCGATAAGGGCGAGAAGTGTCGCGATAGGGTCCGTTTGGAGGTCGGTGAGACGGTTACTCTCGACGCGATCGGGATGCCGATTTCCCGCGCAACAGCTGTCGATAGCCGTCATTGACGAGGGTGCGTCCGTATGCGGCAAGACGCGCGACCTGCGCTTTCAGAGCGCTCGTCTTCCACGGTTCGGCGGCGACCCGCCTTGCGCCGAAATAGGCCACTGCGATGTCGCGCAGACGCGCGCCCGATTGCCGTGCATCGTCCGTGCGCAGCGCATGACCGATGCGTTTGCGGCGTTGAAGGGTGAACAAGGCGCGCGGTGACTGGCCGCGCCAGACACGCCTTAAACGCTGGGCGGTCGCGATCCTGATTGACCAGTCGGGAGTCAGAGGGACGATGACGGCGCGCGGGTGATCTCCCGTCAGAGCGTCGTCCGAAACGACGATCAATCCGGTGCGAATATACGTCCAGTAGCGACCGCGGGTGCCGCGCTTCGTTTCGACGATGACCTGATCGAAGGCAGCGTTTTCAACCTCACCGAGGCTTCTGGCCGTCATCAGAGATGTCACGGCTGGCGCAATAGAAGGTCGCCAATAAAGCTTCGCGTTCGTCGCCTTTAGCTCAGGATCGACCGGGAAATCGTAACCCCCAAGCGGCCGCCTCGTTCTCGGTCATGTTTGGAAACGCAGCTCGGTAGTCCGGATTGCGCCTGAGACATTCCCAGGCCAGGCCGGAGGCATCGAGGTTTTCGATGTAATCGTAGTCGGTTTCGTCTCGCCAGTTCGTCGGCATATCCGCTCTCCCACTGCTGCGCGCCGAGCGTCAGACGCTTTGGACTCAACAATATGTTCGCGTTAAACGGGAAAACGTAGGGAGACGGACGGCATTGAGCGATGCGTAAAAAGCATCACGCGCCTGCACGTTTATTGCAGAGTCAGGCGCTGGTTAGGAGGTCGCGGTAACCTTGTTCGGCCACCCAATGCGCGCGCACCAGGTGACTGTCATGCACGCGTCGGGCGCGCTCCGGTTCGTCCTCGGCATCGATCCCGAACAAGTGGTGTGCGATTTCCGAGAGCGCGGCGCCGTCGGCTTCCGCGTCGAGCAGGCGCGCGTAAAGCTTCAGCTGTGCGCGGTCATAGTCGGTCAAGTGGTCGCTGACCGGCGGGGTATCGGTAAGTCTCGGACTGATTTGGCGACTCATCTTTCCCCCTGCGGGCGAGCACGATGCCCATATGGTTAATGCCTCATTTATACGACTGCGCGCAACGGTCGCACGGTCGAAAGGCTGTATTTCCGCGTCAGCCTGCTTAACGGCTCAGCATCAGGGGTGCATTATAATACGTCGCACTAAAATACGCGATAGGTCTTTTGTCGTCGGATGGATATCCGGCAGATTTTTGGGAACAATCTCAAGCACTACAGAACCTTAGCTGATATGAGCCAGGCGGCGCTGGCCGTGAAGATGGGTGTGGATCGTGCCCATGTGAGTTCGATGGAGCGCGGCCAGCAGAACGTCACGATCATCACGCTCTGGCATGCCGCGCTGGCGCTCGATGTGCGACCGGATCTCTTGTTGAAGGAAAACGCCTCGGAGGGCGCTGAACGGACTTAAACCCCCGCCCGGTCTCCCGGGCGGGGCTGAGGTCGCAGGGCTCAGTCGCCGTTCTTGCGGCGCGCCCGGGACCAGATGAGGCTGAAGGTCTCCTCGCCGCCTTCGACGACCGTGTCATCGAAGAGGTTGGCGTAAATCGGCTGGGTGAAGCTCGGATCGTCCAGCTTGAGGCTCAGATAGTCGCGCTGCTCGTTCGAGGTTTTGGACCAGGCGGCGCCGATCTCGGCGCGGCCGACGAAGACCCGGTGGGAGGGAGCGTTCTCGCCGGAAATGCTGTCCTCGGGGACGATGCGGACGTTCTGCGCCTGCACGTTGAGGGTGACGATTTCTCCGACGTATTCGTTGCCTGTCTTCTTGAAGGTTCCGATGGTGGCCATGTCATTTCTCCTTTGGCTTTCGATCCCGCGCCCGTCGCGGTCTCGATGGCGATCGTCAAGACCGGGACGATCCGCCGACGCAGCCCTGGCCCGCAGCGCACGCGGAGGACGCCGGGGGCGGACTTTCTTGGACCCGTCAGGGTCGTCCCGCGAGGAATGGGCGAAGCCCAGGGGAAGAAAGTCCGAACCCGGCGTTGCGGCTGAGGCGGTCGAGGCGTCAGCCGATCCCGGTCAGATCAGCCCATTGAGAGGCCGTGACGGACGCGGGTGACGAGGGCATGGGATGAGAAATGACCACCACCTTCGGACCGGGCAATCCACCGGCAATGTCGATCGGGGAAAGACAGGCTCTGGCGTGCAGACCGGCGCAGTGCGGGGTTGTCACTGGACGTTCAACGCAATCCGAGAATGCCTACTCCCTACGAGTCTTGTCAGCTTTCGATATGTCCTGCGCTCGATCCAGGCCCTCGAACGGGATCAGACTTGCCATGCCGAATGCTCGTATTCGAGCCTTAACCCGCTTTGTTTCATTTCGTGATGCTGCAACGTCGTAGGCGGGGAGGTTTCAGCGATCGTTCGCGAACGTGCTCGCTTGCATGGCGATTGTGTGCTGCACGTCAGCCTCACCGATGGGGCCGGCGAGGCTTGCGATCCGCACCCAGGCGGTTCCGGCGGTGACGATTCCGCCGATGATGGCGAAGGCCAGCGTCCAGCCTTCCGATGCACCGCCGATCTGCGACAGGCCCTTGATGGCCGAGAATCCGGCGACGCCGGCAGGCGCGGCGAAGAGCGCGCCGATGGCGAGACGGATGGGGACGGACTGGACCTTGGCGAAGACGATCTGGCCGATGAGATAGGTGAAAACGGCGGCGAACATGCCAGCGACCAATGCCGCGATCACGCCCGCGTCGGTGTCATAGACATACATCCCGACGCTCATGCCGACGAAGGCGGGCAGCGCATAGACGGCGAGTGCGAACAGCACCCAGACGAGGAAGCCGAGGCCGATGACGCTCAGGAAGGCTGATACGAACATAGGCGGTCTCCTCTCATGGGCTGCGCCTCGACCACCGCCACGGCGCTGTTGAAGCATAGCACATCGGTGGTGTTCACGGAATATTCCCGCTGAGCGCATCGCGATGCGATCGGCGCATCACGGGTCATGACGACCCGCCTTTCTTTTCGCGGAAATCGTAGAGCGGGATGCCGAGCACCTTCGCCTTGTCGGCGAGATTGTCGGTGATGCCGGAGCCGGGGAACACGATCAGCCCGATCGGAAGCGTCTCCAGGAGCAGGTCGTTGCGCTTGAACGGTGCGGCCTTGCCGTGACGGGTCCAGTCCGGCTTGAAGACGATCTGCTGGCATTTGCGATTGTCGGCCCAGCAGGCCGCGATACGTTCGGCACCCTTGGGCGATCCGCCATGCAGGAGCACCATGTCGTCATGCTTGGCGCGGACCTTGTCGAGGGCGGCCCAGATGGCCCCGGTGTCGTTTACGTCCTGTCCGCCGGTGAAGGCGATCTTGGTGCCAGTGGGAAGCAGCGGTTCAATCTCAGTCTTGCGCTTGGCGTCGAGATAATCGCGGCTGTCGATCATCGCGGCCGTCATGTGCCTGCGGTTGACATGGCTGCCCGAGCGCGGGTGCCAGGTCTGGCCGAGATGGGCCTCGAAACGCTCGGCGGCGAGATCGCGCATGCTGTCATAGGCGTTGCGCTGTTCGGTGAGGGTCAGCCCTTCGGAGATCAGGCGTTCCAGTTCGACCGAGCGAACTTCTGAGCCATCCTGGCTTCGCTGCGCGCGCCGCTGGGCTTGTTCGTTGTCGTCGAGCTTGCGATCGATGCGGATCGCCATGCGGTGGAAGACATTGGTGGTGGACCAGAGCAGGTCTTCCAGGTCGGGTTCGAGCCGCGTGTCACCGAGGGCGACGACCAGGGCGTCGAATATGTCGGCGATCGCGCCTTCGACGCTGCTGGCGTCGGGTAGTGGCCGCGGATCGGGTTCGTCGGCGAAGGGTCGATGTCCGAAGAGCTGCAACTCGTCGAGAACGAGCGCTGTGGCGGAGCGGGTGTCGGGTTCGTGCTGGGTCATGGGCGTTGTGCCTCCTTGTCGCTGACCGCGCCTCGCGCGGCCTTCATGGGCGACGGGAAGCGGGACGCGACCGGACCTGCACCCTTCGCCAGAAGGGCTGGAGCGTGAGCGGAGGATGGCGGAGGCGGCGCCGTTTTGGATCGCGATGCAAAGCCGAGGCTTGTCCTCGGCGGCGGAAAACGGTGTCGCCGTAGCCATTGCCGGACCGGGCGGGTTCCGCTCCGGCTCGCCCCTCTCAGGAAGGCCGTCGGGCGCGGCTCTACGGGGTGAGGCTCATTCCGCCTGTCCGGCGGACGAGACCGGTTCTCTGCTTCATTCGGTTTCGACCGCGAGCAAGGTCGGAACATCGACCGGCAAGAGCTGGGGACGCAAATGGCTGCGCATCTCCTCGATGCCGCGTCTCCGGAGATCGCCGTTGAAATCGTCGAACATCGGGCGCAGCGGCAGGAGGTGCAGGTCACTGTCCCCGAAGCGCTCGGTCAATGTGTCGAAAGCCGTCTGTCCGGCCTCGTCATTGTCGATAGCGACATAGAGCCGGCGGTGGTCTCCGGGCGGATCGAAGGCCGCGAGATGATTCCCCGACAGCGCCGCGGCAATCGGTAGACCGGCAAGTGCCAGTCTCAGCGAGAGCATCGTCTCCAGACCTTCACCGACAGCGAGAATGTCGGTCGGCGATCCGAACCTGACGGCATGACCGAGCAGATTGCCCATCGCCTTGCGGTTGGGATCGAGCGGAGCCTTTTCGGCTGTCTGCGGATCGAGCCATGTCCGATGCACGCCGGTCAGGGTTCCGGCAGTGTCGGTGACTTTGGCGAGCAATGCGGGCCAGGCGTCGGGTGAATCATCCGCACCGGCGTCTTCTCGCCAGTAGTAGCAATTCGGATGGAACCGTAATGCGCTCACACTTCCGATATCCGTCAATCCACGTGCGAAGAGGTAGCGTTCCGCCAGCGTGCCAGCGATCGGTTGGCCCATCGCCCAAAGCCGTCGTGCCGCTTCGGGTGATCCTTGCGGAGCAGATTCTTTTCGCTGTCGCGGGGGTGGTTCAGGACGTGGCAGGCTCAAAAAGCGTCGTGCCTCTTCGAGCGTGTCGTGCAGCGTCGAGAGATTGAGATTGGCCGCGATGAGATCGAGCAAGTCACCATGCTCGCCGGTGGCGGCGTCGGTCCATTTGCCCGCCGCACCCTTGCCGCGGATCGGCCCTGTCAGGCGGACATAGAGGCTGCGACCGGGACTGTTGTCGACATCGCCGACGACCCAGTAATTGCCGTGCTTGCGTCCATTGGACAGATACTGGCGGCACACGGCTTCGGCCTCGCGGCTGAGCTTCTGTGATAGGTCTGCGGCGGGNCTGTCCATGTCTTTCTCCTGAATGATACGCAGAAAAAAGGGCCTGCCGCGTCCGACAGGCCCAGATCACCCCGTGGGGTGCGAGGGAGTTAGGGGGGAACGTCTCCCTCGGTTGGTGGTCGCCAACTGCTCGAAGGTGGGCGAAGGCGGCGGCGACAGATCCATCTTCGCCGATGAGGTCAGATACGGCGATGGCCCGTTAGCCGCCGCCAGCCTGCCTTTGCACGACGCCAGCGCGAGGGTCTGCCTCGGCCGCGAAGGGATCGACGATCCGGTGGATCGGCTGCGCGCGCTGCATCCACGGTTCGGGCCGGATGCAGCGCACCCAATCGGCGAAGCTCGGGATGAAGCCGAGATCCTCGATCACGTGCTGCTCGCCGATCTGGCGCACGGGCACTTCGCGCCCGGTCGAGACCGTGATGACCGTCCCGAAGATGCGTTCGAGCATGAAGATGCCCTCGGCATGATGCCGCAGCGCCCGGTGCCGGAAATCGGCGGTGATGCACTTGGACTCGTCGAACCAATTATGCAGGGCGATATAGTCCTTTGCCGTGCCGCCGAACTTGCGCGCCGAGGAAAGCGCGTGGTGGTAGCAATGTCCCATGTCCGCCTCCCTCAAAATGTATGCTCGAAGAACTCAGAGTCTTCGAAGCGCATGTTGAATTCGAGGGTGATGGTCTCGGCGGCCACGTCGAAGATGAACTCGCCATAGGCCCCGGCATTGTTCTCCCAGCCGCCATGGGTCTGGCCGAGCAGCTCGTAGACCATGTGCTCGATGGCCTCGCCGAGGGGAATGGTTTTCTCGGTCGGCTCGGTCTCGCGCCAGCCGAGCGTGAGCAGTTTGATCGCGCCTTCGGGCAAAGCGATCTCGCTGCCATCGGCTTCGGGATGGACGTTCTCGATGCCGCCGCTGTCACCATAGCCGTCGAACTCGACGGTGACGCTGGTGATGCGAGCCTCGGAAAGGACGGCGAAGATCGCCGCCTTGTTCTTGGGACGGATCGTATCGAGCAGCGCGTTGCGCTCTCGTTGCTCAGCCTCCCATTTGGCGAAGTCGAACGTCGGGGTGGGTGCGGCTTGGACCGCCGTGTCGGTCGTATCTGTCATCGGACATCTCCTTGAAACGAAGAAGGCCCGGCGCGCGGGCCGGGCCTTCGAGGGGGTTGGTGGGTTTGCGGACTTATTCGGCGGCCTGAAGCGCAGCCCCGTCGTCCTCGATCGCCGGTTCGTCGGGGGTGACATCGCCATCATCGACGATCTCGAACTCCGGCTCGTCGGGCTCTTCCGCGAGTGGAGCGGTGCGCAGCGGCTTCGGGAGCCAGCCCGTGCCCGCCAGCAGTTCTTCCGCTGCCTCGACCATGTCGGGCTTCTTGAACCCGGCGATCCGGTCGGCGTCGTTGTCGCCCTTCGCTTCGCGCACCGCGGCGAGGATTTGCGCCTTGGTCACGCGGCCGAGATAGCTGTCCGCCGTCGGCGTCCAGCCCGCCTTCACCATGTCGAGACCGAGCGTCGATGCGAGAACATCGGCATGCGCGATCTGGCGCGGCTTGCGATGGTGCGGTTCCTGCACCGCGTTGACCGTCATCGCCACGCAATGGGCGAAGAGCGCGTCGCGGCTGTCGCTGTCCCACTCGGTCAGCGCGTCCCACAGATCTTCCGGCTGCTTCGGAAGATTGCCCGCCCAGGTCTCGATCCCGAGGTCGAGCGACTGGACATAAGGCGCATCGCCGAGGTTCGGGGCCTGCGATCCAAACTGCGTGGAGCGCGGGCTGATCTCGACGCAGCTGTCCTGGCCGTAATGGTAGAAGAGTTGCAGGACCATGGCCTGCAGACAGGCGAGCATCGCCAGCTGCGGATCCTTCGCCAGTGCGTCCCGCAGCGCCATCGTGCGATGCACGGTCAGTTCGCAGACGAGGCGGTCGGACAATGGCTTGGTGCCGTCGTCATCGTCATCCTCATCTTGATCCATCACCGGATCGGATGCGTCAGCGGTTGCATCGTCCGTATCAGGATCGACGGTCGTGCCCTCCGGATCGTCCTCCATCTCGACTGCCGGTTCGTCCTCGGGGCGGACATAGCCACGCTCGACGCGAAGCCCGCCGGAGCCGTCGATGCTGACAAAGGCACCCGCGATGGCGTAGTCCTCCGCTTCGAACCGGATCGGACGGTTCTGAAGCGCTTCCATCGCCGTTTCGATCTCGCCCAGCCGTTCGTCGACCTCCTCGGGGAGTTCATCTGCTTCGGCATACTCGTCTTCGAGCTTGTCGTATTCGGCCTTGAGCGCCTCGTAGGTCTTTTCCTCCTCCTCGCTCATCGGTTCGGCTTCACCGCGAATGCGCCGAAGGTCGTAGGTGTGGCCGTAAGGGAAGTCGGTCCCGACCTCGATCCAGTGCCAGCCTTCGGCGCGGATGGCCTCGGCCTCCTCCTTCAGCTTCTCGGTGACCATGGTTTCCAGCAGCGCCGCATCCTGCAACCAGCCGCCATCATCGGTCTGGAACAGGTCGCGCAGCACTTCGCCACCGGCTTCGACATAGTTGTCGAGACCGACGAACTGCGCGCGCCGGTCGGAAGCGCGCACGGCACCTTCGGTCAGCATGCGACGGATTTCGTAGGGCTGCTTGTTGTAATGCTGCTTGAGCGCATCCCAGACCTGTTCCTGGCGCTCATGGTCGGGATTGACCGTGAAGGCCATGAGCTGGTCGAGGGTCATCTCCTCTTCGGCATAGGCGTCAAGCAGAGAGGGTGCGACGGCGGCGAGCTTGAGCCGCTGCTTGACGACGCCTACCGAGACGAAGAACGCCGCGGCGATCTCCTCTTCGGACTTGCCTTTCTCGCGCATGGCCTGGAAGGCGCGAAACTGGTCGAGCGGATGCAGGGGCGCGCGCTGGATGTTCTCGGCGAGACTGTCTTCCTCGGCCAGACCGTCCGTGCGCACGATGCACGGCACGGGCGCGGTCTTGTTGAGACGACGCTGCTTCACGAGCCGTTCGAGCGCGCGGTAGCGACGGCCACCGGCCGGGATCTCGAATAGGCCGGTTTCCGCGCCATCATCGTCGAGGACGGGCCGAACCGTAATCGACGACAGGAGCGTGCGCCGGGCGATGTCCTCGGCCAGCTCTTCGATCGAGACGCCGGCCTTGACTTTCCGGACGTTGGACTGGCTGAGCACCAGCTTGTTGAAAGGAATATCGCGCGAGGCGCTGAGGGTGATATTCTTGGACTTCGTCATGGGATTTCTCCGCGACGGGCGGCCACGAGACTCTCTCTGACCTCCAGACCCGTCACGAATGCCACGGCCCACCTCTTCCTCTAAGGAAGCGATGGACCGTGGACGAAGGGTGGGGACCAAAGCGGGACGCCGGAGCCTAGGCGGCCGCCTCCAGCAGCTTCTTGGCGCGGGTCTCCATGGTGAGGCGCGCGTCCTGCTGCGGCTTGGACCGGGCGACGGCGGTGATGCCCTGCACGAAATCGAAGACGCTCTCGGGCGGGCGGCCTTCTTCGGCCAACACCGTCTCGACGATCTTGCCGGCCTCCGCCTTCGAGAACCCGCGCTTGCGCAGGAAGTCGGTACGGTCCTCATCGCTGCGCGCGACGATCCGTTCGCGTGCGGACCGGATGCCCTGGATGAAGGGCTGCGGAGAAGAGTCGGCGAAGTTGGCGAGCGCGGGCGCTGCCTCGTGCGCGAAGCGATTGGCCGCGTATTTGGAGTGCCGGATCGAGATTTCCTGGAAATCCTCGACACCCCAGAGATTGCGGTTCTGGCAGACGGCGCGCAGGTAGAAGCTCGCGATGCCGAGCGTCTTCGCGCCGACCTCGGAGTTCCAGCAATAGAACCCCCGGAAGAACAGGTCTGGTGAGCCGTCGGGCAGCGTACCGGCCTCGATCGGATTCATGTCATCGACCAGGAAGAGGAAGACGTCTCGGTCCGAGGCGTAGAGCGTGGTCGTGTCCTTGGTGACGTCGACCATCGGGTTGTAGATGCCCGTCGACCAGTCGAGGACGCCCGGCACTTTCCAGCGCGTGTCGCCGACGCCGTCGCCCGCGATGCGCTGCACGGCGGAGACGAGTTCGTGGTCGTAGATGCGGCCATAGTCCGGGCCGGTCACGGCGCGCAGCTCGGTGCGTCCGCCCTCGACCTCCATCGTCTTCACCTGCTCGGCGCGATGGTTGGTGAGACCGTATTGCAGGTTGATGCCCGCGAGCGGCGCGGGGAGTTGGCGCAGATAGGCCGCCGGTGCGCTGACGAGGCTCGCGAGTTGGCCGAAGCTCCAATNGGTCGGCGCGACAGGTGCTTCGGCGTCGGGCAGGACGAGCGCCAGCTTCTCAGGCTCGTCGCGATGGGCTTCGACGCGGATCGCCGCGCTCTCGACCGTCCGCGTCCGGCTGCGCTCCGCCCGACCCTTCACCGAGGCGTAGAGGTCCGAGAGCGAGAGATACTTCTCATCGTCGGGCCGGGAAAACCATTCGGACGATACGCGCCCATTATGTCCGCCGCGGGACACATCCACCTTGTAGCCGCCGCTCTCGGGGCGGCCGTTCATGATCTCAATCGCTGTCATGGCTGATCTCCAGGACGGGCGGTCCGAGAGCCTCTCTCTCGACCTCCAAACCCGTCACGGCGACAGCCGCAGGCCTCTCACTCTAAAGGGGGCGTTGCGCGGTCTCCCCGCAGAAGGGGGCGGGCGAGACTACGGGCTCGACCGCAGGGGAAGGCTTTCCCCTCACAATCATCTTTCGGACATGCACAGTCAGAATGTTGGCTTGCATCGCTGTCTGACCGAACGTCGTCACGACCCCCAGCCGCGTTCCTTCTTGAGGAAAATCATGGCGTCGAAGGCTGCGAGTTTGGCGGCGTCTTCAGTTTGATGGGGCCTTCGCGAAGAAACGGAACGTCCCGTCGCTCGATCTTCGATCCTCGCGCCCCAAAGCTTCGGGTTTTTCTGGAACACGGTGATATTGAGACCATCGGTATTCAGATAGGCATTTCCCTTGGCCGAGACCTTCCATTTGCGACTGAGCCAGCGCCGTTTCCGCTGCGCCGCATTGCGAAGTGCCTTCTCGCGGCGGCGCGGACCTTCATAGTCGTTTTCCATGTGCTCGGCACAGACGCACCCGACGACGAGGGTTTCGGGATAGTTGGGGTGCTCCATGTGATGGACGTAGCGGATGTCCTGCGTCTCACACATTTCGCAGACCTCGTCCGGCGCGCCGAGATCCTCGACCGACGTGCATGTCCACCCCTTATGGGGAACCCCTGGGATGCTCCATTTTCCAGCCAACGACGTGATCTCCTTTGCGGGCCAGCGACATGTGCGTTGAAACCGGCTTTACCCGATATCGAGGTGATGATACAAAACCTCAGAACTTAGGTCCAGAACTTGGTGGTTTAGTATCAATGCCGAAGGACAAGACACAACGTGATTGCGCTCTTGAGATGCTCCGGGATCGGGGCATTGTTCGGCTGTCTGAATTCAAAGCCGCCGGCATCACAGCCGCGACCATTGGCCGGATGCGGGAGGATGGCGACGTGATGCGTCTCGCCCGTGGCCTCTACCAGCTGCCGGACGCGCCACTAGACGTGAACCATAGCCTTGCGGAAGCGGCGAAGCGGGTCCCGAAGGGCGTGGTCTGCCTGACCTCAGCGCTGGCTTTTCACGAGCTAACGGATCAACTGCCCCGGTCGGTTTGGCTCGCTATCGGCAAGAATGACTGGTCGCCGACAGACGATGAAACCAGCCTGCGAATTGTTCGCTTCACGGACAAACTCCTGAAGGAAGATGTCGAGACGACATCAATCGAAGGTGTGCCGGTGAAGGTCTTTGGCGTCGCGAAGACCATTTCTGACTGCTTTCGGCATCGGCGCTCCGTTGGTCAATCAGTGGCGCTCGAAGGCCTTCAGGAAGCGCTGCGACAACGAAAGGCCACACCGGCAGAAATCGCGAAGTCAGCGGCCCATGGCGGCGTTTCGACAGTTGTTCGCCCATATCTCGAAGCGCTGACGGCGAATGGCTAAAGAGATCAAGAATATGGGCGCCTCGGTGCGTGCGCGCCTGCTCAACGTCAGCAAAGAACGCGGACAAAACTATCAACTCATCCTGACCCGCTATGCCAATGAGCGTTTGCTCTACCGGCTGGCACAATCGAAACATGTCGACCGCTTCGTTCTCAAAGGCGCGGTGCTTTTGATGACATGGTTCGACGAACCGTTTCGCGGCACCCGTGACGTTGACCTGTTGGGGCACGGCGATCCGGATCCGGCAGCGGTGTTGGACGTCTTCCAAGATATCCTGGCCCGCGAGGAAGATGATGGCGTGCGTTTCGATGCGAAAGGAGCCGAAATTGGTCGCATACGCGAAGACACCGAATATGGAGGGCTGCGGATCAAAACCACGGCCGATGTTGGCGGCGCGCGCGTTCCTATCAGCATTGATGTCGGGTTCGGGGACGCCACTGAGCCGCGGCCAGAAGAGCTAGCCCTTCCGGGTCTACTCGACATGCCGCCTGCCAAGCTGCGCGGCTATGCCCGAGAAACGGTAATCGCCGAGAAATTCCAGGCGATGGTCGCCCTTGGCCTGACGAACACACGGATCAAGGACTATTACGATGTTTGGCTGCTCAGCCAATCATTTGAGTTTGATGAGGACCAATTGGCGCGCGCGATAGCGGCGACCTTCGAGCGCCGCGAAACGGATATTCCTTCCGAGACACCGGACGGCCTCACGCCGGCCTTTAGCGAAGACGAAGCCAAGCGGCGGCAATGGGAAGTGTTTGTACGGGATGTGTCATTTGAGCCTGGCTCACTTCAGGACGTCGTCGCGGAGCTTTCTGGATTTCTAATGCCTATCGCGAACATGGCCAGCGTACTTCAAGCGGAGGCAAAATCGTGAGAATTCGACGCCTAACGATGTCTCATTTTCGGAGTGTCGCAGAAGGCGAGATCATCTTCCCAGACCACACAGTCATCATTGGCGGCAACAGCGTTGGAAAATCGACGATGTGTGAAGCGCTGGATCTACTGTTGGGGCCGGATAGACTCGCACGGTCGTCGCCGGTCGATGAGCATGACTTTCATGAACGCCGATATTTAGACGATGATGGGAATCCGATTCCAATCCAACTAGAGGTCGTTCTCACAGAGCTTACAGACGATGTGTTGACGCAGTTTCGCGCTCATCGAGAATATTGGAACACGACCGACAATGTGCTGCTCGATGAGACAGCTTCCCCAGAAGACCTGGAGGCAGACGATGTTGTGCCAGCGCTTCGGATCAGATTCGAGGGGCTCTACGATATCGAAGAAGATGAGTTCGGCGCAGAGACCTATTTTGCCAGTCCGCCCGCCGATGATGGCGAGCGCAGGGCGCGTGTCTCGCGATCGGCAAAAAGACAATTCGGCTTCATTTACCTCAGAGCGCTAAGGACGGGATCACGTGCGCTCAGCCTTGAGCGTGGCTCTTTGCTCGACATCATTCTCAAACTCAAAGATGATGATCGCTCGGCCATGTGGGAGCAGACGCTCCAGTCGATGGAGGACCTTGATCCCGCGATCGACGCAATTCCGCAGCTCAGATCGGTACTCGATGAAATCGATACCCGTGTGCGCAGATTTGTCGGGTTGTCCGACGATGACAGGACATTTCGGCTCTATCCGTCGTCATTGACGAGAGAGAGCTTGCGCCGCTCAATCACGCTGTTTGGTTCGTCAGAGCGGTCGAACACGCCAGTGCCATATTGGCGGCTCGGCTCTGGCGTCATCAACTCGATGGTGTTCTCTCTCCTCACTTTCATTGCAGAGCTGAAAAGCAACGTCATTTTCGCAATGGAGGAGCCGGAGATTGCGATCCCGCCGCATACGCAGCGTCGGATCGTCCAGTTCCTTCACAAGCATATGGATCAGTCGATTCTAACGACGCATTCTCCTTTTGTCCTTGAGCAATACCCGCCAGAGAATGTCGTGCTTTTGGAGCGGGAAGATGCAGGGGTGGTGTCAGGACGCACCGTTGAGGTGACGGGTCTAAAGGCGAAAGCCTACAAGGGAAACCTCCGGCGCGTCCTCGCCGAAGCAATGCTTGGCAATGGTGTTCTTTGCGTTGAAGGCGTTTCTGACGCGGAAGCTCTGTATTCGGCCTCGGCCGTGCTTGAAGAGCGAAGCGAAGAGGGAGCTTACACGCCGCTTGATCTGTCAGGCGTCACGATCGTGCAATGTGAGGGAGACGGCGGCCTCCTGCGCTACGGAGAATTCTTCTCTGGTCTCGGCCTCAAAACTTATGCGTTCTACGACCGCCAGAAGAACGATGCTGTGAGTGACGATATCGAGGCGCTCTTTGACGAGGCTTGGGAACTGGAGCAGACAGGTATTGAGTATCTTCTTGCAGAAGAGATCTCGATCGGCGTTGTTCGCGGTTTTCTTGAGGAGGCAGAAGCCTGGGATGATTATCCACACAACGCCCAGAAGCCGAAACTCTTCGGATACGATGAAGCAGCGGATGACGATGATGTTCGCAAGCTCTGCAAGCGCGTCCTAAAGGCCCGTAAGGGGTCGGGCTATGCCCAGCACTTGGTTGAGATGTGCGACGAAGATGATCTTCCGAGCATCGTTGTCGAAGCTCTTGAGGCAATCAGTGATGCGTTGCCGAACCGTCTCGTCGGCGACGATGATGATGAAGACGGCAACAATGGCCATGAGGCGGTTGCCGAGGATCCATGACGAACCCGGAAGAGGCATTCGACATCTGTGCAAAGCGTCGGGCCATTCTGGAAGGTTCCGGGCACATGCTTGTTTTGGGCGGTCCTGGATCGGGCAAGACGACGATTGCCCTCTTGAAAGCACGAAGATCAGTTCTGGAACGGCTGCAACCCGAGCAGTCGGTGCTGTTTCTTAGCTTCTCAAATGCTGCGATCCGGCGAATTCTCGAAAGCGCTGGTAGGGTCCTGACATCCGACGTCGCGGGTCAAATCGACATCAAGACATACCATTCTTTCGCATGGGACATTCTGAAGTCGCACGGCTACCTTCTCGCAGAAAAACGCCGGCTTGAAATCGTCGCAGCCCAAGATGCGGCGATCATTCAAGCTGGAATGACTGACGATGCGTGGTCGGAAGAAGAGACGCGCCTGTTCGAACAGGAAGGGCGAGCGACCTACGATCAATTTGCGCCGCGTGCCGCAGAGCTTCTCGAACGATCTTCTGTCGCGCGACGATGTTTCAGCGCCGCGCATCCACTCATCCTCGTAGATGAATTTCAGGACACTGATGAAGATCAGTGGCGCCTTGTTCAGGCGCTATCTGAGGATTCAGATATCATCGCGTTGGGTGACACGGAACAGCGAATTTACGCTTGGCGCAAAGGGGTGAGCGCCACCCGATTGAACGACTTCGCAGCCGGGCTCAAAGCGGAGACTTACGACTTTCAGAATGAGAACAATCGAAGTCCGGCGACCGGCATTGCTGGGTATGCCCGAAGCTTGTTGTCGCCCGATACAGAACTTGAACTGCCCGATGACGTAGTTTTCAAGCGGTTTCGTCCGGGACAATTCAATGTTGGTGTGCGTGTCGCTCTGATCAAAACATGGAACGAGACGGTAAAGCGAGCCGGGCATCGAGATTTGAATATCGCTGTAGCGGCTCGGAGCCGGACAATGGTTAGACTGATTTCGGACGTCCTGTCGCAGCGCATCACGTTGGGCGTCAAGGAGCACAAACCGGTTCGACACGATGTTATGTTCGATCAGTTACAGATCACACTCGCGGCGAGAGTGGTCGCGCATTTGCTGGCATCTCAGAACGAAGCCCGGAATGAGCGATTGGCGGGCTGTCTCGAACGGGTTGGGGACGTTTTTCGGTCATCGGGTAAAGTGACCGCAATCAAAACATCTGATCGGCTTGGCGTTTGGGCCGGAAAATGTCGCAATGGGAATCCACCCGGAACGAAGTGTGTAAAGGCCTTGGTCGGCGTACTCGACGGTTTGGATGCGTCGGGGTTTTCAGGTTCACCAACGGAGGATTGGCTTATCGCTCGTAGGGCTCTCGAAGACGCCGATGCAGACGAACTGAAACGTACTGGCGGCCATGCACGTTATCTGCGCCTGTTGAGGCGTGGATCCGCTATCGAGGAGCAACTGGCCTCGCTTTGGCGCGAACAAGGCACCTATCAAGGAGCTGAGACGGCGCTTGATGAGGCTATTCTTCAAGAGCAGCTGACCGACAACCACCGCGAGGCGTCTAGCATTAGCGTAATGACCATGCATCAGCTCAAAGGGCGCGAATATGATGCTGTCTTGCTGATTGAGGATCAGCATCGGACTTTCAGGGGGCGTGACCATGAAGCGCCTTACATGGAGACCCGTAGGTTGCTGCAGGTATCGCTCACCAGGGCACGTCATTTCGCGTACATCTTATCGGCAACGAAGAATGCAACTCTCGACGTAATCTTTGAAGACTGATTATGAGACGATCCTGGTGGGGTTGTTTTAGGTGCCAGTTGCGCCTTCGATGAAAGTTTGAAGTGCCGATTTCCGAGCCGCTCTGTCCAATGAGTATGCAGTCTCTTTGAACTCGGCACCATCAAGCAACCCATCGACGTAACCTGCCACGGTATCCGCCGCCATGACGAGTACGCTATCGAGTGAGTGGATGTACTTGCTCGTGATCGAGTGGGTGGCATGGCCAAGGAGCGTGGCGATCGTGCTCTCGGTAAATCCAAGATCGTTTGCGATGCTGGCGAAGCTGTGTCTCAGAACGTGTGCGGTGAGGTCTGAAAGGTCGGAGTCACTGAACACCTTCCGCCATTGCCTTGGTAGGCCGCCATAGGTATCCGCCCCACGCTTTCCAGGAAAGACGAAGTCGCTCGTCGCCGTCTCGCGATGCACTTCCAGCAGTTCGATGGCCGGCAGGCCAATTGGCCGAACGGAAGCGCCTTCTTTCGAGTCCTCCAAGCGCAGGCAGCTATTCTCGAAATCAACTTCGCTCCATTTCAGCGAGATGACTTCACCACGACGGCAGCCGGTTAAAGCCAAGAGGCGGGTGATGCCTACGGTCCATGCCATGTCGGCGTCTTTTTCCACCTTGCTCAGCATACGCCCGAGTTCACGATATTCGTCCTCGCTCAGCCTGCGATCTCGCACTTGATCCTTGGGCTTCCTTATCCCGTGAGCCACATTGTGTTCGATTATCCCCATGCTGATGGCATAGGTGAGCATCGAGCCGGTGAGACCTACACATTTGCTGGCTGTGCCACGGCCGCCGCGAAGGATAGATTTGCCCCGCTTCTTCGTTTTCTTCACCGCCTTTGTCTTCCCAGCAATGACGTCGTTCATCATTTTCGTCACATCGGCCTTGGTCAGGTCCTGGACACGGCGTTTTCCTAATAGGGGGATGATGTGGCCACGCAGCTGGCCCTTGTTCACGTAGATCGTCGATGGTCGCTTGGGGCGACCGCCTTTACCCATGATGAGGCCAGCGTCCATGGCGTCGATATAGCGCTCTGCAAGCTCACTCACCGTCATCGCATTGCGGTCCGCTTGCCTAGCTTCGGCTGGGTTCTCGCCTTGTGCGATCTTGCCCAGTTGAACTCTTGCTTCCTTCCGGGCCGTGTCCGGCGTCCAGATGCCATGCAGACCGATGCTGTAGCGGCGCGATCGACCGGCAGCTCGGTATTGGAGAACGTAGCTGCGCTTTCCTGACTTGAAGACACGCAGCCCGAACCCTGGCAGTTCGTCATCCCAGATGACGTAGTCTTTTTCTCGGGCTTCGGCCGCGTCCACGACGCGCTTGGTAAGTTTTGGCATGAGAAGTCGCACCTTTCCGGCCGGTCCCGCGTAAGCACTGCGTAAGCAGTAGGGCGGAAATCGCGACCTGTGTTCGGATAGAGACTTCGGTGGAGCGCTTTAGAAAAACAATGTGTTTCAACGCTTTATCGTACAAAGACGTGCTCTATCGCATGTTTCGGATAGGTGCTATTAGATCCTCCGAAGGCAGAGGTCAGAGGTTCGAATCCTCTTGGGTGCGCCATTTTCTCGCTCATTGCATTCCGTCACGGCAGGCTGGATTTTTGTTCCCGCCGCTTCGTTTTCCATGTCTGATTTTGGCAAAACCTTCCGCAGGCCCAGCGCTATGCGCAATTTCTTCCCTTATTATTCCGAATAAGCAGAACGTGTATTCCATTGATAAATTGATTGGTGTATAAATATTCCACAAAGCTTGCCTCGGGCGAACGGTCATGCCTCGCGTTTCGGATGAAGCGCAATTTCTGACCTTTCTAGCCCCGATAAAGAATAAGGCATGCCGGAGGAAAAATGACAGATACAGGACGTTCTTATCTCCACGTCCCTGAACCAAGCTTCAGGCCGGGCGATAAGCCAACATTTGATGAAATGATTATCCCGAAGGCTGGCGCCGTGCGCCGCCCGCCCGTGGATGTTCACCCCGATGATATTCAGGACCTCGCCCGCACCATCATTCGCGTGATGTCCAGCGATAATGAAGCTGTTGGCGAATGGGCCGCGTCGCTCACCGATGAAGACGCGCTTGAGGGCCTTAAAGACATGATGCGTTTGCGCACCATGGATGCGCGATTGTTGCGTGCACAGCGTCAGGGTAAAACCTCATTCTATATGCAGGCGCTTGGCGAGGAAGCTGTCGCATGTGCGTTTCAGAAAGCTCTGGAACCTGGCGATATGAACTTCCCGACCTACCGCCAGCAGGGCCTGCTCATCACGTCCGGTTATCCGATGACCAGCATGATGAACCAGATCTTCTCTAACTCTCAGGACCCTATGAAGGGCCGCCAGCTGGGCAATCTTTATTCCTCCAAAGAGCACGGCTTTTTCTCCATCTCCGGTAACCTGGCGACCCAGTTCGTACAGGCCGTGGGCTGGGCTATGGCGTCCGCGATTGAAGGTAATGACCGGGTTGGCGTGGGCTGGATCGGCGATGGCTCAACGGCGGAAGGTGACTTCCACGCAGGGCTCGTTTTCGCGTCCACCTACCAGCCGCCATGCGTGCTCAACATTGTAAATAACCAGTGGGCGATCTCGACCTATCAGGGCATTGCGCGCGGTAACGCGGCGACATTTGCCTCTAAAGGTCTCGCCTTCGGTCTTCCGTCCCTGCGCGTGGATGGCAATGATTATCTGGCGGTCCATGCGGTCGCCAAATGGGCGATTGAGCGCGCCCGCAAGCGCCTCGGTCCGACCCTGATTGAGTATGTGACTTACCGCGAAGGCGCGCACTCGACGTCGGATGATCCGTCCGCCTACCGCCCGAAAGACGAAGCTGATGGCTGGCCGTTGGGTGACCCGATCGAGCGCCTGAAGGGCTATCTGATTGCCAAGGGCGTCTGGAGCGAAGATCGCCACGCGCAAATGGCGTCCCAGATCGAGGACGAAGTTGCAGCGGCACAGCGCGAATCTGAAGCCATCGGTACGCTGCTCGAGGGTGATAAGCCAGGACCGCGAGACATGTTCGAAGACGTATATGAGGAGATGCCGCCTCATCTGCGTGAACAGCTCGCTCAGTCTCTCAAAGAAGCAGGAGAAGGCTGATATGGCTAAGAAAACCATGATCGAAGCCATTCGTGATGCACACCACATCGCGATGGAGGCCGATGAAAAGGTCGTCGTTTTCGGCGAGGATGTTGGCTATTTCGGCGGCGTCTTCCGCTGTACAGCGGGCCTTCAGGAAAAATTCGGCAAAGCCCGCTGTTTCGATGCGCCTATCTGTGAAGGCGGTATTGTCGGCGCGGCAATCGGTATGGCGGCTTATGGCCTGCGTCCGTGCATTGAGATCCAGTTCGCAGACTATGCCTACCCGGCCTATGACCAGATCGTATCCGAGGCTGCGCGCCTGCGTCACCGCTCCGGTGGACAGTTCACGGCGCCGATGGTGATCCGCATGCCCACGGGCGGCGGTATTTTTGGCGGCCAGACGCACTCTCAAAGCCCTGAAGCGTTGTTTGCGCATGTCTCCGGTCTGAAGACGGTCATTCCGTCCACGCCATATGATGCGAAGGGCCTGCTGCTTGCCTCTATCGAGGATAATGACCCGGTCATCTTCCTCGAGCCGAAGCGCCTTTATAACGGGCCGTTCGATGGCGAACACGATAAGAGCATCGTGCCATGGTCCAAGCATGACGACGCTGAAGTGCCGGACGGGCATTATACAGTACCGCTCGGCAAGGCGAAGATCGTGCGTGAAGGCAAGGATGTTACCATTCTTGCTTACGGCACTATGGTGCATGTCGCGAAGAAAACCGCAGAAGATCAGGGCATTGATGCTGAAGTGATTGATCTGCGCACGCTTGTGCCGCTTGATACAGAGACGATTGCGCAATCAGTTCAGAAGACCGGTCGCTGCGTTGTTGTCCATGAGGCGACCCGCACATGCGGTTATGGCGCAGAACTTGTCTCTATCGTGAATGAGCTGTGCTTCTGGGCGCTGGAAGCGCCAGTGGAGCGCGTTACCGGCTGGGATACTCCGTATCCGCACTCTCAGGAGTGGGACTACTTCCCGGGGCCGAAACGTCTGGGCGCAGCGCTGAACCAGGTCATGGAGGCCTGATATGGAAAAGATTTTCAAACTTCCGGATGTGGGCGAGGGCGTTGCCGAGGCTGAACTGGTTGAATGGCTGGTTGAGGTTGGTGATACGATTGCCGAAGATCAGGCAATCGCTGTCGTCACGACTGACAAAGCCAATATCGAAGTGCCATCTCCTTATGCGGGCAAGCTGACATGGAAATCCGGTGAGCCGGGTGACCAGATCGCGATCGGTGCAGAATTTGCCAAGATCGACGATATGAAAGGCGATGCGCCTGCTGCGGCGGCTAAGCCTGCAAAAGCTGCACCGGCGCCAGCGCCGAAACGGGCCGCGCCTCGAGCGCCGTCCGTTCCGCAAACGGCACCTGCATCAGCGGCTGTGTCTTCCGGATCGTCTAAGGTTCATACGTCGCCAGCGGTTCGCGCTCGCGCAAAATCCCTGCAGATTGATCTGGGGAATGTTGCTGGCACTGGAGCTGGCGGCCGCATCACCCACTATGACCTCGATCAGTTCCTGATCGCTGCGATCCGCGCAGAAGCTTCATCGGGCTCTGGTCCCGCTGTGCCAACGCCAAAGCCGGCCCCAGCGCCTGCGGCAGGACCTAAGCCTGCGCCATTCGTGGCCGCGAGCAGTCATGGCAAAATTCAGGTCAATCGCCTGTCATCCATGCGCCGTGCTATCTCCAAGAAGATGAACCAGGCCAAGCCCGGTGTGCCGCACTTCAGCTATGTTGAAGAAGTCGATGTCACCGATCTTGAGGCGATGCGTCGTGAAATGAATGCGAAGGCAGATGGCGGTGAGAAGCTTTCTATTCTGCCGTTCATCATGCGCGCGCTCATCCTCTCTGTGCCGGAAGCGCCTTATGTAAATGCGCTTTACAATGGCGATCGTCAGGAAGTGCATATCTATGATGAAATCCGTCTCGGTATCGCTGTTGCGACCGATAAAGGCCTGATGGTTCCGGTCATCGGCAATGCGCAGAAGAAAGACGTGTACGAAGCGGCGGCGGCCATCCGTCATGTTGCTGAAGCGGCGCGCGATGGCACGGCGTCTCGTGACGAGCTTGTCGGCTCCACCATGACGCTCACCTCTCTCGGCGCGCTGGGTGGCATCGCGTCAACGCCGGTGCTTAATCCACCGGAAGTCGCGATCATCGGCGTTAATAAAGTGCGTACGGCGCCTGTCTGGAATGGCGAAGCGTTTGAGCCGCGCCAGCTGATGAACCTGTCCTGCAGCTTTGACCACCGGATCATCGATGGTCAGGCCGCTGCCAAATTCGTTGCGGCGATGAAGCGCCGTATCGAGGCGTGTGAGATCTGACACGGGCTTTGCCCAAACAGATCACCGGACGCTATTCTCCAAGCGTACTACCTTGGCCCCACGGTGAATTCCGTGGGGCTTTTTAGTTTTCCCGTTGTCATTCTTCGCGCATCGGTCGCAGTATTTCAGAAAATTCTGGTCATATCCGGAGAGATATTATAATGTGAGTGTTCGATCACTTTCTATTCATTGGAAATAGTGGAGAAGATCATGTCGGGACCTGTTCTGCTTGGTACGGGGGCGCGCGCTGGCGGGCGGCTCCTTACGTCAGAAGAAATAGACGGGCGTATCGGACGAAAGTCTGGCTGGCTTGAGTCGCAATGCGGCGTGCGCACGCGGCCTGTACTCTCGGAAGCGGAGACTCAGGAATCTCTCGCTCTTCAGGCCGCGCAGACAGCTTTGGATGACGCTGACCTCCATACAGACGACATCGATCTCATCCTGTTTGCGTCTGCTGTGGGGCGGCAACCCATTCCCGCGACAGCTGCGCTGATTAAGGATGCGCTGGGGCTCCGCAAAACCGCAATACCGGCTTTTGACATCAATGCGACATGCCTCTCCGGTGTGGCTGCCCTTGATGTTGCGTCTCTCTATGTGAGTGCGGGGCGTGCAATGCGTGTACTTGTTGTTACGAGCGAAGTCGCAACAAGAGCGCTGCCATGGGATACTGACCCGGCGACGGCAGGCCTGTTCGGTGATGGAGCTGCGGCCTTCATTGTGAGTGAGGGCGGCGAAGGTCTGTCGGTCAATCAGGTGATGCTGGAAACCTGGTCTGAAGGGTATGAGTTCTGTACGCTTGGTGCTGGCGGCACACGTTATGACTTTCACTCGGCGCGGGACGAGTTTGAAGAGAACGCCTTTTTCAAAATGGACGGCCACGCCTTATTTAAACTCACCCGAAACAAGCTTCCAAAGTTCATAGATCGTCTGCTTGAGGCATCCGGCTGGTCCCGCGCCGACATAGACGTCGTTATCCCGCATCAGGCGAGCCCGCTGGCACTGGAGCATATGATCCGCAAATGCGGCTTCACCAGAGAGAAAGTGGTCTCTACCGTGCGGGAGACAGGCAATCTCGTCGCGGCCTCTATACCGATGACGCTGGATACGGCGCGTCGTAATGGTCGTATCAGAGCAGGTGACAAAATTCTGCTGATTGGAACGTCCGCGGGCGTCTCGCTTGGCGGAGCGACGCTATCCGCATGAGGTCTGTTCTGGTCACTGGTGCGACGGGGTTTCTCGGAGGTGCGTTGACACGGCGAATGCTGCTCGATGGCGTGCGAGTTTTCGCTCTGGGTCGCAATCAGGAAAAGCTAAGCGAACTGGAAAGCCTTGGTGCAACGACGCTGCCATGTGATCTGGCAGACCTTCCAGACGACATGCAGCCGGATGCATGCGATGTTGTGGTGCATGCCGCGGCGCTGTCCTCGCCCTGGGGACGGGCGGTAGATTTCGAGCGGGCGAATGTAGCGGGCACAGCAAATGCCTTACGCCTTGCCGAGCGAGTGGGTGCGCGTCGTTTCATCAATATCTCCTCACCCAGTATCTATTTTCGCTTCGCTGATCAGGACCGTTTGCGGGAAGGCGATCCGCTTCCGGCTCCGGTAAATGCGTATGCCGACACGAAACGCCGCGCGGAGGATCTGGTTAGCGGAGCGTCTGCGTTTGAAACGGTTACGCTCCGCCCGCGCGGGCTCTATGGTCCTGCAGACACTGCGCTGCTGCCAAGATTGCTGAAAGCAGCAAAGACACGGCCTTTACCGCTTATGCGAGGCGGAGAGGCTGCAACCGATCTTACCTATATTGACGATGTGATTGAGAGCATTCTGGCCGCGATGGTCGCGCCATCATCTGCCAGCGGACAGGCGTTCAACATTTCAGGCGGGGTGGCCCTGCCGGTTAAGATGGTCGCCGAACAGGCAGGAGCGAAAGCCGGAATTATCGTGCGATGGCGGCAGGTGCCATGGCAGTTGGTCAGGGGTTTTGCCACAGCTTCAGAGCGCGTGTGCGCAATCCTGCCCCAGCGACCAGAACCGGTTGTAACGGCTTATTCTGCAGGCCTTTTCGCGTTTCGGCAGACCTTGAATATTCAAAAGGCGGAGCAGCTTCTTGGCTGGAGGCCTAAAGTCTCATTTGATGAAGGTCTGGAAAAAACCTTCGTGGGACGGACAGAATGATCAGGCCTGAGTTTAAAAACAGCGCGATTGTTTCAGCGCCCGAATGGCTGATCATGAAAAATGGTGCGCGAACCCTGCGGCATTTACCGGTACGCTATGGCGTGTTTGAACATCCTTCTGCGGGGAAGTGCCTGGTCGATACCGGATATTCCAAGCGGATAATGAGGGGCCGACGCGGCTTTTTCCTCAGCCTTTATGCGAGCATCCTGAAACCGAAGCTTACGTCGGATGCCCTACAAGATGCCGTGCCAGACGTGGACACGATCATCGTCACCCATTTGCACGCAGACCATATCAGCGCTCTGCGGGACTATCCGAAGGCGCGCATTATGCTGGATGGTGATGCGCTGGACCATTATCTCGCCGCAGGCTGGTTTCAGCGCATACGCCACGGGTTTTTCAAAGAGCTTTTGCCGGATGACTTTGCTGATCGGCTTGT
Source organism: Ponticaulis sp. (assembly GCA_002723155.1). GTDB lineage: Bacteria > Pseudomonadota > Alphaproteobacteria > Caulobacterales > Hyphomonadaceae > Ponticaulis. Next base: position 366,507 of record PBNO01000002.1, on the reverse strand, counting down.
ACACTTTCAGGATTGTAAGACGGTCGAGGCGCCGATGGGTCTCGGCGAAGCTTTTGATCTGTTCGGGGATGGACGCGTGTTGGGTATACCTTTGCCCGGTCACATGTTGGGGCATACGGGCATTCTGTTTACAGGAGATCGACCGCTTCTCTACGCGGCTGATAGTGAGTGGCTCTGGCAGGCGATAGATGAACGACGGGCGCCGGGCTTTCCTGCGACGCAAATACTTGAAGACAAAGCGGCAGCCGAAGCCACGCGTGAAAAGCTTCGTGCCTTTGTCGCAGCTGGCGGCGAGCTGAAGCTCTGTCATGATCCCGAGGGAGAGGGCTGATGTCGCTCAAAGCATCTTTGGGCACTTTGGCGGCTTTCGTGGATGCCAGCTTGCGTCTCAACTCTGTAGCGTATCGCGATGAGCTGGAGGAAAGACAGGCGCGGCGGCTCGCGCGGTTCCTCAATGGTCCTGCGAGCAAAGTGCCTGCGTTTACCGGATATCGTGGGCTGCCTCTGCAAGACTGGCCGACAATGGACAAAGCGCAGCTCATGGCAGACTTCGCGCTCTATAACCGGCTCGGCATGACCACGGCTGAAGCATGGGCACATTTTGAGAATGGTGCTGCGCCTGAAGGGTACGCCGTTGGCGCGAGCACGGGCACGTCTGGCAATCGGGGGCTCTATGTCGTTTCGGAAGCGGAGCGCTATCGCTGGCTTGGGGTGATGTTATCGCGAGCTTTGCCCGATGTGCTGACTCGTCGCCACCGCGTTGCTGTCGTTCTGCCTGCCAATAGTCGTCTCTATGATGCGGCGAATGAAAGCCGGCATCTGGCACTTCAATTCTTTGATCTGGCGCAAGGTATTGAGGCGCAGTTTGCGCCGTTAGAAGATTTCCGCCCGACCGTGATTGTGGCCCCGCCCAAGTTCCTGCGGGCGCTTGCAGAAAGCGACACGAATATATCTCCGGCCCGCATCTTTTCCGGCGCCGAAGTTCTGGACGATGAGGACAGGCTGATCATCCAAAGCCGGTTCGGCGTGATCGTGCGCGAGATCTACATGGCGACCGAAGGTCTGTTTGCTGTCGGCTGTGAAAAGGGCTCGCTTCATCTGATCGAAGACCACGTGCATTTCGAATTCGAGCCTGTCGAAGGTTCTGACACTCTGGTCTCACCCTTGATCACTGATTTCTCGCGGACCACGCAAATTATGGTGCGATTCAGGATGAATGATGTTCTGGAGCTGGCCAAACGCCCGTGCAATTGCGGGCGCCCACATCGCGTTATTAAGGCTGTCCATGGCCGATGCGATGATGTGTTTCAGCTGATGTCCGGAGATGGCAAAAAGGTCCGGATCACGCCGGATGTTATCCGGAACGCTATTATAGGAACGGATCGTTCTGTCAGGGACTTCCGCGTTGTTCAGACTGGCAGAAACGCCGTTGAGCTGACCTTGCCCACCGCGAATGCGCCTCGTGTCACGGCTGCATGCGAGGCGCTGCAGGTGCTCTTTGCGTCCTGCGGTGCTGTACCCGAGGTTACGGCGCAGGCGGCCGCGCTTATGCCGCCATCAGGTCATAAGCTTCGCCGGGTAAGCGTCGCGCCCGAGGCTCTGACATGACGAAGGTCTCAATCCAGACATTGGGAAGCTTTGGCGATGTTATGCCTTTTGTGTCTGTCGCGCATTATCTGAAAGAGTTGGGTGCAGACGTCAGCATTCTCTCGCCCTCTGATTATTCCGGAGCAATCGAAGCACATGGTATCAGGGCGGAAGCGGTGGAAGATTTCACGCTCGCCGCATGGGATAAAGAGGCGGAACAAAGAGGCACCTTAAAGAACCCGCTGAACTTCTTTCGTGACTGGGATGAAATGGTCGCGCCCTATGTCGACAGAACCGTGGAAGCATCTCTGAAAGCTGCTCAAGGCGCTGACATTATTCTCGCCAATTCGATCTGCGCACCCGCACAGATGGTTGCCGAGTATTGCGACATTCCCTTCATCCTGAATGCACACCAGCCTGCGATCAGCGCTACGCGGGAATACCCGTGTGCCATGCTTTGGAAGCCGGGCATTCCCTCATTTCTGAACAAAGCGGGCTATGCGATGGTCTGGGGCGCGCAGCGTGCCATGGAGAAAGCTCTGAGCGGACACAGGCGCCAGCTGGGTTTGAATTCACCCCATAATCTCGGTGCATCACGAGACGCGCCGCGCTCGGACATGGTACGCCTGACCACTGTTTCGCCATTTCTGATTCCTGAGAAGCCAACAGACTGGCACGCATTCGATGTGTTGAAGCCGTATCCGTCACTTGTGCCTGAGTCCGGCGCGGCTCTGCCAGCTGATTTGGAGGCGTTCCTGCAAGCGGGGGCGCCGCCGGTTTTCATAGGGCACGGCTCGATGGATGTTGAGGCGCATGCGTCTGACCTTCAGGTGATCCTTGAGGCTGTGTCCGAAAGAGGCCGTCGGGCGATTCTCTCGGAAGGGCTGGCCGAAAAACTGGATGGCCCTGTGGGCGATCAGCACTTTATCGTAGGCCATGCCCCTCACGATCTCATATTTCCGAGATGCGCGGCGATCCTTCATCATGGCGGCGCTGGTACACTCGATACGGCGCTGCGCGCAGGTGTGCCGCAGATTATCATGCCAAGACATCTGGATCAGTTCTGGCATGCAGACGCGCTATGGAAGGGCGGTGTCGCAGCTAAGCCTTTGCGACGTGGTCAGGTGAGCCGTGAAGCCATAGAGGCGGCCTTGCGCTTCGCGCTTAGCGAAGAGGCGAAAGCATTCGCGGTGAAAACGGCAGAGCCGCTTCTCGCTCTTAACGGGGCTAAAGAGGTCGCCGATTTTACAATTTCGAGAATAAGAAGCGGGCGGCAAAGCGCGCGATAAGCGCTGTCAGAATGAAGAAAACCTGACCGCCAATCAGAAGCGCCCATTTATAGCGCTCGATGAAGCCTTCCACATCAAAACTGGTCTGGTCCGCGCCCCAGGCGCTTATGTAACCAAGCACCAGAAACATGCCCACGCCAATACTAACGCCCACGAGCGAGCCAATCGCGAAACGGCGCCATGGCATACCGGCAGCACCGCAGATTGGTGGCATGAACCAGGCGACAGGACCCATCAGGCGAGAGCCTGCAACCGCTTTCACGCCATGCTTTCGAAGGAGGTTGCGGGTTCTGCGAAGCGCGCTCCGTCGCCGTTTGCCCGACCTTGCGAACCTTAGAAACCAGGGTTTCATCTGTCGACCGATGAGAAAGCCGGTCTGATCTGCAAGATAGGCTCCGGCCAGAACAGCAATCACGCCCCGCCAGTCATTATCGGTGTAGGCAAACCCGCCCGCCATCAGGAAGAAAGCCTCTCCGAAGACGAAGAAGCAGGTCACCAGCGTGGCGTCGAAGAACGCACCCAGAAACAGAATGAGGAGGATAGAAAGCGTCATGCCGTGTCAGCATAGAAAGCTTTCAGGGATCACGCTATTGGCGATCGACGACGGGCCATGACCGATATCGGACTGGCCCGCCGCAGAGTGTCGTTAGTTGCCGAGCGCGAGTAGTACTGCAGACGATGTCGCGGTGAGCGCTGCAGGGTTGGCATCCAGTGACTCTGGACGTTCCACGGTCGCGTAAGCTGCGCCGAGCTGTGCCAGCGCTGTATCTATGGCTGATGCAACCTCAGGAAGTTCGCTGCGAATAGCCGCTTCTTCTTCTGCGAATGCTGCTTTGGCCGCTTCATAGAATCCATAGCCGTCCAGATATGGCTCGAAGAAGTCTGACTGCAGCGCGTTTGTGTACATAACGGCGGCGCGGTCGATCTGGTCGGCAGCTACGCCAGCCTGAATGCGTGCTTCGGATGACCCGTCATCTGGTGCTTTTTCAGCCGCAGCGCGCAGCGTCGCGATGATCTCATCCGTACGCTCTGAAATTTGTTCCGTAGTTTCGCCTTCAAATACGGCTGAAGACGCATTGAGGAGCAGCTCGTCAAAGTTCTCAACGCCGCGCTCTTCCAGATAAGGGCCGACATCAAAGAGAACTTCTGAAACGGGGTGTGCGAACATTTCGCCGGCTGCGCTCGTCTCACCAACAATGTATGCGTCGCGCGCAGCGATCACGTGGGCTTCTGTGATAGCCAGCGCTGAGCGGAATACGACCGGGTCAGTCGCAGCTTGCTGAACAGCAACGCCGCCTTCACCTTCGCCGCCTTCACCTTCTCCACCAGCTCCTTCACCCTCGCCACCGGCGCCTTCGCCTTCACCGCCATCTGCAGCGGCGTAAGATGGTGCGCGTGCGGTTGTTGCCGCTTCNCCGGCATCAGTAGTGCTGACAGCGTTTTCACCTTGCTCGCCAGCCTCTCCGGCTTCACCTGAGTTTCCGCAGGCTGCGAGAAGTGTTGTGCCTGCGAGTGCAGCCGTCAGTCCGAGGCGTGTCCAACGTTTCGTGTCTGTTTTCACAGTAATCGTCCTTGCTAATCTCTGGCGAATTGCGTTTGTCGTGACATAAACCTAATGTATCCAATAATGCAACTCATTATCATAAATGAGGAGGTCTGATGCCTATCACTATCGGGAATGTACTGGACGAGGCGGACCTTGCCAGCGTTGCTGAACTTCTGCCGCAATTAATGTGGTCGGACGGCACGAAAACAGCAGGTGCTGTGGCGCGCGAAGTGAAGAGAAACCGTCAGGCTGACCTCTCTACGCGCACAGGCACCCGGCTTCGCGAGCTTGTGCAGACTGCGCTTCGCACGCATCCAGTCGTGCAGGCCTTTGCCCGCCCCGCGAAGTGGTCGCCGTTTATTGTCAGCCAGACAGGTGAGGGCGGAGGCTATGGCACGCATATCGACAACGCCTTTATGGGTGCTGGAGACAGCCGCGTGCGGACTGATCTCTCATTTACGCTCTTCCTTACAGAGCCGGATAGCTATGAAGGCGGTGAGCTGAATATCGACATGGCCGGTATGACGCATTCGGTAAAAGGCGCGCGCGGGGATCTGGTGATTTATCCCTCTACAACTCTGCATCAGGTTGCAGAGGTGACGCGCGGTCGCCGTATTGTATGTGTCGGCTGGATCCAGAGCTTGATCCGGTCTGGTGATCAGCGGGAAATTCTGTTCGATCTGGATAATCTCAAAGCGGAGCTTCTTGCGTCACATGACAAGAATTCGCCGGAGCTGCTGACTTTATCCAAGACGCTCGCCAATCTCACCCGCATGTGGGGAGAATAAAAAAAGCCCCGCTGCCAGAGCGGGGCTTTTCTTTTATCTTTTCAGTGCGCTTAGACGCCGAGAAGCATACGCTCAGGATTTTCCAGAGCTTCCTTCACGCGAACGAGGAAGGTCACAGCTTCTTTGCCGTCAACGATACGGTGGTCGTAAGACAGAGCCAGATACATCATCGGACGGATCACAACTTCACCATTGATCGCAACCGGACGCTGCTCGATGCGGTGCATGCCGAGAACGCCAGACTGAGGCGGGTTCAGGATCGGTGTAGACATCATGGAGCCGTAAACACCGCCGTTAGAGATGGTGAATGTACCGCCTTGCATGTCTTGCATGGTCAGCTGGCCATCACGGGCTTTGCGGCCATACTCGCCGATAGATGCTTCGATGCCAGCCAGAGACAGCGCATCACAGTCACGGACAACCGGAACTACGAGGCCTTTTTCTGTGCCGACTGCGACACCGATGTCGTAGTAGTTTTTGTAGATGACGTCTGTGCCATCGATCTCAGCGTTAACAGCCGGGATTTCCTGCAGAGCATTCACAACCGCTTTCACGAAGAAAGACATGAAGCCGAGTTTCACGCCGTGGCGCTTCTCGAAATTGTCTTTGTACGCTTTGCGCATTTCCATGATGTTGGTCATGTCCACGTCGTTGAACGTGGTGAGCATTGCTGCTGTGTCCTGCGCTTCTTTCAGGCGACGAGCGATCGTCTGACGAAGGCGGGTCATTTTTACGCGTTCTTCGCGAGGGCCCGTTGCGCGTGGAATGCCGGACGAAGATGACATGGCAGGAGCTTCCGTAGGTTTCTTTTCGAGATAGGCGAGTGCGTCGCCTTTTGTGGCACGGCCACCTTTGCCTGAACCCGGAATATCTGCCGGGTTTACGCCGTTCTCCGCTGCGATGCGACGAACAGATGGAGAGACCGGCGCGCCGCCCGATGGGGCTGCCGCTGGTGCAGATGCGGTTGGAGCCGGTGCAGACGCCGCAGGCGCTGGTGCAAGAGCCGCCGCACCGCCTTCGCCGCCGGATACGCGCGCGATGACAGTACCGATGCTGACCGTTTCGCCTTCAGCGACGAGGACCTCGGAGAGGACGCCATCGACAGGAGACGGAACTTCAACAGCAACTTTGTCTGTTTCGATTTCGACAAGGATGTCGTCTTTGGAGATCGTGTCGCCAGGCTGTTTTAGCCATGAAGACAGCGTGCCCTCAGAGACGCTTTCGCCCATCGCCGGGACTTCTACGTCAACGGTGTCACCAGAACCGGAGGAGGCGGCCGGAGCGGCCGCTTCTTCTTTTGGGGCTTCAGACGTCTCTTCTGCAGGAGCAGGTGCTGCCGCAGCGCCGTCGCCCGCGCCAACTTTACCGAGAAGTGCGCCAATGCCGACCGTTTCGCCTTCAGCGGCAACGATTTCAGACAAAACGCCGTCTTCCGGGGCTGCAACTTCGACAGAAACCTTATCGGTTTCCAGTTCGACAATCACTTCATCCTTGCTGACGGCATCGCCGGCTTTTTTGAGCCATGTTCCGACAGTTGCTTCGGAGACAGATTCGCCGAGCGTCGGGACAATAATATCAGTCATTCGTACTGCTCTCTTTCCGGGGTTCTCGGCGCTCAGGCCGTTTCAAATGTTGTACAATTGCCGCTGTCGCCAAGGGCAGCGTCGATGAAGGAGTCGCGCTCGGCGACGTGTTTGGACATGAGGCCGGTTGCGGTAGACGCAGATGCCGGACGGCCAGCGTAAAGCGGACGTGTATGCTTCGCACCAACCTGCTCAAGGCACCATTCGATCTCGTCGCGGATAAAGGTCCAGCCGCCCATATTGCGTGGCTCTTCCTGACACCAGACCATCTCGGCCTGCGGGAAGCGTTTCAGCTCCTGCATCAGAGACTTGCGTGGGACCGGATAGAACTGCTCGACGCGCATCAGATAGATATTGTCGATGCCACGCTTCTCACGCTCTTCGAACAGGTCGTAATAAACCTTACCGGAGCAGAGAACGACGCGTTTGATCTTGTCGTCGGATACGAGTTTCACTTCGCCGCCGCGACCCGGTGTTTCCGCATCATCCCACAGAACGCGGTGGAAAGATGACTCCGGACCGAGATCTGCAAGCGCAGAGGTCGCCAGCTTGTGACGCAGAAGCGATTTCGGCGTCATGATGATGAGCGGCTTACGGAAGTCGCGGTGAATCTGACGGCGCAGCGCGTGGAAGTATTGCGCTGGTGTCGTCAGGTTGCAGACCTGCATATTGTCTTCGGCAGCCATTTGCAGGAAGCGCTCAAGGCGCGCTGAGGAGTGCTCAGGGCCCTGACCTTCATAGCCGTGTGGCAGAAGGCAGACGAGGCCGGACATACGAAGCCATTTACGTTCACCGGAAGAGATGAACTGGTCGAAGAGAACCTGCGCGCCGTTTGCGAAGTCACCGAACTGGGCTTCCCAGAGCGTAAGCGTATTCGGGTCCGCCAGAGAGTAGCCATACTCATAGCCAAGAACCGCTTCCTCGGAGAGGAGGGAATCGATGACTTCGTATTTCGCCTGGTTTTCGCTGATATTGTTCAGCGGCGTGTACGGCTTTTCTGTTTTCTGGTCGACAACGCGCGAATGGCGTTGGGAGAACGTGCCACGACCGGAGTCCTGACCGGACAGACGGATCGGGAAGCCTTCATCGAGAAGCGAACCGAATGCGAGGTGCTCTGCGGTTGCCCAATCGAGGCCTTCGCCGCTTTCGATCGCATTCTTGCGGCCATCAATGACGCGCGCGAGCGTTCTGTGCGGTGTGATACCTTCAGGGATTGTTGTGATCGCCGTACCAATGCGTTTCAGCGTATCGATTTCGACGGCTGTGTTGCCGCGGCGTTCATCGCCCTCTGGCAGGCCAAGGCCTGACCATTTGCCATCAAGCCAGTCAGCACGATCGGCAGAGTATGTTTTACCTGCCTCGAATTCGTCGTCGAGGAATTTGTCGAAGTCAGCATTCCACTGATCGACTTCTTCGCGTGTGACGATGCCTTCGCCGATCAGGCGGTCAGCATAAAGCTTCTGAACCGGTGGGTGGCCTTTGATCTTCTTGTACATCAAAGGCTGGGTGAACATTGGTTCGTCGCCTTCGTTGTGGCCGTAGCGACGGTAGCAGAACATGTCGATGACAACGTCCTTGCCGAACTTCTGACGATACTCAGTCGCAACCTTCGCCGCGTAAACTACCGCTTCCGGGTCATCACCGTTCACGTGGAAAATCGGTGCTTCCACCATTTTCGCAACGTCGGACGGGTATGGCGAAGAGCGCGAATATTTCGGGCTTGTTGTGAAGCCGATCTGGTTATTCACGATGAAGTGGATCGTGCCGCCTGTGCGATAGCCCGCAAGACCGGAGAGCGCGAAACACTCTGATACAACGCCCTGACCGGCAAATGCCGCGTCACCGTGGAGAAGAAGAGGCATAACCTGCGCGCGGCGGTTCTTTGCAGACTCGCGCTTCAGGAAGCTTTGTTTCGCACGGGATTTGCCGAGAACAACCGGGTTCACCGCTTCAAGGTGAGACGGGTTAGGTGTCAGGGACAGGTGAACATTATGTCCGTCGAACTTACGGTCGGAAGAGGCACCAAGGTGATACTTCACGTCGCCGGAACCGAACTCGTCAGCGCCCTGAGATGAGCCGCCCTGGAATTCGTGGAAGATGATTTTGTACTGCTTGCCCATAACGGCAGCCAGAACGTTCAGGCGACCACGGTGTGGCATGCCGAGAACGATTTCCTCAACACCGAGTGCGCCGCCGCGTTTGATGATTTGCTCGAGTGCAGGAACCGCAGCTTCGCCACCATCAAGACCGAAACGTTTTGTGCCCGGATAGCGCTTATGGAGGAATTGCTCGAACGCTTCGCCTTCGATCAGTTTCTTCAGGATTGCGATTTTGCCTTCTTTGGTGAAAGCAACGCCTTTGTCCGGACCCTCAATACGTTCCTGAAGCCAGGATTTTTCTTCCGGGTCGGAAATGTGCATGAACTCGATACCGACGGTCGAGCAGTAAGTCCGCTTCAGAACGTCGAGCATCTGACGGATGGAAGCGTATTCCATGCCGAGATAGAAATCGATGAAGATCGGGCGATCCCACATATCCGGCGTAAAGCCGTAAGATTGCGGATCGAGCTCCGGCTGGTTGCCAAAGTCGTTGAGACGCAACGGGTCGAGATCCGCCGCGAGGTGGCCGCGCATACGATAAGCGCGGATCATCATGATCGCTTTGATCGATTCCTGAATAGCGCGCGCAACGTCCTGCGGATTTGCGCTCGGGCCGGCGCGCTCTGTGATCTTCGCCGCGATCTGTGGTTCGTTCGCAGACCATGAATAGTCGATTGCGTCGGTGTTTTCGTCGCGCTGCGTCAGTGGCCAGCTTGCTGGTGTCCAGCTTGGGCCGTCAGCCGCTTTGGAAACGGGCTCGCCGCCATCGCCGAGGCTTTCGAAGAAACTACGCCATTGAGGAGGAACGGAATTCGGATCGCGATCGAAGTTCGCCTGAAGCTGCTCAATGTATGAGGCGTTTCCACCGTAAAGAAACAGGGTTTCCAGCATCGCCGAATTTGCGTCGGAGCGATTGCCGTTTGGTGGGGAGCCGTCATCTGCCATTGCTATACGTCCTGATGATTGTTTTGCAGAAACAAAACACACAAATTTCTTGCTATCCTATTTAGGGAATTTTCTGCCGGATAGAAACCCAACCTAAGTCATAGATATGTAATCGGGCTTCATCGGCAATTCCTGCAACAGGCCTGCCTGAAAAAATTGCCTTCCGCTAAATCAAAAAAGCCGACTCCGCAATCCAACATTGATCGAATTTGATTCGACGGGCCCATTTTTTATACCGAGGTCAGAACAGCATAACTGCTATGCGAGTACGGGCGGTGAACGGCTTTTGCTTCAGAAGTGAAATATAGGCACGAAATCTCCGGTGACGGAGCAGTCTGCGCATGATTGTCGCAAATGAAAGTAAGCTCACGGGTTTGTGGTTTCGCCGGTGACTTTATTGAGGATATCCGCCCAGCGATTTTCAAATTCTGCTGTCCACTGACTTTCCAGTGCATCACGCGTAACATCGCGGATGATGAAGAAGAATTGATTGAATTCACTCTCCGAAACATCATAGCCGTCATGCGCGAACCGGTTGGCCGTCGCGAGCGTGTTTGCGCTGGATCTGCCTTCGTCGGTTCCCATCAGGACATCGAACGCCTGAGACAGCATTTCCCCGCGCACGCTGCCATCTGTATCCATGAAAAAGCGGTCTTCGTGTTCGGGATGACGGCGGAAAAGCTCGGCATAGACAAGTGCGCCCGGGTCGCCGACTTTTTCGGACAGGAGTTCGAGCGACTTTGTGAGTTGTCCCGTGGCTGTGTCATCGTTCGCTTGCATTCATCTCTCCCGCTAATACGGTGCATGCATAGAAGTGTTTGCCGAACGCAACAATCGGGGGATGTGTGGCCGAAGATTTGCAGTCTTATTTTTCGGAGGTGCGTCTTGGGCCGTTTCGCAAGGGGATGGTTCTGGCTGACCGACATTTTGACCGGACTGTTTTCAGGTCGACCCAGGGTGCGCTGAAAACTAGGGGCCCACATCGCGTTCGTGATGTCCATTTTGAGCGATGCGAGGTTGAAGCAGGACCTTTCTGGTTAGGCGAAGGCTATGAGTTGGAGAATGTCCATTTGGACAAGCTAAAAGTCTGGCGTTTCATGTTCGATAACCGGACGAAGATGAGACATGTCCGCGCCAGCTCGCTGGCAACAGCAAACAGATTTGAAATACAGCCGGGCCTGACAAGTGAAAAAGAAAAGGATCGTCAGATAGATGATCCGGATTTTTCGCTGGATGTGTCCGGTTATCAGGGAGATTTGCAGATATGGGGTGTGCGCGCGGATGGGGTGACCATTAACTCTGAAAAGCAGATAAGGCTTCGCCATCCGACACGCGAACGCCGCCTTGGCCCTGCAATTGGCCTGACAGTGCAAGGACTTTGGTCGATCGCGCTTGATCAGATAGTCGGCCGGCGTGTGCGTGATGCAGTTCTCAGCCTGCCGAAGCCCAAGGATCAGGACTATGCCGACCAGATGCGCGATATTGAATTATTACGGTCTGAAGGGATTGCGTTTTAGCGCACATAAAAAAGGCTCTCCGAAGAGAGCCTTTCAAAGTCTGTCTGTAAAGGCAGTCAATTAGCCTTTGAGAACGTCTTGCAGCGTAACGCCGAGACGCGCTGGTGATGGAGACACAACAATGCCTGCTTCTTCCATCGCAGCGATTTTGTCTTCCGCGCCGCCTTTGCCGCCGGAAACGATCGCGCCAGCGTGGCCCATTGTGCGGCCTGGAGGCGCTGTACGGCCAGCGATGAAGCCAACCATTGGCTTTTTGCGGCCTTTCTTCGCTTCCTGAATGAGGAATTCAGCGGCTTCTTCTTCCGCAGAACCACCGATTTCACCAATCATGATGATAGATTGTGTCTCGTCGTCAGAGAGGAACATGTCGAGCACGTCGATGAAGTTTGTGCCGTTGACCGGGTCACCACCAATGCCGACAGCTGTTGTCTGGCCGAGGCCAACCTGAGATGTCTGGAATACAGCTTCGTATGTCAGTGTACCTGAGCGGGAAACAACGCCGACAGAACCTTTAGAGAAGATAGAACCCGGCATGATGCCGATTTTGCATTCTTCAGGTGTCAGAAGGCCCGGGCAGTTAGGACCGATCAGGCGAGATTTGGATTTAACCAGCTTGTCCTTCACGCGGACCATGTCCATGACCGGAACGCCCTCAGTAATACAAACGATGAGCTCGATACCTGCGTCGATTGCTTCTTCGATAGCTGCTGCTGCGCCTGCCGGTGGAACGTAAACCACAGATGCTGTCGCGCCAGTTGCTTTCTTACCGTCTTCGACGGATGCGAAGATTGGAAGCTCTGCGCCGTTTTCAGCCTGCCACTTCTCGCCACCTTTTTTCGGGTGGATGCCGCCAACCATTTGCGTACCGAAATAGTTCAGCGCCTGGTTTGTGTGGAATGAGCCGGTTTTGCCGGTCATGCCCTGTGTGAGGACTTTGGTGTTTTTGTCGATCAGAATGGACATTTACGTTTCCCCTGTTTGGATCGGTGTCTGATTAGTTGAATGGATTGACGACGCAAACCCCTTCAAAGGTCTGGTCGGGTGAAAAATGTTCGGAATAGAGCGTTTTGCAGCCAAGGCGGCGAGCCGACGCGAGTGCGATACCGGAGCGAGTTGAGATTGAATTCTCATCAGCAAGCGCAATACCCTCACGAACCAGCTTGTCATCAACGGCTTGGCAGGGCTTGAGCGCCAGCGTACGGACCCACTCAGAAGCAAGCTCTGACGGCATTGGTGTGTCGCCGCGTGTGGTGACGGTTTCGTGGAATTCAGCGAGCACGCTTGCGGATGTCGCGTAGTTTTCTTCCAGCACGATGCGGCGCGCAATCTGATAGCGCTCAGGCGCGTCTTCGCGGCCAAGCGCGGCATAGACGAGTATAGATGTGTCGAGGAATACATCGGCTTCATCAATCATGATGCCGCCTCATTGTCAGGGCGCCATTTGCCGAGGCGCGCAGGCGAGGTTTCCATCAGATTCAGCAGGCCGGTACGCGCTTCATCATGCGCGCGTTCCTGTTCGACAAGCTTTGTCAGAAAGCCGCGCACAAGCTCATTGACGCTGGTCCGCTTCAGAGCGGCCAGAACGCGGACCTTGTCCAGAAGGTCTTCATCAATGGCGAGTGTGATGTTTTTCGTCACGCGAGCCTCGTTTCCACGTAAGCCGTGTAACACAGGATATGTGTAATTGAGAAGTCGCGTTTCGCGTATAGATAAAGAAAAAGCCCCGACGTTTCCGCCGGGGCTTTCGGATTTTTGGTCTGAAGAGACTTACTGAACGCCAGCACGTGTTGTTGGCGTGTCCAGAGAGGTCATGTCGGCTTCACCGGCATTCTCTTCGGAGTTGATGACGTTCTCATCAATATCGCCGAACTCGTTTACGCCCTGGGCGGCAGGGCCGCGGCGACGTGCCGGACGATCTGGCAGAGCGGCCTGATACTCTTCACGGTCGAGAAGGCCGTCATTGTTCGTATCGTATCCGTCAAAGCCGCTTGCGAGCCAGACATTGCGCTGACCGACGATCTCAGCTGGCTGAAGCATGTCATCACGAGAGTCATCCAGAGATGCGAACAGGCGGTCCTGTTGCATGATCTCAGTATAGTTCGTGATGTTCTCGCGGGTTTCTTCGAGCCAGCGATAGTTCACGCGGAAATACATCATTTCCTCGTGTGTCTGGTCGCCCGGATAGACATCTGCTGCCGGATCCGGATTCGCGAAATTGCGATCGGAGTTATCATACCACCAATCAGCTACGAGACGGGAGCCGGCTGGTACCTGAATTGGATCGACCGGGTCATAGTCACGCTGCCAGTTGAAGTCATAACGTGGCAGAGACAGAAGCAGCTCGCTCGTGCCATCCGGATACTCAATCGACAGTTCCACGCGTTTGCCGCGATAGTGCGCGTGCGGATAGAGCGTGTAGAGCTCGGCGTCCGCCGGGAAGAGCGTGTAAGACGTGATGTGGAAGTTCTCTTCGCCTGCAGGAATGACGAAGTTTGAATCGCCAATCACCGTTGAGCGCATGATGAGCTCTGGCGGCTCGTCATGGAAGTAGAGGCCAACTTGCGTGCGGTCTGTCTCTTCAAGGCCAAACGTCGTGTAGTGCATGGAGAAGCGGAACGCGCCGCCCGGTGACAGATATGTGCCAACGCCTTCGTGGAACTCTTGCGGGTTCTGGCCCGGCGTATAGCTGCCGACCGAGCCGCTTGGCAGATTGCCTTCGATCTCATCGACCGCCGCATTGCGGTTCTGAATGTAACCGGATGTTACGTGGTGGACACCTTGATTGGAGCCCGGGCGAACGTGTGTTGCACGAAGCCAGCGGCCTTCTTCCATCTGGTTAGGAATGGTCGGGTATTCGTATTCCAGGATACCGGTGGCCGGGATATCAAACGGCGTGACTTCCACGATGTAATCCGGCTCGCCGAGTGGCCATTCCGGAAGCGGCTCAAGCGCGTCGAGCAGTGGGTCTTCGCCTTCGCCACGTGGCGCGCCAGCTTCAATCCAGTGAACGATTGTGCGAGCTTCTTCAGGGGAAAGTTCGTTCTCGTTATAGAATGTGCCTGCGTGATCAAAGTCAGGGAAGTACGGAGGCATACGGTCCGTGCGGATAACTTCACGGATCATAGGTGCCCAGCCCTGAATGGTCTCATAGTCAGCCAGTTCCCATGGTGCGATACCGCCAGCGACGTGACATCCGCCGCAGCGCTCAACCAGAATCGGCGCAACATCTTCAGCGTATGAGATGGATTGGTGCAGGCTTGTGTTTGCGTGCGGAAGAACGACTGAATCTCCGCGACGCATGTCTACAGATGCCATCTCAACGTTTTCACCGGCGATAAGCGCATCAAGCGCGTTCGCAAGGTAAGGCGTGCGCCCACGACCATCTACCTGTCCGTTGACCGGTCCGCGATATGCGAGCTGGAAACCCGTGCGTGGATTGATCACCAGAACTTCGCCGGTTGTTTCCAGCGCGAGGCTTTCAGACACGAGCTGACGGGCATCCATCAGAACAGGCATGTCGACGCCTACAGCCGCCATGGCGTCGCTCATTTCTGTGCGGGTCTCGGTGGCGTCAGGGTTGATGAGGTAGAAGCGGACGCCTTCTGCTGCGTATTCATCGCGCAGGTCTGCAAGCGCTTCGATAGCTCTTACGGAAAAATCGGAGTCCGCTGTGACCGTCATAAGGACGATAGCTGGCGCATCCTGATAATAATACAGTTCATGAGAAACCCGCTCGTGGTCTACGAGTCGGAAGTTATCCACATAAGTCGGGGAAGCCTCTGCACTTAAGGTAAGTGCCGATAGGGCAAATGCAGATGCAGTAAAGGCGAAAATCTTTCGCATGGGCGTTGTCCTCCTGTCGCTGTTTTATTTTTTCTTATTTATATTTGATTGCTACGCGATTTGCGAGGAAATTATGATAGTGGACTCTCATTTTATCGCGCAAAACGGCAACAACCTCACCAATCTAACGAGATTGTGAACGTGTTCCGTCGCGATAATTCAATTTTTTCTGAAAATTTTTCCGCGCCGCCTCAGTGCGGGTAAGACGTGATCGAGACAGACCAGTCGCCATCCTGGCTATCAAGGCTGATCTTCGTGTAGCGGTCGCGGGCGTCTACTTCCCAGTCTTCGGTTGCGCCGTAACCTACGTCTCCGGGTCGGGGCGGGTAGTAGTCAAAATCGGTCAGAAGATGGAAGGAGTTCGGGCTGAACCGGTTCTGCGCATTCGTGTCCTCATCCACGAGGAGATGACAGAAATATTCAGGTCTTCTGTCATCGTGATACCACTTCATGAAAGTGATCTGGGCCTGTTCGTGATTACGCTCAGTCCCCGGAAGAAAATTCCCAAAACGCGAGTTATGATCTGGCTGATCACCATCGCCGTCGAGCGCAAATCCACCAAGAAATGTGAAGCCGGCGGCTGCGAGTGTGCCATCATCATTGTGCACTCCGCGGCCGTATCTCTCGCACGCCTCAATGAACAGAGTAGACAGCGGGTCCATGCCTGCCGGGGCTGTTGCGGGCAAATGCTGGGCGTTAGCAGGGATTGCGACGATAACAGAAGCGGTCGCGAGAGCGAGAAACGGGGCGCGCATTTAATCGTCCATCTCATAGACAAAGTTCATGATGTTTTCGGTATCGATGTCCTTGTCAGGGTCAAAGCGCTGAATACGTGCGTCTTCAATGTCGTAGGCTTCAGGTACGAGCGCGGCGATCCAATCCGGAATAGGTTCGCGGCGATAAACAGTAATCCTGGAGAGCGTGCCTACTTCGGCGAGGCGGCTGGCTGCAATATTGGCGAGTGCAACACGGAAGGTCTCATCTGCCTGCGCTGGGAACCATTCAGTTGAGTAGCGTCCGCTCGAAATAGAAAATTGTACAGGTAGCGGGCCTGAAACGCCGTTCTCCCAATCGTGATCATCATCACTTTGCGAGACGGTTACCAGGCTCTCTGTGCCGTCCAGAAAGGTAACGCGGACCATCATCTCAGAAGGCTGGCTTACCGAGTATTCTTTGACGGCCATATCGTGTGGCACAATGCCAATCTCATCAGAGAAAATCTCGGAATCAGGATAGAGCTTATCGACGATGAACGCTCTGCCAAGATAAGCGCCGCCCAGTACCAGTGCGACGATTACCAGAAATCCGAAAAAGGCTTTCATGCCCAACCCCCTGCTTTTCCCAGAGAAAAGCTAGGCGAAAGGATTTTTGGCGGCAATCCGGAATTTAAATTTGTCGTATTTTTATTTTAGCGCGAAGTATCAGAACGAAATCGTTCGATGATTTACGGGCTGACCATTCACGATGATCTGGGAAATCACATTTGAGCCCGGATGCGCAACGCATTCAGCGCTCAGTTCATAGCCCCAAATGCCGTCATTGCTTTCTCCGTTGAGAATGCTGCCTTGCGGGAAATTGATCACCACTTCACCGTCGCCAACCTGCACCGAACCCTGTTGATGCGGGTAGACCACCAGGCCGTCTCCGGAAGGGAAGATATGGTGCTCCAGATGTGCAATACAGGTTTCATAAGCACGCCGGTGGAATGCGTCATCAGTATGCGCCGGCATAGCGAAAAGCGGCAGAACGCTTAGAAAAACCAGAACACGTTTCATCGAAAACTCCGTACAGGAAACGTTTGCAGCAGCATACTTGTACTCAAGGAGCACCGATCGCCAAGTCCTGATCGCAGCAAAGGCGTTGAGAAACAACTAACTGGGGATTTTTGTGGCCGCGCGCTGGATGTTAGAGCTCCGGAAATTCGTGCCCGTTCGGGCCGAGCTTCAGCGCTTGTGTCCAGACAACATCGCTGGCGAGAAGATCGCGATAAAGGTGCGGGAATTCAGCCCCGCCGCGAGAGACTTCCCATTTCACATCATCGCCAAGACGGTCGGTTTCAATTGCCAGAAGGTAGAGATTGTCTTCAGCCGCGAAATGTTTCGCTGCTGTTTCTTTCACCTGTTCGGCCGTGGACATGTGAACATAGCCATCCTGAAGGTCGATCGGTGCGCCCGCTGTGCGGCCTGCGGCTTCGAATGCAGCCTGCTCATCAGTGCGGAAGATTTTGTAGACGATCATAAGTCTCTCCGACGTTGGAGTTTAAAGTGGACGCAATTCAAGAATAAAGTCGTTCGTTTCAGGAAATGTTTCAGCGCAATACCACATGTGCCTGCGAATTTTGATGTCCCATGGAGACGCTGACCCATCATTCTCTACGGGATTTCCATTCCTGACAACTACATCTAGTCTGCTTGAGAATTGCTGTATGGCCTTTTCCAAAACTTCGATTCTTTGAAAGGACTTTGGGTCACTACGCCATTCGCTGTTATTCGTGAGCGCTCTCGTATCGAGTCGTGCCGGCTGGGGTGCCATGCGATTTCGTCTCTCCACAAAATTAAACACACCCCATCGCTATTTTGTGCGAACCAATCGTAATTGGAATTTGGTGAGTAGCCCAATTTTTTGAGTGCTTCTATCGGACCCATTTTGTAACACTTCCTTTCACAAAAAAAAGGCGGACCATTGGCCCGCCTTTCCAATTCTCAGTTTGGCCTGAGACTTATTTCTTCACAGCGTCAGTGATTTTCTTCGCTGCGTCGTCGAGATCNTCAGCCGGGATCACGTTGAGGCCAGAGTTCGCAATGATCTCTTTACCGCGCTCTACGTTTGTACCTTCAAGGCGAACAACCAGTGGAACTGACAGGTTTGTTTCTTTAACAGCCTGCAGAACACCTTCCGCGATGACGTCACACTTCATGATGCCGCCGAAGATGTTGACGAGAATGCCCTCAACATTCGGGTCTTTCATGATGATCTTGAACGCTGCAGCAACTTTCTCTGCTGATGCGCCGCCGCCAACGTCACAGAAGTTAGCTGGCTCAGCACCATAGAGTTTGATGATGTCCATGGTCGCCATAGCGAGACCAGCACCGTTCACCATACAGCCGATTGTACCGTCGAGAGAGATGTAAGCGAGGTCCCACTCGTGAGCTTCGATTTCTTTCTCGTCTTCTTCTGTTTTGTCGCGCAGTTCCTGAATGTCAGGGTGGCGGAACAGAGCGTTACCGTCGAAAGACACTTTCGCGTCGAGAACGCGCAGGTGCTCGTCTTCCATAACGATCAGCGGGTTCACTTCCAGCATCGCCATGTCTTTTTCAGTGAAGGCTTTATAGAGGATCGGGAACAGTTTGTAGCCGTCTTCTTTTGAAGTGCCTTCAAGGTTCAGCGCTTTGCAGAGCGCTTCGCAGTTTGCATCTGTCACGCCAGTTGTTGGCTCGATGTTGATTGTGAGGATTTTCTCAGGTGTTTCCGCTGCAACTTCCTCAATGTCCATACCGCCTTCGGTAGACACGACGAATGCCGGCTTGCCTGTTTCGCGGTTCACGAGGAGTGAGCAGTAAAGCTCTGATTTAATGTCAGCGCCATCTTCGATGTAGATGCGGTTGACCTGCTTGCCTTCCGGGCCAGTCTGGTGCGTGACCAGAGTGTTGCCGAGCATAGCTTTGACGTGTTCGTAAACTTCGTCCGGAGAGAATGCGAGGCGAACGCCACCTTTTTCGCCAGCTTCAGCTTCTTTGAACTTACCTTTGCCGCGGCCACCTGCGTGGATCTGGCTTTTCACGACCCAGAGAGGACCCGGGAGTTTAGCCGCAGCTTCAGCTGCTTCTTCTACAGAGAATACGGCATAGCCGTCTGCAACCGGTGCGCCGAAAGACTTCAGAACTGCCTTGGCCTGATGCTCGTGAATGTTCATGGATGCTGCCTCTTATTTGTTTGTGAAGGCGGTTCGCCCCCTAAGACAGGACCGGGTTATAACAATGCACTAGGGGTGTGCAACTCCATCTTTGGTGTGATTGTCCCTCTGAAGGCCAAATATATGGGTTTTTACCGGTTTGATGGTCACTTTATTTCCACCAGACGAGAAAACGCCATCTCTGGAGGGAATGTATTCCCTGGAGAGATGGCGCCTATTCCGCTGAGTTCTGCCGTTTTGCTATGCCGCTATGGATGCCGAAAGCGCTTTTAGCTGTTCGGTGGACTGGCGAATCTCTGCGGTTGATCGTGCAATCTGTTCAAACCCGTCGGTGATGCCCGCAACCGAATTGCTGGCATCTGTCATATTGCCTGACATATCCCGCGTAACGCAGGCCTGTTCTTCCACGGCGCCCGAAATTGAGACCGAGATCGAGTTCAGTTCCTCGATAACGGCTTCAATGTCGGTAATCGATTGAGCCGCTTCCTTGGTCGCGTTCTGCACGGCCTGGATCTGCTCGGCAATATCATCAGTTGCGCCCGATGACTGATTGGCGAGCGCTTTGACTTCATTTGCAACGACGGCAAAGCCTTTACCCGCATCACCTGCTCGCGCGGCTTCAATCGTGGCATTAAGGGCAAGCAGGTTCGTTTGCTGTGCGATGCTGGAAATCAGCTCGATAACATCAGAAATCTGAACTGCTGCGGCGGATAGATTGTCGATTGACACTGTCGCGCGCCGTGTCCTGTCGACCGCATCGGTGGAGATTTTACCTGCTTTGATAATCTGCTCGGAGATTTCCTGAACGGATGTCGCCAGCTGGGTACTGCCTGCGGCAATGCTTTCGACATTTTCAGTCGTATTGCGTGAGGCATCTGCTGATTCAGTTGCCTGATGGGCGACGATGTTGATGGCGTCCGTGATTTTTGTGAGGTCGCTATCTATTTCTTTCAGCGTGTTGAGACGCTTCATCTTGTCGGTTTCATCAGAAGCGAATTTGACGACCTTGATAACATTGCCTTCTTCATCAAGAATCGGATTGTAGCTCGCATTGATGAAAAACTCGCTGCCATCCTTACGCTTGCGACGATATTCGGCAGCTTGAAATTTACCTGCTGCGAGAAGACGCCAGAATTCCTGATACTCCAGGCCCTGATCTTCCTTGAGCACGAATATGGAGTGATGCTGGCCAACGATTTCGTCCAGCTTATAGCCGACAGCGTCCAGAAAGTTCTGGTTGGCTGTAATAATGGTTCCGTCGGGCTCGAACTCAATGCTCGCCATTGAACGGCTGATCGCTTGTAGTTTTCCCTGATTGTCGAGGTCATTGATGCGCGCCTCTGTAATATCAGTGGCGATCTTTAGCACACCAAGCACTTGCCCGGTTTGTTTGCAGTGAATTGGATTGTAAGTCGCCTGAATCCAGACGGGGTTGCCAAGTCGGTCTTTCCGCTTGAAGCGATTTGATTTGAACTCCCCGTGCGCAAGGTCTTTCCAGAAGTCCCGGTATTCAGGGGATTTACGGTCACGGTCCATTACAAATATCGAATGGTGTCGTCCGACAATTTCGGAAAGCTCATACCCCATCGTCTGTAAAAAATTCCGATTGGCATGAAGAATCGTGCCGTTCGGGTCGAACTCAATAATGGCCTGCGATTCTTTGAGAGCTTTCATTCGTGCTGAATTTGTAATTTTGGGCTTTTTAATTTCGGAGCGCTTTTTCTTATTTTTTTGCATAATACGCCTGCTGGTTTTCAAATTGTCTAAAAACTTTGCGGGCGGTGTGTTAGAATGTTTTGAAAAACAATTTGAAAATTTTGTCAGCCTCTTAAGGCACTTGATTAAGGTTAACGTGATTTATTCATGATCACTTAAGAAAATCAGATGGTTGGCAGTGGCTCGTCGTCTGTACGCGGGTCGATATCGGCGCCGACCACAGATGTCGGCTGGACCATTTCGTAAGATTCGCGCTCTTCCTCGATGACGGGAGCCTTCGCCTGACGACGCCACACCATCAGCACAAACAAGATAAATCCGATAACGGCTTCCAGAATGAAGAGGCCGCGCGTTCCGAGTGGAGACGACATGACAAGGCCGAAAACCATCGGACCAATGACAGAACCGGCCGCCCATACGAATAAGAGGCCCGAGAGCATGCGCGCAAATTTTGATGGCTCACAACGGTCAGCCGCGTGTGCAATGCAAAGACCGTAGAATGAAAGCGCACCGGCGCCCCAAAGGCCGATCAGCGCCTGAGTGATGAGGCTGCCTGGTGCGTTCAGGAAGATCAGGGCAATTGCAGCGAACGCAGAGATAAGCCCCATACCGCCGATCACGACGCGTCGGTCGACACGATCAGACAGATAGCCTGCAGGCCATTGGCTAAGTACGCCGCCAAAATAGGCGGCAGCCATCAGGGTGGCAGCTGCTGTTGCAACAGAGGTCGTTCCACCTGCCTGCTGCGCGTAGAGCGGCAAAAGAGAGAGAAAGCCGGTATTGGAAAAGCCCGCAATGAACACCCCGATGACGGCGGCGGGCGCAACCTCATACATGCGTCGGAACGGGAAGGGCGCGGGATCAGGCGGCGCAGGTTGCAGGCTTTTTGTGATGCAGACGGGCATGAGCGAGAATGCGAGGAAGATACCGCACCAGATGTATGGCTCCAGATCGGCTGGNGCATTCCCAACGGCCAGAAACGGACCAAGGATCAGCGCCAATTTGGCAACCACGTGATAAATACCGATGACAGAGCCGCGCTGGCTCTGAGGTGTCGCTTCGGTCATCCAGCTTTCGACGCTCGCAAACATCAGAGCGATGCCGATGCCTTGCGCGAACCGTGCAATCGACCAGGTGAGCGGGTCGCGGAAAAGTGCCATGAGAAGCGCCATGCTGGCACCCAACGCGGCAGCGAAGGCAAACACCCGGATGTTGGCAATCTCGCGGATCATCTTTGGCGCGAGAGCTGCGCCCGCCATAAAGCCGGCTGAGTAAATACCTGCAATAAGGCCCACAATCGCATCAGACACACCGACATCGCCAAGCGCCAGAGGCACGACGACGCCCAGCAGGCCGCCAGCGACCTGCAGCAAAGCTGCTGCGAGAATAAGAGAGGCTACATTGCGAAAAGCAGTCACGGCTTAACCAGCGTTGATTTCGTCCATGGAGAACGATGTTGAGCGGACTTCTTCGCCAGTTTCATCATTGATGATGAAGTTGATCTGGCCTGCGTCCCAATCGATTTCGATTTCGCCGTAATTACCAAATGTGTAGCCGAGGCCAAGCTGGCGAGGATCGACTTCTGTGGAGTCCGGCTCGCTGGCGAAGGCAACATTGAGAGATGAAGCCGTGATTTCATAGAACGGGTACGCGCCGCGATCTTCGTCTTTATAGAGGAAAGATGTGTGGCGGTCGCCGGAGACAAACACGACACCATTTGCCTCTGTCTCTTCAATCATGTCGTAGAGACGCTGGCGTTCAGTTGGCATCTTGTCCCAACTTTCCCAGCCATGAACATCGGGAATGACTTGAATGGATGAAACGAGCAGACGAAGGTCCGCCGGTTTGGACAATTCCTGTTCCAGCCACGCCCATTGCGCTTCACCCAGCATATCCTGCGCCGGGTCCGTGCTTGGAATATAGCGCTCGCGGCCCGCCGCGCCATAATCATCGGTAGGCATCAGGTCTGAGCGGAAGAAGCGCGTGTCCAGCATGATGATCTGTGTTCGCTGGCCTTCAGGGCCGACCATGCGAGAGTAATAAACGCCGGGATAGTCTGCGATCTCGGTATCATCCATGTGGAAGAAGTTTTCGAACATGCGCTCGGCGAGAATACGGCCCGCAAAGTTGCGTCCGAAGTCGTTCATTCCGAAGTCGTGGTCATCCCATGTCGCGAGGATTGGCATGGCCGCAGCCACGGCGTTGTAAGCCTCGCTTACGCCAAGGTCGGCATAGCTTTCGTGAAGCTCTGCCAGTTCGAAATCAGCATTGGCGTAATTGCGGCCATCGCGGTCGCCATAAACATTGTCGCCGATGAAAAGGAAAAGATCGGCATCTTCTTCGGCAATCCGCGCCATTGCCGGATTTGGCTGTTCCTCATCATTACAGGATGCGACGATGACACGTGTCAGCGCTTCTGAGGTGCTGAGTGGCAGAATTTCGGGGCCGGACGGAAGCTCGCTCGTCGGGATGGCGCGGTAATAAACGCTCAGTGCTTCTTCAGCGGATTGCGGCGAGACAGCTGCTGGTGCCGTTGCTGTTTGAGTTGCACATGCGCCAAGCGCAGCAAGGGCAATAAGGCTTACACCAATATGTTTCATGAGGCTCTCCCGTTTCGTCAGACCGCTAGACCGGATGGATGACATTGTCATGACGTACGCTCAAGAAATATGTCAGTTTTACCTGTGTGCGAAGAACCAACGTGCGCTTAAAAAGTAATTATAGGAACGATTTATCCCTTCAATCCCGCCAATGTTTGATTCAATCGCGTCATCGGGAAGGGTGACATACTCAACGCCCAGCCCGAGTCGTAACGCTGGAGAGACGTTATAGGTCACGCCCGCAAGGACGTTGAAATAGTGACCGTAATTGGTGTCGTCACCACGAACGATGAAAGACGGAAAATGGTCGGCAGGGCCCTCGAATTTGAAATCGAGGCGGGACGCTCCGGCGCCCATCCCGACAAACGGACGGATGCGCTGACCCGACCTGAAGTCATAGAAGATGTGCGCGCCAAGCGTCTGCACATTTGCCTTGCCGGTGGTGGTGAGCGCGCCGTTCAGGCCGGAAATGTCGGACCAGCGTGTGGAATACTCGGCTTCCGCGCGCCAGTTCTCGTGGAACCGGTACCCCACCGCACCCGCCAGTTCGCGGCTATTGTCGAAGTGGAAGTTATTCTGGTCCTCAATCGATCCGTATCCACGAACCGCAAGGTAGATGCCGGTCGCATCACCGGAACTGTCGGGCCCGTCTGCAGCGGCAACATTGGCAAAGGTGCACAGAGCGCCTGCAATCAGTAAAGATTTAAAGTGAGTGAGCATGGGGAGAGAGTAACTGATCCGGCGGCTCGGATAAATGTCAGGCAGCGCGATACATTGCCGTTCTGCCTGAACTGACCCCGTGATGGGCAATAGGTGACCCTATATCCGTCAGCGTGTTCAGAATGAGAAGAACAGGCTGAACATCAGGCGACCCGGAAGGAAGGAAAACAGGCCAGCGATCATCATGCCGCCCACAAACATGCCGGTCATTTTCTTGCGGTGGTCCTGAACCTTGCGGCGGCGAATGGCGGCAATACCCATTGGCAGGCCAATCAGCGTCCAGGCAGAGAGCGCATGGATCGGGCTGAAATGAACCGGGCTGAAAGACGTGATGAAGAAGGAAGAGATTGCTGTGATCGCCATGGTGACAACCCATGTCCAGCCAAGCGTCCGGTGCAGGCGGAAACCTTTCGGCGCAAACAGAAGCACCAGACCGATGATGAAGGTCGCAATTGCGCCATAGGCGTGGATCTGAATTTCAATCGGCGCGGTAAGGAGGGGCGTAAGGTCCACTCGAAACTGCGGTATAACTCCTGCGCCCCTGACGATCTGGTATGCCAGAAAGCTGTAAGCAGCCAGCGCAAAGCCAACCGCGATCCGGTATCTGGTAAGGCCCGGAATGTTGATGGTCGGGAAGCGTGGTGAAGGTTTGGAAACGAGTGTATCAGACATGATGACGGGCTCCGTAAGTCGCGTTTGAATGTGTTTGGCGTTGTGCCGATGACCCCATTTTGGCCACGGGAGCGAGTGCTGCGAGCTGATCTTCATGAAGGGGATGACGTAGTTCGCGAAACGCAGCTAATGTCGTTCACGAAGCGTGAGTTGCATGGTGTTTGAGGGGAGTTTACATTTTGCGTATCGCGATTGACTGGGCACAACGCGGCCGCCAACTGGCAATCCTTGTCGGGATCGGCACGTTTCTCTCGATTCTCAATCCGTTCAATGCGGGAAACAGCCTGCCTTTCTGGGCGGTCTGGTGTTATTGGACCGGTCTGGTCATTTACGGCTCGGTAATCGGCTGGGGCACAGCGACACTTGCACTGAAATGGCTGGATGGACTGCCCATCTGGCTCATCCTTGCAGTGATCGCGGCTGTATGCGCTCTGTTCGTGACGCCGGTGCTCATCATTCTGCAACATGCCTTTGGTGGACGCGTGCCGCTCGACGAGTATCCGCGTGTCTATAGTCTCGCGCTGGTTATCTCGATTGGCATTACAATTTTCGGCTACCTTCTGGATCGCGCAACAAATGGCGATGCTACCGTTGACGGCGGAACGGACGAAACCGGGAATTCGGTTGCGACCTTCATGTCCCGTTTGCCGCTTCCTTATCGAAACGCCGATCTCTATGCGATTTCGTCGGAAGATCATTACCTACGTGTGCATACCAGCGCGGGAGAGCACCTCTTTCTGGAGCGCCTCAGTACGGCCATGCACCAGTTGGAACGTGCGCCCGGCCTTCAGACGCACAGATCATGGTGGGTGAATGAAACGGGTGTGAAGTCGGTGACGACGTCCAGCGGTAAAATGATCATTACCCTGAAATCGGATGTTGAGGTTCCGGTCAGCCGCACATTCGCGCCGAAGGTTCGCGAAGCCGGTTGGCTGGGGTGATCTAACCCTGACGCTTTACAATCGAAATCAGCACGACACAGAAGCTGGAAACGGCGGAGAGAAGCGGCGCCAGCACACCCCATTGTGTGTCACGCAGAAACAGAAAAACCAGCGCAGCCAGAAAAAGTGAGCACACAGCGAACCCGATCAGGAATTCACGTAAAGAAAAGGGCAGGCGGCTCACGTTCTAATTATCGTTCAGGCGCTGCATGAGCTGGCTGACAAACAGAATGTGGCTCCGCAGGCGATAAAGTTCGTCTGTGTAGGATTCAGGAACTTCCACATTGCCAACCTCTGCCTGCAAGGCTTGCAGCTCGTGGATTACATTATCGCGTTCCTGAATCGTGTGGGCCGCGCGGCCACGGTCTTCCAGCGTACGCAGATCCTTATACCAAATGTAAATTTTGCGACGTGTGCGCCAGCGATAAAGCGGCGGCGCAGCTTTGACGAGTGGGAAGACAAGCGTCAGAAGCGGGATGGCGAGCACCCAGGCGCGTTCAAGGAAGTTCGCAACGCCAAACGGGAACATGCTGCGCAGGAAGCTTGGGCCTTTTTCGTAATAGCGGGCCGCCTCCTCAGACAGAGGCAGGTTTGTGCGGTTTGGGCTCGGAAATACGCCGGGCTCGGATAGCAGCGTGCCGCCGCGATGCTGGTCCACCATCGCTTCGATCAAAAGGGCCTGAATGGCCGGATGTAAGTCTTCACGCACGATGATTTCAGCGACCGGCGCAATCAGTTCAATCGGATCCGACGGCAGGTTATCAGCCAGATCGAGGCCGCCTTCAGGGAAGATGACGCGCTTCAGATAAGGTGTCCGGCGCTCATAGGCGAGCGCGCGCGGAAAGCTCAGAACCGCAATATCCGGATCGGCCAGAAGCTGAGAGACAAATGGCGCGCTCGGGCCGGACACGGCCATCAATACGTCCACCTCTCCGGCCAGAAGCGCTTGTGCACCGGCCTCGCCTGAGAGTGGAACCAATGTCGCGTCGACCTCGTTTTCAGCCAGCATCCGGTCTGCCAGAAGGCGTGTACCTGAAGTTTCCGAACCGGCGGCGATACGCATATTGCTGAAATTGCGCAGGTCCAGATCGTCAATATTCATAACATCTGCGCCATCACGGAAGAACACCCAGAGCGGCTCATAAAACACAGTGCCAAGAGACTGCAGCTCGTTTTCATCTTCTGGAAGCGTCGCGCCGCCCTGCACAATCGCCGCCTGAACGTTACCGGTACGCAGAAGATCGAGGTTATCGCCTGACCCTGTCGTATTCACGACATTCAGCGTGACATCTTCTTCTGCAAAAAAGGCCTGATATTCGAGCGCCGTCTGCGCATACGCGCCGCCAGTGCTACCCGATGCAAAGCTCACCTCTTTCGGTGGCGGCGGGGCAATGAAGCGGAATAGGAGGAATGAGACGATAATCGCGACAAGCGTTATCCCGACATATGTGAGCGCTGATTTTGATATCGACATGCTGCATCCCCTTCGGAAAAATCCTTAGCGCTTCCGGTGGCGGTTGCAAGATGCAGAGCTTCAGAAGGCGCTCTCTGCCTGAAAGATCACCTGTAAACTGGCGCAGCCCTTGCACGTTCTGAATTTCAGGGAACCAGCCTGCTGCAAGCGGGTTAATAATTCAGGAACCGCAGAAGGAGTCACTCAAAATGGGACAGGTAAACTGGCTGAAACGCTCCGTCTCAATGACTCTGCTGACAACCATGCTGGGCACAAGCCTGTGGCTGGTGCTGCAGCAGAACCATTCACTCTTTTGATATTGAGGGCGGGGCTCAGGCCTCGCTGACGAGCTCGCCCGCGCATTCCGGCGCGCCTTCACAGCAATTCTCGGTAAAGCGACGCATCAAAGTCGCAATCTCGTCCCGGTTGACTGAATAAATCATGTTCCGACCCTGACGCTCAACGTTCAGAAGATCAGCGTCTGTCAGCACATTAAGATGTGCGGTCAGCTTGTTCGGGGTGACGTCCAGAGTGTTCGCGATTTTGCCAGCCGGCAGACCGTCCGGACCTGCTTTCATAAGAAGACAGAATGTTCGAAGGCGCGTGTCTTGTGCCAGCGCGCTGAATCCTTTGAGAGTCTTCTCAAGCTCAATTGTATATTTATCTACCGACGTCATTTCTCTTCGCCCAATTACACACACAAAATAGGGTTGCGGTGTGTTAGACGAAATGCGGCATATTAATCCATACACCCAGCTGTAAAAAATTGATCTTTTTGCAGCTGGGGGCTGAGGCGGGTAAATTATTTCAGAATAATTTGAATTTTTAGTTTGGTCGAAGCAATGGGTTAGACAATTCTGCCGTCAAACCGTCGGAGGCACCGTGCACGATGAGCAGTTCATTGATGACTTCACTACGATTGCCGTTGAATTCGCGAATGCGGCCTTCAAGCCTTTGATCACGCTGGTTACGGAAGCCACGAGTATCAGCAACCCAGTCGCCGTTTTCCCGAATGAATTCGAGTGAATAGTTCGCGCCTGAGCGCGTGTCGCGAAGTGGCAGTGTGGCCCGGCCGTTTTCACCCTGAATAACTTCACCAGCTTCGATGTTCCGGAAGCCGTTTTCCCCGATCAGATCGGCGGATACGAGAATGTTCATGATATCGCGGCCAGTGAGGCGCTGAAGGTGCGATGCGTCGAATTCACTTCGTAGATAGTAGACCGAAATCTCATCATGGATACCAAGAGAGGGATGGCCTTCCGGGCCGTACAACGCAATCTGACGGAGCGTTTCGAAACGGTCGATTGAGGCTTCAGAGACATATTCAGTCGCATCATATCCGCGACCTGAACTGACTGCAGCCGCATAGCCGTTATAAGATTCCATGACGCCCTCGGAAACCGAGCCGCCACATGCTGCAAGTAGGAGCGCCAAACCGCCCGCTAATCCTGTGCGCCACATCTTCATGCCTGTCATTAGTCCCTCGCCCGGCCTTGTTCTTATTGCTCAGCCGTTTCCTCACAACGAGTACACTCGCATGAATGCGTTTAAAAAACTGGCAGGCCTGTTAACGGAACTTGATCTGTCACCGTAAGGACTTGTTCACAAAATCTCGGGCTCACGCGTCACGCAGAACGCGGGCCGCAGGCTTTGCCAGAACGCTGCGCGCGACGAATAGACCGCCAAGTACTGAGATACCGAGTGCCGCGATAAGAATGACGCCAACCGGCCCGTAAGGAATGGACCAACGGGCTTCGAATACACTCTCAATAATGGGATAAGCTGCCGCAATGCCTATCAGAGCACCGAGAAGCGCTGCTATGCCGCCAGCTATGCTGAACTCCAGAGCATAAAGCTGAAATATCTGTGATCGCGCGGCGCCGAAGGTTTTCAATAGAGCGGCTTCCACCGCGCGCTTCTGTGTCATCACGCCAAGCGTCCCCATGAGTACGAGAAGGCCTGCAATGGTGACGACGCTGGCAGCGGCGTTTACGGCGAGGGCTATATCGTCGAAGATTTTGGATGCAGCTTCCAGCGCAGGACGTGTTTCGAATACGACCACGCCCGCAAAATCATCTTTCAGCGCTGCTATCAGTGCGCGGTCCTCGCTGCCCTCTGTTCGCGCAATGGCGACATGAGACGGGTTTGCGGCCTCTAGCGTTCCGGGCGAGAAGATGAAAGCTGTGTTCGACCCAATATCAAACGTGCCCCATTCCACACGGCGGATGGCGGCGACTTCTGCGGTGAGGTCACGGCCGAAGACACGTAGTCCAATGGTTGAGCCGGGCGAAAGACCAAGACCGCGGGCAGCGCCTTCCTCTACTGAGACCAGAAGCGGCCCGGAATAGTCTTCGGCCCACCATTCACCTTCGACTGTTTCCCCGCCCTCAGGCTCCGGACCCAGAAATGTGACGTTGGTTTCACCGCGAACCGCCCACCTCTCACTGTCTGCGATCTCTGCCTCCGCAGTTGGAACGCCGTTAAGTTCAGTGATGCGGACGAGCAGGAAAGGCGCGCGGCGATAAGCGTCGCTATCGTCAATATCCACGCCGAAGTCAGATATGAGCTGGTCAAAACCCTCCGCGCGATCACCCGGAATCTGGGTAAAGACGAGAGACGGTGCGTTCGCTGGGGCTGTTTCCTGAATCTGACGCAGAAGGTTCGATTGAACCGCAACGACCAGAGACAATAGCGCGAGCCCAATACCAAGAGACGGAACGATTGCACTGGCAAGAGAACCGGGCCCTGAAATATTAGAAAAGGCAAGCCGCGTCAGCCCGCGCGAATTATCCGCCACGGGCTTTGCAGCGCGCTTGATCAGCCACGCCGTGAGCAGGAATGCGCCCCAGATAACTGCCGTACCTGCCAGAAGCGCGAGCGTGATCATCGGGCGAGAGCTGCTAAGCGTGGATAGCAGAACAAATCCGGCAAGACAGGCGAGCGACAGGCTGCGTTCCAGCAAAGGCGTCCGTGTGCGGTTTTCTTCAGAGAGGTTCCGGAAGAGCGCTGATGGCGGCGTCGCACGTGCGCGGCCTATGGCAGGAATTGCAAAGAAGCCAGCACTGAGAAGGCCAAGCACAAGCGCCGCGATTAAAGGTGTAGGATAGATGGCCAGCGCTTGCGGTAGCGCGATCTGATCACCCGCAAAGCTCACCATGAGATAAGGCGCTGCAGCACCTATGATGAGCCCCAGCGCACCACCGAGCAGGGCGAGCGCCCCAAGCTGAATGGTATAGGCCGTGCGGATTAGGCCGCTCTCGGCGCCCAGAGCTTTCAGCGCGGCGATTGCGGACGTCCGTGACTGCAAAAAGGATGTCGTTGCCTGTTCGACCCCGATGCCGCCTGCGATCAGGGCGGCAATTCCGATGATTGAGAGAAAATCGTTCAGTGTCTGAAGTAGGTCCTGCAAGCCATCAACGGCATTCTCAGGTCCGCGAATGCGCACATTGGCTTCGGGGAAAGCCTCGTCGAATTCCTCCCGCAATTCCCGAATGGGCAGCTCAGCATCGGCACTGACAATCAGGCGTGTCCGGAACAGCTGGCCGACACCAAGCCTGTCTGCCGCTTCGAGGGCGCGGATGCTGACCACGGCTTCAGGGCCGAATGAGCCGGGCGTTCCAATCTGGTCGGGTAGGCGGTCAAGCCGGGCACGGATTACAGCGCGTACCGGGCCAAGATTGATTTCATCACCGATGGCGGCATCAAACTGGTCCAGAAAACTCTGGCTGACAGCCGCGCCCCATAGTTCGCCTCGCTGTTCGAACGTCGTGCTCGTATCGCCGGACAGTTCCATCTCTCCGACCAGAGGGAAGGCATCATCTATACCGGTGAGATCGACCTGACGGCGCAGATCTCCGGCTGTGCCCATCACCGTGAGCGTGACTTTTTCAG
This sequence comes from Ponticaulis sp., assembly GCA_002723155.1. Lineage (GTDB taxonomy): Bacteria > Pseudomonadota > Alphaproteobacteria > Caulobacterales > Hyphomonadaceae > Ponticaulis. The sequence goes on along the minus strand of PBNO01000002.1, from coordinate 335,404 downwards.
AGACGTCGCCAAGGTTTTCCGCATAGGCGCGTTCGTCCTCTGTCAGCCTGCGCTGGTTCACGGCAAACATGGCATCACCGCCGAGTAGCATACGGGCTTCTCCGGCAAGACCGCGTGTAAAGACTTCCGTTACCGAGCCGGCAGACGAAATGGCCGCCACGCCCAGCGTGATACAGGCAAGGTAAATCCAGAAGCCTTTTAGCCCGCCGGACAGCTCACGTATCGCGATGCGCCAGGCTGCACTCATGCTTCGAGGTTTCCATTGCGCATGGTGACGATGCGGTCCGCGCGTTTCGCCAGTTCCCGGTCATGGGTGACGAGCACCATCGCTGTTTTCCGCTTCTGGACGATGTCGAACAGCATGTCGGCAACGCCTGTGCCGGTGTCGCCATCGAGATTGCCCGTTGGTTCATCGGCGAACACGATTTCGGGATCACTGGCGAGGGCTCGGGCGACGGCAACGCGCTGGCGTTCCCCGCCGGACAACTGGCCGGGATAGTGATCGAGCCGGTCGCCAAGCCCCACTTCCTGAAGCAGCTTCGTGGCTTTGTCTTTCACGCCTTCAATGCCGGAAATTTCGAGTGGCACGCGCACATTGTCGAGCGCTATCATAGTCGGCAGCAAATGATAGGACTGAAAGATCAGGCTGACGCGGCCGCGACGAAGACGCGCCAAGGCATCTTCGCTCATCCCTGTTATGTCAGTTCCCAGAAGTTCGACTTTGCCTGAGGTGATGCGCTCGAGCCCCGCCGCAATGGAGATAAGCGAAGATTTGCCAGATCCTGATGGACCAATCACGGCTACGCATTCGCCGGGCTCGACTTTAAGGTTCACACCTTTGAGAATTTCGACCGGACCGGATTGCGCAGGCAGCGTCAGCCTTACATCATGCAGGTTCAGGGATTCAGCCAATGGAGCGCTCCGATCACGGTTTGGTTGGAATGACCTATATGGAGCATACGAATGGCAGGAAAGTCAGGGAAGATGGTGAAGCAAATGGGTTTTCAAGCTTTCGTGATGTCTGTTCTGCTGCTGGTTGGCTGTTCTGCCCAGAATGAGCCTCCTGCAGAGCCGCCAGCTTCAGCTACTGACGATGTTACGGTTGCTGACGTCGCCGAAGATGATGCTCAAGTGATTGTCATGCTCGGCGACAGCCTGACCGCAGGCTTTGGTTTGCCCGATGCGGCCGCCTTGCCGTCCGTTGTCGAGCGAAAGCTGACCGAGGCGGGATATGAGGTCGAGGTGATCAATGCTGGTGTTTCCGGTGACACCACATCAATGGGGCGCGCCCGATATAACTGGAGCGTGGCATCGGCTGATCCGGATATCGTGGTGATTGCGCTTGGAGCGAATGATTTCCTCTCCAGCCTGCCGTCCAGTCTTGCGCGGGATAATCTGTCCGCGCTGATCGAACAGTCTCAGCAAGACGGGATTGAGGTCATTCTGGCAGGATTGTCGCCGCGCTTTGAAGGCGCGGATAATAGCCTTGAGGCTGAATATGCCGCCATTTATCCGTCGCTCGCCGCTACCTATAACGTACCGCTGTATCCAGACCTTATGGCAGGTGTCTGGAATACGCCGTCTCTCTTGTTGGGGGATGGACTTCACCCGACAGCCGAGGGTGTAGAGGTGATGGCAACAGGCCTGTTGCCAGTTGTCATCAGCGTGATTGAGGCTGACTAGCTCTCTTCTGGTTCGGTGATGCGCTCAGCGGCGAGATAGTCGGCGCTGCGCATTTCAAACAGGCGCGATGAAGTCCGTTCAAATTCGAATGCGCTATCGCCTGAGACGTAGAGCTCGTTGGGTTCCGCTTCGGCAGAGATAATGACCTTTGCTCGGGCCTCGTAGAGCGCATCAATCAAAGTGATGAAGCGGGTAGCGGTGTTCCTGTTTTCCGGGCTCAGGATCGGCACGTGCTCGATGAGTAGGGTGTCGAAATGGCGGGCAAGTGACAGATAGTCAGCGGCGCCAAGTGGTCTGTCGCAGAGCTCTTCAAAGCTCATGCGAGCAACACCGGCTGCCTGCGCAGGGATGCGCCATTCACGGCCATGAACCGTCAGATGTGTTTCGTGTGGCTCGGCACCTGAAGTGAGGCGTTCCCAGGCGGCATCAATGCTCGCATCCGCTTCAGGGCCCAGCGGAGAGTAATAAACCGGCGCCGCCGTCAAGCGCTCAAGGCGATAGTCACGATCAGAGCGGATTTCATGAACGTCATGCGTGTCTTTCAGAAGATCGATGAAAGGCAGGAAGCGCTGGCGGTTGAGGCCGTTCTTATAGAGATCATCCGGCGGGCGGTTGGACGTCGCGACGACGACCACATCGCGGCCGAGAAGGTGTTCGAACAAGCGGCCAATCAGCGTGGCATCGGCGATGTCTTTGACCTGAAACTCGTCAAAGCAGAGGAGTTCGGCGCTGGCAGCAAATTTTTTGGCTGCAGGTGGGATCGGGTCGTCTACGCCGCCCTTAACTGCCCAGCCCGAAGCGCGGCGCTCTGACGGTGTGAGCTTTTTCCAGTCGTTTATGAACGCGTGGGCTTCCTGCATGAAATCATGAAAGTGAACGCGGCGCTTGTGCTCTACAGTCGTGGTCGAAAAGAAGAGGTCCATCAGCATGGATTTGCCACGCCCGACGCCGCCCCAGAGATAAAGTCCGCGAACTTTCTTGGGCTTTGAGAACCATCCCTTCTTGCCGCGATTTTCAATACGGTCCTGAAGGTCATCCAGAAGGCGCGCGACCTCGGCCTGTGCGGCGTCAAACTCTATGGCGCCGCTGGCCGTTTTAGCTTCGTATTCTGTATACAGAGTGCCCATTAAGCCCCCAGAGCCTGCGTGATCTGGCCGATGAAGATGCCTAAGAGCTCCGGGTGAAGCAGGATAGCGATTGCGATACCAATCAAAGCGCCGCCGAGATGGGCATCATGGCCGATATTATCCCGCGCGGCGCGCATGCCGTAAATGCTGTAAGCTACGTACAGCAATGCGAATACGACTGCCGGAAGCGGGAGAAAGAAAAACACATAAAGCAGCTGAAACGGCGCGAAGAGACAGAAGGTGAAGATGATGCCAGACACAGCCCCTGAAGCGCCCAGCGCCATATAGTTCGGGTCGTTTCTATGCCGCCACAGCGCAAACAGATTGCCGCCGATCAGGGCGCCCAGATAGATCAGGAAGAAGCTCTGGCTTCCAAGCACGCGTTCAACTACGGGGCCGAAGAAGAAGAGCGTGAGCATATTGACGAATAAGTGTGTCGGGTCAGCATGCAGAAAGCCCGATGTCAGAAGGCGGTGAAAGTCCTTACCTTGCAGAACAGCGCGCGTGTTCAGAATGCCCCAGCGCATCAATCCGTCGTTGGAAAAGGCCATGACGCTCAAGGCGATGTTCGCAACCAGAAAAATCAGGGTTGCGCGCGATGTAAGTAAGTCTTCCACGCTAGGGCGTCTCCGGCAGATTTGAGCAGTGCGACAGGTCTTTGCCCCTCACTTAGTGGTTAAACCCGTGGGAATCAAAAAAGTTTGTTTGCCGTCAGGCCGTTTTGCCCCTCGGCCCTTGTTGGAGATACAAAAAACCCCGGAGGTTTCGCATCCCCGGGGTCCTGACAGGTTTAGCTGTCTGACGAGTCGTCACCGTGCTTTCAGGCGGCTTGCGGCTCTGCCTGTGGCATGAGGCTTTGCAGGAATTCGTAGAACTCTTCCGGACGCTGGATAAAGCGGTTGAACGGGAGGTCTTCTTTTGCAACGGCGTTTGGCGCGCAGTCACAGCCTGCAGCGATGGCTGCTTGAGCGACTACGTCACGGTTCTCGCTGGCAGACACGACAGCCATGCGGAAATTGCCCATAGATGCAACGCGGGTCAGCGTCATGCTCTCGTCGAAGCTGTCTGGCAGGCGAAGGTCCAGAACAACCAGGTCAAACTGTTCGTAACGGATGCGGCGTTCCGCTTCCATCAGGTTCGCGGCAATAACAAGATCAAGTTGAATACGCTTACGGACCGCTTTTGTCGCGGCAACCATAAGCATTTCCTGAGCGCGATGATGGTCTTCGACCCATAACACTTTCATTTCCAACCCCTACACCTGACAGACAGGTCAAATCCTCAATAACACGTGGAGTTTGCCTCAAGACCCTTTCCGGAAAGTAAATTTAACGGTCTCCTCGCGTTAAAGTTTATGAGAGTGAGGTTAATTTTTTCGGTAAAATGATTAACGATAAGACGTTCCGGTTTCGAAATGAAAATCTCTCTTCTGCGGTTGGCAGATCATAATATCGCGTCAAAACTCCCGTCATTTCAGGTTTTTCGGTAACATTACGAAACCGAAACGAGTTGTTTCTGCCGAAGTCTGTTTGACCCCACTCGTTAGCGCGTCGGCAATAAATGATTACCGGTTCCGCGCAAGAGCGCGTTAACGCTTAATGAGGATCACGATTCGCGTTAACGCTTTTCAGACGCGATTCAGACATTTTGAAATAATTACAGGCTCTTGATAGCCAAGATAGTTTCATTCAGGCGCCCGGCAATGACAACCAGCGAAAAGACGACAGACAATACGGCCCTCTTCCTCCCGGACGCCGAACGCGACGATGTTCACATCGTGGATGTGCTGATTGAAGAGCGCTGTCCGAGTTTTGCCGGCCATTGGAGTTGGCCGTTTCTGCGTCCGATCCTGTTTGGCATGCTTGGGTATCGGCGCGCCGTGAAAATGGCGGACTATATCGAGAAGCTACGCGGGCGAGATTCATTCGACTATCTGGTCGAAGACCTCGATATCGGCCTCGATTTGCATCAATTCGATCGGATACCGGCAACGGGGCGCGTAATTATCGCGGCAAACCATCCAACAGGGCTCGCCGATGGCGTTGCGATGTGGGAGGCGCTGAAGCGCATCCGCAGCGATATTCTTTTCTTCGCCAATGCGGATGCCATCCGCGTCAGCCCGCGTATGGTAGACGTCATTATTCCGGTGGAATGGGTGGCCGAGAAACGCTCTCCGGCCAAAGCGAAAGAAACACTACGCCGCGCAAAGGAAGCCTTCGAAGCCGAAAAATGCGTTGTCATTTTTCCTTCGGGACGCCTCGCTGCCATGGAAGAGGATGGACTGACAGAGCGCCCCTGGTTTCAGACCGTGGCGACGCTTGCTCGTAAGCAGAAATGTCCGATCATTCCTGTGCACGTGAATGCCAGAAATTCCTGGTTATTTTACTTCCTGTCGAAGGTTTCAGGAGAGCTGCGCGATATTACGCTGTTCTATGAGCTGCTTAATAAGAAGGGCTCGCGTTTTGAGATGACAGCGGGCGAACCGATCCAGCCTGAAGATCTGGCTGGCGATGTTCAGGTCGTGACCGAAGAGCTGAAAAGCTATGTCGCTTATGAGCTTGGTGATCATCCGGACCTGACATTTGCAGAGTATCGGGCTGCTAAAGGCGATCCAGCTTCATAAGAAAAAGCCCGGATATATGCCCGGGCTTTTCGTTTGTTCAGTCTGACTGGCGACTATTTCTTCGGCACCAGTTCAACCATCATTTCCGTATAGCCCTTCACGAAGCAGCTTGGTGTGCGGACAGCATCTTTAACAACGATGATGTCTTCAAAGCGTTTGAAGAACTCTTCCCAGAGGATTTTCAGCTGCATTTCGCCGAGGCGGTTACCGACGCAGCGGTGAATGCCGAAGCCGAAAGACAGGTGGCTGCGAACTTTCGGACGATCAATCCAGATATCGTTCGGGCGCTCGAAATGACGCTCGTCACGGTTGCCGGATACATACCACATGAGAACTTTCTCACCGGCTTTGATCGTCTTGCCGCCAAGCTCGACATCTTCCAGGGCCGTACGACGCATGTGCGCCAGCGGTGTCTGCCAGCGAATGATCTCTGAGACCATGCTCGGGATCAGGTCGTGATTGGCTTTCAGCTTGTCGAATTCCTGCGGGAACAGGTTCATGCCAAGCACAGATGCCGTCATGGAGTTACGGGTCGTGTCATTGCCGCCGACGATGAGCAGAATGACGTTGCCGAGATATTCCATCGGCTCCATGTCTTTGGTGTGCTCGCCTGTCGCCAGCATGGAGATCAGGTCATTGCCTGGCTCGTTTGCGTTAACGCGCTGGTTCCAGAGCTCTGTGAAGTAGCCGAGGCATTCCATCAGCTCTGCGCGCCATTGCTCTTCGCCGCCCGGGCAAATCTCAGGGTTCTCACGGCCGGTCGCAACGTCAGACCAGCGTGTCAGCTTGCGACGATCTTCAAACGGGAAGTTGAACAATGTCGCGAGCATCATGGTTGTCAGCTCGATCGAGACATTGTCGACCCAGTCGAACGGCTCGCCAACTGGCAGGCTGTCGAGCACTTTCGCTGTGCGCTCGCGGATCAGGCTCTCGAAGTTGCGCAGATTGTCCGGCGCCACGATTGGCTGAACGGTCTTACGCTGCACGTCATGCTTTGGCTGGTCCATCGCGATGAACATTGGAAGCGAGAAGTCTTCGTCTAGGTCAACCAGCGTAATGCCGCCCGCAGAAGAGAAACGCTTATGGTCTGTGTCGACAGCCATAATGTCTTCATAGCGTGTAACGGACCAGTATGGGCCAACCGCGCTCTCTGAGCAGTAGTGAACCGGATCTTCGTCGCGCAGACGGGCGAAACGGTCCCAGTAGGCTTCGCGGCGCCAGAGTTCAGGATCCGAGATATCAAGATCAGAAAGGTCGAGCGAGCTTGCAGGGCGGACAGGGCCGCCGAGGATCACGTATTTACGATCCAGACGCCAATCGCGTTCTTCCTGAGTATCAGCAACTTCAGAGGCGGTATCTGCCATTTTTCTTCTCCCCGAATAGGTCTTTGAGAGGGTTATATCACAGCTCTTTGCTAAAAACTATGACGCAGGCGTCATTTTTTTGATTTGGGCGATGTGTAGTTCTTTCTGGAAGAAATCCACGCCCGGCATTATGTAACTAAGTATCAAATCAGGAATTCAGAATGACGCGTACCGCCATCCCTCTTTTTATTGCTTCCCTAATGGTGCTGAACGCCTGTGGTGGTTCAGATGTTCCAACCGAAGCCGAAGGTGCCGGTGCTGAGAATATCCGCACTTTGTCAGGGCTGCGGGACAGTCTGAATGAAGAGCGTGTGAATGTAGTTGATCCGAATGCTGTTGAAGCCGCGGCACAAAACATCGACCCGTTCAAATACGGGCTCGATTACACGATATATGAGCGCGACCTGTTGAACGGCTTGCTGGCTGATGCCCGTGCTGAGGATGATTATCTCTCCCGTTCGCTTGCTGCGACGCGCGAGAGCCTGCCTGTTGTGCGCCCGGGCAAAAGCTTTGAGTCTTATCAGGCGATACTGTCCTGCGCTGTGTCGGCTGACGTTCTGGGCCGTCTGGGCGTGCTCGTGCCGCACGTTGCGCTTGATCACGCGATTGATTTTACAGAGCTTTCGATCACCATCACTGCAGACGATATGGAAAGCGAAGGTTTTCAGGCGTTCGAAGCGCAGATGGTTGATCTGCAGGAAAACGGAACAGCGCTTGACCGCTTCAATCATCGCCGCGCGCTTGAAGCCGAAGAAAACCGTCTGCGGACACGCCATTATCTGAACTATTTCCTCATGCGTGACGCCTTGCTTGAAAGCGCTGACCGTGACGCCTTGCAGGAAGAGCTGAACAGCTGCCTTGAAACCTATGAAGATGACATCGAGGCCCTGATTATTGCCCGCGAGCAGGCTGAGGCCGAAGAAAACGGATAGCGCCCGTTTAGATTGCACCTGCGCAAAATCACACATAAAGTTCCAGCCTCATCGGGGAGGGCTGGAGTGTCAGGTTTTAGAGCTTTGTGTGCGGCAGCATTGTGCGCCGGAATAGTGTCATGTGCAGCTGAAGAGCCTGCCCCAGTGCCTGTTGAAACTGCCGAAAGTGAGCCTGTCGAACCAAGTGCAGCCGTGTCATCTTTGTCTTCCATCCGCGCCATGGCAAGTTCTGATGAACCCCGTGAACTTGATATGTCGCTGCAGGATACATCACGCGAAAGCATTTCCCCGTTTCGCGGGCTTTATCTTCCCGAACAGCGGGCGGCCTATGATGAAATTTATGAGGCGGTTCGCGACGAGCCGGGTGTTCGCGAACGTTATGAAGCTTTGACGCAGGAAAGTTTGGACCAGTTGAGCCTGTCGCTCACTCTGCCATCGCTTCTCTACTCTATGACCTGCGCTGCCGGTATTGATGTTCAGGGGCGCCGCGAAATCATCTCGCCCTATGAGTCGACGTATAATTCCAAATACTGGCTCTACACCGCATTTGCGGAACTGGATCAGCGCAATGCTGGCTCGGTTGCGGGCTTCCCTGAGGTGGTGCCGGGTATTGAGCGTTTCCCCGAACGTCGCCGCGATTTTACGCCCGCACCTGGGGTGAGTGAGTATCGCGAGCAGGTTTATATACTCTACATGCTGGAGCGGGATGACCAGCTGGAGAGCGACTCGCGCCGCCTGAATGCAAATCGGGTGGAAGCCTGTTGGGACAGACAACCACCCGCTTTGAGTTATTATGGGGGCAATTCATTCGCCGTCCGCTAAGTCGCAAACGGCGAATGAGAGCAAATTAGTTGAACGCTTCGCCTGACCAGATGTCAGCTTCATAGCTGGAGGTCATGTTCATTTCGTCGAGCAGCACGATGCGGAAGATCAGATCGTCACCCGGGCTGATCGGGCCGCCTGGACGTGGGTTCTGGCCGTATGCCATCTCGGACGGAATATAAAGAAGCCAGTCATCGCCCGGACACATCATGCCGAGAGCTTCAGTCCAGCCACGAATGACGCGGTTCGCCGGAAACTGAGACGGCTGGTTGCGCGCGAAAGACGAGTCAAACACCGTGCCGTCTACGAGGCGACCTTCATAGTGAGCGAGCGCAATGTCGTCATTGTTGACGTTGGATTCGCATTCCGGGCCAGCCGTGAGAACGATGTATTCGAGGCCTGATTCCATGACGTTGACGGCGTCACCTTCATGGTCCCAGCCATCATTTGCGTAAGTCGCCCACGGATCGGATGGATCGGCCGCAGGTGTGGCTTCCATGCGCGGCGCTGTGCTTGTTGTGGAAGCGCCTTGTTCGCAGGCGGCCAGTCCGAAAGCAGCGCTCATGGAAAGCGCGAGGAGAGTAGGTTTCAGCATTACTGTTTCCTTGTGTCTGAGATCAGAGCTTGCGTGGCGGATAGCCGGCAGCCGTCAGGGCTTCGATCACTTCCTGAGTGTGCTGCGCATCGCGTGTTTCTACGAGGATATCAAATTCTGCGCCTTTGGCCGGAACGTCCAGCGCAAGACGGTTATGGGCAACTTCGATAATGTTCGCGCCGGAATCGCCGATTACTTTGGAGACGAGCGCCAGAAGACCCGGCCGATCGTCACCCAAAATTCGGATGTTCACGAGGCGCTGGTCACGCACAAGGCTGCGTGTCAGGACTGACGCCAGCAGACGCGTGTCGATATTGCCGCCGCACAGGACGAGCCCGACACGTTTGCCAGAAAATCTAGTCGGGTGAGCCAACAGCGCAGCAAGACCTGCTGCACCTGCGCCTTCGGAAATTGTTTTCTCGACCGTTGCATAAAGCGTGATGGCGCGCTCTATCGTGTCTTCATCGACAAGCACCACGTCGTCGACGAGACGTTGGCAGATTTCAAAATTACGGCGTCCTACGGTTTTAACCGCAATGCCTTCCGCAATCGTTGTGCCGCCAGCTTTCGGTGGTTCGCCTTTCAACTCGTTGAAGAGCGCCGGGAATTGTTCGACTTCAACGCCGATGACTTCAATGTCCGGCTGCAGCGCTTTGGCCGCTGTCGCGATACCGCTGATCAGGCCGCCGCCACCGACTGGGATGACAAGACAATCCAGCGGCTTTGAGACGTCATCAAGCATTTCAAGCGCAATCGTGCCCTGACCGGCCATGACGAGCTTGTCGTCAAACGGGTGAAGGAAGACGAGGTTTTCCTTCTCGCACAGCATCTGGGCATGCTCATTGGCTTCGATCAGCGTGCTGCCTTTCAGGATCACGCGCGCACCATAGTTCCGGGTATGCTGCACTTTCACGAAAGGCGTGTTTTCCGGCATGACGATGGTCACCGGAATACCAAGGCGCTGTCCGTGATAAGCAACTCCCTGAGCGTGGTTGCCCGCAGACATAGCGATCACGCCGCGCTTTTTCTCCTCATCGGTCAGACCCATGAGGCGGTTCAGCGCGCCGCGTTCTTTGAAGGCTGCTGTGAACTGGAAGTTCTCGAACTTAATCCAGACTTCCGCACCCGTAATCTCCGACAGCGTCCGTGAATGACGCATAGGGGTATGCTCCACCTGTCCTGCGATTACGTCCGCAGCGGCCTGAACATCTTCGAGCTTTAGGGTGTTTTCGGTCACGTTTAACATCAGTCCTTACTGAGCTTTCAGCCTTTCGAGCATTTCTTTCATTTTGGCGTGCAGCATATTGATAGCCTGCAACGGGCGGACCATCACTTTGAAATCAGTAATTTGTCCAGCCTCATTCCATGAAATCATATCGATGCCATCGATATAGATGCCGTCGATTTTGGTCTCGAACTCAAGAACGGCGCGGTCGCCCAGATCGAATTCGCGCACATAGACGAAATCTTCGCCGCCCAGAACTTTCTCTGCAGAAGCAAGGTATTGGAAGGTGATCTCCTTGCCGCGCTGGGGTGTGTGGACGACCGGCGAGTGGAAAACCACGTCATCTGCCAGCATATCGCGCAACTCCTGATGATCATGGCTTTGCATATGGTCATACCAGCGTTGAAGATTTGGACTTGCCATTATTGTGCTTCCTTTCCCGTATAGTTATCCCACATGTGTAGCCTTAACTTCGCATCCGGCAACTATGTGTCGAGTAAATCTGCTATCGGAGCGCGGCGATCATGAAAGACGCGATCAAATCCATCCTGCCGGTCAATGTACGCACACGCCTTAAATGGGCGGGCTATGCGGTGAAAGACATTCTTGATCCGGTGAAGGATCCGCGCGTGCCCAACCGTCGTGACACGTTTGTTGGCGGCGGCGATTTCGTGGCCGTCGGTGATGACTTTCTGAAGACGCTCAAACGTCATGGCGTCACGCCGGATATGGCCATTCTCGATGTGGGGTGCGGGCAGGGGCGTATGGCGCGTCCGCTTACGGAGTATCTGGCGCCGGAGGGGTGCTATCTCGGGTTCGATATCGTGAAAGCGGGCGTGGAATGGTGCCAGACCCACTATGCCGATCTGCCAAATTTCACATTCGTCCACGCCGATGTGTTCAACGCCCGCTATAATGCGGACGGCAAGACTGAAGCCTCTGCCTACACATTCCCATCCGACAGCGATGCCTATGATTTTGCGTTCCTGACCTCTGTCTTCACGCACATGTTCCAGAAGGATGTGGAGCGTTACCTGTCTGAGATTACGCGCTCATTGAAGCCGGGTGGTCGCTGTCTGATTACCTGGTTCCTGCTGAACCCGCAGACCGAAGCCTGCAAAGCCCCGCGCCTGACATTCAGGTTTCCGGTGGATGAGGTTTCAAAGACGACGCTGGAAGATAACCCTGAAGCGGCCATCGCATTTTCGGAGACTTGGGTACGTGAGTCGTATCTCAAAAATGGCCTCGCTATCGAGGCCATTGAGTATGGAAACTGGGCCAATCCTCACAGCCAGTTTGGCTATCAGGACACGATCATCGCCCGAAAGGTTTGAGAGCTTAGCTCGCCAGCAGACCGTCGCTCAGCTCTGATGGATCATGCTCTGCCACGACGTGCCCCGGGCCAACCTCGATAAGTTGCGGGCGATACTGTTCGGTATCGGCATCATCAACCAGCTTGGACTTCATGAATCGCAGCGTTGCGCGGCGATCCAGAGGTGACGGCAGGTCGCCCTGAAGCTTCACAATATCACGGTCCTTCTCAGCGCGTGGGTCCGGGTTAGGGACGGCGGCGATGAGAGACTTTGTGTACGGGTGACGCGGGTCTTCATAGATTGCGTCACGTCCTGCGATCTCAACCACGCGGCCAAGATACAGCACCATGATGCGGTGTGAAATTTCACGCACAACGGCGAGGTCGTGGCTGATAAAGATCATCGCCAGGTCAAACTCGGCCTGAAGCTCGATCAGCAGGTCGATGATTTGCGCCTGAACCGAAACGTCGAGGGCGGAGACGGCCTCGTCGCAGATCACCAGTTTTGGCTTCATGATCATCGCGCGGGCAATACCGACACGCTGGTTCTGGCCCCCAGACAATTCGTGCGGATACCGGTTGATCAGTGCCGGATCGAGGCCAACGCGCGGCATGATTTCCCGAACGCGGAGTTCGCGATCTTTACGTGACAGCGAAGGCTCGAACACGGTGAGCGGTTCAGCAATCGACTGGCCGATGGTCATGCGTGGGTCGAGGCTTGCAAACGGGTCCTGGAAGACGATCTGCAAGTCGCGGCGAACTTCTTTCAGCCCGTCCTGGCTGGCTTTGGTAATGTCCTTGCCTATCCATGAGACGGATCCACCTGTTGGCTCGACAAGCTGCAGAACAGCGCGCGCAAGCGTGGACTTGCCGCAACCGGACTCGCCAACGACGCCAAGCGTTTCGCCCGGACGCAGATCAAAGCTTACGCCATCAACGGCGCGAAGCTGTTTCGTTGAACCAAAGAAACCGCCTTCGGTCTTGATCGGGAAGCTTACACGTACATCGTCTGCCACCAGTACCGGCTTCACATCTGCAGCGGGCGGCGGAGAGAGGCTAGTGCGACCCGGACGATCCGGCTGGTCAATTCGCGGCACTGCCTCCAACAACTTTTTTGTATAGTCATGGCGCGCCTCGTAGAAAATCTGGTCAACCGTACCAGTCTCTACGATCTCGCCTTGCTTCATCACCACGACGCGGTCGCACATGCGAGCAACAACGCCCATATCATGGGTAATGAGAACGATGCCGGTGTCGGTCGTTGCTTTCAGATCGTTCATCAGCGCCAGAACCTGCGCCTGAACGGTTACGTCGAGTGCGGTTGTCGGTTCGTCTGCGAACAGAAGCTTCGGGCCACACAGCATAGCAATCGCAATCATAACGCGCTGGCGCATGCCGCCTGAAAGCTCGTGCGGGAACTGGTCCATACGGCGGGCCGGGTCTGGAATACGAACACGCTCCAGCCATTCAATACATTCTTTATCGGCTTCCTTGCCGCGTAGTTTGCGGTGAATGGCGAGCACTTCGCGAAGCTGTGCGCCGACCGTCATATGCGGTGTGAGAGATGTCAGCGGGTCCTGAAAGATCATGGACATTTGAGAGCCGCGCATCATGCGTCGTTCGCTCTGGCTCATGCCGAGCAGGCTTTTGCCTTCAAACTTTACCTGACCTTTGGTGCGTCCGTTCGCTGCAAGCAGGCCCATCGCTGCGAGGGCGGACTGGCTTTTGCCTGATCCGGATTCGCCGACAACGCCGACGCATTCGCCCGGGAAGACTTCAAAGCTGACCCCCTTCACTGCGTTCACAACGCCATCCGGCGTATCGAATTCCACAGCGAGATTTTCTATGCTGAGAAGTGGGGTTTTAGCCTGATTTTCCAACTCTTTACTCCGGACCTACGTCAAAAAGAGATAGCTAACTATCACTTTCTGCCGATTTTTCATTGCTTACAGGCGCGCCTTAGGCTTTTTTGCAACTAGCATCTCAGGGGAGAGAAACATAATGCCTGTCATCAATTTCGTAACACCGTGCATTCTCGATCATGGCGCCATCACAAAGCTTGGCAAGACCATGGCCGGTCTAAATATCACAAAGGGATTTGTAGTCACTGACCCGGGCATTAAACAAGTCGGTCTGCTGGACAAAGTCACAGAAAATATCAGCGGTGCGTACGAAGTGTTCGCCGGAACCGAGCCGAACCCAACCGAAAAGCAGGTGACGGAAGTCACTGCGATGTACAAAGAGTCAGGCTGTGACGGTATTATCGCGCTTGGCGGTGGCTCCTCTATGGACCTTGCAAAGGCTGTTGGCCTGATGGCGAGCCATGGCGGCAATCTGGCTGACTACGGTGCGACTGTCGGTGGCAGCAAGAAGATTGGCAAGATCCCGCCGCTTATTGCGATCCCGACAACAGCCGGTACAGGGTCTGAAGTCAGTGTTGGCATGATCATCATCCAGAATGATGGCCACAAGCAGACTTACGCGTCTCCGAATCTTGTTCCTGCAACTGCGATCTGTGACCCTGATCTGACACTCGGCCTGCCGCCACTGCTGACGGCTGCGACAGGTATGGACGCTGTCACTCACTGCATTGAGGCGATCCTGACGCCAACAGTGAACCCGCCAGCGGAAGGCATTGGCTATGAAGGTCTCGGCCGCGCGGTTGGCGACGGCTGGCTGAAGCGCGCCGTTCAGGATGGTTCGGATGCGGATGCCCGCTGGAACATGATGGTTGCGTCATTTGAAGGCGCACTTGCCTTCGTTAAAGGTCTTGGCGGCGTGCACGCTATGTCTCACGCAGCTGGTCGCCTGCATGACCTTAAACTTCACCACGGTACCCTGAACGCGATCTTCCTGCCGCACTTCATGCGTTTCCACGCTGATGCTGACGAGCGTAAATTCCAGCGCATTCGCCAAATGATGAACCTCAAAGAAGGCGCATGTGTTGGCGATGCGATTGCTAAGCTGAACGAAGATATTGGTATTCCGGCTAAGCTGTCTGATATCGGCGTTACAGCTGATCACGGCCCATCAATTGTCGAATACGCGCTGAAAGACCTTGCGCACTATGGCAATGCCAAGCCTGTCACGCAGGCTGATTATGAGAAAATCTTCGAGCTTGCGCTCTAAGTCTGATGATCTGGCCGGGCGGCTATCGCGCCGCCCGTCTGCCTGTCACTGCAGTGATGTGGCGAACATCCGCTGAGGCATTTAGCTGGCGAGTGAGTGCAACTTCCAGCTCACCTGCGGGACGCGGATCTCCCGCCAGACGATAGGTGAGGATTGCCTCGCCCGACGTCGTTATACCTTCCAGATAAAAACCCCGGAATGTCGGATTGGCTTTAGTCCAATCGGAAAATTGCGCGCGGGCGGAGCCTCGGTTTTCGCGGAAAGTTCTAAGAAAGTGTGCCGCTTCGGAGTGTGAGCTTAAGCTGACAATGAAGCGGGGTGGCTGCGCTGCATCTGATGTGCGCACTGCTTCTGTCTCGCTGATGATACCGGCGCGGGTGCTGGCCCGAATGATTTCAGCAGGCCGCGACAGGCCATCAAAGCGTTCAGCCGCATCCATGATGATCGGCGCGCTTTGACGGTCTGCGGGCGGAACCATGGTCAGAAGCACAGCCATAGCACCGACCATGGCGATCGCTGCAGCGATGCCAATCTCCAGTATGAATACGTTTGCTGGCGTTACGGGTTTACGCACGGCTTAGCCTCAATCCGATGTCGCGTTTCTCTATGCAGACTAAGCGCCTGAGCGTGGTTTGCGAAACGCGTTTCGCCATCGGGGCGAGGTTTAGTCGTCGTTCGCGGCCTCGGGGAATGGGGCGGTAGGTGCTGTTTCGCCCGTCACAGTCTCTACGACCTGATCCTGAACTGCGTTCGCCAGCGTTTCGGCGCGGGATAGGCGTTCCTCCTGTTGGTCGCACGCGGCCAATAGAAGGAAGACAGGCATCACCAGCGCGGCGCATACGCGTATCATGCGTTGTTTCTCTGTAGGGGCTGGCGGTAACCGAGATAGGTCCAGCGGCGGAGGAGTATTTCCATTGGCCCCCGTTTGAACTTTGTGAGCCAGAGGCTGACAAAGCAAAGCGTGAAGATGCCAGTCGCCAGCGCAATCAGAACGGCTGGCAGCGCACCTAGCTGTCCGTAGAGGCCAAAGCCGATCGGCAGGGTTACGATGCACATTATGACTGATTGCAGCAGATAAGCTGACAGCGTGGCTGAGCCGCCTCGCGCCAGAAATTGAAGAACCGGCCCTGTGCCCATGCGTGCGATTAGGGCGATTACGCCGATATAGCCAAATGTGGAGAAGGGCGAGCCTAAGATCATGATGGCCATGCCGAACAGGCCCTGAGCGCTTTCACGCTGAGGCGCTCCAACATAAACATTTGATCCATAAAAGCTTAAAATGAGCCCGATTGGCAGAAGTACGAAGAGCGACGTCTTCCAGAACTTATGGTCTGGCTGACTGAGCAGACCCAATTTGAAAAACCCGAGACCGATCAGGAAAAAGCCGAACGCGCTGATGCCCTGCACCATCATGACGGTCGGGAGCAGGGTTGGGATCAGAGACGCTCTGGCAGCAGCGATCTGCAGGAAGCTGCCGTCTGCAAATATGGCATCAATGGCGAGAAAGGCTTCACGCTGTTCGGCCATCTGATCATCCATCATGCGGCGGGCTGCAGGATCGGTAATACCTTCTATCATCGCCATGGCGCCTGCGCCAAGCATCATAAGGGCAGTCTGAATCGCTATCAGCACAAGACCCCAGATGATGAGTGTTTTCGGTTTTCCGTTCCGGCAGAAATAAAGAAGGCTGCCCAGAATGGCGTAGGTTACCAGAATATCGCCCAGAAACAGGAAGATGACATGGATGAGGCCGAGCGCCAGCAGGCCTATCATTCGGCGGTAATAACGCGCTGTCGCATTGGTTTCTGTGCGCGCGGCTGATGCGAGCTGATAGCCGAGGCCAGCGCCGAACATCATGGAAAAGAGAGAATAGGATTTCAGCGTGAAAAGCCCGTTCACCAGTAGTTTCGCCCAGTGATCCCCTGCCTCTCCTGTGGAGGGATAGCCTGCGTTTAATCCTGCTGAAAACATTTCGACATTAACAAGTACAATCCCGATAATCGCCCAGGCGCGGATCAGGTCCGGCATCAGGTCGCGGTGTCCGACAGTCGTTTTCAGCATGGTGTCCCTCCCAGTTTCAAACAGGATATACAGAATTGCTGCGGTTTGTCAGTGAAGGTTTTATTCAGGCGTGAAACTGGCTGCGAATTGTTGCGCGGAGAAGCGTTGCGCGGCGGTTCGGGCAAGCTTCAGGGTGACGGCTTTGCGGCGTGCAGCGGCCAGTTTGTGTTCCGGAGCCGGGCGAATAAGCGCGCCGCCAAACTGGTCGGCAATAATTAGGCCGGTATCGAGTGGCAGGAGCTCTGTCGGAAAGCTCTCATGCACGGCAAAGAAGAACTTATCGCAATAGGGGCGATACTCATGCCATTTGCCGTCTGATTCAAAATCGGGTTTTCCCGATTTGACTTCCACGATCCATATCTCGCCCTTCTCGCTCAGCGCCATGATGTCGGCGCGTCTGCCGTTTGCGAGCACCAGCTCTGTCACGCAGGCAAGAGACATTTGTTCAAGCAGCCGGACCGCGCCCTGCGTCACCGCGCGGGTTATGTCCGGCGTGGTAAAGCTCATAGAACGTATTCGGCCTTAAACGGACGTTCGATCAGCGCCTTCATGGCTTCGCGCAGAGTGATATTGCCAGCCAGAATATTGGCGACCGCCTCACAGATCGGCATTTCGATATCATAGCGTTTTGCAAGCGCAACGACGCCGGGTGCGGTCGCGACGCCTTCAGTAACTGCTTTGCGTTCCGCCAGAATATCAGCTGGGGAGCGGCCTTCGCCGAGCGCTTTACCAAAGCTCATATTGCGTGATTGTGGTGACGAGCAGGTGAGAACCAGATCGCCGAGCCCGCAAAGGCCGGCAAGCGTTTCGGGTTGCGCGCCCATAGCGCTGCCGAGGCGGACCATCTCGGCGAACCCGCGGGAAATAAGCGCTGCGTGCGCAGATTTGCCAAGCTGAAGCCCTTCAACCGCGCCGCAGGCGATTGCCAGCACGTTCTTTACAGCGCCGCCAATTTCAGCGCCGACAATGTCATTGCTCCAGTACGGGCGAAATTCCGGGCGTCCAATGCTCTCCATCCAACGCGCCCCGAGAGCCTGATCTTCGCAAGCCAGCGTGACGGCTGTGGGAAGCCCCTTGGCGACATCGATGGCAAAAGAGGGGCCGGAGAGAACGGCAACCGGAGCAGACGGTCGCGTTTCCTGGAGGACATCAGCCATAAGTTTCAATGAGCCGTGCTCAACGCCCTTGGCGCAGAGCGCGAAAGGTGTGTCGTCCGGTATCAGGCCGTTCAGCTGTTCGAATACAGAGCGCGCAAATTGCGCAGGCACGACCGCAAGGATGGCGTCGACATTTGCAAAGTCTGCGAGGTTTGACGTTGCCGGAATGGCTGGCAAGTCAACATTGGGCAGAAAGAGCGGATTGCCCTCGCCCGTAGAGAGGGCCTCTGCGACTTCGGTTTCGCGTGACCAGATGAGAACATCACGTCCGGCTGCCTGCGTGGAATAAGCCAGTGCTGTGCCCCATGCGCCAGCGCCAAGAACGCCAATTCGATCAAAACTCATTAATTGTCCTATCGACTGAATAAATCATTGATGATTCATTCTTATCATCTATGCTCAAACCATGACCGAGACTACAGACACCCGCGAACAGATCCTTCGAGCGGCCATGACCCGTATCCTACACTATGGATATGCAAAGACCACAATGGCCGAGATTGCAAAAGACTGCGATATGTCTGCGGGCAATATTTACAGGTTTTTCAAATCCAAGCTGGATATCGCCGAAGCGATTGTGCGCGGCTTTAATCAGGCGTTTTACCAGTTGTTTGCTGAAATCGCTCGTAGAAGCAGTGACCCCGCCTTGCCGCGCCTGACCGAGCTCTTCAAAGCACGGCTGGAGCGCACTTATCACATGATGCAGAACAAGACGAAAGCCTTGGAAATGGCGGATGTTCTGGCACGTGAGCGTCCGATTTATTACGTCGAAGAGCTGGCCCAGGAGCGGATTTATATCGTTCAGATCCTGGAGCAGGGGCTCAAGTCCGGTGAAATCAAGCCTTTGGATAATCCAAACTGTACCGCTGAAATGCTGCAGATCGCACTCATGAAATTTGAATCCCCACGCTTCTGGGCCGATGAGTCCTATGAGGAGCTGACCCGTGAATTCGACGGTGTCATGAAACTTCTCGAAAAATCGCTCACCTGAAACGGCTTAAAAAACAAGGCGCAGTGAATTTTTGCGCCTAAAGAATGAATAAAATTGAATTCGTTCATTGTTTTTGGTTCAGGGTGGTTCTATATACAATCCACGAACACGGCATGGTGCCGCTCTAAGGGAACGGAGAAAAACAATGAGCACGGAGTTTCAACGCAATCTGATCAGCATGTTCGCAGCAGTGCCGCTCGCGTCGGCTGTAATTGCGATGACAGTTGCGGGTTTTGGTTACGTGATCTGACCTGCAGTCGCGTAGTAAACTGTATGCCCTCCCGGTTCGCCGGGAGGGTTTTTTGTTTCTGGAAGAGGCTAAATCAGCTCGTCTTCGCGCGGCTGGAAACCTGCGATCAGGTGGGTGTCTGTATCTTCGACGATTTCCAGCTGGCCGAATTCAAAGGCGCGGCGGTCAAACGCCAGATCGGACGGGCGAAGAGGGCGTGAAAGCTCCAGCCCTTCAAGTGTGGTCGCCCTTGAGAAGGCAACATAGGCCTGACCATGCGCGAACATGCCATTGTCAAAGTCGATATAGACTTTCTTCAGGGTCAGTCCCTGAGACTTATGAATCGTAACCGCATAGGCGAGCCGGATAGGCAATTGTTTGAACGACCCGACGACAGACCGGTCGACCTTGTCGTTCTCTTTGTCCATTTCATAGCGGTACTTTTCCCAGACGGCAGGTTCGATCCGGCAGGTCTCACCATCGATTTTAACAATCACTTCGTCCTCGTCAAAGCCTTCAACCGTTCCGATTGACCCGTTTACGTACCGGCCCTGAGGGTCGTTCTTGATCAGCATGATGCGCGCGCCGCGCTTTAGCTCCAGAATGTTTTCTGTCGGTGCAGCTTTATCGTCGAACTGACCTTCGACGGTTGCCTGGAAGGCATAGGTTTCGCCATCAAGCGCTTTCAGACGTGCCTGATTGATGCGAAAGGCCGCGGCATTGTTCGGCGTGAGGACGATATGGGTTTCGCTCGCTTCAATGGCGCGGCGACCGGTAACGCGATTATTCAGAACCTCTACATCATCTTCATCCAGACGCGCTTGCCGCACCCCGTTCAGAAGCTTCAGGAATTCGGGATCATTCTGGCGATAGACGTGTTTGAGCGCGACCAGAGCGAACGCGCCCGTCTGGAAGGCTTCGGCGCGGAAGAAATATGGATTGCCATAGCGCTCCATCAGGATTTCTTCTTCGTCTCTGGAGACGACAGGAGGCAGTTGGTGCAGGTCACCACACAAAACCATCCGTACACCGCCGAACGGCTTGCGAGAGCCGCGATTGAGCTGCAGTGATTTATCGATAGCGTCCAGCATGTCTGCGCGGACCATAGAGATCTCGTCGATGATAATCGTGTCGAGCTTTTTGATCAGGCGCGCATTTCGCAGGCGTTTGATATCAGTTGCATCAAGCAGTCTTGGCGGAAATTTGAAGAAAGAGTGGATGGTCTGGCCACCCGCATTCATGGCAGCAATACCTGTCGGTGCGAGGACGATGGCTTGCTCGCCTGCATCCGCGAGGAATTTGCGGATAAGCGTGGTTTTACCTGTTCCCGCGCGACCGGTCAGAAACACATTGCCGGTCGGGGAGCGCTCTTCGCCGCTAACCCATCTCAGTGGAGCTGAGCTCTCAGTGTCCGACAATTCTCATTCCTCCACTTGAAGCCTGCGCCGCGAGGGCGCAAAACGAAACCAGCTAATTGCCGGGCCAGATATGACACCTGAACAGATTGAACGATATAAGCGCCATTTCCTCGTGAAAGAAATCGGCGGACATGGCCAGAAAAAACTTCTGGATGCGCATGTTCTGATCGTCGGTGCAGGTGCGCTTGGCGGTGTCGCGGCCCGGATACTCGCAGCGAGCGGTGTTGGGCGGCTTACCATCTTTGATGATGACAAGGTTGATGTGTCCAACCTGCAGCGCCAGACGCAGT
Source organism: Ponticaulis sp. (assembly GCA_002723155.1). Classification (GTDB taxonomy): domain Bacteria; phylum Pseudomonadota; class Alphaproteobacteria; order Caulobacterales; family Hyphomonadaceae; genus Ponticaulis. Next base: position 314,446 of record PBNO01000002.1, on the reverse strand, counting down.
TTTCATCGCGCGATGTGGGCGACTGGAAGGTCGCGGCGCTGTTTCGCGGCCTGTCTGCGCTCAATCCGGATATCCGGATTGATGTCGTTCAGGAGCGCTGGGCACCGGATGCGACGCTTGCCGAAGCGGACCTAGTTCTGGATGGCTCTGATAATTTCGAAACCCGCTTTGCGCTTAATGCGTCGAGCCTTGCAGAGGACGTTCCGCTTATTTCCGGCGCTGTTGCTGGCTGGACGGGGCAGGTCATGGCGGTAAACGCGCGGCATGAGGAAAAATGCCCGTGTTATCAGTGCTTTGTGCCCGCTGAGCCGCCGGATGCAGGCAATTGCAAAGACCTTGGCGTCGTGGGCGCGCTCACGCATCTGGTCGCCAGTCAGCAGGCATTGCTGGCAACGCGCTACCTCATCGGTGAAACAGAAAACCTGTTTGGCAGATTACTTCTTATCGAGGGGCTGACCGGCGCGTTCCGGACAGTCAAACTTCCTAAAGATCCGGCCTGTCCGGCATGTGGCGCTCAATGATGCGCGGGCCGCTGAAATGGTCTGTGGTCGGCCTTTGCGCCGTCTTTGCGCTTACCGGCGCAACCTGGTTGTCCTTTCATCGCGCGGACATTCCCTATGAAGACCTTGAGGCGCTCTATGAGCAGCCGGTGTCTGAATACGCGCGTCTGCCGAATGGCCTTCTTGTCCATTATACCGATGAAGGGCCGCGCGATGCGCCGGTGCTTTTGCTGGTTCATGGCCTTGCCTCCGCCAGTCAGAGCTGGATGGCTTGGCGAGAAGAGCTGAAACAAGACTATCGCGTCATCAGTGTCGACCTGCCGGGGCATGGTCTCACTCGCGTGCTTGAGACGACTGACCTCACTACGGCAGGCCTCGTTGACTTTCTGTCCCGGTTTTCAACGCGCTTGAATCTTGATGAGTTTGTATTAATCGGGGCCTCGCTCGGCGGACATATTGGTTGGGAATATGCGCTCCGTCATTCTGATAATCTGAGCGGGCTGGTGCTTATCGCGCCAGCCGGTTTGTCGTCTCCTGATGAAGCGCGCGAGCATGCTGCCTTTGCGTCTGACATCGTGAATAATCCGGTCGTTAGCGCCCTTGCTGTGACGCTTGATCCAGCGATAGCGATCCGACGTGGTTTTGTCGCCGCAAGCGGCGAAGCAGCGCCAAACGAGACGGTTCGTCAGTATGCTGACTTTGCGCGTGCGTCGGGGCATCGTGAGGCATTGCTCCGCGTGTCGGCGCGAATGGACGGGACGTCGGAGGATGCGTTGGAGCGACTTCAAAGCCTGAACCTGCCCATACTCGTTTTGCAGGGCGAAGACGATGAAATCGTACCTGTTGAGCATGCAAGACGGTTTGTTGAAACAGTCCCTCAGGCAGAGCTCGTTCTATATCCTGACGTCGGACACCTGCCGCAGGAGCAGATACCGGATGCCACCCTGACTGATCTGCGCGCGTTCTTAGATACGTTGGCGCCGGATGCAGAAACCCCGCAGCCTGAGACTGCGGGGCCTGAAATTCCGTTATCGGAAGACTGATTACAGCATCGCCGGAATGATGCGATCCGGTGGCTTGTGACCGTCAGCAAAGGTTTTGATGTTGATCAGGACCTTCTCGCCCATTTCGGTACGGCCTTCTTCTGTCGCAGAGCCAAGGTGAGGTAGCAGCACGACATTCGGCATTTCTTTGAGCTTCGGGTTCACCGCTGGTTCGTGCTCAAACACGTCGAGGCCAGCGCCTGCGATTTTACCCTCTTCGAGCGCACGCGCGAGCGCAGCTTCGTCAATCACTTCGCCGCGTGATGTGTTCACGACGAATGCGTGAGGCTGCATCAGTTCAAGACGGCGGGAGTTCAGAAGGTGGTAGGTGGCCGGTGTGTGCGGGCAGTTGATGGACACATAGTCCATGCGCGCAAGCATCTGGTCGAGGCTATCCCAATAGGTTGCGCCTAGAGATTCTTCGATCTGCGGGCTGACCTGAGTACGGTTATGGTAGTGGATCTGCATGCCGAAGGCTTTAGCGCGGCGCGCGACGGCCTGACCGATACGGCCCATGCCGATAATGCCAAGACGCTTGCCGGAAATCCGGCGACCCATCATCCATGTCGGTGTCCAGCCTTTGAACTCGTCATTCTCGATGGCTTTGACGCCTTCGATCATGCGACGCGGCACAGACAGAAGCAGCGCCATAGTCATGTCGGCTGTGTCTTCGGTCAGAACGCCCGGCGTGTTGGTAACGGTGATGCCGCGTTGGGTTGCGCTTTGTACGTCGATATTGTCCACGCCCGCGCCAAACTGCGCGATGAGGCGAAGATTGTCGCCAGCATGCGCCAGAACGCGTCCGTCGATTTTATCTGTCACGGTCGGGACTAGTACATCTGCCTCCGCCACTGCGTCTGACAGCTCGCCCTGTGACATAGGGTGGTCAGATTCATTCAGTGTCGTGTCGAACAATTCCTTCAGGCGAAGTTCCACCACGCTCGGAAGTCGACGGGTCACTATAACTTTCAATTTTTGCGAAGACATCGCGTCCCTATCCTGCTTCTTTTATCGTGCCATAGCAAACAAGTGCGGCGTGGCCAATGCGTTCAGAAGTCCCAGATAAATTTTCAGAACCTGTTTACGCCTTATTCACCATAACAGGCAAAAATTTCCCATGGAACAGACCTCGGGAAATTAAGCATGTTTGCGAAGCTGAAAAGCCTTTTTCTCGCCAGCCTCATGATTTCACTGCCATCGGTCGCGCAATCTGCGAACCAGGGCCCCGTGACCGGTCAGGCTGTGCGAATCAGCGCCTTCTCCGGATTGCCGGTGCCGCGATTTGAATCGCTGAAGTATTCCGCTGTGCATGGTCGCACAGGCCCTAGCCTCGAATATCCGGTAGCTTGGCGATACGAGCGTCGCGGCCTGCCCGTTATGGTTGTTCGCGAAACACGCGACTGGCGCATGGTGCGTGACCCGTCCGGCGATGAAGTCTGGATGCATGAGCGTACTCTCGGCGGTCAGCCAAGCGTTATGATCCATGGTTCAGACCTTGTTGATCTTCATCGGTCTTCCAACTCTGAATCCCGCGTCGTGGCGCGTATGGAGTCCGGCGCGATTGCAACGCTCATCGGCTGTGAAGAGACGATGTGCGAAGTCTATATCAATCATCGCCGTGGCTGGGCTGACAAAACCTATCTCTGGGGCGCACCGGGTACTGCGCCATCTGTCGTCGCTTTTGATGACGAGGACGACCTGGGCGATATAAACGCCGATATGGCTCTGCAGGTTGCTGCCGTAAATTAAGGCAAAGCCCGTACTCGCAATGCGTGTGTGGGTTGACCTCAAGGGAAACATACCGTTTCTGGCAGACTTTCAGCGGACAGCACGACGGTAAGGAATCCCAATTGTCTGAGTTATTTGAAAGAAAATCTTCCTACACAAAGGAAGAGCTGATCGAGAGCGGCAAGAACAGCCTGTTCGGTGAAGGTAATGCTCAGCTGCCGGCGCCGCCAATGCTGATGATGGACCGCATCACTGAGATCACCATGGATGGTGGTCCGCACGGCAAGGGCAATATGGTTGCCGAGCTGGATATCGATCCATCACTCTGGTTCTTCCAGTGTCACTTTATCGGCGACCCTGTCATGCCGGGCTGTCTCGGTCTTGATGCGCTCTGGCAGAATGTCGGCTTCTGGCTTGGCTGGAGCGGCTCGCCAGGCAAAGGCCGCGCGCTTGGCGTTGGTAATGTGAAGTTCACCGGTCAGGTCACACCTGATGTGAAGCTTGTCCGTTATGAAATGGAACTGAAGCGCGTAAAGCGTGGTCGCCTTGTTCTGGGTATTGCAGACGGTCGTCTGTATGCTGATGACAAGCTGATTTATACAGCTGACGACATGCGCGTTGGATTGTTCCAACCGGAAAAAAGCTGATCAAAGCCATGAGCCAGGAAACGCTCTGGCTTGCGGTTGACGATCACGGCAATCCGGAAATCTTTTCTTCTATTCAGGGTGAAGGGGCGAGCCTTGGCGCGCCCCGCACCTTTATTCGCCTTTCAGGGTGTAACCTGCACTGTAAATGGTGCGATACCGCCTACACCTGGAATTTCGAAGGCACGCCTTTCTCTCACGAAGACAATGTAAAGTTCGTTCCGGACGCGGAACGGCTTTCACGCAGCTTTGATGACGTCGCGGCTGAAGTCGCAAAATCAAAACCTTCCGGCATCGTGATTACGGGCGGCGAGCCCATGCTCCAGAAGGGCAAGCTCGAAGGCCTTATTACCGCAATCAAGAACGAGTGCGGGCCGGTCTGGGTTGAGATTGAAACCAATGGCTCGATCTCGCCTCCCGCAAGTCTTATCCCGCTGGTCAATCAGTTCAACGTCTCTCCAAAGCTCGCCCATTCCGGCAACGACGCATCTGTCGCTTTGAATGAGGCCTCTCTTTCCTCTTATGCCGCTCTGCCGCAAAGCTGGTTCAAGTTTGTTATCGGCTCACCTGAGGACCTTGAAGAGGTTCTCTCACTGACCCGGAAATTCCGTATCCCGCATGAGCGCGTCTATCTTATGCCGCTCGGCCGAACGTCCGATGAAGTGCGCACGCGTAGCAAATGGCTCACTGAAGAATGCCTGCGACACGGCATGAACTTTACAGACCGTCTCCACATCCATCTCTACGGGGATACACGTGGTACCTGAGTTTCAAATCCGCGCCGGTGATTTTGACGATCCGCAAGTGGTCTCGCTTCTGGAGTTTCACGTCCGCGAGGCTTTCTCCAATTCTCCGCCAGAGCTTGCCTTCGTGCTGGACCTCTCAAAACTCAAAGTGCCGGAAATTGATTTCATTACGGTCTGGCAAGGCGATCAGCTCGTCGGTATGGGCGCGCTGAAGCATTTGTCAGAGGCCCAGTGCGAGATCAAATCCATGCGCACGCATCCGGACCATTTGCGTAAAGGCGTGGCTCGCATTGTGCTTGAAACTCTCATCTCTATGGCCAGAGAGCGCGGCTATCAGACTGTGAGCCTTGAGACCGGCACGACTGAGGTCTATGCGTCCGCCAATGCCCTCTATCGAAGCTTTGGCTTCCAGCCGGGTGATGTGTTCGGCGATTATGTCGTCTCAGACTTTAACAGCTATTATCACCTTGAAATCGCCTGAGTGCAGGCCTCGCCTTACTTGACGTGATGGGCGTCCGCGCATAGCCAACGTGTTCAACATTTCGTCTTGGAGGACACATGTCTGACTGGAACATGCCGGAAGGCAATCTGATGGCTGGCAAGCGCGGCATCGTTATGGGCGTCGCAAACCAGAACTCCATCGCCTGGGGTATCGCAAAGCAGCTCGCTGCACAGGGCGCAGAAATCGCGTTCACTTATCAGGGCGAGGGCCTTGAGCGCCGCGTGCGTCCGCTCGTCGAATCTATCGGCATGGATTTCATGATTCCTGCAGACGTGACTGACGACGAAAGCATGGACGCAGCCTTTGCGGCAGTAAAAGAAAAATGGGGCAAAATCGACTTCCTCGTTCACTCCATCGCATTCGCTGGCAAAGACGAGCTGATGGGCTCCATGGTTGCAAACACCTCTCGTGAGGGTTTCCGCCGCGCTATGGATATCTCTGTATACTCCTTCATTGATTGCTCCCGCCGTGCGTCTGAAATGATGGATCCGGGCGGCTCTATCATCTGCATGACCTATCTTGGCGCCGAGCGCGTTGTGCCGTCTTACAACGTGATGGGCGTTGCCAAGGCTGCGCTTGAAGCGTCTACCCGTTACGCCGCACGCGACCTTGGTAATCAGGGCATTCGCGTCAACGCGATCTCTGCGGGCGCGATGCGTACACTCTCTCTGGCTGGTATTCGCGGCGGCAAATCCCTCATGGGTACGGGCCGTGAATGGTCGCTCCTGAAAGAAGACACGAAGATGGAAGGCGTTGCAGGCTGCGCGCTTTATCTTCTGTCTGACATCGGTCAGTCTATCACTGGTGAAGTGCTGCACGTTGATGCGGGCTTCCACGTTGTAGGCGTGCCTGAACCTTCTGAGGAGTAAGCGAAATGGGCAGCAAAACACCTCTTGTTCTGACTGCCCTGATTGCTGTTGCGGGCTGTGAAACAGTTTCGGACTATTTCACGCCGCCGCTCAGCGAAGCAGAACGCAATTGCCCGGCGGTAGGCGGCTATAGCCGTCAGCATCTTGAACGATCTCAAACCTACCTGTCGGGCCGTTCTGATGAAGAGTTGCTGTCTAACGTTGCCGCCTCTCCTATGCCGGGCGACGCGCCAAACGCTTTGAACCGGCTGCGCGTTCGTATGAGCGGGCGTCCGAGTAAGCAGATCACGTACTGGCGGGATGAAGAGACTGGCCTTTGGAATATCGCAGGCAATAATACCTACGCGTTTTATTCTGCGTCTCCGCCGCCGCCTCCACCTCCGCCGCCAGGGCCAGAGGCCTTCTCGGATCCTGCCGACTATGAGGCCTTTCTCGCCGCAGAAGAGGCGAGACTGGAACGTGAGCGCAACCGTCCGCCGCCTCCAGATTACCGCACACTCACCGCAGAGGCTTCGGCGAGGATAGATGAATTATTCTTCGATCCTTGTGTCGCGTCCGGGCCGGACCATCTGCCTGGATACTTTGATCTGAACCCGTTCTGGCAAGAAGATGGTGATGACATGTATGTTTGTCCTCCAGATGGAAACACATGGGTCGGTGAGATTGTTCTGAATGGTGCTGCGCCTCGCTATGTCTCTTCTGGGTGTCGTAATGAATTTGCGCTGAGCCTTTTGCTTGGGGGCGTTTCATATCCGAGAAGCGCAGACCTTATTCCTCTTGGTCCGGAATACGACTGATGAGCCACACTGCATCATGCGGCTGTGGCCAGCTGAAAGCCCGCTGCGACGGTGCGCCTGACAGTATTGTTCAATGTCACTGCGCCGACTGTAAAAAGCGGTCGGGCAGTGCGTTCGGCCTTGGTGCCTATTATCAGGGTGAAGCCGTCACCATAACAGGCGTATCACAACGCTATATCCGCAAGGCGGCATCAGGCGCTGACTTTATCCAGTTCTTTTGCCCCAATTGCGCAACGACCCTCTACTGGACGACCGAGCGCCATCCGTCCGGTGTAGGCATTGCCGCGGGCGCGTTTGATGATCTACCGGATACTGAGCCCGTTCGTTCCGTGTTTGATAACAATCGCTGCGCCTGGCTTGAACCATTAAAAATCCCGACCTTCAGAAAAGGCCGGGACTCTGAACAGATCAGGTGATCAAAGCGCTTACGCGCCGCCGCCCAGAAACTTTTTGCGCTTGGCTTCCAGCTTGCGGGAGAAGTTCTTAGCGCCTTTTGCGCCCATGCGCTTCTTCGCCATCTGCTTCTTTCCGGCTTTGTATTCTGCCCATTTCTCGTCGCTGAGCTTCATCGCTTCGAAGTCGGATTTAATCGGGCTGGCTTTCTTTTTCATACTACGTCCCCTTGAGTTGACTGACTTAATTTCTAAGCGTGGGGCGCTGGCAAGACAAGTTTTACGTGCAGGTGAAGCCTTCAATCGCGGCAAGGCCTGCGAACCGGCTCACGCGTTCTGCCGTCTCAGCGTTGACGCCGCCAAGTGCGTAAACCGTCTTCTCCGTTCCCATCACTAGTCTCCGAAACTTCACCGGCCCCATACTAGCCCCCGCGCTCGCGCTGTTGGATGGAAATACGGTGGAGACAAGAACGGCATCGCAAACAGCATTGGCGATCGCGCGTCTTGAATGCGCAGATTGTGTCTGGATCAGAAAGCGGCCTTGCCATTTACGGGCAAGATGCGCTCGGGCTTCAGGCCAGTGAACGCCATCGGCTTTGGTAGCGATGGCAAGGTCGGGGTCATTCGCAATGAGCAGGGCAATCCCTTTGCGATACGTTGCTGCCCTAAGTGCTTTGGCGACTTCATTCCGGTCGACCGCGCCGAAGTGGCGGTAGATGACGCCTGTACCGTTTGGCAGTGTGTTCACAACGCTGACTGGATCCGGCGTCCGCTTTGGATCTGTCAGGAAAAATGCGCCGGGCAGAGGATAAGGCATTTGACGGCTTGCCTCTCGCACGGCAGACACCATTCTTCGTCCTGTTCGATGCATCATGCCCGGAAAACCGCCTTATGAGCTTTTCAGAAAACCTTGCCGAGATAGAAGCCCGCATTTCCAAAGCCTGTCAAAAGGCAGAGCGTGAAACGGCGCCGGACCTGGTCGCAGTCTCCAAGCGTCAGCCGGATGAGCGGATTGAAGCAGCGCTCGCGGCAGGCGTGCGTGTCTTCGGTGAGAACCGCGTTCAGGAGGCGCAGGAACGCTGGGGCGAGCGCCGCGCTCAATACCCTGATCTGAAACTGCGCCTCATCGGGCCGCTCCAGTCAAACAAGTCAGAAGATGCTGTCGCCCTGTTTGACGCGATTGATGTATTGGACCGGCCAAAGCTTGCGCGCACATTGGCGGAAGCGATCCAGAAGCTCGGTAAATCGCCAGACATTCTGGTGCAGGTGAACACAGGCGAGGAGCCGCAAAAAGCAGGCGTTCTGCCCGCAGACCTTGAAGCCTTCATCACAAAAACCTGCCCGGAATTCGGGATCACCTCAAAAGGCCTGATGTGTATTCCGCCTGCGGACGAACCGGCGGGCCCTCACTTTGCTCTGCTGGCGAAGCTCGCAAACCGATATGATCTGACAGAGCTTTCCATGGGCATGAGCGGTGATTTCGAAACCGCGATACTCTACGGCGCGACCCATATCCGTGTTGGCTCGGCCCTGTTCGGCGAGCGCGACAGCTAAGCTTTATTTTACCATCCGGTAGAGATCATACTCTGGCAGAGAGAACTCTGCCGGATCAGCACTGACCGTGCCTTCAGGATAGAGGCGCGGTGTCGGGAAGCCGGGGCGCGGGCGGATATGCTGCCAGACCGGATCGATATGGATGAGTTTGACCGCTTCCATCTCCGCGTCCTGTGCGCTGTCAGCCTCAACATGGCAGGTCGTCTCGAAACCAAATAGTTTCCAGCGCCCTTTGTCGTGCAGAGNGAAAAACTCGCCGCGCAGATCAACTTCATAAAACGCCATCAGGGCACCTCCCGGACGGCAATGAAACGCAAACTATGTGAGACGACAAGCGTGACGGGCCGCTAAACCAGAAAGCGACCAGATTTTGCGCAGAAGGCGACGGTGCCTATTCTGAAATCAGGCGGACCTGCCAGCTGCCGCTGTTTCCTTCCGGCACCATTTCAGACCAGCCCATCGCAGCGCAGGCGGCGCGTCCATATTTGTTGCGCACGTCGAGTTCCTGAAACAGGCGCTTGCCGGTGAGCACACGGCCGACCTCTAACAAGCCGGATCCAATGCCGCAGAGACGCCATTCAGGCAGCACGAAGATATGGCTCACATATCCGCTTTCAGTGTTCACGATCATGAAGCCGACAATGCCGGCCTTCTTCTCTGTCGCGACGATGGCGGTGGTGTAGCTGAGCGCGTGTTCCAGCGCGTCAGGGGCAAACCGGGTTGTGACATGCCATGGGAATTCTTGCAGGCAAGTTTGCAAAACGGCTTTGATGGCGTCGCGATCTTCGCGCGCGTGAGGCCGGATTTCCCATCCGGCAGCGTGATGGGTCTTAAGTGCCATGCCTGATAATCTAGCTCAGTTTTTTGAAATTCCAAAATCACATGTGAGCCGGGCTCAAACTTGAGCAACGCGCTACGAGAGGCCAGCCTGAGGCGCAGAGGTGAGCGATGGGTTTGTATTATTCGGTGACAGACGAAACGGCGGGCTGCGAGGTCATGTCTGGCGGAAAGCGTTTTCTGCATGCGCTTCGTGAGACGCTTGGCTGGCGCGATGATCTGACAGAACCATTTCTTTATATGGACAGTGATGATGTCGCGCCGAAAATAGCGGGGGCCGAGCTCTTAAAATTGGTGAGTGATGCCATCAGAGACCTTCCGACCTTGCCGCCAAAAGAGCTGGGCGAGGGGGATGTCGACAAGGTGCTCACATCGCTAAAGCTGCTCCGGGACTATGTTCTTGAGCATCCGGAGCATGAGTTCACAGTGACCCTGTCGCCCTAGCTGCACTGACGGCTGCACTGGCGCCCGCACAGGGCATAAACGCCCTGCACGGCAGTGTGTGCGATCAGGTGGAACTGTCTGACGGTTCGGGCCTCATCCTCCTCGGCGGTCTCTAACAGAGCGCCCGGTGCAGCAGCTCCTTTGAGTGGATCAAAGTGAGGTCTGCGAGTGGGCGGAGTTTTCCGAATGCTCCGTATGCGGCCTTTCCAGATTGCCGCGATGTTGCGGGCTCTGTCATCCGCCTGATCAAGCAGGGTGAACAAGCGTTTCAGCCGCATATCGAGAGCCGCTTCAATCTGTTCTGAGCGGCGTTTCGGTTGGCCCGTGCTTCGTCGCTCGCAAGCGCGCCTGCTCGTGTCTCTGATTGACGGAAGTGAGATGCAAAATGCAGGCGGTTCAGGTTTGCGTCTTGCGAGAATCTCACGCTCTGCAAAACTGATCGGCTGACGTTTGCCGGCCTGAACAGACAGTGGCAGCGTCCATCGGCGCGCGGGCGCTGTGTCGTCACAAATGTGCGCGAAGGCGAGAAGAATAATCCAGCAGCGGATCATATGCTCGGCCCGGCTCACCATGCGCGAGAGTGCGCGGCGTTCGAACGCCAGAAGGCGGAGCGGTTCCCAGCCTGCGCGGGCAGGGCCCAGTTTCTCTGAAAGCGAAAGGCCGCGCCAATATACGTCATAATCCGCGCCAGCAGGTCGCTGGGCGTATCTTCAGACAGATTGATCGGCGCTTCGTACATGCCAGCAGTATGGCGTGGTCTCTGGGGAGAGGGATAAGTTTTTGCGAACAAAGGCGGAACAAATGCTTGTGCGCTGGGAAAAATACTGACAGAATGGCACTCGTTAACCACGAGGATGATTCTGATGTCGACTGAATTTGCAAGGCTGAGAATTCAGGCTGGTTTGACGACGGATGCTGCCGCTAGTCAGCTTGGCTATTCTGAGCGTCAGATCTTTCGAATGGAATCAGGTGAAATTAAACCGCGTAAAGCTGTGCTGGACAGCTTGCGTGCAATGTCCGGTCTTCGGGAGGCGGATGATCGCTTCACTACATTTACGTTCATTGACCTGTTTGCGGGAATTGGTGGCCTGCGTGCCGCGTTCGATGCAGCCGGTGGGCGGTGTGTGTTTACATCTGAGTGGGACCGTTTTGCGCAACAGACCTATGAAGCGAATTACCGGGATAACCGTCCCATAGAGGGCGATATTACGAAAATCGACGTAGATCAGATTCCTGGACACGATGTTCTGGTTGCTGGCTTTCCTTGTCAGCCTTTCTCGATTGCGGGTGTTTCCAAGAAGAATGCACTCGGCCGGGCGCATGGTTTTCTTGATGAGACGCAGGGCACGCTGTTCTTCGACGTCGCGCGGATTATTGATCATCATCGCCCCGCGGCTTTCCTGTTGGAGAACGTCAAGAACCTGAAGAGTCATGACAAAGGACGCACGTTCGAGGTTATCCGTCGGACATTAGAAGATGAACTTGGGTATGAGCTTCATGTGAAGGTCATTGATGCCAAACATTTTCTTCCACAACACCGGGAGCGCGTTGTGCTTGTTGGTTTTCGGGATGCAACGTCGTTTTCGTGGAATGATGTAAACCTGCCAGAGGCAGGCGTTTCACGAATGAGAGACATTCTGCACCCGGAAGATGGCAGTGAAGTTGCTGAGGGTCATTTTACGCTTGGGGCCGATGCTTCTGTGAATGAAAAATATACGCTTTCGGATAAGCTCTGGCAGTATCTGCAAAACTATGCGGCGAAGCATAAAGCGGCGGGTAATGGCTTTGGTTTCGGCCTGGTCGGTCCAAATGACACGTGCCGGACACTTTCTGCGCGATACTATAAAGACGGCTCAGAGATACTTATTGACCGTGGCGCAGGAAAAAATCCACGAAGGCTTACGCCTCGCGAATGCGCGCGTCTGATGGGCTTCCCTGAAGATTTTCGCATACCGGTTTCAGACACGCAGGCTTACAAACAGTTCGGTAACTCAGTGGCAGTTCCGGTGTTTAAGGCTGTCGCAAAGGCGATGCAGCCCCATTTGTTCAGTGTGATGTCCCAGCAAGGGGTGCGGTTGAGCGCCTGATATGACGGATGTGCATTCTCCTGATATTCGCAGGAAGAACATGGCTGCGATTAAGGGGAAGAATACTAAGCCCGAGCTTCTGATCAGGTCAGCGCTCCACAAACTTGGTTTTCGGTATTCACTTCAGAACAAACGGTTGTCGGGAAATCCTGACCTTTATTTCCGTAAGTACAACGCTGTTTTGTTCGTTCATGGGTGCTTCTGGCACGGTCATGGGTGTCATCTCTTTAAGTGGCCGAAGACGCGCGAAGATTTCTGGCGCGAGAAGATTACGGCCAATGTTGAGCGGGACGCGCGGAATATTGAAGCGCTGATCTCATCTGGGATCAGGGTAGGAGTCGTGTGGGAATGTGCCCTGAAAGGGCGGACTGCCTTAGGGGGAGATCGGGTGGCGGACCGTTGTGCGGGCTGGCTCGAAACACAGGATAGAAATCTGGAGATTCATGGGGATGAAAAAGGGATATCTCTCAGACTATTTTGATGCTGTAGCGATGAAAACGCTCAGCGCCGTTGATGCTGAGCCCGTGAGATCAAACCAGCATGAAATAGGGGGCAAAACGACGATTGGTAAGGTTCTTGGAAGCTGGGAGCCGAAAGTTGGCTTTGATGTAAGTTACGTCTGGTTTGGAGGTGAAGGAGAGTCGATCTCCGCGTCAGGTACGGCAACCTGGTATGATACCCGTAGGGACAACCCCAATCGGGCTGCCGAACCGAGGCTTTACTACGAAGCTAATGCCGTTACTGGNGCGATGCGCGCTGGTGATACACTGATTGTTGCAAAGAAGGCTGACGGCAGTTTGCTTGTGGTTGTCTGTCGTTCCGGTTCTTCTACCGAGGCGCAGATGTTGTGGTTGTTCGGATTCAAGGAAGCGCCCGGGACGAGGTTCGCGGTCAGTGATATTTCCGGCGCAAACAATCAGTCTCTCGGTTTTGCTGCTCGCTTTATTCTGGAGGAACTCGGCGTCGAGGTGGAGGATCACGATGCTACGCGCATTGAGAGCCTCATTGAGCCCTTTGGTCTAAAGCTACCGAAGACGAAGGAATTCTCTGCGATTGCTCGTAATGCTTTGACGGAAATTGATCCTGTTCAGGACCCGGACGCCGCTTTGCTCGCCTGGATCGACTTTGAAGAAAGAATGTTTCGGGCACTTGAGAAGCAGATCGTAGCTGACCGGCTTGTAAAAGGCTTTTTCGACACCGATGGGGCGCCGGACGTGGATGCATTCATCAAGTTTTCCCTGAGCGTTCAGAATACGCGAAAGTCTCGAATGGGACTCTCGTTTGAGCATCATGTGGCTGCGATGTTCGAGGCACATGGTCTGATTTTCTCAAGACAGGCGGTAACAGAGCGCGGAAATAAGCCAGATTTCCTGTTTCCGGGGCAGGAGCAATACAGCGACGCTGGATTCAACGCCGGTTTTCTTACGCTTCTGGCCGCGAAATCGACATGTAAGGAGCGTTGGCGCCAGATTTCTTCAGAAGCAGACCGAATTGACCGGAAACACCTTATCACGATTGAGCCCGGGATTTCTGAAGCTCAGACCATTCAGATGGATCAGCAATCAGTGCAACTGGTTGTTCCTGCCGGGCTGCACGAAACGTATTCGACGTCTCAGAGATCATGGCTGTGGTCCGCCGGAGATTTCATAGGTCTGGCCAAAGACAGGCAGAGGGCTTCGGGCATTGCGCGGTTGTTTTAACAAAAAGGCGGACCGTGAGGCCCGCCTTTGGAAGCTTGATTAGAAGCGCGGAAGTTACACCGCCTCAACCTTCTTCATGCGCTTGCGCTCGTGCGGGTCGAGATAGACCTTACGCAGGCGGATGTTTTCTGGTGTCACTTCCACCAGTTCGTCATCCTGAATGTAAGCCAGAGCTCTCTCGAGTGTGAGCTTCATAGGAGGCGTCAGGCGAACCGCTTCATCAGTACCGGACGCACGGACGTTCGTGAGCTTCTTGCCTTTGAGAACGTTCACTTCAAGGTCGTTATCGCGAGAGTGCTCGCCGACAATCATGCCGCCATAAACCTTTTCCTGCGGTTCGATCATGATCTTGCCGCGGTCTTCCAGGTTCCAGAGAGCGAAGGCAACCGCCTCGCCCTTTTCCATAGCGATGAGAACGCCTGTGTGACGGCCCTGAATTTTACCTTTGTGCGGTTGGTATTCAAGGAAGACGCGGTTCATGATGGCCGTGCCGCGCGTATCNGAGAGGAGCTCGCCCTGATAGCCGATCAGGCCACGTGTTGGCGCGTGGAAGACGAGGCGCGTACGGCCAACGCCGGACGGTTTCATCTCAACCATTTCAGCTTTGCGTTCAGAAAGTTTCTGAACAACCGCGCCGGAGTGCTCGTCATCAACGTCGATCACGACTTCTTCGATTGGTTCCAGCTTCTCGCCGTTCTCGTCTTCCATGAAGACAACCTTCGGGCGGGACACGCCAAGCTCGAAGCCTTCGCGGCGCATTGTCTCGATGAGAACAGAGAGCTGAAGCTCGCCTCGGCCAGCAACTTCGAACGCCTCAGCTTCGGTAGAGCGGGTCACTTTCAGCGCGACGTTACCTTCAGCCTCTTTCAGGAGACGGTCCCAGATCATACGGGAGGTCACTTTGGAGCCTTCAGTACCGGCCAGCGGTGAATCGTTCACGCGGAAGGTCATGGCGATGGTTGGCGGGTCAATCGGCTGTGCCTGCATTGGCTCTGTCACGTCGAGCGCGCAGATCGTGTCTGCAACCGTCGCTTTGGTCAGGCCGGCGATAGATACAATGTCACCTGCAACGCCTTCGTCGATCGGAGAGCGCTCAAGACCGCGGAATGCGAGCACTTTAGAAACGCGGCCCTGCTCGACGATTTCGCCGTTACGGTTCAGCGCTTTAACAGCCATATTCGGCTTCACTGTGCCAGCCTCAACGCGGCCTGTCAGAATGCGGCCGAGGAAGTTGTCGGATGCCAGAGTGGTTGCCAGCAGCTTGAACGAGCCTTCAGACACGCGTGGCTCAGGCACGTGGCTCATGACGAGTTCAAACAGGGCGTCCATATTGTCTGTCGGATTTTCGTAGTCCGTAGACATCCAGCCATTCTTTGCAGATCCGTAGAGGATCGGGAAGTCGAGCTGTTCGTCGTCAGCGTCGAGGTTTGCGAACAGGTCGAAAACTTCGTTGATGACTTCGTCCGGACGGCGCTCCGGCTTGTCGATTTTGTTGACAGCAACGATCGGGCGCAGGCCAACTTTCAGAGCTTTGGAAACCACGAATTTGGTTTGTGGCATCGGGCCTTCAGCCGCGTCTACGAGAACGATACAGCCGTCCACCATGTGCAGAATACGCTCAACCTCACCACCGAAGTCGGCGTGGCCTGGGGTGTCTACGATGTTGATGCGGTGGCCGTTCCACTCGATCGATGTCGCCTTGGCGAGAATGGTGATGCCGCGCTCTTTTTCCAGATCGTTTGAGTCCATCATCCGGTCGGATGTGCTCTCGTTTTCACGGAACGTACCGGACTGTTTCAGGAGTTCGTCGACGAGGGTCGTCTTACCGTGGTCGACGTGCGCAATGATTGCGATATTTCGCATGGACATGGAATTGAGCCTTGGAAGGGAGGAAGTGTTGCGCCGCACATAAGCGAAAATGCCGCATATGGCTATAGCTGTGATGCGAATGGCGGGATTCGGTGAACTTCTACCATATATGGTGCGTTCTGTCTGGCGGGCGTGACGGTTGTCGCGTTGAAACCTGCAAGGACAAACGCATGATCTTCTGCCGCGCTGCTTTGATTGCCCTGGGTGGAGGTATCCTCCTCAGTGCCACTAGCGCAGATGCACAGATGAATTCGCGCCGTGTCGATGTCGACTTTGTCATCACACGCGATGGCGTGCAGACAGAGACGGTGACCAGCCTGTCGCAAACACTCCAGTCTATGAGTCAGCTTGATGACATTTACTTCTGGTCGACGCCGGATCGTGTGAATACGTCCAGCAAGCAGGAAGTCCAGATCGTGTATTCAGATGCGGTGCTGCGCAGTGATGTCTTGCGCGTGAGGGATGCTCTGGCGGGGCTCGTGACCAACCGGGTCTGTGTAATCTATGCGCCTGACGGGCATGCCGAAGGGCTGGGTGACATCAACGTCCATCTGCCACAACGGGTCGATCAGGTGGTGCTGCTCGGTGGTCGCGGCCCCGGCGCAGGCATGCAGAACTGTCTGGAACCAAATCAGGCTGTGTCCTGATATACAAAAAAGGCGCCCGGTGAGGCGCCTCTCTCATTGAATGATCTGACGATTAGACGGAAACCGCCAGCCCGACATCAATATTGCCGCGTGTGGCGTTGGAGTACGGGCAGACCTGATGCGCTGTGTGCACGAGCTTCTCCGCCACGTCCTGTTCTAGACCCGGCAGAGAGACATTCAAGGACACCGTCAGACCGAAGCCGCCCTCGGAACGCGGCCCGATGCCGACTTCTGATGTGACGCTCGCCTCAGCAGGCACTTTGAATTCTTTGTTCTGAGACGCAACCGCTTTCATCGCGCCGATAAAACAGGCGGCATAACCGGCTGCGAACAGTTGTTCCGGGTTGTTGCCTTCACCGCCTGCGCCGCCGAGCTCTTTCGGCGTTGATAGATTGACCTTCAGGCTGCCGTCGAGAGTTTCGGNCGCGCCGTCACGTCCGCCGGTCGCTTTGGCCTGTGTTTTGTAAAGTACGTTCACACTCATAATCCGCTCCTTTATATCGCGCACGATTTAATTGTGAGCGATAAATATGCATTTCAGGCGTCGTGTCAATGCTTGCGATTAAATCGCGTGCGATTTATATTGGTCGGGTACGTAGAGGACTGCCCGATATGGAAAAATGGTTCGAAGGACGGGAGCTGAACTTTGAGGAGTTTCTGTGCTTCTCGCTCTACTCCACCAATCACGCAATGAACCGTGTTTATACACCGGTTCTGAAAGAGCTGGGGCTGACTTACCCGCAATATCTGGTGATGCTCGCGCTCTGGAAGAAAGACGGCCAGCTGGTAGGCGAACTCGGCCAGAAAATGCATCTGGAATCGAGTACGCTGACCCCGTTGCTAAAGCGTCTGGAAAAGCTGAACTTTGTTCGCCGTCAGCGCGACGCTGAAGATGAGCGCAAAGTGCGTGTGACGCTCACCTCCGAAGGACATGCCTTGCATGAGCAGGCAGCTTGTGTGCCAGGGCAGATATTGGAAGCGATTGGCATGACACCGGAAGAAATCATCGCGCTCTCTGCTCAGATCAATAAGGTGCGCAAAAATCTGGAAAGCTGGTCTCTCGACACGACTGAATAGCGCTGATAACGGACGCCTTTTTATTAGTCTTTCCACTAATTAGTTTTTATGCTAATTAATGATCATGAGTAATGCCTTCAAAGCTCTTGCCCATCCGACGCGCCGCGAAATCCTCAATCTTTTGAAGAGTGGCCCGAAGACTTCCGGTGACCTTACTGACGCGTTTCAGGTCAGCTGGCCGACTATTTCCAACCATCTGAATACCCTTAAGGAAGCGGAACTGGTTTCTGCAGATCGGGAGGGAACAAGCATCCGTTACAGTTTGAATGCCAGCGTGTTGGAAGAGGTCGCTCTCGGTCTTTTTGATCTCATTGGGAGAGGAGTTGACGCAAAAGAAACAGGAGAAAAGAAATTATGAAAGACCTTGTGCGAACAGGATTGATCTGGGCTGTCGCTTGTCTCTTGGCTGCTCTCGCTGTCATCGTTTTTGCAGCGCTTGTATTGCCTGTAGACCAGCCGATTCCGATACATTGGAATAGTCAGGGAGCCGCAGATCGATTTGCGGATCGTATGACGGCGTTGATGGTTCTTGCGGCTCCGGCGGGGATTTTATTATTAACGAACATTCTGCTCGCCATTGTGCCGTTCATTTCACCACGCCCTGAGAATATACTAAAAAGCTCGCGCATTTATCTGGTCACGTGGGCCGGGTCCAACCTTCTCGTGCTGGGAGTGACGGCTTTGATTGCATTTGCAATGGTCGGAGGTGCTGAAACGGGTGCGACGCCAGTAATTATCCCGGTCATACTCTCTTCGCTTTGTATTTTCCTTATCGCGATCGGTAATTATCTGCCAAAATCGAGTGCGAATTGGTTTGTTGGTGTAAGAACGCCATGGACTTTATCCAGTGATTACACTTGGGCGCGCACGCATCGGTTGGCGGGCTGGCTTTTTGTGCTGGCTGGTATTGCTGGCCTTCCCTTTGCTCTGATGGGCGACACGCCATTTCGTCAGATCTTGGTCGTGCCACTCGCCAGCGTCGCCGCGATTGTTAGTATAGTCTATTCGTATGTGGTCTGGAGGAATGCCCCCGACCGAAAATGACCACAAAAAAGGCGCCCGTTGAGGCGCCTTTCCCGTTTTCGGTGAGAGAGCGTTATGCTTCTGCGATGACTTCTTCAAGGAAGTTGGTCATGGCTGTCCATGAACGGGCGTCAACATCGGCGCGGTAGAACATGCCGCCTTCTTTGTCGTTTGCCGCTTTGTTCGTGAAGGCATGGCCCGTGCCCGTGTATGCGATGAGTTGTGTGTCTGCGCCTTTCGCTGTCATCTCGTCCAGCACGCCTTTCATCTGATCCGGCGTTGCCATCGGGTCATCATAGCCGTGCAGGATCAGTACTTTGGCGGAGATGGCTTTGTCAGCGGACAGATTGTCAGCCGGGAAGAACAGGCCGTGGAATGACACGACGCCTGAGACATCAAGGCCTGCGCGTGCTTCGTCCAGTGCGCAAAGTCCGCCGAAGCAATAGCCGATGCCGACTGTTTTATCTGCGCCGATGCCGGTTTCTTTCTGCGCGGTCGCGATTGAAAGCGCGAGGCGCGATTGCAGTTTGGCGCGGTCGCCCACCAGCGGGTTCATAAGCGCTTCGCAGGCAGCCGGATCAGAGGCGCGATTGCCTTTACCGTAAATATCATACGCAAATGCGGCATAGCCCATTTGAGAGAGGCGGTCGCAAACATTGCGCTCATGATCGGACTGGCCACCCCAGGCATGGCCGACGACAACAAGACCGATAGGCGCTGCATCACCCGGAAGTGCCAGGTAGCCTTCATAGGTTAGCTCTGCATCAGAATAATCGACAGTTTTGGTGACCATGTCCCACTCTCCTAAATTGGTGTTTCCTCACGCTGAAACAGGTAGGCCGTGAGGCGGGACGGCGCAATGGGCAAAGGCGAGTTCGCAAACTTCTCGCCGGTTATGCCGCAGGGCGTGGGGGAACGCTTGGTGATATAATGTGTTGGTAGTGGGAAGGATGATGACCCATGAAATATATTGAGAAGCGTTTGTTCGACGGAGAAGAGATCGTCTATTGTGGCGACTTTCCCGGCATTCATAAATTCTGGGCCTGGGTCGCGCTTCTGTTTCTCGGCATTATTGTCATCGGTATTTTCATCTTCATCGGTATGATGGTGCATTTTCGCACGACTGAGTTCTGCGTCACCTCGCGGCGCATTGTGTTCAAAAAAGGCTTCTTCACCGCCAATATGTACGAGCTCGAGCTGGACGCCATTGAAGGCGCGCATGTGCGCCAGACCTTTTTCGGGCGTATCTTCGGCTATGGCACGGTTGAAGTGCGGGGCCGTGGCGAGAGCGATATAGATTTCCCGACCATGTCCAGACCCGGCGCGTTCGTTGCGGCCATTGAAGAAGCCCGCATGCATGCTCAGGCCGCACCGGTGGAGCATCTGGCCGAAGAGATGAAGCCGACTTGATCGGCTTTCTGCGAGGGGCTGTTGCTTTCTGCCAAGGCCTGCCACTCCCCTCTTGCTCTCAAACCTCCATGCCACTAGGGCTGATAGCGTAACCTAAAAGCAGAAAAGCGCTCTCGACCATGAGCAAGCTCGTGGCCGTACTTGGCCCTACCAATACCGGCAAAACTCACTACGCACTGGAACGCATGCTGGCCTATGGCTCTGGCATGATCGGCCTGCCTTTGCGCCTACTTGCGCGTGAGATCTACGACAAGGTTGTTGCCCAAAAGGGCTATGGCTCGGTCGCTCTGGTAACAGGCGAAGAGCGTATCTGGCCGGAAAACGCGCGCTATTTCATCTGCACGGTTGAGGCGATGCCGCTCTCCCAGCGCGTTGACTTTATGGCGATTGATGAAATCCAGCTCGCCTCTGATCCGGATCGCGGCCATGTGTTTACGCATCGCATTCTGCATGCGCGCGGCAATCATGAGACTGTGTTGCTTGGCTCAGAGATTATGCGCGAACCACTGCGCAGGCTCGGTCTTGATGTGGATACCACGCACAGAGAGCGGTTTTCAGAGCTCACCTATATTGGCCCGCGTAAGATCACCAAGCTGCCGAAGCGCTCTGCTATCGTCGCTTTCTCCGCCGATGAGGTCTACGCCATTGCCGAGCTATTGAAGCGCCAGCGCGGTGGATCTGCTGTCGTGATGGGCGCGCTCAGCCCGCGTACGCGAAACGCGCAGGTGGATATGTATCAGTCCGGTGAGGTGGATTATCTCGTCGCGACGGACGCCATCGGCATGGGGCTCAACCTTGATGTGGAACATATCGCCTTTGCCTCGCGGTCGAAGTTTGACGGGCGTCGCCGCCGCGAATTGAATGCCGCCGAAGCCGGGCAGATTGCAGGGCGGGCAGGGCGCTTCCGTACCGATGGCACATTCGGCGAGACGGGCGACTGCATGCCATTCGACGAAGACATGGTGGCCCGTATTGAAGAGCACCATTTCGAGCCGGTCCCGTTCCTGCAATGGCGCAATTACGATCTCAGCTATCGCACAATTGACGACCTTCTCCGTACGCTGACGAAAAATAGCGGCGATCCGATCCTGCGCCAAACGCCGGACGCGCTGGACGAGGCAACGCTCCGCCGTATGGCGATGGACCATGACGTCAAAGAACGCTGTACATCTGGCAAGTATGTGAAGCGGCTATGGGATTTATGCTGCCTGCCGGACTTTCGCCGGACAGGCGTGGACGGGCATCACCGCGTGGTTCAGACGCTCTGGAATAATCTGGCCGATCCGGATGCCCGCCTGTCATGCAGCTTTATGGAAACCGCTCTTTCACGTTTGCGTTCTACAGAAGGCGATCTGGGCGTTTTGCAGACACGACTTGCTGCCATCCGTACTTGGACGTATGCAGCAAACCGATCTGATTGGGTCGAGAAGGCTGAAATCTGGCGCAATGAAACGCGCGAAATTGAGGATCTTCTGTCAGATGCTTTGCATGAGTGTTTGACTCTTCGCTTTGTAGACAAGAGAACCACCGCATTAATGCGTGGACTAAGCCGTGAGGGTGCAATGGAAGCCGGATTTGGCGATAACGGTGAAATTACGATTGAAGGCCATGTGGTCGGTCATCTGGAGGGGCTTGTATTCCGTCCGGTGGATGATGCGTCCAAGCTGGAAGGCAAAGCCATTCGCAGCGCGGCCATGCAAGCGTTGAAACCGATCCTTTCACAGCGTCTCGGCGAGATCGCTAAGGCAGAGCAGATCGCGTTCTCTATCAATGATTATGGTCAGGTGCTGTATGCGGATAAGCCGATTGCGCGCCTCACTAAGGGTAATGACTGGCTGAGCCCGCGTGCTGAACTCATTGGCGCAGAAGATGCTGCCCCTGAGGAGCGCGAACAGGCGCGTGCCCGTGCAGAGCGCTATGTCACCGATTATGCGCAGAAGCTTCTTCCGGCTCTGATGGCGCTGAAAGCCCAGCTCAACGAAGCTGAAATGCCAGGCATGGCGCGCGGTATTGCCTACCGCGTTCTGGAATCCGGCGCTGCGATTGACGTGCGCAAGGATGATCCACCGCTGCGTCTGTCCGCTGAAGAACGTGAAGCGCTGAAAGGCTGGGGCATTCGCGCCGGCCGTGTCGCAGCTTATGCGCCAGAAACAACCAAGCCGGCTCAACAGGCGCTGATTGCGCGTCTTTTCTCTGTCTTTAACGACACAGACGTGATGATCGCGCCTACTGGCGCAGGCTCTTTCCCTGTTGATGAGGGCTGGAGCGATGAAGCGCTGCTCTCCCAAGGCTATCTGCGTTTTGGTCCGCGCGCGATCCGTGCAGACCTTGCAGAGCGCCTTGCGTGGGAAATCGACAAGCGTCGCAAGGAAGCGGGCAAGAACCAGTTTGAAATTCCGCCAGAGCTTGCCTCTGTGGTCTCTTCGCCGGGTGATGCCTTTGTTGAAGTTCTGAAAGCGTATGGCCTTTCGCCAGCCGAGCATGACGCTGAAACCGGCGCAGTGAAGAACTGGCGCTTTATGGCGCGTGCGCGAACTGATCGTCCGCAGGGGCGTCGCAATGGTCCGCCGCAACAGGGTGGTGGTAAGCGTCCGGCGCGTGCGAAGGGCGCTGAAGGCAAGGGCGGTAATCGTCCGCAACGTGGCGGCGACAACCGGGGTCAGGCTAAGGCTCGTGCGCAGGAACGCGCCGAAGCGCGCAAGAAGGATCCGGATAACCCGTTCGCAGCGCTTGCATCGCTTCTGCCGCCTCCTCCGGCGCCAAAGCCTAAGCCAAAGAAGAAGAAAAAACCGAAGGCTGAAAAGCCTGAGGCTGTTTCTGAAGAGGCTAAGGATCAGACGCAGGGCGTTCAGCCTGCGGTGACAGAAAATCCGTCTCCGGAAGTTGTGCCTCAAGAAGCAGCTGATAAAGCCGCTGAGAGCGCTCAATCCAGCGAGCCGACCGAGAAGCCAGCTGAATAGGCACGCCCTTGGCTGAAACCGAACAACGCCTTGATATCTGGCTTTGGCGGACGCGCTTTTTCAAAATGCGCGCTGACGCCGCCAAGGCTGTGTCTCTGAAAGGTGTCCGGATTGATCGCACGGGCATGATCCGCAAATCACAGAAACCCGGCGCAACCGTGTGCGAGGGCGATATCCTCACCTTCAGAGCGCGCGGTCAGGTGCTGACGGTGCGTGTGCTCGGTCTGCCACTTCGGCGCGGGCCTGCTGCCGAAGCTCAGGGCTTTTACGAAAGCGTGAGTGAGGAGAGTGAGGGTTAAGGCTTGACGTCGCCGGACAAACACGGTCCGGTCTCACGGGGAATTTCAGGAATACTGCCATGATGAACTGGTTGAAATCTATCTTCGGCTCTGAGGAGCCTCAGGAAGTCGAAGCAGGTCGTACAGACGATCCAAAAGTTGCGGCTGCAGCGCTTCTCGTCGAGACAGCGCTGTCTGACGGCATTTATGCTGACATTGAAAGCACGCGCATTGTTGAGGTTCTGACGAAGACGTTCGACATCTCAACGGATGAGGCTTCCACCATTCTGAACGAAGCCGAGGATGTCGCTGAACATGCGACGGGCGCGCACCAGTATACAACGCTGGTCAAAACCCTGCCGGAAGCCAATCGCATCGCCTTCATCGAAGGGCTCTACTATGTGACGCTGGCCGATGGTGAGAAATGCCCGTTTGAAGACGCGTTTGTGCGTCATGTCGCCTCCTTGCTTCACATTGAAGATCGTGATCGAGCAGAGGCCAGAAAACGCGCTGAACAGCAGTCTTTAGCTTAGCTTAATTGACTTTCTGCTATTCGCGCCGCATGTGATCGCCGAAACTGGTCGGAGAATGATTGAATGACTTATATCGTCACGGATGCCTGTATTAAATGCAAATACATGGATTGTGTCGAAGTGTGCCCGGTGGACTGTTTCTACGAGGGTGAAAACTTCCTCGTAATTCACCCGGACGAGTGTATCGATTGCGGCGTCTGCGAGCCTGAGTGCCCGGTTGAAGCTATTGTTCCGGATACGGAAGATGAGCCGGATGGCAAATGGCTGAAGATCAACTCCAAATTCGCTGAAGTCTGGCCGAATATTACAGTCATGGGCACGCCACCGGCGGATCGTGACCAGTTTGCCGAAGAAAAAGGTAAATTTGAGAAGTATTTCTCTGAAAAGCCAGGGACTGGAAGTTAGGCAGCCCGCTGATAACTTCTTAAGCCTAGTTATGCCTTACGTGAAACAAGTGTGACAGGGCACTATTCTTATACGCAATAGTGTGTTATAAGGCGTTCCCGCGCTCATAATTCTTAACCAATGGTTAATTTCTGCTAATCCTGTGTTTTTGATTAGCACGGAGAGTTATTGAGCGTCGATTTGTTTGCGTTGAGAGGTAAAACAAAAATGGCAAAACGGGCTCAAGATAAAAAATCAGGTTTCGAAGTCGGCCAGCACGTCGTGTATCCAGCTCACGGTGTAGGCACCATCACCGGCGTCGAAAAAGAGTCTGTCGCTGGAATCGATCTTGAAGTTTATGTCGTTGCTTTCGACCAGGACAAAATGATCCTCCGCGTTCCAACTGCGCGTGCAGTTGCGTCCGGCATGCGCGCTCTTGCGGGTTCTAAACTCGTTGACGATGCGCTGCACACGCTCACAGGCCGTGCACGTATCAAGCGCACCATGTGGAGCCGCCGCGCTCAGGAATACGAAGCGAAGATCAACTCTGGTGATCTGATCTCTATCGCGGAAGTCGTTCGCGACCTTCACCGCGCTGAGGACCAGCCTG
Source organism: Ponticaulis sp. (assembly GCA_002723155.1). Classification (GTDB taxonomy): domain Bacteria; phylum Pseudomonadota; class Alphaproteobacteria; order Caulobacterales; family Hyphomonadaceae; genus Ponticaulis. Next base: position 289,812 of record PBNO01000002.1, on the reverse strand, counting down.
AGCAATCTTACTCAGAACGCCAGCTTTACGAATCCGCTCTGGACCGTATGGCTCGCGAGCTTGCTGCTGTAGAAAATATTGAGCGTGACGAGGCTATTGAGCGTCTCACCTCTTCTCTTGCTAAAAAAGCAGCCTAACTTTCTCAAGTTTTTGATCCGATAACGGCCAGGCTGCGTATCTCTCTGTAGCACAGGAGATACGCATGGCCGTTAGCGACGTGTCAAACCCGGGTGCTGACCGGAAGTTTGTCAAAACCGCAATGGATGCGCCACTGCTTGAGCAGGGGCACGAACGAGAACTCGCACGCCGCTGGCGTGAAGAGGAAGATGAAGAAGCACTGCATGAGCTGACTATGGCTTATGTGCGCCTCGTAATCTCCATAGCGAATCGCTTCCGAAATTACGGCCTTCCACTGAATGATCTTATTCAGGAAGGAAATATCGGCCTGATGCAGGCTGCGGCCCGTTTTGACCCTGAGCGTGATGTTCGTTTCTCCACCTATGCGACCTGGTGGATCCGCGCTGCGATACAGGACTATGTTCTGCGTAACTGGTCGATCGTCCGTACCGGGACGACTGCGGCGCAAAAATCTCTGTTTTTCAATCTGAAGCGCCTGCGCGCGAAGATCGATGATGTGCAGGATGCCAGTCCGTCTCCCGAGGTCAAAGCCTATATCGCTAAAGAGCTTGGCGTGCCGGAGCGCGACGTTGAGCGCATGTCAGCGCGGCTATTCTCATCGGACCGGTCGCTCAATGTGCCTGTCGCTGATGACACTGGCGCAGAGTTTCAGGACCTTCTGCCAGACGAGGGCGCTACGCCTGAGCAATCTTATATGAGCGAGCATGATGATGCGAAGCGGTCAGGCTGGATCAGCCAGGCGCTTGAGCATCTGAACGAGCGTGAGAAGTTTATCATCATGCGTCGCCGGCTCACTGAAGAAAACGTGACGCTTGAAGCGCTGGGGCAGGAGCTCGGTGTCTCGAAAGAGCGCGTTCGCCAGATTGAGCAAGCGGCGATGGGTAAACTGAAGAAAATCCTGATCGATATTGCAGGCAATCCAGAAGAGTCAGGCCTTCTGCCAAATCAGATTTAGGGTCCAGTCAGGGGCCGGATGTTTGCGTGATATCCCGCGCTAATCGATCCATTTCTGGCCCAGCCCCGGATCTCGACTTCGCCCTCCGGAATGACGTCGCATCCGGCGAGCGCGCGATAACGCACTGAGATGTCTGATCCTACAAGCCGGTGCACGCAATCGGTTTCATATTCCGTGCCCTCCAGCAAGCGACCAGTCACGATTACAAAATCACCATCTGCGCTCTCAGCGTCAGGCACCGAGCTTTCTGGTGAGGCGTCATTCCACAAACCGATACTGTTTGCGCGCGCTTCGGCTTCAGAAATCCAGAGGGCATCACTTCCTGCCGCCGTGTCGGGGTAGAGCCTCACCCACGCATTGCCAGAGCTTGCCATTTCCTGATTCACCCAGAACCGACTGCCTGCTTCGTTGAAGCCAAAGACCTGCGCGAGTGCGCGTTCATATCGGTCCTGCGTGAGACCAGGATAAAACAGCTCTACCCGTCGTCCCAGAACCAGTCTTTCCAAAGCGCGTTTAGACTCTTCCGCATGCGGATCATCTTCGTCTCCGCGATAGCCGAAGGATGGCGCCTCTATGCTGACCAGGCGCACGACGAGCCCGTCATCCAATACAAGAGAGTCGCCGTCGATGACGCGCGAGACGGTTCCTGTTTGTCCACGTGCCCAGTTCGACGATGGGTCCTCAGCCGAGCACGCGGCAAGGCTTAAAGCGATAAAGAGGAAGGCCGCAGCACGGATCAAGCCTTGTCTTTTGCCTCAACCGGGGCCTGAAGCTGGCGCTTGGTTTTGTGGCTTTCCACCTTCTGGCCGCTCGTTTTTGTGCCGCGCATATAATGGCGTTGCCATTTATCGCGCAGAGCGCCTTCTTCGCCTTCTTCAAGGCGTTTGTTGAAGTCAGCGCGGCTTTCAGACCATGCTTTGAATTCGGCTTTCAGCTCTTCATTATCGTCCAGCTGGCTCAGCTGCGGTGTAATCTCTTCCAGCTTTTCGTGTTCCATCAGAGTGAAGAAGCAGAACGGCTCGTCTTTTTCAAACCGCACCACGCCCGGACGTGTCATCTGCCAGTTCATCGTGAATGGGAAAGGCAGCCAGTCTGTTTCAACGAGGCCGGACAGGGGCATGATGCCGTCTTTCGGCCAGTTCGGCGCACCATTACACCAGAGCCCCCAGCCCGGAGGCGTCCGGAATAAATGGCCCGTGTGCATGGTCACGATACCGCGTCGGAAGTGACTTGCTGCGAAAGAGGCTATGGCTTGCGGGCCAGCAGAGCTGCGGAAGGTGATGGCATCTTCCATTTCGCCTCCATTCCATTCGATCTCCAGATCAATCGGGCAGAGGATTTCCCAGCCCGTAGAGTTTGCCATTGTCAGAGGCAGGCAGCGATACGGATGACGGTCCACAAAGGCGTCCATCCATTCGCGGCGCGAACGGCCGGGAATGATTTTCGGTGCTGTGTCATAAATCCGGTAACAATCGAGTTGCATCAGGCCCTCTGGACTTGCCATTACATATCTTGATGAGTTGAACAGGAAGGTGCGTAGCGACGCAAGGGGCTCCCATGGCAATGACGTCTGATGACTTGTTTCGATTGTTCGAAACGCTGGATATTCCGGTTCGCACCTACCAGCATGAACCGACCTTTACGGTCGAAGAGGGGCGCGAACTGAAGGCGACCATGCCGGGCGGACATTCGAAGAATTTGTTCATGAAAGACAAGGCTGGTCAGCTGGTGCTGATCTCGGCAGAAGCCCATACGAAATTAAAGCTGAACCGCCTTCACAATGTTATCGGAACAGGGCGTCTCTCGTTTGCGTCGCCTGAGCTTATGGTCGAACATCTGGGTGTTCAGCCGGGCAGTGTGACGGCGTTCGCGCTTGCAAACGATACGGGCCATCACGTGCGCTTCATCCTTGAGAAAACACTCTCAGACAGCGATCCGATGAACTTCCACCCGCTGCGCAATGACATGACAACAGCTATCTCGCGTGCGGACTTTGATCGCTTCCTCGCACATACGGGGCATAGCTGCGACGTGGTGGATTTCTCAGGTCTGGGCTAGCGCTCTTCCGGCGGGATGTTTTTGATCCGGTCAATGTGCGCCTTAATGTCTGACATGTCATATTTCAGTGCACGGCGTTTAGTGGATGCGGGCTGATATGACAGCGATACGCGTTCGCGCCAGGCGGTCTTTGGCCTGATCGGGCGAGGCATAAAACCGCCGCCGCAATTCGGGCATACATTGTGAAGAAGGTTTTCCACGCAGTCTGCGCAGAATGTGCATTCATACGTGCAGATGCAGGCATCTATCGCATCGGGCGGTAGATCCTTGTCACAACCTTCACAGTTCGGGCGCAGCTCAAGTGCCATTTCGTATATCCCCCTGTCGAACCCTGCCCGGTGTTTAGCACGTATTGGGGGCCAGGTATTGCCGATAGTGTCCTTCGGCTGTTAGCTGACGCTAAATTCAGCACAGACGGGGCTGATGACATGCTTGCACTGCGCATGAGACATCCCATCTGAGAGGAAACATTGTCTGCCATGCGGACCGACGGAGAGAAATATGGATTTCAGCACTCAAGGGGCTACCCCTGACGTGATCAAGGAAGGCACAGACCAGACCTTCATGCAGGACGTTGTCGAAGCATCAAAAGATGCGGTCGTTCTGGTAGACTTCTGGGCGCCATGGTGCGGACCTTGTAAACAGCTGACCCCGACTATCGAGCGCGTTGTGAACGGTGCGGGCGGCAAGGTGAAGCTCGTCAAAATCAATATGGACGAAAATCAGGGTGTAGCCTCCCAGCTGGGCGTGCGGTCTATCCCTGCTGTTTTCGGCTTTGTTGATGGCCGTCCGGTTGATGCGTTTATGGGCGCGCAGCCTGAAGCACAGGTTCAGCAATTCGTAGATCGCCTCCTGTCGAACACGTCAGGCGCACAACAGCTTGAAGAAGCCGCAGAGCAGGCGGCGCAAATGTTCCAGAATGGCGATGTTGGCGGCGCAGCGCAGCTCTATTCTCAAATCCTGCAGGCTGACCAGTCTCACATTTCTGCGATTGCAGGTCTGGCGCGCTGTTATCTTGCGAACGAAGATTATGATCGTGCACGTCAGGTTCTGGAGATGGTGCCAGAAGACGAGCGTTCGCATCCGGATGTAAAAGGCGTTCAGACGGCTCTCGACCTTATGTCGACGCCAACTAAGAGCGAAGAGCTTGCGGAGCTGCGCGGTAAGGCGGATGCCGAGCCGGATAACTTCCAGCTTCGCTATGAACTCGCAGAAGCTGAGATTGCAGCAAACCGTCATGAGCAGGCCAGCGATACGATCTTCATGATTCTGGAGAAAGATCTCGCCTGGGAAGATGGCAAAGCCAAGGAATTACTTCTGAAACTGTTCGAGGCTGCCGGTCCGAAGGCTGACGTCACCAAGAAAGGCCGTCGTCGCCTCTCAGCACTGGTCTTCTCATAATCATGACCTATCTGTCGCCCCTCATGAAGAGCAATGCCTTGAATGAGGGGGCGATATGACCCGGCGCCGGTTTGAGACCATAGGTGATCTGCCAGACACGATAGCGATCTTCCCGCTGCCGGGTGCATTACTGTTTCCCGGCGGCTTGTTGCCTCTGAACATTTTTGAGCCGCGCTATCTCAACATGATTGATGACGCTATGGCGGGCGACCGGCTGATCGGTATGGTTCAGGCGCTTGGCGGTGGACCAAAGCATCATCCTGAAATTGCGGCTGTCGGTACGCTCGGCGAGATTGTCTCCCATTCGGAAACCGAGGACGGGCGCTACCTCATTACCCTTCGCGGTGTGTCTCGCTTTGAAGTGGTTCAGGAGCCGCCTCTGGAGCTGCCTTACCGGACTGCGGAAGTCAGCTGGGACGTCTACGAGAAAGACCTGCAGCCTGATCGCTCTCTGGCAGTTGAGCCGCCCGAGCTTTTCATCGCAGAGATGGATGAATATCTCGCGCGCAATGATCTCTCCGTTGATCGCACATCGGTAGAAGATGCCCCGCTGGATGCTCTGGTGAATGCGCTGGCCATGGGCTGCCCGTTTGCGCCGATCGAGAAACAGGCGTTGCTTGAAGCGCGAGACTTGAAAGCCCGGATGGAATGTCTGATAGCATTATTCAGAACCGATACATCCGGTAATGGAGCCCCGAAATGGCAGAACTGAACACTGATGGTCTCGACCCGAAACTTCTTGAAGTTCTGGTGTGCCCGATTTCGCGCGGTCCTCTGATTTATGATCCGGAGGCATCTGAGCTGGTATCCCAGAAGGCTGGCGTGGCTTATCCGATCCGTGACGGTGTGCCGATCATGCTGGCAGATGAAGCCCGTGAACTGGACCCGTCTGAAGTCACAGACTAATGGCGCCAAAAAAGCTACGTTTTCAGAAAGACGCCAAACAGCTGGTGCTGGAATATGAGGGCGGTGAGCCGCTCGCCATTCCATTCGAGCTATTGCGCGTAGAAAGCCCGTCTGCCGAGGTGCAGGGCCATGGGGGTGAACGCCCACCGCCTGTGCGCGGCAAGCAGGATGTTGTCGTCGTTCGCGCAGAACCTGTAGGTCATTACGCAATCCGCATCATCTTTAATGATGGCCACGACTCCGGCTTGTTCACCTGGGAATTTTTGCAAGAGCTGGGTGAAAACCTCGACGAACGAATGGCGGAGTATCGCGCGCGCGTCGCCGACTTTGAGGGGCGCTAAGCCTTAGCTTGCGATCCGCTGCTTGATGAAAACGGTCAGACTGTCCGAGGACGGACGACCCTGAAATTCGGCTTCTGGGTTCACGAAGACTGTCAGCTCACCTTCGCCCGTCATATTCACGTCCGCGCGTTCACCGCTGACAATGCGCAGCGTGTTGAGCGCGCTGGTTTCTTCTGGTGTGCCAACGAGTGTTTCTGCCGCGATACGCGCAGCATCATGAAGCCAGCGTTCACGGCTATCGTCGATGTCCTCAATGGAAACATTCATCCGATGCCCGGCGCGCAGCGACAGATACAGAAGAAGGCTGTCTTCCAGATTATCGATGTATTGCGGCTCGGGGATTGGTTCCGGCTCCACAATCGGGTCCACGGGCATGCCATGCGGATTGGATGGCAGATACAGGATCACGCCGCCAAGATCGGTCNGGCGCANAAATATGCGGCCATTGTCATTTTTCAGAAACTCATCACCGCGTGGGCCGGGTACCGATTCCAGAGCCCAGACTTCTGTCTGTCCGCTCATATGAAACAGGGTGACATTTCCCTGACGTTCCATGCTGAAGCCACGGCCGTCGAGCGTTTGAAATCCGGTCAGGCCATCCCGGAAGATCGGGTTACCTGCAAACAGATGCGGGAAGCTTGCCTCGTCTGACGCATCCTGCGCAAATGCAGGCATCGCCAACGCGCTGCTGGTGGCAGCGGCGAGACAGAAAAGTCCTGTTTTAAGTTTGCTGGCGAGGGATGTGTTCATGCTGATGTTATGACTAACAAAAAAGGCGGCAATGGGGCGTCTACCTGACCATCCCATTACCGCCTGTAATTAAACCGTGTTTTCCCTTTAAGAGGGCTTAACCGGCAATGTATTGCGCGCCGTTGACCGTCATGGTCGCGCCATTGATGAAGGCTGCTTCTTCGCTCGCAAGGTATGCAACCATGCTTGCAATCTCTTCCGGCTTGCCGAGGCGGCCGTTTGGAATTGTCGCGATAATGCCTTGAAGAACTTCAGGTTTAACCGCCTGGAGCATTTCAGTGTCGATATAGCCCGGCGCAACCACGTTAGACGTGATGCCTTTTTTCGCGCCTTCATACGCCAGCGCTTTGGTGAAGCCGATCAGACCTGCTTTAGCGGCAGAATAGTTCGCTTGTGTGAACTGGCCTTTCTGACCGTTGATGGAAGAAATGTTGACTACGCGGCCAAAGCCACGGTCACGCATGCCTTCCCAGACATTGCGGGTCATGTTGAAAGCCGAATCTAGGTCGACATTGATGACCTTCTGCCAGGCTTCCTTGGACATTTTGTGGAATGGTGCATCCCAGGTAATGCCGGCATTGTTGACCAGAACTTCGACCGGGCCGAGCTCTGCTTCAATTTTCGCGATGCCTTCTGCACAGGCATCAAAATCGCCAACGTCAAACTTGAATACGGAAACACCGATTTCCTTTGCGCAGGCCTGCGCTGCTTCGTCATTGCCGGCATAGGTCGCCGCGACCTTATATCCGTCTTTGACGAGGCGTTCGCTGATTGAACGACCAATACCACGGGTGCCACCCGTTACGACTGCTACTTTGCTCATGCTATTCTCCCCGAGCTGAACTATATCCTGAACCCCTATGCCCTTTTCGGGTCTGTAAGCGGTTGCAGCATATTCTTAGACCGACCAGACTGGTTTTAGAATTAGGACTAAATGTCTCGCCTAAGTAAGCAAAGACCGAGGAAAGTCGGGGTTGTCAACGGTGTGGCATGTGCGAATTTCAGCTATTCCTAATATGTATAATGCTATATTTATCCTTGCCATACGCCCCGTTTGAGTGGTTTTTTGCTGCAAACGCGAAACTCTGGTTTAAAGAGTCTGTGGTAGGAAACGTATAAAGGGCGTGCATTGCCCAACGGAATTTATTCCACCCCAAGGTGAGGGAAGGTAAATCGATGGCTGATACATCAGGTCTCAACGACGTGATCATCATCAAAAAATATGCGAACCGTCGTCTCTATGACACATCGTCCAGCTCTTATGTGACGCTGGAGCATCTGAGCACGCTGGTTCGCGAAGGTAAGGATTTTGTCGTTCAGGACGCGAAAACAGGCGAAGACCTGACACGCTCTGTTCTGGCTCAGATCATTTTCGAACAGGAAAACAAGGGCGGCAATGCGCTGCCGCTTAACTTCCTGCGTCAGGTCATCCGCTTCTATGGTGACAGCGTGTCTTCTGCGCTGCCGACCTATCTCGACATGGCGATGAACAACTTCACAAAGAATCAGGAACGCTGGCGTGATATGATGGCCGGTGGGGCTGTTGGCCCGAACCCTATGGGTTTGTTTGAAGAGCAGGCGCGTCGCAATTTCGAAATGTTCGAGCGCTCTATGAACCTCTTTACGGCGGGAACGCCGGCTCGTTCGCGGCCTGAGGCTGAGGATGAAGCGCCGCCGAAAAAGGCGCAGCGCGCAGACAAGGATGAAGAGGCGGATACGATTGATGCCCTGCAGCGCCAGATGGCGGAAATGCAGGCCCAGCTTTCCAAGCTCTCCAAGAAATAAAGAAAAGCCGCTCGATCAGAGCGGCTTTTTTGATTTTGGGCTTGATGTGATCTGCCGTAGTTAGCGACGACGGTCATCCTCGTCTTCAGGATCTTCAATCCGGAAGAGGCGCGGGTCTACGGATACACCCAACTCAATATCGTTCAGCTGAACTGTTGTGATACCGCCCATCATGTCGATCGCTTCCCAACGGGCCAGCGTGTAGTCTTCAGGGTCGAAGAACAGCTCCAGCTCGCCTTCGGCTTCGCCGGATTTATCCGCGACACGGATGGCGACATAACCAGCTTTGCGCTCGATCGAGATGATATCAGCGTGCTCGGCGAGATCGGTATTGCGGCGCAGAATGAGGTTCAGCGGGGTAGAGACCAGCGGCACGCGGTCGACTGTTTCCAGATCGGTGTCTTCAATCGCGAGCGTTGTACCATCTGACACGATGAGCAGAGGCACAGGCGCATCGTATTCAAAGCGCAGGCGGCCTGGACGGTTCAGATAGAATGTACCGGTCGAGAAGTGATTGTTCGGGTCGAGCTGAGAGAACTGCCCACGCGCGGTATCAATCGCGTTGAGGGACGCGTTCGCGCGCGCAAGCGCTTCTGTCCGGTTGAAGGCCTCCACCGGCGCGACTTCAGCCGGAGCCACCTCAGCGCTTGCTGCGGTTTCAGTCTCTACGACAGGCGTTTCCACCTGCGCGGTGTCCAACGCCATGAAAGGCGACGTCAGAACGGCACCTGAAAGGATCCAGTTCGCAAAATTGAACATCTGGCACTCCATTACTTGTCAGGTGTCTTATCTAGAATACGCCCTTCACCACAATAGGGCTTAATTTGGGCGCGCTGCCTAGATTCGTTGCCTGACGTTCAGCAAAATTCTATGTGCGGCAGTCGCTTACTGACCGCGAGGTGATGCAATGCCCGGCCTGCTTTTCTGTTCCATCTGATCTGCGAAGGCTGAAAAAACAGTGAGGCGGGAATAAATCTGTCGTCCATCCGTCAGTCCATCATGAGAAGCCAAAAGGAGGCGATCATGATGAAACAGAATAAACTTACCAAAGCCGTCTGCGTCGCACTTATTTCAGCGGGCGCGATGTTCTCCGCGCCGCAGGCGTCTGCCCAGCTATTGGGCCTTGGGGTGAACACCGATGCTCGTGTCGGCGTGCAAGTTGGACGCGCACCTGAACCGCGTCGTCATTCCAGCTATAGCTTCACCTATAACGGCTATACGTCAGGTCACTGGTATCAGGCGGGGCATACCCACCGCGCATACCATTACGACCCATATTATGGCGGTTATGACTGCCACACGCGTTTCCAGTATGGCTGGCAGCATGGCGACCGTGTGCGCTATGAATCGACCTTCTGCTATGACCGGTATGACCGTGCTTATGAGCGCCGCGGAACCCGTGTCGCGATACGGATCGACTAGCCCATAAAAGAAAAGCCCCGGATGTCCGGGGCTTTTTTGTTAGTCTTCTTCGCCAGGAGCTTTGCGCAGGATTTCCCGCTTGCCCGCATGGTTGGGCGCAGAAATGACACCCATATCTTCCATCTGTTCGATCAGCGATGCGGCCCGGTTATAGCCGATTTTCAGGCGGCGCTGGACATACGAGGTTGAGGCGCGCTTGTCGCGAACGACGATCTGGATCGCTTGCTGAAGAAGGTCGGCTTCTTCATTGCCGCCCAGCATGGCGTCCATGACAGGAGAACCGCCACCACCACCACCGCCGAACGGATCTTCGTCGGGTTCTTCAGTGATGTCGGTCTGGTAATCCGGTTCGCCGGTTGATTTCAGGAATTCAACAATCTGGCCCACTTCCTCGTCAGACACGAACGGACCGTGCAGACGCTTAATCTTGCCGCCGGATGCCATGTAGAGAAGGTCGCCCATGCCAAGAAGCTGCTCGGCGCCCTGTTCGTTCAGAATGGTGCGCGAGTCGATTTTGGACGACACCATGTAGGAAATACGGGTTGGGAAGTTCGCTTTGATCGTACCGGTGATAACGTCAACCGATGGGCGCTGCGTCGCCGTGATGAGGTGAATGCCCGCCGCACGCGCCATCTGGGCGAGGCGCTGAATGCAGGCTTCAATCTCTTTACCGGCCACCATCATCAGGTCAGCCATCTCGTCGATCACGATAACGATGTTCGGTACCTGCTCGAGCGGGATTTCCTCAGTCTCATAGACCGGGCGGCCTGTATCGGCCTCAAAGCCCGTCTGGACTTCTTTCGTGAGGCGACCGCCAGTGCGTTTCAGCTCTTCTACCTTCTCATTGAAGCCCGCAAGGTTCCGTACGCCCGCCTTGGACATCATCTCATAGCGGCTTTCCATCTCGCGAACCGCCCATTTAAGCGCGGTGACCGCCTTTTTAGGGTCGATCACGACAGGCGAGAGAAGGTGCGGAATGCCTTCATAGATCGAAAGCTCGAGCATTTTCGGGTCGACCATGATGAAGCGGCACTTCTCAGGTGGTAGCTTGTACATGAGCGAGAGGATCATCGCGTTGATACCAACCGACTTACCAGAACCCGTTGTACCCGCGATGAGAAGGTGAGGCATTTTCGCAAGATCTGCGCAAACCGGCTCGCCGCCAATGTCCTCGCCAAGCGCCATAGGCAGGTTCTGCTTGCCGTCATTAAAGCTCGGGCTTTCCAGAAGCGTGCGCAGATACACCGTCTCGCGGGATTTGTTCGGAAGTTCGATACCGATGGCGTTCTTGCCCGGCACAACGGCAATACGCGCGCTGATCGCGCTCATGGAGCGGGCAACGTCATCTGCAAGCGCAATCACGCGGGAGGATTTCACACCCGGTGCAGGTTCAAGCTCGAACAGGGTGACAACAGGGCCGGGGCGTACCTGCGTGATACGGCCCTTCACGCCGAACTCGTTCAGAATGCGCATCAGATGTTCTGCGCGTTCTAACAGCAGGTGTTCATCGACTGTGCCTGTACGGGCTGGCGGGGTGACCAGAAGGTCGAGCGAAGGCAGGCCTGCCTTGTTCACGCGCGGGGCTTTAGGCGTTTCGCGGCGTTGGCGGCGCTGTGTACGCGGGGCTTCCGGCTGTGCTTTTGTTTCAGGCTTGGTATCGGCCTCTCTCGGCGCTTCGGCTTGTTCAGCTTCGCGTTGGGATTTTGAGTAATCAAAATAGCCGTAGTCATCGTCGGCATCGGGCGTGATCGCACCGCGCACATATGGGTAGTCGTCGCGTTCACGGTTGAACAGGCCGCCCACCAGTCCTGAAACGGATGATTTGAGCTTTTCGACGCCCGCGACCATGTTGCGGCTGATCCAGCGCCCGACAGGGCCAAGCGGCAAAAGCAGCAGAGCTAGCAGCTTGCCGACATTGCGGAAGAACAGACGCGAAAGGCGCGTCAGGTCGCGGTTTTCCAGATTAGCCGCGCGGGTCAGCAGGAAGAAGGAGAGGATAGCTGCGGCGACACCTGCGACGACATCAGGATATGGCACGCGCAGCGCCGCAAACGGCAGGCGCGCCAGACCGAACAGGAAGTCGCCCGTCATACCGCCAAGCGAGGTCGCCAGAACCCAGCTGTTCGGGATAGGCCAGGAGGCAAGACATGTGCTTGCTGCAAGAACGCTGAGGAAGCCGAGCCCCCAATTGGAGGCAGACGGCTTGCCGATCAGCAGCATACGCTTAAGGCCTGCTGCGAATACGAGGAATGCGCCAAGCATGCCGCCCCAACCAAGGATCTGGTTGGCGAGGTCTGCCACGACAGCGCCCGTCATGCCGAAGAGATTGCTTACATCATTGCCGGTTGCTGCGTTCAGGCTCGGGTCCTGCGGGTCGTAATAGCCGACCGCGCCACACAGAAAGACGCCCAGCGCGAAGATTCCGAAGCCGGTAAGGATGCGCCAGATTGGTTCACCTGACATCTGTGATGTTGTGTCTGACATGGCAGCAGCAGTGTTTGAATTTGTCATTCTGGCAAATCTCAGAGGCGAAAAACGTTAGGTGTTGCTCTGAGAATGCCGGTCTCTTGCTTAATGGTCAGGAAACATATGGCAGAAAAATGGGCCAAACTGCGAGATTTTTCGTTAATAACTGCAGTTCCGGCCATTTTGCGCTGCTTTTGACAGTGAGCCAGTGGCTTCGCGAGTGCAGGCAATAAAAAACCCCGGACCTTTCGGACCGGGGTTCTTCATAAGGATCAGGTCAAACTTACTTGGAGAATTCCGGGTAAGCTTCGAGACCGAGTTCGACTTTGTCGATGCCTTCCATCTCTTCTTCTTCAGAGCAGCGGATGCCGATCGTGAATTTGAGGAGGAGCCATGTCACTGCAGATGTCACGATGACGAATGCACCGATAGCAACTACGCCAGTCGCCTGAGCAACGATGTCACCACCGTTCCAAGCTACAACGAGTGTACCGAAGATACCTGCAACGAGGTGAGCCGGGATCGCGCCAACAACGTCGTCGATTTTCAGTTTGTCGAGCAGTGGTACGAAGAACACGATGATCGCGCCGCCAACTGCACCGATGAGGATTGATTCCCACAGAGCCGGAGCCAGTGGTTCAGCTGTGATCGCAACCAGACCACCGATCGCACCGTTCATGACGATTGTCGGGTCCATCTTCTTGAAGAAGATAGGTGTCAGGATTGCCGCCGCTACAACACCACCAGCTGCAGCGAGGTTTGTGTTCGCGAAGATGATAGAAACAGCGTTGATGTCTGCAGCTGTGCCAGCAGCGAGCTGAGAGCCGCCGTTGAAGCCGAACCAGCCGAGCCAGAGGATGAATGTACCAAGAGCCGCGAGCGGGATGTTAGAACCTGGCATTGGGTTAACTTTGCCATCAACATATTTACCAGCACGTGGGCCGAGGATGATTGCACCGACGAGAGCTGCCCAGCCGCCTGTAGAGTGTACGAGCGTAGAACCAGCAAAGTCAGAGAAACCAAGCTCAGAAAGCCAGCCGCCGCCCCACTGCCAGGAAGCCTGGATCGGGTAGATGAAGCCAGTGAGAACTGCTGTGAAGATCATGAATGGAAGAAGCTTCACGCGTTCTGCAACTGTACCAGAAACAACAGACGCAGCAGTCGCTACGAATACCATTTGGAAGTACCAGTCAGACGCAAGCGCATAACCAGCGCCGTCCATAGCTTCGCGGTCGCCTTCAGACCAGACATTGAAACCAGCCAGAACGCCTGGGATCATCCAGTCGCCAGCAGGGTAAATCAGGTGGTAGCCTACGAGGTAAACCATGATACCCGCTACAGAGTAGATCATGATGTTTTTTACGGACTGTGTAGCGGCGTTCTTGCTGCGAACGAGACCAACTTCCAGCATACAGAAACCGGCTGCCATGAACATGACGACCATGCCTGAAATCAGGAAGAGGTAAGAGTTATCAACGTATGCCGAGACTTCACTGGCTTCCTGAGCGAAGGCTGAACCCGTCAGCGCTAGGCCGCTCAGAATGGCAGCGCCCGCAGAACGGGCCGTCCATTTCCAAACTGTTTCTTTCATTGTTTTCCCCAATCGTTAATCAGGAGAAGCGGTTTTGCCCCGCTTGCTCGGGGGCCAATCTTGCAAAACGGCTCGTTTCTTCTAAGCGCCTTGGGGCATCTGAAACGGGTTACGAACAAACTGGTCACGTTCTGAGCACCCTGCGACTGAATCGCCCAAAAGCGTTGCACCGCTTGTCGGGAAATCGCAGTAAGCTATTATCGATTTCCGGTATCAGGAGAGATAAATGCCAGCTTCACAGCACACTAGATCGCAGATTCTCATTGTTGGGGGTGGCTCAAGCGGCGGCGTTCTGGCGGTTCTTCTTTCCGAGCTTGGCTTTGAAGTCGGCCTTGTCGATACGCGCGATCCGACATTGCCTTTCACGCCGGACAGCCGCGCCTTTGCGATTGTGCGCGGTGGCTGGCGCGTTCTCGATGCAGCGGGTGTTGGCGGTAATTTAGTTAATAAAGCCGAGCCACTTCTGTCTATGGAAGCTCATGATCGCAATGGGCTTTTGCCGCCCGCGGCGAGCATGTTCGGCGTAGAAGACCTGCCCGATGGTGTCACCGAGGGTGAGCCGCTCGGCTATATGATTGAGGTCGATCTTCTTAATCAGGAGATCCGCGACCGGGTAAATGCCTGCACCGCGATCACCCAATACGCGCCTGAAACGGTCACCGGTCTCGATGTTGGTGATAGTGGCGCTGTTGTGACACTCGATTCTGGTAAAACAATCACGGCCGACCTTGTGATCGGGGCAGACGGTGTGGGAAGTGCCATTCGCGAACTTTCCGGCATCAAGACACTCGGCTGGAGCTATGAGCAGGCGGTTGTTGCTGCGACTGTGCAGCTTGACTGGCCGCATCATGGCGCAGCACGACAATGGTTTCAGGATGAAGGTCCGTTTGCCATTCTGCCGCTGACAGAGAATCGCGGAAACCTCGCCTGGTTCCGCAAAGAGAAAGCAGGCATTGCGACGGCGAAACTGTCTCAAGCTGACCTTGAGGCTGAAATCAATCAGCGCTTTGGCGATCTGGCCGGCCCGATGAAAGTGCTGCGTGATCCGCTGGCTTATCCGCTGCGTTTGCGCCTCGCTGAAAAGTTGATCGCGCCGCGCGTTGCGCTGGTTGGTGATGCGGTACGCCGCGTGAACCCGCTCGCCGGGCAGGGCTTTAACCTCGGCCTTAAAGATATTGCGGCGCTGGTGGAAATCCTCGTGGAGAGCCGCCGTGCGGGCCTTGCGCTTTCAGATGGCGCGCAGCTTGAAACTTATCAGCGCTGGCGCCGGTTTGATGGCGTTGCCACAGCGCTCGCTATGGATGGCATCAATCGCACATTCTCAAATTCGAGCGCGCTGCTCTCTCCGTTCAAGCGTCTGGCGCTGACCGTGGGCAGCACAGTCGGCCCGCTGCGCCGCGCCCTTGCCGCGCAGGCCAGTGCGGATAAGCCGGGTCTGCCGCGACTTGTCCGCGGCGAACCTCTCGAAGCGCTCATTGGCTAAAACGCAAAACGCCCGACCTTTAAAAGGCCGGGCGTTTTTATAAGATCGTGTCAGATCAGGCTGCAGCGACGTTGGACAGGAATGTCTCGACGCGTTGTTCCAGATCTTTAGAGGCTGCAGACAGTTCGTCCGCCGCAGACTTCACAGCAATCGCAGCAGCCTTTGAATTCTCGGCCATACCAACGACCGCGTCAGCATTCGTCACGACATCGCGTGTCATGCCCGCTGCCATTTGTGCGTTCTCGCTGATCTCACGTGTCGCGCCGCCTTGTTGCTCAACCGAGCTGGCAATCGCTTCCATTGTGCCGGAGACGCCTTCCATCGCGCTCGAAATCTCGCCGATAGACGACACCGCGATACCAGTAGAATTCTGAACCGCCATGATCTGACCGGAGATTTCCTCTGTAGCGCGAGCTGTCTGGTTTGCCAGCTGTTTCACTTCGGATGCAACAACGGCAAAGCCTCTGCCGGCATCGCCTGCGCGTGCGGCTTCGATGGTTGCGTTCAGCGCGAGAAGGTTTGTCTGCTCTGCAATGTCAGAGATCAGCGTGACGACATCGCCGATCTTGTTCACCGCCTCGGAAAGCTTCTGAACATTGATGGAGGTTTCAGTCGTGACCTGAGACGTTGAGGACACTGATGAGTTCGCCTCTGTGATCGCATGAATGATTTCAGACACAGATGCTGACAGTTCTTCGGAAGCCGCGGCAACCGTCTCAACGTTTTGAGACGCCTGACCGGTTGCACGAAGCGCTGTGCTGGAGCTTTCAGTCGTTTGCAGAGAAATCGCCTCGACCTGCTCAGCGGTCGTTTTCAGCATGTGGACGTTTTCAACGACGCTCGAGATGAGGCCGCGCGCTTCATCGCGGAAGCCTTCAATCATGGCATCGATACGTGCCTGACGTTCTGCGCTGGCTTTGTTCGCTTGCGTGCGTTCTTCTTCAAGGCTGGCGCGTTCGATCAGGCCTTGCTTGAAGGTCTCGACTGCGCGTGCCATTTCGCCAATTTCGTCTGTACGGTCAGTCGCAGGCACAACGATGGAGGTGTTGCCGGAAGACAGCTGAATTGTGGTCTCACGCAGGCTGTTGATCGGCTTCTTGATGGAGTTCGCAATGCTGCGGATGATCAGGAAGAGGAGGCCGCCAATGACAAGAAGCGCGGCAATGCCTGTCGCGATATACTGCCAGAGCAGGGTCTGCAGATCATCAACATAAACGCCTGTGCCGACAATCCACTGACGGTCAGCGGTTGCCCGAACAAAGCTGATCTTCGGAGAGAGCTCTTCCGGTGTATTGCCCGGTTTCGCCCACTCGTAATTCACAAATCCACCAAGCGGATCAGCGAGCGCCGTTTCAATCATCTCTTCGAAATAATTGTTACCGCTTGCATCCGGAACGCGCAGGTCCGTGCCGTTAAGCTCCGGACGGATAGGGTGCGCCACCATGTAGGCATCAGTATTGATAACAAAGAAGTATTCGCGCTCACGATAGCGAAGCGGATTGATCACTTGACCGGCTTCCGGATCACCGCTCGCGCGGGCATCCTCAACCAGTGTGAGTGTAGAATCGACGAGGCTGCGAAGCTCCTGCTTACGGCTCTCGACTTCTTTGTTGTAAGCGAATGCGGTCATTCCCGCGATGACGATTGCAAGCGCAACAATGCTTGCAATTCCAATCAGATTTAGCTGACTGGACGTGCTCATATTCCTCACCGGCATCTCCCAAACACCTGTTATATTTGAGGTGAGTGTATCCGGCTGACGTTAAAAAACCGTTGGAATCTATGAACTTGTTTAGTTAAGACGCGAGCAGGCTGCGTATCTCAATGAGCACTCCGCAGGCATCATCGCTCTTTTTGATGCGGGCAGCTGCATCCTGACTCTCGGCTTTTTCAAATTTGCGCATCAGGCGGGCCAGATGCTCCACGCCATCTGAAAGGGCTTCATCCATCATCTGTTCGGCGCTCATCATTCCGTACGGATCGACAATGCGCCAAAGCCCGTCAGACATGATCAGGATGTGGCTACCTTCTGGCAGATTACGGGTTTCAATGACGAGTGTATCCACGCCTTGAGGTGACAGGCCCAGAAGCACGTGCTGCGGGTCGGTGTTCTGGGTGGCGCGGATTTTACGAAGGCCTGCCATCCGGTCTTCGGGCGACATGGCATTTAGTTCACGCGAGGTTCGGGCCTCAAGGTCTGATTGTTCATGCTTGGTGAGGACTTCGGTTTTGCCGTCTGGCGTACGGATGAGGGCTACACAGTCGCCAGAACGGACAAAGGATGTGACGTCATCGGTGTGCCACATCCACATGCCCGATGCGATGGGCCATGTCTCACGCGGCGCGGTCTCGATGTCGACCTGTGACTTCTTCTCGGCGCGTTTTCGAACGGCGGCAAGAATGTCGCCAAAGTATGCGCGCAGATCACTCTTGGGAGGGTGGCTCATAAGTTCACGGTTCAGAAATTCGGCAATCCAGGCGGCATCGCTCTCAAACTGATTGAACAGCCGGAACGGGCCAAGATCAGTCGCGCCATCCAGAACCCATGCTGTACCGGCGCTTTCATCAAAGCCAAACCGGTCATCACCCGTGACTTTAGGCGTGTCGGCGGTCAGGCCCGCACCGGGCCAGTTGATGGATTCTTTTACTGAGATTGGCACTCGTGTCCCTCCGCGTCTGCCCGCTCCGTATACCGGTTCGGGCAGGGCGGCAAAAGGGCTTAGTCGCCGCTATAGACGAGGATACGATTACGGCCAGCCGGAACCGTAGTTCGTTTGGTGCCAGTGGAGTAGCCCGTCGCCCAGCCATAACCGACCTGAACATCCCAGCAGCCGGCAGAAACGCGGAAGCTGCGGTCATAGCCTGGAGGAATGGTTTCACCCGCACTCATACGGTTCATGCCGTAGGTATAATGATCGCAGTCAGACATGGTGACGACGGTCAGCGATGCCTGTGACGTGTTGCGTATGGTGATCATGCCGACAGGCTCACCCTCACGAATGAGCGGTCCGCCCGTTACGCCGCATGCAGTGAGTGTTGCGGCGAGTCCCAGCGCCGCAGCGGTTTTGGTGAGTTTTTTGAGCATCGTCCCCTCCAATGGTCGAGTTTCAACCAAGAATATAACGGGAGGGGCATGGGCGCATCCCCTATTCAAAGGAGGCGGGATCAGAAAAAAATCCCTCTTCTTGCGGAAGAGGGATTTTCGAAAGGCTTATTCTGCGGCTTCGAGCGTGGCTTCGTCGATTTCGCCGGAATGGTAGACGTTCTGAACGTCATCCAGATCCTCAAGCGCATCGATCAGCTTGAGAAGGGTCAGCGCCGGATCGCTTTCAATCTCGATATAGTTCTGAGGCTTCCAGATCAGCTTGGTGGAACGGGCTTCATGGTCAGGGAAGGCCGCGTCGAGATTGCCTGCCACTTCCATGAAATCGTCGCGTGCTGTGTAGATAACATAGACTTCGTCTTCGACTTCCACGTCTTCTGCGCCAGCTTCAATCGCTGCTTCCATGACAGCTTCTTCGTCGCCGATTTCGCGTGCGAACACGATTTCACCAACCTGATCGAAGCCGAAGGATACAGAGCCGGTCTCACCAAGATTGCCGCCATTCTTGCCGAAAGTAGAGCGGACATCGCCCGCGGTACGGTTCTTGTTGTCGGTTGAGCACTCAACGATCACGCCAACGCCGCCCGGGCCGAAGCCTTCATAGCGAATGTCGAAATAGTCACCGGAATCGCCGCCAGCACCTTTATCAATCGCGCGCTGGATATTGTCTTTTGGCATGGATTCGGCGCGCGCGTTTTTCACCGCAAGGCGAAGACGCGGGTTGCCGTCAATGTCACCGCCACCGAGCTTGGCAGCGATTGTGATTTCCTTTGAGAGCTTCGCAAAAGCTGCGGCACGTTTTTTATCCTGCGCGCCTTTGCGGTGTTGAATGTTTGCCCATTTACTGTGGCCAGCCATGAAAACTCCTGCAGGCTGTTTCTGACGGTGTGTTCTGAAGCGCCTCGTTTAGCCTATGCGGGCTGAAAGGTGAAGGGTGCTGGTTCAGAACACTTCGGCCTGTCCACCGTCAGCGATCTTACGGTGGAGATCAGCGACCCTTGATGACATGATCCAAAGGCAGATCGCCGATGTGGCGAAGATGGCGGTGATGATGCTTTCGACGATCAATGCGACGGGCAGAGAGGTCGGGTCAGTCATGTTTTCATAATACATGGTCATGAAACGATTGCCGAGCAGCGAGACGATCCATGTCGTCCACCAGATGCCAAGAAGGCCGCCCGGTGCTTCGGAATCTGCGGCCAGCCGATGGGAGGCGTCCCAGATCTGTCGTATTGCTTCCAGAGGTTTCCAGAAGCTTGCAATCGGCACGAAATGCCAGATCCAGACTTCAAACGGCTTCATTGTGGCTTCGGGGGCATTCAACTGGCGCACATTAAACAGCGCGTGATGGAAGAAGATCGAATAAGTCACCGCGCTGATAATGAAGGAGACTGATGACGCCACCGGTATGAAATCCACGATCGTGAATATTATTGTGCCGGTTGGCGTGTTGAGGAAGGCCTCTTCGACATAGCCTGTAGATGTGTCGATTGCGAAAATGACGATGATGTTTATCAGAATCGCGATGATGTGGACGCCGACAAACAGGCCGACTGCTGTGCGAAAAAGCCCGAGCCTCGGTCCAAACGGTTTTACCTGACCGCGCTTTTCGTGTTCCGTCGCTTCTACGCGAATACCCAGTGCATCGGCTGCATCCGTTGTCTTCAGAAGAGACCATTCGGGAATGTGATCGGATTTGACGAGTGTGTCGCCGCTAACGCTACCATCACGGTAGTCGCGATGTAGCTCCTCCAGTGACATTGGCCCGCGTTCTGTAACGCCTTGTCTGACATACCATTCCATAAATGTACCCTCTTGTGCGAGCGCGCTGCGCAAACCGGCTTGATGCGGTTCAGGAGAACGCATCCACATCAAACTGATGCTTCAGCGTTTTGTTGAGTTTGGAGATGCGAGTGACGATGAGCATGAGGCCGATGGTGGAGATCAGAAGCGCGAGCAGGCCCACGAACATCGCGCCATATGCTGTCTGGAAGTCTGCCGGCTCGTAAAGCGTTATGCTGATATTGGCGCGCCGGAACATCTCGGCAAAGGCATAATCACCGATACGAAGTGCGACGGCTTGCAGCAGCCAGCATGTCCACCACAGAAAGAGCGGTATCGCACTGGCGGCATCACGGCCTGCAAGGTGGTGCGCCCCGCTCCAGAGCTGGGACATCGCCTTGACTGGCTGAATCACGTTGGCGAACGGCACAAAGAACCAAGCCCAGATACTCCATGGCGGCATGGTCGCGCTTTTCGAGCCAAGTACGCGCACATTTTTGAGCGCCTGGTGGAAGAACAGGATGAAGAAGATTGCAGCGAAGGGGAAAACAATCAGGCGGACCAGAGAAATGTAATAGTTCAGTTCCAGCGTGCCGATCAGATGGGGTTTATTCATCAGGTCGTCAGGGAAGGGCGGGGCGATCAGCGTCTCTACGAAGACATAGCCAATGGGTATCAGTGCGATCAGACAGAGCGCAGCGAACAGCGTCAGGAAAATCTGCAGGAAGGCTCCGCGCAGGCTGATTTTGCGATAAAGCTCGGGCTGGATTCGCCTGATTGCGCCATCATCGTCTGTCACGGTGGCCGGTTTGATGCCGAGCGTGTCGCCCAACTCGCTTTCGTCGAGGCGGCGCCACATCAGACCGTCTGCCGCGCGGACGGATGTTTTTTCGCTATACGTCCCGTCGTGAAAGCCTGAGACCATCAGCCCCTCTGACAGCGGGCCGCTTTCGCCATCTGACGTGCGAACATACCAATCCATATTGACGAATCCCCCCGGATACATGCTCGGGAGGTGATGAATGGATCAGTTTCCCTCTCGAGTTGCCTTTTAAGCATCGCGTCTGCACAAGGGCAAGCGCGCTGATTGCGTGTCAGAAAGTTCGGGCTAAGCTGATAGTTCTGAACATTGGGGGATGTGAGACGATGAAATCTGTTTACGGACTTATCGCAGGTGCTGTGCTGGTTTTGCCCATGACGGCAAGCGGCGAAGGGCAGGGCTTTTCGATGGCTGGGCCAAACGGTTCTACCTATGAACTGATGCGCATTTACGGCAGCGCAGAGCGGCCTGTGGCGTCGCTTCTGATCACCCGCGCAGATGGCGGCGCAACGCTTATGGATCAGATGACGGATTGTGCCTCCGGCCAGTATGTCTATCTGGCGATGGACCACGCGCCGGAACTGCCAGTGACGGCTGAAGCGCTGGATCAGCTCGCGCAGTACTCGAGCAATATCGTGTCATCCAGCTTGCGTGCGCTCACCTTCACGCCGATTACGGACGATCCGTATGATGCGCCAATGGCTGCTGTGCGTGATCTGGTATGCGGGGCTTAAGCTGCGGGCACGAGTGACTGCAGACGGCCGCCCATTCGGATCGGTTCAACACGTGTCGCAAGGCCGGTCTTGTCATCGGTTTCCACGAATACGCCGCAAAGTGTGCCGTCGCTAAGGGCAGGCTGGTAGCGTTCGCCCGGTAGCTGGGTGAGGAAGCGGTAAACCGAGTTTTCCTTTTTCATGCCGATCACGCTGTCATAGTCGCCGCACATGCCGGCATCGGTCAGATAGGCAGTGCCGCCAACCAGAAGCTGTGCGTCGGCTGTCGGGATATGCGTGTGGCTGCCGACAACAAGGCTGACGCGCCCATCGCAATGGTGGCCCATCGCCATTTTCTCAGACGTTGCCTCGCAGTGCATGTCTACGATGATGGCGTCGCACACTTCGCGAAGGCGCATATCAGCCAGTGCATCTTCCAGAACGAGGAACGGATTATCCAACGCCTGACGCATGAATACATTGCCCTGAAGCTGGATGACGCCAACCATGCGCCCGTCCGGCAGAGCAAATATGTTTGACCCTTTTCCCGGTGCCTGCGCGCTCGGCGGATAATTCAGTGGTCGGATGAGACGGGAATCGCGTTCAATGTAAGAGACCATTTCACGTTGGTCCCACGCATGATCGCCAAGGGTGAGACAGTCGGCACCCGCGTCGAAAAAGTCATTGGCAATCGCTTCGGTGAGGCCAAAACCGCCAGCGGCGTTCTCGGCGTTCACAACTACGAAATCCAGAGACAGCTGGTCACGCAGTCGGGGCAGATAGCGTTCCACCACGTCGCGCCCGGGCTTGCCGACAACATCTCCGAAAAAGGCCAGTCTCATCTCGTTCTCCTATAGCCGAGCGATATGGACCAGACGGGGTTAAAAAACCAGTCTGTGCCTGCATCAAAAGCAAAAGAGCCAGCGCAAGGGCTGGCTCTTTCGAATGGTCGCTGGTGTGTAAATCTAGGCGACACGTACATCATTCAGGAAGCTCATGACTTCGCTTTTCAGAATGTTGGACTGCTCGCTCAGAAGCTCGGAGGCTGTGCGCATGCGCGTTGCAGTGACGCCTGCTTCCTGCGCCGCGTCGTTAACGCCGTGAATGTTGTTATCCACTTCAGATACGCTACCGGCTGCACTCTGAATGCTTTCAGAGATTTGCATGGTCGCAGAGTTTTGTTGCGCAATCGCGGCAGAAATCTGAGCAGACGCTTCTTCCAGCTCGCTGATGACCGTCAGAATATCATGGATGCCGGACACAGACGCTGAGGTTGTTTCCTGAATAGCGTGAACCTGACGGCTGATATCTTCAGTCGCTTTGGATGTTTGTGTCGCGAGGGCTTTCACTTCGCTTGCAACAACCGCAAAGCCTTTGCCCGCTTCGCCAGCGCGCGCTGCTTCGATGGTTGCGTTGAGTGCAAGCAGGTTGGTCTGGCCAGCAATATCCGTGATCAGACCGACGACGTCGGAGATCGCATTGGCTGCAGTCTCCAGACCGCCAACGCGTTCACGCATAACTTCTGCTTTAGAGACAGCATTGCTTGTGGCGTCACGTGAATGTTCAACCTTGGAGCTGATTTCGTTCACTGACATTGTCAGTTCTTCGGTTGCCGCTGCTACGCTCTGAACATTGCTGGACGCGTTCTGTGAGGCTGACGTAATGCCCTTGGACTGTGAGGCTGTTTCCTCGGCAATCGCGGCCATCGCGGATGCATTCTCATCGAGATTACCGGCCGCCTTCGTGAACTGTTCCAGCGCGCTGCTCACGATCTCATCGAACTTGCGGGCACGGTTTGCAAGGGCCTCGCCGATTGCAGCGCGTTGCTCAGCTTCTCTGCGATCCTGAATGGCGCGTTCCTGCTGTTCTTTCGCAAGCTCGTCAGCCGAGATCATGGCAAGACGGAACTTCTCAAGCGAGCGCGCCAGCGGGCCAATTTCGTCGCCACGCTTCTGGTAAGGGATCACCGTATCAAAATAGCCATTGGCGATTTTGTCAGTTGTTTTGGCAATGGATGCGATCGGACCTGAGATCATGCGGGCGAAAAACGCGCCGACAACCCCGAGAATGGCCAGAACAATCAGCGATGTGATCAGAGTACGTTGTTGCAGATCAGCAATTGGCTGGTTCAGCTCTTCTGTATTCTCCTGCGCGACGACAAACCATTGTGTGCCTTCAAATTCGACCGGCACAATCGCTGCGCTAACGTCAGCGCCGGTGTAGGAAGCGCCTTCATACATAGCGAAGTCACGCGACGCTGCACCTGCGAGGCCGTCCGTCGGGAAGCGTGCGTTGAGGATCGTCGAAGTATCTGAACGCGGCGCATCGGTGCGCAGAACACCGTCTTCGCCGATCAGGAAGCTCTCGCCCGTTTCGCCGAGACCTGATGTAGCCCCCATAATCTCGTTCAGCTGGTCAATTGGCATCTGAAAGACGAGCACGCCTGCCTGATTGCCGTTTTCATCTGGAATCGGGCGGGCAATGAAGCTCGCCGGTGCGCCATGGCTTGGCGCGTAGGGCTGAAAGTCAAAGAAAGCGTGATCGGAGATATAGGCGCTATCGTCAGCGGCGGCGCGGAACGCAGCGCCAAGATCTGATGATGCCCATTCGCCAGTACGCAGATTGGTCGCGTAATCCAGCTCTTTGAATACGGTGTAAACCAGCGAGCCATCATTGGAGAACAGGAAGATGTCGTAATAGCCGCGGGCCTCAAGAAACTGGCGGAACCATGGGTGGAACTCGGCATGCGCCTGCGAATACTCCGAGCCGTCGCTCGCATAGTCGAGCAGATGCTTCTCACCCAGCGGATTAGGGTTAGACTCGATGTAGAGGTCCTGGAGCGTGTTGAGCTGGTTCGAGCCCAGTGCATCCCAACCACTTTCGAACCCGCGTAGTGCGCTCAGAGTGAATGGGTTGTCTGCAACGGTGTCGAGGTCCTGCTGGATTGATTGCAGATAGTCTGAAAACGCAGCAGCCTCTGTCTGAGCAATAGAACTCAACTTATCCTCAGATAAACGCGCGAGCGCTTCTGAAGAGGCCTGACTGGTTACCCATCCCAGTGTCATGGCCGTTACAGCAATCCCGCCGACGACGAGCCCCAGCAGTTTGTACGTAATCGCGATACGATTCAGCATAAGTATTCACCCACCATAATTCCCAAAGCGAGTTTTTATGCCGAATAGCTTTTTTATTATTGAAACGCGTGCGTGAAATTTTCTGTAAAGCGCGAGTTAAAATCGACGCTCAAATTTAATATTGTCGGTCGGGCCAGATGCTATGCCCCCGCAGCGCGCCCGAAAAAGAGTGGGAGGGAGCCGGTTTCTGTGACCATCCAATCCAGCGGAATATCGGTAGATTCTGCTGGGATTACAGGGACAATCTGGCCTGCATAGGCGAGGCCGCAGACGAAGACGCGGCCGTTCTGCCTTAACTTCTCCAGCGCCCGGTCGTAATGGCCTTTGCCATAGCCCAGACGATTACCCTGCGCGTCAAAGGCCAGCATAGGGGTTAAGACTAAAGTCGGAGCCGCAAACGGCGCATCGGCTGAGGGCTGGGTTAACCCGAACGGCCCGGCGGTTAACGAGTCCGTTCCTTCAATGTGACGGAAAGTCATTGATCCATCATCTTCAACGCGCGGCAGGCAGATTTGCGCGCCAAGATCAGATAAACGCGCAAGGAGCGGAGACGGGTCGAGCTCGCTGCCAATAGCGATGTATCCAGCCACAACCGGACCAAAACGGGTGAACAGCTTTTCCGGAAAAATGGACGCGATGGTTTCGGCAGCGTCTTTTTCGGTTTCGTGGAGATGCTGGCGAAGCTCTTTGGCCGACTGTCGCAGCGCATTCTTGTCAGGCGTCATATCAGTCAGCTCCTGTAATCAATAAAGCGACCGCGTGCGCCGTTCAGGTATGTTTATTCCCATCGACCCAGCAAAGCTAGGTGGGCACCGGTTACCTGGACCACGATCCAGACAGTTCTGCCAGTTCCCTGATGAGAATGTAAGGTCGCTGGAATAAAAGCCCTGCTCGAACGCCGCAGCCGCCGGCTACAGAAATAAGATGGCAAATGCCTTCCGTGAAGGGGGGATGGCTTTATATTCGATAGCAGCCTCTGATATAGCGCTTGTCAGGGTGTGATAGTTTCTATTCCCTGTACGAGACTTTTATTCCGGAGTGACGCTGGTCTTATGGCACGTTCTGTTATCGCCTTCTTTATGTTGGTTTTTCTGCTTGTTGAGCCGTCCATGGCGCAAGTTCGGGAGCTTGATGCGCGCGCCTCACAGCAGACACGCATTATTTCCCAGAACGCTGTAGAGCTGACCACATCCTCGCCGGACCTTGCCGAAATCCGTTCCGCGCTCGCGCGTCAGAGAGAGAATGTCGTTTCGCTGGAAGCTGAACTCGTGGCGCTGCGCGATCAGACGCAGGATCAGCTGTCGCGGATCGGTGAAGAGGTTGAGGGGGAATCTGAAAGCGTTTCGGAACGGAGGAGCGCGCTTCAGAGCGAGCTTGATACGCTGACCGAGGCTTTATCGCGCACGACGGGCAATCTGGACGAGATTGATCGCCTGCAGTCTGAAATCGATGATCTGCGTCGCCGTGAATTCTATAAAGGTCTCGTCGAACGTGGTCCGATGCTTGTCAGCCCATCCATTTGGTCAGATGCCTTTTCAGGCTTTGGCGAGAAGTATGGCGCTCTCACAGAGGGTGGCACGCCGGTTCTGGAGTTGCAGTCGGACGAACCGATCAGCAGGCTGACATGGCTGCAGGTCGGCGCGGTGCTTGTCCTCGCGCTATTGTTCGCTATCCCCGTCCGTCGATATTTGAATCAGAAGATCGTCAAGCCGCTGGGCGATGATGACCGTACCGGTGCCTTGAGTGCGGTGGTTGGTCTTGTGCGGGCGTTCATTCGCGCGCTGCCATCACTTCTGGGGCTGTTCGCGCTTTATCATGCGACGGCGATGATCTCGCTTGGCTCTGATGTTTTGAGGTTTGCAGATCAGAAGCTCTGGATTGTGCCAGCTATCCTGATCTTGCTGGAAGCTGTGTCACGCATCTTCATGTCATCGCGTGCGCCGCTGCCGCCATTTAATATGGATTCCCGCCGCATGTCGGGGCTCGTCACAACCCTGATCCTGGCAATGGTCAGCGTTGTTGGTGTTGATCATATCCTGCACGCAGAGATTAATCTGTTCGCCGGTGTTGAGGATGCTGAGCTCATCCGCCGCGGTATTGTCGCGATTTTGCTGGCTGGTCTCGTGTTCTTTACGGCGCGTGTCTGGAAGTCGGAAAAGACCGATGCCGCCGCAGAGGATGATGAAGGCTCGCCTCTGCTGGTGGACAATCGCGCGTTCGCTATTCCGGGTGTTATTCGAACAGGTCTGACCTTCCTTTCTGTTGTGAGTCTGGCTGGCGCGCTGTTCGGTTATGAAGCGCTTGCGCACTTTGTCATGACACGAGTGGTTCTGATTGGCGGTCTTCTGCTGCTGGCTCTGATCGCGCGTGCTGCTCTGAAGCAGATCGCATTGGTCGTAACCGGACGGGTCTTCCGATCAAAACTCTCTTCGGAAACAGGTGCAGACCTGATCGATTTCTGGGTGAGCCTGTTCGTCGATATTCTGGTGATCGCTGCGATAGCCCCGATTGCGCTCTTGCTTGTCGGACTTGAGTGGGAGGTCGTACGCCGGATCCTAACCACCATGGCGACCGGCTTTAGCATCGGGCCGGTACGTATCTCGGTTATTCAGATACTGATCGCGATCGCGGTATTTGTTGTTCTGGTGATGCTGACCCGCTTTGTACAGCGGACGGCAGAAAAGCGTGTTCTGTCCCGTCTGCGTGTGGATCAGGGCATCCAGACGTCGCTGAAGACACTCATTGGGTATGTCGGTCTGGTGATCGCATTCATCACCGGCGTCAGCATGCTGGGCTTTGATCTGTCCAGCCTCGCTATCATTGCTGGTGCGCTTTCGGTCGGTATCGGTTTTGGTCTTCAGTCCATCGTAAACAACTTCGTATCCGGTCTGATCCTGTTGTTCGAGCGTCCTATCAAAGTAGGCGACTGGGTCGTTACCAGTTCGGGCGAGGGGATCGTCAAGAAAATCTCTGTCCGCTCTACCGAGATTGAGACGTTTGAGAGATCATCCATTCTGGTTCCGAACTCTGAGCTTATCGCAAACAGCGTGACGAACTGGACGCATAAGAACCGTCTGGGCCGCGTGAATATACCAGTTGGTGTCTCCTATAATGAAGATCCGGACCGTATTATCGCGCTTTTGGAGTCGATTCCGGCGAAGCTGGATGATGTTCTGGAAGTCCCTGAGCCGCAGGTGCTTTTCATGGGTTTCGGGGATAGTTCTCTTGATTTTGAGCTAAGAGTATTCATCGCTGATGTACAGAAAAGCATTATCACACGTTCAAAAGTCAGAGTTGAGATATTCAAACTGTTCCGTGATGAAAATGTCGAAATTCCATTCCCTCAGCGCGATCTGCACATCCGGTCTTCTGATATAGGTGACTTGAATACTTCTCGCGATGACAAGAAAAGTTAAAATATTTACCATTCATAAGCATGTTTTGCTTGCGAAATCTGTAGATTGACCGCGTTCAAAATGGTTTACGGTAAGTAAATATATAGTCGTGATTTGCATTCATGGGTATCTGGACTTTTGGTTTCTGCTGCAAATCACGGAAACTAAACAAAATTCACGACTGTATTAACTTAGATTTCATCGAGCATTGCTAGTTTCCCTCCCATCGGGACCCGTCCACGTAGAATATGAAAAGGGCGGGCTCGCTTGATGGTGTGTATAAATAGAGGGAAAACCCAAATGAAGCTCAAGCATGCTTTTCTAGCCGCTGCGACTGCTATGACTGCTTTCGGTGTTGGCGTTGCGCCAGCAATGGCTGAACCAGTTCTTGTTAAACAAGTTGCTCCAGAATACCCGCGTGGCGCTGAGCGTCGCAACCTTGAGGGTACTGTTGAACTTGCATTCCAGGTGAATGCTGCAGGTGCCGTCGAAGGTGTCGAAGTTCTGTCTGCTTCTATGCCAGGCGTTTTCGACAACGCTGCAATCGAAGCTCTCGAACAGTGGGAATTCGAAGAAGGCAGCCCGGGTCGTGGCGAGATCACGATCGCATTCCAGCTTTAAGCCGGTACAGGAGCCCCGCGAGGGGCTCTGAAAATATTTAACGGCACGGGCAGGTGAGCTGCCCGTACAGGCTGAGAGCGCCCGGGAGTATTTCGGGTGCTGTTTCCAGAGGAAATCGCTGAGGGGCAAATCTGATGGCTAATTTTAATTCGAAACTGATCCGCTTCCGCCTGCCGGCCGCATTTGGTCTGGCTGGTGTGGTCGTGTTGATGGTTTCTGCTATTTCCGTTTTCGCGCTGAATTCATCCAGCAACTCGCTGAAAACGGTCGCAAATGAAACACTTCCAATGCTGACGCATTCCGCTGAGCTCGCTCAGTATGCGAATACGCTGACATCGGAAACAACAAATCTCGCATCCGTGCGTGAAGAAGATGCGCGCCTTGAGCGTCAGGACGTCGTGAATGGTATGATGGATATCATCCGTCGCGATCTCGATGAACTGGCAGTCGACGGTGATATAAACCTTGCTGCAGTTGAGGCGTCCTATACAGAAATGGTGGGTGCGATCGACTCTCTGAACCAGATTGTCGAGCGTCGCATCGCGACAGAGGTTTCACTGAACTCGCAGCTTATTACGGCGCAGGCTTTCCGTGCTGAAGTTGTAAACGCAGTTGAGGCACAGCTTGATACCGCTGACGAAGCTGACATCGAAACCTTCCTGCGGATTTCTCTGTCTGCAAACCTGCTGAACTCTCTGTTCGCTGAAGCCAGCCTTATGGACAATGCAGCGGATGTGACAGCGCTTCAGGAATCTATGTTTGACCAGGTCGATGAGATGACTGTAAACGTTGCCATCCTTGGCGGTGCTGTCTCTGGCGACCTGCGCAATGCGGTTAGCAATCTGAACTCTCTCGTCGAAGGTGCCCGGTCTGTTCCTGAACTGCGCATCGCAGCGATTGAACAGTCTGCTCGTGCGAATGCCGTGGCTGACGAAGCTGGTGCCAAAGCTGTTGCGCTTCAAACTGAAGCTCAGGCGCTCGCGACAGCACTTTCAGAATCTGCTGATGCGAATGCGTCCGGCGCAGCTGCGACAAGCGTTATGACAACGATCTTCCTTGTCATCATCACGCTGGCGTCTCTGGCTGGTGCAGGTGCAATCGGCTACTTCTACGTTGAACGTGGTCTCTCCCGTCGTCTGACGAAACTCACTGTAGCTATGGGCCGTCTGGCTGATGGCGAGTTTGATGTCGACATGAGCGGCACTGACGGTGAAGACGAAATCGGTCAGATGGCTAAGACACTCCGCGTCTTCGAAGAAAACGGTCGTGAGCGCGTCCGTCTCGAGGAAGCATCCCGTGTTGAAGAAGAAGCGCGCGCTGAACGTGCCAAAGCAATCGAAGATCTGATTTCCCAGTTCGACTCTACAATGCAGGGTACGCTGGAAATGATGAACGGTGCGACACGTGAACTCGAAAGCACTGCGTCTGTTATGAAGTCTTCTGCAGAGAATGCTGCACAACAGACAGGCTCTGCGTCACAATCTGCTGACAACGCTTCTTACAACGTCGGTACGGTTGCATCTGCGGCTGAAGAGCTTTCTGCGTCTATCGTCGAAATCACTCAGCAGATCCACGAATCTACGAAAATCGCGTCTGAAGCGGTTGAAGAGATGACTGTATCTTCCGAGCGTGTTCGTGGCCTCGATAAGGCTGCTGAAGACATCGGCGCAGTTGTTGAACTCATCAACAACATTGCGGGCCAGACCAACCTTCTCGCACTCAACGCGACGATCGAAGCAGCACGTGCTGGTGAAGCTGGTAAAGGCTTTGCGGTTGTTGCGAGCGAAGTTAAGGCGCTTTCAAGCCAGACATCTCGTGCAACAGAGCAGATCGCTCAGCAGATCTCTTCTATCCAGAATGCGTCCGGTATGGCGGTTGGCGTCATGGAGAACATCTCCAAGCTGATCTCTAACATCGACAACATCTCCTCCACGATTGCGGCGGCGATGGAACAGCAGCGTGCAGCGATTGCGGAAATCTCCCGCTCTGCTCAGGAAGCTGCTGGTGGTGCACGCGACGTATCAGAGCACGTCCAGTCTCTCTCTGCGACAACGGCTGAAACTGGCGAGTGTGCAACCCAGGTTGAAGGTGCTTCTCACGGCATCACTCAGGAAGCTGGCAAAATGCAGTCTGCGATCACCAACTTCCTTACAAAGGTCCGCGCGGCGTAATTCGCGAAGACCCAAACCCCTCAGCACAAACCCCGGTCCTTTGGGCCGGGGTTTTTTTGTTATTGGCTGTCGTCTTCTGAAAGCGAGGCATACACTTCCGAAGCATCATAGAGCGACGGGCTCACGCGGGCGTCTTTGTCAGACATGACGATGTCGAGTTCGACCAGGCTCTCTTCGCGTTCGAAGCGTGTCGTGCTCGTAATCCCGGGTTGATGAATGACGGTGCTCTGGCAGCTCAACAGTCCGCAGCGTTGCGCGACTACAGGCGCAGCCGGATAAGCGCTGTGGAAGGTGTCGCTGTCGCGGTCCCGCGTACCGATTTGTGAGACAATTTCAAATGTCTGAT
This sequence comes from Ponticaulis sp., assembly GCA_002723155.1. Classification (GTDB taxonomy): domain Bacteria; phylum Pseudomonadota; class Alphaproteobacteria; order Caulobacterales; family Hyphomonadaceae; genus Ponticaulis. The sequence continues at coordinate 258,431 of PBNO01000002.1, read as the reverse complement.
ACCCATTCAGAAGGGTGAGCTCAGCTGCGCGGCGAAGCGCCAGTGTGCGGGCTTCTTCCAGTTCGTCATTGCGAACGCGATAGCGTACCAGATACCGGTCCGTTTCAAGCTGGGTTTCAGAATAACCGGAGGATCGGTCGTTCCGGGCCTCTGTATAGTCCGGCGCGCTGGCGCAGGCTGAGAGGGCAATACCTGCGGCCAGCAGAATGGCGGTAAGTTTATTCGACATCAGTCATCTCCTCGCGCGTTACCCAGCCTTGTTCCATCAGGGCGGTCTCTTCTTCGGCGCCCAGAGGGGCGCTCGTCATGGTCTCATCCAGAAAAGCCTCAATCGCTTCGCCTGCCGGGCCGCTTGCCGTCGTGAATGGGCCACCTGGCGGTTGGTCGCTCACTGGCGTTGCTTCTGCGATGCGCAGCTCCCAGCCATCAGGCGTCATGCAGGCAACGAACCGTGTGGTTTCAGATGCGCTTGTCGCATCCATCAACCGGCAAGCTTCATCATCCGCGAGATAGCTGAAGCGCGGCTGGAACTCTGTGCCCGAAACGGTGAACATCTCTCCGCCGCGTGCTGACGCGATTGAGCTGCCAAGCTCGGAGTTTGCCGTGATTACGGTGCCTGCGGAAAGGTCCGGCAGTTCGTTTGAGCCGTTGCCCATCAATTGCGGAATGAAGGATGCAACCGCAATACCGATCACCGCGCAGGCGGCAAGCGCACTGTGACGCTCTACAAACTGCATACCGCGGCGCCATGCTGGAAACAGAATAACCTGTCCCTTGTCGGAGGCTTCCAGCTTTCGAACCGTGCGGCTGAGACCGTCACTCATTGGTGCACTGTCAATTTCGCCTACTGTTTCGATATAGTCGGAGTCAGCGAGCGCGAGGGCTTCAAGGCGTTCGGCAACGCGTTCGTCGCTGACAATCAGCGCTTCGATTTCAGCACGGGCCAGCTCGCCGAGTTCGTCATCCAGAAACGCGCTGAGGCGTGCGTCGAGGTCTTTTGGCAGATCAGTCATGATACCCCACCTTGTCTGCGATCATGGCACGGGCGCGCCCAAGGCGGCTCATCACCGTGCCGATCGGAATATTCAGTTGAGCGGCCGCGTCTTTATAGCTTGCGCCGCCAATGGCGATTATCGTCAGAACTTCGCGATACGTATCCGGCAGAGCTGCAATCGCATCTTTCGTACGCGCAAACATAATGGACGCGCTGGCGACCTGTTCGCTGGATACGGTTTCGGGTTGTGCCTCTGAAAGTTCTGGCACTGCGTCCTGCCGGACTTTTTTCGCGCGCAGTCCGTCAATCCAGAGATTGCGGCAGACGCGGAACATCCATTTTTTCAGATCGGCATCATCGGGAACGCCGCGCGCAAGCACGCGCTCGATTGCGGACTGGACGAGATCGTCAGCGTCCGTCGCATCTCGTGTCAGCGAGAAAGCAAAGCGCCGGACATGCGGCACAGCCTCCAGGATTTCACGTTCAAGATCAGGTTTATTGTTCATCATGCTGCACTGACGGACCGTATGTGTTTTTATTCCCGCCACTGTGAAATTTTTTTGGTTCTGTCCCGTCTCTATGTCATGTGAATAAGATGATGGAGCGCCGTGTGCCAGTGATATCTCTTTTTGCGGGAGCCAGACGCATCGGTTTCGGGCTTGCCGCCTGTACCTGTCTGACCGCTATTCCCGCTGCGCATGCCCAGCTTCTGCCTGGCGTGACCGACCGGGTGGAAGACAGGCTTTCCGATCAGATACAGCGCCCGATAGAAGACCGTCTTCAGAACCTGGACAATGTGCTGGATGACCTTCCAGAGCGGGTCGTCGATGGTGAGTTGGGTGAGGTGCTGACCGACCGTGTGTTGAGTTCTGATCGCATCGGCAATACACTGGACGCCACGCGCGAGCTGACAGGAGGCATCGTCTCCGGCGTTCGCGAAACCTTCAGCCAGGTGCGCCCGCAACGTGCCATCGAGATCGACCGTTTCGATGGCTGGCCGGTCATGCGCAATGAGTGGATCGTGATGGTGCCGACAAGCGCGGTCGATGAGCTTTCTGTGCTGTCTTTGGATATTCTCGAGGAGACCGATCTTGGGTCAGTGTCTCAAACGCTGCTTGTCGTGCAGTTTCCTGATGATCCGACGACGCGCCGCCAGTTAGAGGCAGAGCTTTCCGCGCTTGATGGACAGATTGTGGAGCGCAATCATGTCTTCCGCCGCGCGGCTCTGGATGAGCCGCAGGCTGTTATCTCCGAGGATATGCGTCCCGCCGCAGCACCCATGACATTCGAAGGTGTGGGTGGAGGCCTGCGCATCGGCATGGTCGATACCGATATTGAAGAGGCGCATCCTCTGCTTCAGTCTCTGGAATTGACCGAGGCAGATTTCGTCAGCCATGGCGCGCTTCGCCCGACAGGGCATGGAACATCCGTTGCCTCAGTTTTGTCTCGTCATGCGACCGTGCAACGAACGCCGGAGCTGTTGGGAGCTTCGGTATTTTTTCTGGATAGTGACGGCACGACAGGCGCAACAACGGCCAGCCTGATCGAAGCCATCGACTGGATGATTGTCGAAGGCGTTGATCTCATCAATTTCAGCCTGACGGGGCCGCCAAACGCTGCGCTGGAGAGTATGATCCAGAGTGCACAGGCGCGTGGCATCGTCGTGGTGGCCGCAGTTGGAAATGAAGGTCCGGCATCTGGCCCGCTTTATCCGGCAGCCTATGAGGGCGTTATCGGTGTCACGGCAGTGAACGCAAATGGCGTTCCTTATCGCTGGGCCAATCGCGGACCCTATGTCGATATCGCTGCGGAAGGGGTCAATGTCCTGGTTGCTGCGCCCGATGGCGGCGAGCAGCGGGATTCAGGAACATCGCTTGCGGCGCCAATTGTCTCTGCATTTCTGGCAGGATGGGTTGAGGATGCTGAGTTTTCCGCAGTCGATGAGGCAGAAAATCGCCTGATCCGCGCCGTAGGCTGGACGCAGGATCAGGCTAAGGATGAGGCCATCGGCTATGGGGTGCTGATGATAGCCCCAAGGAAGGAAGACTGACCTAAAAGCTAGCTCGAAGTCTCAGCTCGGCAACGTGCTCGTCATAATCGGCATTTGGCAGGTTCGATTGGCGGTCGCGATAGCTGTAATCGACGTCGAGCGCGAGCGGGCCAGCAAGTTCAAACTCCAGACCCGTTTGTGCAGATAGAATGTCGTCACTGCGGGCGTCACTGATCAGCGGATCCACGCCGTCATACTCCCGGCTTTCATAGCCGCCACCAATGCGAAGCTCCGCGGATCGATCCAGTACCGTAAAGTCCTGATTATAGCGCGCATCCACGCTCATGCCGGTGAAGTCAAACAGGTCTGAATTTGCGTCTTCTTCGCGGACGCGCCCGGTGAGGGAAACATACTGCGATGCGCCATCGATGAAGTAATACACGTCGCCGCGCAGGCCCTGTCCCTCGGCGTCGCGGGCATCGTCAGTCTGGAAATCCTTGTCCGTGAACTCCAGAGCGCCGCGCAGGAAGACACGGTCACCGGCCAGATGTGTCACATAAGGCGAAACTTGCTGATAGTTCAGATAACCTTCGCTATCGAGGCGCGCATGGACATAGTTGTAGAGGACGCCCGCCTCCACGACATCAAAATCATATACAGCTTCCAGCGAGCCCCGGTGTGTCTGCAGGGAAAACTGATCAAAGTCCTGATAGCCGGTATGGGCGAGTTCATAGCCTGCGCGCAGTGTGAGGCGCTCGCTCGCATCAGCTTCCACATTACCTTCCAGGCTGAACAGATATGACAGGTCACCTTCACCTGTTGTCTGGTCGAGTTCCGGAATGCCGACATTGGAATCAGAGCCAATGCCTGCGCTTACAGAACCAGAAAACGTGACCGGATCGTCTTGCGCGATGGCCGGTTGGGCGAGGGCGGTCAGAAGGCAAAGTGCGCCTATGCGCCGATATGGGATCGGACGTTTCATGAAGTCTACTCCGGTATGATCTGTCAGGGGAAAGGCCGGCGCGAGTGAGCGCCGGCCACTGCTGCTCCCGGGGGTTAGAGCGGCAGGTTGTTTCTGATGTCGTTCACAATGTTCTCGCGGATATCAGAGCCGATGTCTGTCGCGAGCGCTTCGCGGATGGTTGCTCCGATCTCGCCGGCAATTTCAGCATTCACTGTGCCCGCAAGGTCGCCTGCGATGTCTGCGCTGACGGCATCATTGATTGTTGCCGACAGGTTCGAGGCGACGTCACCGGAGACCTCGCCAGCGATTTCAGTTGCGACAGGCAGATCGCCCGCACCGCTAAGATCCGGCACAGAGTCGTCAGCCAGGCCCGTGATTGTGGCAGAGCCGGAGGCAGCGCGTGAGCTCGTCGCTTCGAGCGTGCCGTTCAGCGCGCCTTCAGCCTGCGCTGAAACCATACGCGTCGTTTCGGCAGCGCCTTCAACGGTTGCTTCGCCGTCCTCGATTGCGCCATTGATCGCTGCTTCGCTCTGGCGTTCAGCAGTGAGGACAAAGCTGGTGCTCTCGCCGAGGACACGGCCCGAGGTTTCACCTGCTAGCGTCACTGTGCGTTCGGTTGCGCCTTCTGCAGCGATGCTTGCTTCATCGGCCATGCCTGGCGCAACCGACGTGTCTGTGTCTGCGTCACCTTCGGCTTCGGCTGAGCGTTCTACACCTTCCGGCGATACAGACGCTTGTGCATCGGCATTCCCTTCGGCGGTGACCGTTGTTGTGACGGCGTTATTGGTTGCTGTTGCTGAACCGGCACCGCTCGCAGAAACATCTACGGATACAGATTGCGCCTGAGCCTGAAAGCCAAGCACCGCTGCGAGTGTCAGTGTCGAAATGGAAACTGTCTTAAGCATCACACACTCCTTCGTCATCGTGTTGATGCTGGAGTGACGTGGTAGCTGATGTTTTATTCCGGCGTGTTTGGAAAAATTCCGGAACGCACAGGTGTCTTAGCCTGCCTGATCGACGCGGTCCGCAATCTGATTGATGCGTGCGGCAGCCTCTGACAGTGCAGCCGCAGCGGTGCGCTCGACCAGCGTGATACGATTGTCGAGATCGGCAAATTCGGAATCGCTTCCTTCGCCGCTCTCAAGCTCGTCAATGAGTGAAAGGCCAGCGGCAACGAGCAGGCGGGTATCGCCGACATCGCCAATAGCAGAGACCAGAGCTTCCAGACGTTCGTTCAGTTTTTCGCCGAGCGCGATGAGACGCGGTTCCTGACCTTCGGCGCAGGCGATGGAATAAGTTTTGCCGCGAATGACGATATCAGCTTTGGACATGAGCGTTCAGCAATCCTGCTTAAGTGTTCTGTGGCTGGGCCTGCATGGCCGCTTTGACTTCTGCAATCGCAACGCCGAGCGCTTTGGAGGCTTCGTCAGCCAGCGCTTCCAGTTCGCGTTCTCTTGCGCGTGAGGCATCAAGATCTTCTGCCAGTTTTGCACGGTCGCGGCGCAGCGCTTCGGCTTCGGCTTGCACGATACGGCCCGGAGAGTGCCTGTCAGTCAGAGACTCAACACTATTTTCGAGGCGGCGTAGGGCTGCCTCGAGGTCTGAAACGGCGTCTTTTAACTGGGTCATGGCCTTTTGCCGCCGAAATTAACTTCAAGAATCACAGGCATTATTCCCAAAAATGCAGTTCAGAGCAAATATCAAGCCTTGACGTAACGGGCCAGACTCAGTTTGTGCGCGGTAACGCTGCTCAAAGGAATAATGACATGTCCTCTTCCCCCGCTTCCCATCAGGATATGGCTAATGCGATCCGTGCACTTTCTATGGACGCTGTCGAGAAGGCTGCAAGTGGTCACGTCGGCATGCCGCTCGGCATGGCGGACGTCGCAACCATTCTCTACACCAAACATCTGAAGTATGATCCGAAGGCGCCGAAATGGGCTGACCGTGACCGGTTCGTCCTGTCAGCGGGCCACGGCTCCATGCTCATCTACTCTCTCCTGTATCTGACAGGATATGAGAGCGTTTCTCTGAGCGATATTGAAAACTTCCGTCAGCTTGGCGCGGCTACTCCGGGCCACCCGGAGAACTTCGTGACCGAAGGCGTAGAGACAACAACCGGCCCACTCGGTCAGGGTATCGCAACGGCTGTCGGTATGGCGATCGCTGAGCGTCATCTGAATGCGAAATTCGGTGATGATGTTGTCGACCACAACACATGGGTGATCGCTGGCGATGGCTGCCTCATGGAAGGTGTCAGCCAGGAAGCGATTACGCTCGCGGGTCACATGAAGCTCAACAAGCTGATCGTGCTCTGGGACGATAACAACGTTACGATCGATGGCACGCTCGACGTGGCTGACGAAACAGACCAGATCAAACGCTTTGAAGCTGCTGGCTGGGCTGTTGCATCTATCGACGGTCACGACCCGACCGCGATTGATCAGGCACTTGAGTGGGCGAAATCATCTGACCGCCCGGTCATGATCGCCTGCAAAACCCGCATTGGTTACGGCGCGCCGACAATCGAAGGTACAGGCAAAGCCCATGGCGGCCCTTACGGTGCTTCCGAAATCGAAGGCATTCGCAAGAATATCGGTTGGGACCACGCACCTTTCGTTGTGCCGGACGATGTTCTCACAACATGGCGTGAAGCAGGCGCACGCGGCGCAGCGACACGCACAGAATGGGAAGGCCGTCTGGCTGCATCAGACAAAAAGGCTGAGTTCACTGCAGCTATGGATCGTGTGATCCCTGCAGAACTCGCTGACGTCATGAAGGCGCATAAACAGGCTGTGTCTGACGGTCAGGAAAAGAAAGCGACACGTCAGTGGTCTGGCGCAGCGCTGGAAGTTGCGACCAAGGTTCTGCCAACCATGATTGGCGGGTCTGCCGACCTCACAGGTTCCAACAACACTAAAACAAGTTCTACCGGCCCGCTGACATCCGGCGATTACGCTGGTCGTTACATTCACTATGGTGTGCGTGAACACGGCATGGCGTCTGCGATGAATGGTATGGCGCTGCATGGCGGCGTAATTCCTTATTCCGGCACATTCTTCGTCTTCTCTGACTATTCGCGCGCTGCGATCCGTCTCGGCGCTCTGATGGGTACGCCTGTCATCCACGTGATGACGCACGACTCAATCGGTCTTGGCGAAGACGGTCCGACCCACCAGCCGGTTGAGCATCTCGCTAGCTTCCGCGCTATGCCGAACATCAATGTCTTCCGCCCTGCTGACGGCGTTGAGACGGCTGAATGCTGGGAACTGGCGCTCGCACGCACAGATGGCCCGAGCATGATGGTTCTGACCCGTCAGGGCCTCGCGCCAGCACGTTCCGGCGACGTATCCGAGAACAAGTCTGCCAAAGGTGGTTATGTCCTTTCAGAAGCCGAAGGCGATGCGCAGCTTGTGATCGTTGCGACAGGCTCTGAAGTCGAGATTGCACTCGCTGCTCAGGAGAGCCTGAAAGCTGAAGGCATCGCAGCGCGCGTTGTGTCCCTGCCTTGCTGGGAAATCTTCGCAGAGCAGGACGAGGCGTACATTGACGACGTTCTGGGCGGTGATCTGCCTAAGCTCGCAGTAGAAGCCGGTGTGCGTACAGGCTGGGATCAGTGGATTGGCCGTAAAGGCGGCTTCGTCGGCATGAACTCGTTTGGTGCGAGCGCACCTTACAAAGACCTGTTCAAGCATTTCGGCATTACAGCAGAAGGCGTCGTGGCTGCGGCCAAAGCTCTGGTCTGATACGTAGTTATCTGAATTTTGAAGGCGCTCCGTTCAATGACGGGGCGCCTTTTTTATTTCAGGGCGTTCGGGCAAAAAAAGAACGCGTCCCCTTTGATAGGAACGCGTTTCAGAGCGAGGCGCAGACAGAGCGAATGTCGCGCCGAGAGTATGATTTTTTGGGCACGTCCCCCGCAGGACCAGCTTTTGTGAGTTGAAAACTACATCGCGATGCGCTTGTCATATGTCATGTGACATATGGGATGATATTTCATGGAAGATCTTCGCGAAGAAGACTTTGAAATTGTAGCGCAAAGCTATCGCGTGATCAGCGATGCGGACGCTTTTGACGGGCTCGTTGCGGCCTGGCAGGACCGTCTTGCCAAAGCTGGCGGCGAGAATACCTCATCAGGTATTAGCGGCTTCGCTAACCAGTTATTCCAGCACATTGAGAAAGCGGACAAACTCGCGAGTGAAGTGCCCACCGCGCTCGCAAACGATCCGGTCGACCGACTGCTCGCTGATGGATCATTCGCAACGCTCATCGTTTCCGCAGAGCAATATGTTCTGGGGGCGAATGACCAATGGACGATGCAGTTTGGTCATTTTCAGGGGCAGAAGATCGGTGAGGACTGGCTGTCTGCCGATTCGGTGGACACGTTCCGTACCATCCTGCGCAATCTGAAGAACCGCGGCAATCTCCAGCATGGCATGGTGCGCATCTGCACGGCCGATATGGATGAACGCATTGCAGAGATTTTTCCGGTCGAACCGCGCAATGGGCGCGATGTTCATGCGATTGCCGTCCGCGTTCTGGACCCTGAATGGACCCCGTCAGTAAAGGACGGGATTATTGAAGCTTTCGGACTGACAGACGCAGAAGCTGAAGTCTGCCGCGCTTTGTTTCGCTTGCGAGATACCGCAGCGATCGCAGCAGAACGCAACACGTCGGCGCGCACGGTGCGCCTGCAGCTCGCCTCGGTGTTCCATAAGACCGGTGCAACGTCTCAGGTGGATCTGGTCCGGCTTCTGGCGCTCATTTGTGTGCGAATGACGAGAAAAGACGAGACGAGTATTCCTGTATGGCGAGACCCTTATGGTCGCGAGCGCGTCTTCAAAACGCCGTCAGGGCGCAAGCTTGCTTATTCCTGGCTTGGCGCGAAAGACGGCGTGCCGGTTATCCTGCTTCACGGGCATTCTGTTGGCGTCACCCTGTCTGAGGAGGCAGACCGCTATTATCGAGAGATGGGTGTGCGCCTGATCGCGTTTTCACGTCCGGGCTTTGGTAATAGCGAAGCNCGTTACGATATGCCGGTGATCGATGATTTCATGGAAGCCATGAACGACCTTCATGCGCACCTGAATGCAGGAAGGCTGCACTTTGTTGCACACACCTTTACTGGCATGGGTGTCGCGCGCTTTGGGACGCTCTATCCGGAAAAAGTGGGCAGCCTGATTTCTGTCGGCGGGTTCTTTCCCATGTATGACAAATCCCGGCGCAGGCATTTGCCGCTGATACACAACACGTTTCTGGACCTCACGCAGAAGGCGCCATGGGCAGCACGCATGCTGGCGCGGGCTGGTCAGCGCATCATGTATGAAAAAGGGCTCGACTGGTATCTGACGCGCGCCTACGGACACTCCGACGCCGACCAGAAAATCATGAACCACCCGATTTATCGTGCGCTACTCCGCAATGCTTGCGCGCATGGCATCAGTCAGGGCCCGGAAAGTTTCGTACGTGAGTTCGAGTTCGCCCATTATGATGGCTTTCCGGAGTTTTCGCGGTTCCAGAGACCTGTGCGTCTGATTGTGGGCGAAAGTGATCACCAGATGACGCCGGAGCGGATTGAAGAGTTCATGCAGGTGCAGCCTGCAACCAATCTGACAATCGTGCCCGACTGCGGTGAGCTGGTCGTTTACAAAGGCTGGCGTCAGATTGCCGACATGGTGCGAGAGCTCGTGCCGGAAGCGACGAGCGCTTGAGTATAGTCTTCTCTTCTCACCGTGAGACAAACCCGATACGCTTATCCCAAGATAACAAGATCAGGGCAGGAGACCTCAGCTGGAATACGATAATCCGCATATTGGTGCGCGTTCGCCGCGTAAGGGCAATGCGTTCACACGCTGGATAGGCTCTATGGGGCTGAAGCTGATGGGCTGGAAGCTGGCGGGTAAATTGCCTGATGAGCCCAAAGTCATTCTGATCGGTGCGCCGCACACATCAAACTGGGATGCGCTGGCGGCGACTTTCTCCATGCTGTCGGTGGGGCTGCACTATACCATTCTAGTGAAGAAGGAATGGTTCTTCTGGCCAATGGGTATTCTCTTTCGCGCTGTGGGTGGGCATCCTGTCGACCGCAGCGGCAATGCGCGCGCAACAGTCGACCAGATGATTGATCTGATTGAGAGCCGCGATGAAGTCGTCGTCGGCTTTCCACCTGAAGGCACGCGGTCCAAAGTCGACAAATATAAAAGCGGATATCTGCGCGTGTCCTATGCGACCGGCGTGCCGGTTTTCCTTGCCGCTTTTGATGGCATTGGCAAACGGGTTGTGCTGGACCGCTTCATGGACCTGACCGGTGACCTTGAAACCGACAATGCCAATATCAAGGCCTATGTCGATGCGACATGGACTGGCATCCACCCTGAGAAGCAGTGATCAATCACGCGCGTTTGAGTGGGTTAAGCAAAGATTCATCCCGTCATCACTGGACCTTCACCCAATCTGGGTCTAGAGAACGCGCAAATTCCGTTCCGTGGGGGAACACTCGTTTTGTAACTTACTGGAGGTAAGAATGGCAGTTCGCGTCGCGATTAATGGTTTTGGACGTATTGGTCGACTGGTTCTCCGCTCTATCATCGAGCACAACCGTGATGACATTAAAGTTGTCGCAATCAACGATCTCGGTCCGGTCGCGACAAACGCGCACCTCCTGCAGTTCGATTCCGTACACGGTAAGCTTCCGGTTCCTGTCGAAGTTGATGGCGAAACCATCAAAGCTGGCAATCAGGAATTCCTCTGCACAGCTGTTCGTGACCCGAAAGAGCTGCCATGGCGCGAAATGGATGTTGATATCGCTCTTGAGTGTACCGGCATTTTCACAGCACGCGACAAAGCTGCAATGCACCTCGAAGCTGGCGCAAAGCGCGTTCTGGTTTCTGCTCCGGCATCCGGCGCTGACAAGACAATCGTTTACGGTGTGAACCATGACACGCTGACAAAAGACGATCTCGTCGTTTCCAACGCGTCTTGCACAACAAACTGCCTGTCTCCTGTAGCGAAAGTCCTCAACGACGCGATCGGCATTGAGCGCGGCATGATGACAACAATCCACTCTTACACAGGTGACCAGCCTACGCTCGACCGTATGCATGGCGACCTTTACCGCGCACGTGCGGCTGCGATGTCCATGATCCCGACATCTACAGGCGCGGCGAAAGCTGTTGGCCTCGTTCTGCCGGAACTGAACGGTAAGCTGGACGGTTTCTCCATGCGCGTTCCAACACCGAACGTGTCTGTTGTTGACCTGAAGTTCATCGCGAAGAAAGACACAACAGTCGACGAGATCAATAACGCGATCAAAGCGGCTTCTGACGGCGCTCTGAAAGGCGTTCTCGGCTACACATACGCGCCGAACGTTTCAACTGACTTCAACCATGACGACCACTCTTCCATCTTCCACATGGAACAGACCAAAGTCATGGACGGCAATTTCTGCTCTGTACTCAGCTGGTATGACAATGAGTGGGGCTTCGCGACCCGCATGTCTGACACAGCAGTTGCTATGGCAAAGCTTATCTAGTTTCAGCGCCTACGCTGACTTAATTCGAAGCCCGGTACGTTTTGCGTGCCGGGCTTTGTGTTTTGCGCCTCATCGAAGAATCCGCATGTCTTGCATGCAAAATGCATGAAATAGCCGGTTTCAATTGTCCCATGTGCTGGACATTACGCCATTGTGAGGTATGTCTCACGCCGGTATCTGGGTTGAGTTAAGCGGGGGCGTATCTTGTCTCAAGGCATTCCAAAGGAATTCTGGGACGCAAGATTTTCGGAAGACGGTTTTGCCTATGGCGATCGTCCAAGCCGCCTGTTGCTCGGCTGGTCCGACCTTATCGCTTCAAATTGCAAAACAGCGCTGGTGCCTGCATCTGGTCAGGGACGTGATGCGGTCTTTCTGGCTGAGCTCGGCCTTGATGTGACAGCAGTAGATATCTCACCTGTCGGCCTGGAGCGCACAGCTGAGCTTGCCACGCGCAAGGGTGTGTCCGTGAAAACGATTGAAGCAGATCTGTTTGCATGGGCATGGCCAGAGGCCAAGTTTAACCTTGTGGCATCCATGTTTGCCCATGTGCCATCTGCAGTCCGTCCGCACCTTCATTCCCATTTTTCAAAGTCGCTCGCTCCGGGCGGCTTTGTCTTTTTGGAGGGGTTCACCAAGGACCAGATCGGATATCAGGAAAAATACCAGTCTGGCGGACCGCCAGATGTCGACATGCTCTACAGCGCGGAAGATATCCGCTCTGATTTCGAGGGCCTTCGCGAAGAGTCTCTGCTGACAGGCATTGAGCGACTCGAGGAGGGTCCCTATCACACAGGCCCGGCAGCATTACTGCGCGCGGTTTTTACAAAAGCAGGGAATTGATGAATGGCTGATTTTAACCGCATTGACGACGCAGGCGATCTGACTGGCAAAACGGCTCTGGTTCGTGTCGATTTCAACGTGCCAATGGCGGACGGCAAAGTCAGCGATGATACGCGTCTGGTTGCAGCGGTAGACACAGTAAACGCTCTGCGCGGTAAGGGCGCGAAGGTCGCGCTTCTGGCGCACTTTGGTCGTCCGAAAGGCGAGCGCGTTTCTGAGATGAGCCTTGCGCCTATCGCACCGGCTTTCGCGCAGGTGATCGGCCATCCGGTGGCGTTCTATGAAGATTGCAAAGGCGACGGCGCTAAAGCGGCGATTGAGGCTCTGGATGAAACCGGCATCATCCTTCTGGAAAACACACGCTTCTATAAAGGCGAGGAGAAGAACGATACGGAGCTGGCTGCTGAAATGGCAAAGCTCGGCGATATCTTCGTGTCTGACGCTTTTTCTGCTGCGCACCGCGCGCACGTATCTACGGTGGGTCTCGCAGACCACCTTCCGGCCTACGCGGGCAAAAGCATGGAACGCGAGCTCGACGCGCTGAATGCTGCGCTCGGCGCGCCGGAGCGTCCGGTTGTGGCAGTCGTTGGCGGCGCGAAAGTGTCTTCCAAGATTGACCTTCTGAAGAACCTCGTTGCGAAAGTGGATTACCTCGTCATTGGCGGCGGTATGGCAAATACCTTCCTCGCAGCGCGCGGCACAGATGTGGGCAAATCTCTGTGCGAGCATGACCTCGCGGATACTGCCAAAGAGATTGAGACCAACGCGAAAGCGGCCGGCTGCGAACTGGTTCTGCCGGTTGATCTGGTCTGCGCCAAAGAGTTCGCCGCGAATGCGCCGAACCGCATTTGCAGCCTGCCGGAAGTCGAAGCAGACGAGATGATCCTTGATGCCGGCCCGGCGACCGTGACCCGTATCGAAACGGTTATGGATGCTGCAAAAACCCTAATCTGGAACGGCCCGCTGGGTGCGTTCGAAATCGAGCCATTTGATGCAGCAACGGTAGCGGCGGCTCAGGCTGCTGCGGATCGCTGCGAGAAAGGCTCTCTCATCGCTGTTGCAGGCGGCGGTGACACAGTTGCTGCGCTGAACCATGCGAAGGCAGCAGACCGCTTTACCTTCATCTCCACCGCGGGTGGCGCATTCCTTGAATGGATGGAAGGCAAAGCGCTTCCGGGTGTGGAAGCACTCAAGAAATAATAGCGGCAGGTTTCACTGTCAGAACGATACTCATTTCATAGTCACATAAGCAGGGACATAAGACGATGAACGCAGAAATGGCCAAACAGGCTGCAGAAAAAGACGGCTTTATTGCAGCGCTCGACCAATCAGGTGGTTCTACACCAAAAGCGCTGCGCCTTTATGGTGTTGAGGAAAGCGCTTACTCCAATGATGAGGAAATGTTTGGCCTCATCCACGACATGCGTACGCGTATCATCAAGTCTCCAGCCTTCACGGGCGAGAAAGTTATCGGCGCAATTCTGTTCGAACGCACAATGGACGGCGATATCGATGGCACACCAACAGCCGAGTATCTCTGGAATGAGTGCGGCGTTGTTCCATTCCTGAAAATCGACAAAGGCCTCGCTGACGAGGAAAACGGCGTTCAGGTCATGAAACCGAACCCGGACCTCGACAAGCTGCTTCAGAAAGCCGTTTCAAAAGGCATTTTCGGCACGAAAATGCGTTCTAACATCAACTCTGCAAACGCCGGTGGCATTGCGGCCGTCGTCGAGCAGCAGTTCGAAGTTGGCAAGCAGATCCTCGCTGCAGGCCTGATGCCGATCATCGAGCCTGAAGTGAACATCAACGCGCCGGACAAGGCTGAAGCTGAAGATATTCTGCTCGCAGAAATCACAAAGCAGCTCGACGCTCTGCCAGAAGGCACGCAGGTCATGCTGAAGCTTACTCTGCCGGAAACACCTAACCACTATAAGCCGCTGGTAGACCACCCGGCTGTCATGCGTGTGGTAGCTCTTTCTGGCGGTTATTCCCGTGAAGACTCAAACGCAAAGCTCGCGCAAAACACAGGCGTTATCGCAAGCTTCTCCCGCGCACTGACTGAAGGTCTTTCCGCGCAGCAGTCTGACGAGGAGTTCAACTCCATGCTTGCAGAGACAATCGACGCGATCTGCGAGGCGTCCAAAGCAGGCTGATAGTTAAGCCTTGCTTGAGGAACCAATCGTTCCTTTAGTATTGAGAAACCCCTCACCGCGCTGGTGAGGGGTTTTCTGTATCTAGCGGGTAGGGTGACCACCCTGTGACAGGTCGCGAAATGCGCTCCAGAATGTGGTCGGGTCGCTTTGAGTGCCAAAGCGAATACCTGCGCTGGATGTCGATTTTCCTCTCATGGTCTGCTCCTTATTCTGATTGCAGACCCTGTCTTTAATTTCTCAAGTAAGGTTGAGATCAAGAGGGTTTTACCCGGCTTTGCTGGCATAGGGCGCGCAAGTCACACCCTGAAGCGTGCGAACCATGGTTCCATCCTGATCAACGAGGACACATGCTCCGTCACGCAGCTCCAGCCCATAGCTTGTCGGTAGCGCCGGATTATTGCCTTCAAACGGTCCCGCAGGTGGAGGCAGGATCGTTACAACAGGCGTAGCCAGCGGATCGTCCGCACCGAGCTCAACATTGGCCCGGCCGGTCATCTCGCGAAGCTCTGCCATAAGCGGCGTTAGTTCAGCTTCGCTGGCCAGAATGGCAGGCACGGGCGCGCCGCTGACAGGATGGGCGCAAGCGGCCAGGCTCGCTAACGCCGTCATGAATGCAAAACCTGTTTTCAGCATGATCAGTTCACTCCGGTCAGGTCGCGGCTATTCTCAAGAATGTCGCGTGCTTCGGTGAAAGGTGATGTCCGGATAGCAAGTTGCTGGCCCGGAATGCGATCAAACACGGTTTCCGGCGAACCTGGAGCGACCCCGGTAGATGCCGAAGACGAGAACGGCACAGGCGGGCAGGCATTGTTCTCTGCGTAGTAGAGCGCTGTCTCAAGAAGGTTCTCACCTGCTGTGCCGAGCGGGTTAGAGAGGTCGTCGGAGACGGTGCAGCCCGGCAGGCGTTCACCGAAGGCAAAGCTGTTATCCTGAGGCACGAAGCCGTCTGCATAATCGCCAAATCCGACATTGTTCACGCCCTGAAACTGGATCGTGTAGAAGGTCGTGCCGCAATTGTCTGTCGGGTAAAAGCCATAAGGTTTGCCGCAGGTGATGTCGCCGATCAGTACGACATCGATACCCACACCGCGCAGGCCGTTAATGACCGCTTCACTGGCGCTGCATGTGCCGCCCGTTGAGAGAATGAATACGCGCGGCAGATCCAGTGATGGCAGGGGCGTTCCATTCGGCAGGGAGAAGCCAAGGCCGGTCGCATAAAACGGGATAGGGCTATTCACTTGACCAGTGACCGGGTTGCGGTTGCCTGCGTCATCATTGAACTGGAGCAGTTCGAATGTCTGGCCGGTCGTCGGCGTCGGGCCCGCCACCATGTAGGAGAGCTGCGAAGCGACTGCGAGAAGCCCGCCGCCATTATAGCGAAGGTCCAGAACGAGGTCTGTCACATTGCCGTCTGCCATAGTCTGGATAGCGTCGCGGATCGCTTCTTCAGACGTGGTCGGGCTAAACGTATTGAACAGGATGTAGCCAACCTTGTTCGCGCCCTGATCAATGATCTCGGTCCGGTTCACGGGCGATGGTGCAATATTGGCTGATGTGACGGTGACGGTGCGGGCGGTCTCACCGACATCGCGCACCACGAAAGTGTGTGACTCGCCGGCGGTTGCCGGAAACAGACCTGCATTCAGAACATCAACGTCAGCCTGACTGCCGCCATTGACGACATCTACACCGTCAATCTGTAATATCTGGGCGCCGCGCTGGAATGGCGCTTCACCGCTGACCGGTGTGGAAGCTGGTGAGTTTGGTTCAGTGAATACAACGCGCACATCGCGCGGCGGCGCAGAAGCATAAATCGCAAAGCGTGCGCCATAGCCTGAAGTCGGTGCTGCGGTGCGCTGCGCCAGATAGTCTTCGGTTGATTGATAGAAGTGGAAGTCGTCCTTGTCCTCGCCGGATGGCGTTGTCTCTGTTGTGCGCAGCACGTCGAAATAGGCTTCAGGATTGGAGAAGTTATACGGGTTCTGGTCGGTAACTTCGTCATTCCAGAGATAGGTTTCTTCCGTCCAGGAGCGGAGCCAGAACAGTTCGTCGCCAAGCGTGCCTTGAACGTCCGTGTAAGGATTTCCTTCAATATCCACGCCCACGCGGGGGACTTCGCACTGGTCTTTAAAGCTGCTCGCCGCTGGAAAGACGCCGCGCGTATAGGTCGGCTGCGACTGAGTTGGTGTCGGTGTAGGCGTAGGCGTTGGTGTCGGAACAGGCACGGGCGCAACAGTTGTGCCGCCACCACCTCCGCCGCCGCTACACGCGGTCAGTAATCCTGCGAAAAGGGCGATCGTCAGAAGGGATGGCTTTAGGCCCGGGCGCATTTTGGAATGTCCTGTTCAACAATACTGTAAAACAGAAACGTTAGTGCGACGGACGCTCAAGTAAACCGGAATTGACCGTTCGCACTGAGATTTGATCACTCGGCAGGGGTGTATGACTGCAAAAGTTCAATCAGATAGCCGTCAGGGTCACGTGCGAAGCCGATGATTGCGTTGTGGATTTCAGGAACACGTTCAGGTTCTTTCACGACCTGATAGCCCGCATCCCGGATCGCTTTTGCCGTTTCCATCACATTGGCAAACTGGAAGACGAGCTTCACAGGCAGGCGGGTGACGTTTCGGTCCTTGCCATCGGTGAATTTCATCAGGACGACTTTATGGTCTGCGCCCGGATATTGAAGCACGACCTCTTCCATGTTCGGCAGTGAAATACGGTTCACTTCATCAAGCCCCAGAACATCGCGGTAAAAGGCGGTGGAGACTTCCAGATCACTGACAGCAATGCCCATCGCAAAGAGCCGCGATTGCATAAGTGTTTGTGTATCCGCCATGAAAGCCTCCCCTGAGTGTTCGTTATGGCTGAGTTGGCAGAATTTCGATCAGATATCCATCCGGATCGCGGGCAAAACCGACAATTGCGCCACCTACCTCTGCGGAAGGTATCGGCTCGCGAACAATTTCATAACCAGCTGCACGAATATTGGCCGCCAGAGCGGCAGGGTCTGGAACGCGTAGAACGATCTTCACAGGCAAGTTCGTGACATTGCGCTCAATCCCGTCTGTGTATTCCATCAGCACAATCGCGCTGCCGCCATTTGGCGCGACGAGCACAATCTCATCCATGTGAGAGATCTCGAATGTCGCGATAGCACGCATACCCAGCGTGTCCTGATAGAACGCCATGCTGGTTTCAAGACTGGTGACGCCGATACCGACGGCTGAGACAGCCACATCGACACTAGGTGTTGGAACCGAGTCGACTTCCTGCGCTGTAGATGTGCATCCGACCGCCAGAAGCGCCCCCGCGATAAGCCCCGTTCTCAGAATATATTTCATGATACCTCCCTATATTTACCTTAGCTTTATGCGCTGTAGAGAAAACGACAAGACTTGACCGTCAGGGTATTTTCGCTTTCTGACTGCGGGATGGACCATCGCACCCGCCTTTATCTCATCACGCCTCCGGTCATCGCTGATCTTGGGGCGTTCGAAACCGATCTTTTCAACGCGCTCGATGCGGGCGATGTCGCCTGTCTGCAGGTGCGGCTGAAGGGTGCAGATGGGAAGACGGTCGACGTGGATGCGACGCGCCGGTTTGGCGAAAAGCTGATTGAAAAAGTTCAGGCGCGCGACGTCGCAGTCATCATCAATGATCGCGCAGATCTCGCGGCAGAGCTTGGCGCGGATGGCGTGCATATCGGCCAGTCCGACGGCACATTCAAAGACGCCAAGAAATGGGTGGGCGAGCACGGTATTGTTGGTGTGACCTGTCATGACAGTCGCCATCTTGCGATGGTCGCTGGCGAGCAGGGCGCAGACTATGTCGCCTTTGGTGCTTTCTACCCGACAGAGACAAAAGAGGCGCCGACGCAGGCCGAACCTGAACTCCTGACCTGGTGGCAGGAAATGATGGAGCTGCCTTGCGTGGCTATTGGCGGCATCACGCCAGCCAATGCCGAGCCTCTGGTTCAGGCTGGCGCAGATTTTCTCGCGGTCTCCGGCGGTGTCTGGAAACATGAAGCAGGTGCGGCCGCCGCGGTGGCAGAACTGAACGCGATCTTTGATAAAGTTGCAGGTCAATAAATCGCTCATCCCTGCCTTGGGCAGGGATCTGGCGCGTTAAAGATGGAGGTTCCCGCCTTCGCGGGAATGAGCGGTGGAATGGCTGACAATTGGTGGGAAACCGTTCCGCTCAAGGATATGAGCGAGGATCAGTGGGAAGCCCTTTGTGATGGCTGCGCNAAATGCTGCCTTGTTAAGCTCGAGGACGAGGATACGGGCGAGATTGCCTATACGCGTCTTCACTGCAAGCTACTCGATGCTGAGACCTGCCGCTGCTCGAATTATGAGAACCGCAAGCAGTTCGTTCCTGATTGCGTAAAGCTGACGCCGGATAATCTGGGCGCTCTGAAATGGATGCCGAAGACGTGTGCGTATCGCCTGATCCATGAAGGCAAGCCGTTGGAAGACTGGCATCCGCTGGTCTCCGGAGAGCAAAGCTCTGTCCACCGGCAGGATCACTCCATTATGGGGCGGACGGTGTCTGAAGATACGGTCTTTGAGGGTGACGAGTTCGACTGGATTGTTGACTGGGAAGGCAACGAGCCCTAGCGCCTCGTCGCGACGCATTCAGACGACGCGCACCGGAATGTGACATTCGGTGCTTTGCGCGTGATGGGTGACGGGGCTAGCAGTATTCACACCAGTATCTCAGGAGAGTGTGATGAAACTGATCGGCATGTCTGATTCCCCGTTTGTGCGCCGCGTTGCGATCAGCGCGAAGCGCCTCGGGCTGTCCTTCGAACATGAGCAGATTTCGGTGATGCGTCAGTTCGAGGCCTTCAGCGCGTTTAATCCGCTGGTGAAAGCGCCGACACTGATCACCGATGACGGCACGGTGCTGATGGAATCCACGGTCATTCTGGAATATCTCGAAAAGCGGGCCGGGCCGGACAAAACGCTCTTTCCCGAAGAGCTGTCTGATTTTGTGAAAGGTCAGCGGGTGATTGGCCTTGCGCTTATCGCCTGCGAAAAGACGGTTCAGATTGTCTATGAGTACAATATGCGCCCCGCGGACAAGCTGCACCCGGACTGGCTGACGCGTGTCGAAACCCAGCTCGGGGAAGCGTATTCAGCGCTTAACAAAGAGCTTGAAGGGCTGTCAGCATTCCTCGGTGGAGACGAGCCAACTCAGGCGGATATTACAGCTGCCTGCGCGTGGGGCTTTACCAGACTGGTTTATCCAAACCTTGCAGACCTGGCGACGTATCCGGCCATAGCTGCGCTCTCTAAGCAGGCGGAGGCTTTGCCGGAGTTCATCTCAACACCGCTCGTTTAAACAAAAAAGCCGCGAGCATCGCCCGCGGCTTTTCCTTTTTGTCTATGTGTCTAGTCGTCTTTAGAAGGACTTGGACAGACGCACGCCATAGAATTGCGGCGCACCCGGGATGAAGGTCGGAATACCGAACGCATCGCCGGTATTGCCCGCATCAATCAGATATTCTTCATCAAGCGCGTTGGAGATGTAGGCTTCAATGCCGAACCCGTTTGCAAAGTCGAGCTGTGCATTGAGGTTCAGAAGACCATAGCTGTCCTGGCTGATCACCGCGCGCTCTGTGTTGTCGAAATAGACTTCAGACTGCCATGTATAGCTCGGCACGATTTTGAGGTCTGCAAAGCCAAGATCGAAGAGCACGCGTGCAGACACCGAAGCCGTCTGGTCTGGTGACAGGCGCAGAGAATTTCCGGCGAATGGCGCACCCGCCTCATCATCGAAACGGGCATGATTGTAGCCATAGTTCGCGGTGAGGGCGAGCATGTCATTCACTGACCAGATCGCTTGTGCTTCAAAGCCGTTCGATGTTGCGTCGCCTGCGTTGATCGGTTCGATCAGGCCGGTCGTCGCATTCACCTGCGTGCTCTGGAAGTTTGAATAGTCATAGCTGAAGACGGAGGTTTCAACGCTGAGATTACCGTTCAGGAACAGGCCCTTCAGGCCAAGCTCGAACGCGTCGACAATCTCTGCATCCAGTGTGGCAAAACCTGCGCTTGGCGCTGATGCTGAAGCCGTGATGACTTCAGGGCGGCGACCACGTGCATAGTTTGCATAAATGTTGACGTTATCTGTCGCCGCATAGCTGGCTGCTACGCGATATGTGAAGTCATCAAACTCGTCAGAGGCAGAGATCAGGCCGTTGGAATCCTGCACGAACAGGCCGCCAAAGGTCAGATTGCTCGGTCCGTTCAGAAGCTCGACCAGAAGACCGGATTCTTTCTTGTCGCGGGTCCAGCGTACGCCGCCTGTTACTTCCAGACGATCGGTCACGTCATAGCTGACATCTGCGAACAGATCGATGGACTGGGTTTCGCCGAAATTGGTGAAGGCTTCATTGTGGATCGGCTTGAGTGGTACAACCAAAGTGCCGCCGCTTTGGGCGAACGCTGTAAGGTTGATTGCCGGAAGAGTGCTCACATCCGGAACGGTTGGTGGCACGAGAAGGCCGCCGAGCAGTGCCTGAACAGCGCGTTCGTCGAATGTCAGTGGCACATATTGTGAGCCGGTTTCATCGAAATAGCTGATGCCAGCAAAGCCGCGAAGACGCTCGCCGCTATCATAGTTTACGCGGAATTCCTGAGAGAATTGCTCGCCCTGATAGTCCTCAGCGAAGATTAGAAGGTTGAGGCCAAAACCGTCCGGATCGAACACTTCAACGCTGTCAATGTCGCGCCAGCCGGTCGTGGATGTCAGAGAGATGGTCTCGTTGATGTCCCACTCGCCAATAAGTGTGGCGCTGTTGACCACACGGTTGAGGCCAAGTTCCTGACCATCAAGGAAGTTGCCGAATGTATTGAGATTTGCAGGGTCCCAGGCGTCCGTGCTTGCACCCGGTGCTGGCTCGAAGGCACCGGACTTGAAGCTCGTGCCGGATGGGTCATCACGCTGATAGTTATAGATAAAGTCGAAGGACAAATCCTCACGCGGCGTGAAGGTCAGCGACCCGCGAATGGCCGCCATATCCTGACTGTTAAAGTCTTCTTCGGCCGGGTTGAGGCTTTCTACATAACCGTCGCGCTCACGGAAGCGTGCTGCGAGACGCCCTGCGAGCAGGCCATCAATCAGCGGGCCGGTAATGAAGCCGTCAGCATAGCGTTCTTCAAGATTGCCCATGCCCACGGTGACTTCACCGGAGAATTCAAATTCAGGGCGGGCCTGAATAACGTTTACGCCGCCAATCAGGGCGCCGCGACCGAACAGGGTTGGCTGCGGGCCTTTGGCAACTTCGACACGTTCAATGTCGAACAGCTCGATCACAGAGCCGCGTGAGCGTGAGATAGAGACGCCATCCTGAAAGATCGCGATGCGTGGCTCGATATTGGCCTCGCCTGAGTCAGAGGTAATGCCGCGGATCACGAAGCCCGGATTGTTAGGGCTCTGCTCCTGAACTTCAAAACCCGGTACGAAGCGAGCGATCTGGTCAAACTCGTCAAGGCCAAGATCATCAAGCACGGACGCATCAATCGCGGTGACCGCAACCGGTACATCGCGCAGGCTTTCTTCACGCTTCTGGACGGTGACGTAGATCGTATTCGCAATAAGCGGCTGGTCGTTTGCAGGGGCATCCTGCGCAAATGTCGGAAGGGACAGGGCGCCAAGCCCGATCAGCGATGCAGTACCAAAGAGGAAAGATTTCATGATGCACTCCGCAAGCATTGAAGTATTCGCGGGGAGCTAAGCGAGAGCTGCGAAGCTTTCGCGACAGTAATGTTTCATCTGAATGACAATTGGTGACGCGAGCGTCATTCCAATACGTTGTGGATTTTGGGGCACATTCGTCACGAGGGTTCTGCACGGCCTTGACCTTTGCGGAACAAAACGAGAAACATTAAGTCACGATTCACCATTTCAGGCGCAGATACGACTTATGGGAACACCAGTCAGAATTCTCGGGATCGATCCCGGTCTGCGCCATACAGGATGGGGAATGATCCTCTCTGATGGCCCGCGTTTGTCATGGGTGGCGCATGGCGTCATCTCACCTGATCCGAACTTGCCATTGGCTGAACGCCTCGCTGTGATTTTCAACGGCGTGAGCGAGCTTGTCTCTCTCCACCAGCCGCATCTGGCGGGCGTTGAGGAAACGCTGGTGAATGCCGGTGCGCAGAGCGCGCTGAAACTGGGGCAGGCTCGGGGCGCCGCGATGACAGCGCTGGCAGTGTCTTCTGTTGAGGTGTCCGAGTTTGCGCCGCGCCGCATCAAGCAAGCGATTGTCGGCACGGGTAAAGCCGACAAAGAACAGATCGCCTTTATGGTGCAGCGGCTCCTTCCGCGCGCGGGCGGTGTAAAGAATGATGCAGCTGACGCGCTCGCGACAGCAATATGTGCGGCCCATTACCGGCCGGCACTTGTAAGAGGCGTGGCATGATAATCGGCTGGCTCAAAGGCGAAGTCCTCTCAACAGGGGCGGACACGCTTCTTATCAATGTGAACGGCGTTGGCTATGTCGCGCTGGCAGGCTCTTCGCTGCTGGCAAAGCTTGCGCCGGGGCGTGCGGCAGAGCTGCATATAGAGACTCGCGTAACCGAAAACTCCATTCAGATGTTTGCCTTTGAAAGCGATGAGGCGCGCGCCTGGTTTGTCCGCCTGACTGACGTGCCGGGGGTGGGCGGCAAGGTTGCGCTCGCTGTGCTGGATGCGCTGGGGCCCAATGGCCTGATGGACGCTGTGACGCTCGGCGATGCTGCAAGCCTGACGCGCGCTAAAGGCGTCGGTAAAAAGGTTGCCGAACGCATTGTCGGTGAACTCTCTGGTAAGGCACCGCCACTTGGCCGGTTTGGTACACTGCCGGGCGCGGTTCATGCGGGCGACAAGAAAGCGCCCGTCGCTGCGCCAAGCGGTGCACGTGCTGAAGCGGTTTCCGCGCTCGTTAATCTCGGCTATCAGCAGGTAGATGCCGCGCGCGCTGTAGCGGCTGCCGCTGCGCAGGGCGCAAATGAAGATGATGTGTCTGCGCTCATCAAGGCAGGCCTGAAGGAGCTTTCTGCTTGAACGACGCCGAACGCCTTTCCAGCCCCGAGCTGCAAGCTGGTGAAGCGCTGGACAGGGCGCTGCGCCCGCAGACCTTTGACGACTATGTCGGTCAGAGCCGCGCCAAGTCGAACCTCAAAGTCTATGTCGAGGCGGCCCGTAAGCGCGAAGAGGCGCTGGATCACGTTCTTCTGTTTGGCCCTCCAGGGCTTGGTAAGACAACGCTCGCGCAGATTCTCGCCAAAGAGCTTGGTGCAGGCTTTCGCTCTACCTCCGGCCCGGTGATCGCTAAGGCGGGCGATCTGGCAGCTATTCTGACCAATCTTGAGCCCAACGATGTGCTCTTCATTGACGAAATTCACCGTCTGCCAGCCGCCGTTGAGGAAATTCTCTATCCCGCGATGGAGGATTATGCGCTCGACATCATGATTGGCGAGGGGCCGGCGGCGCGGTCTGTGCGGCTTGATCTTGCGCCGTTCACGCTGGTTGGTGCAACCACGCGGGCTGGGCTTCTGGCAACGCCTTTGCGTGACCGGTTCGGCATTCCGATGCGCCTTGAGTTTTATGAGCCGGAAGACCTTGCGCGTATCGTTCGCGCTGCCGCGGCCAAGCTGGATGTGACGATCACCGAAGACGGCGCGCTGGAGATTGCCAGTCGGGCGCGGGGCACGCCGCGTATTGCGCTGCGTCTTTTGCGCCGTGTGCGTGACTTCGCAGACGCTGAAGGCTCGGCCATCACCAAGGAAGCGGCCGACCGCGGACTGAAACGCCTTGAGATTGATCCTGACGGCCTGGATGCGCTCGACCGTCGCTATCTGCATGCGCTCGTGAAAACCTATGCTGGCGGTCCGGTGGGCGTCGATACGCTGGCGGCGGCGCTATCAGAAGCGCGCGACGCGATTGAAGACGTGATTGAGCCCTATCTTATGCAGAAGGGCTTTGTCGCCCGCACCCCGCGTGGACGAACTGCCGCCCCCGGCGCGTATGAGCGCCTTGGCATTGCGCCACCGCTCGCGAAACCGGCTGGCGATTTGTTTGATTGATGCGGTCGCTTTTTATCTCCGCTGTTGCTTTCTTAAGTGCTGTTCCGGCGAGTCACGCATGCTCTTGTTTCTATGGGCATACGGCAGAGGCGTTCGAGTCTTCAGATCTCGTTTTTCAGGGGCGCGTTGTGCGAGCCGACGGCTATCGTCGCGAGCCATTAGTGTTCAGCGTACAAAACGTCTGGAAAGGCGATGCTACGGGAACGGTTTCATTGCGTCATAGCGGATCGTCTGCAGCTTGTGGGTTGAGTCATTGGGGAACTGATAACACCGTTGTTTTTGCGCGTATGGATGCGTCTGGAGAAATTTGGTCCGGTCTGTGCTCAGTGAGGCTAGCGGGAGATGAACTTACAGACGAGCTGGACCAGCTGCGTTCCAACGGCGCAACTGCGGAGCAATTGGATGCGGCCGAACAGGCGTATGACGATTACCGCAACGCATTTAGATGGTTTGGACCAGAGGGCTATCGTCCTCCTGATGATGCATCAGTGGATTAAAGCGCCTTCCCGGTGCTCGTCACCGGGAACCATCTCCCGTTTGATTTAGACGGGGATTGTAAGCATATGGAGGCCTGGCGCTGGGTCCCAAGGACGAGCCTTGGGACGTCGTGGAATGAAACAAAGCGTCATGATCGACCGGGATGTGCAAGTCTTCATGCTCAGGGGGCGCTGATGGCGAAGTATGATTTCATCGCTTGTTATCTTCTGGCGAACCGACAGAATGGGACGCTCTATACCGGCGTGACGTCAGATTTGTTTCAGCGCATGGAGCAACACAAGCTGGGCAAAGGGTCCGTCTTTGCGGCGAAATATGGCTGTGACCGTCTGGTGTGGTACGCGCGCTTTCCTGAAATGGCGCCGGCGCTCCAACGTGAGCGAACTATCAAAGGCTGGCCCCGGCAGTGGAAGATCAATCTAATCGAAGAACACAATCGGTTTTGGGATGATTTGTCTCGACAACTTTCGGAGTATGGCTGGTAGGCGCGTTGATCGCTCAAGTGCCTCCATAATCTAACGCAGAAACCCGCGCAGTTTCATCATGATGGAATAGGCGCATTCGAACACAAGCACTGCCAGAATGACGCCGCTGATGATCATATCCTGATCGGTCAGGGTTGGTGGCGGGTGGAAGTGGAATGTACCTGACAGCGCTGCGCCATAGCTGAACAAGGCGATCACGAACACCAGTGTTGAGATGCGGCTTTTCATAAGAAGCAGGAGAGAGCCCGCCACGCTTAGCCAGATGCTGAGTGCCCAGGCCACGACAAACCATTGCGGGAGTGACTGGTAATAAGCGATCTGCTCGGCAGTGAAGGCTTCCATATACCAGTCCACATTGAGCTTGGTCATGGTGTAGTCAAAACCGCCAAAGGCATTCCAAAGCAGTGTGATGATGCCGACCACCCAAAGGTGCCAAGGCGTTTTCTTTTTCTCTGACATGAAAGCCCCCGCTCAGTATCGTTAACACGACGATAGCCAGAGGCTTGCATTTGTCACGTGAGTTCGCCTCTGTGGCGATAACGCATCGGTTAAAGAATTAAATGTGCCGCGGATTGGTCATCGGACGGCCAATCCGCACGCATTATAAGCGGTTCGTCCCTGCGGATGACGCTTTAACGCAGAACGCCTCGCTTGGTCATCGAGCTGGAATACCAGACCTCGAACAGAAGAACGGCCGTGATAACACCCGTGAAAATATAATTGGCTGTCGTGACATCTGGCACGGTATTGAGCGCAAACGAGTAGATCGTTCCGAAAATGTATCCGACCAGCGAAATCGCGAACACCGGAAATGCGAGCTTGTTTCGCAACAGAATGAGAATGGACCCAAGAACGCTTGTCCAGATACTGATCGCCCATATCGCGGTAAACCATGCCGGCAGAGCTTCGTAATAGGCGCGTTGCTCATCGGTATAGCCCGACATGTAGAATTCGGTGTTGAGTTGGGTGAAGATGTAATCCAGCCCGCCGCCTGCGAAATTCCAGATAAAAGTGATGATACCCACCACCCAGATGTGCCATGGTGTCTTTTTGGTCTCAGACATGAAAGCCCCTTTTGATGTTCCCCTCGGGGAATATTAGCCGGGCATCTGGTTTTGTCACCTCGCCGTGCGTTTCCGCTCCATATGCCAGAGCGCGCCGAGCCAGCCGCCCTTCATTAAAGCGAGCAGGCCAAGCGCCGTACTCACCATGAAAATGAGAAGAAGGGGAAAGACGAGCATGGCATGCTCGCCAGCTTTGAGTGACGCCAGAAAAATGAGTGGTGCGTAGAATGGGCCCAGCGACAGCACTGTCAGCCAGGCCGGGCCGTCGGCCGCCATGTCGTGATTGAAGGCTTCGCCGCACTGTTGGCATTCCGGCTTCAGCTTCAGGTATCCGGCGAACAGCTTTCCCTCGCCGCAGGCAGGGCATTTGCGACGCAGACCGCGTGTGACCGGTGTCAGTGCTGAGGGCGTTGTCATTACAATCGGGAGCCGGTGAGTGTGACATCCGCATTGGACCAAATCCGCTCGAAGCGGGTCTGCAGTTCCGTTGCCTCTTCGGACCGTCCCTGAGCGCTCAACGCGGCAATCAAACCGAAGGTCGACCATCCATTGCGTGGAAAGAGTTCCAGATCACGTCGATATATGGCCTCGGCATCGGTAAACCGGTCTGCCGCCATCAAGGCTTCGCCGAGCGACTGGCGCGTTGGATAGTACCAGAAAGGGGGCTCCATATAGGGGAGTGTATCCTGCAGGGCGACGGCGCTTTCAAAAGCTGCAATCGCAATGTCGGTCTCTCCGCGTGCCATGGCGATTTCGCCTTCCAGCAGATGGTCTGCGATATTGATGAGCAGGCTCGCCGGATAATCGACGCCATCGAGATAAAGGACGCGGTCATTGTCTTTCAGCGGCGCTAGCGCATCACGTTCTGCCTGTGCGGCTTGCGGGTCGCCGGTGCGCGCGAATGCTGTGCCGCGGGCATATCGCCAGATCGCATTTGAGAAACCCAGATCAGCACGTGGCTGTGGTGTATCCAGCAGATAGTCCCAATGACCGAACTGAACGCGTGTCAGCAGCGGCACCGTATGGAATAGCTCCACTGTCGGGAACTGGTCGATGTCTTCGAGGCGTACAAAAGAGGCGACCTTTTCGCCGGACTCTATCGCCAGCTCGCTCTGCCCGGCCATAGAGGCAGCTGCCCAGAGGAAGTGTATGTTATGCGGGTAGTAAGCCGCGGGGTAAAATCCCTGCGCATTGCATGCTGCGATGTACGCTTCATCGACTTCGGCGGCCATGATGTTGACCCGCGCTGCATCATCATACCGGCCAATCCGCCAGTAAATGTGGGAAGGCATATGAACGAGGTGTCCGGAAGCCGGAACCAGTGTCACCAGCCGGTCTGCTGCCGCTTCAGCGCGCCCCGGATTATCAGAGGCCTCAACCGCATGGATGTAGAGATGGATGGCTAACGGATGATCGGGGCTACGCGCCAGCACGTTTTCCAGCGCCTCGATTGCCTGCTCAGCCTCTGGTCTCGGCGTGGAGCCGTCCGACCAGTAATCCCACGGCATGGTGTTCATCCACGCCTCGGCATACATAGCCGCGATATCGTCATCGTCCGGATAGCTGGCTTTAAGCTCGCCCATAGCCTGTGCGTATTGGATATCGATCTGCGTGCGATCCTCGACCGGTTCTTCGGTGTAGCGGGTTGCGAGCGCAGCGATCATGTCCCGTTCGATCTGCGATGCGTCTGGCGCAAGCTCCAGCGCGCGCTGGAGCGCGGCATAGGCGGCTATCTGCTCGGCCTCGGTCATCACCGGTTTGCCATTGGCGGTCACATTAATGTTTGGCCCTGTAGCAAGTGCCTCGCCCCAGAAACACATGGCGCAGTCCGGATCGAGAGCCTGCGCGGCGCGAAAGGAGCGGATCGCTTCGGCATGATTGAAACCAAAAGCCATGACCATGCCCTGATCGAAATAGCGCTGAACGTAAGGATTGGAGGTGGAAATGGGGCGGGTATAGTCGCCCATGCCATCGAATAAAGGCGCGCCTGCCTGTTCGACGATAGCTGCCTCGGTCGGCTCCACCGGTGTTGTCTGCGTGCAGGCGGGAATGATCAGAAGGGTTCCCGCTAAGGCGGTTGCCCGAAAAAGTGTGTTCATCATGTCAATTNCCCCTCCCGCCGAACCGGCGCATTTCCTGCCTGATGGGAACATGATGGCTCTGGCCGGTCAATCAGCATGACAAGGCCCGGAAACCTTGCTACCGGCTTTGCATGACGACACTGCAGCTTGATGATCGCAATTTCGACGCCGATAAACAGCACTGGACGCCCGTGCGCGTTTATTATGAGGACACCGATTTCACCGGTCTCGTTTATCACGCCAATTATCTGAAATATTTCGAGCGCGGACGGTCGAACCATCTGCGCGATGCGGGCGTGACGCATAAGTCTCTTCTGGAGCGCGATGACCCTGCCGCGTTCACGATTGTGAAGGCTGATGTGGACTTTAAAAACGCTGCCCATGTCGAAGACGAGCTGATGGTGCGCACCCGCTATATGGGCGTAAAGGGCGCACGCATCTTCTTTGATCAGGCGGTGCTGCGTGATGAAACCCTGATCTGCGAGGCCAAGATCATTGCAGTGACCATTCATTCGGATGGCCGCCCGCGCAGACCTATTCCGGAAATCGCAGAACTACTGCAAAGCTACGTCTATCAATCATAAAAATCATGAAATCGCAGTCACGTGCGTCGATTGTCTTGATTTTGCCAAGATGGTTGCCGACACAGTCTAAGCCCGCTTCTTTGCCGGGGTGACAAGCATAAGAAAGAGTTGGACGCGTCCATGGAAACTGAAGCACTACAGGCCGTAACCTCGCACAATTTCTCGCTTTATGAGTTGTTCCTCAGAGCGGATATCATCGTCAAAGGCGTTATGGGCCTTCTGGTTCTGCTCTCGATCTGGTCCTGGGCGATCATTCTTGAAAAGTTTGGCTCGATTGGCGGCGCGATTGTCCGGGCGAAGAAATTTGAAGGCGCGTTCTGGTCTGGCCAGCCGCTGGAAGATCTCGATGATAGCGTCATGTCCGACAAGAAAGAGGCAATGGCGCGTGTATTCGTATCCGCCCGCCGCGAATGGCAGGATGCACGGCGCGTTTCAAATTTCTCCGACAGTCAGAGCGCCGCGCTGGTAAATCGCGCAGAGCGCCTCATGCAGGCGGCAACCGACCGTGAAATGTCCCGACTTGAAGGCGGGCTTGGCGTGCTGGCAACGATTGGGTCTGTCTCACCGTTCGTGGGTCTCTTCGGTACCGTCTGGGGTATTATGAACGCCTTCCGCGAGATTGCGGGCACGGGGTCTACCAACCTTGCTGTTGTTGCGCCGGGTATTGCAGAGGCGCTGTTTGCGACCG
Organism: Ponticaulis sp.; assembly: GCA_002723155.1. Lineage (GTDB taxonomy): Bacteria > Pseudomonadota > Alphaproteobacteria > Caulobacterales > Hyphomonadaceae > Ponticaulis. The sequence continues at coordinate 228,483 of PBNO01000002.1, read as the reverse complement.
CGCTCGGCCTTGTTGCGGCTATTCCGGCAGTTACGTTCTACAACAAGTTTGCCTCCCAGCTGGCTGGCTTCGGGGATCGCCTCGATACCTTCTCGCAGGAATTCATCGTGCGCCTGTCGCGCCGTCTTTACGAGCGCAGAGGCGAGGGCTGATCCATGGCCATGATGATGCAAGGCGGTGGTGGCGGAGGACGCAGAGGNCGTCGACGTCGCGGCCTGAATTCCGAGATCAACGTTACGCCATTTGTGGACGTCATGCTGGTGCTCCTGATCGTATTCATGGTGACAGCGCCGCTGCTCGTTACGGGTATTGATGTCGCTCTGCCGAATGCGCAGGCGCGTCCACTGCCGCAAACGCAGGGCGAAGTGCTGGCTCTGACGATCACAGAAGAGGGCGTCATTTATCTGCAGGAAGAGGAAATCTCCATGCAGGAGCTGCGCCCGCGGCTCGCGGCGATTGTGTCTACCGGCTACTCCCAGCGCGTCTATGTTCGCGGTGACGGTGTCGTGCCGCTGGAGATTGTCGCGCAGGTGCTCGCAGCTATTCAGGCGGCCGGCTTTAACAGCGCGGCCATCGTGACAGATTCCAACGCAGGCTGAGCTGTATGAAATACGCGCTTCCTGTTTCCATTCTCGTGCACGTTGCGATCGGCGCGTCCGGACTATTCGTCTGGAGCACGGCGCCGCGTGAGGGTGTGGAAACATTCGTGGAAGTGCCGCTTGATATCGTGAATATCGCTGAGGAAACCAATATTCGCGAAGTTCGTCGCCCCGAGCCTGAGACACAGCCAGAACCTGAAGAGGAAGAAGAGCTGATCGACCAGGAAGGCGAAGATGAAGAGGATACGATTGTTCCGGCAGATACGGCGCAGGCACAGCCCGAGCCGGAAGAAATAGAAGACGTTCCGCCTCCACCTCCGGAAGAGCCGCCTGAAGAAGAGACGCCGCCAGAGCCTGAGGAAGAAGAGCCTGAACCGGTTCGCGAAGACCCGCCTGAAGCGCCGATTACGCGCGCGCCGGAACCAGAGCCGGAAAATGATGATCCGTTCGGTGATTTGATCGATGAGGTCGAAGAAACGCTCAATCAGGATGTGACGCGGGAGCCGCCGACACGTCGCAACCGGAACGCTTCAACCACGGAACTGGAAGATCAGGATCAGGAAGACCAGCGCGGAGCCGGTGCGCAGACGGGCAATACGGCGACGGTCGTCGACTTCATCGTATCCTATATTGAGGATCAGGGGTGCTGGCGTTCTGTTTCTGACCTGCCGGATTGGCAGAACCTTGATGTGACGGTTTCCTTCCGCCTCGACGCTGAGGGTAATATCACACGCTCGCCGCGTGTTACCGGATCTTCGCGCCCGGTGAACTCAGATCGCTTTATCCGGACGGCAGCTGACCGCGCCATTCGCGCGATCCGGAACTGTGAACCGTTTCCTATGAGCGAACAAAATTACGAATTCTGGCGTGATGAAGACATCGTGCTGACATTTAACGAAGACACATTCTGATTCCGATTGGAGGAACACACATGGCACTGAAGAGAATGATTTTGAGCCTTGGGGTGGCGCTCACGGTAAGTATGGGCCTCGGCGCGCCTGCGATGGCGCAGCTCGAAGGTGAAGTCACGCAGGCGTCCGCGCGTGAATTTCGCGTTGCGCTGCCAGACTTTAACGCAAACACTCCGGAAGCTCAGGCGCTGGCAGATCAGATCACTGCGATCATGCGCAATGATCTGCGCTCGACCGGCCTGTTTGATCTTCTGACGCCGGACTCTTTTATCCAGCAGGACCTCTCTGTTCTCGTGCAGCCGCGCTTTGCCGACTGGCGCATTATCGACACAGAGTCGCTGGGTATTGGTGAAGTCGAGATTATGGATGACGGCCGCATGCGCGTGGCCTTCCGTCTCTGGGATACGGCGCAGGAACAGGAGCATCTCCTCTCCGGTCGTCGCGGTCGCCAGTATGTGACGACATCGGAGAATCTGCGTCGTGTCGCGCACGTTCTCGCTGATGATATTTATACAAGCCTCACCGGTGACGAAGGCTATTTCGATAGCCGTATCGTCTTCATTGCTGAATCCGGCCCGCGTACAGCGCGTGTGAAACGCCTTGCGATTATGGATCAGGATGGCGCGAACGCTGAGTTCCTGACAAACGGCCAGCACACAGTTCTGACGCCGCGCTTTTCACCGTCTGATCAGACGATCACTTACATGACGTATGAACGCGGTCGTCCTCAGGTCTATCTCTTTGATATCGAGACAGGCCGGTCAGAGGCGCTGGGCCAGTTCCAGGGCATGACATATGCGCCGCGTTTCTCGCCGGACGGCAACTCCGTCATCATGGCGCAGGCCGAAAACGGTAACTCTGATATCTACATTATGGATCTGAACAGCCGTCGCCGCACGCGCCTGACGGACCACCCGGCGATTGATACGTCGCCAAGCATGTCTCCGGACGGGGATGAGATTGTGTTCACGTCCGACCGTGGCGGCACACCGCAGCTCTATGTGATGAACCGCGACGGTTCTATGCGCACCTGCCCGTCAGGTGGCCGCGATGTGGCTTGCCGCATCACATTCGGTAGCGGTCGGTACTCAACGCCAGTCTGGTCGCCGCGTGGTGACCTGATCGCCTTCACGCGTCAGGCAAATGGCCGCTTCTATATCGGTGTTATCGAGCCGGATGGTGAGGGTGAGCGTCTTCTGACAGAGGCTTATCTGGACGAAGGTCCGGCCTGGTCGCCAAATGGCCGTGTGATCATTTTCTTCCGCGAAGACCGCCCGGGCGCAAGCCCTGCGCTCTACACGGTTGACCTTACGGGCCGCAATTTGCGCCGCCTCAATACACCGGGTGATGCATCTGACCCGGCATGGTCTCCAACTCTCCGATAATTCATTGGGCAAATGAATTGGAATTTGTCACTCTGAAATCAGGACATTGGTCTCAGAGTTGACAAAATCCCAACTTAGAGACTGAGATACGCAAGAAGGTTGTGGAAGGGTCCCAAATGAAAAACAAAATGTTCAAGTTGGTTTCGGTCGCGGGCATTGCACTTGCTCTCGGCGCATGTGCTTCAAATCCGCCAGTTGAAGAAGAAGTTGCGGTTACAACGCCGCCGCCAGTGCGCGATACAACGCCGCCACCAGCGCGCGAAGTTATTGAGCCGCCGCGTGAAGTGGTTCAGGGGCCGCCTCCAGGCACGGTTCAGGATTTCATCGTCAATGTGGGTGAGCGCGTCTATTTCGACACAGACCGTTACAACCTCGATGCAGACGACATGGCTGTTCTGAACCGTCAGGCAGCATGGCTGCAGGCTTATCCGACTGTTCGCATCATGGTTGCGGGCAATTGTGACGAGCGCGGCACTCGCGAATATAACCTCGGCCTTGGGGAACGCCGTGCGAACTCTGTGAAAGATTACCTCGTTTCTCGCGGTATCTCTGCAGACCGTATCGAAACCATTTCTTACGGTAAGGAACGTCCGATCGACGGTCGCTCTACGCCGGAAGCATGGGAAGTGAACCGTAACTCTCACACGCAAATTGTGAGCGGTCAGGTCGGTTAATTCCCGGCACTGCTATTAAAAACAGAAAAAGCAGGGCTGCCTCATTTCAGCCCTGCTTTTTTGTGTATGAGTTGAGCCATGAAACACGCACGTTATTCCGTTCTCGCAGCACTGGGACTGGTGCTCCTTTCCGCTCCTGCCATGGCGCAATCCAATGCGCCGATCCGTTTCGGTGATGGCAGTTCTTCCTATCAGACGCAGCAGGATATGCAGGATCAGTTATCCCGCCAGAGCGCGCGGGTGGTAGATCTTGAAGCTGAAATCTCCCGCCTCACTGGGCGTATCGAGCAGCTTGAATATCGCCTGTCTGAAAGTGAAAATGCGCGCGAGCAGTTGCAGGAAGATTTCCGCAGCCTGAACGAACGGATTGATACGATCAATGCGCGCCTCGCTGCTGGTGCCAGCTCTGTGAACTCGGGGGCAGCGACGACAGGTCAGCCGCGTCCATCCTTCCAGCAGGTTGCACCTGAAGTGCCAACAGGTCCGCGCAATATCCAGACGCGTGACGGAAGCGTACGTTATACCCAGCCTGGACGCCCTGAAACGGCTGTGCCGAACACATCACCTGATGGTCAGGCTGCTCTCTTTGGGGGGCGCGCCACCACAGGCTCGACGCAGTCAGCGCCGTTCGCGCGCGGTCCTGACGGGCGGTTGCCGGAAGGTAGCCTGGGTACACTGCCAGCAAGCCAGCTTCCGGGTGAAGCAGGCGCGCTTTACGAACTTGGACGCAACCGTCTTCTGAACTTTGATTATACAGGCGCCGAGCAGGCATTTCGCGCCTTCCTCGATGAGTTCGGCGATGACCCGCAGGCTGGCGAAGTCCATTACTGGCTTGGCGAAGTTCTCTATCAGGAAGGTGACTATGAAGGTTCTGCGCGCTTCCTCACCTCTTTCGTGCGTGACTTCCCTGAAGACCCGCGCCGCGCGGATGGCGTGGTGAAGCTCGCCCGCGCGCTGGTTGAGGTCGGTGATACGAACCGCGCCTGCCAGTTCCTCTCGCGCATTGACCAGATTGGTGATGTGTCCGCACGGACGATGCAGGCAGCCAATGTGCAGGAACAACTTGCCGGCTGTAACTGAACGATCTGACGTGAAGGGCCGGTCTGTTATGGAGCGGCTCTCACGGTTTGTCTCTTTCTATGAAGACGAATTAAGCGGCGGGCTATTGCTCGCCGTTTCCGGTGGCAGTGACTCGCTGGCGCTGCTCCATTCGTTTGCTGGCCTGCCAGATGCCATCAAGCCAGCTTTTCGAGTTGCAACGGTCGATCATGGGCTGCGGCCCGAAGCGCGCGCCGAGGCGGCAATGGTTGGTGATGTGTGCAAGCGGCTCGGGCTTCATCATGACATTCTGACCCTCGCATGGGACGACGCGGCGAGCGTCTCGCAGGCGCAGGCAAGGCGCGCGCGATATGCGGCCCTTGCAGCTCATGCCCGTGCACACGGGCTGACTGCGATAGCCACAGGTCACACTTATGATGATCAGTTGGAAACGGTGTTTATCCGTGAAGGCGCAGGGTCTGGTCTCTACGGCCTTGCGGGTATGGCAGATGTCGCGGCGATACCGGTCTGGCCTGAAGGATATGACCTTTCCCTGGTGCGTCCGCTTCTGACGCTATGGCGAAACGACTTACGCGATTTTCTGAAGGGTGTGGGCGCAGAATGGGTGGAAGACCCGTCTAATACCAACACGGCGTTTGAACGCGTACGGGTGCGCAATCTGCTAAGAGATAACCCGGATGAGGTCAAACGGCTGGAAGGCGTGCTCGGTCACGCGATCTCCCAACGTATAAGCGATGCCGATCAGATGACTGACTGGGCGGCGCGGCACGTCAATTTTCTCATTGGCGGTGCAGCCGAATTTGACGTGCCTGCATTTTTGAAACTGGAGCCAGCGCTGCGCCTGCGGTTTCTGATGGCGCTCCTGACGGCTGTCGGTGGTAAAGAGGCTTTGCCGCGTCAGGAAAAAGCTGAGGCACTGATCGATCTACCTGGCTGTGAGGCCGGGCGAACGCTGCATGGATGCCGCCTACAGGTGCGCGATGGTGTTTGTCTCGTCGCACCGGAACCTGTTCCGCTCGCAGACGTTCTGAAACTCGAACCCCAAAGCTCTGACGTCTGGAAAGGGCGAACCCTGTTAACGCGAACCGATAATTGCGCCGGGCGATCATTGATTGCCTCATGGGAGACGCGAGAGGTCCCGCGTTCGCTTGATAGGGGAAGTCTGCCGCGCTACGATATCAGACATAGTCTGCCGGTCATTCTGAACGATGCCGGTGAGGTAACTGAAGTCCCCCATTTGGAAGATGGCGCGTCAGTCTGCCCAAGAGACCTTTCGCAGGCGCGCTTTTATAAGCTTTTGCAGTTCAAAGCGCAGTTTTTTGCGACTGAATCTCGCCAAAGGGAGTCGTTTTCCTGATATTCCTTACCTATGTTATACAAAGTAACGTTTTTGAAGAAGAAAGCCTGAACACATGAACATGCGCAATATCGCCCTCTGGGCTGTCATTGCTGCCCTTCTGATCGCACTCTTTTCGTATCTGCAGCCGACAGATACAGCAGAGCGCGGCACCCAGATCAGCTATTCTGAACTCCTTGAGCGCGCCCGCAATGGCGAAGTGCGCAGCGTGGATGTGGATGGCTACACCGTTCATGGTGTCACAATCACTGATCAACGTTTCACAACGCGCGCCTACTCGCAGGATCACCTTGTCGAGCAGATGGATGCTGCGGGCGTGAACATTTCCTATGAAGAGCCAGGCGGCGGCTTCAATATCTGGGATCTGGTCGGTTCTATTCTTCCTCTGATCATCATCGTTGGCCTTTGGTTCTTCCTGATGCGTCAGATGCAGGGCGGCGGTGGTCGCGGCGCTATGAGCTTCGGCAAATCCAAGGCCCGTCTTCTGACCGAGCGTCATGGCCGTGTGACATTCGACGATGTGGCCGGCATTGATGAGGCTAAAGAAGAGCTTCAGGAGATCGTTGAATTCCTGAAAGACCCTTCAAAGTTCCAACGCCTTGGCGGTAAAATTCCTAAAGGTGCGCTGCTTGTTGGCCCTCCCGGTACAGGTAAAACCCTGACAGCACGTGCTGTTGCGGGTGAGGCGAACGTTCCATTCTTCACGATTTCCGGTTCGGACTTTGTTGAAATGTTTGTGGGTGTCGGCGCAAGCCGTGTACGGGACATGTTCGAACAGGCAAAGAAGAACGCGCCTTGCATTATCTTCATTGACGAGATTGACGCTGTCGGTCGTTCGCGCGGCGCCGGTATTGGCGGCGGCAATGATGAGCGCGAGCAAACGCTGAACCAGCTTCTCGTTGAGATGGATGGCTTCGAAGCCAATGAAGGCATTATCATCATCGCGGCGACCAACCGCCCTGACGTTCTTGACCCTGCGCTTCTGCGCCCGGGCCGTTTCGACCGTCAGATCACTGTTGGTAATCCGGACATTATCGGCCGTGAGAAAATCCTCAAAGTCCACATGCGCAACGTTCCGACGGCAAAAGACGTCAATGCGAAGGTTATCGCGCGTGGTACGCCGGGCTTCTCGGGTGCAGATATCGCAAACCTTGTGAATGAGGCAGCGCTGCTGGCAGCACGCCGTGGCAAGCGAATGGTCTCCATGAAGGAGTTCGAGGACGCCAAAGACAAGGTCATGATGGGCCCTGAGCGCCGCTCAATGGTCATGTCTGACAAGGAAAAGCGTCTCACAGCTTACCATGAAGCAGGTCACGCGATTGTTGGTCTTAAAATGCCGGCAACGGACCCTGTCCATAAAGCGACGATCATTCCACGTGGCCGCGCGCTGGGCATGGTTATGCAGCTTCCGACAGACGACAAGCTGTCTCAGACCCGTCAGGAAATGACATCACGTCTGGCCGTTCTCATGGGTGGCCGTGTGGCTGAGGAAATCGCGTTTGGCGAAGAGAACGTCACCTCTGGTGCGTCTTCTGACATCAAAATGGCGACCCGTATTGCCCGTGCAATGGTGACCCAGTTTGGTCTGTCTGATGAAGTTGGCCCGATTGATTATGGTGAAAGCGATGATCCTTATCGCCCGACCCAGATTTCGCAGGAAACGTCCAAAAAGATTGAAGAGCAGGTCCGCCATCTCGTTCAGACGGGTATGGATGAAGCCCGCCGCATCATGACCGACTACAAAGATGATTGGGTCGCGATTGCTGAAGGTCTTCTCGAATACGAGACACTTACTGGCGATGAGATCAATGATCTTCTCAACGGTAAAAAGCCTGAACGTCCTGAGGACGAAGATGACATGCCAGGCCCGTCCTCTGCGGTACCGATCACCGGTTCGCGCAAGAAGAAAGACGGTGATGGCGGTGTCGGCGACGGCTCACCTGAACCGGCATAAATCTTACAAAAGCCCGGCTCGATGCCGGGCTTTTTTATGGAGCGAGCGACATGTGGCGCGAAGAGTTCATCCCTGACAAACTGTATAAGAAAAACGGCACGACCCATGCGATGATGTGGGTGATTGCGCCGGTCTTCTGGGCGCTGGTTGGTGTTCTTGTGTGTGTCGGCGTGGAGTTTGTCGTGGGCACAGAGGCGCTCAGCTTCGGCGCGTGGAGCGCGATGTATTCATACGCGGTGATTGTGGCTCTGTTTGCTGTGCTCGGGTCTGTCTTCTTTATTGGCCGGCGGATCGCTTTGGCTGCGTATAACTGGATCACATTCTATCTGGAGTGATCTCCAGTCCTGTCACAGCTCACAAAAAAGCCCGGCTTGATGCCGGGCTTTTCAGTTTTAAATGGGGCGCAGCGCTTATGGATTGCGCTCGATCACGAAGACCTCGCCGTCATAGTCCACGACATAGAGGTTGCCGCTTTCGTCCAGACCGAAGCTCGACACATTGTCGACAGTGCCTACATCCGGCGTGAAAATGCCATTGTCATCTCGGAAGTCAGCAAGGCCGAGCGTCTGGCCATCATTGATTTCATCAAGGCCGATGGACCAGATATTGCCGGATGTGAAATCGCCGAAGACATAGCGGCCGATCAGGTCATCAACTGGTCCGCGATAGACAAACCCGCCTGTTACCGAACTGCCCGGAGCGGACGGATCGGCGTGAGTGTATTCAGCAATCGGCGGTGTAAGTGTCGCGGTCGTCGAGCCGCGGAAATCAGCCGTGCCTTCCTTGATTGGCCAGCCGAAATTGATCGGGTCACTGGAGGATGATGTCGCGCTGAGATCGACGCGGCTGATCTCTTCGACGGCGTCCTGACCGACATCACCAAGATAGAGGAAGCCAGTCGTATCATCTACGCTGCTACGGTAAGGGTTGCGCAGGCCAACAGCCCAGATTTCAGGCGCGCCGCCACCCGATGCAAACGGGTTATCAGACGGGATCGCATAGTCGCGCAGATTGTCAGCCGGGAAGTCATCGCCCGTTACATCAATGCGTAGCACTTTGCCGAGAAGCTCGTTCACATCCTGAGCGCGATCACCCGGATCACCAGCAGAGCCACCATCGCCGAGCGGAATGAGCAGATAGCCGTTGGAATCGAAGCTGATAGAGCCGCCATTATGATTGGTGAAAGGCTGCGGGACGGTCAGGATCACATCCATCGTGGCCGGGTCGGCCTGTGTGTCAGAGCCCGTTACCATCTGATAGCTGCGGATTTCAGTATCGCCTGATGTATTCGTTACGTTGAGGTAGAAGGTGCGGTCGTTTTCAAAGTCCGGGGAGAACGCAAGGCCCAGAAGACCGCCTTCGCCCGCTGTGCTGATGCTCGCGCTTGTGTCGAGGAAGTTCACCGTTTCGACAGCGCCGGTGGACGGCGTGACGACACGGATTTCACCAGATTTCTGGAGGACGGCGACCTGATCCGTGCCCGGAATACCAGCAAGGAAGAGCGGTTGGTTCAGGCCGCTGACAACACGGCGCGTTTCAGCTGTTTCTGCAACATCCGTCACATTGATCAGGATTGGCGTCGTGTCCTGACCGCCGCGACCATCAATGGCGCGGATTGAAATCAGATATGTGTTATTGCCGGTGGCATCGTCAGGAAACTCGAAGTTTGGCGGTGAGCGGAAGCTCAACTCGCCGGTCGCGCCGTTGAACTCGAACTGTGTCGAATCATCATCGAACAGGAGAATGTATGAAACGGGATCGCCATCCGGATCGCTCGCCGTGGCTGTGTAGATCGTGCCTGTGGAGTTTTCCGGCACATCGACAGAGGTCGCAGACGTGATAACCGGAGGGGAGTTAGGCGGGATGCCGCCGCCAGAATTGCTTCCGCCGCCACCTCCGCTACATGCTGCCAACCCGACGGTTGCTGCAAGCGTGGTGAAATTCAACAGGGCGTTCCGCATATGATGTCTCCCAGACAAGGTGAATTTTCTGAAAGTTTAGCTTTCAATCCCGGAAAGGTGTAGGGGTGCAAAGCGACACAAAGTTGTGACCGGCTAACATTCTTCCAACAGGGCTTGAGTTTGCAACGGTCTGGGCCATCTGGATGAATGAAAACAACGGGTATCGAGCACGTGACAGACGCAAAACCAGATAAATCTCCAGCTCGCATTCTTTCTATTGCGGGATCTGATTCTGGCGGTGGGGCAGGTATTCAGGCGGATATTAAAGCCATCGCTATGAATGGCGGATTCGCGATGACGGCGGTCACCGCAATAACGGTTCAGAATACGCAAGGCGTGTACGGCGTTATTCCTGTTCCGCAGGAAGCCATAGCGGGTCAGATCAAGGTGACGCTGTCTGATATCGGCGCTGATGTGATCAAAACCGGTATGCTGGGTGACAGAAAAACAATCGAGACTGTGTCGGGCATTCTGAATGAGTTTGCAGCTGAAACGCCTTGTGTGATCGATCCTGTCATGGTGGCGACGTCTGGTGACAGATTGCTGGCGTCAGATGCTGTCGATGTGCTGAAGAACCTGTTGGTTCCGGGCGCATTTCTACTGACGCCCAATGCTCCGGAAGCTGAAATCCTGTCAGGTAAAGCGGTTGAGAGCGTGGATGGTCAACGCCGCGCAGCAGAGCGCATGCTGGAAACGGGCGCCAAAGCTGTGCTCGTCAAAGGCGGGCACGTCGGCGGGGACGTTATCGTTGATGTGCTGCAGACAGAATATGACGAGTTCTTTTTCGAAAGCCCGCGCATTGAAACGACCAGCACCCATGGAACGGGATGCACGCTCGCGTCTGCGATTGCCACACATATTGGTCTCGGCAAAGCACTTCCGGATGCGGTCTCTGCGGGGCGGGATTATCTTTTGAAGGCCATTGAAAGCGCGAAGCCGCTCGGGCAGGGGCATGGACCGGTCAATCATGGCTGGCCACTGGACGAAGAGCGCTAAGCCATGCGTCGCTTTAAGTTGATGGCGGACTATGAAGCCTGGCCGATCTGGGAAACATCCGGCGGGCAGTACTGCAATGTCGATCCGGCGGTACTGGGGCTGTCAGAAACGCTCGTGAAGCGGGTTGAAGAATGGGCCGACGCGTATTCCGCCACTTATAATCAGACCGATCCATCCCAATCAGGATTTGACACGCCGGACGCACAGAGCCGGTTTGAGCATGAGGGGCTAGCCATCTGGTGGGCGCTTCAGGCCGCTTTGCCCGAGGCCGAAATCAGTTATTTCTCTGAGAGCTTTCAGCGGCTCTATGGCCCGAAATAGTCTTAGAAGCGGCGCACCAGATAAACGCCCGCGATAAGAAACCCGACACCCAGCAGGCGCAGCGGTGTGGCGGGACGTACCGTCTGACCAAAAGCGCCAAACTGATCGTAAAGCACCGCCGCCAGAAGCTGGCCCGCTATGACGGCGCTCACCCATGCAGCAACGCCAATACGCGGCACCGCAAGCGCAGAGCTGGTGACCATGACAGCGCCAAGCGCGCCGCCAATCCAGGCCCACCACGGAAGGGAAGACACAGCGTTAGAAAACGCGAACCGGTTTCCCATTAGCGTGTTCACAATAACAAGGCAGGTCAGCCCGACGCAGAAGGAAATCGTCGCCGCCTGAACCGGCCCACCAATGGCCGCGCTCAACCGACCATTGATCGCGCCTTGAGCGGCGATCATCATGCCGGAGGCGAGCCCGAGGCCGATGAGTAGATTTGCCCAATGCATATTCACACCTTTGTTTGCTGCGGCTGACCTTAGAATTTCTGAACGAGATCGCAGAATTGAATTCTGGTAAAATCAGAAAGCCGGTCTAATCATTGTGAGAGAAGGTACATCCTGAAAGGATCAAATCCATGGCTGAATATCCTATTTTTCAGATTGATGCGTTTGCGGCTCGCGCGCTGATGGGAAACCCTGCCTGCGTCATGCCGATGGATGCCTACCCGGATGATGAGGTGCTTCAGGCGATCGCGGCAGAAAACAACGTGCCTGAAACGGCTTTCATCGTGCCTGTTGAGGGTAATCGCTGGAAGCTGCGCTGGTTTACGCCAACGGTTGAGGTGCCGCTGTGCGGGCATGCGACGCTCGCCTCAGCGCATGCTCTGTTTGATCACATGGATTTTGACGGGTCGAAGATCATTTTTGAAACGCGCAAATCCGGAGAGCTGATCGTTCAGAAAACGGAAGTCGGCTATCTGATGGATTTTCCGGCACCGGCAATCAGCAAAACTGAAATCACCGAGGACATTGTGGAGGCGCTGGGCGCGCGCCCTGTCGCAGCATGGGCGGGATCATTCTTTGCGGCCGAGTTTGCCAGCGTCGAAGAGGTTCTGGCGCTGAAACCGGACCTCTCCAAACTGGCTGCGCTGAGCGGCGAGGGCAGATGGGAGCGGGGCAATTTCGGTTGTTTCGCAGACGGCGGCGAAGACGTTGATGTGACCTCCCGTTTTTTTGCCCCGGGGTCTGGCATTGATGAAGATCCGGCCACGGGCAGCTGGCATTGTATGCTGACGGCTGTGATGGCCGATCGAACAGACAAATCGACCTTCCGATGCTTTCAGGCCTATCCGGGACGAGGCGCCCGCATTGATACGCGCCTTGATGGAGACCGGGTACTCCTCGCAGGGCAGGCGGTGACCATCATTGAGGGCATCTTCAAACTCTGATCCGTGCTAGGGTGCAGGTCAGGGAGGCTCTGAAATGATGAGAATTATCTTCACTCTGCTGATCGCGGCATGCGGCGCATATCTTTTGTATCAGGCTGGCGTGTATATTAATTTCATCATGGCGCGCCGTCCTGACGGGTTGGAAAGCCTGACGTCGGACATTCCGTTCCTCCTGCGTTTTGTCGGCACTCTGATGCTTTTGTTGGGTGCATTGATCGGGCTGGCCGGAAAGCGCGGGGTCTCTCGCATCATGGTGACACTTGGAACGTTGTGTTTCCTGCTTCTGACGGGCGCGATAATCGCCGTCGGCGGAGATGTGTCTTTATGGCTGGATGAGGCGGTCTGGTCTGGCGTTCTGCTTGTCCTGACGGCGGGGATTTATAAGTTTCGATAAAACCGAAATAAACCTGCCTGTTCAGCCCTTCTAATACCTCTTGGTCATTGACCTGTGGTCTTAGGGGAGTAGGAGAGGGGAAAGTAAATCCAAGCCAGCGAGTCTGAATAATATGTCTGAAACTTATGACGTCGTTATTATCGGGGGCGGCCCCGGCGGTTACAACTGCGCAATCCGTTGCGGTCAGCTTGGACTGAAAACTGCAATTATTGAAATGCGTGACACGCTGGGCGGTACCTGCCTCAACGTTGGCTGTATTCCTTCCAAAGCGCTTCTGCACGCGTCTGAGTATTACGCTGCTGCGAAGAACGACTTCGAAGGCATGGGTATTGAAGTGTCCGGCCTCGCTGTGAACCTTGAGAAAATGATGGCTCAAAAGGATGAGGCCGTGAAAGGCCTCACCGAAGGCGTCGCTTTCCTCATGAAGAAGAACAAGGTCAAGCACTACGCCGGCAAAGGTAAGATTGTCGGCAAAGGTGAAGTCGAGATCGAGCTGAACGCTGGCGGCACTGAAAAAGTCGGCGCGAAGAACATCGTCATCGCGACAGGTTCTGAGCCTGCAAGCCTGCCAGGCATCGAGATTGACGAAGAGCGCATCGTCACGAACACCGGCGCTCTGTCTCTGAAAGAAATTCCGAAAAAGCTGACCCTGATCGGCGCCGGCGTTATCGGTCTCGAGATGGGCTCTGTCTGGTCACGTCTCGGTTCTGAAGTGACAGTGATTGAATTCCTCGACCACATCATGCCGGGCGCTGATGCGGAAATCTCCAAACAGTCCAAACGCATTTTTGAAAAGCAGGGTCTCAAATTCCGCATGGGCACGAAAGTGACCGGCATTGAGAAGCTGAAGACAAAACTGAAAGTCTCAGTCGAGCCTGCAAAAGGCGGCGATGAAGAGCACCTCGATGCGGACGTTGTCATTATGGCAATCGGCCGTAAGCCGTACACTGAAGGTCTTGGCCTTGAAACAATCGGTGTTGGTGTGAACCAGCGCGGCGTGATTGACACGACCGATCACTTCAAGACGAATGTTGAAGGCGTCTGGGCGATTGGTGACTGTGTTGCTGGCCCGATGCTGGCGCACAAAGCCGAAGATGATGGCGCTGCCGTTGCTGAGCTGATCGCAGGTAAAGCAGGTCACGTTGATTATGATCTCGTGCCGAGCGTCGTTTACACAAGCCCTGAGATTGCATGGGTCGGCAAGAATGAGCAGCAGCTCAAAGATGCTGGCATCAAGTACAAAACAGGTAAGTTCCCATTCATGGCGAACTCCCGCGCGCGCTGTAACCACGAAACCGAGGGTTTTGTGAAAATCCTCGCAGACGCGACAACTGACGAAATCCTCGGCGTTCACATGCTGGGCGTTGGCGTTGGTGAACTGATCGGCGAGATCTGCGTCGCGATGGAATTCAAAGCGTCTTCTGAAGACGTTGCGCGCACCTGCCACGCTCACCCGACTCTGTCTGAGGCGATCCGTCAGGCGGCAATGGGCGTCGAAGGTTGGACGATGCAGATGTAATCTGCAGCAATATTATGCCCGAAAATGCCTTCCCTGTGATCAGGGGAGGCATTTTTTTTGGGCGAAACATCGTCCGATCACGCAGAATTCAAATTATCGAGTGCTAATCCGGAACGCAGCGCCAATAGTCATTTTACCGGTATTTCAGGCCACTGACGGTTTGAAGATTTGGGTGAGTAAAGGCATGGCAATGGTGTCGGGCGATAGCGTTATGTCAGAATCAGTCGTGATCGTGTCCTTTGGGGCAGGGCATTTTGATGTCTTCTCGAAAGCGTTTGCGGACAGCGCCTTTTCAATCATCTACCGCGATGCCTTTCTGAAAGGCCATTTCTCAGGGTTCTCTGAGGACACGCTCCTCATCATCGATTGTGATGTGATCGATGATGAAATGCTCTCACAGATTTCAGCTCTGCAAGCACGGTCACCGTGCCCTGTTCTCATCTTCTCCGCATCGGGTGAGGCAGCAGATGCCCAGAAGGCCCTGCGTGCTGGCGCAAGCTCTTGTGTGATTGATGGCATGCAGCCCCATCGCATTGGCACACTCGCAGCGATTGCCCGAGAACGCTTCCAGCAGTCTCGCAAGCTACAGGTCGAACTGGCGGAAACCAAAGGTACGCTTGAGGCGCGCAAAGTCATCGATCGCGCCAAGGGCGTCATGATGGAACAGCGCGGCTTAAAAGAATCAGAGGCGTATGACCTCCTCAGAAAAACCGCGATGAAACAAAGCAAGACAATGCGAGAAGTTGCAGAAAGCTATCTTGCACTGTCTGGGTTGCTCGACTGACAGGGCCGCCTCTGCTGCGCCTGCTCATTAAATGACCGTTAAATTATCGCACTGCATCAAAAGAATGCAGCAATACATCCCTCCCTAAAGCAAAAATGCATGACAGTTTACAGCGTCTAGTTTCGCTGGTGGGCTAGGCTTGTGAAATGAAGTCTCGGGCGGCGTCCAATGGGGGGTGCTATCTTCGACCCGGGATTTCCTTACATCGCAGCCCAAGGGCCGGGCAGCACTTTTTCAGCAAATGTTTAGTTCGCCAGAACTCTGGTCGGAAACGCAACTCGTGTGTGGAGTCGCGTGTCCTCCAGGCTGGCTATCTGACTGGGGAAATAAGTTATGGGTCAACGCAAAAATAAATTTCTGATGACGTCCGTCATCGCCATGGCGATGGGAGCAGCACTGTTCGCACCTGCATCTTTCGCGCAGGAAGATGAGGAAGCGGTTCAGGAAAACGTCATTGTAACGGGTGTTCGTGGTCAGCCGCGTACGGTTACAGATTCGCCGGTTCCGGTTGATGTTCTCAGCTCTGAGGAACTCGAAAACGTTCCATTCACGGATGCTAACGACATTATCCGTACACTGGTTCCATCCTACTCTCTGTCACGCCAGCCGATCTCGGATGGTGGCACGTTCATTCGTCCGGCGCAGCTTCGCGGCATGCCGACAGACAAAACTCTCGTTCTTGTGAACGGTCACCGTCGCCACCGCGCGGCGCTGGTTCAGATCGGTGGTTCTGGTACTCAGGGCCCTGACATCGCGACAATTCCAGCGATCGCGCTTGCCAACGTTCAGGTTCTTCGTGACGGCGCTGCCGCGCTCTACGGTTCTGACGCGATTGCGGGCGTTATCAACTTCATCCTGAAAGATGATGCAGAAGGCGCTACGATCACCGCTGAAACCGGACAATACTATGAAGGCGACGGTTTCCAGTTCGTAGCCGCTGCAAACCTCGGCGTTCCACTCGGTGAGAACGGCTTTGCCAACTTCTCTATCGAGCGCTCTACATCCGACGCGACATCTCGCAGCGCGGAATATTGTGAATCTTGGGCATGTGTGGATCCAAATGACCCACGCTTCCTGACGGGTGGCTCTTTCGACACAAACATTGCTGGTTATGATCCGGCAACATTTGCTGCGGGTCTTCCGGATGCGAATATCGGCTTTGGTGATGTGGTTCAGCCATGGGGTCAGCCAAACTCTGAAGCACTTCGTGGTTTTGTAAACGCTGGTTATGATCTCAGCCCGACAACATCTCTCTATGCGTTTGCAAACTATTCAAAGAGCGAAGCGGACGGTTCGTTCTTCTATCGTTACCCGGGCAATGGAACGATTGAGAATCTCCGCCTGCAGGATGGTTCTGTCTGGAGCCCGCTCTTCTTCTTCCCGGGCGGTTTCACGCCGCGCTTCTTCGGTGAAGTGATCGACTATTCCGGCGTTGGTGGTATTCAGGGTGAGTTCTCTGAGGGGTTCACGTACGACCTGAGCGCTCGCTTTGGTCACAATGAGATCCAGTACACGCTTGCGAATACGGTGAACCCGTCGCTGGGCAATATGTCTCCGACACGTTTCAATCCGGGTGATCTGATCAACGAAGAGATGCAGCTCCAGGCTGACTTCACTTACGATATTGATCTCGACGCTATGGCGAGCCCGCTCACCTTCGCGTTCGGTGCGAGCTATATGGATGAGTCTTATGAACTCGTTGGTGGTGACCCTGCTTCGTTCGCTGCTGGTCCATACGCGACACAAGACCCTTGGGGTTTCTGTAACGCGGGTGCGCCAACGGCTGCAGGTCTGGCAGTTATCGCAAATGGTTCCAGCTTGAACTGTGCGGATACCAGCGACCCTGTGTATCAGGTTGTTGGCGTCGGCTCTAACGGCTTCCCGGGTTATTCTCCGGCATTTTCTGGTGAGTACACGCGTGACTCTTATGCGCTCTATGCAGACCTCTCCGGCGACGTCACGGACCGTCTCTTCCTGCAAGGTGCACTCCGTTTTGAAGACTATTCCGACTTCGACTCGGAACTCGTGTGGAAGGTCGCCGGTCAGTTCGATCTGACAGAAACCATGGGTCTTCGTGGTTCCGTTGGCACAGGTTTCCGCGCGCCGACACCAGGCCAGCAAGGTACGACCAACGTATCTACGCGTCTGCCTAACGGCTTCCCGGTTGCAACGGGTCTCTTCCCTGCAGGTGGAACCATTGCGCAAGCACTTGATGCGGTTCCGCTTTCACCTGAGAAGTCGACCAACTATACGCTTGGTTGGACCGGTTCATTCGACGATTTCTCTCTGACAGTCGACTTCTACCGAATCGAACTGGAAGACCGAGTAAACGCAATTTCCACTCTTGATGTCTCAAATGACCCCGCGTTGGCAGATCCGACGGACCCTAATGATCCGTATGATAACTATCTTGCGCTCGTAAATGCCGGAGTTGTTGGAGCCGAATCGATCGGTGGTGTATTCTATTTCCAGAACGCATTCGACACTATCACCCAAGGTGTGGACATTGTTGGAACCTACAATACGTCTTTCACAGAGGCATCGACGACAAGTTTCACGGCTTCCGTGAACTACAATAAAACAGAGTTCGACGGTTCTGCTCCGGGCTTCAACGCTGAAGATACATTCGACTTTGAAAACGGTCAGCCTGAATGGCGCGGCGTATTCTCTGTGCTGCACGAAGCGGGTCCTTGGACCTTCCTCGGTCGTGCGAGCTATTATGGCGAGTACGACAACTCTGACAGTGGTGGCGGCCAGACTGTGAACAGTCTCGTTCAAAACTTCAGCCCTGAAGTTATGGTTGACGTCGAAGCCTCTTACCAGATCAGCGATGCAGTTCGTCTCTCGCTCGGTGCACGTAACGTGTTCGACGAGTACCCGGATGCTGCAGATCCTGCGATTGGCGACAGCTGCTGCGGTCGTATCTACCGCTCAGACTCAAGCGTCGACTGGCAGGGTGGCTATTACTACCTGAAGCTTCGCGCAGACCTCTAATCAAACTGAGGGTTTGATGATGGTTTGTGCCGTCCTGCGGTGTCACTGCGGAAAAATGGGGCAACCATCATATTAAATGGATTGAGGCGGGAAATTCCCGCCTCAGCCTCGCCTTTAGCGATAGTTTGGCCAGAGGCGATTTACGCAACTCAGTCTGGGATGTGGTTTCTTGGGTGATTATAGTTGGCTCCAGCTGGTGCAGATGGTCTTCATTTTGATGGGGGCAGGTCTGGCAGCAGGGCTGGTAGCCGGATTATTTGGCATTGGCGGCGGATTTGTTGTCGTTCCAACGCTTATTGTGGTGTTTGAGTTCTTTGATTTCAGTGACTCCATTCTGATGAAGATGGCTGTCGCAACATCACTCGCAACCATTGTGGTTACAGGTTTCAGGTCGGCGCAGGCGCACTATAAAAAAGGCGCGGTCGACATGCAGATTATCAGGGATTGGGCCCCCTGGCTGACTATAGGGGCCATTCTCGGAACAATTTTGACACGTGTGCTGGACGGTTCAGCGCTCAAACTGATCTTCTCGGTTGGCGTTTTCCTGATGGGTCTGCACTTCGTGTTCCCGGCAAAGGGCAATGTCCGGTTTCATTTCAGCGCAGAAATGCCGAAAGGCTTCGTGCTGGCTCCAATCGCAACATTCCTTGGCGGGTTCTCGGCACTACTCGGTATTGGTGGCGGTACGCCTGCTGTCATGGTGATGACGGCCTGTCAGCGACCTATCCACCAGGCTGTCGCGACTGCGGCCGGCTTTGGAGTTATTATCGCGGTGCCGGGTACTATCAGTAATATGATCGTCGGCTTTGGTGAGGCGGGGCTTCCGCCCGGGTCTATCGGGTATGTGAACCTGATTGCTGCGCTCTCCATTGTCAGCATGTCGATCTTCACCGCGCCCATTGGCGCCAAGCTCGCGCACAGTCTCGATGGCGTGAAGCTCAAACGATACTTCGGAATCTACCTGATCGCGACCTCAGCATACGTTTTCTACAAGGCCGTCGCGGGTTGATGAGAGATCAGAACGGAAAGGTAAAAGGGAGTTACGGACATGGCATTTGATCTATCAAGACGTTTTCTGCTGACAGGATCAGCAGGCGCAGCAGTCGCAGGCCTGACAGCATGCGCCACATCAACAAACGGTGAGGCAGTCGCTCAGGGTGCGTTCACACCAGAGAATGCTGCGGTGGAAAACCCGTATCTGCTCGGTGCGCCTCAGGGCGTGGCGCTTCTGTCGCGCAACGAAAATCCGTATGGTCCGGCGCAGTCTGCCAAAGACATGATCGCCTATGCGGCATCTAAGGGTGCCTACTATACGGCGCAGGGCGCGACCGAAGAACTGAAAGCCATGATCGCGGCGCGCCATGGCGTGACACCTGATCACATCGCGCTCTCTACAGGTTCCGGCGAAATCCTGTCTGCAATCGCGCTGACATACGGTCCGAATGGCCCAATCGTGGCGCCGCGTCTCTTCTGGGATACGACTGCGCTTTACGCGGCTAACCTCGGCATGGCGGACATTCAGCGTATTCCGCTGACGGCCGACATGGAGATCGACCTTCCATCCATGGAGGCTGCTGTTACCGAAAGCACGGGCGCTGTTCAGCTTTGTAACCCGAACAACCCGACAGGACTTGTGACGCCGGGCAACACAATCCGCGCAGCAGTCGCACGCATGGCGGCGAAGGCGCCGGTCATTGTGGACGAGGCCTATATCGAGCTGGCTGATGATGAAGAGGGCACGACCTGTGTTCCGCTCATCAAAGAAGGTCATGATGTGATTGTTACGCGTACCTTCTCCAAGCTTTACGGCATGGCGGGTATCCGTATGGGCTATCTGATTGCGGCGCCTGAAACCGCGGCGAAAATCCAGTCTGTCGTCATGAGCTGGACGCCGTCGACCTCCATCGCAGCGGCCATCGGCAGCTATAACGACATGGAATTTGTAAATTATTCAAAGGCAAAGATTGTCGAAGCCCGAGAAATGGTTACAACAACCTTAGATACGCTTGGTCTCGAGTATCTGCCGTCACAGACGAACTTCGTCTACTTTAAGTCGGGTAAAGAGGCTAACGCCGTTCAGCAGGCAATGGCTGACCGGATGATCTCGGTTCGTGGCCAGTACATGGACTATAATGAATGGACCCGCGTCTCGATGGGCTTTATCGAAGACGTGGATAAGTTCTGCAGAGCACTTCCTGAGGTGGTCGCTTAACAGCGATAGCTGATCGGGGACGAAACAGGCGGGTGCCGGGGGGCATGCCCGCCTGTTTTTGTATCTACTCGGCGGCGTCGAGCAGCGAGCGAAGTCTTGCGAGGTAGTCGAGCCAGGCTTTCCGGCCGGTATCGGTCAGATGGATGCGCGTCTGTGGGCGTCGGCCTTCGAAGCGCTTTTCTATCTCCACATATCCTGCATCTTCGAGCTTGCGCAGATGAGTTGAGAGATTGCCATCCGTGGCGTTCACCTTGTCTCTCAGCTCTCCGAAAATCGCAGGTGACGCTGCTGAGAGATAGGCCATGATGCCGAGGCGAAGCCGCCCGTGAATGGCATCATCAATCTCGCCATGGTCGAAAGGGTTGTCGGATGTGTCACTCATTGCGAGTTACACCACTGACTTCGGCTCATTGAGCAGCTGGCGCGCCCCGCCCGTCAGCCAGCAGAGCAGGGTGCCAATTGCTGCCGCGAGATAAGTATCGCTAAGGCCGAACAAAGCGACTGTAATGCAGGCGAAAGCAATCGACACAATGACAGGGAGCCATCTGCCTGCTTCTTTAGAAAACGCTGCAGTCGCAGCATAGCTAATGCCATAGACAAGGAACGCTGCAGGCATAATCGCATCAAACAGATCAACGCCCAGATCCGACCGGATACTCACGGCGACTGCGATCGTGATCGCAAATGAGAAAAGCCCGATTGATGCAACGCGCCACGTTGAACGGTCTACCCGATTTGCAGGGGCTGACTGGCCTGGTAAATCCGATGCTGTCTTTCGCAAGATAAAGCTGCCAATGCCGCCGGCAATACCCATTGTCATCCAGATAGCGCCTGCCCAGCGTTCATCTAAGCCCGCAATAAAACCTTTTGCGAGGGCCCAGTGCGCGAGCAGTGCACTTGTCACCAGAAGAAACCAAAGCGTTGCGAATCGGCCTGATGTTGAGGGTGCTTCCTGACCGGCTTCGGCAATGGTGCGAACATATTCCAGATCGTCGGCTAGTTTCGAGTTCATTTAAGTCTCCACAAATAACTTTGAAATGCAAAGTAATCATATTTGGATAAATGTCAACTTTGTTTTTCAAAGTGAATGGCTGGGAGACCTCAGGCCCGTGGATGAGCGAGCTTATGAGCACGCGTGAGGCGAGCATCCTCAACGCCAAGATAGACTTGCGTTGTCGACGGGCTGGCATGTCCCATCAGGGCCTGAATAGATCGCAAGTCGCCGCCATGGGCGAGAAGATGGCTGGCAAAGGCATGGCGTAGCGCGTGCGGCGTTGCGCTTTCGGGCAGGCCTAACGCGCCGCGAAGTTGCTGCATCAGTGCTTGTGCAGCGCGTGGTCTCATCGGACCGCCGCGTACAGCAAAGAAGAAAGGTGTGTCTTTACTCATCTTATATGGGCAGAGCTTTGCATAGGTGTCCATCGCGTTACGGGCGGCATCCATAAGCGGGATAATCCGGACCTTGTTACGCTTGCCTAAAATGCGAAGCTCGGCGGGGGCGGGGCTCAGATCACCGGTAAGAGACAGCGCTTCTGAGATACGCAGGCCGCCTGCATAGATGAGCGTCAAAAGCGCAGTATCGCGCGCGCCAAGCCATGGCTCTTCCTGCATGTCGCCTGCCAGAGCGATCAGGTTAGCCGTGTCTTCCTCGCTCGTGGGGCGCGGCAGCCGTGATTTGAGTTTCGGGCCTGACATGGCGAGCAGTTTGGCGTTCTCAATTCCATGGGCGACATCAAGCCAGCGATAGAATGCGCGAAGCGCTGACAGCGCGCGAGCCAGCGTGGCCGCAGCATCTGCGCCCTCTTCACGCCGTTCAGCCAGCCATGAGCGGACACGTCTTGGATGGACGGCTTCAAGGTCGCTTCCTTTAACGGGTTTCGGGTTGTTCCGATTGAGAAAGCCGACAAATGATCCGATATCGTGACGATAGCCCGTCACCGTGTGCGCAGACATGCCGCGCTCCTTCTCGATATGCTCGAGAAAGTCGGAAAACAGGTCGGTCGCAGGCGTATCAGATGCATTCATTGTGCAGATTGTCGTGGAAGGGCGTTAACAGCCTCTTTTCTTGAAGCCCGCTTACGCCCAATCTCTCCTCCATGCGTTACGCCCGAGTCCTTTTTACTTTGCCTCTGCCAGAGCCGTTTGACTATGCCATCCCTGAAGAGATGCATGTCGAGCCCGGATCTGTTGTACGCGCACCGCTGGGCGCGCAGGAACGTATGGGCGTCGTCTGGGATGTCTGTGAGGAAGAGGACGGGCTGCGCGAGCTGAAAGAGCTCTATGCGTCTTACCCCACGCCCACTTTTTCAAAGCCGTTTCGTGATTTTATCGACTGGTCAGCAAAATATACCTGCTCCAACCCGGGCGGCGTGCTGCGTATGGTATTGCGTTCTCCGGCCTCGCTCTATCCGTCAAAGATGGAAACGGTGGTTCTTGAAAAACCGTCCACCGAAACGCCAAAGCGGCTTACGGCGGCGCGCGAACGGGTTCTTGAGTTTGTAAAAGACAACCCAGCCATGACGCAGGCCGAGCTGGGCCGTGAAGTGGGTGTGTCTACCTCCGTTGTGAAAGGACTGGTCGACCTTGGCGTTCTGGGTACGGACTATCGGCCCATTGACCCGCCATATCCTGTGCCTAATGCCGAAGGGCAGGGGTTTGAGCTCACAGACGAACAGGAAAGCGCTGCAGAACATTTGCGCCGCCGTGTTCGTGAGCATGGCTTTAACGTCTCTCTGATTGACGGCGTAACTGGCTCAGGCAAAACCGAGGTTTATTTCGAAGCCATTTCTGAGGCGCTGCGCGCTGACCCTGACGCGCAAATCCTGATCCTTTTGCCCGAGATTGCGCTGACTCAGGCGATTATGAAACGCTTCGAGGCCCGCTTCGGCGCCCGCCCTGTTGAATGGCACTCCGGTATCAGCGATGCAGACCGCCGCCGTGCCTGGCGCGAGGTGGCTCACGGTCGGGCGCGTATTGTCGTTGGTGCCCGGTCTGCACTTTTTCTGCCGTTTCCGAATTTGCGTCTCGCCATTGTGGATGAGGAACATGACGGATCCTACAAGCAGGAAGACGGGGTTATCTATCATGCGCGAAATTTATGTGTGGCACGCGCACGCTTTGAAAAGTTTGCAGTTATCCTCGCCAGCGCCACGCCAGCGCTCGAAACTTTGCATAATGCGCGCACCGGACGGTTTGACTATCTGCGCTTAGCTGCTAGGCCGGGTGTGTCCCGCTTGCCTGAGGTCAGCCTCATTGACATGCGGTCCGAAGCCCCCGACCGAGGGGATTGGCTCTCGCCCGTGCTCGTTCGCAATATGGCAGACGTTCTGAGCGCGGGTGAGCAGTCTCTCCTGTTTCTGAACCGTCGCGGCTATGCCCCGCTTGTGATTTGCAAGGCGTGCGGCGAGAAACTCAAGACGCCGGGCACGGAAAGCTGGCTCACCGAACATCGCTATACCAACCGCCTTGTCTGTCACCTGACGGGCTTTTCAATGAGGCGACCTGCGGCCTGCCCGAAATGCGGCGCGCGGGATTCTCTTATGGGTGTCGGGCCGGGTATTGAGCGCGTCGCCGAAGAAGTTCGCTCTAAACTGCCACAAGCCCGTATCGAGCTTTTATCTTCGGACACGATCCAGTCAGGCGACGATCTTCGCGCGCTCATCCACCGGATGGAGCAAGGCCGGATTGATGTGCTGATCGGTACACAGATGATCGCCAAAGGGCACAACTTTCCGGGCCTCACCCTTGTTGGCGTAGTGGACGCCGATGCCAGCCTGAAAGGCGGCGACCTTCGCGCCGGCGAGCGCACCTTCCAGCTTCTCTCTCAGGTGGCAGGCCGGGCAGGGCGCGCTGAAAAGCCGGGCCGCGCCATGCTGCAAACCTATGATCCGGATGCTCCTCTGATGCAGGCACTGGCGGCAACCGATCGTGACAGCTTCCTCGCCTGCGAAGAAGAAATGCGTGAGATGATGGGCATGCCGCCTTATGGCAGGCTTGCAGCCGTCATCCTGTCTTTTCCGGGTGAGGATGAAGCCGCCCGTCTTGCCAAAGAGTTCGGCATGGTCGCGCCTAATGCGGATGGCGTTGAAGTCTGGGGGCCTGCGCCTGCACCCATCGGAGTGCTGCGCGGGCGCTGGCGCTGGCGTTTCCTCGTTCGTTCCGAGCTCAATGTTGATCTCTCGGCTTATATGAGCGTATGGAAAGCCGCGCTCAGGCTGCCTGCACAGGCGCGTCTGCAGGTGGATATCGATCCATATTCGTTCCTTTAGAAGGCCGCTCGTATGTTCTTTCTGAAATACCTGCCGACGCAGTCGCTATTGATGAATTATCGCGAGCATTTTCCGGCAGGCTCGGAGCCGCAGATTTCAAGCCAGCTGGAAATGCTGCGCAAAGCCTCGCTCCTCCTGCGTGACCTTGATGATTTCTTCCGCGAACATGATCTTTCGCTGACGCGCTTTCTGATCCTTGTGATTCTGGACGGCGCACATGAAGGGCTCCAGCATTCGCAGATTGTCGACCGGATTGATGTGTCCTCACCGGTGATCAGCCGGTCGCTCGGCGCGCTGGTTTCGGACGGGTTGGTCGAAGTGATCACTGACGCGGAAAACAAGCGGCATAAACTCAATCGGCTGTCTGATGAAGGCCGCGCACGCCTGCAGGCGCTCATGCGCGGCTATTACGAGATTCTGCTCCGGGAATAATTATTGCACCGAGATGCAAACCTGATATATCGCGCGGCCCTCATGGATAGGGATAATCCACCATGGAAAGACGCTTCATTAGCCTGTAAAGGCATGTATCTTGTATTCTTTGCTCTCGCGAACCTTTGGTTCGCATAGAGCGCGCTCAAGGCTGCTATGCTGAACGATTGTTAGGGGCTTCTCTATGCCAATTCACACGTCCAAAAAAGCTGGCGTATTCGCCGAGTCTGTCATTCGCGGTATGACGCGCCAGTTCAATGCGCGCGGCGGCGATAAACCGGGCGTGAACCTTGCGCAGGGCTTTCCGGATTTTGCGGCCCCTGAAGCGCTGAAAGAGGCGGCTGTTGCGGCGATCCGTGAGGATTTCAACCAGTATGCCATCACCTGGGGCACTGTGAATCTGCGCAATGCCATCGCGGAGAAGACTGAGCGCCATTATGGCGTGCGCCCTGATACCGAGCGCGAAATCACCGTCACCTGTGGCACAACCGAAGCGATGATGGCGACCATGATGGCGCTGGTTGATCCGGGCGATGAAGTGATTGTCTTCGAGCCGTTCTATGAGAATTATGGCCCTGACGCGATCCTGTCAGGCGCTGTGCCGCGCTTTGTGAAACTGCGCGCGCCGGACTGGAGCTTTGATGAGGCAGAGCTGGCCGCAGCGTTCAACGACAAGACGCGCGCCATCATCATCAACACGCCATCCAACCCGACAGGCAAAGTCTTCTCAAAAGAAGAGCTGACCTTCATTGGCGAGCTTTGCCAGAAATGGGATGTCGTTGCGATCACGGACGAGATTTACGAGCACATTATTTATGAAGGCCCGCACCTGCGCATGGCCGATATTGAGGGCATGGCAGAGCGCACGGTGACGATCACCGGTCTTTCCAAAACCTATTCAGCGACAGGCTGGCGGATCGGCTGGATCATCGCGCCGCCGGAAGCCTCCGATGCGATCCGTAAAGTCCATGACTTCCTCACCGTTGGCGCGGCGGCGCCTCTGCAGGAGGGCGCGGCCCATGCGCTACGCTTTGGCGATGAGTATTATGGCGAGCTTGGCGCGACCTATGCGCTGAAGCGCGATATTCTGATGCCGGTTCTGCAGGAGGTTGGTTTTACCTGCTATCACCCGCAGGGCGCTTACTACATCATGACGGACGCATCCGATCTGATGGCGCGCACCGGCCACGACAATGACGTCGCCTTTGCCAAATGGATGATTGATGAGGTCGGTATTGCAACCGTGCCGGGCTCCAGCTTCTATCGCGATAAGGCAGACGGGCGCACCAAAATCCGTTTCGTCTATTGTAAGAAGCCGGAAACGCTGCAGCTGGCAGCCGAACTGCTGCGGAAAGGGTTTGCAAAATGATCAGCCTGAAGTCTGACGGGCCCGTCGATTTCGATACTGCGGCGAGCCATATCTGCGAGGCGGGGCGTCTTCTGGATGCGAAAGGCATGGCGCCTGCCTCCAGCGGCAATTATTCAATGCGGCTGGGTGATGGCGCATTCGCGGTGACGGTGTCTGGCAATCATAAGGGCCGTCTGCACATTCAGGATGTGATGCGCGTAGATGCTGAGGGCAAAGCTCTGGAAGAGAAGAAGCCCTCTGCCGAAACGCTGCTCCATACCCAGATTTACAAGCACTATCCGGATGCGAACGCAATTCTGCACGTGCACTCGACTGCAGGCGTTGTGCTGACGCGGCTCATGCATGGCGATATCATGCTGGCAGGCTATGAGATGCTGAAAGCCTTTCCGGGCGTTGAAACGCATGCTGTGAAGGTTCGTCTCCGCGCGGTCGATAACACGCAGGATATGCCGGCGCTCGCAAACACGCTGGAAGAATTTATCGCCGATCTGCCTGTGCCTGCCTATATCATCCGCGACCATGGCTTCTATGTCTGGGGCAAGGACATGGAGGCGTGCTTCAATATGTGTGAAGCTGTCGACCATATGCTGACCGCTGAAGTCGAGATTTTGAAGATTAAGGGCGTCCCGAAGAAAGGACTCTGGAAATGAGCCGACTGACTGTTTTTGAAGAGACTGCGCCGCAAACGGCTGTCCTCGATACAACCGAGTTTGAAACCATCGCGTCTACGCTGAACGGTATCGGTGTGCGTTTCGAGCGCTGGGAGGCGCGTGAAGCCTTTGCCGCCGACGCCACGCAGGAAGATGTGCTGGCGGCATACCGCGATGAAGTCGAGCGCATCTGTGCTGAAGGCGGCTATACCACGGTGGACATTATTCGCGTAACCGAAGAGACGCCGAACAAGGACGCCATCCGCGCCAAATTCCTCGACGAGCACACACACTCTGAAGATGAAGTCCGCTTCTTTATCGAAGGCGCGGGCGTGTTCTATCTGCGTGTGGACGGCAAGGTGCATATGGTGCTGTGTGAGCAGAATGATCTGATCAGCGTGCCGGCAAACACAACACACTGGTTCGATATGGGGCCGGATGCGCGTCTGGCGGCCATCCGCTTCTTTAACAATGAAGCAGGCTGGGTGCCGAACTTCACTGAGAGCGGCATCGCCAAAGGCTTCCCGACATTCGAGTTCATGGCCGCATGATCTCACTGAAGGGCGTCAAAGCTGTCGTTACCGATATTGAAGGTACGACCAGCTCGATCAGCTTTGTGCATGATGTGATGTTTCCATACGCCCGTGAGCGTATGGAGGCGTTCGTCCGCGCCAATGAGGCAGATATTGCAGAGCATCTTGATGATGTGCGTGCCGAAGAGGGCGACAAGCGTATGCCTCTGGATGAGGTGATCGAGACGCTCATTCGCTGGATTGATGAAGACCGTAAAGCCACGCCTCTAAAAGCCATTCAGGGCATGATCTGGAAGGAGGGCTTCGAAACCGAAGCGTTCAAAGGTCATATCTATGATGATGCGGTGGCAGGGCTGAAGCGCTGGCATGAAGCAGGCAAGGCGCTCTATGTGTATTCTTCCGGATCCATCGCGGCGCAAAAGCTGCTCTATGGGCATTCCGAAGCGGGCGATATCACGCCGCTCTTCTCCGGCTATTTCGATACGACGACGGGCGGGAAGCGAGAGACGCTCTCTTACGAAAAAATCGCTAAAGAGCTGAAACGTCCGCCGGAAGAAATCGTCTTCCTGTCTGACGTTGTCGCAGAGCTTGAGGCTGCAGACGAGGCTGGTTTCCAGACGGTTCTTCTCGACCGCAAGCATGAGCTTGATGAAGGTATCTGGGGCAACAAGACAGACACCTTCGCCAATATTCAGATCGCCTGAGGGCGGGAGAGCATTCCATGAAAATTGATGGCAAACCGTATCGCTCCATCTGGCTGAACGAAAACGGCTGGTCTGTGCATATTTTTGACCAGCGCGATCTGCCTTGGAAGCTGACCATTGTTGAGCTGAAAAGCCCGGCCGACTGCGCTGTCGCCATCAAAGAGATGTGGACGCGCGGCGCGCCTTTGCTGGCAATGACGGGCGCATATGGCCTGGCTATGGCGCTGCGCGATGATGCCTCTGATGCAGGGCTTGATGCAGCATATGACATGCTGGTTGCGACCCGCCCGACGGCGGTGAACCTCAAATGGGCGCTTGATCAGGTGCGCGAGCATGTGCGCCCGCTCGCGCCAGAGGCTCGCGCCGCGGCCGCCTATGAGAAGGTGAATACGCTCTGCGATGAGGATGTTGAGACCAATCGCGCGATTGGTGAGACGGGCCTTCAGATCATCCGTGACCTTCACGCGAAAAATCCGGGCAAGCCGGTGAATATTCTCATTCACTGTAATCCGGGCTGGCTCGCGACGGTGGATTTCGGCACGGCGACAGCGCCGATCTATCGCGCGCATGATGAGGGCATACCGGTTCATGTGTGGGTGGATGAAACCCGTCCGCGGAATCAGGGCGCGCTTCTGACGGCTTATGAGCTGCAACAACATGGCGTGCCGCACACGGTGATCGTGGATAATGCCGGCGGCCTTCTCATGCAGCGCGGGCAGGTGCAGATGTGCATTGTCGGCGTCGACCGCGTGACGCGAAATGGCGATGCCTGCAATAAGGTTGGCACCTATCTGAAAGCGCTCGCCGCGGCAGATAACGACGTGCCCTTCTATGTGGCCATGCCGTTCACGACCTATGATCCGTCTACGCCAACGGGCCGCGATGTGCCGATTGAAGAGCGCGATGCGACCGAGGTCACACATATTGATGGGCTGGATGAAAACGGCGAGATGAAACGGGTGAAGCTCACCCTCTCAACGGGCGGGAATCTTGCCTTTGATATTACGCCTGCAAAATACGTCACGGCCTATGTGACAGAGCAGGGGCTTCTTTCCGCGGCGGATCTGATCGAGCGGGCGGGGTAACAGATTGTAGTGTGCATCAAGCGTAGCGGATGCACCATTTTTTGGACCTGTTTATACTGGTGCATCCGGGCTTCGCCCTTGATGCACCCTACGGGAGCTGAGTTACGGTCCCAGATAGTAGAATTTTCCGTCGTCGATGATGGCGAGAATGAAAAGCTCCCGGCTCATGTCGATCAATATATAATCCGCGGTCTGATCGTAGAGTTCGACGAAATAGTACGGGTTTTCTCGTCGGGAAACGGGCCATTCACAATTGTCAGTTTGCTGCAGTGTGAATGGGATTTGCTCAGTGTAATACCAAGATAAGAGTTCATTGACCTCACCGAGTGCGTCGGCGAGCGACATATTTTCCCAAACGTAATACATGCTGGGGAGACCATGAAACACCTGACGAAGAGTGTGATGATTGGTGTCGTTGTGTCTACGGAACTCTCCGTCTTCGATATTCTCGCGCCATTCCTTGAAAGTCTCGTGGGAACGCGCTGCCGCCCGTTGCGAACCAAGCCAATCTATCTCCACGTCGATTATTGAAAACGTGCACTGCCCTAGAGGATCGTCCTTCGTTCTGTGGGAATGCCAGATGAACTCGTTCACAGATACCCAGTTGGGCAGGCGGCGCTCTACTTCGGCGCGCGATTGCGCCGACCCTCGGCCCGTTACCCAAGCGAATGAACAAGATGCCATTCCTGCTATTATGATGAGAAAGATTAGAATAACTCTTTTCATGACGTTGGTGATCGCAAAATTGTAGGGTGCATCAAGCATAGCGGATGCATCGGAAAACCTTGCGTTGCTTTTTGGGCATTTGCGTCACAATCTTCACAGTTGCCGGTGCATCCAGGCATTCGCCTATGATGCACCCTACGGGAGCTTTGCTGAATGCGGCCCACTGAAACTTTATCGCAGGCGCGGGCACGGGCGATCTGGATTGCGGCGCAAAAGCTGGATGAGCGCGAACCGTTTGGTGAGGGGCCGGAAGCGGTCGCTAAAGCAGTAGCCCATCTTGGCTATGTGCAGATCGATACGATCAATGTGATCGAACGGTGCCATCATCATATATTGTTCAACCGCATTCCGGCTTACCGGCGGGATGATCTCAATGCCGCGCAATCGGATGATAAGTCCGTCTTTGAATACTGGACGCACGCGCTGAGCTATATCGCGACAGAGGACTTTCCCTATTTCGTCGCAGCGATGAAGGAAAAGCGCAAAGACCCGGGCGGCTGGTTCGGTAGCGTTGAGCCAAAGGATATGCGGCGCATTCTGAAACGGGTCCGCGAGGACGGTCCGCTCGCGATCTCGGACATTAAAGACGACAAGCTGGTTGATAAGTCTCACGCCTGGGGTTCGCGCAAGCCGTCTAAAAAGGCGCTGCAGGCTGGCTTTTTCGGCGGGCAACTGGCGATCAGCAAGCGCGACGGCATGCTGAAAACCTATGATCTTCTGGAACGACACTTCGGATGGGAGCGTCTTCCCAAACCGGCAACGCGCCCTCAGACGCTGAAATACCTGCTGGAACGGGCGCTGCGCTCACAAGCGCTGGTGAGCTTAGAGTCCATTTGTCACCTCAACGCGAAGGATAAGCCGGATATTCTCGCGCTGATCGAGCGTGAGGTGCGGGCAAAACGCTTAAGGCCGGTTCTGATAGACGGCAGCGATGTCCAACATTGGGCGCGGCCAGCAACGCTGGATAGCGTGCCGCCCGAGCCGACACTGGCGCATATTCTCTCGCCATTTGATCCGCTGATCATTCAGCGAAAGCGCACCAGCGCGTTCTTTGGGTATGACCATATCTTTGAGGTCTATATTCCAAAGGAGAAGCGCAAGCTTGGCTATTTCACCCTGCCGGTTCTGATTGGCGACGAGATAGTCGCCGGTCTTGATCTGAAAGCCGACAGGCAGGACCGGCGCCTTCTCATTCAGGCCTGGCACTGGATGGGCAAAGGCAATGAGGTCGACCATAAAGCGATCATCGAGGATCAGCTCGATCGGTTTTCTAAGTTTCAGTTCGGCGGATGATGTCAGGCGACACGCGCTCGCCAGATGCGGCCTTCGCGTTCGCCGGGCGCGGGGCGAAAGCCTGACGAGCCACAGATATAGAGATCGCTTTCATTCTCGCCGCCCAGCATGCAGGCATAAGTCTGGCCCTCGCCAATCAGAACTTCAGCGATGATCTCGCCGCCATCCTTCACGCAGACGCAGCGATTGTCGCGGGCTGTCGCAACCCAGACCGCGCCCTCTGAATTGACGGATATCCCGTCCGGCGCAACGTCCTGCCCGAATTGAGCAAAGGTGCGTCGATCAGAGAGCGACCCATCGGACGCAACTTCATAAGCCGACAGGCGGTTGGCATAGGTTTCAGCAACAATCAGCGTGCGGCCTTCATCCGTCAGAACTATGCCATTGGGGAACATCAGCTCATCAGCGACATGGCGCACCTTGCCTTCGGGCGACACGTAGATAAGCGAAGTGGTACGCGCTGGGGCGCCGCGCATCATGTCAAAACCGAAATTACCAATATAGGCGCCGCCTTTAGCATCGACGGCCATGTCGTTGGTGCGCCCGCCAGCGAAATCGCCAAGCTCTGCAACGACTTCGGGGCCCTTTTCGGTAAGCGCGCAAAGTTGCTGACGCGCCATGCTCACAAACAGCAGCGTGCCATCTGGCCTCCAGCCAAGGCCGGACGGGGCATCTGAAAGCTGGACGACGGTTTCCAGTTCGCAGGTTGCCGGATCGAGCTTTGAAATGCGCTGGTCGATAAAGTCGGAGAAATAGAGCGACCCATCACGCCAGCGCGGGCCTTCCGGAAACACCAGATTATCTGTGACCTGTTCGGCTTTGATGGTTTTCACGGGCGGCTCCTCCAATATAGTCTTATTCTGTACGTAACGGGATAGAGCGCGCCTTTAGTGATGTCATCCTCCAGACGTCGTTATCACGCGCAGATCACCGTCTGATTTGTCTTTGTTGATGAAAACAATCAGCTGCGACAAACCGGCATGAAAAACACCACTCACCCCCTGTTGCGAGTCAGTAGGTAGCATGCTAAGGACCGCGCCAATGACCGGGGTGGGGCGCTTTGTGTGCCGATAATTCCAAGGTTGTTAGACGTCTGAACCGGGGCTTTAAAGCCTCCAATCCGAATGGGTGAGCATTTGAGCGTGTTACAAGTCAGCGAAGCCGCCACTCGCTACGCCTCCGCACTGCTGGACCTGGCTTCTGAAGAGAATGTCATTCCGCAGGTCGAGGCTGAACTGAACGCTTTTGGCGCTGCACTGGATGCATCTGCAGATCTTAATGGCGCGCTTTCTGCGCCTACGGTCAGCGCTGAAAACAAGGTCGCCGTTATCAAGGCGATTACTGCTAAAATGGGTCTGTCGCAGCTTGTTGCGAACTTCCTCGGTGTTGTTGCGGATAACCGCCGCGCCGGTGAGATCGCTGGCATGGTTCGCGCTTTCCGTGACCTTTCCGCTGCCAAGCGCGGCGTGACCCGCGCAAGCGTTGTGTCTGCTCACGAGCTGACCGCTGCGCAGGTGAAAGAACTGGAAGACCTGGTTGCCTCCGTTTCCGGCGGCGAAGTTTCCATGGATGTCCGAGTTGATCCTGAGCTGATCGCGGGCTTCCAGCTGAAAATTGGCTCTCGCCTCATTGATGCGAGCACCAAATCCAAACTTGATCGTATGAACCTTGCCATGAAGGGAGCATGAGCCCAATGGACATCCGCGCGGCTGAGATCTCTGAGATCCTCAAAAATCAAATCAAAAATTACGGCGTGGAAGCGGAAGTTTCCGACGTCGGTACTGTACTGTCCGTAGGTGACGGTATTGCACGTGTTCACGGCCTCGACTCTGTTCAGGCTGGTGAGATGGTTGAATTCGCTGGCGGCGTTAAGGGCATGGCCCTCAACCTCGAGAGCGACAACGTTGGTGTGGTTATCTTCGGTGATGACCGTGGCATCTCTGAAGGCTCTACAGTTAAGCGTCTCGGCGAGATCGTTGCTGCGCCTGTCGGTAAAGGTCTTCTCGGCCGCGTTGTTGACGCGCTCGGTGAGCCAATCGACGGCAAAGGCGAACTGGCTGACGTTCAGTCCCGTAACCGTGTAGACGTGAAAGCGCCGGGCATTATCCCGCGTAAATCCGTACACGAGCCAATGATGACTGGTATTAAAGCGATCGACGGTATGATCCCTGTCGGCCGTGGCCAGCGTGAGCTTGTTATTGGTGACCGTCAGACTGGTAAAACAGCTATCTGTATCGACGCGATCCTGAACCAGAAGCCGACTAACGACGCTGCAAAAGACGATTCAGAGAAACTCTTCTGTATCTACGTTGCTGTCGGCCAGAAGCGTTCAACTGTTGCTCAGGTTGTTAAAACCCTCGAAGAGCGCGGCGCTATGGACTACACAGTTGTCGTATCTGCTACGGCTTCTGAACCAGCGCCTCTGCAATACCTCGCGCCATACACCGCTTCTACAATCGGTGAGTATTTCCGCGACAACGGCATGCACGCTCTGATCATCTTCGACGACCTCACAAAACAGGCCGTTGCTTACCGTCAGATGTCTCTGCTGCTTCGTCGTCCACCAGGCCGTGAAGCTTACCCAGGTGACGTATTCTACCTGCACTCCCGTCTTCTCGAGCGTGCGGCGAAACTGAACGACGATCACGGCAAAGGTTCTATGACCGCTCTGCCGATCATCGAAACTCAGGCGAACGACGTNTCTGCNTACATTCCNACNAACGTGATTTCGATCACTGACGGTCAGATCTTCCTCGAAACCGACCTGTTCTACCAGGGTATCCGCCCGGCTGTGAACGTTGGTCTCTCGGTTTCCCGCGTTGGTTCTGCTGCTCAGACTAGCATCATGAAGAAAGTTGCTGGTTCCATGAAGGGTGAGCTGGCTCAGTACCGTGAGCTCGCGGCCTTCGCGAAATTCGGTTCTGACCTCGACCCTGCGACTCAGAAAACGCTCGACCGTGGCGCACGCCTCACAGAGCTTCTGAAACAGCCTCAGTTCTCTCCGCTTCAGATGGAAGAGCAAGCGCTTGTGATCTACGCGGGTACACGTGGCTACCTCGACAGCGTGCCTGTCGAAGCAGTTACACGTTACGAGAAAGAGCTTCTCGCATGGCTGCACGCGAACAAGTCTGACCTGCTGGCAAAAATCCGCTCAGAGAAGAAACTGACGGACGAAATCCAGTCTGGCATGGACGAAGCGCTGACCGAGTTCACGAAGAACTTCGGCTAAGCAGACTTAGGAAGAGCGATTGCGGCAGGGTAATCTCCGCCGCATCGCTTGCAGACTTACAGGCGAGTTCAAATGCCAAGTTTGAAGGATCTTAAAGGCCGGATCGCATCTGTGAAATCCACACAGAAGATCACTAAGGCCAAGCAGATGGTTGCTGCAGCCAAGCTCCGCCGTGCGCAGGAAGCTGCTGAAGCTGCGAAACCATACTCAATGCGCCTTGCAGGTGTGATCGCAAACCTGACAGCTGCCTCAACTGGTGGTCAGGGTCCGAAACTGCTTACCGGTACAGGTAAGTCAGACACACACCTTCTCATCATCATGACAGCTGAACGTGGTCTTTGCGGTGGCTTCAACGCCAACACTGTGAAGAAAGCGCGCGAAGAAATCATGCGCCTGAAAGGCGAAGGCAAGACAGTGAAAATCATCACTGTCGGCAAGAAAGGCCGCGAGCAACTCGTGCGTACGCACGGCGATCTCATGGTCTCTCACATCGATACGTCATCTGCCCGTAACTCAGACGATCTCGCTGAGATCGCTCTGCAGCTCGGTAAAGATCTGAACGCTGGCTTCGAAGCTGGTGAGTTCGATGTTGCTTCGCTGGTCTATGCGCAGTTCAAAAACGTGATCTCTCAGGTTCCGACAGCCAAGCAACTTGTCCCGGCTGAGCCACCTGAAGATGTGCCGACTGTCGACCTTAAAGGTGCGACATACATCTATGAGCCGTCCGAAGACGACATTCTGGAAACGCTTCTTCCGCGTTACCTGAACACGCTGATCCTTTCTGCACTTCTCGAAAGCGCAGCAGGCGAGCAGGCTGCGTCTATGACTGCGATGGATAACGCGACGAACAATGCGGGCGAACTGATCGACAAGCTGTCGCTTCAGTACAACCGTGCACGTCAGGCGCAGATCACGAAAGAACTGATCGAAATCATCTCTGGCGCCGAAGCGCTCTAGAGAGAGGACAGGACACAGGTTATGAGCTTCTGGATCTACGAAAATTTCGGCAATAAACGCGCTCGTATTCACAGCGCGGACTGCCGTTATTGTAATAATGGTCAGGGCGTCGGCGGCGACCAGACCAACGATGATGACAAATGGCATGGCCCGTTTGAAGCATTTGCGGAAGCAAATAAGGCGGCCAAAGCGCTGAAGCAAAAGGATACAGCGCCATGTGGTGCCTGTAAGCCTGAAGCGAAAAAAGCGGCTGCAAAGCCTGCTGCTAAAAAAGCCGCGCCTAAGAAAACTGCCGCAGCTTCAGCTGCACCCGCTAAAACAGCCGCTAAAGCAGCGGCTCCGAAAACAACTAAAGATACTAAACCGTCCAATAAAAAGGGGTCATCCATGAGCACCTCCGCAACCGGTCGCGTCAGCCAGGTTATCGGCGCTGTTGTCGACGTGGAATTCGAAGGCAAACTGCCTGATATTCTGAACGCTCTCGAAACTGAGAATAACGGCAACCGTCTGGTTCTCGAAGTTGCTCAGCACCTCGGTGAGAGCACAGTTCGTACAATCGCTATGGACTCTACAGAGGGTCTCGTTCGCGGTCAGCCAGTTTCTGACACAGGTTCTGCGATCGCGGTTCCGGTTGGTCCGGCTACTCTCGGCCGCATCATGAACGTTGTTGGCGAGCCAATTGACGAGCGCGGCGACATCGCAACTGACATGCGTCGTGCGATCCACCAGCCAGCTCCTGAATTCGTTGACCAGTCAACATCTGCAGAAGTTCTGGTAACTGGTATTAAAGTTATCGACCTTCTCTGCCCGTATGCACGTGGTGGTAAAGTTGGTCTGTTCGGCGGTGCCGGCGTTGGTAAAACAGTTCTCATTCAGGAGCTGATCAACAACATCGCGAAACTATTCGGCGGTTACTCTGTATTCGCTGGCGTTGGTGAGCGTACACGTGAAGGTAACGACCTTTACCACGAGATGCAGGAAGCTGGCGTTATCAACCTTGAAGGCGAGAGCCGCGTTGCGCTCGTATACGGTCAGATGAACGAGCCTCCAGGCGCACGTGCACGTGTTGCTCTGACGGGTCTGTCTCAGGCTGAGTACTTCCGTGATGAAGAAGGCAAAGACGTTCTGTTCTTCGTCGACAACATCTTCCGCTTCACNCAGGCNGGTGCTGAGGTGTCNGCNCTTCTCGGTCGTATTCCTTCNGCTGTGGGNTANCAGCCGACACTGGCAACCGACATGGGTGGCCTGCAGGAGCGTATTACGTCGACGACTAAAGGTTCTATTACGTCTATTCAGGCCGTATACGTTCCAGCGGACGACCTGACCGACCCTGCGCCTGCTACATCGTTTGCCCACCTCGACGCGACAACGGTTCTGAACCGCTCTATCGCCGAGAAAGGTATCTACCCGGCTGTTGACCCGCTCGACTCCACATCCCGTATTCTTGACCCGATGGTTGTCGGTCAGGAGCACTACGAAGTGGCTCGTGGCGTTCAGTCTATCCTTCAGAAGTACAAAGAGCTTCAGGACATCATCGCGATCCTGGGCATGGACGAGCTCTCTGAAGAAGACAAACTGGTTGTTGCACGTGCTCGTAAAGTTGAGCGCTTCCTGTCTCAGCCGTTCGACGTTGCTGAAGTCTTCACCGGTTCCCCAGGTGTTCAGGTTAAACTCGAAGACACAGTCAAAGGCTTCAAAGGCCTCATCGCTGGCGAGTACGACCACATTCCTGAGCAAGCTTTCTACATGTGCGGTAACATGGACGAAGTTATGGCTAAGGCTCAGAAAATGGCTGCTGAGGCTGCATAAGCCGAACTGTCAGTTCAGTTTCAAGAAGAGGCCGTTCCCGATGGGAACGGCCTTTTTCTTTGTCGATTTTTCTTAAGCTCTTGCCTTTCTCCCTGCGGGCTGGAATTCATAAGGAAATGATAGCTGGCTAACAGCAAATATGCGGTAGGGAGGCCGTTCCATGACTTTTTCACTCAACGCTGCCATTGCGAGCGGCGTTCTGGCGGCTGCTATGTGCGGCCCTGCGAGCGCGCAGGATATGAGCGACGCTGAAACCAACTTCGTGTTTGCCACGAGCGAAGCCTGCACAGACTATTTCTTCGAAAGCTGGAGCCTTGTGGCGGCATCTGAGGGCACCGGGCTGGAGTTTACTTCTGTACCGGTCGGTGCAGCCTTCCCGGGGCCAGGCGGCGTCGTAACATCCATGCCGGTCTTCACCACGCAGGATGGTGAGGTCTATGTGCATGAGAACATCGCAGTCGGCCGCTGTGAGGTGTTGGCCGATAGTATGACGATTGCGCCTGTGTTCGACGCAATCGCAGACTATGTCACAAGCGAGAAAGGCTTTGAAGAAGTGCCTGCGCGCGCTCAGGCCGTAGACGGTGTGACCTTCCGCCGGTTTGAGCGTGTGGTGAACAATATCGTTTTCTTTATCGCGCTCGCAGGCACTGAGACCGGCAACGAAGAAGGTGACCTCGTCGCCATCCTGTCTTTTTACCCGGACCGCTGATCAGACAATTTTGCCTTCCTGATAGTCCTTCACCTGATCTTTCTTGATCTTGCGTGCGCGCAAGAAAATGACGGTGACGGCAACTACGACGATCAGAAGGCATCCGATCAATATCCAGTTTACGCCGCCGCTTGTCGTTGGCGGCGTTTGCGGCGTCTGGGTTTCTGTATTCGTCGTTGGCGCGGCTTCCTCTTCGCCATCAAGGAGCTCGGATGCAGCAGCGGCTGCGGCAGCGACACCTGCGGCGACGCCTGCAGCAGCGATCTGATTGGTATCGTCCGGTGTTTCACTGCCGGTTTCGCGCACAGTGTTTTCGTCTGCATTCACTCGGTTATTCGGCGTTGGCTGACCGGTGAGGGCTTCATCCATGGCAAGAGCAGTTGCTTTGTCGATAATGCCCGTTACCGGCAGGTCTGCCTGCTGTTGGAAGGCAATCACCGCGCGCTGGGTGGCCGGGCCAAAATCACCATCGAAGCCACCAACGGCAAAGCCGAGGCCGGCGAGCATGCGCTGAAATTCTTCAACGCGCGCGCCCTTATGGCCAATGGTCAGTTTGCCGCCTTCGCGTGGGTTCAGTAGATCGTCTTCTTCTTTGCGGAACAGATCGAGCGCTTTGGCTGTCCACCAGATGCGGTCATCTTCGCCATGGGCTGGCGATGATGAGTTTGCGTTTCCGCGATTGATGGCGCGGGAGATTTTCTTCGCGTCGTCTGCATCGGCCAGAGCCAGCAGATTATTCTCAGAGAAGAACTTCGCCGCGACGTGTAGCGCCGCGCGGAAATCGCGGGTGAGGATATCCGGATCATCTTCAAGTTGCAGACCAAGCAAGTCACCAAAGATTCGATAGTTCTGCCGTCCGGTCAGCTGGATAATGCCTCGACCCCTATACCTCCAACCATCGCCAGAGGCTTCATCGCCATTCTCCATACGGTTAGCATAGACAAAGTTCGCGATCTTTTCTGGCTGGCGGGCATACTCTTCTGCGAATGCGTCCGTCGGGAACCGGCCGGGCCAGGTCGCGCGCAAGGCGACTGCTGAATAGTTCAGGTTTTCTTCTGTTGCGCGGAAGAAATTGGACTCAATCAGGCCCTGACCCAGAAAATGAGCGAGCCGCATAGCTGTGTTGATGCCTTCGGCTTTGAGAATGTCTTCCGACGCCAGAAAGGCGGAGATGTATTTGCCCTGCGTGGTATTCTCAATACTGCTCCAGGTCGGCGCCCCCGGTAGCTGGGTCACGATCAGATCCATGTTGATCGTTGAGATGTCTACGACATCAAAGAAATTGTCTGGCATATCTGCGTCCCCCCCGGATGCATGATTTCGATAGACTTAAGGTTAACAGAAGCCGCAGTTTCTACCAATATGAGGGTGGGTGGGATAAGATGGAGAGTATGGGAGCCCTGACGGAAATGTCCGATTCAACGGGTGCGGCGTTAAATCCTGCTTTCGCAGCGTCACAAGGCTGGACTTCGTGAGATTCTACGTTAAACCCACACTGAAATTTCGTGAGAGAAACTATGTCTGAAAAGCTGAACTTTTCCCTGGTATCCCCTGCACGTGAACTTTTCTCCGGAGAAGTCGATCACGTCATCGCGCCGGGCTCTGAAGGTGAATTCGGTGTTCTGCCGAACCACGCACCATTCATGTCTACGCTGCGCTCTGGCCGGGTTCGTATTATCGACGGCGATGAAGTTCACCGTTACTTCGTGCATGGCGGCTTCGCTGACGTAACGCCGGAAGGCCTCACAATTCTCGCTGAGGAAGCTATCCGTCTGGAAGACCTCGACCATGACGGCATTCTGGACGCGATTGCTGAAGCCGAGCGTGTCCGCGACGGCGCAAGCGATCAGGCGATCCGCTTCAAAGCTGAAGGTGACGTACAGCGCCTGAAAGCTCAGCTCGATGCACTGGAAGACGCGCACCACTAAGCGCTCATTCACATCAGATATAAAAAACCGCGCTCTGTATCAGGGCGCGGTTTTTTGTTGTTCGATTGAAGATGCCGATCAGACTGGATCGGTCCATTTGTCGAAGGCCTTCACCACAGCCTCATACACGGGGCGTTTGAAGTGGATGATAAGCTCTGGCACTTCGGATAGATCGGCCCAGCGCCACGCGTCGAATTCCGGCGTGTGCAGATCGAGGCGCACATCAGAATCAGAACCGGTAAAGCGCAAGGCGAACCATTTCTGGCGTTGACCGATATAAGGGCCCGGCAGGCGGGACTTAAGATCAGACGGGAAGTCGTAATAGAGCCAGTCTTCAGACTCTTCTAGCACTTCGACCAGCTTCGGCGAGACGCCAATCTCTTCTTCCATTTCGCGCATAGCGGCGATCTCAGGCGTTTCGCCCTTATCCATGCCACCTTGCGGCATCTGCCACTGAAACGGGCCATGTGCGTTGATACGGCGGCCAAGAAATACGTGTCCGCGCTTTGAAAAAAGAGCAATGCCGACATTTGGTCGGTAAAGGGACGGGTCGCGGCGTCCCTGTAACGGGCCTTCATGCATTAGTGATGTGCCTGCGTATCGTCATGGTTCGCTTCCGCCCCGGTTTCTGTCTCGGCTATATAAGCAGGCGCAGCCCGTGGAAGGGAAGAGGCAGGAGCGAGAAGATAGCCCTTGCTCGGCAGGGTTTCAGCCCAGTCACGGATCTGGTCGATCGTGATCGGGAAGGCAAAGCCCGTGCCCAGCGCAGACCCGCGCTGAAGTGAGATGGCTTCAAGGTGCAGGAGCTGTTCATCAATCGCAGAGCCGGTCGGATCGGCGTCAATGACTCGCGCGGCTTCTGTGAATGGCAGATGGTTCGCGTCTGCTACCGTCTGAAAGACAGACCGCGGCGCGGCGCCGTCATGTATAAAGGCCAGGCCGCGCTCAGACAGCATCTGGAAGACCGGCGAAATTGAGCGGTTATCGGTCGCAAATTTTGCGCCCTGATAGTTGGTCACGCCGAAATAGCCGGTCGCGCGGCTGAGAAGCCATTCTGTGCGGCGACGGTTCTCAGTCGCGTTTGCGGTCGTGAGAAGCGTGTACGGTCCTGTGTCATTGTTCGGATAGTCATATGGCTCCATTGGAAGCTCGATCATGACTTCATGGCCGGCAGCGCGTGCACGGTCCACCCATGTTTGTAGCCCGCGTGAGTAAGGCACAAAGGATAGCGTGACTTCCGGCGGAAGCTCGTCAATTGCCGCCTGCGTAACGCGCGAGTTCAGGCCGAGACCACCAATAATGATGGAAATCGTCGGGCGGCCCGCAGGGTTGGAGAACGGTCGGCGGTAAACATCAAAGCTGCGACGGCCATCCTCGGCAATCACAGGCAGGCGTCCGCCATGTT
Source organism: Ponticaulis sp. (assembly GCA_002723155.1). Taxonomy (GTDB): domain Bacteria; phylum Pseudomonadota; class Alphaproteobacteria; order Caulobacterales; family Hyphomonadaceae; genus Ponticaulis. The sequence goes on along the minus strand of PBNO01000002.1, from coordinate 186,873 downwards.
CGCTCCACTGGGACATGCCCGGCAATGGCGCAACCGGCAAAGAGGCGTGAGATTGCGCGGTGCTCGGCGCTGGCGTCGGCTCTTCGGCTGGCGCGTGTGTTTCGAGGCTGGCAGTCTGAACGTCGCCATGAGCGTCATGATCAGAAGGATCTGCTACGCCGAGATTCGGAGCGTGTGTGTCATGGCTCGTTTCAGCGCTGGCATGGTGTATGTCTGCCTCATCGTCCGGAAGGCGATGGTTGAGGCCGACAGCATGAGTTGGCTGCGCATCAAACAGGCCGACAACCTGACTTGGCGCGCCTGTGTTGGGATCACCCGTGAAACGGATAGCCAGAATCCCTGCCGCGGATATGGCCGCGAATGTCATGACTGCCATGGCAGTATGCATGATCCCCGTTTTGACAGGGGAGGGAGGAGGCTTGCGGGTAGACGCCATGGTTAACTCTTAAAGAGAAATTCGAATCTCTAAGAGTTCTGGGGCAAAACCGTTAATGCTTCGCAAAGGGGGCAGAATCTGCCGGGTGCTTTCGCAGCCCGGCGAATTCAGTGGGTTATACCGCTTGCGACCTAGCCTGCGCGCGCAGCATCAAGGCTGGACAGCGTGATCGTGCGAAGCTGTTCAATCGCGCGCTCGAGCTGGTAGTCATCGCCTTCATAATCTTCTGACGGCATGTCATCCGGAAGGTGGATTTCACGGCGTTCAGCGCCTGAGTCATTGTCGAGCGCGTTCGGCAGATCAGCTTCGGAGAAGCGGCGCATCGCTTCAAGCTCGTCCTCGGTGATGAAGCGGCTTGCGACTTCGAAATCAGGTTCAATGCCTGTGCCCTGAATAGAGCGGCCAGACGGCGTGTAATAACGCGCCGTCGTCAGACGCAGTGCGCCGCGTTGTGCGCTGAGCGGAATAACCGTCTGAACAGACCCTTTGCCGAAGGATGTCATGCCCAGAACCTGCGCACGTTCCATATCCTGAAGCGCGCCAGCAACGATTTCGGCAGCCGAAGCCGAGCCGCCATTGATAAGCACCATGATCGGCGTATCCGGGAAACGTTCGCCCGGCGCTGCGTTATAGCGCTGGATGTCACGCGGGTCGCGGCCACGTGTGGAGACGACTTCGCCAGAGCTCATGAACATGCTTGAAACAGAGATCGCCTGATCCAGCAGACCGCCCGGATTGTTGCGCAGATCGATGATCAGACCTGCAGGGTTAGGGCCCAGCTCTTCACGAATGGCTGTAAGGGATTCGTCCAGAAGCTCTGTCGTGCGCTCGTTGAAGGAAGAAATACGGACATAGCCAATGTCGTCGTCTTCAATGCGGTGAACTACAGATTTCGGGCGGATGATTTCGCGCGTCAGCGTGACGTCAAATGTGTCGTCCTCACCGGCGCGGATAATTGTCAGCGTGATGTCGGTGCCAACTTCGCCGCGCATGCTGGTGATCGCGTCATTCGGAGACTGACCAACGATTGATACGCCATCAATTGCTGAGACAAGGTCACCTGAGCGCAGGTCTGCGCGGCTAGCCGGTGTGTCATCTATCGGTGCTACAATCTCGACATAGCCGTCTTTGGCCTGAACCTCGATACCGAGGCCGCCATATTCACCGCTTGTCTGGACCTGCATGTCTTCATAATCGTCAGCCGCGAGATAGCTGGAGTGTGGGTCGAGCGAGGCAAGCATGCCGTTAATGGCAGACTTCATCGCTTCGGAGTCATCGACGTCCACAACATATTCGCTGTCTACACGAGCGAGAATTTCCGCGAACAGATCGAGTTGTTGATAGATTTCTTCCTGGTTGCCAGTGTTACTACCGGCAGACCAAGCCAGCGATGAAACGCCAACTGTGGTGAAACCAAGGGCTGTCAAACCGACAGCTGTTCCCATCAACCATGAGCGCATAGGCTCTCTCCTCAATTGCCCGCCAGATCAACCGGACCGGCGGGACATCCATCTCTGCGGATCTTCAGGCGTTCCGTTGCGTCGCAATTCCATATGCAGGTCAGGCTCGACATCGGAACGGTTTGTCATCCTGCCAATTGGCTCTCCGGCGAGAACCGACTGGCCTAATGTCGGATAAACATCTGACAGACCGTATAATACTATATGGTAGCCATCACCCGTTCGTAAAATCAACATTTGTCCATAACTGCGAAAAGGACCAGCATATTCTATCGTCGCATCTGATGGCGCGACGACCTGTGCTGCTGATCTTGTGCGCAGTGTGATGCCTTCTGCGCGGCGTCCTGTTGGCAATAAATCACCAAAAGCCTGAACGAGCTGGCCGGTTGCAGGAAGCCCAAGGCCGTCTAGTACGGCGACGTTTGCAGGTGGGGCAGTGGACGGAGCCGGCGTCGTAGGACGGCTCGGCGTTGGCTCCGGCGGCTTGCGACCCGGTGTTGGCGGCGCGTTCGCGGCGAGGTCATCAAGGAAGCTTCGAATATTCTCAGCGCGTGTGGCAAGTGCGGCGACCCGCTCGCGCAGGGCATCGGCTTCACCTGTCAGGTCTTCAAAGGCGGCGCGTTTAAGCGCGACGAGTTGTTCAATCTCGCGCTGGTTCTCGGCCAATACCTCTTCTTCGACGTCGAGGCGCTCCTGCTGGCGGCGCACAGCATCCAGAAGATCGGCATATTCACGAATAGATGCGGCAAGCGTCGCCGAACGATCCTCCAGATCATCNGCAAGGTCACGCATGATGATGGCCGAACGGATGGCATCTGTTGCGCTATCGGGATGGGTCGCAAGCGCAGGCGGCTGGCGACGTGAGGCCGCGATCAGTGCGGCGATGAGATCGCGCAGGCCTTCACGGTCTGCCATCAGGGCATCACGCGCCTGTCTTTCCTCGATTTCGAGGCTGATCAGGCGCTGCTCAATTCGGCTGGCCTGTTCTTCGCGGCGTGCGCCTTCCTGCGCTGCCGCAAGAAGCTGGCGGTTAACGACGGCAAGATCTGTTCGGGCCGCTTCTTGCGCGGCTTCTATGGCTTCCAGCGCGATGCGGTCAGCCTCAAGGCGCTCTTCATAGGCCTGTAGCTCTTCCTGAGTCATCTCTTCCTGCCCTGTCGCGACCGGCAAAGGGGCAGCGATCAGGCAAGCCAAAAGAAATGGGGAGACGCGACGCAGAATCATAAACGCAGTTTAACCATGCTTCGCAAATGAGTCATGAATCGAGGTTAGTCGAATTCGCTGGCAACTTCATGGGCGAGAAGCAGTCCGTCGAGCAGAAGTGGATCGCGTGGTTCAACACCGTTCAGAACGCTGAGTGCATAGGTAATAAGCTGGGCGCGTTCGGGTGAGGGATGCATGACCTCGATCGGTGCAGCGCCAGCCGGATAGATGTTGCCATGGTCCCTGAAATTGGCGCGTGCCTGACGCAATTCCAGCGTCTCGCCTTCATCTTCGCCATCTTCCCAAAGGCAGATCGGGCATAGCTCGTAAGCGCCGGTCGCATTCAGCGTATCAAAGCCGCAACACGGGCAGGGATGGCGTTTATGAGCGCGCATTATTCGCGGTGGTAGGGTGTTCCAGCCATCAGGCTGAGCGCGCGGTAAATCTGCTCGGCCGCCAGTACACGCACCAGCTTGTGTGGCCATGTGAGCGAGCCGAGGCGGATTTTATTCTGATACTGGCGCTTTACGTCTTTGGTGAAGCCGTCAGCGCCGCCGATTAGAAAACACAAATCCGGACAGCCATTGTCTTTCAGCTTTTCCAGATGGGCGGAGAATTCGGTAGAGGTCCAGTCTTTCCCGCGTTCGTCAAAGAGGAAGACTTCCGCGCCGGCAGGGATTTTTGCAAGAAGTCTCTCGCATTCCTGATCCTGCGTATGGCCGGCTTCAACCTCAATCTCGGAGACGTCACGAACGCCGAGCGATGTGCCGAGCTTTTTTGCGCGAACGATATAGTCGTCCACAAGCTCGCGCTCGGGGCCGCGTTTCATGCGGCCCACCGTGATGAGGCTGATTTTCATATGGGATCAGAGATCAGTGCTGTTCAGCGGTATGACGACTGTCGCCAGCCCAGATACGCTCGAGCTGATAAAAGTCGCGCACTTCCGGACGGAAGAGATGCACCACCGCATCACCGGCATCAATCAATACCCAGTCAGCGCTGGCGAGACCTTCGACCTGCGCGCGGCCAAAACCGCCTTCTTTGAGCTTGCGAATGAGGTGGTCAGCCAGTGAGCTGACATGCCGAGCCGAACGACNGGAGGCGATGATCATTGTGTCTGCGATGGAAGATTTACCACCGAGATCAATCACTGTGATGTCTTCTGCCTTATCGTCTTCGAGCGCCTCGATGATGAGGGTTTCGAGCGGCGGATATTCATCATGCGACCCTGCGCCTGACTCTGAGGCTGCGGGCTGTGTACTCACGTCCAAAAAACTGACCTTTCAAAACTGTTTCAGACAAGCTGTTTAATAACACAACTTGTCCGTCCGAACAAAGCTTGAGGTGAAATAAGGTGTCCGGCCCTTATTCGCCTGAATTAGTGGAGGAGGCGCGCGCTGCAAACGGGTTACGTGCAAGGGCTGCGCGCCGGATATTCGTCGATGACGCTGTATGTAGGGGCGTTGGCAGATACGACCAGACCGGCGGGTGATATTTGTCAAAGCTCGCAGCCTGTTCCGCCGGAAGCCGCCATTCGGCAAAGCGACGTGCAAACTTGGAAAGTCGGGCAAGACGTGCATCGCCAGGACGCGCAATTACGGCAATCGGCAGAAGCGAGGCGATCTCGTCCCAATGCCCCCATTTATGGAAAAAGCGCAAATTATCCGCGCCCATCAGCCAGACAAACTCACCGCCTTTTACCCGCGGCATGAGCGCTTTGATGGTGTCATAGCTATAGCGCGTGCCCAGCTGGACTTCGAGGTCTGAAACCTTCATGCGGGGGTGCGATGCTATGCGTTTTGCGCTGGCAAAGCGTGCGTTGAACGAACTGCCTTCCTGCTTCAGCGGATTTCCCGCAGCCGGTATCCACCAGACATAGTCGAGCTTTAGAGCTTTAAGCGCCTGCATCGCGACATGGTGGTGGCCTGAATGCGCCGGATTAAAGGTTCCGCCGAATAGGCCAATGCGAAGGCCTTTATAAGGTCCGGGCAGGCGAAGGCTCATGACTGGTCAGTCTTCCCCTTCGACAAGGATCATGTTGTCCCTGTGAATGACGGCAGAGCGGGCAGGGTAGCCAAGACGGGCCGTGACATCGGCTGTCTGCAAGCCTTTGATCTGTTCGATCTCTGCGGCCTGATAGGAGACGATGCCTTTGGCAATGGTTTTGCCTTTGGCGTTATTGATGGCAATGGCGGCGCCGCGCGGGAATTGTCCGTTCACGGATTTAATGCCCACAGCGAGCAGGCTTGCGCCACTTGTCAGAGCTTTCTCAGCGCCCGCATCTACGGTTACCGCGCCTTCCGGTGTTAAGTGTCCTGCAAGCCAGCTCATACGAGCGGCTTGTGGCGTGAGGTCAGAAACAATCCATGTGGAACGCCCGCCATCACGCAGGCGGCGCAGCGGATATTCAGGCTTGCCGATGGTGATGACTGTGGAGCAGCCGGCAGACCATGCGATCTCTGCGGCATCCAGCTTTGTTGCCATGCCGCCCGTGCCCACGCCCGCGCTCGCATTGGCATCTCCGGCATAAGAGCGAAGCTCCGGCGTCACGCCATTCGCTTTCGGGATATGCTGTGCGTCCGGCTTCTTTCGCGGATCGTCCGTATAGAGACCATCAATGTCCGAAAGGAGGACGAGCACGTCTGCGCCCACCATTTGCGCCACACGTGCAGCAAGGCGGTCATTGTCGCCATACCGGATTTCAGATGTCGCGACCGTATCATTTTCGTTGATGACTGGAACAGCGCCGTTATCGAGAAGGGTGAAGAGCGTCGCGCGCGCGTTCAGCCAGCGACGACGGATCTCCGTGTCATCCAGTGTCAGAAGGGCCTGTGCGAGCGGGATATTCTGAAGATCGAATGCTGCCTGAAGCGATGCCATGAGGCGAGGCTGGCCGATAGCAGCAGCGGCCTGCTTTAATTCAAGCTGGCCCTGCTTCCCGGATTTTTCGGCGTCTGTCAGAAACGGGCGGCCGAGTGCCGCGGCGCCTGAAGATACCAGAACAACCTGTTTGCCTGCCGCGCGCAGTTCAGCAATGTCTGCTGCCAGCGTCGCAAGCCAGTACTGGTTTGGCTTACGTGTTTTTGCATCAACGATCAGCGCCGAGCCGACCTTGATGACAATACGTTCTGCCGTGTCGATCGACGTGTTCATATTTTAAGGCGTCCAGCCTTCCTCGCTGATGTCATCATCGAGCATGGAGACGTCTTCCTCATACACATAGGCAGCAAGCTGGCGCAGCACGGGCGTGATGTTTTGCTTGGCGACCGAGGAAATGATCTCAACCTTCTTGTCCGTCACGCGGGCAAGCTGCTGGCGGGCTTCTTCAAGCTGCTCCGGCAGGAGCGAATCGGCTTTGGTGAGCGCGATAATCTCCGGCTTGTCGGCGAGGTGATCGGCATAAGCCTCCAGTTCGCCGCGGATTTTCAGATACGCTTCGTCCGGATTGTCCTGCGTTGCGTCAATCAGGTGTAGAAGAACTTTGCAGCGCTCCACATGGGCAAGGAAGCGATGACCAAGGCCAGCACCTTCAGAAGCGCCTTCAATGAGACCCGGAATGTCAGCGATTACGAAACGTGTAGACGGGCCAAGGTCGACCACGCCAAGGTTCGGAACCAGCGTTGTGAACGGATAGTCGGCGATCTTAGGCTTCGCTGCAGAGACAACGCTGAGGAATGTAGACTTGCCAGCGTTCGGCAGGCCGAGCAGGCCGACATCCGCAATCAGCTTCAGGCGCAGCCAGATCCAGCGCTCTTCGCCTGGAAGACCCGGGTTATAGCGGCGCGGAGCCTGATTGGTTGCTGTCTTAAAGCGGGCGTTGCCCCAACCGCCTGAGCCGCCAGAAGCGAGAAGAACGCGCTTGCCCACCTCATCAAGGTCGGCGATCACCGTTTCTTTGTCGTCTTCGAGAATTTCAGTGCCAACCGGCACTTTCAGCACTGCGTCTTCAGCGCGTGCGCCTGTACGGTTTTTACCCATACCGTGACCGCCACGATCGGCCCGGAAGTGCTGCTTGTAACGGTAGTCGATCAGCGTATTGAGGCCTTCTACAGCCTCAATCCAGACGTCGCCGCCATCACCGCCATCGCCGCCATCAGGGCCGCCATATTCAACATAGGCTTCGCGTCTGAATGAGACGCAGCCGTCGCCGCCATGGCCGGAGCGGATATAGATTTTACACTGATCGAGAAATTTCATGAGACTGACTTGCTAGATAAGACGCGACATATACAGGTGATCGGCCTTCTCGTCACGTGCCGTAGAATAGACCGGCGCGCGCCAGCACGGCATGAAGCCGAGCTTTTTTAAGACGCTGCCTGAGGCTGGGTTGTCGGTGAAATGCCCCGACACATAATATTTTGGCGTGACGAACCCGTCTGCCCAATCAAGGATCGCCTGACCGGCCTCCGTTGCGATGCCTTGCCCCCAGAAATCCGGGTGGATGGCATAGCCGAGGTTGAACGGTTCCTGCGTTGTGGTCCGGTCAAGGCTGACGACGCCCGTGCGTGTGCCGTCTTCAAGCTCGATCATGCGAACAATACTGGTCTGCGCCTCATCGCCTTCGGCAGCAGCCTGAATGCGGCCGCGCACAAAGTCTTCATCCACCTTGGCTGGAATGCTGCCCGTCATACGGTTGACGTCAGAGATATTCCAGAAGCCCAGAAGCCAGGCTGTATCGACAGCGGCGAGCGGGCGGAGCGTGAGGCGTTTGGTCTTCAGTATTTTCTGCATGGTGGTTTCACCTGTAGAAGCGTTTCTGAGGTCCAGAAACGAAACAAGGGAGGCCGGCGGCCTCCCTGGTCTTTATCACCATGCTCTGTCTGAGCTAAGGGGCCACCACTCTGGCAGCCCTGCGCGGCTGCCGTTATTCGGCTGCGTCCGCGACTGGAAGCACAGAGACGTACTGACGGTTGTCACGCTTTTTGCGGAACTGAACCTGGCCTTCAACTTTAGCGAAGAGCGTGTGGTCTTTGCCCATGCCAACGTTGTCGCCCGGATACCACTTAGTACCGCGCTGACGGATGAGGATGTTACCAGGAATGACGTGCTCGCCGCCATATTTCTTCACGCCAAGGCGTTTGGACTCTGAATCGCGACCGTTACGGGACGAACCACCTGATTTTTTGTGAGCCATTAGGCCACTCCTTCAATTCTGCGAGATAAATGCCTGTTCAAGGCTTATTTCGCAAGTTCTTTTGCCTGTTCGATCCAGCCGTCGCGCTCGATGCGACCTTTGAAGCTGAGCTTCTCTTCGAACATTTCGATTTCTTCTGGCGTGAATGCCGCGATCTGAGCGAAAGACGTAATGCCTGCATCAACCAGCTTTTTAGCGATTGCCGGGCCAACACCTTTCAGCTGTGTCAGGTCGTCAGCTTCAGCAGCGGCCTTTGCAGGCGCAGCTTTCTTCGGTGCTTCTGCCTTAGCTTCAGCCTTTGGAGCTTCTTCAGCTTTAGGCGCAGCTTTTTTCGCAGGCTTTGCAGCGGCTTTCTTCACTTTGCCGTCGAAACCTTCGGCAACGATCTCTTTGATTTTGATCGTTGTCAGGTTCTGGCGGTGACCCTTCTTACGTTTGTAAGTAGAGCGCTGACGCTTCTTGAAGATGATGACCTTGTCACCTTTGCCTTGAGAAACGACTTCACCAACAACAGCAGCGCCTTCAACAACCGGCGCGCCAACTGTGACGTCGTCGCCTTCGCCGAGCATCAGCACTTCGTTGAATGCGTGCTCATCACCTTCGTTAGCGTCGATTTTCTCGACGGTGATTTCGTCATTGGCGGCCACTTTGTATTGTTTGCCGCCAGTCTTGATGACTGCGTACATCGCGCAGATCCTCTCAAAAAACTGGGTTTCACTGGTAATTAGCCAGCCGGAAAGCGCGGCAGATGACATATGCTGGCATAAGAGTCAATTACGTATTGACGCTAGCGCAGTATTTTTACGTCCGTGTACGGAGGGGTTGACCGGAAGTCAATCCCGGCGCGTCCGGAGTGTTTTTGCCACACACCCTATTTTAGCACATTGGGGCGGGCAGGCAATCAATACCTGCCCTGATCTTTTGGCGATGAATATATAAAGAAAAACAGAAGGCTAGTGGATTATATCCAGGAAAGCTTGGCCATGATCGTGTCCAGAATTTCCCGCAAAGGCAGGCTGAACAGGCCGGCTTCTTCCATTTCTGCGTCGCTCAGCCAGTCTTCATACATATCTTCCCAGTCATCGGGCAGCTCGGAGATGAAGCCGGTCAGCTGAAGGCCGGAATGGCGCATGGCTTCCGGCGTGAATGGCAGGTGGGGAATCCCTTCCAGCTCGGAGCCGCCTTCTGTCGTCAGCGGTCCGCGCACGGAGACGTGAACGGCGACACCCATGGTCGGATGGCGTTCTGTCTTAACAACGAGAATCTGGAGGCCATCATACCGGCCACCCTGTACCGTCCAGACCTGTCCAGACTGGAATTCCAGCTGTTCCAGATCGGAAACTGTATCAATTCGGGTCGCAAATAGCTCTGAGAGACGTGCATTCATCGGAAAAAGTCCTTCTTTCCCCTGACACGTGCAATCTGCGTTCCGAACAGAGCCGAATACGCTAGTGACGAGAAACAGGCTGGACAGAGCGCACATATCCTTCGATTTAGGATAGTGCGCTATACAAGAAGCCTTTGAGGGAAGCGCGTCGGGAGGATGTGAAAGTGTCAGCGGAGCTGAAAGCCGAAATTGATCGCGTGCGTGCGTCCGGCGTCATCGGACGTCGCGGCCGTCTCGTCGATCTGTTCGAGTATCTAGCAAAGCGTACACTTGAGGAGAGGCCACCCAAGGAAGCTGAAATTGCCGCCGATGTGTTCGGGCGTAGCGTTCAGCTCGATGCTGAAGATGCCAGCATTCGCGTCTACATTCATCGCCTGCGTAAAAAGCTGGAAGAATTTTATCTGCGTGAGGGCGATGCCGGCCATGGCCAGCTGATTCTCCCGCGGGGCGATTACGCCTTTGTATTAGAGCGGGCCGTACCGGTTGCTGAGGCAGACGCGATGCCCGCACAAGCTGCTCCCGCTCGCTGGTTATGGGGCGTACTGGCTGCGTGTCTTGTCGTGATTCTGGTTTAGGGCGTGTTCCTTCTGCGAGGCGACCGAGGTGACACACGGCTGGAAGCCTCTCCGGTCTTCTCGCCGCTGGCTGATCGCTCGAGGCCTCTGCTGATTGCGCTCGGCGATTATTATATATTTGGCGAGTATCAGGATGGTCTGTTCCTCGACCGCTTAATTCGGGACTTTGAGATCAATTCCTCGCGTGACCTGACAGACCTTCTGTTAAGTGAGCCCGAGCTGATGGGGACGTATGTGGATGTCTCGCTCGGCTATCTGCCCACGTCCACTGCGCAGGCGCTGAACGCGTTGTCACCGGTCTTTGCCAGTCGGTCGCCGCAAATCGTCATGGCGTCGGAGCTGACGGAAGAGCAAACCGCCGAGGCAGACATTGTCTATATAGGTCTTACCAGCGGCCTCGGCCCGCTGCAGGCGGCGGCCATGCAGTCTTCGCGCTTCCAGCTTGGGCGGACGTTTGACGAGATTCTGGATACTGAAGACGAGACTGACTTTATCAGTGACGCCTTCCAGAACGCCGCTGAGGATCTCGCCTATCGTGACTTTGCGCTCTTTTCCGTTCAGGCGGGAGACGGCGGTAACCTGATCTGGATTATGGCAGGAACCCGCGATGCGGGGCTGATCGGGCTGACAGACTTTCTGAGCGATGAAGCGCGCGTCAGCTCGACGCTCGATCAGGGCATTCGCAGCGCCGGATATGAGGCTGTGTTTGCGGTCAGCGGAGAGGCCGACCGTCCGTTATCGACACGCCTCATCCGCGAAGAGGTCGACTGATTACTCGGCCTCACAATGGATGAATGGTCGCAACGGTCGGCCTTCCAGGTCTGTGCCTGTTTTCATATTGTCCTCGCCCCGCAGAACAATATCGCGCGTACGGCCATAGTCTTCAAAGTCGAGCGACAAGACGTGGACGTCGCCCGTGTCGATATGCCAGCCAAATTGAAGGCTGGCGACGCCGCCTGTCGTATAGCCGAGACCGCCACCTGATAGACCGACGCCCCGCGCTGATGCATGGCTCAGGCTATCAAAGAAGTTATGGATCATATCAATCTGCGGCTCATCAAGATCGAAGCCATAACCACCAAAGCTCTCGAGGAAATAGTCTTCCTCACGCCCATTGAAGTTAAACGCCATCCAGCCTTCAAAGGTTGAAAATACACCTGGAATGGTTGCGTCNTCGCGGCGCTCAGGATGCAGATATATCCAGTTTGTGCCTTCGGGGCGTTCGCAGTCGATCTCGCCCGCGTCATCCGCCTCAACATAATAGCCGGGCGCGAAATGGTCCCAGACATTATAGTCATCGTCAGCACTTGCTGACGTGGAAAATCCCATGGCCAGTGTCGCAGCCAGCAAAGCAATGCGTGAAAGGTTCATTCCCATTTGGCGTTCTCCCGCAGTATTCCTCTGCTGGTAGAATACACATGAATGCCGGGTTTGACCTATCCCCCGAACCAGTGAGGCCTTTTATCCGGCTGCACCCCGCACTTTTTCATTCCAGTGTTGACGGCAGAGCGAGACATATATGCCTTTCGCCACGCTCACCTGATCGCCTTCACGAATAGCATTGCCGTTCTCGTCCAGACGCGCCGTCATCGTGGCTTTGCGCCCGCAATGACAGATGGTGCGTGCCTCGCGCAGATCGTCAGCAATGGCGAGCAGGGCCGCTGCGCCTTCGAACAACTCGCCCTGAAAATCGGTACGCAGGCCATAGCACAGCACTGGAAGGCGCATTTCGTCGCCAACTCGCGCCAGCTGCCAGACCTGATCCTCGTTCAGGAACTGTGCTTCATCCACAAAGATGGCGTGCAACGGTGCGTTGTCGGCCCGTTTAGAGATGGCGCTGTAAAGGTCTGTCTCGCTTCGGAACAGGTGGGCCTCAGCCTCCAGTCCGATACGGGATTCGATCTTGCCGGTTTCAGCGTTTTCAGAACCGTGATGACCGGATGTCCAGAGCATGACTGACATGCCGCGTTCGCCGTAGTTATAGGCGGCTTGAAGCAGGATTGCCGACTTGCCGGCATTCATCGCCGAGTAGGTGAAGTAGAGCTTGGACATGAGCCTTTGCTAGCCGATTCTGTAACTGCAATCATCTCTTTCAAAACTGGTAACGGAATTGCACTCTCTGCGGAAAGTGTTTCAGCCTGAAGCGAATAGCGGAGAATTTAGATGAGTTTTGCGACCTTACGCCTGTCCTGCCTTGCGTTTGCGACTCTGGCCATTGCCCCTGTGTCAGTTGCAAGCGATGAGGATGCTGCGCCTGAGGAGCAGATCGAAACGGTTAATCCGGCTGAAGCGATGGTTGAAGCCGAAGCGGCGGTTGAAACTGAGGAAATGGTTGAAGCCTACGCGATCCGCGCACCAGACGACAAAGGCGTGATCGGCTTTGATGCGGCGAGCGTCAATTTCGGCGATGTCGAGCAAGGTAGCATTCTGGAACACACCTACCTCTTCCTCAATAACGGCTTTGGCCCGCTCAGCGTTCAGCGCGGTTATTCGCAGACTTCAGGCGTCTCCGTCCGCATTTCTCCTGAACCCGTGCCGGGCAACGAGCTGGGTGAAATCAAAATCTCGATCAATACCGATGGCATGGAAGGCGAGCAGTACATCCGCATCCACGTCGTCACCGATGCGTTTAACGGCCCTGATTCCACGCTCTATGCGCGCGCCGTCGTATGGCCCGTCGGCGAGATGCCGGTAGAAGAAGAAAACGCCGAGAGCTAGGCTCCCGGCGTTTCGCTGTTTTCAGATTTCAGACTGGCGATTATTCGCCAATATCCATGTCCAGAACGTCGGCAAGGAATTCTGCCTGAGCGCGGGCATAGAAGAGCTGGTTAGAAAGCTTCCGCCAGCCATGTCCCTCATCGAGGAAGCGGATATAGTCAGCGCGCACACCGTTTTCGCGGATAGTGCGGACCATCACCTCAGTCTCATAGATGTCGATACGCGGGTCACGTGCGCCGTGTGAGTAGAGCATTGGCACGTCGATCTGGTCAGCCTGACGGATCGGAGAGTTCTCTGTGTAGTACTCGCGCCAGTAGTCCTCGGTGATATCGCCGTATTCGATACGGTCGGACGCTTTGAGGCCCGGCGAGGCAACTTCCAGAGCTGTGACCCAGTCAGCAACGCCGAACAGGGAAACGCCCGCTGCGAAATTGCCAGGGAAGTTGGCAACTGCCGCGTTCACTGCATAGCCACCATACGATCCGCCCACGACTGCGGCACGGTCTGCATCAACCCGGCCATCTTCACGAAGCCAGTTCAACATGTCGACAAGGTCAGCGATGGACTCAAGACGGTTCTCACGGTCGTCTAGCGTCACATATGTGTGGCCGAAGCCGGTTGAGCCGCGCACATTCGGTTCAAAGACAGCAAAGCCCTGATCGACCAGATATTGCGTGTTGGCATCAAAGGTCGGGCGGGACTGGCTTGTCGGGCCGCCATGTACGAAGAAGACGACCGGTGGAAGGCCTTCGCCTGTGTAAGATGCATCGTCTGGCAAATAGAGCAGACCTTGAAGTTCAACACCGTCACGCGCGGTGATGCGCACATCTTCAGGGCGCACGAGGCGCTCAGGGTCGAGACCAGCCATAGGCGCGATAAATGTGTCATGCACTTCGCCTGTATCGAGGTCCCATGTCACAAAGCTGCCCGGTGTGCGCCAGCCGTTTACGCCGATCACAATACGCGGATCTTCTTCGTTACAGGAGAGGCCGTAAACGCCCTCCGGAAGTTCCGGAACGTCCAGCATTGTGTCTTCAACGCGGTCTTCCACATGGATGACGGAATAGCCGCCCACATTGCGTGTCCATGCGAGGTAACGGTCCTCAGCGCCGCAAAGGCGCAGGCTGCCCATATCGGCCTGATCGTCAGATGCGATCATGGAGGTGAAGCCGGAAGCTACGTCGTAGTACTGGATCGCCTGATATTCACGTTCCATGTTGCTGACAAAGTAGAAGCCCGAGGAATCGTCCTTCCAGGTGATACCGCCCTGAGAGGCGCGGCGTTCAGGCTCGGAAACTGTGGTGACATCACCGGTTTCAATGTCGAGCATATAGAGATTGTTTGAATCCTCGCCGACCGTGGTCGAGAAGTTCACATATTTGCCGTCCGGAGAGATTGCGCCGACATACACGCCAAACTCGCCCTCATAGATCATTTCAGGCTCACCATTCGGGATGGCTGCCTTGTAAATGTCGAAGTGAAGGTTGGTGCGCGCCGTGGACGTATAGATGATGCCATCACCTTCCGGCAGGAAGTCGCCAAATGTACGGAAAGCGCCCGGCTGAGCAGGGAAAATAATTTCCTCGCTCGTGCCGTCTGCAGAGATCAGGAAGTAGGCTTCCTGCTCGTCACCATCATTGTCTGCGCCATAGATCAGGTGCTCACCATCTGGCGCCCAGCGATAGAATGAAATGCCGTTGCCGTATGTCAGGCGTGTTGGCTGGCCGCCTGTTGCAGGGATCGTCCAGAGCTGGCGCTCGCCTGTGATGGACCAGGAAAAGGCAATTGTTTCGCCGTCCGGAGAGAGCGATCCGCCGCCAACGCCGCCATTGGCTGCGAGAATATAGCGGCCGATATCAGCCGGATCTTCGCCCGCAAGGCCAACGCGTACAGGTTCGTCGGTCGGGGAGATCGCTTCGAGCGTTTCGTCATAGCCAGACTGGCCGCCTGCGACGGACGAAGTCTGTGCCATGGATGGCAGCGCGAAAGCGCTCGCCATGACGCCGGATAAAATCAGTTTTTTGAAGAGGGCCATAAAACAGTCACCAGAAACTTGTGAGTGGGGAGGTTAACCTTATCTCACCGTCTCTGCGTAGCAAGTCTTTCCCGCTTCTCGATAAATCGAGGCAAGAGATTGCACCGGTTCTGACCAGTCTGACTGCCGAGTGAGCGCCCTCTATTTGCCGGTGAAATTCGCTTTTCTTTTCTCAAGGAAAGCGCGGTGACCTTCTTTGACGTCGTCACTGCTCCACGCCGCATCAATCGCGGCCTGAACTTTGGCTGTGTTTCGTAGATCAGGGTCTTTAACCGCTTCATCGACGGCGAGTTTTGCGGCCCGAATGCTGAGCGGGGCATTGGCGGCGATCATGCCTGCAAGCTCATAGAGGCGCGGCTCAAGTGCTTCAGCCTCCATAGCTTCGTCGATAAGGCCCATGGCAACGGCCCGCTCGGCTTTGTAGAATTCAGCCGTATACATGAGCTGTTTGGTCCGTGCTGGCCCGATGAGCGACATGAGGCGCTGAATGCCATCAAACTGATAGCCAACACCGAGCTTGGCTGCGGGGATGCCAAAAATGGATGTGTCGGTGGCGATGCGGATATCGCAGCTGATCGCTGTCGCCAGCCCGCCGCCAATACATGGGCCGCGAACCATGGCGATGGTTGGCAGAATGCAATCGGCGAACGCGCCAAAGGCCGCACCCGCTGCTTCGTCATAGGCTTTGTTGGCCTCGAGAGACGCGCGCTGCTTCTCAAATTCGGAAATGTCTGCACCGGAAATGAAGGCTTTGCCGCCTGCGCCGGTTACGACAATCAGGCGCGTGTCGGGCAGCGCGCAGAGCGTATCCAGAAGTGGAGGCACTGTTTCCCACATGGCGCGGGACATAGCATTGCGGCGGGCAGGATTGTTGATCACGATCCAGCCAATCGGGCCTGCAGATAGGCCGATGACTTTTTCAGTTGAGCCTTCGACCTCGTTGCCTTCCGGCATTTCCCAATTGACGCTCACGCAAACTCCCCCGACACTTTGACCAGATAACAAGCCGACTTGATGGTCGCGGCAAGCGGTCCTGTCAATTCAATGAGGTCTTTCAGGGGCATGGATTCAACGCTCGAAAAAGGATTGAGGGTGCTGGACTATCTGGTGCAGGCGCCAGGCCCCGTCCGCTTGTCGACGCTTGCGCAGGATCTGGGGCTTCAGAAGAGCAATGCGCATCGCACGCTGGCGACCCTTGTTGCGTCCAACTATGCGGTGCAGGACGCCGAAACAGGCATGTATCAGCCGAGCCTGAAACTGTTCGAACTGGGTGCCAAAGTGCTGGCTGGTCATCCTGTGCGCAAAGCGGCTGCGCCATATTTCCAGAAGCTTCAAAGCGAGCTTGGCGAGACGGTGAACCTCTACGTTCTGGACGGTGACAGCGTGCTGGTGGTGGAAAAGCTCATCTCGCCGCGCCCGATACGCTTTTCCAGTCGCCCGGGGTCACGCTTGCCCGTGCCTGCCTCCGCCGCCGGGCGGGTCATGCTCGCCTTTCATGAGGACCCTGAAGGGTTATATGACCGGTCCCTAGGCGTGGTGTCCCTTCACCCGGATACAAAGATCGTTCGTGATGACGTGCTGTCCGGCCTGCCATCGGTCCGCCTTGCAGGCTATTTCGAGGCTGATCCCGACTGGAAGCCGGGGATATTCTCGATTGCCGCACCGATCCTGGACGAAGATCGACGCGTGCTTGGTGCGATCGGCATTTCCGGCCCTGTTGAACGATACTCCCCCGAAAAACGCCGTCAGATCATCGAAGCGCTCATGTCCGTGACGGCGATGATCTCGGAGACAGGTGCGCTTGGATAAGAAAAAGCCCGCCAGTTTCCTGACGGGCTTTTCTATGCGTGTCGATGCGGGATCAGATGCCGCCAAATGTCAGCGATTTGATTTCCAGATAATCGTCGAGGCCGTGGTGTGAGCCTTCGCGGCCCTGACCGGATTCCTTCACGCCGCCAAACGGAGCCATCTCGTTGGAGATGATGCCCTCATTAATGCCGACCATGCCGTATTCCAGCGCCTCGGCTACACGCCAGCAGCGCGCAACATCTTTGGAGTAGAAGTAGGATGCGAGGCCAAACTCCGTGTCATTCGCCATGGCAATGGCTTCTTCATCGGTCTTGAAGGTGAAGACCGGCGCGACCGGGCCGAAAATCTCTTCAGAGAAGACACGCATCTCGCGGGTTGCTTCTGTCAGGACCAGCGGGCGCGAATAGCATTCACCGTTCGGCGTGGACGGGCCTTCATGGACTTTCGCGCCTTTTTCGACCGCGTCAGCCACAAACTCTTCCACTGTCTTGCGGGCTTTGACAGAGACGAGCGGGCCAAGGTCCACACCGTCATCAAGACCATTGCCAACTTTGAGCGCGTTGGTGGCTGCAAGGAGCTTCTCCACGAAGGCATCCTTCACATCCTCATGGACGAGAATGCGGTTCGTGCAGACGCAGGTCTGGCCGGCATTTCGGAATTTGGACGCCATGACGCCTTTGATCGCAAGGTCGAGGTCTGCGTCGTCAAAGATGATGAAAGGCGCGTTGCCGCCAAGCTCCATGGAGAGGCGCTTCAGCGTGCCGGAGCACTGCTCAGTCAGCATTTTGCCAACTTCGGTGGAGCCGGTGAAGGAGAGCTTTTTGACGCTCGGGTTAGAGGTCAGCTCGCCGCCAATTGCGCGTGTATTGCCACAAACAATGTTCACGACGCCAGGCGGAATGCCTGCGCGATCGCAAAGCTCTGCAATCGCTAAAGCTGAGAGCGGCGTTTCTGATGCCGGTTTGCAGACGACTGTGCAGCCTGCGGCAAGCGCGGGCGCGATTTTGCGGGTCAGCATGGCGTTCGGGAAGTTCCACGGTGTGATGAGCGCCGCAACGCCCACCGGCTGACGGATCACAACAACGCGCTTGTCCGGAGACGGCTGTGTCATCACTTCGCCATAGACGCGTTTTGCTTCCTCGGCGAACCATTCGACATAATTCGCGCCATAAGCAATCTCGCCTTTGGCTTCAGCCAGCGGCTTGCCCTGTTCGAGGGTGAGGATGCGGCCGAGATCATCCTGATTGGCCATCATCACATTGAAGAGATCGCGCAGATATTTGGCGCGTTCTTTAGGTGTTTTGGCAGCCCATGCAGGTTGCGCGGCTTCGGCGGCTTCAATGGCAGCCTTGGTTTCGGCCTCGCCACAATAAGCGACTTCGGCAATCAGTTCGCCATTTGCAGGGTTATCGACATTGAAAGTCGAGCCGTCTGCCGCGTCAGTCCATTTGCCGTTGATATAGGCTTTCGTGCACAGAAGTGCCGGGTCGGAAAGCTTGTGGTCCGTCATCCCTGAAATTCTCCCTGAGTCCCGTATTCGGAATAGTGTGAGGTTTTCAATGGACGCTGCGCAGCGCCCATTGTTCCCGTATTATTTTAGTAAGCCGCTTCGTAGATGTCGCGCGCATCACTTTGTGTCACTTCGCGCGGATTGTTCTTCAGAAGACGGGTCTGGCCCATGGCTTCTTCTGCGAGCAGATCGAGGTCGTTTGCCAGAACGCCGGCATCACGCATGCGAGGCGGCAGGCCGACATCAAGACTTAGCTGCTCAAGCTGGTCTGCGAACCAGAGGGCCGTCTTTTCGTCCGAGCCTGCCGGGACATTGTCAAAACAGATCGGCGCGAGTTCAGCATAGAGGCTTGCGGCATTCGGTGCGTTAAAGCGCAGAACGTGCGGCAGTAGCAGAGCGTTCGATGTACCATGCGCAATGTGATAGCGCGCCCCCAGCGGATAGGCGAGGGCGTGAACCGCCGCAACAGGTGCGTTGGCAAAGGCTTGTCCGGCAAGGCAGGCGCCGAACAGCATGTTCTGGCGTGCAGCAAGGTTTGAACCGTCAGCGATGACCGGCTTCAGGTTCTTCGACAGAAGCTCAAGCGCCTTCTGGGCGAGCATGTCCGAATACGGGTTTTTAAGGTGAATAGAGGTATAGGCCTCAATCGCATGGACCATCGCATCAACGCCGGTCGCAGCTGTCACGATAGGTGGCAGGCCGAGCGTGAGTTCCGCGTCGAGCAGGGCAACATCCGGATAGAGCTGATTGGCGACAACGCCTGCTTTGGTGTTCGGGCCGGTGGTCACGATGGCAACGGCTGTGACCTCAGAGCCTGTGCCTGCTGTCGTCGGGATCAGAATGAGCGGTGCGCGCTCGCCCTTCGCCATGCCAACGCCGTAAATGTCTTCAAGCTTCTCACCGGAACGCAGGAGCAGGGCTGCAATCTTGGCGGCATCCATGGATGAACCGCCGCCAAAGCCGATAATGCCATCCGCATTGTGTGCTTTGGCAGCTTCGAGGGTTTCCATAATAGTCTCAACCGGCGGGTCGGCGACGATGTCTGTGTAGAGCGCATGAGACGTTCCGGATGCATCGAGAGACGCCGTCAGCTTCTCAAGAAGGCCTGCCTTCACAATACCCGGATCCGTCACCACCAGCGGGCGTTCAAAGCCGAGGCGTGTGCAAATTTCGCCAAGGCGTTTGATCGAGCCCGGCTCGTTAATGATGGAACGGGTGGTGTTGAATTCAAAAGACGTCATTTGGGCGTTTCCAGGTCCTTGCTCACGGGCGTGAGCTGAGTTGTGTGCCGGTTGGTCCGGCGTCCATTTGGCTTTGGTGTATCTGACTACACTTTACTTGAAAAGATCAGTTCGAAACTTAGGAGCGTTTTGACACGAACTGAAATCAATTGCGACCTGACGTTAGGGGAAGGATTGGAAATTTGTGTCACCCGTGCTCAGACTTCGCTCAAACAAAGTCACGGGGAAAAAATATGGAATATGATGAGGTCATCAACGGTCGACGCAGTATTCGCGGATATCTTGATAAGCCTGTTCCGAAAGAGGTGATCAAAGAGGTTCTGGAACTCGCCATTCGTGCGCCATCCTCAATGAATACCCAGCCATGGCATTTCTACGTGATTGGCGGCGACGTTCTGAACCGCATCCGCAAAGGCAATGTCGAGCGCAATATGGCAGGCGTGCCCGATAGCCGCGAATTCCGTGGCGGTGACAAATATCAGGGCGTGCACCGCGACCGTCAGGTCGAGATTGCTGTGCAACTGTTCGAAGCTATGGGAATTGAGCGTCATGACAAAGAAAAGCGGATGGACTGGGTGCTGCGTGGCTTCCGCCAGTTTGATGCGCCGGTCTCGGTCATCATCACCTTCGACAAAGAGGTTGAGGGCAATGACATCACCACGTTCGACTGCGGCGCGGTCTGCAATGGCATTGTGAATGCGGCGTGGTCGCGTGGGCTTGGATGTGTGATCAACTCGCAGGGTATTATGCAAAGCCCTGTCGTGCGCGAANNAGCTGGCATTCCNGATGATCAGGTCATCATGATGGCGATTGCTATGGGCTGGCCGGATGAAACCTTCCCTGCGAATGCGGTTGTATCGCGCCGTAAATCTGTCGATGACGCTGCGGTATTTGTTGGGTTTGATTAACCCTAACATTTACCTGTCAGCCGTGCCTGATTTTGACCCATGCGTTCAAAGTGACATTCAAGGTTTGCCGCTAGTCTGGGGCGAAAGCGTTTAAAGAGTCCGGCCAGAAAGAGCCGGACGACGCAGCCAAAGACCAGAAAGGTAGCGTGACCGACATGTCGATCAGCGTGAATACCAATTCGAGCTCTATGACGACTGTTCGCAGCCTGAATAAGTCCGACAGGGATTTGCAGCAGGTTGAAAGCCGGATGAATACCGGCCTCAAAGTCAATAGCGCCAAAGACAATGGTGCCATCTACGCCATGGCGCAGACGCTGCGGGCCGATATTTCGGGCCTTGG
Organism: Ponticaulis sp.; assembly: GCA_002723155.1. Classification (GTDB taxonomy): domain Bacteria; phylum Pseudomonadota; class Alphaproteobacteria; order Caulobacterales; family Hyphomonadaceae; genus Ponticaulis. The sequence goes on along the minus strand of PBNO01000002.1, from coordinate 166,117 downwards.
CGCCGTGCGCAATTCACTCGATATCGCGGTTGCTGTGGGTGATGTTGCTTTGACAGCGACCGAAGCGCTGACTGATCTTATCTCTGAAATGCAGGAAAAGGCACTCGCGGCGGCTGACCCGGGCCTTGATGATCGGAGCAGGGGCATCCTCAATGAGGATTTTATCAAGCTGCGCGACCAGATGGAAAGCATCGTGAACAATGCGGGCTTCAACGATTTCAATCTGATTGATGGCAGTACGACGAATATGCGGCCGATCACGGACGCAAAGGGCGGCAAGGAAATCTCGGTTCCGGGCTATGACCTGAAGCCGGGCGGCGCCGATACCGATATGATCCCGAGCATGGTGATTGATCCGCTACAGGATGCAAAGGATTCCCTGTCGCGCATCGAGTCGACGCTCGAAAAGCATCATGAGGTCATGAATATTCTGGGTGGGCGTATTCGTACGATGGATACAATGCGCACGCTTGTTATCAAGACGGCAGATGTGCTTAGCAATAATCTTGGAACACTGGTTGATGCCGATCTCGGCAGAGAGGCCGCAAAACTGCAGGCCGAGCAGACTAAACGCGATTTGCGTACTCAGTCCCTCAATATCGCCAACCAGCTTCCTACCTACGCGACACAGCTTTTCGACGAATAGTCAAAGGGCTGACGGGTAAGAGGAGAGCGGTCCGGACGGGACAGGTCCCCGCCCGGACTGATATCTTATTCCGCTGGAACGATCAGTTCGATCTGGATGTTCAGTTCAACTTCGTCAGAAACGTATGGCGTGTAAGCGCCTACGCCAAAGTCTGAGCGAAGGATTTCACCGCTTGCAGAAACGCCAAGTGCTGGCACGCCCATCATCGGGTGGTCGCCCTGGAAGTTCAGCGTCACGTCAAACGTGACCGGCTGAGTAACGCCGTGAATGGTCAGGTCACCTGTCATTGTGCCTTTTGTGTTGTCTTCTTCGCTGACGCTCAATTCAGTCGCAACAAAGTGTGCAGTCGCAAACTCTTCGAAGTTGAAGAAGTCGCTGCTGGAGAGGTGCGTGTAGAACTCCTCACCGCCCGTGTTTGTGTCGAGCGAAAGCATGTCGATTGTGACATCGATTACGGACGCTTCCGGGTCATCCAGATCAATGTCAAATGTGCCGCTGATCGCAGGGAATTCGAGGCCCTGATGGGAGAGGCCAAGGTGGGTATATGTCGCACGGACATATGAGTGTGTTGGCTCTGCCTGATATGAAACGACTTCTGCCTGAGCTGGAAGAAGGAATGCCGCACCTGCAGCCGCAGATGCGAGGAGTGTACGCGTAAATTTAGTCATGATCTGTCCTTTCCGTCTGTTGACGCATGTAACGAGATAGAGCGGTTTTCGCGGGCTTTAAGTCCGCACTTTTGGGTAACCATGAGGATTTTTTCTTGCGAGGTGCACGGACTGAGTGTATCGGCGCTCACCTTTTGTTTGTTTGGGCCTTACGCGTTTGAACACAGCCGAATTACCGGTCCCGCCTCAGGGGTGGAACTGGATCAACCAGCTTGCGGACACTGGATGGGTTGTAGCCCGTACCGTCGTGTCGCCTGAGTTATCACGTGCCTTGCGTGTTGAAGCTGAAACGCTCCATAGCGAAGCCATGCTTGAACGGGCCGGCATCGGGCGTGCGGGCGATCACACGATCAAATCTGACATTCGCCGCGATAAAACGCGTTGGCTTAGCCGCGATGAAGAGGTTCAGGCGCGCTATCTGGACGTGATGGAACAGGTACGTCTGGCCGTGAATGAGGCGTTCTATCTCGGCCTGTTTTCATACGAAGCTCATTTTGCCGTGTATGAGCCGGGCGCGTTCTACAAGCGCCATATGGATTCGTTCAAAGGTGCGCGTAACCGCGTGCTCTCAACCGTCTTCTACCTGAACGAGGACTGGGACGAGACAGATGGTGGCGCGCTGGCAATCTTTGATCGTGCAGAGGCAGAGGAGGCCGTCGAGCTGGTGCTGCCAGAGCTCGGCACGCTGGTTATCTTTCTGAGCGAAGATATCCCGCATGAAGTCCGGCCCGCTATGCGCGACCGCTACTCCATTGCGGGCTGGTTCCGCGTGAATGACCGCGGCATCGCGCCAAGCCTTCAGGTTGTGCAAACGACGACGCCGGTCAATCCGGATATCTGATATAAGAAAGGCCGGATAGTCCGGCCTTTGTCGCTTACTGGTTCAGCGCTTCGCCAAACAGCATTTCTTCGCGCTCACCGAAACAGACGCCAGCCGTCAGTACGATGTCGGACGGGTAGCCGGTGGATGTGAAGATGATTTGCGCACGGCCCCAGTAAGCTGACATCTCTCCGGTTTCGGGGTCGACAACAGAGATGCCACACTCTTCGGTTCCGAACGAGCCAGGGCTGATCCAGATGCCGTCATGCATGCTGCGGTCATCATAATTTCCGGCAAGACCGGGAAAGATCATCCGGACCATCATCCCTTCGCCAACGGGTGCGCCCAGAATGGCCTCGCCGGTTTCAAGCTCTGAGAGGAAGACGATATTGCCGACTTCGGAGGACCAGACTTCGTCCGCCTGCGCCAGCCCTGTAAGGCCGATCATTGAGGCAGCGACCAGCGCAGTTTTCAGAGCCTTCATTTCAATTTTCCTTCCCGATAGACTGATTGCAAAACGCAGCTTGCGTCCGGCAGTTCGTGAGCGTTCCACGCCGACCGGCTTGCGCGCAAGCCCTTCAGGTTAAAATGCGCTGTCTATTTCACCTCGGGTGTCCAGCCATTGAGAATGAAGGTCGGGTCGGAATAGTTCGCGATCAGCTCTGCGTCGGCTTCTGCATCAAGCACACGAACGAGGGGATGGCGCTCTGACATGTCGACCGGATTGCCCTCCATATCCATGGTATTGAATTCCCAGAGGTGGATGTTTTCCCAGCTGAACTCGGCGTGTTCTTCTTCAACCGGCCCCCAGCCTTCAGGTGGAATACCGTCGGTGCGCGTGTTGATCAAAACCATTTCGGCAAACGGGAAATTGGACCTCTCATGACGCGGACCCTCGCGCGGACCATTGAACGGCAGGCGGGCCAGCACACCGCGTGTTTTTTGTCCCTCAGGGTTATCGTCAGTGACCGACCAGGGCAGAGGCTGGTCCAGATAGATCATCTCTGAATCGACGAAAATGTTGCCGTGCTGGCCTTCACGGGTGCGGGTCCATGTGAACGGGCCAACCGATTTGATGGTGCAGCGCAGACAAAACAGCGTCGCGTATCCGAGGATGGTGTCGCCGTCCCCGATCAGCTCTGAATCCTGCATATAGATGGAGCCATATGTGGTGAGCGCATCGCCCGAGCCATTGAGCTGCATGTTATCGATGATGACGCGGTCGCCGCGCACCAGCAGCGCTTCTGCCTGACCAATGAAATCATTCTGTATGGTGAAATCCGAAAGCTGGATGTCGCTCACTTCATAGAGTTGAAAGGCAGGGCGGCGGGATGGATTACCGCGCGGCGGGTTAAAGGCGGAATTGTTCGGATAACGCACCACAACGCCGTCACGGCTCTCGCCGCGCAGAATGATGTCCGACTTACCGTTCAGGAAAACCAGCTCGTCATAGCGCCCATTGCGGACGAAAATTTCAAAGGGCTCGGCGCTTTCTGCGGGTGCAAAATCGAGAGCGCCCTGAACTGTTACAAAATCGCCCGACCCGTCACTGGCAACAGTCACGCGACCTGTATCGGCGTCGGGTGGCGCGTCGCGTGTTGCGAAGCTCCATTCAAAATCTCTGTCACTGAGACCGAAAACGTCTCCATCTACATGCACGTTATAGGTCTCGCCATAGCCCAGCGCGCCGTTGTGCGGCGTGATGATGGCGGTCGTCTCGAAGGCCAATACCGGGTGGTAGTGGAAGTCGACGCCCTGAAGCGTGTTCACCTGATAGTCCGACATGACCGACTCTCGGCCAAGGCGGATCCTGTCCTCCTGAGTTGCGCCCGACATACGCCCGTCCGGGAAAGGGCCGAAAGGTATAGAGACATCGATCCGGTCTACGACCTCGCCGGTTTCTGCATCGGTGATTTCTATCACGCCTTCAGAATGGATGGTGAGCGGATCGGGAAATGTGATGCGAAGCGGCGTATCTGGGCTGATACCGGTGTCATCATTGGCCGGAAAGAACATCGCGTCTGGCGCGACAGCGGCCTCCGGCGCTGGTGTGTTCTGCGAACAGGCAATCAGCGCCAGTGATCCTGACGCGATAAGGGCCGCCGTTTTTATGATTTTCATCGCTTTATCCTCACCCTGTTTTTTTGCAGACTGACAGATGATTAAGCCTGCGCGCAAGTTCGAATTTAACGCGTTTAGTCTCGTCGGGCGAAGTTACGGTTTGGAATAATATTCCGGAATGGCGTGCCAATTTGTAAGTTATAGCATCTTCATTGCGTCAAATGCCGTGTGGCGGAAACGAAACGTTGCGTTGGTTTTGTGTCGCGCCGGAGTACAAAGTTGGTGTTGGGCGCTTGCGTGTCGTGTCTCTGCAGAGCCATAAGCGGAGTTAAGAGACCCCGTTGGAGCGATAGCTGTGAAGATAAATATCATTGGTGCAGGCATGGGCGGATTGTCAGCGGCGTTGGCGCTTCACGATGCTGGCCATGATGTGACGGTCTATGAGGGAACAGAGAAAATCCAGCCTTTAGGCGTGGGTATTAATCTGCTGCCGCATGCTTCGGTCATTCTGCAGTCGCTTGGTGTTGTGGACGAGCTGCTTGAGGCAGGTGTCGCAACGCGCGAGCTTTCATATTACAACAAATACGGGCAGCATATCTGGACAGAACCACGCGGAAAGTTCGGCGGGTTTTCGACGCCGCAAATTTCGCTCGGCCGCGGTGATCTGCAGATGACGCTGCTCAAGCACGCCCGCGCCCGTCTGGGAGAGGACAAGATCCTTGCCGGTCACCGTCTCAAATCATTCCGCAATGAGGGCGATGAGGCCGTGGCTGTCCTGCAGCGTCCGAACGGCGAAACCGTTGAGGCGCGTTCAGAAATCCTTATCTGCGCGGATGGCATCCACTCTGCGGCGCGTGAACAGATGTACCCGGATCAGGGGCTGCCACGCTATTCAGGACGCGTGCTCTGGCGCGGTGTGACATGGGCCAAGCCTTATCTGACTGGCGCAAGCATGATCATGGCGGGGCACCAGTCAGAAAAGTTTGTCTGCTACCCGATCTCACAGGTTCGCGAAGATGGCAAACAGCTGATCAACTGGATTGCAGAGCTTAACGTGCCAGAGCTTCTCGATCGGGAAGACTGGAACCGGGAAGGCCGCCTTGATGACTTCTATCCTGTGTTTAAACAGTGGGGTTTTGACTGGTTGGATGTCGCAGGACTGATCGAAGATGCCGAGGGTGTTTACGAGTTTCCTCTGGTTGACCGTGATCCGGTCGATACCTGGACAGACGGGCATGTCACACTGCTCGGTGATGCGGCGCACCCGATGTACCCGATCGGCTCCAACGGCGCGACGCAGGCCATCATCGATGCACTTTGCATTACGCGATCCATTTCCGAGGGGGGCAGCGTTTCCGATATTCTTGCGTGTTATGAGGGCGAACGCCTCCCTGCGACGGCTGCGATTGTCCGCGCGAACCGTCAGAATGGTCCCGAACAGTGCATGCAGCTGGCGCATGAGCGCGCACCAGAAGGCTTTGACAGGCTGGAGGACGTTTTCGCGGAAGGCGAACTTCAGGACATTGCTGACCGCTATAAACAGCTTACCGGGCTGAAGAAGTCTGCTTAAGCGCCGCGTTTTAGCTTCACGCACACTTCGTGGAGCGCTTGCAGGAATTGAGACCGGTCGCGCTGGCTGAAAGGCGGCGCGCCGCCAAATTGTTCCCCGGTTGAACGCAGCTGTTCCATCAACGCGCGGGTCGCTATGGCCGAGGCGATATTGGATTTCGTGTAAGCTTTGCCTGTTGGCTGCAGGACGCGGGCATCATTCATCAGGCAGCGTTCGGCGAGTGGAATGTCATTTGTGATGACAATGTCTGACGCTGTCGCGCGCTCTGCAATCCAGTTATCCGCTTCGTCGGGGCCAGCATCAACGACTTGCTGCGTGATATAAGGCAGGGACGGGACGCGCAGAAAGCTGTTAGACACGACGAACACGTGCGCGCCGTGGCGTTCTGCAACCTTGTAGACCTCATCCTTCACCGGACAGGCATCTGCATCGATATAAATCTTCATGCGCCCTGTTAGCATGGCATTGGATGCAGGTGCAGGCTCTATTTGCCTATCCACCTTGCCTCGGTCCGCATTCCTGAGCAATCTGATCCAGTAAGCGTTTTCGGGGGTATGAGTATGCTGGTCAGGCGGCATTTTCTTCAGGGTTTAGTGGTTGCAGCAGGTGCACTCGGTGGATGTGCTTCGGCGAGCAGTAGCCAGTCATCTGCGCCTTCGCGCCTGTCTTCGGGGCGCGGCCTCACGGCTGAAAACCTCGATGATATTCTGATCGGCAGCAGCTATCTCGGCTGCGGCGGTGGCGGAAGCCTCGCCGAAGCGCGTGAGCTGATCCGTTCCGATCTCGCGAACGGGCATGTATTCGCTCTGATCGGCGTTGATCAGCTTGCAGATGATGATCGCGTGGCGTGTCCGTATGCGCTCGCAAGCCTTGCGCCTGTGAGCGAGGATATGCAGGCGCGCCTTGACCGGATTGAAAACAAGATTGAAGCGCCGACGCTCGATGCGTTTCGCCTGCTCGAGCGACATGTCGGAACGCCGTTTTCCGGTGTCATTATGGGTGAGATCGGTCCTCTCAGTCTTGCAGAAGGCCTGTCCTGCGCAGCGCGGCTTGGCATCCCGTCGCTGGATGCCGATACCGTCGGGCGCGCAACGCCAGAGATCAATCAACACTCGGTCCGTGTTGCCGGTCATCCGCTGACACCCGCCGCGGGCGTGACCTATTTCGGCGATGAGGTCGTGCTTCAGGGCGTGCAGGACCCGTCACGTGAGGAAGATATTTTCAGGGCGCTTTCCGTCGTCAGCCAGCTGGTCGGCGTAGCCGATGCGCCGATTACGGGTGCGGTCGCAAAATCAGAAAGCGCGTTGGTCAAAGGGTCGGTTTCGCTCGCTATGGCGATTGGGGCGGCTGTACGTGAAGCAAAGGCATCAGGAGCGGACCCGATTGAGGCGGCGCGTGTTGCTGGTGACGGATATGAGTTGTTTACCGGTGACGTTGCCGGTTTTACTTGGCGCGATGAGGACGGTTTCCTTGTTGGTGATCTCACCCTTTCGGGCACGGGCAGGTTTGAGGGCCAGTCCATGCTGCTCGACTATAAGAACGAGCATCTCGTGGCGCGTCGCAATGGTGAAGTCATCGCGACCTGTCCGGACCTTATCACCGTAATTGACCGCCAAACCGGCGAAGGTGTGAACAACCCTGATTTCATCGAAGGACAATCAGTTGTCGTGCTCGGAATGAAGTGCGACCCGCTCTGGCGACGTGACGCGGGCCTGGAGGTCTTCCATCCGCGCTACTTCGGATACGATGTCGACTATATGCCTATCGAACAGCGCCTGCCTTAAACCTGCCTTGTAAATACAATAACCTAGTGCGAGTGTGACATGGGAATACGAGGGGAACTTATGAAACATCTTATCTCACCAGCGCTTTTTGCGCTCGTGCTCGCGGCGTGCGGGCAGTCTGAAACAGCCGAGCCGGTAGAGGCAGCACCTGCGCCAGTTGAAGCAGCTGTTCCGGTGGCTGAAGCGGCAGGCGAGGTCACTGAGGCGGTGTCCGACGCTGCGACGGCGGCTATTTCGACGCTCACAGAGGGCGAATATTGTTACTTCCTGCAGGAAGACAGCTCGACAGAAGGTCTGGAAATCACGCTGGATATTGCCGGTGTATTCTCCGGCCGTCATTACGGCACGATCCATGATGCGGAGAACGCTTATTTTGCGGCGTTCGAAACCATTCTCAGCGATGGCCAGCTGAATGATGAGGGCGTCGTCAATTTCACCGCGGTCACCGAAGTTGATGGCGACACGCAATATGGGGAAGAGCCTTGGGTGATCTCCGCAGAAGGTGCATACAGCGCGCACTGGGATGACGCGGTGATGGAGCCGGCAGACTGCGATTTCGTCGATGCGACTGTCTGGCCGCCTGTTCCGGAATAGGCTTTCAGGGCAAACCTAAATGAATTGGTCGATTGGTGATTTTATCGTGGCGGGCGTTCTGCTCGCCATGCTGGGCGTTGCAGGCCTGATCTTCGTGCGCCTGAAGCGTCCGATCTCCTATCGGCTAGGTTTTGTTGCCCATATAATTGGATCGGTTCTTGTGTTCTGGGCTGGTGGGGCGGTCGGCCTGATCGGTGATGCCGATAATCCGGCGAACCTTTATTATCTGGTCGTGCTGCTCGTGGGTGTCGTCGGGGGCGTTTATGGCCGGTTTAGCCCGGAGGCGATGAAGAAAACGCTCCTCATTATGGCGATTATGCAGGTCGCCATTGGCAGTAGCGCGCTGGCGCTCGGTTGGGGCTCTGAGGCGGCTAAATGGCCGTGGGATGTGATCGCTGCGACGCTCGCTTTTGCGCTCATCTGGCTTCTTGGCGCGTTCTTCTTCCGTCAGGCGGAGAAAGCCTGATCAGAAGCTGATACACTGCGCCAGATGCCGAATGCGGGCAGGGCCTGGAAGATGGCCTGCAGGTGAGCCCGGCATGTTCGCGACGGCTGAAACCGCGGCATTGAACTCATACGGATTGTTGATCAGGCGCAGATTGCGCATCTGACGGATAGCGTAGCAATCTGCGTTCATTTCCTGCGACGGCGTGGCAAGGCCCACACCGAAGGGCAGGGCAACATGTGCGCACTCATGCAGGAAAACGTAAGCTGCCGCATACTGGTTCAGTGAGTATAGATAGTTCGGGCTCACATCGATGTAGAAGCCGCGATAGGGATCAATCCCCGCCATGGCGCCGCCGCCACGCCATGCATTCTCTGTGAAATAGATCGGTACCCGCGCACCATTATTGGCGTTGCAGTAAAAGTTCAGCCCCGCAATGTTGATAGAGCTTGATCCCTGGGCATGAACCGGAGCCGTGTTGACGCTGAGATTCAGGGCCAGCGCAAACAAGGTGATGATCAGCTTTCTCATGTTCTCCTCCCGGCTCTTGCGGCCTGATGCTTTACACCCAGATCATGTGAGACGCGTGGTGCGAAGTCCAGTCAGGGCGGTTTCGGCTTGCTCTTCGCGTGACAGACTGCTCTTAAATCAGGGCAAAATAAGGGACAGGAAACAATGACAGCTGCAGATATCTTCTCGCCAATTTCATTCACACGTGGACCGGACTGGAAAAACCGTCTGGCGCTCGCGCCGCTCACCAACCAGCAGAGCCATGATACGGGCGTACTCTCCGAGGATGAGTATAAATGGTTGACCATGCGCGCCACCGGAGGGTTTGGCATGGTGATGACCTGCGCTGCGCATGTGCAGGCCAATGGTCAGGGCTTTCCCGGTCAGCTTGGCGTGTGGAGCGACGATCACCTTGAAGGTCTGACGCGTCTGGCAGACGGCCTGCGCGCTGGCGGGGCTGTCTCGTCGCTTCAGCTGCACCATGCAGGCATTCGCTCTCCAAAAGAGATTGTCGGCCAGCCGGTGGGCGCATCTGATGATGCAGACACCGGATCGCGCGCACTCACAACTGAAGAAGTCGAACAGCTGCGCGACGACTTCATCACGGCTGCTAAACGCGCCGAGAAAGCCGGTTTTGACGGCGTCGAAGTACACGGTGCGCACGGCTATATTCTGGCGCAATTTCTGTCGCCAGAGATCAACCAGCGTGACGATCAGTATGGCGGAAGCTTTGAAAACCGTTGCCGCCTGATCCTTGAGGTGATCACCGGCATTCGTGAGGCCTGCCGTCCTGACTTCCAGATTGGCGTGCGCTTCTCACCTGAACGTTTCGGTCAGCGTCTAGGCGAGATGAAGCAGTTCTTCTCCGAGCTCGTGACCCGCGACGAGGTGGATTATATCGACCTGTCACTCTGGGATTCCTTCAAAATGCCGGAGGAAGAAGAGTTCAAGGACAAGTCACTCCTGCAGCACTTTATGGATCTGCCGCGAGGCAATGTGAAAGTCGGTGCAGCCGGTAAAATCGTCGACGCAGAGCATGTTTGCAAAGTTCTGGAAGCGGGCTGTGATTTTGCGATGATCGGGCGTGCGGCCATTCTTGCGCACGACTTTCCTGAGAAAGTTCGCGCCGATGCGTACTATGCCTCACCGAAATGGCCGCTGCCGGCAGAGCATTATCTGGCAGAAGGTATCAGCCCGACATTCGTTGACTACCTGCGCACGACCTTCCGCATGGTGAGCTAGTCAGTACTCACAGATTTTAGTTCAAAAAAATGTGAACCATCCGGTGTCTCCATGCACCGGATGGCATCTATCTTACACTGTAAAACAGAGATAGCCTCCTTCCATAAACTGGGAGGAAATCATGAAAAAACTCATTGGCGCTCTGGCGTCATTGCCCTTGCTTGCGGCCTGCGTTTCGGTGAACACCACAACGCATACGCGGGTTCAGGAAGCCGAGGCCATGCCTTTGCCACCTGTCACTATTTATCACCTCGAAGGGCGGCGGTCGGAACGTATTGTCTGGCTGATGGAGGAACTTGGGTATCCGTATGAGCTGGAATATGTGCCCGGCGATCTTCAGGCATCGATGAACCTTGTGCGCGCGCTTGGCCATGAAATGCCGCAAGTGCCGACCGTTGTGATTGGCGATCAGATCCTTGTTGAGTCCGGCGCGATTATGGAGACGATCCTTACGCGCTATGCGCCGGGCGAACTGGCCCCGCCAATCGATAGCGAGTTCTATCCGACCTATCTGATGTGGCTGCATTATGCTGAAGGCTCGCTCGCCGCGCGCCTGTTCAGTGATTATCGCGCATGGCGGACCAATCCGCCGACAAGCAGGTCACCTCTGGTGGATAGTGAAGCGGTTGTCCAATATGCCGAAAACTGGCTGGAAGATTACGACTATTTCGGCGGACCGGAATTCTCCGCTGCCGATATCATTATGTGGTTCCCGCTTAATGTCGCCACACAGCTCAATCTGGTGGACGTGAATCAGTTCCCGCAAGTCGCCGCCTGGAAAGAGCGCGTAGAGGCACGTCCTGCCTATCAGCGGATGGTAGCGACCGCGCGGCCAAATGGCGTGCCAGGCAATCTGACGCCGGTTCAGGTGCGCCCGCCATCTGAGCGCAATTAAGGTCCTATTGCGGCAGGCTCTTTTCAGCCTGCCGCGCCCTTCCTACATTTTCGATTGAGCATATTTTTTGCTTGTTCAATCGGAGACCTCGCAGCATGACCATGCTGAACCATACAAAGACCTTTATGCTGCTTGCGGCGATGACAGCGCTGTTCGGCGCGGTCGGTTATCTGGTTGGCGGCGTAGGCGGTATGATGATCGCCTTTGTTGTGGCGATTGGCCTGAACGTCTTCAGCTATTGGAACTCCGATCAGATCGTTCTTCGCAGCTATCGCGCCAAGCCGGCAGAGGATTACCGCAACAATGCCAAGGTTGCGGCTTATCTTGAAGATGTGCGCCGTCTTGCCGAACGTGCAGGCCTTCCAGAGCCGAAAATCTGCGTCATCGAAATGGATCAGCCAAACGCCTTCGCGACCGGCCGGAACCCTGAAAATGCAGCGGTCGTTGCAACAACCGGCCTTCTTAACATGCTGAACCGTGACGAGATCGCGGGCGTGATGGCGCACGAACTTGCCCATGTGAAAAACCGTGACACGCTGACCATGACGGTCACCGCGACCATTGCTGGTGCAATTGGTCTGCTTGCAAACTTCGCCATGTTCTTTGGCGGCGGACGTGATCGCGGCGGGCTGATTGCCGGTATCGCGATCGCTATTCTGGCGCCGATTGCGGCCTCTATCGTGCAGATGGCGATCAGCCGTGCGCGAGAGTACGAAGCTGACCGTGAGGGCGCTAAAATTCTGGGCGATCCAGAACCGCTCGCTCGCGCGCTGGCGAAAATTTCCGGGCAGGCCGAGCTGATGCCGGATCGCAATACTGAAGCTAACCAGTCCATGGCGCACCTATTCATTGTGAACCCGCTGGCAGGCCAGAAGGGCGATAATCTCTTTTCTACGCACCCGGCCACGCAAAACCGGATTGAGGCACTCATGGGCCTGAAAGGGCAGGTGAGCGGCGCCTATCAGCCAGCTGATGTATCGACGCCTGAAACAGTAACCTCACCCTGGGCTAAGGCGCGTGAAGCACGCCGCAAAGGCCCTTGGGGCTAGGCTTCAGGTCGTACCGAACGGGCGGAAGCGGGATAAGTGCCGGTCAGACTTTGCTCTTTTAAATCTCAAAAGTTATATTGTAACGATTTTTGAATAGCGCTAGTCTGAAACCTGACGAAGATGGTCAGCTTCAGGAGAATTTTGTGAGCGCACGCCTTTTAACTTGCTTCCTTGCTTTTGCAGTATGTGCGTGTAGCCAGGCTGATGCACCGGCTGAGACTACCTCGGTCATTGCCTCGGCTGCCAGCGACGACAATTCAGACAATGAGTACTGGGGCGTCGAAGCGGGCGAGCCTCTACCTATCGTCTGGCAGGATCTTCTGCCAGATGGCGCGCTGGACGAATATTTCCGCCAGCAGGAGGAGTTTTACGAACGGCTCGAAATGCGCCTTCAGGCAAATGCATCACGGCTCTCTGATGTGACAGCGGGAACAGAAATCGAGGAAGGTTCAGAGCTCGATTATATGCCACAATTCGGGACGTTTGATACGGTTGACGATATTGATGGCACGCTGATCCATATTCCGGGCTATGTTGTGCCGTTCACTTTCGAAACGGACGACCGCTATACCGAGTTTCTGTTCGTCCCGTCTCAGGGCGCTTGCATTCACACCCCGCCGCCTCCGCCCAATCAGGTGATTTATGTGCGCGCCGAAGAGGCCGCGCGTGTAGAGGACATCTGGGCCCCCTATTATCTGGAAGGCGTGATCAGTATTGAGCGCAATGAGAATGATCTTGGCAATGCGGCCTATACGGTGGATTTAAGCTCACTCGATCTGTTTCCGATACCTCGATAGACTCGCGCCCGTAGGGGCAAGCAATCAGCTTCAGTCCCTAACGGACGTCGTGTTCAGAAACTCACAAAAGGCGTCTGTTGCTGGACCTGACGTACCTTCCGCTTGCTCCAGAAGTGCATTCTGCCGAAGCGTGAGTCCTTCCAGAAAGTTCAGATTGTTGTGGTAGGTCATGCCGGTTTCCCCGTGGTTCAAGCTTGCATCGCCGCCGCTCGCCTGAGCCTGTTCGACCAAATCTGGAATGTACTCTCGCAGAGCGTTAAAGGCTGCCTCGGCATTCTCGGGCTTCAGCATAAGTTCGTCGATCTGATATTCTGGCTCTATTCCGGAATTGGACATATCGCAAAGACGCTCATTGTCTTCACTCACAGAGACGGGGGCAGGCGTCAGTAGAGTTGTATTACACGCGCCGAGTACATGCTCTTCGAAAGCCGCGTTAATCTGGTTCTCTTCAACGGCCAGATAGGTAAACTCGGGGCCGGGCTTTCCGGCGAGGCTGGTGAGCGCGGCGACGCGGCCCATGCCCAGAAAACGGGTGTCAGGGAGGACGCTCGCAATCGGGTCTTCATAGGCTTCGTCAGCGGTGATGATCTCCCATCCGTCAGCTTCAAGCGCGGCAACAAGATCAGTCACGAACAGAGCGGCGACATCATTCTCGTGAAGTAGCATGACCTGTGCAGGCACCTCATCCAGATACTCGCGCGCGGCCTGATCAAAAAAGTTCGCTGCCTCGACCAGCATGCCCGTATAGAGGTCGCGCAGGCCGGACATGCAGACAGTTTCGCCATTGTTCACGGCGCGCTGATAGAGACTGTCCAAATGCCAGTCATAGGTGTCGACGGTCACATAGCCACTGAAGAGGTCGCGTTCGGCAAGGCCCTCACGTACCGCGTCGCGGCGTTCAATATCGGGCGCTTCATTGAGGTAAGGGAAGCGGAACCAGGGGCGGCGGTTTTCGAAGACTTGCAGGATCATCTCTGCGGTATCGATTTCGGCCAGATATTCCTCGGCGGTGACGTTTCTGAGCCATGGATGGGTATGGCTGTGATTGGCGATCACATGGCCAGCTTCTGCAAAGCTTTGAATGCGCGCGAGGCGTTGCGGCGAGTTGATGCGTGACGTGACCACAAAGATCGCGGCCTGTTCCACACCCGCGGTTGCCAGCCCGTCAATCAGCATTTCAACACGTTCATCGCCGTTCATGGAGGTATCCGCGCGTGGTGCATCATCATAGGTGAGGGCAATGCGGCGGCCGCTGTCAGCGCCAGATGGCAGCGCGAGAGCGAGGCACAGTGTGAGTATTGAAAGGAGAGGTTTCAGAGCCATCAGGTTTTGCGCTTTCTTCGCCAACACGTCTGACGCCAGCTTAGGGCGGTGTGGGTGCGCTGTAACCTTAAATATCAGGCAGGTTTCGCGTCAAAAGACGCAGGAGAAGAGCCGGAACCCGGCTCTTTCCCGTCTGAAGTGCTGATTAGTCTTCAGCTGGACGCAGATTACCTGCAGACATTTTGCCGGAGCGTTTGTCTTGTTCCATGTCGTAAGAGATGCGGTCGCCTTCGTTCAGTGTGCCAAGCGGAGATGACTCAACGCGGGAGATGTGTACGAAAACGTCGTTTGAACCATCAGTAGGTTCGATGAACCCGTAGCCTTTGGTGGTGTTGAACCACTTCACAGTGCCGGTTGCCATATAGAATCTTCCTTGGGGGTTTGCAGCGAGGCGCACCTCGTCTGCGGTCTTTAAGTTTACCGAAATTGAGAAGAGGGTTCAGCCGGTCCGCAAAGTTGGAAAGAGCGTCGCGCTAAAATCATCAGCTGAATGTCGATACTCGCTCTCTACGCGTTTTACGCGATTTTAGCAAGGACATCACAGACCGAGGCGCAATAATCTGCGCCCCGTTGCAAAAATGTGTGGTCAGTTGCTGAGAGAAACAGGCGTAGAGGCCCCTCCCGTCAGGCTGGTACGTATTTTCTTAAAACGTATAGCTCAATGGGGATAAGTTTCGTCCAACGCCCATAAATTGCAGGAATGGGTGCTTGTTGCATTAATCATGCTGATGAATGGCCGTTGCGCCGGTATAAGTCGCATAGGTTTCTGCGCCGTCGTCAGAGAACAGGACGACATTATAGGTGTCCGGCATGCCCGGTGTTTCCATACCCGGTGAGCCCATAGGCATGCCCGGAACTGAGAGGCCTGTCGCGTCCGGCCGTTCAGCCAAAAGGCGGTGAACTTCATGGGCCGGTACATGGCCTTCCAGAACATATCCCTCAACAACGCCTGTGTGACAGCTGGTGAGTTCCTGCGGCACGCCAAGCTGTTCGCGGATCGGCGTCATGTTTTCAGTTTCATGGACCTCAACCTCGAAGCCGTTCTCACGTAAATGGTCCACCCAATGCGCGCAGCATCCACACCATGGCGTTTTGTGGACGGTCACAGTCTGAGCTATTGCCGCGAGCGGAAGTGAGCCGAGCGTGAGTGCAGCAAAGAGGGTGCGCGTAAGGCGTTTGAACATGTCAGTCTCCCCGTAGAAAAGTCATGTGAAAGTCCCCTTTAAAGCGTGATATGACACCAGCTAGCTCTTAACGTGTGATGAAATAGAGCTGGAGCATTTTCCTTATAGGTCCTGCGCGTTCGTCGTTCAAATTTGCTCATCCATATGATCAGAAATTTACAATTGCCCCGCAGGGATAATGTCATTACACGCGCCCCCATGATGAAAAATCTGAACGTGTTTTTGAGTGCCGCGCTCCTCGCTGGAGCCGGAAATGCCGCCGCGCAGGATGATGTCAGCGCGGATCGTCGTCTGGACCCTGTGACCGTTTCGGTCACCCGTATCGAGCAGCCGGTCTCCGATCTGCCTGCCTCCGTTTCCGTGCTGGATGGCGAACGGCTTGATCTGGCATCGAGCTATCTTGGCGCGGCTGATCTGACAGATCTTGCCACTGGTGTTGAGGCCGCTGTCGCAAACGGCACTCAGGTCGCGTTCCAGATACGCGGCATTGGCGCGGTAGACCACCAGGCGCTCACCCCTTCAGCGGCTGCGGTGTATTCCGATGGCGTATTCCTCGCGACCAATGTTCAGACCGGCCTGATGCTCTATGATCTTGAGCGCGTTGAAATCCTGAAAGGGCCGCAAGGCACGCTTTATGGACGCAACGCGTCCAGCGGTGCGGTGAACCTGATTTCGGCGCGCCCGTCTGATGATCAGACACGTTATGTCCGCGTAGGCGTTGGCAATTACGACCGCTATGACGCGGCGGCTGCCTTTGGTGACTCGCTGACGGAAAATGTCAGCTATCGCATCGCCGGCAATTACACCTCGCGCGGCCCGGTTCTGGACAATGTGTCCGGCCCGTCTGCTGCGGGCGGTGAAACCGACCAGTTCGGCCTGCGTGCGGGCCTCCTCTTCGATCTTGATGCCAGCGAGCTTCTCCTCAGCGCACACTATGAAGAAGACAATGGCGTGAACACGACGCCGCGCAATGACAGCCTGACGCTCGGCGATCATGAAATCTCCAGCGAGGGCGAAGGTATTCAGGATACGGACAATGCTTTCTACGGCGTGTCTGCTGAATATACCCGCACTCTGGGGGCGTGGGAGCTTTTCTCCCTCACAGCCATTGAAGGCTATGAGCAGAATTACGGTTTTGATTTTGACGGCACGACAGCGCCGTTCGGTAATCAGAACCTCAATGCGAACCTCTCTTATAATCGTGACTATGTGCAGCTTTCGCAGGAGCTCCGCCTGACGGGAGAGACGAGCTATGGCACGGCGCTTTATGGCGCAGCGCTCTCAGCTGATGAATTTCAGCAGCGCTACACCATCTGGTGCGGCCAGTTCGACCCTGCCACACAGCTCGGTACGTGCAGCTATGTCGGCGCGCCGGGGCGTGTAGGCCCGACACCGGCGAGCACTGGCACAGCGACGACGCTTGTCACTGATATCGAGCAGACCCGCGAAACCTTCGCGCTGTTTACCAGCCATCAGATTGATCTTTCCGAGGCGCTTCAGTTCACCATTGGTGCGCGCCTGACAGACGAGACAATTGAGGGCAGCGGGCAGGGCGTTCACATCTTCGATGATGGCGTGGTCGGCTTCAATAATCGCGACGGTCTGGGCGCTGCGATTGGCGCCAATGAAATCAGCGAGACACGCCTCTCAGGCAACGCCGCGCTGTCTTACGACTTAGAAGCCGGCATGGCCTATGCCAGCATTTCCAATGGTTTCAAGTCCGGCGGCTTTAACGGCGAAGTCGCGAACAATGCTGCCCATTACGCGGATGAAGGTCTGTTCGCAGCCGAGACTGTGACTGCTTACGAGGTGGGTTTCAAATCTGCGCCGAACCCGCGTTATAGTTATAGCCTCGCGGCCTTCTATCTGGATTATAATAATCCGCAGGCCCGTATTTTTGTCTCCTTCGACCTGCCGGGTGGCGGCACGATTACGTCAAACTCGCTCTCTAACCTCGACGAAGCAGAATCTTACGGCTTTGAAGCTGAGTTCAGCCTTCGCCCGACCGATGCGCTCACACTGAACGGCTCGCTTACCCTGAATGAGACAGAGATCCAGCAGACGTCTAACATTGGCGGCAATGCGGCTCTGTTTGATGGCAATCCGCTGCCATTCGCGCCGGACACATCGCTCACGCTGGGCGGCTCTTACGCGTTTGACGTGACGGATACGATCTCTGCGCTTGCGTCCGTACATGGCAAATATCGCAGCGAGTATTTCCTCGATGCTGAAGGCCTCGCCGCGCGTAGTCAGGACGGGTTTGCGACGCTGCAGGCCGCGCTCGATCTCGGCTTTGAAGGCACGGATGTGACGCTCAGCCTCTGGGGGCGTAACCTCACGGATGAAGACTATGCCGTCTCCGGCTATGGCTTTATCGGCTATAACACCTTCCGGTCCGAGCCGCGTACATTCGGCGCCTCTCTGGAGTATGTTTTCTAGGGAGGGGGCAAAGTCCCTCGCCCCCTTGGGGAGAGGGATTTAGGGTGAGGGGGGGGCGTGCCGACCGGCTGGCCCCCTCGTGAAATTGAGTTCAAATCCTATTTGCGGCGGATCAGGTCATACACGGCATCATCCGGAAATGACTGACCGATTGGCTGCATTGCCCCGAAGCGTTCTTCCTCGCTGGAGGAAGGTGCAGGGCGTGTATCCACCCAATCAAAAACGACCTTCCGGTTCAAAATACGCCATTCGCCATCGCGTTCGGTGATAGCGGCCCTTCATGTCGAACTCCTGGAGGGTGCGGTCCGCGCCGGGCTGGCGCTGGAAGGCCGAGAAATAGCTTTCGACTGCCGCGCCCGTCTCTTTGAATTCGATAAGCACATTGTGGATCTGGTGAATGCCACGTTCGATGTAGGGAAGCGTTTTCATCGCCCAGTCGACAAAGCCGCTCGCGCTGCCGGAATAGGGGCCGTGGTCATCCGTGCCATCCGGCCAGTATGCCGCGCGAAGACTGACTTCATCCGCGCGGTCAATGCCACGCGCATAGGTGTAGAGGCAGTCCCGAATGGCTTCGCGTGCCATGAGTTCGTCAATTGCCGACTTGAAATAGGCTGCGTGCGCCATCTGCCTCTCCCCGAAACATTATAATGTCAGTTCGCGTCCTACCAGTGCGGCGGAGGCCGGTCGACAGGCGCGGCCTCACCCGCTGAAAGCTCGGCGTCAGCGACACGGTCCCGCAGCGCCGCCAGCTGGCGCTCCATACGCTCGATAATCTTCCACTGCTCGGTAATGGCGGTGTTGAGGTCCTCAATCGTCTGCTCCTGATGGGCAGTGCGCATTTCCAGTTCGTCGAGGCGTGATGTGGTGTCGGTCATGGAAGGGAGATACGCCTGTCGGGTAACCGGTGCAATGTCTGATTAAAAAGTCCCTCGCCCCTTTGGGGCTCGAGCCGTGAAAAAATCGATCCGGTGAATCGATTTCAGGCGAGAGGGATTTAGGGTGAGGGGATGAGTAGCCCGACGGATCGAGCACGCAAGCTTCGTAAAGCTGCCACGACAGCAGAGAATTCCGCGTGGCAAACGCTCAGGCATTTCAGGAAGCTCGGTTATCCGGTTCGTCGCCAGCACCCTGTCGCTGGATATGTCGTCGATTTTGCAATTACATCCGCCCGGCTGGTTATCGAGATTGACGGCGGCGTCCATAACCACCCTGACGCGGTTGATAGAGACGCTGAACGAGACGACGTTCTGAGAGCGTTGGGGTGGAGCGTTCTGCGTATACCAAATGCTGAAGCTTTTCATCCAGAACATCTTCATAGTCGTGTCGCCAAGGCATTGGGGTTTGAATAAGTAACCCTCATCCCAAACCCTTTCGCGGGAAATTGATTCACAGGATCAATTTCTGATCCGCTCAAGTCCCTGACAGGGAGAAGAAGGGCTTTTACCAGCACAATTATCGCCACAGAGGGGGCTCTGTCGCGCGGGGGAGTGATGGGAGTTTGGGCTTCTTGTCTGTTCTTGTGAGCCTTCGGCTCACATAGAACGCGCTCAAGGCTGCTACGCAGCGCGCAAGATTTGATGACTGGACATGCTGGGCGGGCCACGGGCAACCCTGATGGCAGTTCGTGAAGTGACGCAAAGTCTACGCTTCTGGAGGGCCAGTGCGTGTTTGATGCCGGTATGAAGGCGCGGGCCACGCTGCCACGGATTGATGAGGCAATGCACGCAGAGCATCAGGCAGGCAAGCTCGCGCGCCAGCGCTTCAGCGCGTTCAAAGGTGTCTAGGGTGGTTTGAAGCTGCTCGATCAGCGCCGCAGGGGATGCGGGTTCGGGAAATGTGTGAGAGGCCGCAAGGGCTAGGTCTACAAGGGTTGAGCGCAGCGCCTGCGCCGCCGCAGGGCATCCGGCAGCGTTGAGCTGGCCTGCCGCAAGATACCGGATGGAGGCTTCCACCATCGCATCGGCTGAGCGCACCATAGAGACGATCTCGGCGGGCACGACCCTGTGGCCCGCATAATGGAGGCGCAGCAGATAGCTCATCAGCCGCCCCAGAAACAGCCCGACCAGCCGGTTCGGACCGGGCGGGGTGTTGAGCATGTCAGAGGCAGGCGCGGTGATCATCCGCCAAGTTTAGGCTCGCGGGTGTGGGGGTGGGATAAGTTTTTTTGGAGACTAGAAACCCCGCACGTCGCCGCGCGACGGTACGGGGTCCAGTATTTGTTCCGGCTGGGTCCCGGATATGCTCCCGGATCAAGCCCGGGACCATTCTGGGATGACACTGTGAGGTGAATTGTAGGGTGGATTAGGCGGAGCCGTGATCCACCGATGGCGTCGGCTTTTTTGGTGCATTACGACCTGCGTCTAATGCACCCTACTGATCTGATGAGATCGCTTTGATGAACGAGTCTTTCCGGCGCACCTCGTTCCTCAGTACGCCCTGCGGCGAAACGGCGTTTCGCAAACTACCCATGAAATTTGATTTTGGCGTTTCTCCATCGAGCAGCAAGAAAATCCGTCGGCAATTCACTTTGTAAACTCTGGTCAATGGGTTCTTTGAACCGATACCATTCCCAGTCATAGGTAACAATTGGCTCGGCGAGAGTGCCGTTGCCTGTATAAGTTCCCAGCATACGATCACCGCAGCTTGAGCACTTAAGCATTACCGTTCCGAATGATTTGGTGTTTCCATTTCGCCAGGTTCCCCACATATAATCGTCTCTAGTGTGAAGGTAGTCTAGGATCGTATCGTAGTAACCTTCTCCTGAGCTTCGCTGCCCATTCAGAGTTTTGCCTCGGAATACGTTGGGTTCATCAAGATGTGACCGATAGATATCGATTAGATCAAATTGATCGTGTCGCTCGCCAGACTTTTCAAACGAGAAACGCGTCGCCCAAACACCTCGAAAATCGACTTCAAAAAGATTTATGACGCGAAGGCTTTGCTTCTTTTTCTCGGCTTCTTCGTGTTTTCTGATCTTGTCTTTTAAATTGCCCATTCTCTTCGTGAACGTAGCAAGCACCGGTCGATATCTATCTGGCGCCAAGTCCGCCAAGTATTCTTGATGTAGAAGGCGGTAAGGCTCTTTTCTATCCAAATACGGAAGGAGCTCCAATTCGCCATGGGTCAGTTTCAGAGAATCCATTCAACGACAATAGCCGATTCGTACCGCAAAAGTATAAAATAGTATGATTGCGGCACCACAATCCTAAGGCGAGCTCAGTGTGCTATGGTATGATCAATTTCGCGGAGATATTCTGCCACATTAGAAAGGAGATGATGATGCCGCTAGATCTCGTATACGATTGTAAAATTCAGCCCACGGCGGATGAATTGAGCAAGTCAGTTCAAATGGCCTACAAGGCCGCTCTGAACCACGACTTCACAGACGTTTCTAACTTCTTGATATTTCGAGAAAAATTCGATCCGAAGCTCGTGAATGAAATGATTGAAGAATACCGAAAACACATCGCAATATTAGCTGTGTATGATCCTTTGGGTTATGATATTCCGATTTCGGATTTGGTTGATCCGGTTTGGCACACCCACATCTTATACACGCAAGACTACACTTCATTGTGCAAAAAAATGGGTTGTAGTTACATTCATCACCAACCTTTTGTATTTGAGGATGAAGCAGAGTTACTCATGCCAGCATACCGCGAGATTACTTACCGACTGCACGCGACGCATTTTTCCGTGAACGAAAAGTTCTGGGGAAAGTCGACGCGTGTCGGATGCATGACAAAACCGTTCAAGTCAGATTTATTCTGAAATTGAACTAAAAGTTGTCACCCAAAAGGCGGAGTGTTTCCGCCTTTTTTCAGGCTCGATCATTGCTGTTGAATTCTTTCAAATCGTTCTCGGTCAATCAATCGGCTCGCGTTTCTCGCCGTCTTCCGACAGATAAAGCTCAGACCCCATCTCCTCATATTTCTTGCTCATCTCCTGCATGCCCTTTTCAGCCTCGAGGTTCAGCGCCTTCTTCTCATTATCTGTCATGTTGGCGGCGTAGTCGCGGACTTCGGCCGTGATCTTCATGGAGCAGAATTTCGGGCCACACATAGAGCAGAAATGCGCAACCTTGTGCGCCTCTTTCGGCAGGGTCTGGTCGTGGAAATCGCGCGCGGTTTCCGGGTCGAGTGCGAGGTTNAACTGGTCTTCCCATCGGAATTCAAACCGCGCACGTGAGAGCGCATCATCGCGCACCTGCGCCGCCGGATGGCCCTTGGCGAGGTCTGCCGCATGGGCGGCGAGGCGATAGGTGATCACGCCGACTTTCACATCGTCGCGGTCTGGCAGGCCAAGGTGTTCCTTCGGCGTGACATAGCAGAGCATGGCCGTGCCATACCAGCCGATCATGGCCGCGCCGATGCCGGATGTGATGTGGTCATACCCCGGCGCGATATCCGTTGTGAGGGGGCCGAGCGTGTAGAATGGCGCTTCACCGCATTCACGCAGCTGCTTTTCCATATTCACCTTGATCTTGTGCATTGGCACGTGACCCGGGCCCTCAATCATCACCTGACAGCCCTTCGCCCAGGCGATTTTTGTCAGCTCGCCAAGGGTTTCAAGCTCTGCAAACTGGGCGCGGTCATTCGCGTCGGCGATAGAGCCTGGACGCAGGCCATCCCCCAGCGAGAAGCTGACGTCATAGGCGCGCATGATCTCGCAGATTTCTTCGAAATGGGTGTAGAGGAAGCTCTCCTTATGGTGGGCGAGCATCCACTTCGCCATGATGGAGCCACCGCGTGAGACAATGCCCGTGACGCGGTTCGCGGTGAGGTGGATATAGGCGAGGCGCACACCGGCATGGATGGTGAAATAGTCGACGCCCTGCTCACACTGCTCGATCAGCGTGTCGCGATAGACTTCCCATGTGAGGTTTTCGGCAATGCCGTCCACTTTTTCCAGCGCCTGATAGATCGGGACGGTGCCGATCGGAACCGGCGAGTTGCGGATGATCCATTCACGGGTGTTGTGAATGTTACGGCCTGTTGAAAGGTCCATCACATTGTCTGCGCCCCAACGGGTCGCCCAGACCATTTTCTCGACCTCTTCCTCAACAGAGGAGGCAACGGCAGAGTTACCGATATTGGCGTTGATCTTCACAAGGAAGTTGCGGCCGATGATTTGCGGCTCCAGCTCGGGGTGGTTGATGTTCGCCGGAATGATGGCGCGGCCTTTGGCGATCTCGTCGCGAACGAATTCAGGGGTGATGAATTCAGGGATGTCCGCGCCGAAGCTTTCGCCTTGGGCCACGGTTTCGGCGGCATTAGCGAGGGCTTCCTGACGGCCCAGGTTTTCACGCTCGGCGACGTAGATCATCTCTTTGGTGATGATGCCGGCTTTGGCAAATTCATACTGGGTGACAGGGCCGGTGCCCGTGCCGCGCAGAGGCGTGTTGCGGATCGGGAACTCGCGGGCGAGGTATTTGCCCGTCGCGCCGCCATTGTCCTCAGGTTTGACTTCGCGGCCTTCATATTCCTCGACATGGCCACGTTCTTTAACCCATGCGGTACGGGTGCGCGGCAGGCCTTTTTCGACGTTGATCTCTACGTTCGGGTCTGAATACGGGCCGGAGGTGTCATACACAGGCACTGGCGGTTCGTTCGCTGTCGGGTGCAGGTCGATCTCGCGGCGCGGCACGGCAATGCTCGGGTCGGCCTTCGGGTGGGTGTAGACCTTGCGGCTGGCTGGCAGCGGGCCGGTTGTGACTTTCGGGGTCTCGAATTCGGACTGGTCGGTAGGTTTGTTCATTACAGGTCGCCTTCAAAATCAGGGACCCGGGTGCGCGCGAGCGGTATCTTCGTTTTCCGTCCCTACGCCGGTTCACGCCGGATCAGGTTCAAAGGGTGCTCGCGCTTGCAGATCGCGATCTCAGCCGGTGCACCGGCGCCCCTCGGATATCGGGGTTAACCTAGTTCAGTTGCTCTGATTTGGGAAGGGGCGTCAGCGTTGCTTCTTGCGAAGCGTGGCAAGGCCGACGCCGCCAATTTATGGCTGCGCGTTTCTTCGCGCGCTCGCGATTTCATCCAGCTGCCGGCGCACCAGGTTGGCGAGACGGGTCCGTTCTATCATTGGGACTTCGCGAGCAAATCGCTCTGGCAGGGACACGGTTTCATCAAGGTAGAACGGGTCCTCTCGCATCAGTTCCGAGTTTTCCAGGAAATCGCGTGCGGTGGCCGACGCTGTTTCGACGAGGTTCGAAGGCTGGGGCTCTCCGTTGATTTGAAGGCCGTCAGGGGTTTCCATTGCGGCTGCGGCAATGAAGGTCCACTGGAGTGCCAGGTCGACCGTAATCTGGCGTGCGTGATCTCGGCAGGCTCTGCGCAGCGCTTTCAGGCGGTACTCCAAGGGAGGTTCTGTAATCACGTATCCGGATTGGGCGAGCCCGACAACGGCGTTCTGTGTCGTCTGGCGATGGGCTTCCAGCTCCTCTAACAATAAGAAGCGTTCACTCGGCGCATACGGGCAGACATTGGGCGTTTCCTGCATGGAAAAGGCTGCAAAGCCGCTACCCGTTAGCACGCCATGTGTCGCCATGGCCGGAATAGTGAATTCAGACAGGTTCGTCATAAGGGTGTTGCGCTGCTCATGGAGCAGGTTGCGGCGCCCGGCTGACGTTTGCTCATCATCGATTGTTTCACGAAGATCATCTTTGGCGCGCATCATGGCGATATAGGCGATATCGGAAATCGCTGCACGGTGGGTGGTGCTTTCAGCCAGTTGGGATAGGCTGTAAAACATGAAGGGCAGCTTCTGGTTTACCGCTGTATTGTCCGGGCATGCGTTGAAAAGGGCATGCACCTGATTGAACATGTCATCCTGATTGGGGATGAATTGCGTTGTCGGCGGATTTTGCTGCGCCGCCAGAAGGCGTTGCTCTATCTGTCGTTCCAATGAGTTGGTTCGTGCCAGAGCATCATCCGGGCAGCTTTGTCCCTGCGCGCTTGCGGTTGCGGCGATGCCGGAGAGCGTGGCTGCGGCGAGTGCAACGTGTGTCAGCTTTTTCCAGTTCATCTCTTCGTTCCCGCTTCGCTCGTGATTTCAGGGAGATGGCTCTGAAATCATTTTGAAAATTCAATGTCCGGAGCCAGAAAATCTCAGGCAGTCCAAAATATCAAGAGAGGGACGCAGAGGGCAGGGCGGTCAGCGCGGCTTTCGGCGGAGGGTGGCAAGGCCGACACCGCCTAGGATGATGGCGGCAGACAGGGCAAGGCGAAGGGTGAGCGGCTCGCTGAGGAAAAGCACGCCGCCAAGGGCTGCAATCGCGGGAACGGTCAGCTGTAAGATACCGGCTTGGGCACGGCCGAGAGCGGGCAATACGCCATACCAGATCGCATAGCCCATACCGGAGGTGATGATGCCAGAGGCTAGGGCTGCAGCAATCGCCGTATTGCCCGGCATGGCTTCGGGCTGAGTGACAAAGACAAGAGGCGTCAGGAGCAGGGCGATCAGGCTGGCACGCAGGAAGTTTCCGGCTGTGTCTCGCGTTGGCGCTTTGCTGGACCGGCCGATCAGCGAGTAAGCGCCCCAACCCATGCCCGCGGCCATCATGGCAAGGATAGCAAGGCCGGAAGACGGCGTGTTGAGGCTCGGCGATAACAGCCAGACAAGCGCGCCGAATGCCGCAATCAGGCCTGCCCATTGCAGGGCGGACAGTCGCTCACCGGATTTCAGCGCCCAGCCGACCATGGTGAACTGAACAACGGCGAACAGGACCAGCGCGCCAAAGCCCGCGCCCAGCGCCAGATAGGCATAGCTGAAGCCCGCCACGTAGATGAGCAGGCTCGCCGCGCCTTTCCAGCTGCCTGTGCCTTTCATCTTTAATCGAACCAGAAGGGCGAGCGCCAATGCGCCAGAGATGAGGCGGATGAGTGTGAAACTCCACGCGCCGCTCGCGCCATCGACAAGGGCAAAGCGCGCCAGCACCGAATTGGCGGCAAAGGCGATCATGGCGAGACTGCCAAGAAGGAGGATGCGGAAGGCGGAAGGCATCAGCCCCAGGTCCTGAATAGACCCTGACGCGCAGCTTTTTCTTCTTCGGTTTCGGGTGGTTTCGACGTCTCACTCTGCTCAGATTGCGCTATTTGTTCTTCTTGCGCGACGTTCTTTTGCTTTTGCGCGAGCAGAGCGTTCAGGTGTTTTGCGGCTGTGTGAATGTCTGAAGCATTCATGATTTTTCTCGGCATGACGCTGCCAAACAGGTGCAGCCGGAACGTGTAAACGAAGGGTCTGAGAAATATGCTGCCCTCGTTGCCGTCGATTGTCTGAACAACGACGTATTCGATCTCGTCAGGTGGAACTGATCGGATCGTGTATGGGAAAAAATCATTCAGAATGATGAGCCGACAGTCGGTCACGGCGTACGCGAAGCGGTTCGCCCGCAAAACGCACCAAATCCATACTACTCCGTGCCAGAGCCAGGCTATCGCGATCATAAGAGACAAAATACTAAAGAGTGACAGTGACCGCCACGTCGCTAGAAATATCTGTGACATGGGTGTCAGTGTGATTATCGACCAACCGATGAGTGCAAAAATCAGCAGCAAAACATACAGCGTCTTTACGTCTGCGGTTGCGCGACATTTTTCAGCGACCCAAAGAACGTTCTCGTCCGGCGCCAGATGTTCGCGGAGATACGCATCAATGCGGTCTGATTTGAAGCGTATTTCGGGTTGCGACACGAACGTCTCCTGAGAACGGGGCAGGTTGATATTAGCCGCCTCTTTCCTTGTCACAAGCACAAGCTGAAAACATCTTCGTGTGGAACTTCTTCGATTGAACAGTGTTCACCGGTGATGCATAGATCAGGGATGAAGTTCAGTCGTACGCCGTTTTCGCGTTTCTTTCCTGTCGTTCTTGCGGCACTCAGCCTTTCGGCCTGCATCTCAGGGCCGAATAACCGGTTGATGGTGAGGCCTGTTCCCGACGAGGAAACGCGTGAGTCCGCTAGCGTGCTGGTGGTATCAACGCGGGCCCGCTCTGATGAGCCGGGCGTTGTCTATTCCGGCGAGCGGTCTCCGCGAGGCGAGATTTCTATCATCAACATCGCTGCGCCGCCTGATCACCAGACAGGGCGTCTTGAACTGCCGCATGACGGGTCAAGGCTGGACGCTAACGAGCATTTCGTCACCAACAGCATTGATTATATCGGCGAGAACCCGACCGAGCGTGTGATCTCATGGTTCGACCAGCAGGTTGAAGACGGCAGCGTGCTGATTTTTGTGCACGGCTATAATGTGACCTTCGATGCGGCTGTGTTTGGCCTCGCGCAGATGAAGCTCGATTCCGGCATGCGTCAGGCACCCGTTCTGTTTGCATGGCCATCCAGCGGGCGGTTGAACGGATATCTCTATGACCGTGAGAGCGCCAATTACTCGCGTGATGATCTGGAAAATCTGATCACCGGCATCGCAAACCGCGAGGAAGTGCGTGATATCACCATCTTCGCGCACTCCATGGGTAGCTGGCTCACAATGGAAGCGCTTCGCCAGTATTCCATCCGGAATGGCGGGTTGAATGATAAGATTACTAATGTCGTTCTGGCGTCTCCCGATCTCGATGTGGATGTGTTCTGGCGGCAGATGGAAACCCTCGGTCCGGATCGTCCGCCGTTCACTATTCTGGTGACGCAGGATGATCGCGCGCTCTGGTTTTCGCGGCTGATTGCAGGGGCCTCCCGCCTCGGCGGTACAGACCCGACCAGTCCTGAAGTGCTGGAGCGTTTGCAGCAAGCTGGCGGGATCACTGTTCTGGACCTGACAGATGTTCCGGGCGGCGACCGTATGCGCCATTCAAGCTTCCTGACAGCGCCAGATATTGTGGGCCATTTGGGCAGTGCCATCCTCAACGAGAATGCGCTGGTCAGAAACTATGATGCCACACGGGGCATAGTGCTGGATGTCGGCCATCTTCTTACTGCGCCGCTTCGCATTGGTGATGAAGTCGACCCGCTGGTGTTTGTGCCGCGCGACATGCCTGAGGATAATCAGGCGCCAGGCGCTTTCCCGCGCTTCAGGCCGGCCTATGCGGTTGAAGACGGTGAAGTGATCGAGGTGATGGTTGAAGAGCCTGCGAGCGAAGCTGGTACCGAAGATGGCGGCGAAGATGAAGCCAATACTGAGGCTGATGCGGAGGCACCAGAGCCAGTAGAGCCTGCGCCAGCCCCGAACGACTAATCGTAAAATACAAAGCCAATTGGCTAAGTATCTTGACGGGCGCGCGCTGCGTTGATACTTAGCTTTATGGCTAACTTAAATTCATCTACGCAAAGTCAGATTGATCTCGGGTTTCATGCACTCGCCGATACAACGCGGCGGGCCGTGATTGCGAGGCTTCATCAAGGGGAGGCGGCAGCAACAGAGCTGGCCGAACCGTTCGAGATGGCCCTGCCAAGCTTCATGAAGCATTTGAAAGTGCTGGAAGCCGGTGGGCTAATCATCACGCGAAAGGAAGGGCGCAAGCGTATCTGCTCGCTCGACCAGAAGGCGCTCGCCCGGCTTTCAGGGTGGATCAATGCGTATGAAAAAGGGTGGCAGAACCGGCTGGACCGGATGGACGCCATGTTCAATGAAGGGGACGAATAATGACCGCACTTATGCAGCACCGCACATCGGTTTTAGAGAAACATTTCAACGTCAGCCCGGCACGCGTGTTTGCCGCCTGGGCTGATCTGGAGCAGCGGGCAAAATGGAATTCACCGTCTGATGACGTGGTGATCCGCTACACCGAAGATGACTTCTCTGTAGGTGGCCGTGATGTCTCGCTCTGTCTGGTGGGGGACCATATCGTGGCTGAGGTTGTGGGTGTTTATCACCACATCGCGACTGACGAGCAGATTATCTATACCGAAATCATCAAGTCGGAAGATCAGGTGCTGGGCGTAAGTCAGGTGTCTGTCAGCATCGCCCCTGAAGGGGACGGCACGCATATGGTGGTGACGCTGCAGACGGCGGCTGTCTCTGGTGGCGATATACTGGATGAAGTTGCGGCAGGGTGGACTGTGGCAATGGAGAAAATGAAAGCCGTTCTGGAGGCGTGAACGACCCGTTAGCCGGCGATTTTCGTGCCCCGTGCTCTGGCTTCATTGATCCAGCGTGTGAGCTTCTCCGGCTTAGCAGACTTCACTGTGCCCATCTGTTTGACCTGAAGCGGCTTGATGCCGGAAAACTTCAGGACGAGGTTCCTCACCTGATGCTGGGCGGGTGACCCATAGGCGAGCCGGTCGAAGAAAGCTGGTGCATCGGCGGTGATCATCACGTCGGCTGTGCGCCCTGTGAGCAGCTTGTCCCACCATGGATCATTCTCGTGATAATTCATGGCAAAGCCGGGCAGAAAGGCGCGGTCCAGAACGCCCTTCATCTTTGCGGGCATGCCGCCCCACCATTGCGGATATACCCACAGCATATGATCGGCCCATAGGAGCGTTTCTCGCCATTCTTCAAGGCAGGGCTCCAGCGTTTTGCGCTGCGTGTATCCAAAGGTGAGATCCGGGTCGAACGTCATATCGTTAAGGTTCATCCGGCGGATGTCCGCGCCGCGCTCGGCCGCGCCTTCGGCGTAAGAATCTGCCAGTGCATGACAGAAAGACGTTTCGCGTGGATGCCCCACCCAGATGAAGAGTTTCATTATTCCGTCCCCGTTTTCTGCAGGCACTATATCTCAATGATAGCGCTTTATAAGGCGAGCCCTTGTCGCAGGTGGGTTGAAGGATTTCGGCTTTCATTCAATGCTATGCGTGTGGGGAGGCGGCATTGAATATTCTGGCATGGAACTTTGAATTCGCGCCTCGGCGAGGCAAAGCGCTTCCCGTGTTGAAGGAGCGTTATGCGGCGACCAACGCCGATATTGGTATTCTGAGCGAGGTCAGGGCCGACGCTATGCCGGACGGGCATGCGATCTTCGCGAGTCCTGACTGGGCGTATTCCGCGCATCCGCAGGCGAGGAAGGTTTCTCTCGTTTCGAAATCACCGTGGAGAAACGTTCATACACCGCGATCGGGGCGTCCGCTTGAAGGCCGGCTTGTGAGTGGGGTTACCAATTTTGAGGGACAGGACTGCCTCGTCATCGGCATGTGTATTCCATGGTCCTTCTGCCACGTGACGTCTGGTCAGCGCGACAGTGAACGCTGGCAGGAGCATAAAGCCTTTCTGGCCGCATTACCGGACGAGCTTGGGCCAGTACTGGATACCGACATGCCGGTCATTCTGGGCGGAGACTTCAATCATACCTTTCCGCGAAAACGCACCGATGAAGCGGCGCACTCAATGGTCTTAGATTTTCTGGCACGATTTCATCTGACGCTGGTGACGGAGGCGCCACCATTTGAAGGTCGGTTGCTCAATCATATTGCTGTCAGGGGAGCTGCGGCTGGCAGCCTGACGCGCATTGAAAATATGTCAGGCGATAAACAGCTGACAGACCATATCGGCGCGGTTGCAAGGCTGCGCTTGCCGTAGCGAAGCAAGTGCTCCACAAGGCGGGCATGAACCTCAACGACTACCTCACCCGTATCAGCTATAGCGCACCGCTGCGTGTCGACCTTGCGACGCTGAACGGGCTGATTGAGGCACATGTGCGGGCCGTGCCGTTTGAGAATCTCGATATCTATGCCGAGCGTCCCGTCGAATGGTCGCTTGACGCCGCCTATGACGAGATCGTCACGCGCAAACAGGGCGGTTGGTGTTTTGAAATGAACACGCTGTTTGAATGGGTGCTCAGCGAAATCGGTTTTGACGTGACGCGCCTGTCGGGCGGTGTGCGACGCGAGAAAGCGGGTGATGTAGCGCTCGGAAATCATCTCTGTCTGATGGTGTCGCTGGACCGTGACTATCTGGTGGATGTCGGCTTTGGCGGCTCTCAGATTTCGGCCATTGCGCTGGAAGAAGCAGAAACGCTGCATCGTCCTCTGCGCATGGCTCTGCTGGATGCTGGGGATGGATACTGGCGTATGCATGAGGGCGGCTGGCGCTCTGCGATGAGTTATGACTTTCGCGCCGAGCCAGCTGATAACGCGCTTCTTCAGCGCCAGCATGATGTTCAGGTGGAAGACCCGAACTCCATCTTTCGCAAGACAATGACGGCGAAGATCAGGCGCGGGCGGTCCTATCACACGCTGCGCGGTCAGATGCTGGAGACCAATCATCCGGGCAGCAAGGAAGCGCCGCGTATCATTGAGTCTGTCGATGAGATGAGAACCGTGCTGCGTGATCTGTTCGGGCTGGAAGAGCCGGACCTTGAACGCCTCTGGCCTATGCTGACGGCGCGTCGCAAGCAGATGTTTCCGCGTTCGGGCGCCTAGCGCGCAAATTTGCGCTGCATGTCCATGACGAACCGGATGGCGTTCTCGATATAGTGGGAATTGGCCATAAGCCCGCCCACCACAAAAGCCGGCCAGAGATCAAAATGGCTGACCGGCCCCGTATGGAAAACAAGGATCAGAATGGTCGGCCCGAACAGGCTGAGCGCAATAATCATCCGGCCAATCCACGCGCCCGCTTTGAACGGTGAAATTGCCCCGAATGCGAAAGCGGCGATCAGCCCGAAGAAATAGCTGGTCTCGCCAGCGCTACGATCTTCAACGGCCCAGAGGAACACGAAAAAGGCCATGCCGAACACGCAGGCCGCCATGATGATGACATGGGTAATGTTCTTGGGTGTGATAAGCATGGGCGTCCCTCCATCTGCAGTTTAGCAGGGGAGGCTGGCGCTCCGGTTAAGGAAAAGGGTGAAACTTAATGCGGATCGAGGAGCGAGGCCTGCCGCTTGGCGGCGATCACCCAGGCAATTTTGTACTGAACTTCATTCGGTGCAGCGACGCTGGATAATCGCACAAAGCGCCCTGGCTTATGAGTGTTCTTGTAGTAGTCAGGGGAGCGGATGACGATGTCGCCGACCTCGTTTTTCTCATTCAGTTCGAGCGAAGAATTCGGGCCGATCAGATACTGAAACGCGTTCCCCCAAATGACCAGCATCGGGATGTAGGCGATGGCGCGATTGGTCGTCACGAAATACCAGGTGTTTCGGAACTGGGCACGGATGATGAAGAAGAGACTGACGGCGGCGATGGCAATCACAACGCCAAAGCTTCCAAGCACAATTGGTAGGCTTTCCGGATCATCCAAAATCAACGGAATTTGCATCAACAGGACAATCAGAGCGCAGACTATCATGATGATGATTGGCGCTTTTTTGATGCGCGCGGGCTGGCCGGACCAGATCAACTGCTCATCGGGCAGCATCATGCTCTGAAGCAGCTTTACCGCCTGTGCCGGTAGCTTGTTCTCCGTGCCATCCGTGACTGTGTGTTCTGGCATCTGGCCCCCGCCGCTGAAACGCCCGTCCGGTTCTTAGTGGAAACTCAAAACGGGCGGTTTGCAAGCAGAAGATGGCCGGTCAGATGTGCTCGCGCAGCCAGTCTGTGTCGCGCGCCATGAAGCAGCGAATGGCAAATTCAGCATCGGCATGGCCAACGCCCTGACGATCACCCGTTGCGGCATTGGCGCCGCCATCGCTGATCATGTTCCAGCTGATGTGATAGCTGCCGTCCGTCTTGGGGAGGAGGGTGATCCAGCTCTCGGTTTTCTGGTCAGTCACGCCCAGTACGGGCGGGCAAGCCTCGCCCTGAATGCCGCCTGAGGCTTCGAATTTCTGAAGATGTGGCGGCCAGTCGTACTCGTTGAGGAGCGAGATGGCCGGACTTGCCGATTCAACAGGCTGGTCCACGACATTGTTGTAATCGAGATCCTGTATCCACAGTGAGAAAGTCATGTTTCGTCCCCTTATTGTCCTCACATTGGAGCGGCCATCAACGACTGTTCATCAGCGCATTGAGGTGGTCGGCCGCCGTTTCAACATTCGTGATGTTCATCAGCCTGCGCGGCATCAGGAAGTTCCAGTGACCGCGATACTTGCGGAACATGTGAACCAGCTGAGGCCGTCTCAGCTTGATGCTGCCGCGCGTCACGTTTGCAGAAACCTTCACGAACTGAATCTCTTCTGGCGGCATGGTTCGGCAGAGTGAGGGCGGAAATGTGTTCATAATAAGTAAGCGCTCACTTGTTATAGCGTAAGCGAAGCTGAACGACTGGAGAAACGCAAAAGCGGGCATGCCGAATGCGGCCAGCGTGACCACCGTCGCCCAGATATAGTAGAGAAATGAGAACGGATTGGTGTCGCGGAAGACGTCAAACATTAGGTGCGAGGGCATATAGAAGACCGCGAGGTAAACCACCGCAGCACCTATCGCCGAATAGACCAAGTAGAAGATCTGAAGATCCAGCGCTGCGCGGCAGCCTTCATCAGTCCAGAGCACGGTTTCGCCGGGCTTTAGTTTCTTCTGTAGCTTCCGGTTCAGCTTCCGGCTGGCAAATTCTGCGCTCATTCCCTGTCCCCCGTTCCATAAGCCACGCTAGAGCGGGCAGTGGATATTGGGAAGCGCTGCGCTGTAAAAACTAAACAAATTTAGCAGCCATATTGACTATAGCGGACTCTCATGAGTTCCTTCCGATAACCCTGAAAAAATAATGGGGTGAATAGGGAGAATATCATGAACATCAAACGATCTACTGCGAGTGTCGCAGGGATATGCGGTGCGCTGTTTGCGCTTGCCGCTTGTGAGACAACGCCGCCAGCTGCGCCGCTGACACTCAGCGCTGCGGCCTGCACGCCGCCACCGGTGGACCGCTGTGTGCGCGGTGAGGATTGCGGCGCGCTCGTGATCGAGCAGGGGCCTGCGGTGAACGCCGAAACGGGCCGGAATTATTATCTGGACTATTCATGCGACCTGCGCGAAGGCGAACCGGTGACGGTTGTGCTGAACCTTCATGGCGGCGGCTCCTACGGTAACTGGCAGCGCCATTACTTCCCGATCGCCGATTATGTGGACGAGTATAATCTTGTTGTCGCGACCCCGAATGCGCCGCCGCAGCGCTGGGCCGAAGTCGATGACGAACATCTGCAGGGCATTGTCACCAATCTGATCGACGAGATTGGCGCAGAGAATATTGATGCCTTCTGGCTGGCAGGTCACTCACAGGGCGGCATGACCTCACGCCGTATCGTCTGCACGCCCTTCTTCGAAGACAAGGTGGATGGTCTTCTCAGCCTGTCCGGTGGCCGGATCAGCCGCGCGCAGATTTCACCGAACTTCTATCGCCCGAGCCGAGGCGAAACGGGGCCACGCCCACCGCGTGAGTATCCGCCGGAAGTTCTGCCACAGTGTGAGTTCAGCCACATCTACACAACCGGCGAGCTTGAGATTGTTGAGCTGCCGGACACCTCCAGCTGGGCAGACCAGCTCGGTTGTGATGCCCGCGTTCGCGAAGAGGACGTTGTTGATACGCTTGGCGGGTATGTGTTCGACTCACAGGCACAGGCCAATCCGAACCCTGTCTGGGGTCTGATGCCGGGACCGGGCACAGCGGAAGTCTTCAATTATCCAAACTGTGATGACGGACGCGTGGTAGCAGACGTTATCCGCCTCGATAAAGGCCATACTGAAGGTCTGGAACCTGAGGTGACGCAGGCGCTGATCGAGCTGATGCTGAGTGCATCAGGCGGCAAGATTGCTGCATCTGAAGGCTGATCGGACGGCATAGACTAGAAGAGGGCGCCTGTGCTGGTGCCCTTTTTTGTTGCCGATAGTCCACTCGAGGCGCATGCTTGCCCTGAAACTAGGGGGATAAACGATGCGAAAGCTGATCATCATCACATCTGGCTTACTGCTGGCAGCCTGCGCGACCGAGGTTCCGGTAGCTGAACGTCCGCAGGTGGAAGCAACTGAAGCCTATGTGGCGGCGAATGCAGAAATCTGCCGTGATGCAGGCGGTGACTATATCCGCGATGGTATGCGCGGATGGTATCAGTGCGTCTACCCGTATCCGGATGCAGGTGAGCCATGCTTTGATAGTTCGGAATGCGAGGGCCAGTGCCGGGCAGATGTCGCGGGAAGCCACATGCTGCCGGAAGGCTCTATGACTGGAACCTGTCAGATGACGACCAGCCCGTTCGGGTGCTATGCGACCGTTGAGAATGGCCAGGTCGGCGCTACGCTCTGTGTTGATTAGATAAAGAAAAAGCGCAGACCGTGAGGCCTGCGCTTTTATTCTGATCAATGTGTGTGACGTATCACAGAATTGATTGCTTGGTAGACGCAACGTCTTTCATGAACGCCTCAAGGCCGGCATCTGTCAGCGGGTGCTTGAAGAGCTGGTGAATGACCTTTGGCGGAATGGTTGCAACATCAGCGCCCATTTTCGCAGCTTCCATCAGGTGGATCGGGTTGCGGATGGACGCGACCAGAACCTCTGTGTGGATGTCCGGATACATGGAGTAGACCTGACAAATGTCAGAGATCAGGCCCATGCCGTCCTGCGCGATGTCATCAAGGCGACCAACGAATGGTGAGATGTATGTCGCGCCAGCTTTTGCAGCCAGAAGCGCCTGCGCCGATGAGAAGCACAGCGTGACGTTCGTCTTGATGCCTTCCTGGCTCAGCGCGTAGCAGGCTTTGATGCCGTCAAATGTGAGCGGCAGCTTCACGACAAGATTGTCAGCAATCTCCGCAAGCTTCTTGCCTTCGGCGATCATGTCCGCGGCAACAGTCGTTGTGACCTCGCCGGACACAGGACCTGGAACCAGTGCGCAGATCTCTTTCAGAACTTCGAGAATGTTGCGGCCGGATTTAGCGATGAGCGACGGGTTGGTCGTCACGCCATCCAGAAGACCGGTTTCCAGAAGGGCTTTGATTTCGTCAATTTCAGCTGTGTCGACAAAGAATTTCATCTGAGTGCCCCTGTATTGGCAGGTGGGATTTGCCCCTCTTTACGGAGAATGGGCGTGTGGTGAAAGCCTTTTCTGTGCGCGACTGGCTGCAATCAGGCGGTTTTGGGCTTTAGTTCGATCCATATCTGCTCGGACTGGGCGAGGCATGTACCGTCGGCGCGGTAAATGGCTGTGAACGCGCCATGCTTGCGTCCGTTATGGAAGTTCAGCCAGCCGGCGACGGTGAGTGTTTCACTTGCTTTCGGGCGCTGGTGTATCTGTGTGGTCATCTGACCGAGCACCATCGGGTTGTCCTGATTGCCAATGGCAAAGGCGCCCGGGCAATCCAGCGCGGCCCAGAGAAATTCAGCGCGCACGCGGCCCGTTTCATCGCAGAAGCTTTCGTCCGGCGTCCAGAGGTCGCCAACGCCGTCATAGCCTTCAAGCCGGCCGGTAAAGAGGCAGAGCCCGTCGCCCGGTTCGCGCAGAGGACCGCAGACGAAACATGCCGGAAAGACATGGTCTTCAACCGAATTGAAGGTTTCAGGGCCTTTCGCGGCAAGGCTTTGCGCGGGCGCTTCAGGCGCGGCGTTCAGAGGATCAGCCGGGCGCGCTTTGATGATGAGCGTTTCGCCGAGCATGGCATCAAGACCGTTATCTGATGTGACTACACTAAGCGGCGTATCGAGCGGAGGCGGCGCACGCAGCTGGACTAGTACGGCGGCGGAGGTTTGCATCTCTTTGGCCAACAGTCCGCCAGAATAACCGCCATTGCCTGAGCCCGGCGGCCCGTTAAAGCGGCTGCCAATCGTTATCGTCTCTGTCATGCTTGGCCTTTTGCTTACTCTTGGGTGTCTCTGAGGTCTTGAGGCGTCAGATAATAAATCATTGCGTAGCTGAGGCAGCGTTGCCTGACAGCACCATTCTGGTCGTGATTGACCCAATTTCCGGCCCCGTTGCTTCGGCTCGCTATTGAATCGAAACAAAACTCATCGTCTCTCATTTCAATATTCGCGACCACCTCTGCGGTCGCCGCATCTTCCGCAATATGGAAGGTGATCACATCGCTCTGGGAGACGGCCTCGGCCAGAAGCAGTTTTCCGCGTTCGGCGCGATCGTCATATGTCATTAAACGCGGACCGCATGCGGTTGGTGTGGCGCAAAGTACAAGACCGAGCATTGCGAAGGATAAGTTGCGTCGCATTATTGGTGATCCTCCTTAAACTCCAGCGCCTCTACGACGCCAATGATTGGCCCCATACGGAGGCCTTGCTCATTGCGTGATAGCTCAGGTGCATAAACGCGTGAGATCGTGCCGTCGAGGTATAGCGCGTTGGGCGTGCCAAGATGATCGCGGAACACGCGGGCGAAGGTGTGAAAGTTCACGAACGTGTCCGAGATTACGAAAATGACTTCGCCGGTCTCTTCATTGACGCCGACCCCATTGCGGCGTTTGAGCGAAGTGCCCGCCGGATTGAGCGAGGGGTGATATTCGCCATCAATGATCAGCATAGGGCCTGACTGGGTGGCGTAAATCGCTTCGGGCGCAAGCGTGCGGTAGGCGAGGCTTTGCAGAACGTGCGCGCCGGACGCGTCTATATAGAAAACGCCATTTGGCAGCATGCCGAAATTGCCCGGCCCTTCGCGCGTCATCAGCTGTTGGGCCTGTTCGCCATCCTCAATGTAAAGGCCGACCGGCGTGCGGTCCTCGTGATACATGCCGCCATTCATCGCAAAGACGAGTGTCTCGCCATCTGTATTGAGTGTCTCCTCCAGCCGTTCAAAATGGCCGAACGCTTCGCCGTCGGGCGCGGTGAGGAACAGACGAATGTCCGCGCTCTGATCAAACCGGCAAATAACGAAAGGCGCGTCATAAACGGATTCACGTGCGCAGTGCGACGGCGCGTCCTCTGCGCGGGCCGCAACAGGCATGAGCGCAAGAGCAAGGCAGAGTGACTTAAGTATATGATGTGTCATACAATTGAGCGTCCATGAAAGAGCGGACTAGCCATAATGAGGATGGGCGTCTTCCCAAGCCTTTTGATCGGCCTGTTGTAGTGGTGAAAGTGTGGCTTTTATGAGGTTGGCGACACGGTCAGGTTCTGCAATGCCAACAAGAATATGATTGCCCACGCTGCATGCCTTACAGCTTCGATACCATGTGCCAGTTGGGGCGTGCACGATGCTTCCCGCCTCACGACTGGCAAAAGGTCCGGGGCTCTGGAACAGTCCGGTTCCTTCGCTGAAAGGTTCTTCATGAATGCAAGGCAAATGGAGCCGGTCCTGCCCCGTCACATAGATAAGGTCTGGATGCATCCAACGCGGAGGGAGTACCCTCTTCGTGCGCCAGATAAAAGTGTTCACAATCATCATGCGCTGATTGGTGAGTGCATAGTGATAGAAGAATGACCGGGGAATCTGAATCACAAAATAGGCCAGCTTGTATCCGACATAGATTCGGATCACCCACGCGATGGTAGTGAGCAGAATCTGATCTAAGCCAGCTGAGCCGGATGGGCTCAAGGCACCAAGCACCGTGAGGATGTAAAACAGTACGAAAAACCATGGAACTGTCAGGTAATAGCCAAATATCCGTCCCCAGGGTGGGCGGTTGGCGCGCTGGCTCCAGATGATGGTCTCATCGTCTCGCAGGTACTTATCAAAGGGCCAGGTGTCGGGACGTGTCATTCGGTCAGCAGGCCCAGTTCACGCTGCAGCTTCTTCGTCAGGCCGCGCTCGGCAATCGGGTTACAGCGGAGCTCTTCGTCTGACATGGTCTCCTCGATATGAGGAGGATTCAGCGCGGGAGCAAGGCAGAGTGATTTAAATATATGATACGTCATGTAATCGAGCGTCCATGAAAGAGAGGACTAACCATAATAAGGATTGGCGTCTTCCCAAGCCTTCTGATCGGCCTGTTGTAGCGGGCAGAGCGTGGTCTTAATGAGATTCACAACATGGTCGGGATCGTGAATGCCTCTGAGCCGGACATCGCCCCAATAACAAGCATGGCAGTGGAGAGGTTCGTCGATGCCGCTGCTGTAAATCATTTTTCCGTTTTGGCGTTCACGTGTGAAATGGGTGGTGTATTCGCGCCCGAATGCCCGAAAGTGCAAGCAGGGCACAACAACGTCGGACGGATTTTTGTGGTGTGAATAGAAGATCAGATCTTCGTGGAACCATCTTGGCGGAAGAGACCGAACAGTTCTGAACAGGAATGTATTGGCTATCAGAAAGCGCTGATTAGTCAGGGCATAGTGCATGAAGAATAAGCGCGGAATACCAAGCAGATATTTAGCAAATGCAAATACCCAAAAGCATAGTAGTAGCCCGTACACAACGAAAACAAACCAGCCCCAATCCCACAGATATAGGTCCACGGCAGCTCGCCTCACGGTTTCCAGGACAATCCACCAAACGACAACCAGCACTATAACGTTAAGAGATAGCATGAAGATATCAGCCCAGGACACACGCCCCTGCCTTTGACGCCAGATGATCGTCTCACCGTCTCGCAGGTACTTATCAAAGGGCCAGGTGTCGGGACGTGTCATTCGTTCAGCAGGCCCAGTTCACGCTGAAGCTTTTTCGTCAGGCCACGCCCGACAATCGTATAGCTGTCGCGGATATAGCTGAGGAGCTCCTCGTCTGACATCGTCTCGTCGGTTGTGCGCTGAATCCAGCTCATGCCGCGCGAGGCCAGATGCGGCGCGCCCTGCAGGCCGGGCTGTTCTTTCAGAATATCAAAGCCCATGCGGGAAATTTTAAACGAGCACCGGTCGAGCGTGTTTTGCGCGTCTGCGCCGCCAATCGCAAACACCTTTCCGCTGATTTTCCAGACGTGGGAGCCACCCCATTGTACCACGTGGGTGGTGTGCGGAAGGCTGTCGCAGAAGGCGTTATACTCATCCAGTGTCATAGAGGATTCCTAGCACGCACCGAATTTTTTCGGAACATCGGAAGGGGGCTTTCCGTTGGTTTGTTGAAGAGGCGCGATGAACGTGCCCGCCAATTGAAAGGAGAGACACCCATGGCTCTTGCAACACTGAGAGACGTATATATCGACCAGCTTCAGGACATTTACAGCGCGAACAATCAGGCCGAAAAAGCCACGCGCAAGCTGGCGGAACACGCAACAGACCCGAACCTGAAACAGGCGCTGAATGATGGCGTAAAAGGTATTCAGGACGGTAAGGAAATCGTCGCGGACATTCTGAAAAGCTATAATGCCGACCCGAAGGGCGAGTTCTGCAAAGGCATGGAAGGTCTTGTAAAAGAGGCAAAAGCCCACGGCATTGAAGCAGACTTCGAAAACAGCGAAGTGCAGGACGCGGTTATCATCACCCAGTACCAGCGCATGGCGCACTATGCGATGGCCGGTTACGGCTCAAGTGCAGCCTTTGCCCGCCGCCTCGGTAAACAGAATGAGGCCCGTGCCCTTTATAAGTGTCTTGATGACACAATGGGCGGGGACAAGCGCATGACCATGATCGCCGAAACAGGCGTGAATGAGAAAGCTGCCGCATAAGGCCAGCACCTCATAAGACGAAGTGTTTTTCAAAAGCCCCGGACGAGTTCGCTCTTCCGGGGTTTTTGCTGCGTGGTGGCTGGGAAATGAAAACCCCGGCTCTGCGGGCAACAGAGCCGGGGTAAGGGCACTCTACTCAAGGGTCCGGCGAAATATTGGGGCTCGCCGGAGGGTGCAGTCAGCCGGAGGTTCGTCAGGCTGCCGCAGTCTCTGAAATCGGTTGATCCAGACGGTCCTTCATCTCGTGAGGAACGATCTGCCAGAAGTTCGGCAGCTCTGTTTCCCACTGGTCGAGAATGGTCATGGCGCGGCGCGAGTCCGTGCGCTTCAGATGGTTCTGGATCATCTTCTTGAGAACGCCTTCCCAATGAGAAGACTGAACACGGTACCAGCCGACTGAATCCGGGTTCACAACGTTTTCGAAGTTGTTGTCCGGATCGTAGATGAAGGCCATGCCGCCAGACATACCCGCGCCGAAGTTGTCGCCAACTTCACCGAGGATCGCGACTTTACCGCCCGTCATATACTCGCAGCCGTTAGAGCCGCAGCCTTCAATGACAGCTGTTGCGCCGGAGTTACGAACTGCGAAACGCTCTGCCGCCTGACCCGCCGCATAGAGATTGCCCGAGGTCGCACCGTAAAGGCAGGTATTGCCGATAATGGTGTTCGTCGCGGCTTCCGTTGCGAGGTGTGAGAACGGCTTCAGAATGATGGTCGCGCCGGAAAGGCCCTTGCCGACATAGTCGTTGGAGTCGCCGGTGACTTCGAGGGTGAGGCCTTTGACGGCGAATGCGCCAAGAGACTGACCTGCAGAGCCACGAAGCGAGATCCAGAGACGGTTCGCCGGGATCGCATCATTGCCGAACTGGCGAACGATTTCCGAAGACGCACGCGTGCCGATAGCGCGCATCACGTTCTTCACGCCGTAAGCCAGCTGCATCTTTTCGCCGCGCTCGAAGAATGGCTGCGCGTCACGCAGGATCTGGTGATCGAGCGTTTCGGCAACTTCGTTGCGGTGGTTCGGCTTGTAGCTGATCGGCTTATCCTGCTCGACTTTGACCAGAAGCGGGTTCAGGTCGAGGTCATCGAGGTGAGCCGCACCGCGAGACACCTGAGACAGGAGGTCTGTACGGCCGATCACTTCATCAAGGCTTGTGAAGCCAAGGTCAGCGAGGATTTCACGGACTTCTTCAGCGATGAAGCTCATCAGGTTCACAACCTTGTCCGGTGTGCCGGTGAACTTCTCGCGAAGGTCGTCGCGCTGTGTACATACGCCGACCGGGCAGGTGTTGGAGTGACACTGGCGAACCATGATACAGCCCATCGCGACGAGCGAGAGTGTGCCAATGCCGTATTCCTCAGCGCCCAGCATAGCCGCCATGACAATGTCACGGCCTGTACGCAGGCCACCATCTGTACGCAGGGTGACCTGATCGCGCAGATTGTTGAGTGACAGCACCTGGTGAGCTTCAGCCAGACCCATTTCCCATGGCAGACCTGCAAATTTGATCGATGTCTGAGGGGAAGCGCCTGTGCCGCCATTATTGCCAGCGATCAGGATGACGTCTGCTTTTGCTTTCGCCACGCCGGCTGCAATCGTGCCAACGCCTGAACGGGCCACCAGCTTCACGCAGACACGTGCGATCGGGTTGATCTGCTTCAGGTCGTAAATGAGCTGAGCAAGGTCCTCAATCGAGTAAATGTCGTGGTGCGGCGGAGGTGAGATCAGTGTCACGCCCGGTGTAGAATTCCGGAAACGCGCAATCATCTCGGTGACTTTGAAGCCCGGAAGCTGGCCACCTTCACCCGGTTTGGCGCCCTGAGCGACTTTGATCTCAATCTCGCGGCACTGGTTCAGGTATTCAGCGGTCACACCAAAGCGACCGGACGCTACCTGCTTCACTGCGGAGTTCGGATTGTCACCGTTCGGAAGCGGCTTGTAGCGGTCGCGGTCCTCGCCGCCTTCACCGGAAACCGACTTCGCGCCGATACGGTTCATGGCGATGTTGAGCGCGCCGTGTGCTTCCGGAGAAAGCGCACCAAGCGACATGCCCGGCGTCAGGAAGCGCTTGCGGATTTCGTTGATGGACTGAACCTCGTCGAGCGGAACAGAGCGTTCTGCCGGTTTGAAGTCCAGAAGGTCACGAAGCTGGATCGGATCCTGATCGCGCAGCGCCTGAGAGAATGTCTTATAGCGGGCATAAGAACCTGTGTCGCACGCGGACTGGAGCTGGTGGATCAGCTTGCCATCAAGCGCGTGACGCTCGCCATTGCGACGGATGCGGTAGAAACCACCAATCGGAAGGGAGACGACGTCCTCGTCATAGGCCTTGTTGTGGATCTCGATGGCTTTTGTCTCAAGACCGCCAAGACCGATACCAGAGATTCGGCTCGTCATGCCCGGGAAGTATTCAGCCACGAGCGCACGGGAGAGGCCCAGTGCCTCGAAGTTGTAGCCGCCACGATAGGACGAGATGACCGAGATGCCCATTTTAGAGAGGATTTTCAGAAGGCCGCCTTCAATCGCATTCTTCTGACGGCGCACGCACTCGTTCAGAGACATGTCGCCGAACAGGCCTTTCGCGTGACGCTCCGCGATACAATCCTGCGCAAGGTAAGCGTTGACGCATGTCGCGCCGCAGCCAACCAGAACGGCAAAATAGTGCGTGTCGAGACACTCAGCCGAGCGGACGGTGATCGAGCAGAATGAGCGCAGGCCCTGCTTTACAAGGTGGGACTGAACCGCGCTTGCCGCGAGGATCATTGGCGCTGCGATCTTGTCCTGACCCTGGAACTCGTCGGTAAGGACGATGTGCTCATGGCCGGAACGTACAGCGTCTTCTGCTTCCTGCTGGATGCGGTCCAGGCAGGCTCGCAGGCTGTCACCTGTGTAGGCGTTCGCCTGAGGCGGCGCGAATGTACAGTCGATCTCGCAGACGCGGTCGCCCATCATCTCGCGGAAACGTTTGTACATGCCGTTCGACAGAACAGGGCTCTCCAGAACGAACACATCGGTTTGCGTCGCGTCGGAGGCCAGAATGTTGCCGAGGTTTTTGAAGCGTGTCTTCAGAGACATGACGCGATCTTCCCGAAGCGGGTCGATTGGCGGGTTTGTCACCTGAGAGAAGTTCTGACGGAAGAAGTGCGACAGCGGGCGGTAAGTGTTTGAAATCACCGCTGGTGGCGCGTCATCACCCATAGAGCCGATAGCTTCTTTGCCATCTTCGACCATAGGCGCGAGGATGAGCTCCATGTCTTCCATGGTGAAACCAGCAGCGAGCTTACGACGGCGCAGTTCGTCTGCTTCATAAGCGACAGGCTCTTCACCCGGGCCGATCATAGGCTCGAGTTCTTTGACGTTTTCGAGCCATTCCAGATACGGGTGTTTGGCTGCGAGCTTGGAGACGATCTCTTTGTGCTCGTAGAATTTGTGCTCTTCAATGTCGGCAGCAATCATGCCGCCCGGACGCACGCGGCCCTTTTTGACGATTTCTTCTTCGTCGAGAGGGCACATGCCGGATTCAGAGCCGACAGCCAGAATGTTGTCACGGGTGAGGGCGTAGCGCATCGGGCGCAGACCGTTACGGTCAAGGCCGGCAATCGCCCAGCGGCCGTCAAAAGCTGCAATCGCAGCCGGGCCATCCCATGGCTCCATTACGGAGTTGGCGTAAGAATAGAGCGCTGCGTGTTCGTCAGCCATGACGCTGTCACGCTTCGACCAGGCTTCCGGCATGAGAAGTGCCTTGGCCATAGGCGCAGAGCGGCCAGCCTTAACCAGCATTTCGAAAACAGCATCGAGAGACGCGGAGTCAGACGCGCCGGCTGAGATAACAGGCTTCAGGTCGTTCTCGTGACCTTCAAACGCATCAGCAACCATGCGGATTTCGTGTGACTTCATCCAGTTCTCGTTACCGCGAACCGTGTTGATCTCACCATTGTGCGCCAGCATGCGGAATGGCTGGGCCAGCCACCATTGCGGGAAGGTGTTGGTGGAGTAGCGCTGGTGATAAATACAGACAGCAGAAACGAAACGTTCGTCTTTGAGGTCCGGATAGAAGTTGTCGATGTCTTCTGCGAGGAACATGCCTTTATAGATCAGGTTCCGCTGAGACAGTGAGCAG
This sequence comes from Ponticaulis sp., assembly GCA_002723155.1. GTDB lineage: Bacteria > Pseudomonadota > Alphaproteobacteria > Caulobacterales > Hyphomonadaceae > Ponticaulis. The sequence continues at coordinate 121,675 of PBNO01000002.1, read as the reverse complement.
ACATAGAAGCTTGGAATCGCAGCTTCACGTGCGCGGCGCTCGATACGGCGACGGCAGATGTAAAGCGCACGCTCCAGATCAGCGCGGGAACGGTCCTGCGCGTCATAGAAAAGCACCTGCTCAATTTCCGGACGTGTGTCATTCGCCTTCTGACCGATAATGCTTGGGTCGATAGGCGGCTGACGCCAGCCATAAATGTAGAAACCGTATTTCAGGATTTCTGCTTCGACGATTGTACGGGCAGCTTCCTGAGCAGACAGGTCTGTACGCGGCAGGAAGATCTGGCCGACGCAGATAGGCGCGCGGCTTGGATCATGACCTGTGCGGGCAACCTGTTCTTTAAAGAAGTCCTGCGGGACGTCGACGCGGATACCCGCGCCGTCACCTGTCTTGCCGTCAGCGTCGACCGCGCCTCGGTGGTAAACTGCTTTCAGCGCGCGAACGCCTTTTTCGACGATTTCACGACGTGGCTGGCCGTCCAGCGCTACGATGAGGCCCACGCCGCAGGCATCGCTTTCATCACGTGGATCATAAGCGTGCGCGTCGATGAGCTTCTGACGGTTCTCGAGATATGTTTTTGTGTAATCAGTCATGATCTTACTCCGCCGCTACAGGGCGATCTGTCGCGCAAGCGAGCAGGTATTCGTGAATGGACTCAGCTGCGTCGCGGCCTTCTTTGACGGCCCAGACGACAAGCGATGCGCCGCGGACAATGTCGCCAACAGCGAATACGCCATCCATGCTTGTCATCATGGTGGAATAGTCGACGCGGACAGCGCCCCAGCGGTTCACAGTGAGCTGGTTCTCGTTGAAGAGGATTGGTAGGTCTTCCGGATCAAAGCCGAGTGCCTGAATTACCATGTCTGCTTCGATGTCGAAGTCAGAGCCCGGTACTTCTTCAGGTGCCTGACGGCCTGATGCGTCTGGCAGACCAAGGCGCATGCGAACAGCACGAACGGCTGATGCCTTGCCACCATTGTCGATGACAGCGCGCGGCGCAGCGAGCCACTCGAATGTGACGCCTTCTTCTTCCGCGTTTGCGACTTCACGCTGGGAGCCCGGCATGTTTTCGCGGTTACGACGATAGAGACAGGTCACAGAGCTTGCGCCCTGACGGATCGCCGTGCGTACGCAGTCCATCGCTGTGTCACCGCCGCCAATGACGACGACTTTCTTGCCTTTGGCGTTCAGCTTGCCGCTGTCATAATCTGGAACAGCGTCACCAAGGTTCTGCTTGTTAGATGTCGTCAGATACTCAAGGGCCGGGTAGACGCCTTCGGCGCCAGCGCCCGGAGCGTTGAGTGACTTGGCTTTATAAACGCCTGTCGCGATGAGAACAGAGTTGTGCTTGGCGCGCAGGTCCTGGAAGGAGATGTCTTCGCCCACATTGCAGTTCAGCACGAACTCGACGCCGGAAGCTTCCAGATAGTCAGCGCGGCGCTGGACAACGTCTTTTTCAAGCTTGAAGCCCGGAATGCCGTACACCAGAAGGCCGCCAACGCGGTCATAACGGTCATAGACAGTCACTTTATAGCCTTTGCGGCGCAGCTGTTCAGCCGCAGCAAGGCCGCCCGGGCCCGCACCGATAATGCCAACGCTTTGAGCACGCTCGCGCGGAGGTGTGATCGGCTTGATCCAACCTTTTTCCCACGCGGTGTCAGTGATGTACTTTTCAACGGCCCCAATGGTGATCGAACCGTGACCGGATTGCTCGGTTGTGCAGCTGCCTTCGCACAGGCGGTCCTGCGGACAGATGCGGCCACAGATTTCCGGCATGTTGTTCGTCGCGGAAGAGACCTGATAGGCTTCTTCGAGACGACCATTTGCCGTGAGCATCAGCCAGTCTGGAATATTATTGCCGAGCGGGCAGTGTTCCTGACAGAACGGCACGCCGCATTGTGAACAGCGACCTGCCTGTTCCTCTGCTTTAGCTTCGATGAACTCACGATAGATTTCGTGGAAATCATCCGACCGGTCTTCAGCGCTCCGTTTTACCGGGCGCTCCTGCTCGGTCGAAACGAATTTGAGCATTCGTGTCGACATGGGCTTCTCCTGAATTTGGCCGGAACATATCGCTGCGGAATAGGGTTAGCAAGCGAAGAATCCATGATTGATATCACGATGATATTTAACTGGCGCGATAATCTATCAATTCGAGGTTTGCGAATGGTTTGCAGGCAATAAATATATATCAAAATGATTTTAATCTAAAAAATCGGGCGATCAGCTAGTCGATTCTGCGGAAGTTCGCTATGCCAGAACGGGCCGGAAACGTGGGACGGGACGCACGCTATGTCGCTAATGCAGATCATACTTATATCACTTCTGCAGGGAATTACCGAGTGGCTGCCGATTTCCTCGTCCGGACACGTGCTGCTGGCCTCAAGTTATTTCGGTTTTGACGCGCATGATGAACTTCTGATCAATGCGATGGCGCATCTTGGAACCTTGTTCGCTGTGTTTCTCTATTTCTGGAAGGATGTAGGCCGGGCAATTGGCGGCGGGTTCGAGCTGGTTGGCGCTGCGGCCACGCGGAAAGCGCTCTCTTCGAATGCGCGCCTTGCCATGCTCATTCTTCTGTCTATGCCGATTACTCTGGCCGTGGTTGGCGGGTTTGAGGTTCTGGCGGGTGACCAGCTTAAAGATGGTCTTCGCGGCCCGCTCACGGTCGCGGCAACAACGCTGGTCTTTGGTATTGCGCTCTGGTGGGCGGATACGCGCGGCGGCAATGAAAAGTCCATGGATGAGATGGGCGTGATGCATGCTGTGCTCATCGGCGCGACGCAGGCGATTGCGGCGCTCCTTCCTGGCACAAGTCGGTCTGGCATCACCATGACGGCAGCGCGCTGGTTTGGTTACAAGCGTACCGAAGCCGCGCGGTTCTCAATGCTGATCGGTGCGCCGATCCTTGCGGCGACCGGCGCTTATGCAGTGCTGGAGCTGCTGACCGCAGAGACCACCGGTGCAGCGAATCTGACGGATGGGCTGATCGTGGCGGCGCTCTCATTCCTCTCTGGTATCTTCTCTATCTGGGCACTGATGAAGCTGCTTGAGAAGATAAGCTTTCTGCCTTTCGTGCTCTACCGGATCGTACTTGCGATTGTGCTCGTTCTGGCCTCTCCGCTTGCATTTGGCTGGATCAGCTAGCGCCCAGGGTTTGTCCGGACAAAAGCTGACGGCTTGACTTTATCGAAAAACAGTAATATTGCTTTTCGATAAATGCTGGAGGGTTTTATGGACGCAACGCTCGTGCGCATGGCGCATTGGAAAATCGACATCAAGATCGTCAACGGGAATGACATGCACATTCTGCAATGGCGACGTCACATGTCTCATGATGAGGTTCTGCTTGACGGTAAAGTGCAGCAGATCAGCCGTGGCATGTGGGGACGTGAGACGATTTACGGTCTGGTTTTTGGCCGTGATGAAGAAGGCAATGGCGGCACGCGCGTCATGTTTGTCGTCGATCCGAGCCAGGATATGAACAACGCATCCTACTGGCTGGAAGGGCAGGCGCCGCCGAAAGGTGTTCGCCTTGAAACGGCTGAACAGATACTTCTCGCCTTTGGCTCTCTGGATGAGCGCGCTTATGACCAGCCAGCTGATTTTGCCGAATGGGCGAAGCAGAAAATGGGCATTAAGTGGTAGGCTGCCAGGGCTAAAATGACCGAAATTTCAGGTGTCCGGACACGTTTTTTCTGGCATCCAGACGTGAGTTCGTTTCTCTTTTACGTGAATTACTGGTCCGCTGAGTGCGTGACTGAATGGTCGTGAACCCGAAAGGCAGTGCGCTATGCGTGAAGAAAAAAAGAGTGAAAGTCTCGAGGTAAGACTCTCTTACTCGCAGAAAATCGCTTTCATGGAAGCATGCAAAAAGGAAGGCCTCACCGCGAGTGAAGCCCTGCGCGCAGGCATTGAGGGTTTCCTCGACGAGCACGACCGGCAGTCACAACGCCAATTCCAGATGAAGGACGTTGTGACCCTTATGAAGCGTAATCTTAGAAAGTCGCTGGCAACTGCCGGCGCAGTTGCGGCCAGCAGCGCGATGTTGCTCGCTATGCCATCAGCAGCTTCGGACGAAGCCTTTGAGCGGCTTGACCGAAACTCCGACGGTGTCCTCACCGCGGGGGAAATTTCCGCCAATGATAGCGCTGTTTTTGAAATCCTCGACACGAATGATGATGGCCAGATTTCGGCTGACGAGTTCAACTCTGAAGCTGTCGTCACGGGCGTAAATGATAATGTCTTCATCAGCGACGAAGGCGAGGAAGTCCGTGTCATTACCGTGAACCGGACCGAGCTTGGATCGCTTGAAGATGGCGAAATCGAAGTTCGCGAGCATCGCTGGGTCGAAAACGTCGACGTCGATATGTCTGACGAAGAGATCCAGGAGATTATCGAGCGGACGATGGAACGTCTGTCCGAAATCGAAGAAATGGAAATCGAAGCGCACATCTCACGCGCGCATGCGATGGAACTTGCCGACCGCGAGCATATCCGCATCGAAATCGCACGTGCACGTGATGAAGCGCGCGCCGCTGTGCGTGAAGCTGCTCGTGCCGTTATCGTCGTTCAGGAAATCGATACCGACGAGATCGCACGCATTGCCGAACTTGAAGGCGTAGAGATTGATCTTTCAGGTCTTGAGGAGCTGCAGGCTCTGCTGGATGAGGAAGGCCTGGCGGGCATTATCGATCTGGAAGAGCTGGAGCGTGATCTCGATATCGAGCTTGATGGCGAGGCGCGGGTATTCATCCATCGTGAGCACGTCGAACACGGCGATCATGCTGAACATGAGGCGCATGAGCCGGAACTCGAAGGTGAGATGGAAGAAGAGCCAATGCGGGAATACTAAGCTCCGCACCGTTCACGGATAAGAAAAAGGCGCCCCCCAGAGGCGCCTTTTTTGTTGTCTGATTAGTCGTGAAGCTTGGCTTCCATGGAAATCTCTGTACCGGCCAGCGCCTTTGATACAGGGCAGCCGGATTTGGCCGTGTTCGCGAGTTTCATGAACTCGTCATTGTCGATGCCGGGGACACGTGCTGAAAGCTGCAAATGGCTTTTAGTGATTTCAAAGCCGCCGCCATCGGCCGGTTCGACCGAAACGTTTGCGGTTGTTTCCAGCATATCTGCCGGATGGCCTGCTTCGGCAAGCATGTGAGAGAGCTGCATGGTGAAACAGCCGGCATGGGCCGCGCCAATCAGCTCTTCCGGATTGGTTCCGGTCTTGCCGTCTTCGTCTTCGAAGCGGCCTTTGAAGGAATAAGGTGAGTTGGTGAGGACGCCTGACTGCGTGGACACCGTGCCGCTGCCGTCTTTAAGCGAACCACTCCATTTAGCTGTGCCTGTGCGTTTCATTAGGGGCCTCCATTCTGTCTAAAACTACTGAAGACAGAACGGGTGGGGCCCCTCACTTGTTCCTGAAAAGCTTAAGCGTCTTTGACTTCGTGGAACTGACCCTGCGGGCGGAAACGCCAGAGGTAAGTCGGAACGATTGTCTCGATGCTCTCAAGCTCAGTTACGCCGAGGTCCGCCAGCGTGCCGATATTCTCTTCACCACTAATGCCGACCACATTGTCAGTTTTCAGCATTTCGACTTGGTCGCCAGTGATTGGCGGTGCAGGGAACGGCCAGAAGCTGAAAATCGTGCCTGTGACGAGACCGATTGGCTTTGCGAGGAAGAATGGCAGCGGCGCAAGAAGGCGCGGACGGTCAATCTCTTTGGTGATGTATTCAAGGATTTCCTTGAATGTGTAGACAGCCGGGCCGCCAATTTCGAATGTACGGCCGTTCGCTGCGTCAGACTGAAGTGCTTTGACAACAGCATCGGCAACATCGCCAACGAAGATTGGCTGGAATTTGGTTTCGCCGCCACCAATCAGTGGAAGCGCCGGTGTGAAGCGGGCCATGCTGGCAAAACGGTTGAAGAAGTCATCTTCAGGCCCGAAAATAATGCTCGGGCGCACGATTGCCGCGCTAGGCATGTACTGGCGTACGTCTGCTTCGGCTGCAGCTTTTGTGCGGGCGTATTCAGCTTCGCTGTCGGCATCGGCGCCGATCGCAGACAGCTGGACGAAGTTTGTGATGCCGGCTTCAGCTGCAAGCTCTGCAACGTTCTTCGCGCCAAGGCNTTGAGTGCCTTCAAAGGTTTGCTGACCGCGCTCGAAAAGAATACCGACAAGGTTGATGACGCCGGACGCGCCTTCAAGAGCGCGCTGGATGCTCGGGCGGTTGCGGACATTGGCCTGAACGATCTGGACCTGACCGACATCGCCTGCGAGGCGCTGATCACCTGCCAGATGCGGCTTGCGAACCGCGACGCGAACGCGGTAACCGGCGCGGCACAGATTGCGCACAACATAGCGACCGAGAAAACCTGACCCGCCGAATACCGTGATCAATTCACCTGACATGCTGATGCGCTCCGCACTGAAGAGATTTTTGTTGAAGGCTGTAGACCAAAATTTGTCATGAATGTCTATCCGCAGATCACCTTCTCATCGGATGAAAAGCCCTATTAAGCGCTTCAAACTGTCTCAGTGCCAGATGGCCACATTCTAAGAAGGGGTAATTGCACGTAGATATTGCAACTCCCCAGACACTCATGGAGTTCAGCATGCGCCCGGAATGGTTCGATCTCGCTCAGAAGCCCGTCCCTCGCTACACCAGTTATCCGACTGCCGCGCAGTTTGAGGATAATCCGGATGCGGATGCTGTTTCGAGCTGGATTGCCGGTATCGGGCCAAGTGAGCCGATCTCTGTTTATGTGCATGTGCCATTCTGCGAACAGCTTTGCTGGTATTGCGGCTGCCACACCACGGTTCCAAACGGCTATACACGTATCGGGCGCTTCGTTGATGTTCTTCTTAAAGAGATTGAACTCTGGAAGGCAAAGCTGCCCCAGCATGGCGGCGGCGTGCATCTTCATTTTGGCGGCGGCACGCCTAACGCGCTGAACCCAAAAGACATGCTGCGCGTGCTGGATGCGCTGCGCGATGCCTTCTGCATTGATGATGATGCTGAAATTTCTATTGAGCTTGATCCACGGACACTGAACCCTGAAATGATTCAGTCGCTGGCTGCTGGCGGTGTGACGCGTGCCAGCCTTGGCGTGCAGGATTTTAATCGCACGGTTCAGGAAGCGATCAATCGAATTCAGCCCTTCCTCCTCGTGAAGGGGGCTGTTGAGGCGCTGCGTGCCGCCGATATTACGGCTATCAATTTTGATCTTCTTTACGGCCTGCCGCATCAGACAGCTGAGAGCGTTGCGCATTCTGCAGAAATGGCTGCCAGCCTGAAGCCGGATCGCATCTCTGCGTTCGGCTATGCCCATGTGCCATGGTTTGCAAAACACCAGCGCGCAATTGATGAGAAAACCCTTCCGGACACCAAAGCCCGTTTTGACCAGTTCGAAGCCCTGTCTGAGACGCTGGTAGATTTCGGCTATGTGCAGATTGGTCTCGACCACTTTGCGCGTGAAGAAGACGCACTTGCGGGCGCGCTGAAAACAGGTGCGCTGCATCGCAACTTTCAAGGCTATACCACGGATACCTGCCGGACGCTGATCGCGCTCGGTCCGTCAGGCATTTCGGAGTTTCCGGGCGGCTTCGTTCAGAACGCCAAGGACATTCGCGACTATTCCGAGAGCGTGATGGCGGGTGACATTCCGCATCGCCGCGGCGTACGACGCACCGATGAAGACAGCCTGCGCAGCGCTGTGATCGAGCGTCTGATGTGCGACATGCAAGTTGACGTGGCGAAGGTCTGCCAGCGATTCGACGTACCACTCTCTCACTTTGCAGACGCGTTTGAACTTTTGCGCGGGCTGGAGCGTCTGGGCATTTGTGATGTCACAGGCAGCGTTGTTCAGGTGCCTGTCGAAGCGCGCGTTTTGTTGCGCAGTGTGGCTCAGTGTTTTGACGCCTATTCTTCGCCCAATGCTGTGCCTGCCAACCGCCATGCAAAAGCAGTTTAGCGACTAGCTCACAGCTCTATTCAGCTACGGCGCTGACAAATCTCTCGAATTACAGTGTGATCAACTCCGTGAATCAGGAGTTGGCTTTTGGAAAGCGAGTTAAAGCAGCGTCTCGGGCATGCAATCAGGTCGCGTGATCTTGCTGAGATTTCAGCGGTCAGGGCGCGACTGGAAGACCTGGAGCCGGACAGCCTTCATACGTTCCGTGCCCTGGCCTGGGAGGCGCAGCTTCAGGGCAGGTGGGAGGGCGCGATGAATGCCTGGCTCGCTGCACATACTCGAAAACCTGCTAATCCGGCTCCTTTGCTCGGCTTGCTACGAGCAGCAATGAAAGCTGGCGCGCCGGAGCGGTTCTTTGACATTTATAATGCCCTGTCCGTTTCACTACGCTTCACGCTGTTGCGTGAGCTAACGACCAACCGGATTATTTTTATCGAGAACGAGGTCGTGCGCGACTTCTTTAATTATGCGAATGAGGCACCGCATGATTGTCCGCTTCTGGCGCTTTGGGTAGCTGACCATTTTGGTATTGCGGCCGCGGAAGAAAATTCAGGCGTATACGATGTTTATCTGAGCCGTCTCGGTGAGGCACTGGCACCGGATATGCTGGTTGCTCTTGCTCAAATAATGATCCGGTTTCGGGAATGGCATGCAGCCGAAAGGCTGATGCGTAAATGGCTGGCGTCGGGTGCTGCGCAGCAGGATGACAGAAATCTGGCTGCCGAGTTTGCAATAGGCATGTCAGGGCTCGTTCCGGAATATCTGGAGACGAGGGTAACTTTTTCATCTGAACTGGAAGACGTCAGCAAAAAACGCGTCAGGATTATTGATACGGGTGCAATCCATTATCAGAATTCCCACCATTATAACTCTTTGCAGCATATGCTCGGATATCTGAAGGATGCAGGGTTTGCACTAGATGAGGTTGGTGTTCTGACTTCTTTGGAAAGTCGGCCGGTTGAAGGGCTCGGCGTTGCTCAAAGCAATGCGCTGACATTTCGGACGTATGCCGGAGTGCCGCACGGAAATAGCCTTGGTCGCTTTCCGAACCGAAAGAATAAATGGCTGAGGCAGGATCTCGACCGGCTTGATGTTGAGAATGTCGATCTGATCATATTCAAGACTGTTACACCTAACATGCTGAAGGCTGTCTATAACTGGCTGGCCGAACAGGATGGGAAGCGATCGTTCAGTGTTATCATCGATTTTCTGCCTGTAGCATACGCACCGCGCGAGCTTAATCGGGAAGCCAATGCGCGGATGGCCGAGCTGGTGCTTCAGCCCTTCGATAAACTTGCCGAACTAAGAACGATCAATGTGCTTATGCATTCAGAGTTCAGTGCAGTTTCTGAGCAACTCAGCGAACGTGATCCGCGCGGACAGGTGTTCAAAAAAGCGGTCTATCCGGTGGCGTCGACGGCGCGGGCTCACAGGCGCCCGCGGGGCGTCGAAGACGGGCCACGAAAAATTCGCGTCGGTATGATGGGCGCGACCCGCGAGGATAAAGGCTATGGCGTGCTGCCCGACCTCATATCGCTGGCGGATGACAGCAATTTTCCGGTCGAATGGCGGTTACAGTTCGATAAGGTTCAGGCCCGCGGTTTTCGTGAAAAGCCCTTTATGCAGGCTGACATCGACAGGCTGGAGCAGGATCCCAATGTCACGATCCGCTCCGGCTTTGCGACGCAGGATGAGTACTATCGCGCCTTCGCAGGGCTCGATGTGGTGCTTCTGCCATATAGTGACCGGTATCGATCTTCCTCATCGGGCATCATCATAGAAGCGATCGAGCTGAATGTTCTGCCTGTCGTACCTCGCGGAAGCACAATGGAAGAAATCGCCCTTGCCGCCGGTGCGCCGTATCTCTCCATCGACGAAGTCACACCAGAAGCTATCTTCGCCGCGCTCAAGCAGTATTTTATCGATGCCGAGGACCTTCTCGCAATGTGGGACACATCCGATCTGTCCGCCTTCTATGTTGAGGCGCCGATGACGGACTTTTTGAAGCGCGAAGGTTTGATTGCTTCGGACTAGCTGTTCAGAAGTCGCTGGACGCGAGGTGGAATATCGCGGGCAGGGATCAGTTTCAGGCCCGTCCTCTGGCATAATTCGGCGTAAATCGGAGAGTTCGCGAAGGCGAGAATGTCACCGTCTGACAATGCGCCCCAGCGTGTCGGGCGCGGCGCCATCTCTTTGCCAAAGCGTCCGCTCTGGCCGGTATAGTGCTGGCGGTCATCCATTGGCCCGCCGAAATCACCCTCAGCTTCAGACATGCCGGCATAATCAAATACGGCGCGTTTGAACTTACCGGGCCGCACGCAGGCGTCATGGTAATTCAGGTTCAGATCGCCTCTGAATTCGTCGAGGGCTTTTACCTGAAGGTCGAGGAATTCATCGACACTCGCACCTTCGAGCCAGTTTTTCAGCTTCATGCTCGTCCAGACTTCCAGCGGGTCGCGGAAAGTGTAGATGCGTTTGATGTTGAAATGCGGCAGCAGAACTTCAGTCAGCCGGCTCTCTGATCGGCGGTTGACGATAATGTCCCGGTGATAATGGTCACGCACGAAGAGGACGCGGTTTTCGCGCTTACAGATGTCCTGAATGGCGCGGATTTCTTCGACGAATACATTGTCGAACGCCGCCTGATCTTCGGGCGTTTCGAGGCCATAGGATTTGCGAAACTGGAAGATCGGGTTGAACACCTGCGGCAGGTGTCGATCCGGATGGATTTCACTCAGAACGACTGCGCGATCAATACCGCCGATAATGCGTGACAACACAGTGCCGCCAGAACACGCAAAATGGTGAAGAGTGTAGATCGTGTCCAAGAGAGCCCCCGAAATGATTTGGATCGGGAGGAAACTTCATCCGGTGGCGCTCTCAAGTCAACGCAGGAAGCGGCGATTTCGCCGCTTCCCTGTTTCTGCGTCAGCTCGCCAGTTCGCCGGCGGTTTCCAGAACCACATCTACTGGCGGACGGTTCTGGTAACCTTCCTCTCGGAGCATGGCGAGTACTTCGCCTTCCGGAGAGAGGAAGATGATGGCTGGATGCGGAATGCCGTCATAACGGCTACCTGCAGGTACTTCGGTGTTGCGAAGGTGGAACGCGTTGATCATCGCTGAATCCTTGTCGGAGAGCAGCGTGTACGGGATTTCATTGTCGCCCGCATATTCAGCCAGCGTATCAGGATCATCATACGTGATGAGGTTTAGATCCCAGCCAAGCTCAGCAAGCGGCGCCGCGGCATCTTTCAGATCAATCGCCTGACGTTTGCAGAACGGGCACCAGTCCAGCGAGCGGGAAAAGACGATGACCGCACCTGCCTCACCTGAAAGGTTTGCGAGTGTTTGCGCTTCGCCCGTTGTAGAGAGCGCGGTGAAGTCCGCGAATGTGTCACCAACAGATGGACCGACATGCATCATCATCTGGTCGTCGTCGGCCATCGGGGCTTGGTCAGCCATCGCCTGTTGTGCGAGGGCTGTTGGGGCGGAAGCCGCGATCAGGGATGCGGCGAGGAATGTGCGGATCATATGAAAACTCCGGTGTGTTTGGAGCCCTGACCCTAGGTGATGCCAGCCGCCAGCGCGAATAAACTCACACTGACGGGCAATGACAGAGGTGTGAGGGCCAAGTGATGTGCTGCGCTTTGGACAGGCAATACATGTTGGCGACCGGGCGGCGCGACGCTGGAAACAGAAATTCTGTTCTCAGTGACTTGCAGGAAGAAGAATGGCATCACTTAGTGCTTTCAAAACATAACACTCTGCTTCGGGGCATTCATGACTTCTCTTCGCTCAGCTACTGCGCTCATGGGCACGCTCACCATTCTTCTTGCGGCCTGTTCGTCCGATGAGCCTTTAACGGCTGCGCCTGTTGAACCCGTTGCCACCATTCTTGCCGATACAAACCGGGATGGTCGCGTCAACGATCTTGATGCCGACGATAAGACGGACTGGTCTGCTGAACGCGGCGCCATCATTCTGGCCAATATCGGTGACACGGCAGGGCGCTGCGCAGGGCCGGATGATGAGAGCCAGAGCGATGACGAGCTGGAAGCCTGTCATGATGCATCAGATGATTTACCCCATGCGCCAGACTATTTCGCGCCCGTGCGAACGCTGCCCGTCAACGGGTTGAGCGATGATGCCTTCGGAACCGTCGCGGCGGTTGGCGTCGGTTATGAAAACATCCGTATATTCATTCGCCGCGAAGAGAGCTGGGAGTATTTCACGCGCGACATGCAGCTCTCCGCTGAAGAGCTGAATACGGGCCTGACATTTGGTGTCGATTCGCGTGACATTATTCGAAGCGAGGACATCTGGAATGGCGTGGCCACGCTCGAGTTCACCGTGACAGACGGCGCTGACGTGCTGACTGATCGTGTCACCATGCGCGTCGCGCCGGTGATTATTCATAACCATCTGGAGCGGGCGAACGAGGTCTATGTGCCGCAAAGCGACCGCCCTGTGCATCGTGAGTTCGTTGATGATCTCGCCGGTGCGCTTACAGAAGCGGGCTTCACCGCGCCGCTTGCCCGTTTCGACACCATCGACAACTGGGCGCAGGACTTTGTCGAGTTCGGCTATATGAGCATGCCTGCACCTGATGGTGAGGCGAAGATTATCCGCGTAGCGATCCGCTCGCCTCAGCCTACACGCTCTGCCGGTCGCTCTCTCTTTGCGCTGAAAGGGCCGGGCTTTGGCGTGGTTCAGACAGGCGGCGATAATTACCATCAGGCCGACTCATTCGGTAATCTGGAGACGATCCCGCCATACGAGCTGGATGGAACGTCCTATCCGGCAGGCCGTGTGATTTATGGCGATGCGGGCGATGGTTACGCGCCGCATTCTGATTTTACGAGCTTCTTTGACGCACAATGGGTGCAGGACCCTGTCGTGCTCGACACCTCCTGGCTGATCATCGCGCATGTGGACGAGTTCATTCAGTTCCTGCCTGCCGACAACGCCTATGGCTGGACGATTGCGATCAAAGACGTGCCGTCAGCATTCGAGGTTTTGCGCGAGGCGCAGGCGGCAGGTCATGGCGATGCGCAGGTGTTCTCTCGACCTGATGCGCCTCAAATGACAATTGATGAACTGCTCGCGGACGAAGCCTTTCTTGAGGATAACGAGTTGGCACGCCGCCGTGTTGAGCTGAACCTGCAAATCCTGCTTGCCGAAACCGGTCTGCCTGAAAGTCAGGTCGTGCGTATTCCGGGCCTGTTCGAATATTCAGATTTTTCAGATTTCGTGCCGCATCCGGGGGTGCGTGAAGAGCAGCCTATCCGCCCGTCAGAAGACAGTATGGCGGACGCTGATGTTACCCCGCGCGAATACATCACCTATTCGCAGGGCAATATGATCGCCTTCTATCCGGCGGCTGTGAACGGGCTGTTGCTGGATCGTGAAAACTATATCCCGCCCAAGCAATGGGGGCCGGTGATTGATGGCGTCGATATTATGGAGGCCGCCGTCACCGAGGCCTATGCCGAAGCAGGCATTACTGTCTGGTCGATTGATGACTGGCTATCCCACCACTCATGGGGCGGAGAGGTGCACTGCGGAACCAATGTTACGCGCAATATGACGGGCCTCTGGTGGGACTAGCCCACCAGAGGCCCGCTGTTTTTCTTAAACTTGCATCACGTCGCGGGCGACGGCTTCAAAGCCTGTGTTCTTGAGAAGTGACGCGTCGCGGTCCTCGCCCGGATTGTCTGTAGTCAGAAGGCGCGCGCCCACGAAGATGGAGTTTGCGCCAGCCAGAAGGCAGAGCGCCTGTTCGCCCTCTGTCATGCCTTCACGGCCTGCGGAGAGGCGCACCCAGCTTTTCGGGAAGACGACGCGGCAAACGGCAATCGCACGCGCCATTTCGGTAACCGAGATTTCAGGAGAATCGCCAAGCGGCGTACCGTCGATCGGTACGAGCATGTTGATCGGAACGCTCTCCGGATGCGGCGTGAGTTGTGCCAGCTCATGGATGAGGCCGATGCGGTCCTCACGGCTTTCGCCCATGCCGAGAATACCGCCAACGCAGAGGTTCAGGCCAGCCTCACGGGCTTTGCCGAGCGTATCGATACGGTCCTCATAGGTGCGCGTGGTGACGACCTTGTCGTAATATTCGCGCGAGGTATCGAGATTGTGGTTGTAATAATCGAGGCCGGCCTCAGCGAGCTTTTCAGCCTGACCTTCGCCCAGCATACCTAGCGTTACGCAGGTTTCCATGCCTTCGGCTTTCACCGCGCGGATCATGTCCGCGACTTTCGGTAGATCGCGATCTTTAAGCTCACGCCAGGCTGCGCCCATGCAGAAGCGGTCTGCGCCGCCGGCTTTGGCTTCGCGTGCGGCTTCGACAACTTCGTCGAGGGGCATCAGTTTGGAGGCTTCAAGGCCGGTATCGAAATGAGCTGACTGGCTGCAATAGCCACAGTTTTCCGCGCAGCCGCCGGTCTTGATAGAGAGAAGCTGGGACTTCTGGATTTTGCCATCAGCCCAGTTGGCTTGTTTCACAGCCAGCGCTCTGCCGATCAGCGTGTCGAGAGGCAGCTCGTAAAGCGCTTTAATCTCGTCGCGGCTCCAGTCATGGCGGGGCATATCAAAAGGCATGGCTCAAATCCTGTACTCAAAACATGTTCAGCGGGCATGTTTTGCGTGAGGCATCGCTAAAAGCAAGACCCAGACGGATTGACCTTCATCACTTCTCACGCACATGAAGGGCCATGAGTGAGACTGATATCAAAATCTGTGGCCTGAAAGAGCGGGGCAGTGTGCGTGAGGCAATCAAAGCCGGAGCGCGCTGGGTCGGCTTCGTCCATTTTGAAAAAAGCCCGCGCCACGTGCTGCGTAGTGAGGGGGCTGAACTTGTGGCCTCCGTCAAGTCGATCAATCCAGACGTTGAGACGGTCATCCTGCTCGTTAATCCGACGGTGGACGAGGCTGTCAGTCTTGCCGACGAATGGGGTGTGGATCACATCCAGCTTCATGGTTCTGAGGACAACCAGTTGATTTTAGATATTCGGGCACGACGCAAAAGCGGTGAGATTTGGAAGGCGCTGCCGGTCTCTGCGCCCGTTGACCTTGAGGCTGTTGCCGACTTTACGGCCGCTGACCGGTTTCTGTTTGATGCCAAACCACCAAAAGATGCAGACAGACCAGGCGGTTGGGGCCACAGCTTTGACTGGATCATATTGAAAGACTTTTCCTGTGACCGGCCATGGTTGCTGGCTGGCGGGCTCAACCCTGACAATGTTGCAGAGGCCGTAGAGATTTCGGGCGCGAAAGCGGTGGATGTCTCTTCCGGCGTGGAGTCCGAAAAGGGCGTGAAGGATGCAGGCAAAATCGCAGCATTTGCGGGCGTCCTCCGAAAATGAGTTGATATTGTCTGGTGGTCGCGGTCAGGTTGTGCTGATTGGGGCCTTATGAAACATCAGAATCGCAAATATCTTCTCGCGCTTTTAGCATCACCCTTTCTGCTTTCGGGCTGTATGGCTGCTGCGCTGGCAACATATAATGTCAGACCGGCGACACCACCGATGGGAACAACGGCGCCTGTGTCAGCAGACGAGCAGATTCCTCCGATACCTGGTTTAAGCCGCAGTCAGACCGAGTTGGTTTATCGCGGCATGGAGCTCGCTGAACAGGAATGGGAGACGGATTCCAACGGTCAGGTGCGGCATGAGCCATCTGGTGGCATCTGTCCGTCTCAAGTCGGCATCTTCGAGTTTCAGGACACGACACACGCCCTTCAGGCAGATGCACCCGGAGTGTTTTCGTATATCCCCGTCTGCAGCTATCGGCTTGAAGGTTTCGAAGGAAGGCTGGGTACAGCGTTTTATCGTTCGCCGTTTGGTACTCTGCTGGAACAAATGGGCGACACGGTGATGACGGCGTCAGCCGTCACGCGGGTCGAGCCATTGCCGCAAGTTGACGCGTGTGACCGCCAGCTGAGAGCATTGGTTGCGTTTGGGGACGCGGCGGTCGGGGAACGCAGGGAGCTGATAACGCAAGAGCCGGCACTCGATGGTTTGGATTATGAGACTGTCGAGCGAGGGCGCTGCTTAATGTTGTATGCGCCAGGATTACGACAGCACATGTATGTCTTTCTGGATGAGCGGGACGGCTGGTTTCTTGCGCTGCAGTTGGATGTCTCCGGTGATGTTAGCTCCGAAGATCATGACCTGCTCATGGCTTCAATGATGGAGTTTTATGCTCTGCAGCGCGGTGTTTCACTTAGCGAAGACGAAATCGACGCCTTGTTGACCATTGGTCCCGATAGCAGGTGGTAAACGTTGTGTTGATTAATGCTTTCGCTTCCAGCATGCACGGGTAAACTGGCCGGATAAGGTCAGGAGACAGTTTATGAGAACCCCGATGCTTTCGCTCGTGGGCGGTGCGGTGATGATCATCCTCGCGCTCGCTGCAGTGATGTGGATTTTGCCGACATGGAATGTCTGGCGCGCTGAAATGAGCGGTAAGGCTGCGCTGGCACAGGCAGAAAACGAACGCCGTGTTCTGATTGAAGAAGCGCGTGCACAGGCTGAAGCCGCGGTTTTCCTTCGTGAGGCGGAAATCGAGCGGGCGCGCGGTGTGGCTGAAGCCAATGAGATCATCGCCAATGGTCTGGGCGGACCTGATGGGTATCTCAGATATCTCTGGATCCAGAAGCTCGGTTCTAACCAGCAGGATGTCATCTATGTGCCAACCGAAGCAGGCATTCCGATACTGGAGGCCGGGCGCGGGGTAGCGGAAGCATCAACTCCATAGATTTATGGTTACGGGCCAGTGAATCAATTGGTCCAAAATCGTCTTCAGCCGGTCAGGGCTGATGAAGACTGAACATGTATACTTGGCGCTCGTTCGACGTTCGGGATTGCCATGCAGATCAGCAGTTCGCCGCAGACAGCCTTTATTCCTCTGCCGACAGGATACCCTGCCGCGCAGACACCTGCGTCTACGCCGTCTCCATCCGCAATTAATCCGGTTGACCGTGTCGAAATCTCTGATGCGGCGCTCCAGGCTGCTGAATCCACGCAGGTGCAAGTGACCAAAGTCACCGAGACGCAGACAACGGTGAAAGCCGAAGAATGTCCTGAGTGTGCCGCTGGTATCTGCAATAGCTGCGGCGACAAAAGCACCAAAGCCAAGAACGAATTGAGTGATGAAGAGCAGGCTCAGGTCAAAGAGCTGAAAGAACGCGACGCAGAAGTCCGCGCGCACGAGGCAGCGCACGCCGCAACAGGTGGCAGCTTTGCCGGTTCCCCGTCTTATGAATATCAGGTCGGGCCGGACGGGAAGCGCTACGCCATTGGCGGCGAAGTGAAGATTGATACGGCACCTATTGAAGGCGATCCGCAGGCGACGATTGATAAACTGCAGCAGGTTCAGGCCGCCGCGCTCGCGCCAGCAGAACCATCAGATCAGGATCGTAAGGTCGCTCAGGCCGCCGCTGCGGCTTTGCGTGAAGCGCAATCAGAACTCGCTGCGGAATCGCGTGCTGAACGTACTGGAGAGGCAGGGGAGGGTGAGCCGGTTGAAGGAGCGGAGCCGTTGGGTGCTGCGCTGCCGGCAGACGTTAGCCCTGCAGCAGAGAATGACGGTGAGGCACCCGGTCAGGATAAGCCATCTGGCCTTGATACGGCGTCTGCTCAGAGGTCTGGCGAGCCGCCACGCGATGATGATCGCGACAGCGCAGACGCCCGCTCCGATGAGGTTCGTGAGAACGGGCGCGAGCTGAACACTATTTTACAGCAGCAAATCCAGACAGCAGCGGCGAGCTATCAGAAAATCGCCGCGCTGGCATAACCAACGCGGCGATATCGTTTATTCGAAATCTTCGTGGATGATGCGCTCATCCTCAATGCCGAAGCTTTTCAGCGTCTCGGAAATCTCGTCCACCATTTTATCCGGTCCGCAAATGTAGAATTTGCCGAGCGTCGGATCGATATGATCTTTCAGAAAGTCTTTATCGACGAATTCTGTATGCACTGAGGCATCGTCCTGATCGGTCACGGTGAAGATGGTTTTCAGCCCCTGCATGCTCTCAAACTCTTTCCGGAGGATGATGTCCTTCTCCGTGGAGTTTGAGAAAATCAGCGTGCAGCCCGCAAGTGTACCCTTTTTCTCAAGGCGTTCGCGCAGGATCGCGATGAAGGGTGTGATGCCTGCACCGCCTGCGATGAATGTGCCCGGGCCTTCATCTTCGATCGCGCCCCAAGGGTCCTCGATGAGGGCTTTATCGCCGGGCTCCATTTTGGCGATCTGTTCTGTCACGCCGTTATGGTCCGGATAGGATTTGATGACGAATTCCAGAGTGTCCTTTTCAGGCAGGCTGGTGAACGTGAAGGGGCGCTGCTCATCGCGCCAGCCGTCTTTGTCGAGTGCAAAATCTGTCGCCTGACCCGGCTCAAAATCAAAATTGTCCGGACGGGTGAAGACCAGATGATGGGTGTCGTGCGTTACGGGTTCGATTGATTTCAGCGTGATCTGGTGGGTCAAATCTTGCTCCATTTTTTGCGTGTATCTGCCCTTTCAACGCGAAGGGGCGGGGCAGAGTTCCGGAAAAGCCGCGCAGCTGACTCTTGTGAGTAACGTCGCATACGCGAATTTATGTTCTTGTTTTGTTCTTGCATTGGAGTCAGGATGAAGCCTCAACACAGGCTGCTAAGGGGCGCACGCACATGTTCAATCCGGTACTGGTGACGGTTGCCAATCAACTGATCGATTTCTGCAATAAGGGTGAAGAAGCCGAGGCGCTCGCCACGCTCTATGATGAAGGGGTGGTGTCCGTCGAGGCTGCGGCCATGCCCGGCATGGAGCGTGAAACGTATGGCCTCGAAGACCTGAAAGCCAAACATGACTGGTGGAACAACGCTCATGAGGTTCACGAGACGAAAGCCGAAGGGCCGTTCTGCTTCGGGGACAATCAGTTCACGGTTATTTTCAATATGGATTTTACCGACAAAGAGAGCGGAGAACGCACCCAGGCACGTGAAATTGCGCTTTATTCCGAGCTTGATGGTAAAATAACTCGCGAGGAATTCTTCTACGAGGCCTAGTCTGTCTTGACGTCGGGGCTATGTGGGAGGACTAAAGGCCCCTGACGTACAGAGGACATGTCTGAAGATGGATCTACGCAATACCTGGGATAAATGGCCGGACGCGAATGGCCGCTTCGGTGAATTCGGCGGGCGTTATGTTGCTGAAACGCTGATGCCGCTCATTCTGGATTTGGAAAAAGAATACCGGGCCGCTCAGAAGGATCCGGAATTTCAGGCTCAGATGGATGACCTCTGGAAGCATTATGTCGGTCGTCCGTCTCCGCTCTATTTCGCAGAACGTCTGACCGATCATTTCGGCGGCGCGAAGATCTACTTCAAACGCGACGAGCTGAACCATACCGGCGCGCACAAGATCAATAACTGCCTCGGGCAGGTCCTGCTTGCGATGCGTATGGGTAAAAAGCGCATCATCGCGGAAACCGGTGCCGGCCAGCATGGCGTTGCGACAGCGACTGTCTGCGCGCGCTTTGGCCTGCAATGTGTTGTCTTCATGGGCGCGACAGATGTTGAACGCCAAAAGCCGAATGTCTTCCGTATGCGCCTGCTTGGCGCTGAGATCGTTCCGGTTGAAAGTGGCACGGGCACGCTGAAAGATGCGATGAACGAAGCGCTGCGCGACTGGGTGACCAATGTCGACGACACCTTCTATTGCATCGGTACGGCGGCTGGTCCGCACCCGTATCCGGAACTCGTCCGCGACTTCCAGTCCATCATTGGCCGCGAAGCTAAGGAGCAGATTCTGGAACGTGAAGGCCGTCTGCCGGACGCTGTTATGGCGTGTATCGGTGGCGGATCTAACGCGATCGGTCTGTTCCACCCGTTTGTGGAAGATGAAGGCGTTCGACTTATCGGTGTTGAAGCCTCAGGTCACGGCGTTGAAACCGGCATGCACGCAGCTGCGCTGAACGGTGGCAAGCCGGGCATTCTGCATGGCAACCGCACATATCTTCTTCAGGATGATGACGGCCAGATTATTGATGCGCACTCGATTTCGGCTGGTCTTGACTATCCGGGTATTGGCCCTGAGCACGCTTTCCTGCGGGATTCTGGGCGCGCCGAATATCTGACCTGTACCGATGATGAAGCGCTTGAAGCCTTCCAGCTCTGCACGCGACTTGAAGGTATTATTCCGGCGCTCGAACCATCTCACGCGCTTGCCCGTATCGGCGAGGTCGCCAAAGAGATGGGGTCTGACCAGATTATCATCATGAACCTCTGCGGTCGCGGCGATAAGGATATCTTTTCTGTTGCCGGTCATCTTGGCATCGATATGTAACGCCGCCCCGTCTGGAGCGATCATGACTGATATTATTCTCATACGTGTGAACTGCCCCTCTCAGGAGCTGGCACACAAGCTGGCGTCATCCTGTGTGGATGGCCGCCTTGTGGCCTGCGCCAATATTGAGGGGCCGGTCCGCTCGGTCTATCGCTGGGACGGTGTCGTCCAACAGGATGAAGAGTTCGTGCTGGTGCTTAAAACCCGCAAAGACCAGTGGAACGCTGTCCATGAATTGGTGACGGCGCTTCACCCGTCTGACACCCCCGCCATTCTTGCTACGCCTTGCGTATCAGCAAATCCCCGTTATGAAGCGTGGCTTCTAGAAAACACCAGGTCCAATTAATGCCAGTTTCCCGTATTTCCGCTGCATTCGACAAAGCCCGGTCTGACGGCCGCTCTGCGCTGGTCTCTTACGTCATGGCTGGCGACCCTGATCTGGAAACCAGCTATCAGGTGCTGAACGCGCTCGTCGAGAACGGCGCTGATGTGATCGAGCTTGGTGCCCCGTTTACAGACCCGATGGCGGATGGCCCGTCTATCCAGCGTGCCGGTCAGCGCAGCCTGAAAGCAGGCACAACGCTGAAAGACGTTCTGGCGCTGGCCAAGCGCTTTCGCGAAACGAACCAGACAACGCCGCTCATCCTTATGGGCTATGCAAACCCGGTTCATCTGATGGGCTACGAGGCTTTTGCTGAAGCCGCAGGAGATGCTGGCATTGATGGTACAATCATTGTCGATCTGCCACCTGAAGAAGACATGCCTCTGCGCGAGGCGTATGCGCCGCATGAACTGGCGGTCATCCGTCTGGCCACACCAACCACGCATGAAGGCCGTATGAAAACCGTTGCGGATGGCGCCAGCGGCTTCCTCTATTACGTGTCTGTTACGGGCGTGACGGGCGCGAAAAAACCTGTCGCCAGCGACATTGCGCCGGGCGTCCAGATGGCTCAACGCATCTCCGGCCTTCCCGTATGCGTTGGTTTTGGTATAAAAACAGGTGAGCAGGCTCGTGAAATGGCAGCGATCAGTGATGGCGTTGTCGTTGGATCGGCCTTCGTTGATATTATATCTGAGATGGCGCAGGGTAAGTCACGCGAAGAGATTGTTGAGTCGGTTGCCCGTCTCACACGTGATCTGAGCTCTGGTCTAAACAGAAATGGCGGCGTCGCTTGACGGAGAAACGCATGAACTGGCTTTCCAATATCAGCCCACCGGGCCTCAAATCGGTATTTGGTAAGCGTGAAACACCTGACAATCTCTGGGTAAAATGCCCGAAATCAGGTGAGCTTATCTTTAAACCAGACCTCGAAGCGAGCTTCTGGGTAACACCTTCAGGCGCACACCTGCGCGTCGGACCTCTGGTCCGTTTTCGCGCCATGTTCGACGACCAGAAATGGGAAGCGATCGAACTGCCGGAGGTCCCACGTGATCCGCTCAAGTTCAAAGACGACAAGCGTTATGTCGACCGTCTGAAGGGCGCAAAAGCCAAGATTGCTGACCGCAACAAGGCAGACCCGAACGGCGAGAACATCATTCAGGATGACTGTATGGCCGCTGCGATCGGCCTGATCGGCGGCAAGCCGGCAGTGGTTCTGGTGCAGGATTTTGCATTCATGGGCGGCTCGCTCGGCATGGCTGCCGGTGAGGCTTTCATCAAAGCGGCTGAAACAGCCGTTGCCCGCGATGCAGCGCTGATTGTCTGCACAGCGTCTGGTGGAGCGCGTATGCAAGAGGGCACGCTGTCTCTCATGCAGATGCCGCGCACAACGCTTGCTATCGAAGATGTTCGCGAGGCTGGCCTGCCATATCTCGTGGTTCTGACCGACCCGACATCAGGCGGTGTTTCTGCGTCTTACGCGATGCTGGGTGATGTTCACCTTGCAGAGCCGGAAGCCATGATTGCGTTTTCCGGTCCGCGCGTGATCGAGCAGACAATCCGTCAGAAACTTCCGGAAGGCTTCCAGCGTTCTGAGTTCCTGAAGGATAAGGGCGTCGTGGATATGGTCGTTGACCGCCGCGAAATGGGTAAGGTCATTGGCAGCATTCTGGGCCACCTTATGTCTCGCCGGAAAAGCTCGTCCAAAGGCGTGCCGCCTGTATCCCAGCCGCGCGTAGACGTCGTCGAGTAGCTATTGGGGGCAAAGCCCTGACTGATACATCCAGTGTGCTGACAGATATTCTGTCAGCCTATGATGCACTCCCAAAACCGAGCGTTTTCAAACTGACGACAGAGCCCGTACAGCGGGTTCTGGAACGGCTTGGCCGTCCGCAAGATAAAATGCCGCCTGCGATCCATGTCGCAGGTACGAATGGCAAAGGCTCCACCACAGCCTTTATGCGCGCCATTGCCGAAGCGCATGGGCTGAAAGTGCATGTCGATACGTCGCCCCATCTGGTGCGCGTGAATGAGCGTATCCGGATTGCGGGCGAGCTCATCTCTGATGCGTATCTGATGGAGCTTTCAAAACGTGTGCTTGAGGCGAACGCTGGTGAGCCATTATCCTTCTTTGAAGGCATGACCTGCGTGGCCTATCTGGCCTTCGCCGAGAATCCGGCGGACCTCACACTGGTTGAAGTCGGGCTTGGTGGCCGGTTCGATTCCACCAATGTGATCGATCATCCTGCCGCTTGCGTGATCACGCCGATCGACATCGACCATAAGGAATTTCTGGGGCGCCATATCTGCCAGATCGCCTGGGAAAAGGCTGGGATCATCAAGAAAGACGCGCCGGTTTGTACGGGGGGGCAGGCGCCTGATGTTCTGCGCACGCTGAAAGCCGAAGCGATCTATAAAGGCGCGCCATTGCATACAGTGGCTGAGGCCGGTGAGGCGGGTTTCAACGGTGATCGTCTCACCATGCAAATCGATGACCTGATGCTTCAGGGCGTCGAGCTTGGTCTGAAAGGCCCGCATCAGGTTTCAAACTCCATGCTCGCTTTGCTGGGCCTGAAGCGTGCGGGCGTGTTTGAACTGACGCCTGAGAACACGCTGAAAGGCCTCAAAGCCGTAGAATGGCCTGCGCGTATGCAGACGCTGGCGGATGGCCCACTAACGCGCCAGCTTCCGGGCAAAACGGTTATTCTGGATGGCGGGCATAACCCGCACGCCGCAGCAGCAGTCGCAAAATCCATCGCGCCCCATGCGCCCATGCCGGTGGCATTTGGCATGCTGAAGAATAAGGATGCCAGATCCTACCTTGCGGACCTGGCGCCTATGATCAGCCATCTGGCCTGCATTCCTATGCAGACAAGCCAGAATGGCGCGGACCCGAACACACTGTGCGAGATCGCGACATCGCTCGGTATTCCGGCGACGGCCTACACGAGCATTGATGAGGCGCTTGCCCGTCTCGCCCAAGAAAAAAGCGACCACGCATTAATCTGCGGATCGCTTTATCTTGCCGGTGATGTTCTGCGCCTGAACGGCGAAGTGATCGACTGAAACCTGCCGACTAAGTGGTTTCAGATTTGATCCACTCTTCCAGCTTGTCTTTGCTCATGTCGCCAAGGTGCGTAGCTGTAACCTTGCCGTTCTTGAACAGGATGAGTGTTGGCAGACCGCGCACACCGAACTTCGTCATTGTGATCGGGTTCTCGTCCACGTTCAGCTTGGCAACTTTAACTTTGCCAGACATTTCTTCTGCAACGCGCTCAACGTTTGGTGAGAGCTTTTTACAAGGCACACACCATTCCGCCCAGAAGTCCACTACTACAGGAACGTCTGAAGCCAGCACTTCGGTGTCAAAAGTATCGTCGTTAATCTCAAGGGCCGCCATTTGCGTCTCCGTCATCTAATTTGCGATGGGAGTTAATCGTCTCCCGCATCGCGTCAATCTGTTTCTTTCGCTTTCACGAGCGCCGCCAGCATGGCGGATTCGTCAAGGACCATAAAGTGGGGACCGTCAGTCCACAATAAAGCGCATTTAACGCACTTGTCAGGATAAGTAACAGACAGGACATCCTTATAGGCACCAAGCTGGGCGAGATATGGCATTGCCACGTCTTCAGCGCGCTTGGGGGGCGGCCTGTCGGTTTTATAATCAATCACCCAGACTTCATCCTCGGTAACGCGCAGCCGGTCCACACGTCCGTTGATGATAACACCCTTTGGAATGTTCGGTCCGCGCCCCACCACGGGCGCTTCGGGGCGTCCGCCCGGCCCGAAGACCGGCGCAAGTTCAGGTGCTTCCAGAACCGAGAAGGTCACATCAATGATATCTTCTTTGAGATGCGCCTGATCAGCATCGAGACAGGTATCAATAAAGCGGGAGGCCCGCGCGCGGCGGTCCTCATATGGTGTGTCCGGCAGGATCTCGAGAAGCGCGTGAATGAGCCGGCCGCGCTGGAAGCGGCGCACATGGTCTTTGCCGAATGGCGGAAGCACAGGTGTGTCGCCAGGTAGAAGCGAGCTTGGCGCGCGCAACTGGTCCTGATGTTCGGATGTGCTGACAGGGCGCGGCTTGAAAATCCAGTCCGGCAGCGGGGCAACAGGCTTTTCTTCGCGAACAACAGGCGCATCGCTTTCAGGCTGTGGCAGGCCGCCAAATCGCCAGATGCCATGTCCATCGTGTTCTGCGTCGCCCAGTGCCCATGTCGCAATGGTCTGCTGGCAGAGGTCATACCAGCTTCCGTCTTTATAACCCTGACCGGTTTTTACGCCATTCCACGCGCCGCAAATGAGAAGCTGATCCTTCGCGCGTGTGAGTGCCACATAGAGAAGACGGTTCGCCTCGGCGCGGGATTTAGCCTCTTCCTGCGCACGAATGGCCGCACTGGCGGGGCAGTCTTCATCCTTCTTCACCATCCAGACGGGTACGCCGTCTTCGGTGAAGCTGAGATTGCCGGAGAGCGTATTATTGCCGACACCTGTGGTGTCCGGCAGGATAACGATAGGCGCTTCCAGACCCTTTGATCCGTGCACGGTCATAACGCGAATTTCGTCGGCAGGACCGGACTGTTCGCGTTTGATCTCGCTATCCTGCGCTTCAACAGCGGCAAGGAAGGTCTGCAGGCTGGCGCTTTCTGCATCTTCCAGATTGGCGGAGATGGAGATCAGGGCCTCAAGCGGGTCGTGCGCAGGCGACCCGAAACGCGCATTGATCATCTGCCAGCCTGTCTGGCCGAGCTCTGCATGTCGCGTATTCATTACCCAGCTCAGGAATTCAAAAGCTGGCAAGCGGCGACGTTCGAGCACCGTTTTCAGGAACGCGGCCGCCTTTTTATGGTCCGGATGGCCACTCTCCTGCAGGCGTTGCCAGAGGCTGCTTTGTCCACGATCATAAGCCAGCGGGAAGAGATGGGTGTCATCATCCAGAAGGCCAAGGAATGGGCCTTTCAGGATTTCGGCAAGCGTCAGATCATCTTCCTGAAGCAGGGCAAAGCGCACAAGATTTAGAACATCCTGAACCGCCAGCGTTTCCTGAATGTTGAGGCGGTCGGCGCCTGCCACGGGCAGCCCCTTGGCTTTCAGCCTCTGAATAATGGAATGGAAGAGCGCTTTGCGGGAACGGACAAGGATGAGGATATCGCCTGGCCGCGCAGGGCGGGGTTTTCCATCCTTGCCTTCCTCATAGACCGCTGGCGCGCCAGGTGCGAGCCGTGCGTCAATCCACTTCGCTAACTTTTCAGCAAGGCGGAATGGTGCGGATTCCTGCCGCTCCATATCCATAGGCGCGTGCCATGGCACGCCGGTAGGCACGGCTTCAGGTTCATCAAGAGGCCAGAATTCGACGAGCCCTCTATGCGGTTCGCGGAAGGCTTGGTGAGAGATTTTATCTGCTTCACTTGGGGGCGCGGTCGAAAATGGCGCAGAGCCAAATGATGCGGGCCCGTTAAACACCTCGTCGACAAAGCTCAGGACTTGCTGGGTCGAACGGAAGGACATCTCCACCTGCGGGAGGTGTATCTTACCGCCAATCGTGTCGTCGGTCTGGCGAGATGCAAAACGCTGACGTTCGGACTGGAACTTTGCGGTGTCTGCGCCCTGAAATGAGTAGATAGATTGCTTCTCATCGCCGACGACAAACAGTGTACGGATCAGATCATGACCGCTGGCGCCGGAGAAGAACTCTTCCACGAGCGAGTTCACAATCACCCATTGGTCGGGGCTTGTGTCCTGCGCCTCGTCGAGAAGGACGTGACTAATGCCGCCATCAAGTTTGTAGAGCACCCATTCGGCAAGGCCGGGGCCGGTTAGGAGGTCGCGCGTATTGGCGATCAGGTCATCAAAGTCGAGGCCGGCACGTATGCGCTTTTCATGGTCGTGCTCCGCCATGACATCTGCGGCGATTTCCAGAAGGGTAACGGTGCGGTCGCGCAGAATTGCGGCTTTGACGTCATTCTCCAGACGCAGAAAACGATCAACTTCGCGGCCTGTGCCCGGTGCAAACAGGTCTTCGACAATCGTGCCTTCAAGTTTCTTGGTATATGGCGGCTTTTCGCGCTGATTGCCTTTGGAGTCGTAAAAGGCCTTCCGATAGACCTCCATCGCGGCTTTCAGGTCAGCGGTATCCATGACGGACAGGAGCTGGTCGCTGAACTTGATATCATTCGTACTGCCGAGGGTGCGTAGTTCGTTGATCGCGGCTGTTAGCTCCTGACGCGGCAGGCCGGTATCCATCAGCTCACGGAGTACCTCACCGGCAGGGACAAGAGGCGCGGCCAATGTCGTGCTGATCGCTTCGAAGCGCCGCTCCGGTGTGCGTGCGCCATGAAGAAAGCGGTGCAACTTGGATGCGCTGCCTGTGATCACCTCAATGGCGCCATCATAGCGCTTACCGCCAATCTCTTTCATGAGGTCGGTGAAGAGTGGCCAGCGGTGCGGATTGGCTTTCAACTTGTCGAAGGATTTACGGGCAGCCTTTGTCCAGAGCGTTTTATTGTCTACCTCGTCCAGCTCTTTAAAGCCGGGTGGAACACGTGCTTCCAGCGGGAAACGGCGCAGCACGCGGCCAGCAAACGCGTGAAGCGTTTCAATGCGAAGCCCACCTGGCGTTTCAAGGGCTTTAGCAAATAGGGCACGTGCCGCTTTCAGAGCTTCGCCGTCGCCGGAATAGTCCATGCCCTGAAGGTCTTTCAGGTCTCTTGCGAGTTCGTCATTCCCCATGACCGACCATGCGCCGAGACGCTTGAAGAGACGCTGCTGCATCTCGCTCGCGGCGGCTTTGGTATAGGTAATACAGAGAATGCTATCCGGCTGAACACCCGTCAGCAGGAGGCGCGCAACGCGGTCGATGAGAACCTTGGTTTTGCCCGAACCGGCATTGGCGGAAACCCAGATAGAAGCTTCTGGCAGGGCAGCTTGCTTCTGGGCCGCAACGACGCGGTCATAAGCTGACATCTGTTCGCTCATCGTGCGTCCTCCATGCCTTCATGGCCGGGGTCAGCCCATTCGGCTTTGCGCGAGAGACCATCATAATCGCTATATTTTGAGAGGAACTGGATGCGCGGGCCAGACAGATAAGGCGTGTCCGGATCGGCAAAGACAGAAAGCAAATCTTTCAGACCAGCAAAGGCATCATCCACCAGCTCAGGGATTGGGCGTTTGCCCTTTCTGTCTGCGATCTGTGTCACGCCATTCCTGGACCCGAAGCCGACATAGAACAGGTCCGTAGGTTCACCTTTCGGTTTGGCGTCATCTTCGTTGATGCGTGCCATCGCTGCCAGTAATGGAAGCTGAGGGGCGAGACCGGATGCAACCTGCGCTGCCGACGGCGGACTACCGGTTTTAAAGTCGGTGATGGTGATCTTCCCGTCCTGCAGGGTTTCAACCATGTCTGCCCGGCCGGACATGTAAACGCTGCGACCTTTGACGGTGAGATCGACTGAGTAATTCACTTCCATATTGCGCGTGGCGACGATCTCATCACGGCTTCGCATCCAGTCCAGATACTCATTTGCAGCCTTTTGCCAGAGTATTTCCCGCTCGGCGATGAAGAGGTCATCCGCGCCAACGGCGGTAAGTTCGTCTCCGAAGCTGGCAACCATGCTGTCTACGGTCACATAAGGCGCTTTCAGAGTGTCGAATCTCTCAAGCGCTTTGTGCATGGCGATACCAATCGACATCGGGCTGAGGTCCGGATCGATTTGCTCCAGCGGTTCAAGCGCGAGCAGGTTCTTCGCGTAGAATCCGTATGGATCGCGGATCAACGTTTCGACTTCCGTTACGCTGATTGTGTCTGTGCGTTTGTCGGCAGGCGGCTTGGGTGCCGGAGAGGTGACGGCTGGGGCATCCTTGGCGTCGTGCTGATGGGCCACCCAATCCAGAATGTGAGCGGTTGGCGCGTGCAGAAGGGCGTCTGTTTCCTCAAGGCTTTCAAGCGCGCCGCTTGCCAGAATGCGTAGTCGCCAGAGCCAGCGCGAGGCGACGGCGGGCTTGTCATCCACGCGTTCCGAGCGCGTCAGAACCACTTCCGGAGAACAGGCAAGCTGGGCAAAGTCGTGCGCGGCGAGGCCAACGCGGGCTTCGGTGTCAGGCAGACCGATATTGGCTCTGAAGTTACGCGGCAGGAAACCGTCCGTACTCGGCGCTTCTGGCCACGAGCCTTCATTGAGGCTTGCAAGGATCATCAGATCACAGCTCTGCAGACGCGCTTCCAAAGGGCCCCAAATGTTGAGCCGCGGATGGGATGGCAGATCGTCCACCACGCGTAGGTCGCCCGCCAGCTGGGTGATCAGAGGACGCAGATCATCCTGTTCGATTGGCGGCAGGAAGTCGCCCATCTGGGCTATCTCTTCAAGGAAGCGGGCAAGGCTCGAGCCGTCCTGGCCAGACCAGAGGAGAGACGGGCCTTCATCGTCCGGATGGCGCGTAAGTGTGTCACAAAGCTCGGCAAAGGCTTCAATGAAGGCGCGAAGCTCGAATTTGTCCTCGATCATTTCGAGGATCGGTTCGATCTTGCCTTCAGCACGCGTGCACAGGTCTTCGATCAGGTGGTTTGCGAGGTCGTACTCGTCTTCGGTCACCAGAGCATGCTTTGGCTTTTGCTTTGCGCGCTCGGCCTGCGAGACGGCTTTGTCGCCAAGCTCTGACAGGCTTTTCCAGCTGCGCAGATCACGCAGAAGCCCGCGCTCCAATGCAGAGATAGACGCGTCGCGTGCTGTGTCGTCAGAGAGGACGGTCAGCTCATGTTTGAGAAGGCGCGCAAGCGCCAGTGGACCGCCGGGATCAAGCGCCCAGTCGAGCGCGGCAATCATAAACCGGCCTGCGCGTGTTTGCAGGATGGGCCAGCCCGCTGATGGCGAGACATGCACATCCCAGCGCTCCATAAGCGACGAAACGCGGCGTGCCAGCGTGGCGTCAGGAGTGACCAGCGCGGCTGTGCGTTCCGGCGTCTCCAGAACCTCTCGCATCAACAGGGCGATTGCGTTTGCTTCTTCAGCTTCACTCGCTGCCTCAATAAGCGAGAGACCTTTCAGGCCATTCGTGGTGAGGCTTTGCGGTGAAGCTGGCGCTGCGCGTTGTTTAAGGCGGGTCACCCAGTCGGCTGTCGTGTCAGCAGGCGCAAGCGATTCCTGAATGATCTGGCGACGCGGCTGAAGGGCAGGGCGTTCGGTATAGCCCGGCCAGAGGCGGACCATATCCGGATGGCTCTGCAGAGCAGACAGTGTTTCAGCAAAGGCAAATTGCGGGTGGCTCGGCGCATTGGAGATGGCATGCCATGTCTGGGCATCGACGTCGTGTTCGAGGCCTGGAAAAAGGACGGCCCCTCGCGGCAGTTTCATCGCTGCGGCCATTAAAAGTCGTGTGGACGGGCTGGAACCGGTGGAGCCAGCGACGATAACCGGAGAGTTAGGCGGCTCGCGTTCCCAGCGCTGGCAGAGCGCTTCTGCCGCCATACGGTCGCGCGCATTACTGTCAGAGAAGCCTTTCTCTTCCAGAAAATCGGGCCAGACAGACGTCAGAATGGAGAGGAACTCGACCGAGATTTCCCAGTGCTTCGCAAGCTCTGCATTCTCGACCTGATTTGGAAGCTCTTCCCAGCGAACATCACCGGCAAGTGCGGCCTGATCCAGAAGGCGAGCGAGATCGCGCGCAACGGACATGGCTGAGGCGAGCGTGATGTGGTCGCCGCGCGCGTCATGCCACTGATTGACCAGCAGCGTCAGCGCGCCAAGGCGGGAGCCTTTGGGCATTGGCGGGCGTACATCCACGTCGGTAAGTTCACCGAGAAGGGCAGGGTCGTTATCACCTGCATCGCCAAGCGGGCGGATGTCCGGCGGAAGAAAACCGGGTGAGTTTAGTTCAGAAAACAGACGTGCGGCGAGCGCACGTGCCGACCGCCGGTTTGGCACAAAGACAAGCGCATCTGAAAGCTGTTCGGGATGCTCGCGCGCACCGGTCACATCAATCAGCGTTTTTGCGAGGTCTCCCAGAAAGTCTGCCCCCGCAGGCAGGGTGAATACGCGGGTATCACCAAAAAGCGCGTCTGAGAGATGTGATGTCATGCTGTCGGGTGCGTCCTCATCCAGTCCTCAACCTCCTGAATGGTGGCCGGCTCACCAACATGCATCCATTGACCTTTGAAGGGTAGGCCGAAGAGGCGATTTTCTGTGAGGATTCTATTCCAGATAATATTGGCCGAGAACGGACGAAGGGCCTCGCCGTCATACAGGCTGGCCTTTGTGATGCGCGCGCCAGCATAGGCCCATGGCGCAGTTTCGCGCTCGCCGCGGCGCTCCAACTGGCCGTCGTTATTCAGATAGAAATCACCGGGGCCCGGAAATCCAATACTGGTTGTGCGGTCTGCCAGCAGAAGCAGGTCATCCATGCGTATCGGATCATAAGCGGCGGCCAGCGCGGCAAACGGATTTCCGTCGCCGCTCGCAAAGAACGCGTCTGTGTTCACCATGAAGATTGGATCATCGCCGAGCAGCTTCCGCGCTTTAACGATGGCGCCGCCCGTTTCCAGAAGTTCCTCACGTTCATCAGACAGGAGGACTTCAACATCGGTGCGGGCCGCCATGTGCGCTTCGACCTGCTCGGGCAGCCAGTGCACATTCACCACGACGCACTCGACGCCAGCCTCAACAGCCTGATCAAGATAGTAATCCATCAGCGCTTTGCCTGCGACTTTGATCAGCGGCTTTGGCGTCTCGTTCGAGAGCGGGCGCATGCGCGTACCAAGACCCGCAGCAAGAAACATGGCGGTGCGAACAGGTTGTCCCATATCAGGCGTCTTTCAGCTGCGGCGCAGCGATCTCAAGGACGCGCTTCAAATCTTTCAGGGCAGGATTTTGAAGGCTGGATTTCAGATGCCCCCATTCGCGCGGCAGAAAGGCTTCATATTTCGGCTTGTTGTCGCGGCGAACGAGGCGGGCAAACACGCCGATAATGCGAAGCGCGTTGATGGCCCCTGCAATATCGAAATCGCGTTTGAAGCTTTCTTCTTCATTGCCGGTAAGCGCCAGATAGCCGCGAAACACTTCGCGGGCGACAGCCGGTGACACATCGCGGCGGGCATCCTGAATGAACATGGCGAGATCCCACGCCGCAGGGCCGCGAACCGCGTCCTGATAATCGAGCATGCCGACCTTCTTCAGTCCGTCGCGTTCCGGAAGCCAGAGAAGGTTTTCAGCATGGTAGTCGCGCAGCATGAGGACTTGCGGCAGGCTCGCCAGATGGTCGCTCAGTGCACGGATGATGCCGTCAAATTCCAGCTGCAGGCTGCCAGAAAACTTCACGCCTTCATCATAGGCAGGATACCATTTCGGGAAGAGGTCTGCGCCCGTGGTCAGTGCCAGTGTGTCGTATTCCAAGATTGGCCAGCGCCATTCAGCAGCGCTGACGATTTCCGGTGCCGGTGCATTATGGACATGCGCCAGCGCAGCGGTGGCGGCGAGATAAAGCTCGCGCTCGCTGGCACCATTTTCGATCTCGATTTTGTAGATCGTGTCGCCAAGGTCTTCGAGGAGCGCAAAGCCTTGTTCCACGTCAAAAGCGATGACTTCAGGCGCTGACAGCCCAAGTGAGCGCAAATGCTCGCCAACGCCGACAAAGGCATCCACGCGACAGGCAGCGAGACGTGTCCGGCCATTCCAGCCTGCCAGGATACGCTCCTGGGCGCTCGCATCAGGCCCGCACGGTTTGCCTTCGGCGGCGGGCGGGGCGTCCATAAGAACGGCGACATCGCTTCCCTGATAGACGCGCTCATATCGGCGCGTGGACGCATCTTCACCCAGCGAGCGACGCTCGGCACCGCCCCATCCGGCTTCTGCCAGAAACGCTTTAATGGCCGCGTCGCGGTCAGCTCCGGTCGAAGATGTCATTCAGTCTTTGCTTCCATTCTGGCGTGGTGCCGGTCAGGCGGGCAGACCGCCCGTTATCCGTGAAAATCAGCTCTACGATGAGTCGCTGTGACGGTAGAAGGCTGCCTGCGTTTTCAGGCCATTCAATGACCATGATGTCGTCTTCTGCGTCTTCAAACCCCAGCTCGATCAGTTCGTGAGGGCTTTCGATCCGGTAGAGATCGAAATGCCAGATCGGCGCAGGGTCTGTTTCGTAGGTCTGAACGATGGTGTAGGTCGGGCTGGGCACTTCGGTATCAGCGCCCAGAATCGCCTGAATCAACCCGCGAGACAGGGTGGTTTTACCCGCGCCAAGGTCGCCAATTAGCGAAATGCAATCACCCGCTCGTAAATTCAATGCGAGCTTTGCCCCCAAATCGATGGTGGCTTCTTCCCCGACGAGGGAAATTTCAATATCAGGGTTCTGTCGCATCTGATCTGATTAGGGTGAAGATAAAAGGCAATCAAGCACTTGCAAAAAAATGACGCAGGCGTCATAAATCGCGGTGAAGTATAGGGTTGGAAAATGTCTGCGGATCAAAAGATCGTCATTATTGGCGCTGGACAGGCTGGTGGTCAGGCTGCCGTCTCACTGCGTCAGGCCGGTTTTGAGGGTACGATCACCATGGTTGGTGACGAACCAGCGCCGCCATATCAGCGTCCGCCGCTGTCCAAAGCCTATCTGAAAGGCAAGCTCGACCGGGAGCGTCTCTTCCTGAAGCCGCTTCAATTCTATGAAGACAGCAATATCACGCTGCAGACAGGCGTCAGCGCGCAAAAGATTGATCGCGCCGCTAAAACCGTTGCGCTGAGCGATGGTGAGACACTCGACTATGACACACTGATCATTGCGACAGGGTCTCGCCCGCGCGCGCTTCCGCTGCCGGGTGCAGAATCCTCTAACGTGTTCGACCTGCGTACGCTTTCAGACATTGATGTGCTGAAGCCGAATGTTCAGGAAGGTCGCCGCCTTCTGATTGTTGGCGCAGGCTATATCGGCCTTGAAGCGGCTGCGGCAGCGCGTGAACTTGGTCTGGAAGTCACTGTGCTTGAGATGGCGGACCGCGTTCTGGCGCGTGTTACCTCGCCGGTTATGTCCGAGTTTTACGAGAAACTGCACGAAACCCACGGCGTTACGATCAAGACGGGCGCTATGCTCGCTGAACTGCAAACGCAGGACGGGGCGGTTACGGCCGGTGTTCTGAAGTCCGGTGACGTCATCCCATGTGATCTGGTGCTCGTCGGCATCGGCATTCTGCCGAATGAAGAAATTGCCTCTGAAGCCGGTATTGCCTGCAAGA
Organism: Ponticaulis sp.; assembly: GCA_002723155.1. Taxonomy (GTDB): domain Bacteria; phylum Pseudomonadota; class Alphaproteobacteria; order Caulobacterales; family Hyphomonadaceae; genus Ponticaulis. The sequence goes on along the minus strand of PBNO01000002.1, from coordinate 87,781 downwards.
ATGGTATTCTGGTCGACCGCGATGCACGCACGAACGACCCGAGTGTTTACGCGATTGGTGACTGCGCGCACCGTCCACTGGTCCATTATGGTCGCGACGGACGCCTTGAGAGCGTTCATAACGCCATCGAGCAGGGCAAGATCGTCGCTGCGCATATCATGGACGCCAAGCGTCCGGTTGAAGACGTTCCATGGTTCTGGTCTGACCAGTATGACGTGAAGCTGCAGATTGCAGGTCTGTCTCAGGACTATGACGAAGCCGTTGTTCGCGGCGAACCAACTACAAACAGTTTCGCAGTGTTCTATTTCCGCTCTGGACGGTTGATCTCTGTGGATGCTGTTAACGCTCCGGCAGAGTTTCTGACGGCAAAGAGGCTGATCGCCGCGAATGCTGACATCTCACCGGAACTGGTTGTTGATCAGACAAAAACAATGAAGGACATTCTGGCTGAAGCCATGGCTGGCCAGAAATAGAGGAGCAAACCCCAATGGTAAAAATCATCTATGCCGACCACTCAGGTACTGAGCGCGAAGTCGACGCCAATATTGGCGAGAGCGTGATGGAAGCGGCAGTACGCAACAATATTCCAGGCATTGATGCTGACTGTGGCGGCGCGTGCGCGTGCGCGACATGCCATGTTTATGTGGACCCTGAGTTTCTGCCTAAAACGGGCGAACAGGAAGCTATGGAACAATCCATGCTTGATTTCGCTGACGGCGTTCAGGAAAACTCCCGCCTTTCTTGTCAGATCTCTGTAAGTGCAGAGCTGGAAGGCATGAAGGTCACGACCCCGGAAAGCCAGCACTAGGCTTTTTGCTCACAGGATTATTATGTAAGCCGCCGGACAGGCTTGTTGACCGGCGGCTATACGCTGTGCAGTAAGGATCGGCGTGCTGTCGCGGGGCGGGTATCAGCGACAACATGGCCAGGGGGAGAGCGTGCCTAAACGACGCGCCATAACAATCAAAGACGTAGCCGATCTGGCTGGCGTTTCACAGATGACGGTTTCGCGTGTGCTGAACCTGTCCGCGTCTGTGAAGCCGGACACGCGCGAGCGTGTTCAGGCCGCGATTGCCGAACTGAATTACCGCCCGAACCCGATGGCGCGAAGCCTTGCGCGCGGTCAGTCGCTCTTGCTCGGGCTTTTGTATCACAATACCAGCTCTGCCTATCTGAGCCAGCTTCTGGTCTCGGCGCTGCGTACAAGCCGCCAGCTTGGGCATCACCTCGTCGTGGAAGACATTGATGAGTTGCCGGACGGCACGTTTGACGGTGAAACGACGACCACCCGCCTGAATGTGCTCTCTCTGGATGGTCTGATCGTGCCGCCGCTGCAAACGCAGCAGGCAGGGCTGATTGATCACCTCTCTAAATTGAATACCAAGCTCGTCATGTTGGGCGATATGGATGGCAGCCCAGATATCAGCCGGGTCAGTTTTGATGATCGCGGCGGTGCGCGGGCGATGACGCGCTATCTGATTGAGAAAGGCCATAAGCGGATCGCATTTATGTCTGGTCCTGCTTCATGCCCGGCGAGCCGTGCGCGTAAAATGGGGTTTGATCTGGCCCTGACCGATCATGATCTGCCGCTGATGCCTGAGCTCTACATTGAGGGCGATTATTCGCTCCTGTCGGGTGCGCAGCTGGCAAATAAACTTCTCGATCTTGATGATCCGCCAACCGCAATCTTCTGCGCCAATGACGATATGGCAACAGGCGTTATGGCGACAGCCAACAGGCGCGGAATGGTTGTGCCGGACGATCTGTCCGTAACCGGCTTTGATGATTCTGAAATATCGTGGATTGCGTTTCCGGGCCTGACCACTGTGCGCCAGCCGATTTCACTCATGGCCAATCTTGCGGTAAAGCTGATCTCTAATGTTGAAATCCGCGAAGATGATCCGGCTGTCCGGTTCCTGTCAGATAAGCATTTGCAGGTTCAGACAATCGAGATCGTCGAGCGTAGTACGGTGGCACCTCCGAAATGACTTTTTTTCGCACATTCTCGCTTTCTCTGTTCGCTCTGCTTCTGGTCGGTTGCGCGACCGAGCCAGCGCCGCCTGCTGGTCCGGGGCCGGGCGAGACGGGCGGTATTTGCGGCGGGATCGCAGGCTTCCAATGTGCTTCTGCTACCGATTACTGCGCAATGGAGGCAAATACCTGCATGGCCATCGCTGATGCAGCGGGCACATGCACACCGCGTCCGGAAATCTGCACCATGGAATATGCGCCTGTGTGCGGTTGTGACGGACGCACTTATTCCAACGCTTGCGGCGCGGCTGCGGCCGGTGTGAGCGTCGCGTCTCAGGGCGCTTGCGAATAGAGTTCCAGTCGCGCCACTTCCTGCGACTGAATATGTTCACCCACCCGTATAAAAACTAAGTCTGGCGCTTCATGGCGCCAGATGATTACCTGTGGGTAGAAAAATGAGGACGGGCGCCGGGGCTGAACGGCAGACCTTGTCCCATTCGAGGGAGTGAAAAAAATGGCAAGTCTGGCAACGCCTGGAGAGGCGGTGGCGTCCGATATTAATGAAGGCTATGGATCGCGCGGTTATCGCGCCTATGTGCTCGGATCCCTTCTTCTCGTTTATATTTTCAACTTCATTGATCGCGCCATTCTGGCGGTTCTGAACGACCCGATCAAAATCTCGCTCGGGCTTGAAGACTGGCATATGGGCATGATCGGCGGCACGGCGTTTGCGCTCTTCTACGTCACGCTCGGTATTCCGATTGCCCGCATATCCGAGACGCGTAGCCGCAAATGGATCATCCTCGCGGCACTGACGCTTTGGAGTCTCATGACCGTCTTTTGCGGCTTTGCGACAAGCTTTCTGATGCTCTTTCTTCTGCGTGTAGGTGTTGGCATTGGTGAGGCCGGATGCACGCCTCCTGCCCAGTCCATGATTGCTGACTATTTCAAGCCGTCCAGCCGCGCGACTGCGGTGTCGATTTACGCTCTGGGTGTACCTCTGGGCGCTATGTTTGCAGGCGTCGCCGGTGGCCCGATCAACGACTATGTGACAGGCCAGAACGTTTATAATCTGATGGCGTCGATGGGGCTGGAAAGCCTTGCTGACAGCCTGAATGTGGTTGCTCTTGAGGGATGGCGGATCGCCTTTGCCGCGGTTGGCTTGCCGGGGCTTTTGCTTGGCTTTGTTCTGATCTTTACACTGAAAGAGCCGCCGCGCGGTTATACTGATCCGGTGTCGGCGCAGAATAAAGAAACTGCGAAACTCGCCGAAGTTCTGCGCATTCTGAAAAGCAAGCCGGCTTATATTCACGTGGTTCTCGGCGCGGCTATCGCGTCCTTTGTCGGCTATGGCATTGGCCATTTTGTAACAGCCTTCCTGCGCCGCGTGCATGGCCTCTCGCTTACCGAAGCAGCGATTTATTATAGCCTCGTCATGGGCCTCTTTGCGGCGATCGGCGTGTTCTCGTCTGGCTGGATTTCTGACAGGATTTCCAAACGTCACCCGAATGCGCTGTCCTGGTTACCAGCGCTGGGCATGTCGGTTTCTGTACCGCTTTATGTGATTGGCTTCCTCGTGCCGGAGCTATTCATCGCACTGATACCGCTCTGTGCCGCGGCGCTGCTCCACTATTTCTATCTCGGCCCGATGTATGCAGTCTTTGGTGGTGTGGTGGATAGCCGTATGCGGGCGACATCCGTCGCTGTTGCTCTGTTCGTGGTGAACCTTGTGGGTCTTGCCCTCGGCCCGCCCGCTTCAGGCATTCTGTCGACCACATTGAAGGGGTTGATGCTTTCGACCTCTGACCTCGGGCTTTCACTTGAAGTGTGCACAGCAGCGGTAAATCTCACCGAAGCGCAGGCCGCTATGTGTGAGCGTACAGACGCCAAAGGGCTGCAATATGCCATCGTGATCTTTGCTTGCCTCTATCTTTGGGCATCGGTGCATTACCTGCTCGCAGGGCGCACGCTGCAGCGGGATATGCTCTCCATGCCCGGCAAGAAAGACTGACGGATATGAAAAAGGCGGCCCGCAAGAGCCGCCTTTTCTATGAGGACCAGGACCGACCTACCGGTCGTAGCGGTAGATCACATTCATCTCGTCCCAGAAGTAATTTTCATCGACTTCTGATTCCATGTTGAAGCGCATGGCTGGCGTCTGATCGATCGAAACCGGAGGCCAGTAAGGCAGGCCGCGTGCATTCGGGTCGCCATGGCGGGCAAAGGAAATCCACGCTTCGCTCACCTGATCTGCGACCGGTTGAGCCGCAGCCGGATCGCCGACCATGGATTCAGAATTGCCGAGCGTATCGAAGGCGAATGGAATTTCGAGCGCATGCGGTGCACCGAACACGCCGCCAGCAACCGGTGTTTCCCAGTCAAATTGGTAGACCCAGATAGGAGCAGCGCCATCCTGTGCAGCGCGCAGGCGCGCCTGACGATAGGCATTGCCCGAATAGCGAAGGTCTGAAGCAATCGCGACCATGAGATCGGCGTCTGTGTAGTCCGGATAAATTTCGCGATACCCGGCCACGAACTCGTTGAATTCGTCCTCAGTCGCATAGGCGCCGATCAGCCCCTCAGCATTCGCATAGTCGAGCGTTGGCATATTGCCTGGGCGCACCAGCCAGAGCGAGAGTTCATCCTTGTTGGAGCCAACGAGCATCGGAACAGACTGGCTCGGTTCGTTCTCTTCGGCTTCAAACGGGTGGTGCGGTAGAGAATTTCCGTCACGCACCGGGCTCCAGTAAAGCGAGGTTGTTTGCTCGCCCGCTGCTGTGCGGAGCGCCTCCATAAAAGTCTCCGCAGGCACATCATGCAGAGCATCCAGATTGTCCGGTGAAATGCCCAGAATGTTGAGGAAGCTCAGAGTGTGCTCAGTTGCCTCTTCCGGTTCGCGAAACCGCAGATGCGAGCCTGATTGAACAATCGCGCGGTGGAACAAGCCTTCCGCACGCGGCATTGCGAGCATGGTTGAGACTTTGCGACCGCCACCGGATTCGCCGAAAATCGTCACATTGTCCGGATTACCACCAAATTGTTCGATATTGTCGCGCAGCCATTCCAGCGCCATGACCATGTCGAGGCTGCCGACATTGCCGCTATCTGCATAGGCGGGGTCATCTGTCAGCCCAGCCAGATAGAGATGGCCGAATGCGTTGAGGCGGTGATTGATTGTGACGACGACGACATCCCCGCGCGTCGCAAGGTTGATACCTTCATAGGCCGCGCTCGATCCGTTGCCGTTCTGGAAGCCGCCGCCATGAAGCCAGACCATGACGGGTCTTTGATGATCATCCAGCGCGGGTGTCCAGATGTTCAGACCGAGCGCATTTTCGCTCATGCCCGGCGTTGGATCAGGTGCCCATGAGCGGAATAGACCATTGCTGTTGCCGAGCTGAACAATGCTGTCAGGGAAGTCTACCGTGTCGCGTACGCCATCCCATGGTTCTGGTGGGTTTGCAGGCTGGAAACGGGTGTCGCGCGTGTCTGCGCCGTACGGAATGCCGCGAAAGACATTGATGCCTGCCTCGACTGTGCCGCGTACCGCGCCGTATTGCGTCATTGCGACAGGGCGTTCAGCCGGCATGGATGTTTCGGCTGAAACGGCTTCCTGGGCTGACAGGTTGGCGGGGGCGCACGCCGCGCCGATGAGGCAGGCAAAGGCGATGCCCGATCTCAGAGCTGATTTCATGGATATGTCCTCCCTTTTCTTATTGGTGGGAGTGTCAGTGTAGCTGACTATTTTGTCCAGCGTGTTCGGTGCAATCTCACGTATAATTTTACGCAAACTTGTGAGATTGCGCAGGGTGGGCCTTAACAGGCTTTGATTTATGGTCGGACCATTGTCGCAGAATGCGGACCATAAAAGGGAGCTCAGAAAATGAGCCTGACCGTTGACCAGCTAATGCCGCGCGTATCCTTGCGAAGTGATACCGACGAGACTCGCGTGCGCCGTGCTGGCATATCGGCCTATCAGGCGGCCAAAACGGTCCCTTCTGAACCGAACCGGTCTGCAGTGTCTTTCGTCCGTGATGAGGTGAATTTTTCGCCGCTTGCTCAAACCGCTGCGGACAGTGACGCGAAAAAGTCCTCACCAGATGATGCCCGAATAGAGGCGCTCTCGCAGGAGAAGGGACGTGCGCGCGAAGCGCTCTTGCGTATCAGAGAAGAAATCAAACTCATGCGAAAGGTCTGGCAATTCCAGCCTCGCGAAATGGCTAAGCAGATTGCGCGTCTCGCCAAAGAGCTGAAAGAGGTTCTGAACGACTATAAGAAGGTCCAGAAAGCACTCGCCGACTTGCAGGGCAGCGCAGCCGGTGGCGGAATGGTTATGCCTGATGTCGGTAGTCTGGGGGCATCTATGGCGACTGAAACGTCTGGCGATGGCGAGGATGCTTCTGAAGATGAAGCCGCAGCGCACTCTGACATCAATGAGCCAGACGACATTGATCCTGATGCTGTTGCCGAGGCAGACACTCTACCGGACACGCAGCGACAGGAAGCTGTGATGCAGTATGAACGTGTGAGGCTGGATCAGACGCCGGAGGCCATGGAACTTCGCGGCGATCTGGAATTTACGAACTTTGTAAAAGGGCTCACGTCAGAGCTGCGCGATGCGTTTCGGGATGTGAAACGTTGGGCGATTGGCTTCAAGCAAAACGACAAAGACAGCGAAAAGCTCTACGATAATACCGATAAAGAGCTGAAACAGCTGGAGAAAGAGCTCGGCCAGTTCGAGGATGATCTGCGCCGCGCCATGCCGCCCTCCATCTGGGTATCCCAGCCAGTTCAGGCATAATTGACGGCCTGCCTCAGAAATGGGGTTCAATTGATGCAGCGCACTCGCTAAGAGGCTGACATGTCTGATCTTACCATCCGCACGGCAGTGGCCTCTGACGCTGAAGCGCTATCCGCGCTAGGCGCAAAGACGTTTTCTGACAAGTTTGCTCATCTCTACAAGCCTGAAGACCTTCAGCAGTTTCTGGATGAAAGCCATAGCGTCGAAGCCTATCAGCGAGCGCTCAACGATCCGCAAACGCGGATCTGGGTTGCAGTGGCAAATGACGGCGCGCTGGCTGGATATGCTGTTGCCGGTCCGTGCACGCTGCCGGTAGACGATTGCCCTGATGGGGCGATGGAGATTGCGCGGCTCTACGTGGATGAAGCCTTTCACGGGCAGGGTACGGGCCGCAAGCTCATGGACCAGATGCTTGCCTGGATCGACAGGAACGGGCGGGCGCCGCTCTATCTCAGCGTCTATAAATTCAATGAAGGTGCCCAGCGTTTTTATCACCGCTACGGCTTTGGCCTGCTCAAAGAGTATAAATACCGGGTGGGAACGCACTATGATCCGGAATATCTCTACATCCGGAACTCATGACATTCGCTTGAACTGACTTGCCCAATCCTCTGAACGCCGCACTTAATGTGTTTAACTTTGGAGGATTTACCATGCGCCCGATCACTTACGCACTTTCATCTATCGCGCTCTGCGCTGCGCCGGCTTTCGCGCAGGATGTTCCGCCGGTCACAACCCATGATCTGGGCGATGGCATCTACGCGCTTACAAATGATCGCGCGGGCAATGTCGGCATTCTGGCAGGTCCGGATGGCGTCTTCATGATTGATACGCAGATGGAAATCTTCGCGCCTTCGCTGGAAGACGCGATCCATGCTGTATCTGACGGTGATGACGTCGACCTTGTTCTGAACACTCACCTTCATGGCGACCATGTTCTCGGCAATTCGTATTTCGCAGAACGCGGCGCGACCGTTATGGCGCACCCGAATGTCAGACCGGGCCTGATCGAGCCGAACTTTATGGCGCTTTCCGGTCGTACGCCTGATGCCCTGTCAGGGCTGGCGCTGCCGACCATGAATGTCGATGAAGGCGACACGGTCACGATGAATGGCCAGACCGCGCGCTTCTATCATGCGCCTAACGCCCATACCGATGGTGATTTGTTTGTGGTGTTTGAAGAGGCTAACGTCATCCATGCCGGTGACCTTCTCTTCAACCGCCGCTTCCCGTTCATTGACCTCGATAATGGCGGTTCGGTGCAAGGCTATATCCGCGGCATGGAGAAAATTATCGCGCAGGCCGATGAGGATACTGTCATCATTTCAGGCCATGGTCCGATGGCGAGTATCGCCGACCTGCAGGCCAGCGTGGATATGCTGAACGCCGGTCAGGCGGCTGTGATGGCACTCGTGTCTGAGGGGAAAACCCTTGAGGAAATTCAGGCAGCTATGCCGCTCGCAGACTATCATTCGGATTGGAATTGGGGCTTTATTACAACCGAGCGTATGGTGTGGACATTTTATCGGGACATGACGGGACTTACCGAATAACGATAATTATTGTTGCCAAAACGATAAATGTCGTTTAGAAGGGACGCAAAGTTACAAGGGGAATATGATGCAATTGAAATCTCTCTCAGCTGGCCTGGCTCTAATGGGCGCAAGTGTTGCGACAACAGTTGGTGCGCCTTCTGTGCTCGCGCAGGAAGCGTCCTGGGGCTATGAAGTTTCCGGTCAGCTTGCCAATTATCAGGCGCTGCGCACGGAAGCTCCGGGCGGCCGTCTTGCAGGGCAGGCGTCTGTTCAGGCGCTTCTCTCAAACCTGCCAGACATGCTGCAGGTCAGCTATGGTGGTTTCGAGTCCGAGAGTGGCGGCGATGTCGCAACTGACGTGACGATCTCGTTCAGCCTGTCCGAAGATATCAGCTTCGGCGTCAATATTGGCGAGTTCCGTGTCTACGGTCTCGAGGATAGCGAAGTTGCGAAACTCGCAGCCAACGAAACAGCTGAGCTTGGCTCGCGTATCGACCTGCGAAATGTAAGCTTGGTCGGTATTGAATCCATCGTCGACGCTATTGCGAGCGAGATGTCTGAAACTGCGACCGGTCTGATCCCGGAAGATGCAGTAGAAGCAGAACTCGAAGGCGCTGATTTCGCGATCAACTCATACGCGCTGACCTATGACCAGATCGTGCTGGACGGGTTCGTCTGGCATGCCGCGTCTGACGAAGTAAATGCGGGCATTGATGCGCTGTTTGCATCTGAAACTGGTGAAGACAATGCGTGGCCTCTGTTCGCGCCATTAGCCCGTTTCTATCGTTCAGTCGAGATCGACGAATACGCCATGTATGACATGGACATGTCTCTCGACATGGATATCGACGACGGTCAGACCGAGCAGAACATGGCCATGGACATGACAATTGCTCTGTCTGCTGGTTCAGACATCGACCGCGGCGATTTCGGCTTCGCACTGTCTGAGGGCACATCTTACGATCTGTCTATGAGCGTCGCGGCAGAAGAGCTGTCACAGCCGATTCAGTTCGCATCAGGTGGTTCTGTTGGCCTCAGCACAATGTCTGGCATGAACCTTGGTGTTCTGATGGGCTATCTCGAGCGTCAGGAAGTGCCGGATGCCGGCGTTCAGGAGCTGATGAGCTTTGGTCAGTTCGAGAGCTTTGACTCTGTCAGCACTCTCAATGGCGTGACGATCTCTACAGTTGGCCGTACGCTGGTTGATCTGTCCGAGTGGAACTGGTTCGTGCCGGAGCGTATCGCTTTTGAAGGTCAGGACATCAGCTACAATCTTGGCGGTTATCTGGATTTCATGACCAACTTTATGGCTGACATGCCAGAAGTTGCTGAAGATCCGGAAGCAAGCGAAGTCTTCGCAATGTTCGGCTCTGTCCGTGAGGCGCTTGTCGACCTCGACATGGATGTCATCAATATGGACATGGGCATGAGCCTCGACTGGGATGCCGATACGGGCATGACAGGCTTCGACTTTGCGACTGACGCAGAAGGGTTCGGCACGCTGAATATGGGCTTTGCCGGTTACATGCCGAGCTATAGCGAGTTCGTCACAGCTTACGAAGACGCAGGCAAGGGCGCAGATGACAGCGATAAGGACGGTATGTCTGAAGACCCGTTCGATGCGGCTCTTGAAGAACTGATGGCGTCTGAAATGGCCCTGACAGACTTCGACTTCGAAATCGCTGATGATGGCGGTATGGACAAAGTCTTCGGCCTGGCAATCGCGATTGCCCAGCTTATGCCGGAAGACAGCTCCGAAGCGGCAATGATCCGCAACGCATCACCTGCAGAGCTTCGTGCGCTCGTTAGTGGTCTGACACGCATGGGTGGTATGGAAGCGGCTCAGGTCTTCCCGCCAGCGGTTGGCTATATCAACGGTATTGCTGACTTCGTCATGAATGGTGGCGCACTACGCGTCGCGCTGAACCCGGACGAGCCACTTGGTGCTCAGTCTGAAGCGCAGTTGATGCAGCTGGGTGATGACCCGCAGGCTATTCTCGATTTTCTTGGCTTCGAGTTTGAATACACAGCGCCATAAGCGCTGGTTCAGAAACGAAAATCAGAAACGGGGAGCTCCAGGCTCCCCGTTTTTTATTGTTCAGTCCGTAAACACTTCGCCATCGCAGCGGACCTGATCATGAGGTACGCCGCGCGCTCCAGCCTCGGCGCGGCGTTGATTGCATTCGTTTTCGCGGCGTTGGCGCTCCTCAACGGCCGCCATGCGTTCTTCGGAATATTGGGCCATGCGATCACGAATACACTCATTCATGTCGGTCACGCCTTCGCTGCGGCAGGCCGAATAGGCCTGATCACGGCTATAGCTTTCTGTTGAGATACAGCCCGCCATCGTCAGCGCGCAGGTCGCTGCAATTATTGGTTTTACGTGTTTCATTTCCAGCCCCTTGCCACAGGGGAGAGATCAGCTCTCCACTTTGCGGACGAGATACCCCGCCCGTGGGAAATGAATGTGCAGGCTCTCAATCGCGTTTTCTACTTTAAAAAGTGTAATCTTATTCGGCTGGGCTGAGACGAGCTCACCTGTCACCCAGACCTGACCATAATCGTCAGGTGCGACGCTGACATGATCACCTGGCGCAAGTCCCTGAGGTTCTGTTCCAACGGTTGCAGCGAGAAGACGTGGGGCTGAGTTTTTAGCAATCTCAAGCGCATCAGCAGAAGAGACCTCTTCCGGTTCAGGACCTGAAATTGCGTTCAGCCGGTCAAACCAGTCCTCTGTGCGCGGCGCATCGCGCAGGAATTCGCGCGTCATCTGAGGCAGGTTCTTGTTGAGGAACCAGATGTTCATATGCGCGTGAATGTCCGTCAGGCCCGGCTTGGAGCCGAGTAGCCAGTCACCAATGCCAGAGCTTTTGGAGGCCTGAAGGCGTTCTTCCACCCATGAAAGCTGAGCGCGCCACTGATCCATGAGGAGCGGCACAGACAGCTTCATCTTTTCGGTGTCGAATTTACGTCCGCTCATTGCGGAACGATCTGCCTTGAATTCCTCTGAAATGTGTTCGCCCAGAGAGCCGAACACGAGGCCGACAGTCGTCTGAAACCATTGCTTGTCCGTCCAGGACGCAACCATGGACTGGACGCCTTCATGGCCGCCAAACCCGAGCGCGCGTTCAGGAAAGCGAGCTTCAATCATGCGAAGAATGAGGGCGGTATCGCAATAAATATCGCCGCCGATCTGCATAACTGGCGTGCGGCGATAGCCACCTGTCAGCGGCATGAGGTCCGGTTTTGGCATAATGGTCGGAATTTCTACCTTGCCCCATGCCAGATTTTTCAGGCGCAGTGCGAGGCGGACTTTCTCTGAAAAAGGAGAGTTTCCGTATTGATGCAGCAATATTGATTGCGCATTTGCCATGACCGAGAAGCCTCCGTGCGATTTTGTGTTTCGCTCAGTTAAGCTTGGTTTTGGATGCGTGGAAAGGCCCGTTCCGCCGGAAAGCGTGGATTAAGGCGTGCGCCATTCTCCGGCGACCTCGTCACCAACCCAGCGCAGCTGTGCACGGCGATGGCCTTGTGCAGACAGTTTCAGCCAGTCAATGCAGCTTACCTTCACGCAAATCACCGTGAAATTCCGGCCACCAAACGTTTCGTCCTGGCCGTGTTCCTCAGGATCATTGAGGGGTGAACCCGGTGGAAGACGTGTGAGATAATCACCACGACCGTATTCCGGGACTGTAGACCAGAGCTGGTCGGCTAGTTCGTCGCCGATATGTAGTTCGGCTGTGCCGGTAATACGGATCTGCTCTTTATGGTCCGGGTCCCACATCAGAACCTGAACCTCCGGGTGTGTTTCCAGATCAGCGACCTTGGGTGAACGCGCGTCTGTATAAAACCGCAGCGTCATCGTTTCAGGGTCAAAGTGACGCAGCACCAGCGTGCGTACCTGAGGCGTGCCGTCGGGAGATACGCTGGCAAATGATGTCAGTCGCAATGGAGAGCCTGCCTCATCCGCAGCATGGGCGAGCCGGCGCAATAAATCACGCCTAAGAGGCATCAGGCTGGGCGTTTTGTCGAAACGGTCGATCTGGTCAGTCATAAGAGCTCTGTTTCAGTATTGATCATGTCGTGCAGTCGGTCTTGTATAGGCGGCGAAACGCGAAACAAAAAAGAGTGCCTTCGTCGCACCGCCGTTCGTCTGGGAGGACACAATGATTGATATCGAGAAGATTGGCCACTTCGCCAATATTCCCCGCTATGCCGCCGAAACCTGGGGAGACGCGACAGCCTTCTGGTTTGAAGGGCGCGAAACCAGCTTCAACCAGACTGAGGCGATCTCAAACAAAATTGCGAATTCCTTGTTGGAACTTGGTGTGCAGCCGGGCGAGCGGGTCTGTTATCTCGGTAAGAACACCGATTATTTCTATATGATCCTCTGGGGCACTGTGAAAGTGCGTGGCGCGATGACCGGTATCAATAACCGCCTCGCTGCGCCGGAGTTTGTCTACGCGATCAATGATAGCGGTGCATCTACGATGTTTGTAACGCCCGAATTCTTCGATGTGATCGCGCAAATCCAGTCTGAATGCCCGAAGCTGAAAAACATTGTCTGCGTTGAAGGCGAACGCGAAGGCTGGCTGAGCTATGACCGTATGGTCGCCGAAGGCTCTGATGCGCCGCTCGATCTGCCGCATCCGGCAGATGATGATGTCGTCCAGCTTTATACATCCGGCACGACCGGTTTCCCGAAAGGCGTGCAGCTGACGGGCAGCAATTATATGGGCATGTTCGGTCAGCTGAACTTTGTTGACTGGGCCCATTATGATGCGGGCGAAGCGGTGATGAATGCCATGCCGCTCTTCCATGTCGCGGGTGTGAATTTCGGCATTTTCGGCATGGTGCAGGGCGCTGAGGTGGTCATCCTGCGTGAGATTATTCCGCAGGAAATCCTGAAGCTCGTTGAAGAGAAGAAGATCAATCATGCCTTCTGGGTGCCGGCCGTCATTCTGATGCTGACGCAATTGCCGGAAGTCCATTCAACAGACTTCTCCAGCCTGAAACGTGTATCCTATGGGGCATCTCCGATTGCCGAAGATCTTCTGAAACAGGCTATCGACATTATGGGCTGTAAATTCACCCAGCTTTACGGCCTGACGGAAACCGCGGGCGCGGCGACCTATCTACCAAGCGAGGCGCATGACCCAAGCTGGGGTAAGCTTCGCTCATGTGGCGTGCCATGGCCGGGCGCAATGGTTCGTACTGTCGATGGTGATGGTAACCCGACCCAGCCGCATGAAGTCGGCGAGATCGTCATCAAGTCGAACTTTGTCATGAAAGGCTATTGGAACAAACCGGATGCGACCGTCGATTCCGTTCGTGATGGCTGGTTCTATACTGGTGATGCGGGTTATTTTGATGAGGACGGCTTTCTCTATATCCATGACCGCGTGAAAGACATGATCGTCTCCGGCGGTGAGAATGTGTATCCGGCAGAGGTAGAGAATGCGATCTTCAGCCATCCGGGTGTGGCCGATGTTGCGGTGATCGGCATCCCGTCTGATCAATGGGGTGAGGAGGTCAAAGCCATTGTCGTGAAAGCACCGGGCCAGGAGCCGACACCGGAAGACATTATTGCTTTCACGCGCGAACGCATCGCAGCTTACAAGGCGCCAAAATCGGTTGATTTCATTGAGGCTCTACCGCGCAATCCGTCCGGTAAGATCCTGCGTAAAGATTTGCGGGAACCTTATTGGGAAGGACGGGAACGTCGCGTCAGCTGATGCGTTCTTCTGTCTTCCCTGCATATACACCGTGAGGGAAGACGAAAGGACGACAGGATGAGCACTCCCGATTGGCTGAAACCGGCCATGCAGGCGATTGAAATTGATGATGCCGGACGCGCCTGCCGGGATATTCCAGAAAGCGCCTGCAAGGAGGAAGGAAACAACTTCCTCCGCCATGTCGTGTCGCTCACCCTGTCTAAAAGCTCAGATGGCCTGATTGATCCGAAGCTTGTCCTTAGCTGGCTTCTTACTCATCTTGGCGCGCCTGCCTATCTGATCGGCGCGCTGGTGCCTGTGCGTGAGGCGGGTGCTCTGCTTCCCCAGCTTCTGACAGCTAAGAAAATCCGCGAACTGCCGCGCCGTAAATTGGCGTGGGCGCTTGGCGCTCTTGTGCAAGGGCTCTCTGCGCTGGCCATCGCGCTTTCGGCGCTGTTCCTGTCAGGGTTGCAGGCGGGGCTGGCAATTGTCGGTTCGCTTGCCGTTCTGGCCGTCGCGCGTAGCGTCTGCTCGGTGAGCTATAAGGATGTGCTTGGTAAGACGGTCGATAAATCCCATAGGGGCACGGCGACGGGGCTTGCAGGATCGCTCTCTGCGGGCGCGGTCATTATATTTGCGCTGATCCTGACCTTTGATCTGGTAGAGCGTGAGTTGCTTGTGCTCTGCGCTATCAGTCTCGCAGGCCTGTTCTGGATGATTGCCGCGCTGAACTTCACCGGACTTCGCGAGGAAAAAGGCGCGACGGAAGGCGGTAAGAATTCTCTGGAAGCGGCCGTTTCCAACATCACGCTGCTCAAAGAAGACCGCCAGCTAAGGCTTTTCATTATCACGCGCGGTCTGCTGACTGCGACCGCACTTGCGCCGCCTTTCATGATTACTGCGGCAGGTGAGGGCGGAGCCGATGGCTATGGCGGTCTTGGATTTCTTGTTCTGGCCTCGGCTATTGCCTCTCTCGTCTCCAGCGCGGTCTGGGGCTATCTCGCAGACAGGTCGAGCCGGAAGGTTCTGATGTTCTCCGCGGTGGCAGGGGCGATTGCGCTCATCGCGACATCGGTTGCGGGCGCTCTGGGCTATCTGGGCGTGCCGCTTCTTCTTCCGGTGCTGTTGTTCGGACTGATGATTGCCTATCAGGGCGTTCGTCTTGGCCGGTCTACCCATCTTGTCGACATGGCAAACGAAGATACGCGCGCAGCTTATACGGCACTTTCAAATACGATTATCGGTGTTGTGCTTTTAGCAGGCGGCGTGTTTGGCGTTATCGCATCATTTGGTGGTGCGTTGAGCGTGCTAGGCATCTTCGCGCTGATGTGTGTCGGGGCTGCGGTGATGGCTGTAAAATTGGAAGAAGTTCAGTCTGACTAGCAGGCCAGGGGATCGTGCGCGTTGCCTTAAAAAATGCGCAAATTACCCACAATAACCTTACAGGTATTAATTAGAAAGTCAAGTAATTCAGTCGTCTGAGTGACAGGATGACGCGCGTCAAAACACGCACTTTTTATACGGGTTATATGGGTGCACAAGGGGGCATCTACAAAACGCGCAGACGGAGAGCGCTTCATGTCTAAATCTAAATATGCCCTTCTCGCACTCACAACAGCCCTTCTGGGAACTTCTGCAATGGCAGAAAGCCCATGGCAGATTCGTGGTCGCGTACTCGGTGTTTTCCCGTCCGAAAGTGCTGACCTCAGCGTAGGTGGTGCACCTCTCGGCGGTGACGCTGATATCGATGCAGGATACGTTCCTGAGCTCGACATCACATACTTCTTCTCAGACAATATCGCAGCTGAGCTGATCCTCGGTGTGACACCACACGATGTGACAGCAACAAACGTAGCGGCTGTTGGTGGTGCAAACGTTGACCTTGGCGACGTGACACTTCTGCCGCCAACTCTGACGCTGCAATATCACTTCAACAACGAAACCAACATTACGCCTTATGCAGGTGTTGGCCTCAACTACACGCTTTTCTTCAACGAGAATGCAGGTCCAGTCGCTGATGACATCGACTATGACCCAAGCTTCGGCCTCGCTCTGCAGGCTGGTCTCGATTACGACCTCGACGGTGAGCCAGGTGGCTGGCTGTTCAACGTCGATGTGAAAAAAATCTGGATCAACACAGACGTGACCGTCGACTTCACAACTGCGCTCGGCGCAACGGTTGACGCTGACGTGGACATCAATCCGCTCGTGGTCGGCGTAGGCTTTGGCTATCGCTACTAGGAACGGACACAAAGTTTAAACTGCAACATCCTCCCAGCAGTTTTGAACTTGGGTCCATTCTACAGGTCAGCAACTAACTGGACCCGATACGGGGCGGAGCAATCCGCCCCGATTTTTTTTGTGTCGTTTCGCGATTTCCGGCTTTGGCGTTACGCTCCCTGAAAAATAATATATCGGGAGGAAAAAGCATGACCGTGAACGTCAATCCGGCGGACTTCACCTTTTTTGAGATTAAACAGCTGTCGCCCATGATCGGCGCCGAGCTCTCAGGTCTGAAACTGTCAGGTGACCTGCCTGATGCGGCAATCTCGGAAATTCGCCGCGCACTTCTGGAGTTCAAGGTCGTCTTTTTCCGCGACCAGCATGAGCTGACGGCTGCAGAGCATATCGCTTTCGCGCGCCGGTTCGGTGATCTGGAAATTCACCCTGCCACCCCGAAAGGGCAGGAGGACCCGGAAATCCTTCGCATCACGCATGATGAGACGTCTAAAGGCCGCGAGAATGCCTGGCACTCGGATGTGACATGGCGACCGGAGCCGTCGCTCGGGTCCATCTTGCGGGCACGCGAAGTTCCCCCCTTTGGCGGTGATACGTTGTTTTCGTGCATGTATGCCGCCTATGATGGGTTGTCGCCTGCCATGAAAGAGTGGGTGAGTGGCCTTACGGCTCGCCATGACATTGCTCGGGTGTTTGCAGGACGGCTCAACAAGTCCATCGAAGAGCTTCACGCGCAATACCCGGTACTGGAACATCCGGTCGTACGGACACATCCTGAAACAGGACGTCGCGCACTTTATGTGAATACGGCCTTCACAGACCAGATTGTGGGCCTCTCAAAGAAGGAGAGCGACTGGCTGCTTGCGCATCTCTACACCTTTGCGGCTGTTCCTGAGCATCAATGCCGGTTCCGGTGGGAAGCTGGTAGCCTCGCCTTCTGGGATAACCGTGCCTGCCAGCATTACGCTGCGAGTGACTACTTCCCGCAGCGCCGCGTTATGGAGCGTGTGACAATCGCCGGTGACAGGCCTTTCTTCGATCCGGAAAGATAGGCTAACAGGGACCCGCCAAAGCTGTTTGGCGGGTTTTTGTCGGGTTTCTGTCGTGGCGCCTTGTGCATCCTCGCACGATGTCAGTCTGGCAGCAGACGAAAAGGGAAACCGGCGATGAGCCTTGCTACACGACGCACGGAAAAAGGATGGTCACAGGAAGACCTTGCTCAGATTTCCGGCGTGAGCGTGCGCACAATCCAGCGTGCGGAAAGCGGGAACAAGATCGGTCTGGAATCTCTGAAATGTCTGGCTGCTGTACTGGAAACGAGTGTCAGCACTCTCATTGAGGAGCAGCAACCCATGCCTGTCCAAACTATGCCCGAAACACCGCGAACCGACCGCGAGCAGGAAGTGATCGAACAAGTCGAAGCGCTGAAATGGTTTTATGTCCATCTCGGCTGCTTTCTCATTTTCAATGTCGGTATGCTGGGCTTCAACCTGCTTACTACGCCGGACGAAATCTGGGTGATCTATATGACTCTGCCATGGATTTTCGGCGTCGCCGTGCATGCGTGGTCTGTCTTCGGAGACGGCTTCGTTTTTGGTCGGGAGTGGGAACAGCGCGAGTTTGAAAAGCGCATGCGTCAGAAATAAAAAAAGCCCGCTCGAGTGAGCGGGCTTTTCGTATCAGGTCATCGCTGACGCTTAGTTGTGGATCGAGAAGGACACGCCAACAATGCGTGGCTCGTTCACAAAGCCTGTCAGGTTGTTGAAGTCGATTGCGCCTTCGAGCACTTCAACATCGGTGATGTTGCGTGCAAACACAGAAGCTTCCCAGCCGGCATCACTTGCATAACCTGCGCGCAGGCCGCCTTCCCAGTAACCGTCTTCAGAGAACTCGACGCTCTCATAGAGGAAGAAGTTAGTGTCGCCTTTGTAAGCCCAGTCTGTGTAAGCGAAGAACTCGCCTTCACGGAACGGGATCGCATAGCGTGCTGTGAAGTTAGCAATCCACTCCGGAGAGTTCGGGAACGGGTTGCCGGAGATGTTGTAGCCGAGGAAGTTGTTGTTGCTGTCGTAAACTTCCGGATCGAGGACTGTACATGGCGCGCCGCAGCCCGGTGCGATCAGTACGTCATCAAGGATCTCAGTGTTGTTGTAAGACAGGCCACCTGTGAGAAGCAGGTTCTCAATCGGTGCTGCTTCAACTTCAGCCTCGAAACCGTAGCCACGGCCTTCGTCAGCGTTGAACAGAGCAACTGTGTTGTTCAGGCCGCCAACGATTGTCAGCTGCTGGTCTTCCAGAGTGTAGTAGAAGACAGACGCGCTACCGCGAACGTTAGGCAGAATGTCAGACTTCACGCCCGCTTCGTAAGAAATAACGGACTCAGTGTCAGCGATAGAGACAAGGTCACCGAATACGAGACGACCCTGAATGGACGGGCCACGGAAGCCACGTGCGACACGGCCGTAAACGTTTGTGTCTTCGTTCAGGTCGTACATCGCTGTGAGGTCCCAGCTGATGAAGTCATCGCCGGTAGAGCCTTCAATCGGACCGAGCGAGCCTGCGCCGAACGGGCTAAGCGTACGCGCAACAGAGAAGGTCTTGTCTTCTTGCGTGTAGCGCGCACCAGCCTGAACGGAGAGACGTTCAGTCAGATCATAAGTCAGAGACGCGAATAGAGCTGAAGACTCTGTGTCGCCAGTACGGACAGCTTCACCATTGAGCGGGTTGCCCGGTGCGAGGGTGTCGAAGCTTGTAGACGTGATGTCGACCGTTTCGTCGAACAGGAAGAAACCAGCCTGACCTGTCAGACGGCCGCCATTGTCATAGGCAAGGCGAAGCTCGTTTGTGTACTGGTCGATATTGTTGACGCGGCCACCGCTCTCAGACGGGAACGGGATGAAGCCCGGGCCGAAATTGCCAGCGCCGAGGAAGGCTGCGCCAAAGCCGCCGTCAATGTCGCCGACAGACTCAACGTCTGCAGTTTCGAAGCTGAAGATGTAAGTTGCGTCGATCGCATCAGACAGAGATTTCGTCAGCGTGATCGTTGAGCCCCAGGCGTTCTGGGAGAGACCGTTCTGACCGTCGAAGTAAACCGTGTCGCGGTCGAAGTTTGAGCCGACACCGTTTGTGCCCGGATCAATAATGTTCGCACGGAACAGACGCGCTGAAGAGCGGTTAGAGCGTGCATGAACGTTGAAGAGGGCTTCGAAGTCGTTGTCGAATGGCGTGAAGAGTGCCTGACCACGGACAGCATATTCCTGGAAGCCTTCATAGACGTCGTCATAGCCAGTGAACGCGTTGTCGACATAGTCGTCGCGGTACTGGTAGAGGCCGGACAGGCGAACAGCGAGGGCTTCGTGAACGCGGCCACCGACAGCGCCTTCGATTTCGGCGGTGTTGTAAGACCCGTATGTCACGTCGAGGTAGGCGTCGAACTCGTCAGTTGGTGCAACTGAGTCGAATTTGATGATGCCACCTGGTGTGTTGCGGCCAAACAGCGTGCCTTGCGGGCCGCGCAGAACTTCGATGTCTTCAATGTCGAAAACCGGATAGCCTTTGAGGATCGGGTTTTCGTAAGGAACATCGTCATAAACCAGAGACACTGGCTGGGATGCATTCAGGTCGAAGTCTGTGTTGCCGATGCCGCGAATGTAGAAGCGCGGGAATGCACGACCGAAAGAGCTCTCTGCGATGACGCTAGGAACGCGCGCAGACAGGAAGCGGATGTCAGCGCCACCAGACGAGATCACGTCGAGGCGCTCGCCGGAAACCTGGCTTACGGAAAGCGGAACGTCCTGAAGGCTTTCTTCAAGGCGCTGGGCTGAAACCGTAACGGTGTCGAGGCGGGATTCTTCTTCCTGCGCAGTTGCCATTGGAGACACGGCGAGTGCGAGAAGGGCGATAGCGGATGTACTGCAAAGAGATTTGATCGAGGTCATTTTCACGTTCCTGTTTGAGAAGTGGGTGAGACCGGTCATCTCGAAACAGTTCCGGATGACTTCTATGTAAAATGGGGCTTCCTCCAGCCTTGCGCTGTCTAAGTCATAAACTGTTTCATCAGAGCAAGACTGAAATGCAGGGTGAGCGGCATTAATGTGTTTATTGAGCCACATCGTGCTTTTCGCGTCACAATCTGAGGCCGATTCCGGGCGCGCCAGATGCGTCGTGTACGGAGCATAGGGGCTCAGCGACAATGCATAGCGATCTATCTGTTCGATCACGCGAAACGTGGTAAACTTTGAGTCTCACCGGGGGAGATGGATATGACTGGCATCAGGCATATTTCAAAGTTCATAGTCGGCGCTCTAGCGGCGTCTGCACTGACATCATGTGGCGGGACGGACACAGAAGAGCGGTCTGACACGTCGTCTTCAACCACGCAGACAGGTCATATAGAGCGCCCGGTCGTGATTGCGACAGAGACTGAACGCGTCACCGCACCGATCATTGAAGAACCTGTCGTGCTCAATATGCCAGATGAGATTCTCGGCGTTGAACTTCCCATCATCATGTCGGGCACAGAGCCTTTCTGGTCAGGTAGTTTTGAAGGCGGCTGGATCACGCTCGACCGGCCGGGACTTCCGTTAATCGAAGTGCCAATTCCTGAGTTGCCAGACGCGGGCAACGGACGCATGCGGTTTAACACTGAGGGCCTCGATATCACGCTTGCGACGGGTGGATGCGAAGCGGCTGATAGTGAGCTCAGCGTCACCGTTCTCTTTGAGGATGCCGAGTATGTCGGGTGCGCCGGAATGGAGACGACCGAGGTTCGCGACGGCGGTGACCTGCCGTTATGGTATCAACTCGTCCCGGGCTCGATTGAGGCGATTGATGCGTGTCTTGCAGCTGCGGACGGACCGCGGTTTGTACGCGCGCTTTATCCGCGTGAGCAGGGCACAGTCGGCATGATCCTCGTTGATGGGGTGGGCCGTTATGAAGAATGCGGAGCGGAAGTCGATACAGGTGAACTCGGCTTCTTTGATCCGGTTTCATCCGAGCAGGCAGCAGTCTGGTTCGACGGAGATGTTATGTTTGCGCGGGCAGATAGCGGTACAAGCTGCAATATCCAGCTCAGCTCGCCGCTGGATGCATCGCTTGGGCAGTTCCACCCGAAAGGGTGTCGCTAGTCTTAGTAGACAGGGTCGCTTGGCTTGTCTGCGCGAGCGAGCGCTTTGGTCGCGAAGAATGCTGATGCGCCCGCCAGCACCAATGAGATGAGCGCATTGTATCCGGCCATGGAAATGCCGAACAGGCGCCATGCCGCTACATCACAAGACACGGTTCCGATAGGTCGGTTGAGGTCTTCAAACGACGGAATACCCGTCGGAATGTTCGAGGCGCTTGCGCCACCTGCCGTAGATGAACAACCAGACGGTCCCTCAAAAATCTCCCATTCGACGCCAGCATGATAGGCGGCTACGACGAGGCTCGTCATGAAGATGAGGAATAGAAGCACATTCACGGCGCCGAGCAGACGCGGTGTGGACCAGCGCTTTACGACGACAAAGCCGATGGCGGCGATGGTCATTGCTGCCCAGTGAATTTCTCGCTGGCGAAGACATAGCTCGCAAGGAAGATAGTGCCCGAAGCGCTCGAATGCGTGCGCGCCTGCGATCAGGGCGGCAGAGGCGATGAAGGCCAGTACCGGCCAGGATTCGGGCTTTAGTTTCATTTCAGGCATTCCTGAGAGAATGACAGTGATTTGCAAGTGTGACACTGCGACCGGAGACCGCAGGCATCACTTTATCAGCCGCCAATTCCCAACATGGCAAGCGCGCCTTTGATTAATTCTTTGAGAGCTACGGGCCCGAGGATGAGCAACATTCCAATCCAGCTGACGCCGAGAACCAGACCTGCGATCATCATGGCTCCGTCACGTGCCATCAATCCGAACGAAACGAGCGCTACAGCGAAACCCGGCTGCGTATTCGTCAGAGGTAGTGGCAGAAGGATTGACCCGCAGAACAGACAGAGGAATACGCCGATGAAACGCTCGGCCGCTGAATGTACAAGGAAAGTAAGGCGCGGACGGGCGATCTTTTCAGCCCAGCCAAAGAATTTCCGGCCTGAGCGCGAAATTCGCTCCAGCCCCGCTTTGTCGATCCGGCGGGCGGCAAATTTTTCGGGAAGCCATGGTTCGTTGCGGCCCATTACCATCTGAACGGCTATCGCGGCCATCGGTAGAGCGACTACCTGCGGAACGCCGTAGAGGAACGGAATGCAACAAGGCAGGGCGAGGGCGAAGAGGATGGCGCCAAACGCCCGTTCATCCAGCGCATCGAAAATTTCACGCAGTGTCAGACCTTCTTCCGGCGCGCTTTCGCTCAAACGGTCGAGGGCGGTCAGGATCGACGTGTCTTCGTTTTCGATGGAGGCAGTGTCTGTCATGCGTCTCGTTTTACGCTCTTCCGTTAGAAAGGGGAATCTCCCAAATAGATGCCGTTTCTTAAAAAACTAAGCGTGCACACCATTTGAAAGCTGGGTGGAATGGATTTAAGCCCGTTATAGCAATTGATTGGAACAGGCAGGTCAGATGGAACTCTCTCGCGGACATGTGAAAACCGGTTTTGAAGACGTACGTCGCGTGTTCGAAGAGAATTTCGCTGATGATGGTGAGCTGGGCGCAGGCTTCTCTGCCTATCAGGATGGCGAATGCATTATCAGCCTGCAGGGCGGCTTTGCAGACCGTGCGAAAACCAGACCTTTCGACGAGCATACGCTGACCCCGGTCTATTCTACGACCAAGCCGATCGCCGCGCTGGTTGTCGGCCATGTGGTCGATCAGGCGCCCGGCATCACGCTGGATACGCGTGTCGCAGAGTTCTGGCCGGAATTTGCTGCCGAAGGGAAAGACGATCTCACTATAGCAGATCTGCTAAGCCATCAGGCGGGGCTTTGCGGCTTTGAAGACCGGATTGATCCGGCGCTCTGGCTGAAGCCACGTGAACTGAGCGCAAAGCTTGCAGAAACAGCCCCGCTTTGGTCACCGGTTCCCGATGGCACGAGTGGCTATCATCCGCTGACATGGGGCTATCTGGCGGGCGAGATCGTCGAGCGTCTTGCGGGTCATTCGCTCGGCACCGTGCTGGCCGATGATATTACCGGCACAGCGGCGGGCGGCGATGATGTGATCGACTTCTGGGTTGGCACGCCGGAAAGTCAGCATGACCGGATTAGCGAGATCATGCGTCCGAAAGAAATGCCGAAGCTTGGTGATCTCAATCGCTACAACAAGGCGGCATTCCTGACGGCATGGTCAGCGCCGGAGCGCGGTACGAAAGTCTGGCGGGAAGTGGAAATTCCATCAGCGAATGGTCACGGCACGGCGCAAAGCGTGGCGCGGCTTTATTCGGCCTTTGCCAATCAGGGTGTGGTGAAATCACCGCTCATGAGCAGCGATAGCTGGAATGATTTTCTGACCGTCCGCACGACAGGACAGGACCGTGTCCTGCCATTCAATATTAAGTTCGCTGCGGGCGTGATGGGGAATAATTCCGGCTTTTACGGACCGAACCCGAATAGTTGGGGCCATTCGGGCTGGGGTGGTTCAGCCGCTTTCGGAGATCCGGATAACCAGCTCTCCTGCGCATATGTCATGAACAAACAGTCGGCGTATTTGCAGGGCGACCCGCGCGCGCAACGACTGTTTGATGCGGTGTATGACTGCCTCGGTTAGAGGCGCTCAATTTCGCGAGACAGGTTGTGCTCTGTATCTGTTGCGATGCGCTCCAGCGTTTTCACACGTTCACGCAGGTCGGCGACTTCGCGGCGCAGGCTATCGACTTCGCCGCTGCCAACAGCCGACACACTCTCGCGCTTGATTTTGAGCCAGTTGTTGATGACCCCGCCTCCAACGCCAATGATCACAAGCAGTACGATCATCGTGAACGGGGAGTCGATCTCAAACATTTTTCTTCGTCCTTAAACTTATTGATAATCGATAAGTAAGGGATATCGAGGCGTTTGTGAAGAGGCTAAATTCAATTAGCCCTTGCCGGTGGACCCAAACCCGCCTTCGCCGCGATCTGTTTCAGGCAGCACGTCTACCCTCTCCCAGAGGCCTTGTGTCACAGGAGCCATGACCAGCTGCGCGATGCGCTCACCGCGTTCAATGGTGAAAGCCTGGTCGCCAAGATTGATCAAAAGGACTTTCAGCTCGCCGCGATAATCAGAATCAATCGTCCCCGGCGTATTGAGGCAGGTGATGCCATGCTTGAAAGCGAGGCCCGAACGCGGACGAACCTGCATCTCATATCCGTCAGGAATCGCCATTGAGAGGCCGGTTGGCACCAGAGCGCGCTGACCAGGCTTCAGGATGATGTCTTCATCTTCGGGGTTCGCTGCGCGTACATCCATACCAGCCGAACCTGCGGTTTCGTATTTTGGCAGGTTGAGACCTTCAAAATGCGGAAGCGGGCGCACGTGGAGTGTAATGGTGGCAGCGGACATGTGGTTTCCCCCGGAAATGGCGGTGTTGTTTATGAGAGGGCTTTCGCGATTCGCGCCGCGATCCAATCGGCAATCTGCGCCTTGGACATGCGGGGCGAGGCCTCCATATCATCTTTCGTAAAGAGGCTCACCTCATTGTTCTCGCCGCCCATCACATCGCCGGACACATCATTGGCGACGATCCAGTCACAACCCTTGCGCTGAAGTTTGCCTTGCGCATGGGCAGCCACGTCATTGGTTTCGGCAGCAAAGCCGATGACGAGGCCCGGGCGGTTCTCAGCGAGGTTCGATATGGTTTTGAGAATGTCGGGGTTCTCGGCAAACGTCATTGAGACGGGCTCGTCGCCGCCTTTGAGCTTCAGCTTGGTGTCTGACGCCGTAGCCGGTCGCCAATCTGCCACGGCTGCGACAGAGATGAAGGCATCTGCGGGCAGGGCAGTTTCTACGGCGTTCAGCATTTCCAGAGCCGTTTCGACCTTTTTTAGCTCAACACCTTTCGGCGGTTGAATAGAGACAGGGCCGGAGACGAGGGTCACCTTCGCGCCGCGGTCACGCAGGGAGGCAGCGATCGCATAGCCCTGACGGCCGGAAGAGTGGTTGGAGATATAGCGCACAGGATCAATCGGCTCGCGCGTCGGGCCAGCCGTCACGAGAATATGCTTACCTTCGAGCGAGCGGTCAGGGCTGAGCGCGGCGAGGATTTCTTCTTTGAGGCGCGCAACTTCCGGCAGGCGGCCCGGGCCAAACTCGCCACATGCCATCAGACCTTCATCCGGTTCAAGAACAATGGACCCGTCGGCGCGCAATGTCTCGACATTGCGCTTCACGGCGGGATGATCCCACATGCGCACATTCATGGCTGGTGCATAGAGGACGCGCTTGTCGGTGGCCAGAAGTGCAGTGGAGGCAAGGTCGTTGGCGAGGCCGTTCGCCGCCTTACCCATTATGTCTGCGCTGGCCGGGCAAACGACAACGAGATCGGTTGAACGTGACAGCTCGATATGGCCCATCTCGGCTTCATCATCGAGGTCGAACAGCTCTGTAAAACACTTCTCACCGGACAGGGCAGAGACAGACAGCGGTGTTACAAATTCCTGCGCGGCTTTTGTCAGGATGACGCGCGATTTCACACCCGCACGGCCAAGCTCGCGGATCAGCTCCAGGCTTTTGAACGCGGAGATACCGCCCGTGATTATGAGAAGAATGCTGCGATCTGACATGAACACCTCTTTCGTCTTCGCTTCTATAAAGCGGAGCTGAAGAAAAGGGAAATGGAAGCACCGTAAACAAAAAGGGAGCAGCGCGTGGCTGCTCCCCCTGTCGTGCCCCCAAAACCGCCGTGATCAGTTCATGATCGGGCGGCCGACATTCACGTTCGGCGTATAGTTGCCTTCGCGGTGGTTGTAGAGATCAACCAGACCCGGAAGGTTTGCAGCATACACCGCGTCCTCAGTTGCCTCGTCGCGGCATTCGCGGCGTGCACGGGACGAGTAGAAAGAGCTGATACCCTGATCGCGGCAGGCGCGGCGGGATGCTGTCTCGATACGCTCCAGAAGTTCAGAGTTACGTTCGTAATCAGACAGGTGCATCAGGTCTGCATAGCAGACAGCGTAAGAGCGCTCGCCATCACGGCTGGTGGACAGACGACGAATTGTGTTCTCGCGGCATTGCTCGATCGCCAGCCAGTCATAGCGAACGATCTGCGGGGCAGGTTGCGGTGCCGGAGCAGGCTGGTGGTAGACGACGGCTGGTGCGGGTGGCGCTGCACACGGGTTTGGCGTGTAGCATGGTGTCGCCGTTGGTACGCTGCGCACATAAGTACGGGTGGTCGTTGTCGTCCGTGTCGGCGCCGCGTGGTGGCTGGCGCAAGGATTTGGTGTGTAGCAGCCGGATGTTGTTGTCGTGTAGGTGCGCGTCGGCGTAGACGAGTAGCTATGGGAAGAGCTGGACGCAGACGAATAGCTGGAGCTGGATGCGTGACCTGACGAGTAGCTATAAGTCGTCACGGGCGCAGGCTGCACGGTGTGGATGGAGTGCATGGACTGAAGGTTCAGGTCGCGCGTATTGGTGCCGCTGCCTTGAGAGTGGCCCCATCCATGCTGAGACTGGTGATAGCTGTGCCCATGCGGGGCTGGCGCAGGTTGCGGCGCTGGTGCCGGATGGAAGTTTGGTCCTGGTTCGCCAGCCAGTGCAGGCAGGCTGACTGCAGTCATTGCAAGTACAGCAGAGCAGATAAGTTTTACAGCGCGCATCAATTCACCCTCTCCAAAGTGTTAACAAGAAGTTACCACTGAAAGGGGAAGTTCAGCAACTTAAGAATCCAGTAGACGCACCTGACTGCTCTCCAACGAGCCTATCAGGAGAAAAACGTCTCATAGAGAGACAGTCCAACCACGACGCTGATAATGATCGTTCCTGAGAGCACAATCAGGCTGGTCACCGGCTTTCGGATATAGCCGGGCAGACGCATAGATTTGCTCTGGCGCGCATGAGCATCTTGCGCTTCCAGAACGCGGTCGACACGGTCCAGAATTTCCGGAAGCTGAACCGCGCGCTGTGCAAGGCTTCGAAGCGCGATGCCGGATTGCTTGGCAATGCCCGCAGGACCGAACTCCTGACGGATCCACTCCTGGACTACAGGTTTGGCGGCGTCCCAGATGTTATGTGTCGGGTCGAGCGTGCGCGCGACGCCTTCCACCTGCACCATGGTCTTTTGAAGGAGGACCAGTTCCGGACGCAAATGCATGCCGAAGGTATGGGTGAAGTCCAGAAGCTGGAGCAGAAGCCTGCCCATGGAGACTTCCTGTGCGGATTTTCCATGGATCGGCTCGCCGACGGAGCGGAGCGCCTGCGCAAAGTCACCAACTGACCGGTCTGGCGGAACATAGCCCGCTTCGAAGTGGACTTCGGCTACACGCTTATAGTCGCGGCGGATAAAGCCATCCAGAATTTCAGCGAGGAAGCGGCGCTCGGCCATGCCGATACGGCCGACAATGCCAAAGTCGATCAGATAAAGCTCGCCATCGTCACCGAGGATCATATTGCCTTCGTGCATGTCCGCATGGAACACGCCATGGCCGATCGCGGCCTGAAGGAAGCCGCGTGTGACTTTGTTTGCAAGTTCGATACGGCTGAACTCACGCTTTGCGAGGGCTTCGGTGTCGGTCAGGCTGGTGCCAGTGACCCAGTCGGTCGTCAGGACGGTTTTGCCCGAACGCTCCCAGTCGACTTCCGGAACATGGAAAGAGCCTCCGGACTTTGCAGAGACGTCTGCAAATTCAGATGCGCCGCCTGCTTCTAGACGCAGGTCGAGCTCTTTTTCCATAGACGTCGCAACCGTCTCTACGAAAGCCACAGGCTCCATGCGTCTGGAGTTACGATCGACGGTCTCGATAGTGCGCGCCGCGCGCTTCATGGCGCGAAGTTCGGTCAGGATCAGGCGTTCGACATCAGGGCGGAGGATTTTGACCGCGCGCGTGCCGTCCGGCGTTTCCATCCGGTGAACCTGCGCGATGGACGCGGCAGCAATGGCAGGCCCGATTTCGGGGAAGAGACGTTTCGCTTCGTCCTCGCCAAATTCCAGATTGAGCTGGGTGCGCGCCTTCTCATCGCCGAAAGGCGGAAGCTTGTCTTTCAGGCGGGACAGGTCTGTTGTCGTCTCCACCCCGAATACATCAGGGCGCGTCGCGAGAAACTGGCCAAGCTTGATATAGGCGGGGCCGAGCGATTCCAGGGCAGAAGCGAGACGTTCGCCAGGGCGGCCTTTCGGTTTGCCGCCAATCGCACGCAGAAAGCCGCCAAACGCTTTGGCGGGAAGCGGCATACGGCTGGCGTATTCTGCAGGTAGGATCACATCATGACGTGCCAGCGTGACGCCCGCGCGCATGAGGCGCCAGTAATCTGCAATCGCTGAAAACATCTAGACAGCCCAGCCGAAGTGAAGCGCCGCAATACCGCCGGTAAAGTTGGTGCAGGACACATTGCTGAAGCCCGCCTCTTCAATGCGGCGAAGCACTTCATCCTGCTTCGGAAAGCGGCGGATGGACTCAACAAGGTACTGGTAAGACGGCGCATCGCCTGCCACCCAGTCGCCGAGCTTCGGGATCACGTTGAAGGAATAAAGGTCGTAAGCTTCCTGCAGCGGCGTCGCTGTCATGTGAGAAAACTCAAGACAGGCAAAGCGCCCGCCCGGCTTCAGCACACGGCGGAATTCGCGGAAGGCTTTATCAATGTCAGCGACGTTACGGATGCCAAAGGAAATAGCGAGCGCATCGATTGTGTTGTCTTCAAACGGCAGAGCCATCGCATCGCCGCACACCCAGCTCATCTGATCTGCGACGCGGGCCACATCGTCACGTTCGCGACCTGCCGCGAGCATGGCGTCGTTTATATCGCAGACAATGGCATTGGCGCGGACATGATGGCGGCCATGGCGCTCCCCCTGCAGGCGGGCGCGTTTCAGAAACGCAAGAGACAGGTCGCCCGTGCCACCGGCGACATCAAGGAAGGTCTCGCCCGGTTGCGGGTTCAGCCGATCCATTGTCATGGTCTTCCAGACGCGGTGAACACCGGCGGACATGAGATCGTTCATCAGATCGTATTTGCCCGCGACGGAGCGGAACACGCCTTTGACGCGCGAGACTTTTTCATCTGCGCTTACGTCTTCAAAACCGAAAGAGACTTTCTCTTCAGCTGGCGCTTCAGTGTCGGCGGTGTCTTTGAACTGATCAGTCATGACTATCCTCTAAACCCGGTTGGCCATTGAGAAAAGCGCCAGATTGGCGCGGGTGGCAATTTAGGCCGCTAACGTCTTTGCCAATCGCTTGAGACCTACTTGTTTTAAACGGGCAAGACAGGCTGCTTCATCAAATACGGGGTTATCAATGATCTGGATGAGATTAGCCATGACGCGTTGCGCCGCATCCGGAGACTGTTCAGCCAGTTCTGTGAGGAAGTGATCTGTATTGAGGGCGCGTACGCCTGTGCCCGATAGGGCTTTTTTCGGGAAGTCACGCAGGTTCTCGGTTACAACGACAGACGCTCCCGCTGATAAGGCGAGTTGTAGCACATGTTCGTCATCAGGGTCCGGAAGGGGCGCTGGAAGTGTCATGGATTGAGGTTCCTGCAGCGCTTCGGGAAAGCTCGCGAGGATCAGGTCACACACTGTCCCGGCATGCGAGGTAAGCGTTGCTTCATCCATATCGCTCGCCTTGAGTGTTTTCGGGATTGCGCGCTGAGTTTCCTGCAAAATTCGTGGCGACCAGATTGGCTCCAGAAGCCCGTCCTGGGCAAACAGCAGCACCATGTGCCGCCGGATTGTGCCTGCCAGAATACAGGCGTCGATTACTGCACGGATCATTGCCGGCTGACTTTCAACCATGCCGTGCAATCTGCCTTAATAAGCTTGATAAGTGTGGTGTTTCCTGTAATCGTCGCACTGGGTAGGCTGTGCTTTTTGTTCGGGAAACCTTGGTTGTCGTTCTTGATTTCCGAGGCGTTCAGAGCAGGTCCTTTATTGTTCTTGTTTGTTTCAGACATGCATTCTGCTCCGCAGTTTGGTGTGAGACTACTTTTTAACGGAAGTGCTGCAAACCGCATCTTCGCGTCGGGTTGGCAAAATGTTTGAGTCTTTTTTCTTTCGCGCCCGGGAAGCGTTCTTATTGATTGATGCGAGCGGATCCATCATCGACGCGAACCGTTCGGCTTGTCAGTTCCTTAAAAAGGATCGACACGAGATCGCAGGATTGCCGGCGGATTATCTGTTCGAAACTGAAGTTCTGGATGACAT
The DNA here is from genome assembly GCA_002723155.1 of Ponticaulis sp. GTDB lineage: Bacteria > Pseudomonadota > Alphaproteobacteria > Caulobacterales > Hyphomonadaceae > Ponticaulis. Next base: position 57,286 of record PBNO01000002.1, on the reverse strand, counting down.
GTTCCGGATGGCCGACAGGCAGGATGCCTGGACGGACTCTTTTGTTACGCGTGTCGTCGCAAATGATGAAGTGGCCGATATGAGGGCCATTAAATTGCGGCCTGCGGACAAAAGCACGCTGTATTCAGTGGAGTTGTCTCACGAAACGCTGGAGAGGCGCGCGGTGACGCGACTTCAGGACGATCTTGAAAGCGCGAAAATCAATGCTCAACAAGAACGGCGCGCGTCCAGCACGCTACGGACCACCAATGAACGACTAACATCATTTGCTCACCGCGTAGCACATGATGTGCGCGGCCCTTTGCGAAATATCCGTATGGCGCTCGAATTGTACCGTGATGATGAAGAGCACGTGGAGCTGGAAACCCGCGAAGAGCTGCTGGCGATGGCCGAGGCGTCTGCCGGTGAGCTCGAGCGCTTGCTTATCGGGCTTCTCAATTATTCGACAAGCTCTTCTCGCGGATTGGCGCGGCAGGAGGTTAATGTCTCAGAGATCGTGCAAAGTGTTGGCGCAAGCCTGATGGCACCTGGCGATGGTGATTGGCTTGAAGTAGGCGATTTGCCAATCGTGCATGCTGACCGAGCATTGATGGAGATCGTTCTGCAAAACCTTCTCTCGAACGCGCTGAAGTTCAAATCAGATGACCGGCCTTTGAAAGTCGAGATCCTTGCGACCGGTGAGGGCGAAAGCGCGGAAATCGTCGTGCGTGATAACGGGATTGGTTTTCCGGAAGACGCGGCCGAGCAGATTTTCGAATTGTTTGGCCGCCTTCGTACTGATCGTGAAGGCGCAGGCATTGGTCTTGCGACCTGTGCTGAGCTGATTGCCCAACATGGCTGGACGATCCACGCGTTCGGCGCCCCCGATGAGGGCGCCGAATTCAGAATTTCTGTTCCATGGAAAGACGTCGTTCAGTTGCGTGAGCCTAAAGCCGACGCGGTCGACTGATTAAGGCCGGCCGACGCTCGTATAGTCGAAGCCGCGCTTGGTCATGTCGGCCTTGGTGTAGATGTTGCGCAGGTCCACGACGACATTGCCGTTGAGGATGGACTTGGCACGTTCCATATCCAGCGCGCGGAACTGATCCCACTCTGTGATGATGACCATCGCGTCAGCGCCTTCCAGCGCGTGATACGGGCCATCGCAGAACATGACGTCTTTCAGCGAATGGCTCGCCTCTTCCATGCTCTCAGGGTCATAGGCGCGGACTTTTGCGCCAGCTTCCTGAAGGGCTGGAATAATGTCGAGGCTTGGTGCGTCGCGCATGTCATCGGTGTTCGGCTTGAAGGCGAGCCCCAGAATTCCAATTGTCTTGCCAGAGACATCGCCGCCCATCGCGTCGATAATCTTCGTGGCCATAGCTTTCTTGCGGTTGGCGTTCACTTCAACAACCGTGTCGACAATGCGCACCGGCGCGCCAACATCATTGGCCGTCTTGGAAAGCGCCAGCGTGTCTTTCGGGAAGCATGAGCCGCCATAGCCAGGACCTGCATTGAGGAATTTCTTCCCGATGCGGTTATCAAGCCCGATACCGCGTGAGACTTCCTGAACATTCGCGCCAACCTTCTCACACAGGTCGGCGATCTCGTTGATGAAGGTGATCTTCACTGCGAGGAAGGCGTTGGCTGCGTATTTGATCAGCTCAGATGTACGGCGGTTTGTGAAGAGGATCGGCGTCTCATTGAGATAGAGCGGGCGGTAAAGCTCGGTCATCACCTCTTTGGCGCGCTCGTCATCTGTGCCGACGACAACACGGTCTGGAACTTTGAAGTCTTTGATCGCTGCGCCTTCGCGCAGGAATTCCGGGTTGGAGACGACGGCAAAGTCAGCTTCAGGGTTGGTCTTCTTGATGATCGCTTCAACCTCATCACCCGTGCCAACCGGAACCGTCGATTTGTTCACGACAACTGTGTAGCCGTCCATCAGGCCGGCAATCTCTTCAGCCGCGCCATAAACATAAGAGAGGTCAGCGTGACCATCACCGCGACGTGACGGCGTGCCAACTGCGATGAACACAGCATCAGCGTTTTTGATGGCGTCAGTCGGGTCTGTCGTGAAGAAGAGGCGTTCTTCCTTGACGTTTTTCTCAACCAGCTGATCAAGGCCCGGCTCGAAGATCGGGATCTCACCCGCCTTCAGCTTGTCGATCTTGGAAGCATCCTTATCCACGCATGTCACAACATGCCCGAAATCTGCAAAACATGCGCCAGAGACAAGGCCCACATAGCCCGTTCCGATCATTGTTACACGCATTGGGATACTCCGTCTGGATGCGATGGCATTCGGCGTTATTACACCGGAAATCTAATGGCGGAGGGGTGCGTTTTTTAGGCGCGAACGTCAAGTCTAAAGGGCATAAACACGGCGCGACAGATCGGCTGTGTGGTTTTCTCTACCTCGTTCGATGATCTGAAAGTCGTTACAAAACTAAAATTCCCCTGAGAGTTGCTTTGAACATGTATAGCGGAGTCTTAGTTGATTTCAGTATAAAATGACCATTTCTCTGTATTAAGTGCTTCCACTTTTGGAAGCGAAAAAACGACTGTTTGTTTTTTGGTAATAAAAAAAGAGAGGCAAACTTGTTTTTACTTCGAAAACTAAACACGGTTATTCATAATTAGAATATAATTTAATGATTACAGTGCCCTTCATATAATACGTGTGGAGTGTGAGGGGTTATGCTCAGCAAGCTGAAAACGCTTTCGGTACAGAAAGCTGTAACGCTGATGACCAGTTCTCTGGTTGTTGCGGCTGTAGGAATTATTTCGATTATCAGCCTGGTGGTCATCGCCGGCAAGGTTGAGAACGATGCTGCAAAAGCTCAGGCAATGAACATCGCTGTTGCGGCAGAGATGTTCGAATTGAGTGTTGAGGGCGCTGAAGTTCGCTGGGGGCGAGACGGAAGCGTGACGGGTGTTGTGGTTGAGGCGTTTCCGGACGTCAGCGATCACGCCATCGTAGATGAAATCGTGCGTGCGACGGGGGAAGTCGCCACACTGTTTGAATGGGATGAAGCTCGTCAGGACTTCATTCGTCGATCGACCAATGTCCCGGGGGAAGACGGGGGCCGCGCAACCGGGTCACCGCTTGGTGCATCTAATGATGCCTATCAGGCGGTGATCCGGGGTGAGACTTATCAGGGCGAGTCGCTTGTGCAGGGCGAGAAATATTACGGTGTTTATACGCCGGTCAGAAATCTTGCTGGGGACATTGTCGGGATCGTTTGTGTCGCCATCGAAAAGTCGCAGATTACGGCGATCATATGGACGCTTATTATCCAGTGTGGCCTCACCGCCATTCCGGTGATGGGGCTTGCCATCTGGATTGCTGGAATGGCCGTGCACAGGATGATGAAGCCGGTGACAGAACTCGCGGCAGTGACCGAAGAGCTCGCGCGAGGCAATCTGAATATAGATGTGCCTTATACGGATCGCGTGGACGAAATCGGTCAAAGTGCGCGTGCCGCAATTGCGTTGAAAGATCTCTCTCAGCGCCGCGTGGCAGAGGCTGAAGCCCGTGCGGCCGAGCGTGAAGAGCGTAGCGCTCAGATGGTGGCCCAGTTCAGCGCACGCATTGATGATTTGCTCGGTCAGCTGAATGATACAGCGGGCGGTCTGGATACAACGGCGTCTCGTTTGACCGACGTTGCTGAAAACTGCTCTGTGCGTGCTGAAAACACGGTGAACTCATCGAACGACGCAACAAACAGCGTGCATGCTGTGGCGGCGGCTGCTGAAGAGCTCTCAGCGTCCATCTCCGAGATTGCGGGACGCGTTGCCGAAACAACTGGCAGCGTACATCGGGCAACCGAAGAAGGCATACGCAGCAATCAACAGGTCGCAAACCTCGCAGAAGCAGCGTCACAGATCGGCGAGATCGTTTCTCTTATTCAGTCCATTTCCGAGCAAACCAATCTGCTTGCGCTAAACGCGACTATCGAAGCAGCGCGGGCAGGAGACGCCGGTAAGGGCTTTGCGGTCGTTGCATCTGAGGTCAAACAACTCGCAAGTCAGACATCCAAGGCGACCGAGGACATTGCTGAACAGATCGACCAGATCCAGCAGGCCACAAAACTTTCGGTCGGCGCAATTGAGGGCATGACGGAGATCATCAAAGTGGTCGAAGGTTACACGACGCAGATCGCAACGGCGATTGAGCAGCAGGGCTCGGCGACTGCCGAAATCTCCAGCAGCTCTCAGCGCGCGGCGATGGGTACGTCTGCTGTGTCTGAAGAAATGGGCCAGCTCACCAGTGCGGTGACAGAAACGAACGCCGCAGCGGAAACGGTGCTGTCCTCTGCTGCTGATCTTCAAATGCGTACCGATGAAGTCGCCAAAGAAGTTCGCCGTTTCCTCGGAGAAGTCTCAGCTGCCTGATGTCCCTCTCAGGCAGATACCGGAAACGCCGCTCCTGAATGGGGCGGCGTTTTTCGTTTGGCTATTGATCGGGCGGAGGAACAGCGCAATTAGAGCTGCCACATAAAGCAAACAGGTGGGGCGGATGTCGTTGAGTACCGGGAAATTGCGTATTGAGGGCTATGCTGTCGTCAGTGATGATGACTGTATTGCAGATGCAGACGGTAATATGCCGGATAGCCTGAAGAATGATGCTGAGTGGGATTTCTTTCAGGCGGGGCTGGATGCAGCTGATGTCAGCGTACTCGGTCGCCGAAGCCATGATGCTACGCCAAACCATGCCCGTCGGAACCGGCTTGTTCTGACGCGTTCCGTCGAAGCTGTGAAGGTGGATGGTCTGATCGTTTTCTGGAATCCCGATGCCTGTCCGCTGGCAGCCGCGCTGCAGGCCTTCGAATTGCCGGTTTCGCATCTCGCCGTTACTGGCGGGCGCGATATTTTTGACTTCTTCCTGACAGGTGAGGTGCGGTTCACGGCGTTTCACCTCAGCCGCGTGCGCGGCGTCACACTGCCCGGTGGTACAGGTGTGTTCTCCGGTGTGAACCGGGGACAATCTGCAGAAGCTATACTGGCAGAAGCCGGATATCAGCCGGGGCCTCTTCAGGTGTTGGATGAGGGCGTCGATGTGGTTAGCTGGACGCCTGCGCCATAACTAAACTGCCTGCGGGTCCACGAGGCCGGCATCTTCACGCTTGCGCATGGCGCGGCTAACGAACAGCGCGCCGACCATTTTGCCGATCACAAACGCGATCCAGTTCGCCGTGTGCAACATGGTGCCTGCCGGTTCTCCGAGCTGCATCTGAACAGCAAGGTCTGCGCCGAACAGGAAGACGGTCGTGTCCACTGGAGAGGCGACGGCTGACGACACCAGAATTCGCGTGGAGAGCCGGTATTTTGTGAAGGTGTAGATTGCCCAGTCTGCCAGCTCGGAAATCGCGAAGGCCAGGCCGGAGGCAATCGCGATGACAGGCCATGCATAGTAGAAGGCCCACGCCACACCAAGCGCCATCACCATAAGAACGCGCTGCCCCATGCGGCGCTGCACGAAGTCTCTCAGGACGAACACAAATCCGGTGACCATGGCGAGTGGGTGGAAGCTTATACCTTTTTCAAACAGGCCCATGGGGCCTGCCAGACAAGCATCAAATGCGACGCGTCCGGGTTCGCCTGATGCGGGCGTCACAAAGCACCAGGTTTCGATGACGCCAAAAGACCAGTTCAGAAAAGGGATGGTCGCAAAGTACAGGAACGCCCAGGCACGGCCGCCAAGTCTGTAAATCAGGTAGAATGTTGCGATCAGCCCCAGAGACACGATCAGCAAATTGTCAGGTCTTCCGGCAGTGATACCGCTCACCAGCTGGTCGAGAATGATCTGGAAAAAGTCAGGCATGTCGAATCCGAAATTGGTGCGGGACGTTTCAGGCTTTGCCATAACGTTAGCACGAAATTGCGCAAGTCATGGGTCGGGTGAGTTTGCCTGAACGCACACTCAAGTGAAACCATGGCGCGATTTTAAGGGGAAGTATGCAGAATTTGCGCCAAACTGATTGAAAATTTGGTTCAAAAGGCCCCCGGTTCTCTAACAATTGAGCCTCGCTCATTAACCGAGCGAAAGTCGTTCAGTGATACTCTGGGACAATACTAGTCCTGGGATCCTTAAAATGAATATGTTTAAAAATATGAAGGTCTCGTCTTCAATTGCTGCGATGAGTGCGATGCTCGTGGCTGCATCACTTCTTATTATCTGGGCAATTGCATACGAAGTTGTTTCTTTGAAAGTACGTCAGGATACTCTGAATTCACAGAGTGCGAGCCTGCGCGTTGCTGCGACGGTGCTGTCGCAGAACCTTGATGAGTTTGAAATCGGCTGGGATGGCGATGGTGAAGTCCGCTCCGTTCGTGCCGACACTATTCCTGAATTCAGTTCACACGACCTGATCGACAGTATCGGTCAGGCGACCGGCGAAACCGCGACGGTGTTCGTCTGGGATGACGAAACGCGCGACTTCTGGCGTCGCTCCACAAACATCGTGAAGCCGGATGGCAATCGCGCCGTCGGTACACCGCTCGGGCAAAACGGTGCGGTTTATCCGATTGTCACACGTGGTGAGACGTTCCGCGGTGAAGCGAATATCCTGGGCACGGACTATTACACGGTCTATCAGCCGATTGAGAACGCATCCGGCGATGTCATTGGTATCCTCTATGTGGGTGTTCAGAAGGCACGCATTACCGGCGTGATCGCGGACATGATGATCAAGTTTGGCATGGCAGTTGTGCCGGTCATTGTGATCGCAATTATTGTCAGCATTTTCGCAAGCCGCCGCCTTCTGCGTCCAGTTCGAGATATGGCGCAAATCACGGATGAGATTGCGCGTGAGAACCTGTCTATTTCCGTGCCGCACACCGGGCGTAAGGATGAAATCGGCCAGCTGGCTGCATCGGTCACCAAGCTGCAACAAGGTGTGCGTGATCGTCATTCGCTGGCTGAAAAGCAAAAAATCGTCGATGAACAGGCCCGCGAGCGTCAGCAGCGTATGGAGCAGATGATTGCGTCCTTCCGTGACATCGTCATGGACGAATTGAAGGAAGTCTCTGCGACTGCGCATGGCCTCGACAGCACGGCAGATACGCTGAGCCAGATTGCACGCAACAGTGCGGATCGTGCGAGCGAGTCTCTCGGCGCATCCGGTGAAGCGACGAACAATGTCCAGTCTGTTGCGAGTGCAGCTGAAGAGCTGACAGCATCTATCGGCGAGATTGGTCGTCAGGTCGTCGAAACGACCCGCATTGTTGCAAGCGCAACAGAGAACGGCCGTGAGACCAACACCAAGATCGAACGTCTGGCGCAGGCGGCAGGTCGTATTGGCGAGGTCGTTACGCTCATTCAGGCCATTGCCGAGCAGACAAACCTTCTCGCGCTTAACGCCACAATCGAAGCGGCGCGTGCAGGTGAGGCGGGCAAGGGTTTTGCTGTCGTTGCATCCGAAGTGAAGCAGCTGGCGACACAAACGGCGAAGGCGACCGAAGAAATCTCTGCCCAGATCAGCGCAATTCAGGATGAGACGAACGCATCCGTTCAGGCGATTGCCGACATCACAACCGGCATTGAAGAGTTGAACTCCTACACCAGCGCGATTGCGTCTGCGATTGAGGAGCAAGGCTCTGCGACAGCTGAAATCTCTGGCAGTGTCCAGCGTGCGGCTGAAGGAACGGGGCGCGTCTCGCAGACCATGTCCGAACTGAGCTCTTCGGTGGATCAGACAACCCGTTCTGCAAATGAGGTGCTTGGCTATGCCGGTCGCCTCAACGAGCGTACATCGTCTCTCAAGAGCGCTGTCGAGCGCTTCCTCGACGATGTGGCTGCGGCCTGATTATTTCACACACCACAAGGCAAACAAAAAACGCCGCCTCATTACGAGGCGGCGTTTTCTTTTTCAGGTGACGTAACGTCTTAGAACTGAAGAACTTTCACGTAACGGACGTGCGGCAGAGCCTGAATGTTTTTCAGAACTTCTGATGGCACTTCAGCATCGATGCCAATCAGGGCAATCGCTTCTTCGCCTTCGCCTTCACGGCCAAGGTTGAAGGTCGCGATGTTGATGCCAGCTTCGCCGAGCATCACGCCGAGCGCACCGATGAAGCCAGGCTTGTCGAGGTTGTTGACGTAGAGAATGGTCGGACGGAATTTTGCGTCCAGTGCCATGCCTTTGACTTCAACGATCTTAGGCACGCCAGCCACGATGGAGCCGGCAACATCACGCCATGCGCCATCGACCTTCACGCGGATACGGATCAGGTTATCATATACCGGGCTGTCCGCACGTGTCGCTTCTGTGAGCGTTACGCCGTTTGCTTTCAGGATTTCCGGTGCAGACACCATGTTCACGTCAGACATGATCGGACGGAGCGCGCCGGAAACAGCTGCTGCTGTCAGCGGCTTGGTGTTGAGCTGAGCAGGTTCGCCTTCAAAGCCGATTTCGATTTCTGTGAAACCGCCATCAGCGATCTGGCCAGCGAACAGGCCGAGCTTTTCAGCCAGCTCTGCATATGGCTTGAGGCGCGGCGCTTCTTCAGCAGAAATGCTTGGCGTGTTGAGGGCGTTGGTGACAGCACCCGTCAGAAGGTAATCAGAAATCTGGTCAGCAACCTGAAGGGCAACGTTTTCCTGCGCTTCTGTTGTCGCGGCGCCAAGGTGAGGCGTTGCAACGAAGTTTGGCGCGCCGAACAGGATGTTGTCTTTCGCTGGCTCTTCAACGAATACGTCGAACGCTGCCGCAGAAATGTGACCGGAATCGAGGCCGGCACGAACGGCCGCTTCATCAACAAGTCCGCCACGGGCACAGTTGATGATGATGACACCCTTCTTCGTTTTCTGGATCGCGTCAGCAGACAGGATATTGCGTGTCGCGTCTGTCAGCGGTGTGTGCAGGGAAATAGCATCCGCCTGAGCGAGAAGTGTTTCGAGATCGACTTTCTTTACGCCAAGGTCAGTCGCGCGCTCTTCCGTGAGGAACGGGTCAAACGCTATGACTTTCATTTTCAGGCCGATTGCGCGCTCTGCAACGATAGAGCCGATATTGCCGCAACCGATGACGCCGAGTGTTTTGAAAGAGAGCTCGGTGCCCATGAAGTCTTTCTTCGGCCATTCGCCAGCTTGTGTGCGTGCGTCTGCTGCCGGGATCTGGCGAGCCGCAGCAAACAGCATGGCAATTGCGTGCTCGGCTGTGGTGATCGTGTTGCCGAATGGCGTGTTCATAACGATCACGCCTTTAGCCGTTGCAGCTTTTACGTCGATATTGTCGACGCCGATACCTGCGCGGCCAATGACTTTCAGGTTTGTCGCTGCAGCAATAACGTCTGCGTCCGGCTTACATGCTGAACGGACGGCAAGGCCGTCATACTGAGGAATGATCTCGATCAGCTCTTCTTTGGAGAGGCCGGGTTTAACGTCGACTTCAAGACCGCGATTACGGAAGATTTCGGCTGCTGCCGGGCTGAGTTTGTCTGCAATAAGAACCTTAGGCATGGTTTTATCCTGTTGTTGGTGCTCGACAGCTATTCTTCACTTGCGTTCCGGCTGTCTGCGCTCAGCCCGGTCGGGCTGTGTGGTGCTCATCAAGAGCAAGGCGAAGGCGCAGACCGACCGATTGAAACGAGGAACCAGGTCGAGCAAATTAATAACTACTCTTCGGGTGATTTCTGCGAGTGGCTTCCGGTGCCATCTCCAGCGCTCTGCCATTCACGAGCCCGGTTGATGGCCATTTTGGCGTCCACCTCGTTTGAGAGGTCTTTGCCAAGAACAGCCATGAGCCGGTGGAGGAGGATGGTGACGTCGGCGGCTTCTTTGCCCGCTTCGGTCACATCTCCTGCGATGAGGGCTTCTTTCAGTTCGGTGAGTTCCAGTTCTGCCCGCTCTGCGAGTTTTACCGGATCGCTCACCTTGCCGAATGTCTCATCGCCCCATGCACAGATGCTGGAGGAGGTCTCCGTCATCTCTTAAGCGTTGATGGTTTCTTCAAACGCCCATGTGAGCCACGGTGTGAGCGCCTTCACGTCGGAAGGTTCAACTGTTGCGCCGCACCAGATGCGAAGGCCCGGAGGCGCTGCGCGATAGCCGTTTGCGTCGAAAGCCACACCTTCTTTTTCCAGAAGACCAGTCATCTTCTTCATGAAGGCAGCCTGATCATCAGCAGACAGAGCCGCAAAACGGTCGTCTGTGATTTTCAGCGTCACGCCTGTGTTGGAGCGTGTCGCCTTGTCCTGACAGAGGAAGTCGATCCAGTCATTCTCTGCAACGAAGTCCTCAAGGATTGAGAGGCTCTCGTCAGAGCGTGCTTTCAGGGCTTTCCAGCCGCCGAGTTCCAGAGCCCATTTGAGAGACTGGATATAGTCTTCAACGCAGAGCATGGACGGCGTGTTGATGGTCGCGCCTTCGAAAATGCCGAGGTCGACTTTGCCCTTTTTTACCATGCGGAAAATTTTCGGCAGAGGACGGTTTGGCGTGTAGCGCTCAAGGCGTGCAACAGCCGCAGGTGACAGCACCAGCATGCCGTGCGCAGCTTCACCGCCGAGGATTTTCTGCCAGCTGAATGTCGTCACATCGACTTTTTCCCAGTCAATGTCCTGCGCGAATGCAGCAGACGTCGCATCGTTGATGACAACGCGCTCAGGGTTTTTGACGATCCAGTCAGCGTTTGGAACTTTGGTGCCGGATGTTGTGCCGTTCCATGTGAAGATGATGTCGGCATCATCGCGGGCTTTAGAGAAGTCCGGCAGTGTACCGTATTCTTTTGCCACGTGCGCAGTTGCGTCGACGTCTTTCAGTTGGTCGAGTGTGTCTTTCACCCAGTCTTCGCCGAAGCTTTCCCATGCGAACACGTCCACAGGGCGTTCGCCCAGCATAGACCACATAGCCATTTCGACAGCGCCAGTATCGGACGCAGGCACGATGCCGATGAGATAGTCATCAGGTACGCCAAGCGCTTCGCGCGTCAGATCAATCGCTTCTTTAAGCTTGGCCTTGCCAATCTTGGAGCGGTGAGAGCGACCAAGCGCTGCGTCTTCGAGTTGTGAGAGAGAAAAGCCCGGGCGTTTCGCCGTAGGACCTGAAGAAAAATACGGGCACGCCGGGCGCACCGCTGGTTTAGCGACTGTCGTCATCTGTTTGTACTCCTATCCTTACAGATAGGCTGGGCATCGTTGGGGATGCCTGGCCCGCAGCCCGTATCTCATACCTGCGTTAACAATGCACGCGGTTTTTCATGACAATTTCGTCGCATCGCCGTGAGGCCGAGTTTCATAATCCTGCCTCGCTTTTGAGGCATTTGCCAGTAAATAGGGTAAGCAGACTTTGCGCGTGGCAGAGTATCGACTAGCTTTGCCGTAAACAGCGGCGCTGCGAATCATTTCAGGAACCGGGACACTATGAGCAACAGCGATTTGGATCGACTTGAAGCCTTTGCGCGGCGCACATCTCCGCCGAAGCAGGAAAAGGCTGAAGTCAGGGTTCCGGCAATCAATCAGCGCACGCTCTATTGGGCTGGCGGCTTTGTTGCGGTCGCAGTGCTTTATCTGATCATTGTGAAAGTGACGGCAGGCACAACATTCGTTGGCGATCTTCTCTTTATGGGTGGTATGGGCCTGACGGCGTGCGCACTCATTTACTGCCTGTCCGCGCTGGGCGCTTATCTTTACCGCCAGCACAAAGAGGGCAGTAGCAAGCCTGCCGGTGCGTGGGTGGCTGCTCTGGTGCGTGAGCGCCAGTTCGTTGCCGCGAGCGATGAGGCCGGTGACTTTGTGTTTCTCGAGCTGGTGGACGGTCGCCGCGTACGACTTGAGCCGAAAAGCGAGAAAGCCAAAGCGACAAAGGCCGGCGATATCGGCTGGGCGCAGTATCGCGGTGAAACTCTGTTTGATTTTGCGCCGGAGTAAGATCTGTTGACGCGAACACGGGTCAAAATCTGCTGCATATCATCGGCTGACGAAGCGCAGCTCGCCGTGAAGGCTGGCGCCGACGCGATCGGCCTCGTTGGTAAAATGCCATCCGGCCCCGGCCAGCTGACGGATACGAAAATCCGTGACATTGCCCGCAATGTGCCACCGGGTGTCAGCTGTTTCATGCTTACGTCCGAGACGACCGCGACCGGCGTTGCAGAGCATCTTCTGCGCACGGGTGTGTCTACGGTCCAGCTTGTCCAGCATATGACGCTTGCCGAAACGATGAGCCTTGATCGGGTTCTGCTTTCAACGCGCCGCGTACAGGTCATTCATGTAGAAGACGAACGCGCGCTGGATCTCGTTGCGAAATACGAACCGCATGTGCATGCGTTTCTTCTCGATTCCGGTCGACCAAATGCCGACACGCCGGAACTGGGCGGAACCGGGCGCACGCATGATTGGGCGCTCTCGCGCAAGATTGTTGAAGCAAGCTCCAAACCTGTCTTTCTGGCAGGTGGTCTGAACGCTGAGAATGTCGGCGAGGCGATCGCGAAGGTCCGTCCTTATGGTGTGGATATCTGCTCTGGCGTTCGCACGGGAGGGCATCTCGACCCAGAAAAGCTTGAGCGGTTCATGACGGCGATCCGTCATGCTGACCGGCACAGATGAGCACGCCCGGGCATCGTAATTCTCTAGACTGGACTTTGTTTGCCGTTCTGACGGTCCTCTGGGCGCTCGCCTATCCGGGTAACCGGCTTGCGGTGAATATGAGTGATCCGGCGCATGGCTTTCCGCCGCAGTTGGTGACGGCGGCGCGCCTTTGCATTGGCGCAGCCATTCTCATGGGCATCGCCATCTGGAAGAAGGAGCGCTTCCCGCCGCTAACGGACTGGCGACGCTGGGGCACGCTGTTTGTGCTCGGTTTTATCGGGATGACGGCGCCGTTTCTGGCGATCACTTTTGCTCAGCGAACTGTCGATTCCAGCCTAGCCGCGCTTTATGTCGCTGCGGCGCCTCTGTTTGTGGCGGGCCTTGCACATTTCTTCTTTGCAGCAGAACGCCTGACGCGGGGCGTTGTGCTGGGCCTGATTGTCGGCTTTAGCGGCGTCGCACTATTGTTTGGGCCAGACGCGATCTCATCCTTTGGTTCAGCGAGCGTGGGCGCACAAGCCTTATGTCTGATGGCAACCATGTTTTACGCTATCACCACGATTACAGCACGTGCTGCGCCGCCTATGTCACCCATTATGATGTCTGCAGCTTTTGTGACGCTGGCAGCTTTGTTGAGCCTGCCGACGCTCGCAGGTGTGGATTTTGCTGCGCTTGATCCGTCGCCATCTGCTTTTGCGGGGATTGCGATTTTAGCGCTCGCGCCGACGGCGGCGGCCTCATTTCTCTATATGCGGCTGGTCGCGCGCACGACTGCGACGTTCATTTCTCTGACCGGCTACACCATTCCTGTTGTCACGGCTCTGATCGCGTTCTTCATGTTTGGAGAAATGCAGTCTTTCCGCAGTGTTGCGGCATATGCACTTATTCTGTTTGGCGTCTGGCTGTCCCAGAAGGGCGCAAAAAGAGACCCGAGCGTTTAGGCCCGGGTCAGTTGCGAAAATAAACTTCGAACGAAGTCTACTGGTTGATCGTGATCGTTGCAGGGCCCATCGCGCCCTCGACTGTGAAGCTGTCGCCAGGGCCTTTGCCTTCTGGGTATTCAGTGCAGTTCTCGCCCGGTTGCATGGATGATTCAGTGCAGAGAGATGTACCCTCAATGCGCCAAGTGCCCGGAATTTCAGACCCCATTGCAACGGCGGAATATGTACCGTCTTCATGGTAGTCTACCGGAATATCAAAACCCTGGACCGACAGAACGACGCCGTTGGAAATCACGTAATCGAGCGTTGTTTCGGCCATAGCTGGCGCAGCAAGACCTGCGGCGAGCGCAGATGAAATGAGAACTTTCCTGAGCATATGTTTCCTCCGCTATATGCTGTATAGCGTAGGCATAGCAGTAAACATGTTCACTTTAAAGGTGAAAATAGCAGGCTATCAACAAATTGTTATTCGATAAGAAAAATTAAATACTCGCCCGCTCGAGAAGGCGTTTGAATGCGGCCCAGAACTGGTCGCGAATGTCATCCGTTTCCATCAGGATTTCATGACGTGCATTTGGCAGATAAATGCGCTCGACATTCGTCAGGTGGCGCGAGATGCGATGATGGCTGTCATTATCGACCAGCTCCTCTTCGCCTGCGGTCGCGATCAGCACGGGGCAGTTCACATGCGCCAGCGCAGTTGGCTTGGCAAAAGCGTCAATCACATCAAGAGAGGCTCCAAGCCAGCTCCATGTGATCGGACCGAGCTCAAGATCAGGGCTGGCTTCAATCAGCGCTTCCTGAATGTCCCAGCGACCGCGATCATGGGTGACAATGTTCTCTTCGAATGAGCCGCGCGGGCCCGGCTTCATGGCGAACTTATTACCCTGACCAAGCGTCTTCATCGACCAGGCGAGATATTTCATGCCCATGAACCGGCTCTTCAGACCCCACATAGGCGCTGAGAAAGCGGCGGCGTTGACTTCGATGAGCTTTTTCGTGATCGCCGCCAGCGCGATAGCGCCGCCCATAGAATGAGCCAGCGATACAAGCGGGCGGGGCAGCTCGTCCTGCATTTCATCCAGCGCTTTTTTCAGCGCATTCATAAATGTAGAGAAGCGGTCGATATGGCCTTTTCGGGCATCCGGCAGAAGCCGTGACGACAGGCCCTGACCCGGCCAGTCCAGAATGAGGATCGCAAACCCCATCTCCTGAAGTTCGCGGGCCGTTTCGAAATATTTTTCGATAAATTCGGTGCGCCCGGGGCAGACGATAACCGTGCCCCGTGGCGTGGAAGGATTGAGCGCAGGTGCAACGCACATGCGAAGCCGACGCCCCTCGGCACCATCGAGCCAGCGGACGCGCGCGCCTTCAGGCGGCGGGTTGCCTTCAATCTCGACGAAGCCGGACGAGCTCATGAGGCCCTGTTACTTAAGCTGTGAGAACAGGCTCTGAAGCTTCATAGCGACAGACATATCGCCCATGACTTTGAGCTTGCCCTGCATGAAGGCCATGGTTGGATCGAGATTACCTGCGAGAAGCTTCTGGAAGTCTTCCCAGTCAACTTTCACAGTAGCATCAGCGTCGCCGTCTTCATTGGTCGCGACATTCTCTTTGCCGTTCAGAAGCAGTTTGCCCATATCGCCGAAATCGAATTTGACGATTTTGTCGAAAGCACCGCTTTGAAGCGCTTCGTTTGCTTTAGCCGTAAGTGCAGCCAGATCCATATGAGTCTCCCTCTAGGTTTCTTGTTTTGTATGGCCCCCGCTTCGCCAGATGGCAAGGCAGCTGACCAAAATGTCAGCAGGGCTCGTCGTCGCATATGGGGAAGGTTTCAGCTCGCGCCATAAAATTCTGAGAGTACGCCTGCGAGCCATAGCGGGCGTTCAAGAGGTACCATGTGTCCGCTATCCGGCGCGATTGCGCTTTTTGCGTTGGGAATTTCACTGGTCATGATGGCGAGTTGAAGCTCTGTCAGGAACGGATCGGTATCGCCAGCGATCATCAATGTAGGGCAGGTGATGCGATTGAGCTGGCCAGAAAGATCGATCCGCTCGGTTGTTTCTGAAAGCTGGGTGATGAGCGTTTCGACGCCGAGATCATGGTCCATGTCGCGCATGATCTGCTTTATGGCATTGCCAGAGCGGTGGTCAGGATGCAGCATCTGGTTCAGGCGCGCATCCACAATACCCTTATAGATGTGGGTTTTGAGGTATTCGAGCGCAGACTGGCGCTGCTTTTTCTCTTCATCATGCAGGCCAAAGGCGGACGAACAGATCGTGACGAGCGAGGCGACCTTATCCGGGTGGCCAATGGCAAACTCCATCGCCAGATATCCGCCCATTGAGAACGCTACGAGATTGAGCGGGCCTTCCGCATCAGCCGCATTGTGAAAATGCTGACGAAACTCCGCGGCAGATCGTGCTTTGTGGATCGGCAAGTAGTTGCAGGTGAGCTTGCCCTGAAGCTGTGCCCAGACGGGATGCCATACACGCTCGTCGCACATGGTTCCTGGAACGAAGGTGATAGGTCTGGTCATGGCAATGTCCGGTTGACGTAAGGGGCAGGCTATACCGTGAGGCATTCCCTGATTAGAACTTGAGACAAACAATATAAGCAAGTCAGTGAGGGGAAATCGGATGAGCTGGAAGCCGCACATCGAAGAATTACGTCAGCGCGAGCGTCTCGCCGAGAAGATGGGCGGCGAAGAGCCGGTCTCTCGTCAACGTGGTCGCGGCAAGCTGACAGTGCGTGAGCGTGTGGCCTTTCTGGCTGACCCGGGCAGCTTTCAGGAAATCGGCAAGATTGCCGGCCGTGCCGAGTATGATGAAAACCATCAGCTGAAAGAGTTTCTGCCAGCCAATATGGTCGTGGGGCGAGGCAAGGTTGGTGGTAAACCGGTCGTCATTCTGGGCGATGATTTCACTGTGCGTGGCGGCGCGGCGGATGCCTCCATTCGCGGGAAGATGCTGATTGCCGAGAAGATGGCCGGTGAATATCGCATGCCGCTCATCCGTCTGGTGGATGGCACGGGCGGTGGCGGCTCCATCAAAATGCTGGATAAGGACCCGCGAACCTACATTCCGGAGACGCCGGGTTGGGAATACGCGGTCGAGAATCTGGCTGAAATTCCGGTTGTGTCTCTGGCGCTTGGCCCGTGCGCAGGCCTCGGGGCAGGGCGCGTAGGTGCGAGCCATTATTCGGTGATGGTGAAAGAGCTGTCTCAGGTCTTCGTGGCGGGGCCGCCGGTCGCGCGCGCCATTGGCGAAGACGTTACCAAGGAAGAGCTTGGCGGCTGGAATATTCAGGCCAAGAACGGCACGGTGGATGAGGCCGTAGACACCGAAGCGGAAGCATTTGAAAAGACGCGCCAGTTCCTCTCTTACCTGCCAATGTCCGTTCATGAGCGCCCTGCGCGCACCACGCCGACGGACGACCCGAACCGCCGTGAAGAAAGCCTGATTGATATCGTCCCGACGGACGGCAAAACCCCTTACATGCCGCGCAAGATCATTAATGCCGCGGTCGATCAGGGTAGCTTCTTCGAGATTGGCCGCTATTGGGGCAAGGGGATTGTCACCGGCTTTGCCCGTATTGACGGTTTCCCTGTTGGTATTCTCGCAGGTGACCCGTTCTTCCTCGATGGCGCATGGACGCCGGACACATGCGATAAGGTCACTCGTCATGTAGACCTCTGTGACACCTTCCATCTGCCGATCATTCACTTCGTGGACTGCGCAGGCTTTGCGGTTGGTGTGAAGCAGGAAACCAACGGCGTCACGCGTAAAGGCGTGCGGGCTATGTCTGCCATGTATCAGGCAAAAGTGCCTGTATGTGCCGTGGTTATCCGCAAAGCCTTCGGCCTAGCGGGCTCCGCAATGATGAACCCGACGCGGACCAAATGGCGCTATGCCTGGCCGTCCGGCGACTGGGGCTCTCTTCCTATGGCTGGCGGTATCGAGGCGGCGTATCGCAAAGAACTGTCAGAGGCAGATGACAAGGATGCGTTCCTGGAAGAGCTTTATGCCAAGTTCGAGGCGATGCGCTCGCCATTCCGGACAGCTGAAGCCTTCCTGGCCGAAGACATTATCGACCCGCGCGACACGCGACCTCTGCTCGTCGATTTCGTGCACCACGCAGACCGCATGATCGAGCCGGGTTATAAGCCGAAAGGGTATCGGCCTTAAGAATAAAAAAAGCCCGGCGCGAAACCGGGCTTTCTGCTTGAAGGTAGCCGTAGGGCTTATTCTTCGGTCTCTTCTTCTGCGGCCGCCGCTTCAGCTGCTGCGATGTCCTCAGCAGTTGGCTTCCGGAAGCGAAGCGTCATACGGTCGCTTTCGCCAATCGCTTCGAAGATAGACGCATCATAATTTTCGATCTCTTCGCGGTTTGCATCGGTAGAGCGAAGGTTCGGTGGCAGGTTCCACACACCGCCCGGATGGTCTTTTGTATCGAGCGGGTTGGCGTTGATTTCGGATGCTTCTTCGAAAATGAAGCCGGCATCTTCAGCAAGCTGGCGGGCATAGTCCTCATGGACATAGCCTGACGGTGCGCCAGGTGCCTGCGTGTCAGCGCTGTTCAGGCGGTGCTCGACAACGCCAAGTGTGCCGCCCGGGCAGAGCGCGTCATACATGTCTGAGAACATTTTGTCGGCATACTGACCGGACATCCAGTTATGGATGTTGCGGAATGTGAGAACCACATCAGCGCATTCGCCGTCTGCCATAAGCGGGCCTGTATCCCGGCTGATCGCAACAAACTCTACATCACCGAAGGTCTCGGCGTCTGCCATGAAGCGACCTGAGAAATTGTCATAAGCGCGCTGAGCGTAATCGCTGGCTGCCGGATCAGGGCCTGCAGCGATGTAAGTGCCTTCGCCTTTCAGGAATGGCGCGATCACTTCTGTGTACCAGCCGCCGCCCGGCCAGATTTCAATCACAGTATCGGACGGTTCAACGCCGAAGAATTCCAGTGTCTCGACCGGATTACGGAATTCGTTACGCGCGATATTGCTCTCCGAGCGCCATGCGCCATTCGCAGTCTGTTCCAGTGTCATGCTGGCAGACGTTGCTTCGCTTTCCGCTGCTGGTGCCGGTGCTTCGGCTGCAGGCGGTGTCGCTGCCTGTTCGGTATCAGGTGTTTCCCCACCACATGCAGCGGTAAAAAGTGCCAGTGACAGAATGCTTGTTCCAAGCAGTACAGACTTCATTTTATTCCTCCTAAGGTGGTGCAAATCACAAACCCTTGCGCGGGGAAAATGGCATCCCATATGACTATTGTCGAGGCGCCGAAGTCGGGTCTTGACCTCGGATGCGCCGGTTTCGGGCATTCGGTGAAAACTGAAAGCAGGGGCACCTGCAAACTTGTTGCTTATGAAAGGACAGTCTTTTGCAAACGATTGATCTCACCCCGATTTACCGTTCCATGGTCGGTTTTGACCGCGTAGCTAACATGCTCGACGCAGCGTCCCGCCTGGACAATTCTCAGGGTTACCCTCCTTACAATATCGAAAAGACGGGCGATAATGCCTTCGTCATCGAGCTTGCGGTTGCGGGTTTCGCCGAGGAAAATCTCGAAATCGAAACGAAGGAAGGCCTGCTCACCGTGTCTGGTAAAACCCAGGCAACAGAAGACGGTGAAAAGCGTGAATTCTTGCATCGCGGCATTGCCGAGCGCAGCTTTATCCGCCGCTTCCAGCTTGCTGATCACGTTGTCGTGAAAGGCGCTGAACTGCAGAACGGCATGCTCCGTGTAGAGCTGGAACGCCAGCTGCCGGAAGCGATGAAGCCGCGCAAGATTGCGATTGGTGGCACAAGCCCGAAAGTGATCGAAGGCGGTAAAAACGTCGCGTAATACCGCTTAGACGACGAACCTCTTCCCCAGAGTAAGAAACGGCGCATCGTTGGATGCGCCGTTTTTCTTTTACTGGTCTTTTGTTTCGGACGGCTCGTCTTCAGTAGAGCTTTCAGCGTCCGCCACCGGTTCGTCAGCGGGTGCCGGTTCGGCGGCTGGCGCATCCGGAACAACAGCTGGTGTCTCTTCCGTTGCTGGCGCTTCCGCCGCTGCTTCTGGTTCAGCCGTTGGAGCATCTTCAGAAGTAGCGTCTTCTGCACGCGCGGTATCTTCAGTCGCTTCAGGCGTTTCAGAAGATTTTGATCCACCACGGCGACGACGGCGGCGCTTAGGCTTTTGCGGCGCGTCTTCGGACTGTGTTTCTTCAGCAGGCTCTTCCTGCTTTTCCGGAGCAGGCTCGCCCAGCGGCAGGATGTCTGCGAGGCCAGCGTCTTTCAGGAAGGCTTCCAGCTCAGGTGTTGCCGGTGTCTCTGCGAAAATAGCTTTGAGTGCCGCGTAAGAAGTCGCGGTGTGTCCCTGAATGCCTTGCTTGAATTCGCCAATATCCATGCCAACCGTTACGGTCTTGCGCTTCTTTGCGATTGCTTCGGCATTTGCCTCAGCCCAAGCGATGAGAGTTGGGACGACTTCGTCACGGATCAGTGGAAGAAGCGTGTCGCCAACGGCGGACAGGTCTTCAAACACCGCGCCCTGACGCGGATCTTCCATGAACTCGCACCATGCCGTGACGAACGGCGCGCTGTCGCGGATCATCGCGCCGGATGTGTCATCCTTCATGAGCTGGATGAGCTGACCGGCAATCGCAAAGTCTGCAAGGCTTGGATGGCCGCCAAACAGGAAGAGGTGCTTTTCCAGATGTGCGTTGAGCAGTTTCAGGAAGCGCGCGAAAGAAGCTTCGATGACAGGCGTGGTCTTCTTGGTCGAGCCGATCAGCTTCAGGCGACCTGACATGCTTTTCGCGATAGATTTTTCAATGTCGGCGCGGTTTTCGACTTCATAACCTTCGAAAACAGCATCTGCCTGACGTGTCGCGGCGGCTTTTGCAGCTTTCGCCGTGCCCCAGCGATAGTGGAACATGGCTTTGTTCAGCCATTCGTCGGCATATTCTTCAAGCAGAAGTGCAAGCACGCGGCAGGCCGGATCATTCGGGCGCGCAGATGGCTTGTAAACCTTACCTTCGAGGCGAGACAGGATCAGGCTGGAGTCGTGCGCGACGCCGCCTTTTGGAGAGACGAGCATAGGCAGCGCCTGGCTTTTCGCCAGCGACTGGAATTCCTCTTCCGTCCCAAATCCTTTCGCGACCCATTCGAATGGAAGCTTCTTGTATCGCAGATAGCTGCGAACCTTAATGGAGTAGGGTGAGGTTTCTGATCCGAAAAGGCGGTATTTGGCGCCCATAGTGTGCTCTCCGTCTGGAAGCGGAAGGCTTACGCGGGGTTCGTGTTTGGTTCAAGCGCCAATGTGCCCAAAAGGACGCTATGTGGCCGCTTGGCCACAAGCACACCTAGCTGTGTGAGGCAAAGAAGGCTTCATAAAGCGGTTTTGCGTCGTCGCGCTTGAGGCCGACCATCACGTCGATCCCCGCGTCGCGTAGAACCCCAAAGCCGCCAGCACCTTTCGGGTGAATGTCTGAAATCGCGCAGACAACGCGGGTAATGCCAGCGTCGATCAGGCGGCGTGAACAGGCATCTTCACCGGTGGAGCGTTCGCGGCAAGGCTCCAGCGTGACATAGGCCGTGCCGCCTTTAGCGAGTTCGCCTGCATCATCCAGAGCAATCTGTTCGGCATGAGGGCGTCCACCCTCAGCGGTGACGCCAGCGCCGACAATGCGGCCCATCACGTCTGTAATCACACAGCCAACCGACGGATTATCGCCGGTCAGGCCATGATTGAGGCGGGCGAGTTCAAGCGCCCGGCCCATCATACGTTTGTCTTTACGACGGCTCATGCCGGGATTGGTGGGAGGTCTTTTGCGCGGTCTGCATCGAGATAGCGTGCAGAAACCGGCGTCAGGTCGAAGTCCAGCTCGATGAGGAGCGGGTTACCGGTCGGGATTTCAACGCCGATAATGTCGTCTTCGCTGACCTTGAAAATGTGTTTCACAATCGCGCGCAGCGAGTTGCCATGCGCGGAGATGATTGTGTGCGTGCCGTCTGTCAGCTTCGGCGCGATTGTTTTCTCCCAGTAAGGCAGAACGCGGTCGAGCGTGAGCTTCAGGCTTTCAGTTGCAGGAACGTCAATGCCTTTATAGCGCGGGTCTTTAGACAGATCGAACTCAGAACCGGCTTCAAGCGGCGGCGGTGGCACGTCATAAGAACGACGCCAGATTTTGACCTGCTCGTCGCCGTGCTTTTCAGCTGTCTCGGCTTTATCGAGACCAGTCAGGCCGCCATAGTGGCGCTCGTTCAGGCGATAGTCTTTTGTGACGGGCAGCCAGCAGCGATCCATAGACTGGAGCGCAAGCCACAGCGTGCGGATCGCACGGGTCTGAACGCTTGTGTAGCACTGACGGAAATCAACGCCTGCTTCCAGCAGCAGTTCGCCAGCGCGCTTTGCTTCGGCTTCGCCTTTTTCAGTGAGCGCAACATCCCACCAGCCGGTGAAACGGTTCTGAAGATTCCACTCACTCTGTCCGTGACGCATCAATGCCAGTACAGCCATTTGTCCCTCGCTTTAAAAACTTGCGACTGCCCATAACGCCTGATGACGGCATGGTCGAGCCTTCAGAGCAAGGAAAATCGCGGTATTGCGCGGTTAGCTGAAGAGAGAGTCGATATCGCTCTGTGAAATGCCATGATCATGGTCAGGTTCGTTATCAGGCGTACCTGGCGCATCACCAATGATGATGCCATTGATCTGGCCAATATGGTCGAACAGGGTTTTGCCGATCTCGGTGGCTGTGTCGAAGTCGCTTTTCATGACGGCTTGCTGGATATCGATGATCTTTGCATCCAACGCATGGCAGGCTTTTTCGAAGCGACTGATAATGCCTGAATCCGCCTGACAATAAGCCTCGATCGCGAGCTCTTTATCGCGGAAGCCTGAATGCCGAAAATGGTCGACGTAACTCTCGGGTTTCCAGCTCAGAACTTCTTCAGAGATTTCGTCATCGGAACCGAGGAAATCGACGAGCATTGCCACTTCATTGTAATGATTGAGAAAATCAGTCGCAAGAAGGGTGTCCGGGCTAATGTTAGCCGCGCGCAGTGTTTCTACGTCAAGGTCGTGCGTCTTTCCCGTGTCCATCAGGCACTATCGGCACAAAAACGTTCAAACGCGCTTAACAAAATAGATTCTATGCGATTGAGTCTTGCATATAATGCCCCGAAGCGGGAAAACGCAGTTAAGGTTCAGGGGACGAACTATTGTATGAGTGATTTGTTTTTTTATCCGGTCGCCCTGTTGGCAGCACTGGCAATTATTGCTGGCGCGGCACTGCCTGGTCGTGACCGACTGGCCTGCGGGTCAGTCAGTGGGGCGGGTACCAATTATCAGAACGTGGAAGTGGTGGGTGATGACCTGTGTCGCATGGTTGCGGCAGGGCAGTCAGACATTGACCGCGTTATGGCCGGAGAAGAGATTTCATCGCTGATCATCACGGCTGGTGCGGGCATGTTAGGTGACCGCCCGGAACGCAATCCGCATTTTCGTCTCGCCGCTGACCTTGAGCAGCAGTTTGCCGGACGCCGCGTCCGCGTGACTGTTGAGGCGAAGCCGACACAGCCGCGAGGCGCGCTGGCTTTCGAGATGAATTACAGCGCGGGTCAGGAAGGCAATTCCGGCTGGCAGTTATTCAATCTGACGCCTGAGTATCGCCCTTACAGCTTCGTCTGGAATGTGCCTCCGCGTGAAGGCACAGAGCAGGCGATTGACTACCTGTCCATTCGCCCGATCGTGCCAGAAGGTACACGCGGCGTGGAAATCCGTTCCGTCCGTTTCGAGCGCCTGCCTGACTAATACCTGTCGCAGGGCCGATTGATCACTAAGGAGAAGTAAAGTGCTTCCGACCCCACGAGCTGACATTGCTCCAAATACTGCCGAGTTTGAAACCCAGCCGCTGGTAAAGCCGACAGGCTTTCGCGAATATGATGCGCGCTGGTGGTTCGGCGTTCCCGGCCATGAAAAGCCGTCCGAGCTGAACCTGCTTGGCGTTCAGGCGCTGGGGCAGGGCATGGGCACTGTCTTCCATGAAAAATGGGTCGCGCCGAAAGTCGTGGTCGGTCATGACTTCCGCCATTACTCCCAGTCGATCAAATACGCGCTGATGACGGGCCTGTCTCAGGCTGGCTGTCAGGTTCTGGATATCGGTCTGGCTCTGTCGCCGATGACTTATTTTGCGCAATTTGCGCTGGACGCGGCCTGCTGCGCGATGGTCACAGCAAGCCACAATGAAAACGGCTGGTGCGGTGTGAAAATGGGCTATGACAAGCCGCTCACATTCGGTCCGGATGAAATGTCCCGCCTGAAAGAGATTGTTCTCAATGGTACGCCGGTGATGCGCTCTGGCGGTTCTATCTCCCGCGTTGAGAACATGAAGGACGTGTATCTGAAGGCCGTCACGAAAGACGTTCAGATCAAGCGTCCGCTTAAAGTCATCGCAGCATGCGGCAACGGTACGGCCGGTGCATTCGCGCCGGAAGCTCTGCGCGCTATGGGTGTTGAGGTTGTCGAGCTCGATTGCGATCTCGACTGGACCTTCCCGAAATATAACGCCAACCCGGAAGACGAGAAAATGCTTCACGCGATGGCGGATGCGCTCAAAGAGCATAATGCCGACCTCGCGCTCGGATTTGACGGTGACGGCGACCGCTGCGGCGTCGTCGACAATAACGGCAATGAGATTTTCGCAGACAAGATCGGCCTGATGCTGGCGCGCGACCTGTCGCGTGAGTATCCGGGCGCGAAATTTGTCGTAGATGTGAAATCTACCGGCCTCTACAAAACCGATCCAGTTCTGAAAGAGAACGGCTCTGAAGTCGATTATTACAAAACCGGCCACTCCTACATCAAGCGCCGTACTACCGACCTTGAGGCGCTGGCAGGCTTTGAAAAGTCCGGCCACTTCTTCTTCCGTCCACCAATCGGCCTTGGTTATGATGACGGTCTGGTTGCTGCGGCGGCTGTTCTTCAGATGCTCGACCGCAATCCGGGCAAGACACTTTCCGAACTTCATGACGAGCTTGGCGAGGCTTACACCTCCATGACCATGTCTCCGCATTGCGGCGATGAGGTGAAGTATGGCGTGATCGACGAAATGGTCGAGGAATATAAAGGCCTTCTCGGGTCTGAAATTCTTGGCCGTAAGGTTGTTGACGTAAACACTGTAAACGGTGCGCGCGTGACACTTGAAGATGGCTCGTGGGTTCTGGTCCGTGCCTCTTCCAACAAGCCTGAACTGGTCGTCGTGGTGGAGAGCATGGTCTCCAAAGATGATATGAAGGCGCTCTTCCATGAGGAAGTGAAGCCACGCCTCGGTAAGCACTCTGAAGTTGGTGCGTATAATCAGGAAGTCTGATCCTGACGCAGATATAATTTTGAAGCGGCTCCCACAATCGGGAGCCGTTTTTGTTTGGGGCAGGCCTGGCGCTGAATGGATCACATCTCTGATTTTCCGCAGGTTTCATTTTGCGGTTCAGAAAATTGCGCTAGAACATGTTCAATTCCGATTATTGGGGACTGACATGAAACTGAAACTCGTTCTTCTGGCTGGCGCTGCAGCGCTGATGGCAAGCGCTGCAAATGCTGGTGTCGTTGAAGAAGTTCGCCTTGGCGTTCTGCAACACAATATCTGCGTTCTGGACTGTGATAACGCAGACAAGGAAGACGGCCCGGACATTTCCGGCGAGATCGTTTTCAAATCCCCTGATTTGCTGAGCTGGGCGTTCGATCCGCGTCCGTATCTCGGCGTGACAGCCAACACTGCGGGCAATACAAGCTTCTATGGCGGCGGCCTGCAATGGTCTTTCGGCATCACAGATAACCTCTCATTCGAGCCAGGCCTCGGCTATTTCTTCCATGACGGTTATAACGAGAACCCGTTTGTTCAGGGCACGCCTGAATCAACTGCGTTCGGTGAGGAGCACGTGTTCATGGGCTCTGATGACCTCTTCCGTACATCACTCGCGCTGACATACGACTTCAATGAAGATTGGGCGGCGCAGCTCATGTATGAGCACTATTCGCACGGCCAGATCCTCGGCAATGGCCGAAACCAGGGCATGGACAATATCGGTATTCGGATCGCCTACACATTCGACTAGGGCGACCATCCACGGATCGTCGATGTGACGATCTCTCACATTGCCGGTGTGAGGCGCGCGAGTAGATTAGTTCTATGACCGAGCCTCGCACCTTTCGCATTCTGTATGACGGCGACTGTCCGTTCTGCCAGTCCTATGTGACGTTTGCGAATTTGCGCAAAGCCGTCGGTGAGGTCGAGCTTATTGATGCGCGCGAGCGTCCTGACCTCATTCTCCATTATGAAGCACTCGGATATCTGATTGACGAAGGTATGATCGTCGATGCAGGGGACGAAATTTACTACAAAGGCGATGCCGTCTGGGCGATCAACACGCTCGCCAGCACGAACCCTGCGCTGAAGCTGATGGGGAATCGGCGCTTTGTGAAATTGAGCTATCCGTTCCTTCGCGGTTTGCGAAACGGCGTGAACCGGCTCCGCGGTGTTCGCTCTATCAGGTCCGGCATCCCTGAAAGCTAACAAAAATCCGCATATAGACGAATCCACCCCTTGCTTTTCGACGCTAAACACTGTCCTTTCCCCGCGGTTCTAGCGGAGAGATACTCATGACCGGAGTCGTTGTTGTCGGTGCCCAATGGGGTGACGAAGGTAAAGGTAAAATCGTTGACTGGCTCAGCCACCGCGCTGACGTAATCGTACGATTTCAGGGCGGCCATAATGCCGGCCACACACTCGTCATCGATGGCAAGGTCTTCAAGCTGAACCTTCTGCCATCCGGCGTTGTTCGCGGCGGTAAGCTCTCTGTTATTGGTAATGGCGTGGTCGTTGACCCATGGCAACTTCTCAATGAAGTCGCCAGCATGGAAGAGCAGGATGTCCATCTTGGCCCTGATGACCTGCTGCTGGCTGACAATGCATGCCTCATCCTGCCATGGCACAAAGATATCGACGCGGCCCGCGAAGCGCAGGCTGGCGGCGCGCAAATCGGTACGACGAAACGCGGTATTGGTCCGGCGTATGAAGATAAAGTTGGCCGCCGCGCTATTCGTGTAGCTGACCTTGCTGACGAAGCAGCGCTCGACATGAAACTGGAGCGCCTCATCGCGCACCACGCGCCGTTGCGCAAAGGTCTCGATCTGCCACCACCTGATGCGGCAGAGCTCAAGCGCCAGCTTCTCGAAATTGCAGATGATGTTCTGAAATATGCCGGTCCGGCATGGCAGCGTCTGGACGCGGCCTTCAAACTCGGCCGCCGAATTCTTTTCGAAGGTGCACAAGGCGTGATGCTGGACGTCGATCACGGCACATATCCGTTCGTGACGTCCTCAAATGTTGTGTCCGGTCAGGCGGCTGCAGGCTCTGGTCTTGGCCCGCGTTCGGTCAACTACGTGCTCGGTCTGGCTAAGGCATACACAACACGTGTCGGCTCCGGCCCGTTCCCGACAGAGCTGACGGACGAAGTCGGCGAAACGCTTGGCCGCGTTGGACACGAGTTCGGCGTGAACACAGGCCGTAAGCGCCGTTGTGGATGGTTCGATGCCGTTATGGTTCGTCAGGCTTGTGCGGTGTCCGGCGTCGATGGTCTGGCGATCACCAAGCTCGACGTTCTCGACGGCTTTGAAGAGATCAAAATCTGCGTAGCGTACAAGCTGGGCGATAAGGTTCTTGATCGACTGCCTGCGACGGCTGCAGAACAGGCTGCTGTTGAGC
The DNA here is from genome assembly GCA_002723155.1 of Ponticaulis sp. Lineage (GTDB taxonomy): Bacteria > Pseudomonadota > Alphaproteobacteria > Caulobacterales > Hyphomonadaceae > Ponticaulis. Next base: position 30,076 of record PBNO01000002.1, on the reverse strand, counting down.
CGATCTATGAAACCATGAAGGGTTGGTCCGGCTCAACACAAGGCGCGCGTGACTGGGACCAGCTTCCTGGTGAGGCTGTGAAATACATCCGTCGTCTTGAAGAACTGGTTGGTACGCCTGCTGCACTTGTGTCTACATCACCTGAACGCGAAGACGTTATTCTGCGTCGTGACCCGTTCGGTCGCGTGATGTAATCTGCCATAAGACGCGAGCAAGACCTTATGAGCCTGACCTATCCAATCGCTTCCAATGCCATGGATGCGCTCCTGAACCCTGTGGGAATGGAGCGTACGCTTACGGCTGCCAAAGCGACGGCAGGTCGGGCTGTTGTGTTCGAGAATGAGTGGATCCGCCCGGGCCCGGAGCGCGTGGAGGAGTTGTCATCGGCTGTGCAGATGGCAGCCGCTCATGGCGCGGTTCAGGTGTATGAATCTGAAAAGGGCAAACCGGTTATTGCGCTGAAATACTGGCGCATCCTGACCGACGAAGAACTGGCGCCAAAGCCGGAACCCGAGCCGGAAAAGCCGGCAGACGGTGATGCGAAGAAGAAAGATCACACAGATGATCTCTATTTCCGCAAAGGCCGCACTAAGCCACGCAAACGCGTGGTTGACCCGAACCAGATGGATTTGTTCGTCAAACCAGAAGAAGAGGCCCAGGCATCAAAGGATGATGACGCCTGACGCAAAGGTGTAAGCGGCGCGCTCTGCTGACATGACAAGTTGCGCGTTCATGTATACACCTTGCATTTCAGTTCTCTGATTGGTTCGAGTTTGTTTTCCTATGACTAATCCTGTCACCCCTCCTGATGTGTCGCCGTCTGTGACTGCCCCAGCACCATCGGAAGGACTGGCTGAAAGCGAACTTATGATGCGCGCCGAAGAAGTTACGCGCGATGCGTGGACCTGGTTGCAGGAACACGTTCTGACGCCGGAAAACCTGATTGCCATCTCCGTCCAGCTGGGCGTGATCGTGGCTGCGCTATTGCTGGGCCGCATCTTTGCACCGCGCGTTCGTAAGCTGATTGATCGGGGCATTTCGAAACTTCCCGAACAGGTCCGCGAGAAAGCCGAACAGATTGCGCCGCTCATTCTGGACCATGGTCTGCGACCGGCAATCTGGATTGCATTTCTCTGGATCGGGCAGACCGCGCTTCAGGGCTTGGGGCAGCCTTATCTGCTGGTTCGGATCGCTGCGAGCCTTGCAACGGCCTGGCTGGTCATCAAGCTGATCACCCAGTTCCTGCCAGAAGATATGCGCAAGCCGGTTATGTGGTTTGCCTGGGGGCTGGCCGTTCTGAACGCTATGGGCGTTCTGGATGATGTTCTGATCTGGATCGATAAATTCGGGGTGCCGTTTGGTGATGGCGGCTTCATCAACCTGTCCTTCGTCGCGCGGGCTGTGTTTATGGCTGCGCTCTTTATCTTTGCGGCGCAATGGCTCTCCAAACGCCTGAAAGCCCGTGTTGAGACCTTGCCAAAGGTCGAACCAAGTATCCGCATTCTGATGTCGAATGCGATCCAGATTGGTCTGTTTATCGCGGCAGCCGTTCTCACCATGACGAGCATAGGCATCCCGCTTGGTGGTCTTGCTGTCTTTGGCGGCGCGCTGGGCGTAGGCCTCGGCTTTGGCATGCAGCAGATCGTGGCGAACTTCATTTCCGGTGTGATCCTGCTGTCAGACCGTTCCATCAAGCCGCATGATGTCATTGAGGTCGACGAGACATATGGCGAAGTGAAATCGCTGGGTCTGCGCTACGCTTCAGTGATTACGCGCGATGGCAAAGAACACCTCATTCCGAACGAACAGCTCGTTACCAACAAGGTAGTGAACTGGAGCTATTCAGACGACAAGGTGCGAGTGAAGCGCCGTTTCCTCGTCGAGTATGAGAGCGATCTTCGTCTTGCCGCACAGCTGTGTATTGAAGCCTGCGCCGACCAGCCTCGCGTTCTTAAAGATCCGGCGCCGAAATGTCTGTTGATGGAATTCGGGGATGATGCGGTGGAGATGGAAGCGCGCTTCTGGATCCGTGATCCGCAGAACGGCATCAACAATATCGGCTCTGAAGTCATGTTCGGTATGTGGGACAAGTTCAAAGAGCATGGTATCGATCTGCCGCTTGGCCAGGACGAAATCCGCATCACTGGCGATTCAGAACTCAAAGTCCGCATGGTGCGCGAAAAAGCCAAGAAGGACGAAGACGCCTAAAGCGCCTCGACATTCCTTACATGGCCATCTGACCGGGCGAGGATCTGGTGGTTATCCCCGGGCCATTTGCGCAGGTCACAGGTCATGCCCAGCGCGAGTGGAGGTGCGTTTCGGTTCCAGAGAAGCTCTGGTTCGTAGCGCAGCCATACCAGGGGCGCGTCATCCGATGATCTGGCGCCTGCGGCTTCAATAAGGTTCGTCATGCGCTGGCGTGTTTCCAGCGGTGGATACTGGAAGAAGACAGAGTGGAAGAGAACGGTGACGGCATCATCTGGCCGCGTGGCGAGCTCCCGCTCCAACCAGTCTGCAGCATCGGCTTTTTCGACCTTTGTTCCGCGTGAGACGGCTATATCCGCAGCAGCATCAAACCGAGCAAGCCGTTCAGGCTGGTCAGGCCAGACATAGCTTTTCAGCCTGAGCCGAGTAGCTTCATCGGACAGGTCCAGAGGGTTCTGATCGCATGCTTTCCGGTCGCGAATTGAGATGAAGTTTGAAAACTCCGGGGCAGGGCCTTTCCAATTCGTGGTGACTGTCATGGGCGAGGCCTGGTCGCCCCACTGCCAACTGCCTGCATCATAATAGAAGGCATCGAAGTTCTGGTTGAGCCCTGCACTCGCGCCAAGCTCCAGAAGATGGATAGGTTTTCCGAACCGCTTGGCGATCGCATTTAGCCCGATGAGCAACATGAAAGCGCGGCGGGTTTCATTCGTTTGTGGCGGTGACTGTATGAAGTCGGTCACTGTGTCCGCGTTCGCGGCGAGATACGTCTCGACCACCGGCCAGATGGTCTCAAAGTCAGGGTAGGTTTCACCCGTCGGATAGACTGATTTCAGCTCCGCCGAAGCGCCGGACAGCACAGCGTGGTGAAGCGCGCCTGCTAGACGCAAGCCGAGGGCATCTGCGCGTGGATTGCCGGCCCAGTTACCCACCAGCGTCTTTATAATGCCGCTCGTTTCGAGGCTCATGGCGAACGCGCGTAAGAGCTCTGCTGTGAAAGGAGAGCCAAGCTCGGCGCACCATCCGGCTTGTTCCGTGAAATGTTCGTTGAGAGTCGGCTGCGGCATAGATCAACAGTCTCCGGTGCGTGTTGCCGTTTCTGTGATCGTAGAATAGATGCGCGCAGAACCGGGGATGTTCAGTCTCGCGCGCGCTTCCACGGTATAGGCCTCGGCCGACTGGATGTTGATAACGCCTTCGCCGCTGCGATACATGGAGCCAAGACCGCAATTCATGGTGAAACTGGCACCTGTCTCTGTCTCGGTAACGCCTTCGGGCTCGCAGAATAGAGGCTCGCTGAAACGGGCAGCCAGCGCAGTATAGTCGGTCTCTGACATGTCGCTTGTGACGCATACTGTGCGGGTCTCGATTTCCGGATCTCCGTGGACAGCTGTTGCGCGTGTGTGTGTCCATTCGCCTTCGGTCAGGCTGATAGACTGGGCGGCCGCAGTTGAGCTGAAAACGAGGGCCAGCGCCCCCAGCAGACCTGTTCTCATTATTCCTGTCTCCCCTGTTTATTATGAGAGTTTACTACACCAGAGCGAGAATGAGCGCCAGCTTCCAGCGTTTGGGCGAGAAAGGCACAAAAAAACCTCCAGAGTATATCCGGAGGTTTTCCTGTTTCAGATGCGTGTAGGGCTTAGACGCGCTCGACACACATTGCGATGCCTTCGCCGCCGCCAATGCAGAGGGACGCAACGCCTTTGGTTTTGTTCTGCTGCTCGAGAGCAGAGATCAGCGTGACGAGAACACGTGCACCGGATGCGCCGATCGGGTGACCGAGGGCACATGCGCCGCCATTCACGTTCAGCTTGTCGTGGCTGATGCCGAGCTCTTTCATCGCGATCATAGGAACAACCGCGAAGGCTTCGTTCACTTCCCACAGCTCGACGTCGTCTTTTGACCAGCCAGCTTTTGTGAGGGCCTTTTCCATCGCTGGAACCGGCGCAGTCGTGAAGTATTCAGGCTCGTGAGAGTGAGATGCTGAAGACACGATTTTCGCGATTGGCTTGAGGCCGCGCTTTTCAGCTTCGGACTGCTTCATCAGGACAAGCGCAGCAGCGCCGTCAGAAATCGCAGACGCGTTAGCCGCTGTAACTGTGCCGTCTTTGTTGAAAGCTGGGCGCAGTGTCGGGATTTTGTCCGGGCGAGCAGATTTAGGCAGCTCGTCCTGGTCGACCGTTGTTTCGCCTTTGCGGGTTTTGACGACAACCGGTGTGATCTCACGCTTGAAGCGGCCTTGCTCGGTTGCTTCCTGCGCGCGGCGGAGTGTTTCCAGAGCGTACTCGTCCTGCGCTTCGCGTGTGAACTGGTACTTTTCTGCGATCATGTCAGCGAACTTGCCCATTGGCTGGTTCGCGTACGCATCTTCAAGGCCGTCTGTCGCCATGTGGTCGCGTGTGACAGCTGCGCCGTATTTGTGACCTTTGCGCAGATCAATCATGTGCGGAGCGTTTGTCATGCTCTCCATGCCGCCAGCGACAACAATGTCAGCCTGACCGGAAAGGATAGACGACGCGCCCATGACAGCAGCCTGCATGCCGGAGCCGCACATCTTGTTGATTGTTGTAGATTCAGGGTGCTTGCCGAGTTCTGCTTTGATCGCAGCCTGACGTGCAGGGGCCTGACCCTGACCGCCCGGAAGGCAGTTGCCCATGATGACTTCCTGAACGTCGTCACCTTTGAGGCCTGCTTCTTCGACAGCAGCTTTGATCGCCAGAGCGCCAAGCTCGTTTGCTGAGAAACCTGAAAGTTCGCCCAGAAGGCCACCCATAGGGGTGCGGGCCATGCCAACAATTACGACCGGATCTGAAGTGCTCATGGTCGTGTCCTCCTCGTTACATCTCGTAAACTTAGTATATGGCGAGGAGTTGTGCGAGGTTAACCAGAGCGCGTCAAGCGGAATTATTGCAGGTGCGAACGGCCTAGTCGCCTAGCAGAGCTGCGCCCATGCCAGGTCGAAGTTGTTCGTTTTCAAGGCTGTACATGCCAAGAGATGTCGCCCAATCCCAGTAACACCAACCGATTCCATACTGTTCTGCAGTGCGGCGAATATGGCGCGTCCAATTGGCGCGGTCAGCGTCTGGCACCTCTTCATACACCCCGAACTCGCCCAGAAACACGGGCATTCCGATGCGTTGGCCATACTCTGCGGCAGCTGCGAAGTGGGATATCACTTCTTCGCGTTCAGCTTGTGAGCCCCATGTCCGGCCAAGTGGCATCGGTTCATATGCCCATGGGGCGCCCTGATGGGTGAATTCAAACGGGCTGTAATAGTGGAATGTGACCATCGCGCGCGGGTCATGTGGCGGGTTGGTCGTGACGAGACCTTCCAGATTTCCCCACTGCCCGCCGCCAAGAATAACCCAGCGGTTCGGGTTCGTCTCCCGGATGATTGAGAGAATGTCACGGTTCATCTGTTCGATCCGGCGGAGGGTCAGATTGGTGTGTGGCTCGTTCAGGACTTCAAAATAGAGCCCGTCAGGCCAGCTGGCATAGCGTTCGGCAATCTGTTCCCAGAAAGCGTAAAGGCGGGGCAGGTGCCGGTCCGGGTTTTCATTCACTTCTTCATAATGGTGAACATCAATAATGACCTGAAGACCGGCGGCGAGCGCCTGCGCGGCGACCGTATCGACACGGCGGAAGAAGAGCTGGTCGATCTCATATGGCGCGCGGGACTTGGCATGTGCGGACCACTTTACCGGAATGCGGACCGTATCGAAGCCGAGCTCCCGGATCATGTGCAGATCTCGCTCGCGGATCACATAGCCCCAGTCGCCTTCATTATCGGCTTCCAGAGCGCCGCCAAGATTGACGCATTGCTGGATTGGAGAAGTACTGATCTCGATCGTGCGCGGGCGCAGCTGTGTCTCCTGGCGCGCTGGCATCGCGTCGGACCGAGGTCCGGAAAGTGACATGAAGGTCAGGCCCATCGCAGCAGCGATAAGTATACCGCACAAAACGAGCCAGATTGTACGTGTCATGTCGGTATTTCCTTCCTCACCCGTAGGTCCTGGGCCGGAAGGTACAGCAAATGTGCCGCCGTTTATTTAACACGAACGGTAAATTCACCGCAGAACTGCGCCAATTCAGTTGCGCTGCAGCAAGATGCGTGGCGACAGGCACAAAAAAGAGCCGCTCTAATGAGCGGCTCAGGGGAGTGCACTGAATTCTTAGGGACTAATTCAGTGAGGCGTTACATTCGGTAATTTCGTCTTCCGTAAGCGGGTCGGAGGTTGTGCCGAATGCGTTGATCGGACCAAGTTCTTCGACAACACGCTTGCAGACGCGGACCGTTGCTGTGCGGCGGTTGAGTACGGCTTCGCACGTATCTGCCTCGCAAATCCAGATCGCATCATAGGCTGCGATGCGCGTTGTTTCTTCAACGGGTGTCTGGAGTTCAGCGGTGAAAAGCGTGGATGCGGCGGCAGGCATGGCTGCGAGTGCTGTGGCTGCAAACAGAGCGGCAAAACGAAACATCATAAATCGATCCCATCATGCGATTTGGTGTTGAGACCTCTATATAAGAGGACTGAATAATCTGTCCAGAATTTAGTGAACAGCGTTCTCTAAAATGATGCATGTGCGAAATTGCGCTGATTTGTTTGGACTTTTCTTGCAAAATGAGGCGCGTCAGAGGCGGATTTCGATTTCCGCAGCGGTCACGAATGCGTGAGAATGGCGAGATATTCCGCAGAAGAATATGAATCGGGAATATTATGCTCCCGTAATTGGGGAATTTGGGACTGATCTGCCCTTTCAAGTATTTGAATTTCCCTTGATTGGATGAATTTTGCAAACTTGCAGTTTTGCTGCAAAATTAATGCAAATAATCGAGACTTTTCATTTGATCTGTGCTTTAAGCCGCGCCTCGTCAGCACTGATTTAAAACGTGCTGCACTTACCCCATAATTCTATAAATAATGTCTGGGTCTAGACCTTGCCTGAGCACACGATTTTAAAATCCCGCGAATACCGACAAATCATTTCATTCCTGACCAGCATCATTGATCAGTCATTTCTGAGTGAGAAAGATATGCTGATTTCTGCAGAGGGCGCGCCCGATGATCGCCAGAAGGCCGAGCTGGCGGAGCTGCGGGAACGTCGGGACTCTGCGTATATTGTGCTGGAAAAAGTTCTTGAGGTCGTCCTTCAGGAGCTCTCGGAGAATGAAACTGATGATGGCGCGGCCCCGGACAAGGAAGCCATGTCGTCTCTGACTGAAATCGTGTTTCCCGACGATGCAAAATGCCTGCTCCTGAAGCGCGAATTCAAAGACGAGCTCTCCAAACTGAACTAGGCACCGGCTCACGCAGCGTTGATCCGCTGTTGGCGATGTTGACGGTTTAAAGCTTGCAGGGCGCGCTGTGACGTGCAGGGTGTCGGAAACGACCTCGGCAGTATGTTTTACGGGAAAATCGCCATGCTAATTAACGCGCTCGACCATTTCGTCATTCTCGTTCCGGATGCCGAAGCCGCCGCCGACCAGTATGGCCTGTTGCTCGGCCGTGAATGTGACTGGAAGCATCATAATCCAACCGACGGCACGACGACCGCGGTCTTCTTTCTAGGTAATACGAGCGTTGAGTTGCTCGGTCCTTCAGGTGATGGCCCTGTCGGAGCGCGCATTCGCGAAATCCTGGGTGACAAGCCTGGCGCGCTGACAACGCTGGTCTTCAATACCGATGACATCCATGAAACCCATTATTCCGCGAGCCGTCGCGGGCTGCGTCCTGAAGAGATTATCGGCCAGTCGGCGACCTATAATGGCCTGACGCGCAGCTGGTCCCGTTTTCGCTGCGGCGATCCTCTTTTCGACGATGTGAAGGTTTTCATGCTTTCCAATACCGAAGGCGTGAAGGTCGTCATTCCGCCTCGCGCAGGCGCTGCGACCCGGGTGGATCATATCGTGCTGAATACCGCAAATCCGGAGCGTACAATGGCGGCCTATGGCGCCAAGCTCGACCTGCGGCTTGCATTGGACCGCACCAATGAGAAATGGGGTGCGCGCTTTATTTTTTTCCGTACGCATGACCTGACGATTGAGGTCGTACAGCGTCTCGATGGCAGCATGTCAGCTGAGGACAAGGATCATCTCTGGGGCGTTACCTATGAGGTGAATGATCTGGATGACGCGCATACAAGGCTCACGGTTGCTGGCGTTCAGGTGTCTGAAGTCCGCAAGGGCCGCAAAGCCGGAACGCGCGTCATGAGCGTGAAAAGTCATGATCTCGGCATCCCGACGCTGCTGCTCGATAATAAGGGCGAGCGCTGAGTTCTCCTAAAAGGGAATTGATCTTCGCGTGGATTGCGGCCTAAAAGGCGCACATGGAAGCGTTCAAAACACTCACGGGCCCGGCGGCCCCACTCCGCATGAGCAATGTCGATACCGACATGATCATCCCGAAACAGTTCCTGAAAACGACGGAACGCACCGGCCTGTCGCGTGGCTTGTTCTTCGAACTGAAGACAAATGCCGACGGCAGCCCGAACCCGGACTTCGTTCTGAACCGCGAGGAATACAAAGACGCGAGCATTTTGATTGCTGGCGCAAACTTCGGCTGCGGCTCGTCGCGAGAGCATGCTCCATGGGCTCTCCTCGATCAGGGTATTCGCTGTGTGATCGCGCCAAGCTTTGCGGACATCTTCTATAATAACTGCTTCAAGAACGGCATTCTGCCGATCGCTCTGCCGCAGTCCATCGTCGAGAAAATGATGGACGAGGCAAACGGTGGCAATCACATCTTCACGGTCGATCTCGAGAACATGAAGATCACACTGCCGGACGGCGAAGTGGTTGAGTTTGATCTTGATGGATCGCGCCGCCACAACCTGCTGGAAGGCCTGGACGATATCGGTCTGACACTTCAGGCTGAGGAACGAATTTCCGAGTTCGAGACACGCCGCAAGCTCGCAACCCCATGGTTGGAGCGCGCATAATGAAACGCCTGGTATCTTCGCTTCTCTTGGGTGCCGGGCTTTTCGTTGGCGGATGTGCGGTCAATACGCTGAATACCGATCCTGAAGTGCGAGGTCTTTCCGGCCAGATTTCACCGCAACGCCTGACCGATCCCGCTTCAGGTTCTGAGGTTGTGTTGTCTCAGGGTAATCAGCTCATTCTTGAGCTGCGGTCTAACCCGACTACGGGCTATATGTGGTCTGTGCTTTCTGGTGCGGATACAGGCGTGATGAGCCTCGTGAGCGAGGACTATATCGGCGATGATAATCCGCGCGGCATGGTTGGCGTCGGCGGGCAGACCGTATTTGTGTTCAACGCCGATCAGGTGGGCGAAACCACGCTGAGCCTTGGCTATGCGCGCTCGGGTTCGACGCCCGATGACGCGCTCGATATCCATGTTTCGGTTATTCCGCGCTAAGCTACCTTTTTGAAAATCTGTTGCGTCCGGCGCGCTTCTATCCTGTGCACGGGAGAAGTATTTCGCGCTAAATCCTGTTTTCTGGAAAAGAATTGCGGGGTTGCGGCGCTGTGTTGCATGCCAAGGTCTTGATTTTTGCCGCAAGCTGAGGCTCACAGGCGACTGGTATTTCTTCTAACCGACAGGCGCGCGCTATGAGCCAGACACTTCTTCTTCTTCCAGGTGACGGTATTGGTCCTGAAGTCATCGAACAGACAGTTCGTGTGGCAGAAAAAGTTGCGCCGGATCTGAACCTTGAATACGGCGCAGTTGGCGGTGCGAGCTATGACGAATACGGCACGCCGCTGACAGAAGACACGCTGAACCGCGCTAAAGCCTCCAGTGCTGTGCTGATGGGTGCGGTCGGCGGGCCTAAATGGGATGGCGTCGAGCGTCAACACCGTCCGGAGGCTGGCCTTCTGGGCCTTCGTAAAGGGCTCGACACTTATGCGAACCTGCGTCCGGCGCTCTGCTTCTCTGCGCTGGCTGATGCCTCTGCACTGAAGCGCGAGCTGGTTGAGGGACTTGATATCCTGATCGTGCGCGAGTTGGTTGGCGGTGTGTATTTCGGCCAGCCGAAAGGCATTGAAACACTGCCGGATGGTACGCGCCGCGGCTTTGATAATGCAGAATACTCGACACCGGAAATCCACCGCATCACGCGCGTTGCATTCGACATTGCGAAGGGCCGTGGAAACTTTGGTCGCAAATGGGGAGGTGTCTGCTCTGTTGAGAAATCCAATGTCATGGACTCCGGCCTACTCTGGAAACAGGAAGTTCAGGCACTTTATGACGCCGAGCTGAAAGATATGGCCGTGCCGCTTCATCATATGCTGGCAGATGCCTGCGCTATGCAGCTGGTGCGTGAGCCTAAGGGCTTTGACGTCATCCTCGCAGACAATCTGTTCGGCGATATCCTATCTGACGAAGCGTCCATGCTGACAGGCTCTATCGGCATGCTGCCGTCTGCGTCTCTGTCTGATGCAGGTAAGCCGGGCCTTTACGAGCCAGTTCATGGCTCAGCGCCGGATATTGCGGGGCAGGGCAAAGCAAACCCTTCGGCGGCTATTCTGTCATTTGAAATGGCGCTCCGTTGGAGCCTTAACCGCCCTGACGCGGCTGACGAGATTACACGCGCTGTCGGTCAGGCGCTTGAGAAGGGCGCGCGCACCGGTGATATCGGTGGTTCTGTGAGCACGTCTCAAATGGGCGATGCCATCCTAGCGGAGCTGTAAAAATTTCACTATAAGGTTGATACGTGGAGGGTTTTCGTGACGCGTATCAACCAGGCAAGTTTCTCAGGACTCGGCGAGGCCATGGCGTTTTATACGGCGCTGGAGGCTGACGGCCATCAGGCGTGGCTATCTGATTACCATATGAATGCGTATTGGAGCGGGCTTCAGGGCGCGATGGGTGGCTTTCGTGTAAGCTGGCTTGGCGACGGGCGACCGGAGCCGGTTGAAAGTTCTGAGGCGACCGATGACGCGCCGCCCGAGCAGGGTGAGACCTTCTCTAGCGTATTTGGTTCGCGGTTTCGCCGTAGAGCGCTTTTCGGTGTGTTGTTTCTGATAGTCGTTAACCCGATGCCTTCACATCATTCTATCGCCGACGGTCTGTGGGCTTACAGCATCAGTCATCCGAGCTCTTACGTCTCCTACTCTGCGGAATCGCTCTGCCCCGGCGAAATGGTTCCGCTGAATGCAGAGCAGCGCAGCATGTACCGCGACTTCGGCGTGCCTGACGATCAGATGCCGGAAACATTCTGCATGATTTCAGCACCTGACAGCTGACTGTCACCCTGACACAAAGGTGACAGTCACGTCCGTGTCGTTCTTTTTTGGAAATGCTTGCTATAGCTCGATTGGTGGGATGAAAGGAGTTCCACCATGACTAAAGAAAATACTGAAGATCAACCATTCCACATGTCGCTTAGCTGGGTGACATTTCCCTTTGTCTATAAGGGGCACCAAATTATTGCGCAGGCCTCGACCTGGTCTGGACAGTCACGCATCTGGCTTGACGATGAGGTTGTTAGCACGCAGCGCTCTTTCAGTCTCTCTGATGATCACACGATCAGTTTGCCGGACGGCGAACAGATGACTGTCAGGCTTGCGCACAACTGGCACCTTTTCCTGTTCGCGGAGGCTTATGTTGATGGAGAGCGGATCTATTCGAGCAAAGCAGCCAGCCAGAAGAGTCAGTTCAAGACAGTCGGATTTTTGTTTCTAATTGGATTAGTCGCTGGCGTTCTTTCCTATCCGCTCGGCAAAATCGTCGGCAGGTTTCTTCATGATGTCATGAGTGTGAGCTTCTGATCATGTTGCTCGTATCTGAAACGGTCAAAGACCTTCGCTCGCAAAACGGCTGGACGCAGCAGCATCTGGCAGAGATCTGCGATGTCAGCGTGCGCACCATCCAGCGGGTGGAGAAGGATGGCGTCGCCTCTATGGAGACGACGCTCGCGCTCGCCAGCGTGTTCAATGTCGAGAAGACAAGCTTGCTTATGGACAGTGTGCGCGAAAGCGGTGAGGCCGCCGCGCAGCCCAAAACCTCATGGGTGCATGGCGTTGCGGGGCTCGCGCTCTTTGTGCTTGGCCTTGGGGCGGGGGTGATGATCACCACTCTGTTTTAATGCAGCCTCAAATAATCAATGGGCGGCCACCTGGCCGCCTTTTTTCTGTCCGCAATTCAAGGCACAGGCTAGACTAGTCACGTGAGGGGACCGGACGCATGAAGCCAGCCTATAAATCCATGAGAGAGCGCTTGCATGACGCGCATGTCAGTCTGCGCGCTAAATGGGTGAAAGGGCCGTGGAGCCTTGGCGCCTATGAGTTCCTCTCTTTCGGCATAAAGCAGGCCTGGGCCTGCCTGTTTGGCGGCGCGATGCTGGTGCTTCTGATGGGCACATATCTCTTCTATCCGGATGATGCGCCGATCGGCCGGTTCGATTTCATCTTCCTCTGCGCACTTGCGATCCAGATCGGAATGCTGATCTCGGGGTTGGAAAGCCTTGAAGAGGCTAAGGTCATCTTCGTCTTTCACGTGGTGGGCACGCTCATGGAGGTTTTCAAAACCGAGATGGGCTCATGGGTATATCCGGAGCCGGCCTTCTTCCGCATAGGCGGTGTGCCGCTGTTTTCCGGTTTCATGTATGCCTGCGTCGGGTCTTACATTGCGCGGGTCTGGCGTATTTTCGATTTCCGGTTTGACCGGTTTCCGCCGCTTTGGGTGCAGGGGCTTGTGGCGCTCACGGTCTATATCAACTTCTTCACCCATCATTTCACGGTCGATGGCCGGATTGGCCTCTATGTGGTGAGCGTGCTGATTTATGGGCCGAGCGTCATCTGGTTCAGACCGGATCAGAAACACCGCCCTATGCCGCTTTTCATCGGGCTGTTGCTTGTCGCGCTGTTTATTTGGTTTGCAGAGAATATCGCGACCTTTGCCCGTGCCTGGAGCTATCCGGGCCAGGAGGTTGAGTGGCATATGGTGTCCCTGCAAAAGCTCGGTGCCTGGTATCTTCTGATGATTATCAGCTTCGTTCTGGTCGCTTTCGTACATATGCGGAAAAAGCCCGAAACTGAGCTTTAGCGCCTCTGGTCTGCTCCCGCGCACTTTGTCATAGTGCGCTCACATAATAATAGGGAGGAGGCGCATATGCGCGTATTCAAGGGGCTCGTCAGCGCGGCTGCGCTGATCTGTTTGCCTGTGTCGGCGCATGCCGGAGAGGTAACGCAGCTTATATTCTTTGGCGATAGCAATCTGGATGTTGGCCGCGTGAATTCTGAGGCGACAGGCGGCGCTGGCGGCGACGGTATTCGTCCTCCTCCGAGCACGATTGCGGGTCGCTCGTCTAACGGTGCGATCCTGCCGGAATTCCTTGTGCGCGAACTGGGTGTCTCCCAGCTGAACTTCTCATGGGGCGGCGCAACGAGTGGCGCGTTGAACATTGTCGGCTATCGCGGTCTGCCTGATGTCATGGAGACGGGTACGCTCGCTCAGCTTGCTGAGTTTGAAGCGTTTCTGGGCGGATATCCGGCAGATCCTGTGGCGCTTTATACTGTGATTGCGGGCTCTAACGACATTGCGCTAATCGACAAGAACGATCAGGCTGCAATCGATGAGGCGGTTGATGGCGTCGTTCAAAACCTTCGCTATGTCGTGACGCAACTCGATGCGCTCGGAGCTGAGCAGATTGTTGTGGGGACGCGCACGCCGCGGCCCGTGCTTTCCGATCATAACAGACCGGAAGAGGAGCCAGATGAGGCCGCGCGCAATGATGCGGCGGGGCGTCAGATGAATATCGCGATCAGGGCGCTGGTATCAGAGCTGGACGAAGCGCTCGAAGCCGATATTGAGCTGTTTGATACATATGCGGTCATCCGTGAGATCGCTGACAACGCTGAGGCTCACGGCTTTGCGGCGTATGATGACAGCGAAGCGGGCTATTGCGTCTCGAATGAGGATTGCACTGGCCTCATTAATCATGATGGGGCGCATAAAACCTCCGCCGTGCATGAGTTGCTGGCGGAGGCCTTTATCGACCAGTTTGAACTGGACGCAGCGGACTAGGCTTATTCGCCCGTTGAGATGGTTTCCTCGGCTTCCATCTCGATGACGGTTTCGCCGTCCGGTGTGAGGGTTGTTTCGTGCTCTGGTGTGAACGCGACGGCCTCACCCGTGCCAACCGGAATCGCGATGGACGCAACAGACGACTGAACTTCATCATTGCCGAGGTCGGCGTGCATAATAACGTTCAGATAGTAGCGGCCATCTTCGCGTGCGGAGAAGTCGACTGGCATTGTGTGCGGTGCATCGTCCGACATGTCGAAGGTGAATTCCTGCGTTGAGAAGAAGTTCAGAGCCTCAGGCGCATCGATGATGACTGTCAGCGTGCCGTCTTCGTATCCGTCGGTGACGGTCACGGTGAAGTTTTCAGACGAGAAGCTGTCTGACTGGCCGTCATAGGAATGGCTCATCTCCAGCGCAGGGCCCGGCTTGGTGTAATCACCCGGGCCGTGTGCCCCTTCGGTCGCCGCTGTCGTGGTCGCGGACGTCTGTGAAGAGCAGGCCGCAGCAGCCAGAAGCGAGGCGGCGAGGATCATTGGTGTTTTCTCAAAGAACATTGTGGGTCTCCGCCTTAGTTTGAGACGCTGAAATCGAAGCAGATTTCACCGGTATAGGTGCTGCCGCCATCTACATAGACAAAGTCATACGTATCGAATGCATAGGTGTCCGCCTGGAAGGCGCCTGTGTAGGTCTCTGTATCTGCAGCAGCTGATTCAGAGCGCGCTGTCAGAGCGCCGTCCCGATAAATGTAGAAATCAGGATCTGTGCCTGACGGGCCGGATACACGCGACATGGTGATTGTGTGTGTGCCGGCACTTGGGAAGGTCACGGTCACAAGGTCACGATTGCCCAGCTTGTTGAAGCTGCCGTTCAGGTCTGTGGAGCAGACCTGTGTGGTCTGGCCCGGCGTGATTTCCTGATACACCGGCAGAGCGTTTGCATAATTGCCGGAATTGGTTTCGCCAGCGCCGTTATGGCCGGTGCCGTTTATGGATTGGTCGTTTGCGATAG
Source organism: Ponticaulis sp. (assembly GCA_002723155.1). GTDB lineage: Bacteria > Pseudomonadota > Alphaproteobacteria > Caulobacterales > Hyphomonadaceae > Ponticaulis. The sequence goes on along the minus strand of PBNO01000002.1, from coordinate 14,876 downwards.
CCGTGATCTGGGCTGCAGCCCCCGGATTTTGCGATGCCAGTTCATCCAGGAAGTTGAAGATCGTGATGAAGTATTCTGACCCGGTATAGGATGAGGATGTCAGGACCGAATAAATTGGCGCGAAGCCGAGACTCAGATTGTCTGCGCCGTCAGAATTACTGTCCCAGATATCATAGACGACTTTCTGGACGGTCAGCTCGTTATACCAGCCCGGATTGGCTGATGGCCGATTTTCCATATTGATGCCGAAGCCGCCCGCTTGCTGCGCGCCTCCGCTGTCTCGATATACCGGGTCTTGCAGAATGATGCCTGAGAAGGCGTTCGCAAAGCCTTCGCCCCAGGCTATTCGCGGGTCCAGATACTGATCAGGGCTGTGGCTGCCCCCCATGCTGTCAGACCGGCTGACATTGTCTTCGAGATAATGGCCCCATTCGTGGACGACGACGCTGCTGTCATACTCATCGGTATCGGCGTTTTCATCACCCAGAATATAAATCGCTGTGCCATTGTAGAATGAGGTGCCGATTTCGCCGATCGTGAGATCTCCTCGAACGGCGCGGTTATCTGTGCTCCAGCGAAGCTCGATTGGCGGCAGGACAGCTGTCGGATCGGCAGTGGTTACTTCGTTCACAGCATCATAGAGCGGATCGAGGATTGCGAACGGCGCAGCGGCGCGTGTGCTGGTGTACGATGTGCCGCCCCAGCCGGAGGCCGCGTGGAGCTCACGGGTAGAGTCCGCTGTGCCGGATGACGTAAGAGAACCTGACAGCACATAGAGCGCATTGCCATTAGTGTTGTCAGTGACGCTGACATCCCAGCCCGGCGTGCCTGTTTCTACAATCTCGGCGCGTGCGCGAACGCGAACGTTCGTCTCTGAAGCTACGCTGAAAGAGTAATCGCCCGTCGCATCGGTCTTGGTGGTGTCCAGAACGCTTCCCGAGCCGTTGAGGAGCTGAACTGTCACGCCGCGCGCTGGCAGCGGCACTGTCGCGTTGTAGTTCAGGCCGCTCGTCGTCGGATTATGCGGAACACTGTCATACGTAATCGTACCAGAAATTGTCACCGAGCTCGGAGGCGGCGGAGGAGGTGGCGGCGGAGGCGGTGGTGGAGGAGGCGGCGAAGATGGTGTAGGCGTCGGCGTTGGAGTTGGTGTCGGGCTGCTGCCGCCACCACCGCCGCTACATGCCGTAACGGTCAGCATAGCTGCTGCAAGAGCGACGTAGCTTACGGCTTTGAATTTACTGACCATGCCAAACCAACCTTATTCGTAAAACACATTGCGGCCTGCTGCCGCGAGGCAACAGGTTAGTCCGAATACATCTCGCGTGTCACCGTTAATACGGTGCAAATTCTAGTGAATTGAAGCGATTTGCGGGGCTGTTTTTGCCGGAGTAAGTGCTCAGGAATAATCGACAATGCGCGAGATAAGCCCGTCGCGTGCTTCAAAGAAGCTGGCGCCGCGAATATCGACGCTCTGGCCCTGCATGACACCGTTAGGAAGATCTAGCGCCGCAATGCCCTTGAACTGGACTTCTGCTGCGGCTTTGTCTTCGGTGCAGATCAGGCTGAGGACGCGCTGGCGACGAAAGGAAAAGGCCTGCGAGCTGGCGGATGCCACCTGTGCGAGGGCTTCCTTTCCCTGCAGCTGCATGGATTGGCCGGAGTTGGAAATGTTTTCGAACTCGACGTCGTCTGTAACGCACTCCAGCATGCCCTCCACATCGACGCGGTTATAGCAATCGACATAGCGCTCTACGAGGCTTTCTAGGCTTTCCATTCCGGTCTCCTGTCAGGCGCTAGGGATAACATTATTAAGGGGCGTTTGATCAAGAGTATTTTGCATTGCGGCGAAAATCCTGTAATCCACGCGCTCTCCACTTTCAAAACAGGGATCAGTTAACATGGCTTTGCGAGTAGCTGTCGTAGGCGCCACGGGTAATGTGGGCCAGGAAATGCTCAACATTCTTGAAGAGCGTCTGTTCCCTTCTGACGAGGTTTTCGCGGTTGCATCGCGTAAATCAATCGGTCGTACCGTCTCTTACGGCGATCGTGAGCTGAAGTGTCATGATATTGAGCAGTTTGACTTCTCAACGGTCGATCTGTGTTTCATGTCTGCTGGCGGTTCTGTCGCGCTCGAATGGGCGCCGAAGATCGCGCTGCAGGATTGTATCGTTATCGACAACTCGTCCGCTTTTCGGATGGATCCGCTCGTGCCGCTGGTTGTTCCGGAAGTAAACGCGGACGCAGTGATGGGATATGACGAGAAGAATATCATCGCCAATCCGAACTGCTCAACGGCGCAGCTGGTTGTTGCGCTGAAGCCGATCCACGACCGCGTTGGTATCGAGCGTGTCGTTGTTTCCACGTATCAGTCCACATCCGGTGCTGGCCGTGATGCGATGGATGAGCTCTGGAATCAGACCAAGGGCATTTACGTCAATCAGGAAGCCGAGCCGCGTGAATTCACAAAGCAGATCGCGTTCAATGTGATTCCGCAGATTGATGATTTCATGGAAGACGGTCGCACAAAAGAAGAGTGGAAGATGGAAGTCGAGACGAAGAAGATTCTCGATGAAGACATCGAACTCGTTGCGACCTGTGTACGCGTGCCAACTTTTGTCGGCCATGCCGAAGCGGTTCACCTGGAACTTGCTGGTGCGCTCACTGAGGAGGAGTGCCGTAACCTGCTTCGTGAAAGCCCGGGCATTATGGTTGTCGACAAGCGCGAGTCTGACGAAGAGAATTACGTGACGCCGATTGAGTGCGTGGGTGAGTGGGCGACGTTCATTTCCCGTATCCGTGTCGACAAGACCGTCGAGCATGGCATCGCGTTCTGGTGTGTGTCTGATAATCTGCGTAAGGGCGCTGCGCTCAACGCCGTTCAGATTGCTGAAGAGCTTCTGAACCGCGGCGTGCTCAAGCCTGAAAAGACTTTGGTACCACCACCAGCTGACGCTTAAGTCCGTCTGGCCGGAGGCTGTCGGTCAGTCTCGGAAAAAAACTCCATTTTTGGAAAGTCCCGTGATGCATGTCGTGTCGCGGGGCTTTTTCTGTGGGCGGCATCGCGTGTCTGGGCAATGTTCCGTGTACAGCGTGGCGAACTCAAAATTTTTTGCAGCTGAATGGGAACCCGTTTCGCGTTCCGGTGTTGTATCTGCCACTCCGCAAAATTGAGCTCTCCAATCAGGCTTTTTCAAAGTGTCACGAAACTGTCAAAAATGCTGTCGTTTAACATTTAGTCTCTATACGGACTAAAAAATGATAAGTTAACAATTTGTTCTGCACTGAAATAATTGAATAAAATTAGATATTGAAATTTCTCAGTTTTGCGATACTATCATATCCAACGCGTGTTCGAGATCGAAAAATAGGTCCGGTATACGACTAAATAAGACATAAGGTTCGCACCATGCTGAAAAAAATCTGGGATGCGATCCATTTTGGCCGTTTTACGAGCCAGTGGCGCAACGACCCCCCTTCTGATGTTTCTGCCGATAAGGTAGCGCTCGGAAAAACCATCTTTTACGACAGCTATCTCCAGAAAGAGGATGATTGCTGGAAGGTAGTCACCGAACGCGGAGGCCTGATTGGCCGCTACGCATTCTATCTCATGCTGCCTGTATATGCTGCGTTCATCGTAGCGATTGCTACGGGCAAAATGGATATCGGCCACCTTGCACTCTTTGAAGCATTCTTCATTGCTGCATTCGGCTTCTTCAATGGCTTCGCGCTTCACCGTATAGCGCAGGATCCGGAGTTTGGCATCGAGGAGCTCAGCCTCCACCGTATCCAGCGCTCCTGATACATATTCTCATCTGACGAACAGGGCCGGACGTGAAAGCGTGCCGGCCCTTTCTTTTTGTGCTCACATTCAGTTGAACCTGGTCAGGCTTGATGTGGGCGACCGCTTTCCCAGATGGAGTGGAGCAAACGGGCATCAGGGTCTGACGAATAAAAGGAGCTGGGAAATGGCTGAACAAAACGAATATGTACCACCAAAGGTGTGGACCTGGGATGCGGAAAGCGGCGGTCGCTTTGCGAACATCAATCGTCCGATCGCAGGGCCGACGCACGACAAGGAATTGCCAAAGGGCAAGCATCCCATCCAGCTCTATTCGCTCGGTACGCCGAACGGCGTGAAAGTCACCATCATGCTGGAAGAGCTTCTGGCGGCAGGGTATTCTGATGCGGAGTACGATGCCTGGCTAATCAACATCGGCGAAGGCGATCAGTTTTCGTCAGGCTATGTTGAGCTGAACCCGAACTCGAAAATTCCGGTCATGCTGGATACGACGACCGGCACGCGTGTGTTTGAGTCCGCTTCCATCCTTCTTTACCTTGCAAATAAATTCGGTGCCTTCGTTCCCGAAGAACATGGCGCGAAGACAGAAGCGATGAACTGGCTGTTCTGGCAGATGGGCTCAGCGCCATATCTGGGTGGCGGCTTCGGGCACTTCTATGCCTATGCGCCGTTCAAGATGGAATATCCGATCAACCGCTTTGCGATGGAAGTGAAGCGTCAGATGGATGTGCTTAACCGTCATCTGGCAGAGAACAAATTCATGGCGGGCGACGAATACTCCATTGCGGATATGGCGATCTGGCCATGGTATGGCGCGATGGCGAAGGGCGTTCTTTATGACGCCAAAGAGTTCCTCTCCGTGCACGAGTACGAGCACGTCATTCGCTGGGCCGATGAGGTGGGCGCGCGCCCTGCTGTGAAGCGCGGGCGTATGGTGAACCGCACATTCGGTGAGCCATCTTCCCAGCTGCACGAGCGTCATGACGCGTCCGACTTTGATACGAAAACTCAGGACAAGCTACAGGGCTGAACCTTTCTGTAGTTTGAGCTGAAACGGAATGTCGGCAGGCTGGTCCTGCCGACATTTTTGTGTGGCGGGAATTTTTTGTCTGACATGCCTCATGAAACGGGTGTATTGGCGCGTTGAAACTGTCTAACCGGAGCGGAGGGAGTTAAAATATGTCACCTGACCAACGCTTCGGTTTTATGTCTGGACTTGGCGCCTATTTCATGTGGGGGCTTCTTCCGCTTTACCTGAAATTGCTCGATCACATCGCGCCGACAGATATTCTCGCGCACCGGGTTGTCTGGTCCGTGCCGACCGGCGCGCTTCTGCTGATTGTCGCCGGACGATTCCATGAGATATTCGCAATGCTGCTGCGCCCGTCCACACTCTGGCTGGTTCTGTCTTCGGCGCTGATTGCGGGAAACTGGCTCACCTATATCTGGGCCGTTACAAATGACCGGATTATCGAGGCGAGCCTCGGGTATTTTCTGAACCCGCTTGTAAATGTCGCGATTGGTGCGGTGTTCCTGTCTGAGAAGCTGCGCCGCCTGCAATGGTTTGCCGTCTCTATTGCGGCGATAGCTGTTATTGTCGAGACGATTGCGCTTGGCCGTCTTCCCTGGGTGTCACTTATTCTGTGCTTCAGCTTCGCGACCTATGGATATATTCGCCGGCAGGTGCAGGTGGATGGCCGTGTCGGGCTGACGCTTGAAGTGCTGTTCCTGCTGCCGGTCGCGCTGATCTGGTTGGCTATCGTGGCGCAGCAGGGCGGTTCGCTGATCGGTGGCAGTATTCCAAACCTGCTAATGCTGATGCTCGCGGGTCCAGCTACGGCGTTTCCGCTTATTCTTTTTGCGCTCGCAGCGAAGCGCCTCAAATTCTCGACGATTGGCATCATGCAGTATCTGGGGCCAACCATGCAGTTTCTGCTGGCATTGGCGTTCGGTGAGACGCTCACATCTCTGCGCCTCGTCACCTTCTCGCTGATACTTGTCGCGGTTATTCTGTTTTCACTGGATGCTTACGGGCATGACCGGCATTTGCGCCGAAGCGCGCTGCGTCCGACCTGACGGATCAGAAGCCGACTGTGTCGTCTTTCATGATGTTGTCGATATCGTCCTGCATGCGGTCATGGCGGCGTTCCGGTCCGCGATAGTGCGGATCATCGCGGCGACGACGGTCAGGGCCGAAATAGCTTGGTGCGCGGATGAAGTCGCGCGGCTTATTCACGACCGAAACAATGCGGCTGTAAAGCGTTTGCGCATTGATGGGCTTACAGCAGAACTCGGTCACACCCGCATCGCGCGCTGCGCGCACTTTCGAAGGCTCTGAGTGTGCCGTGATCATGATGATCGGCACATATGGGTTCGGAGAGTCACCTGAGTTGCGGACAAGCTGTGTAAACTCGATGCCGTCAAGAACCGGCATGCGGTAATCGAGGAAGATCAGATCAACCGGTGTGGATTTGATGACTTCGAGCGCATCTGCCGGGTCCTGCACCATGTGGACTTCGTCAAAGCCGTAGCCGCGAACCATGGTCGCAAGAATGCGAAGCATGTGGACGTTATCATCCACAATCAGAACAGACAGATTGTTTGCCCGCATTATCCCAATAGCTCCACACACCGATCAGAGCCTTATGTTTACGCGCTAAGTGTTAACAGGCGGATATTGCATTTAAATAATCTGCCGGTGAATCGGCTTTGGCTGTGCAGAACAAAGAAAAGGCTTCGAACCGGTGCTGGTCGAAGCCTGAAAGTATTTGCCTAGTGTGTGAGATCGATGAAGCATCAAACTCGTATCTGTCCTTGCGATTCCCGTGCCAGGTGAATCAGGCTTTTGCGCCCCGTTTTCCGCCACCAAACACCGGATTTGTCTCAGCTGCGGCCTCATCAAGGGGCCATCTTGGTCTTGCGGCGAGATCCAGCGGTGAATTTTGTCCCGAAATGAAACGCATGGCGCCGGCATAGGCTATCATGGCACCATTGTCGGTGCACCATTTCAAGGGCGGGGCGTGAAAGCTGAAGCCTTCTTCTGCGGAGAGTGCAGTGAGGCAGGCGCGCAGAGCCTGATTGGCGCCCACACCGCCTGCGATCACAAATCCGGGTTCACCCGCAAAATTCATCTCTTCGCGAACAAGCTGCATGGCGCGGCGTGATTTCTCGGTGAGAATCTCGCAAATGGTTTTCTGGAAGCTCGCGGCGATATCGCAGAGTGCCTGTTCAGTGAGTTCCATTTGCTGGGCTTCACGCAGCACCGCAGTCTTGAGGCCAGCAAACGACATATCGAGGCCCGGCCGGTCGAGCAGCGGGCGCGGCAATTTGATCGCGTCCGGATTGCCATCTTTGGCGCGGCGCTCAACTGCAGGCCCGCCCGGAAAGCCAAGGCCCAGAACTTTAGCCGTTTTGTCGAAGGCTTCACCGACTGCGTCATCAATGGTCGAACCAAGACGGCGATACTGGCCGAGCCCCTCAACGGCGATGAACTGGCAGTGGCCGCCGGAGACCAGAAGCAATAGATATGGAAACTCAACCGGCTCGCTCAGGCGCGGAGAGAGCGCGTGGCCCTCCAGATGGTTCACGCCGATAAACGGCTTGCCAGCAGACATGGCGAGCGCTTTGGCGGTCATCATGCCCACCATCACCCCGCCGATCAGGCCTGGTCCGGATGTCGCGGCGAAAGCGTCAATCTCGGAAATCGTGACACCGGCGCGCCGCAGCGTTTCTTCAACCACGCTATCGCAGACATCCGCATGCGCGCGGGCCGCAATTTCAGGCACCACACCGCCATAGGCTTTGTGATCGTCGAACTGGCTGGCAATGACTTCGCCGAGTATCTCCGGCACCCCGTTTTCAAGTCGCAGCACAGCCGCAGCTGTTTCGTCGCAGCTGGTTTCGATGCCGAGAATGATCTTAGCGCTGTCTGGGGCTTGCTCCATGATGGGCGCGGTTGTAGCCATTCTGGTCCCCGACGCAATGTCCAAGATAGAAAACAACTGGCAATTATATGAAAACGCTTCGTATCGGCACTCGAAACTCTCCACTCGCCCTCGCCCAATCTGAATGGGTCGCGTCTCAAATCGAGGCGGCATCAATGGGGGATATCAAGTGCGAGCTGGTGAGCATGACGACGAGCGGCGACCAGTTGCAGGATCGCAGCCTTCTGGCGGCGGGCGGCAAAGGCCTGTTCACAAAAGAGCTGGACATCGCGCTTGAGGAAAACCGCGTCGACATTCTTGTACACTCTTTGAAAGACGTGCCAGTCGAACTGCCGGTCGGTCAGCGCATCATTGCGTATCCGGTTCGTGAAGACCCGCGCGATGCTTTCGTCAGCCTGAAATATGAGAGCTTTGATGATCTGCCTGAGGGCGCGACGCTTGGTACATCAAGCCTGCGCCGCCGTGCGTTTGCGCTGGCGCGCCGTCCGGACCTGAAAGTGGTTGAGTTTCGCGGCAATGTGCAGACGCGTCTCAAAAAGCTGGGCGATGGCGTCGCCGATGCGACCTTCCTTGCATCTGCTGGTCTGAACAGATTGTCTCTTGAAGAGAAGGTTGGTCGCGCGCTCGATCCGAATACCTTCCTGCCAGCGGTGGGGCAGGGCATTCTCGGTATCGCAGCCTATCCGGACCAGCTTGATGAGGATGTGCTGAAATGCGTGGCCTCGCTCAATGACGTCTCTGCGGAGCGTGCTGCGATTGCAGAACGCGCTGCGCTTTATGAGCTGGATGGCTCCTGTCGTACGCCGATTGCTGCGCATCTTTTCCATGAGGGTACGGGTGTCTATCGCCTCGTTGTACGCACGGCTGACCCGTCTGGCGCGCCATTTTATGAAGCGGAAGAAACGCTGGAAGGGCTGGAGCTCTTCCTTCAGGACTTCCATGAGATGGGGCTGAGCGCAGGTCGCAAATTGCGAGAGCAGGCGGGCGGAAAGCTTCCTCATCTGGAGACAGAATAGACATGAGGCGAGTACTGGTAACGCGGGCAGAACCGGGTGCCAGTGAAACGGCAGCACGGCTGAATGCGATGGGGCTAGTCCCGCTTGTATCGCCAGCGCTGTCCATAAAGACGTTCGCCCCTGAGGCCGATTGGCCGCCGCAGTCCGGCGAGCGTGTGATCTTCACAAGTGCGAATGGCGTGCGCGCTTATGTCGAAGCAGGCTTTCCGGTTTCGGTGGATGCGATGTGCGTCGGCCCGGCGACAACCAGCGCCGCAGTGGAGGCTGGCTTTCGCGCTATCTGGAATGCGGACGGCAATTCAGACGCGCTCGTCGAAAAGATCACGTCCGGCTTCGAGCCAGATGATGGTGCCTGGGTGCATTACGCCAATGATGCGGCAGCAGGTGACGTGTGCCGCAGGCTGAATGCTGCTGGTTTTGCGGCGCGCTTTGTCCCGCTTTATGGCGCGCGGCCAACTCAGCGTCCTGTTTCTCTGGAACAATTGCAGACCGGCGACGTAATTCTTCTGCATTCGGCAAAGGCGGCTGACGCTGTGCTAGGCTGGCTGGCTGAAACTCCTGTAGAGACGGGCAAGCTGATGCTCGTGGCAGTATCAGAACGTGCGGCAGAACCGCTTAAGCACCTTCAATGGCATTGTGTTTCCTGCGCATCAGGGCCAAATGAAGAGAAGCTGCTCGAAGCACTTCAAATTGCCCTCAAATCGGGGCTATCATCGGACTGACTTAACCACCCAAGGCCCCTGTTATGGCTAGCGCTGAAAATCCATCCGAATCCGAACCGATCGACGTTGAATTTACGCCGGCTGATCAGTCTGAAACGAGTTCAAAAACAACCGCATCATCATCCGGACCTGGCTGGATCGGTCTGATCTCCGCCGGTGTGCTTGCGGCTCTCGGTGGCGGCGCAATCGGCGTGGTGGCCAGCGGCACAGACGGGCGCTATGCGCAGGCTGCTGAAGTCGCTGTAGATATTTCCCTGCTTGAAGATGCCGATCGCACAATGACGACCCGCATCGACAATGTTCAGGAGCAGATGCGCACACTGAATGTTCGTCTTGAAGATGTTGCCAGCCGCGAAGCTGAGCTGGAAGAAACACAAGGCGAGGCACTCGCAGCGCTGCGTGAAGATATTGCGTTTCTAAACGCGCGTTACACGTCCCTGCTCGGTGTTTCGGAAGATACGTCAGTCGACGGTGAGGCGGTTGCGCCTGCGGAAGACGGGGCGGAAGCGCCTGCGGGCCTTGAAACGGATGGCGAAGCAACACCTTTGCCTCGTCCGGAAATTTCACTGGCGGCACTCATGGACCGGCTGAATGCAATCGAGGCGCTCGACCCGACCGGCGAAGCCACGCCGCAGGAATTGGCGCGCACGGTTGCCTCCCTACAGGAACGCACATCGCAGCTTGAGGCAGTCGATCAACAATTTGCAGACGTAATGGAAGCGCGCGATGAAGCTCTGCGTGAGCTTGCCCAGCAAATTGGAGCGCTTGAGACAGAGCTCAGCGCTGTAGATGAGCGCGTAACAGGTGCCGCCGAAACCGATGCCGAGCGTCAGCAGGCGATTGCAGACATTACCGGGGACCTCAACGCGCTGCGCGAAGTCGTCAACGAGCGGATCAACAGCGTTGAAGCTGCCCAGCTGAATGAAGATGAGCAGGCACTGGTGCGCCGCGCCGACCGCGTTCTGGCCCTGTCTTCGCTAGATGCTGCGGTTCAGGATGGAGGCCCGTTTGGCACTGAGCTTGAAGCGCTTGCTATTCAGCTTCCGGCTAATGCGAGCGTATCTACGCTTCGTCGTCTGTCTGAACAGGGCGCGCCATCTATTGAGGTGCTCCGTCGTCGTCTGGAAGACTTGAAGCCACAGGTCGCGCAGGCGGGTATACCTGAGCCACCATCCGGCGAATGGGCGTGGCTTGGCGATCTGCTGTCAGGCGTCGTGACTATGCGTGAAGAAGGTTCAGCAAGCGGTGAAACCGCGACGCGTCGCATGGACGTTGCGCTTGAACTTCTGGAAGAGAATGATCTGCCAGCAGCCTTACGCGAAATTCGCATGGTGGAGGGGCCTCAGGGTGAGGCGCTTGCTGGCTGGCTTGCGGATGCGCAGCGCCGCGCACAGATCAATCAATTGATGAACCGGCTACGCCGTGACGTAATGGACGGGGGCAGCGCACAATGACCAAACTTTTCTGGCTCCTTTTGACCGTCCTTCTGGTTGGCGCGCTGGTCGTGCTGGCTATGTGGGCGAATGACATTCCGTGGCGTGTTGTTCTCGAGCGTGAGAACCAGCCGGATGTCGTGCTGACACTGACCGGCGCAGCAATTGCGCTTCTGGTTTTCGGCGCTGTGATCGCCATTTTCTGGGCGTTCGTAACCGGAGTATTCCGCCTGCCGACCCGCATCAAATCCATGCGTCTGCGCTCTCGTAAGCGCAAAGGGAATGAGGCGCTGGCAAATGGTCTCCTCGCCATTGAGGGCGGGGATATCAAGGGTGCAAAACGTCTGATCGGTAAGGCGCTTTCTGACGCCGAAGACGAACGCCTCGCGCTCCTTCTGGACGCTATGACGGCAGAGCAGGAAGCGGACTGGACGCGTGCTGAACGCGCTTATGCTGAACTGTCCCGTAAACCAGGTGCGCATCTGGCTGGTCTTCGTGGCCTGACGGGCGCTGCGGTGAAGCGCGGCGACTATGGCATGGCCATTGAGCGTGCGCGCGAAGCCCTAGAAATGAAGGGTGAAACCGGCGACTGGCCATTCCGCTCACTGTTCGAGATCTACGTCGCACGTGGCAACTGGGAAGAAGCGCGTACTGTGCTGGCTCAGGGCGAAACGAAGCGTCACATCACCTCGGATAATGCCCGTCGTCGCCGCGGCGTACTTCTTACAGCAGAGGCGTCTGACATCATGTCGACGGACCCTGAAGGCGCTGAGCGCATTCTCTCGGAAGCGCTTAAAACCGATCCGGCATTTCCTCCGGCAGCTTATCATCTTGCGCGGCTCCAGCTTGCGCGTGATGCGATCAAACCTGCAATCACATGTCTTGAGACGGGCTGGAAAGCTCACCCGCATCCGGCGCTCGCACTGGTGGCCGAACGTCTTGATGATGGCGAGGGTAAATCGGGTGGACGCCGCGCGACCAACGCTCTGATTGCGGCAAACAAAACCCATCGTGAAACGGCTTTACTGAAAGCTGACACGGCGATTGCTCAGGGTGAGTGGGAAGCGGCAGAAAAAGCGCTCGCGCCTCTGCTTCAGGGCGGGGCGCCGACAAGCCGTGTCTGCCGCCTGATGGAAATGATCTCTTCGGCGAAACATGATGAAGGCGCGGCGCGTACGTGGTCTGAACGCGCTGCCTCAGCTGCGCGAGAGCCGGAATGGAGCGATATTGATACAGACGGCACAGCCTTCATGTATTCAAAGGATGACTGGGCTCGCATGGTCTATGCCTATGGCGACTCCGGTCAGCTGATCCATCCGCGTCATGAGACCTACCGCGCCGAGCTGGATGTCGCACGCACGCGGGCTATCACCTATTCCGCGCCCGCTCAGGCGCCTGCGCCGGAGCCTAAAGTGACGCCTACACCGGGGGATGCGCCCGGAACCCCTTCCGCTCCGCCACCTGTGGACTATATTAAAAAGCCTTAGATGATTAAGCAGCTGCGCACATACGTCCTCCTATTGCTCACCTTCAGTCTTGTTGGTGGGCAGACGGCGTGTGCCTGCAATCATGAATTCGCGCTTCAGCAGCAGGCTGATGCGAGCGATCACTGCCATGAAATGGCAATGATGGATGCTGGGCACGACATGCCTGCGCCGGTGCTCGAGGACGACTGCGATCATGTGCCTGCGAACGAGTTCATGGCAGTCCGTAGCGATTTGGACGACGGGCTCGTCCAGCCGGCTCTCGATCTGATCCTGCCAGTTCAGTATGCGGCATTTGAGGCTAGCATTCCCGATGCGCGTGCAAGCCTTGAGGGATTGCGGCCCATACCGCCGCCTGATCTTCCCTTTGCGCGGAAGACCGTCTTTCTGAATTGAACCTCCTCTGATGCCGGGCCGCGCAGGGCTTTCTCCTGCGCCTGTTTTTTCGTCACAGAGGTTTTCCATGTTTAATCGACGACATTTTCTGAAGTCCGGCGTGGGCGTTGCCACCACGCTCGGCGCCACCAGCCTTCTTCCTGCCTGGGCGCAATCTGCGTCGCACGGCAATATGGGGCATATGCATCACAGCGCGACCGAGTTCGATCTGCATGTCAGTGAGTTTCCGGTCAATATTAATGGCCGGACGGGTCAAGCGATTGGTGTAAACGGCACTGTCCCTGCGCCGCTCATTCGCTTCCGTGAGGGCGACGACGTTACGCTGCGCGTCCATAATATGCTGGATGTCGACACCAGTATTCACTGGCACGGTCTGCTTGTGCCTTTCCATATGGATGGCGTTCCGGGCGTCAGCTTCCCGGGCATTCGCGCAGGTGACACCTTCACCTATCGCTTCTCCGTCCCGCAAAACGGCACATACTGGTATCACTCACACTCCGGTCTGCAGGAGCAAGTTGGCCATTATGGTCCGATCATTATCGATCCCGCAGGCGCTGATCCTGTCGAATATGACCGTGAGTATGTGATGGTGCTCTCCGACTGGAGCTTTGAAAGCCCGGAGCGCATCTATGAAAAGCTGAAGACAGTCAGCCACACATACAACTTCCAGGAACGCACCATTCCGGACTTCCTTGAAGATGCCAACGAAAACGGCTTGTCGCAGACGCTGTCCGACCGCGCGATGTGGGGACATATGCGAATGAGCCCTCGCGACATCGCAGATGTGACCGGCTCGACCTATCACTTCCTCATTAACGGCCATTCGACTGCGGATAACTGGAATGGCGTGTTTAACCCGGGCGAACGAGTACGTCTGCGGATCATCAACGCCTCTGCGATGACGATCTTCAATGTCCGTATTCCGGGGCTGCCGATGAAGGTGGTTCAGGCAGACGGGCTTCATGTGCAGCCGGTCGAGGTGGATGAATTCCAGATGGGCGTCGCGGAAACCTATGACGTCATCATTGAGCCACAGGATGATCAGGCCTATGCGTTCGTCGCTGAAAGCATTGACCGGTCAGGACAGGCTGTCGCGACGCTCGGCCCGCGTCCGGGTATGCGGGCACAGGCACCTGAGCTTCGTGTAATCCCGACGCTGACCATGCGCGATATGGGTATGAATCACGGTTCGATGGGGCATGATATGTCTGGCATGGACCATGGCTCTATGGATCATTCCGGCCATGACATGTCAGGCGGCATGGATCACAGCGCAATGGGTCACGATATGGGTGGGATGGATCATTCCGCGCACATGGCGTCAGCACCAGAGGAGGCGGGCGATTGGCCGGTCGAGCGCCCTGATCTGGAGGTCGGTCCCGGCGTTGTAAACATCAATGCCATGCCGCTTTATCGGCTGAACGAGCCTGGCCTCGGGCTGGAGGATGTGCCGCACAGGACCCTCAATTATGAGATGCTCAGAAGCCTTGAGCCTAATCAGGATACGCGCCAGCCGGACCGTGAGATCGAGATCCATCTGACGTCCAACATGGAACGCTATATGTGGTCCTTCGACGGGGTGCGTTTCGCCGACATTCGCGAGGCGATCCAGATGCGAGAGGGTGAGCGCGTCCGCGTGACGCTCGTCAACAACACCATGATGACCCACCCGATCCACTTGCACGGCATGTTCTTCGATCTGGTGAATGGCGGCGGCAATCATCGTCCGCGCAAGCATACGGTGAACGTAAAACCAGCAGAGAAAGTCTCGTTTGATGTCTCTGCCGACCATGTGGGTGACTGGGCGTTCCACTGTCACCTTCTCTACCACATGATGGCGGGCATGATGCAGGTTGTGTCTGTTCTTCCGGATGCCGCAGGTGCTGCGCGCCGTGATGAACAGCTCCGCCATATGCAGCATCAGGGTATGGACCACTCCAACCATGGCCAGATGGATCAAAGCCAGCATCAAGGGATGGATCATTCAGGTCACGGTCAGATGGACCACAGCCAGCATCAGGGCATGGATCATTCCGGCCACGGTCAGATGGACCACAGCCAGCATCAGGGCATGGATCA
>PBNO01000001.1 GCA_002723155.1 Ponticaulis sp. | reverse complement strand
TTTTAGTCAACTAGGGCTGTGTGACCCACTTCTTAAGTCTATCAAAGAGAAGGGCTACAGCTCGCCTTCGCCGATTCAGCAAGAGGCGATCCCGGCTATTTTAACCGGCCGCGACGTGCTCGCAGCCGCCCAAACCGGGACGGGTAAAACCGCCGGTTTTGCATTACCTGTTTTACAGCGTTTGGCGGCGGGGCCGAAAACCAAAGCCAATCATGTGCG
Source organism: Ponticaulis sp. (assembly GCA_002723155.1). Taxonomy (GTDB): domain Bacteria; phylum Pseudomonadota; class Alphaproteobacteria; order Caulobacterales; family Hyphomonadaceae; genus Ponticaulis. The sequence continues at coordinate 19,831 of PBNO01000001.1, read as the reverse complement.
TGCACTGATTCTCACGCCAACCCGCGAGCTGGCCGCTCAGGTCGAAACCAATATCCGTGAATATAAAACCCACCTGCGTTTAAAGAGCGCCGTGGTGTTTGGCGGCGTAGGTATCAACCCGCAAATGAAAATACTGCGCTCAGGGGTAGACGTGCTGGTGGCAACGCCGGGCCGTTTACTGGACTTGTATCAGCAAAATGCAGTGAAGTTTGAGCAACTGGAAATCCTGGTACTGGACGAAGCCGACCGTATGCTCGATATGGGCTTCATCCACGACATTAAGCGTATTCTTAAGTTACTGCCAGCGCAGCGCCAGTCGCTGTTATTCTCGGCCACGTTTGCCGACAATGTCATGACACTGGCTGAGTCGATTACCCGCAATCCAATTAAACTGTCGGTAACACCTGCCAATACCACGGTTGAGAAGATTGAGCAGCAACTGGTTGCCGTCGATAAATCGAAAAAAATCCCGGCCCTGACCAGTCTGATCAAACAACAAAAATGGCAACAGGTGCTGGTATTCAGTCGCACTAAACACGGCGCTAACCGTATTGCCGCCAAACTGGAAAATGCCGGTTTACCCAGCGCTGCCATTCATGGCAACAAAAGCCAGGGGGCGCGAACAACGGCACTTAAAGCGTTTAAAGATGGCCGGGTAAAAGTACTGGTAGCAACGGATATCGCCGCCCGTGGTATTGATATCAGCGAATTACCGGTAGTAATTAATCTGGACCTGCCAAATACCGCTGCCGACTATGTGCACCGCATTGGCAGAACAGGCCGGGCCGGTTCTGCCGGGCAGGCGTGGTCTTTAGTGAGTGCTGATGAAATTGATCAATTGCAGGATATAGAGCGCTTGATTCAGTTGCTGATTCCGCGCGAGACTCTGTCAGGGTTTGAGCCTAATCAGCCTCTACCTGAAACTAAACTGCTGCCACCGAAGAAAATTAAAAAGCCAAAGAAGGCAAAAAACACTTCGTCAGAAGCGACTGGTAACCCCCAGCGCACTGGTAAGAGCCCTCAGCGCAATGGAAATACTCCTCAGCGCAATGGAAATGCCCCTCAGCGGGATGGAAACAAGCCTCCGCGCTCTGGCAAAGTGGCTGACAACAACAGCCAATCCCGTCCGCCGCGTCGCCGCAGAGTCAACCCTAATACGAGGCGTAAAGCGGTAGAAGCCTGAGCTCAATCAACAAAGCCCTGCATGAGGGGTTAAAAGCCTGATGAGTTTTGTCAGGCTTTTTGGGGCGATCGTTGACACGGTACATATCAGAAAATTATATCGAGACGCCGTTTATCTTGTTGCGCGCTGTGAAGCGACTCCAGCATCAGATGCATGATCTTATTGAGACTGAGGGGAACGTCTACAGTACTTTGATTGACGCGGCACTGACCCGTGGTGAAGTGTACATATAACTCACGATAGACCTCTCGGTCACCTTGTAGTTCAGCAAATTCCCCTGCATTGCGAGCGCGGTAGTAATCATCAACAAATAGCATCGCGCTGCGCTGAAGAAAGTCGGAAGGCCAATTGCCGGAAATTGGGCAGCCTGCCAGCGCCAGGATGTCGTGCACCGAATTTCGCAGAAAAGCGTTGGCTAAATCCTGTGGCCATTCTTGCTGCAGGTAGCGTTGGCGAATAACTTCTTTCAGGTGGCCGTCTGTAAAGTCAGAATAGTTAGTGGCCTGCAACGTTGTGACTTGCCAGTCTGGCATGTCGTTGTTAAGTCGATACTGCCTTTCAGTTTGATACAGTTCAAACCAGCGGTTAAATTCTGCAACCTCTTTCACCATGACTGTTTCGATACTAGCCAGATTATCTTCTTTTAGCGTTAGTAGCGTGTAACCGGGCCGATACGCCGCTAACGACGGCACCTGAACGTTGAGCAGGCCGTGTTGTGCAGAACTTGCTATATCATACAGATGCATATGACCAGCAAAGTGCAGTGTGACCCCAGCAGCCGCCAGTACCTCTGTTGTGTGCTGCTTCGGCAGTCGTTGTAATTGCATTGCTTTATTGCCAAATAAACGGGCAAGGGTAGTAGCTTGGCTATCGTAAAAATCGGCCATGGGAAAATGACTGAATGCAATGAGTTTTTTGTTGGTGGTTTTGGCCCGGGAGGCCACATTGCTTATCCACTCAATGAGCTTGGGTTTAGCGTGAATTAATGCATTGTAGCCAGCATTTCCCGACCCTTTAAACTGCCGCTTGTGGAAATCTCCGATCGGTTCATAGACATTGGCATCAATTGCCAGTAGCCAAATTCCGTCAACCGGTTCAACCAAATAACTGCTGTCAGGCATAGCGATACACTGGGCTTTTTCGTTACACCACTGCCAGTGTCGGCGATCCATCTCTTTGGTCCCGAATGGGGTTTCAAACAATATGTCTTCCTGATGTGGCATAAATCCATGTTCAGACATTGCAGCAACAATCTCAGCATAGCCCCATTCCCGTAAGCCATCTGTGCACAGCGATACCTTTTGACTTAAGCAATCCGGGTGGTCTGTGCTTACCACTGGTATTTCATCACCTGCTGAAGACAGAAAATCTGCTTTCCCACCGGGGCGACTAAACGGTCGGGTTGGATCATGATTACCATTTATTGCATAAAAACGCATGTTGTAGCGCTTGCTATACTCATCCAGTAATTTTGTTAACGCAGTAATATTGGCCGGTTGACCATCGTCAGAAAAATCGCCGGGCAGCGCTACCAGCTTTATTCCCTGCCTGGCGATATCGTTTAAAGCAGCCCGCAAAACCCAGTAATTCTCGTTAAATAATCGGGTGGAATGTAACTGAGCGTTCATACTGCGCAGTAATAGAGGTGCCTGGTTAACAGGATCTTTTGGTAGCGCCTGTGTAGGTAACCCTTTAGCTGCTTCATAGGGATCGTGCAAATGAATATCCGCCAGAAAGGCAATGCGTATTGGTATTTTTGTATCATCACCGGACGTCGCCAAGGCTGTTTTTGCGCAAAGTAGTACCAGCATCAAAGCACTTTTCACCATCCACTTTTTCTGCATGATTTACTCCGTTTTTTCGCTGTTTCAATTGTTGGAATTTACGGCTAAAAGTTGTTAGCCATAAAGGAAGACAGTAGATATCACAGAGTGGGGACAGGCATTTTTAGATTGTCATCAAATCTTAACTAACTATATGACACTTATATTAAAATTTTCGTATTTTGATGTTTTGAAGTCCCCGTTTTAACGCCTGCTCCCTCTTTCTTACATATCTGCTACCCGGAGTGTGAGAATGCGTTTTTTCAGTTTTATTGGACTATGCCTGCTACCTGTTTTAGCCAGCGCGGCAACCTTAAGCGACTACCAGATCATAGGTTCTCATAACAGTTACAAACGGGCTTTGCCGCTATCTCTGTTAGCGCAGTTACAGGCTGATTCGCCCCGCTTAGCGCAGCAGATTAATTATCATCATCCGGCTTTAGCCGATCAGTTGTCGCTGGGGCTTCGTCAACTGGAAATCGACGTTGTAAACGACCCTGAAGGTAATCAATACGATCAGCCGCAGATGGCTGAACGTCTCAGTGAACAGTGGTTAACCGCTGCTGAGCGTCATGCCCTGGCGCAACCCGGCTTTAAAGTGCTGCATATCCCGCATGTTGATGTGCTGAGTCATTGCGTGCTGTTTAAAGAGTGCCTCAGTCAACTAAAAAACTGGTCGGACAGTCATCCGGACCATTTTCCGGTAATGGTGATGTTAAACGCTAAGGAAAATCAACCCGCGTTTATTTCGCGCCCAGATCCAGCCCCTTTTACCACGCAAACCTATCAATCTCTGGATGAAGAAATTCGCTCGGTAATGCAGAGCAAGCTAGTAACGCCTGATGATATCCGGGGGGAGTTTAATCAGCTAAGCGAGGCGGTGCGTCGCTGCGGTTGGCCTGCAATTGAGTCTCTGCGGGGCAAATTTATTTTTCTGTTTGATGCCAATGCTAATCAGCGTGCGTTGTATGCCAATGGGCATCCATCATTGCGAGGGCGCAGTATGTTTGCCTCCTATCCGCCAGAGAGTGACGAGGCGGCTATTATGGTGCGCAACGATCCGACTACCGGGTTCACCCAAATTCGCCAACTGATCCAGCAGGGATTTTTAGTCCGCACCCGGGCTGATGCCGACTTTCGTGCTACGCCGGCACAGATGCAGGAGCAGTTTGCCCATGCGCAGCGCAGCGGCGCGCAATTTATTTCTACCGATTTTTATCCCGGTTCGCCGCAATCACTACAAACCGGACATATCGTTCGGTTTGCTGACGGCGCTTTAGTTCGGGCTAATCCATCTACCCATTAATTTAACACCATCTATTTAAGGACTTACTATGCAACCGTCTTTTCGTAAACGTTTAGTCGCGCTTTCTGTAATGAGCGTGATGGGGTCATTGCCACTGACTGCGGCAGCGCAAAGTGCTGAGGATGCCGCCATTGAAGAAATCGTGGTAAGCGGTTTTCGTGGCTCACTATTGAAAGCCAAGGATCTGAAAAAGGACGCGCTGGGTTCTCAGGATTCGATTCTGGCCGAAGACATCGCCGATTTCCCCAGCCTTAATCTGGCTGAATCGATTCAGCGTATCCCCGGGGTGACTATCACCCGTGAAGCCGGTGAGGGGCGTCAAATTTCACTGCGTGGATTAAATGCTGATTTTACCCAGGTGCAGCTAAATGGCATGGAAGCCTTAGGCACGTCCTCCTCACCAATGGATAGTCGCGGTACCGTTAACGCATCGCGTTCGTTTGATTTCAATATCTTTGCATCCGAGCTGTTTAACCAGATTGATGTGAAGAAAAGTTACTCTGCTGATATGGATGAAGGCGGCATTGGCGGTACAGTTAAGTTATACACCGCTAAGCCATTTGATTACGACGGCTTTAAAAGTGTCATCAGTGCTCAGGCCGGTGACAACTCCTTAACCGATGATACCAGCCCGCGTATTGCAGCACTGGTTTCTAATACCTGGGATAAATTTGGTGCGTTGTTCTCATTGGCGTACAGCAAACGGGATACCAGTGAGCAGGGGTATAACACTTATCGCTGGCGACCTCGTGATGCACAAGGATCTGACATAACAGCGCTGTCGGCGGCCGATCAGGCTGCGGTAAACAGTGGTGAGCTGCGCTTTAGTCGTGGTAGCCGTTATTCACTGTTCAACAGTGAACAGACCCGCGTGGGTGCGACCCTGGCATTACAATATCGCCCGACTAATGACCTGTCTTTTGATTTGGATGCTCTTTACGGCGAACTGAAAAACGACCGTGGTGAATTTCACCTGCAAAGCCGTGGCTCAAGCTCTACTGCACTAGGCTGCACAGGCCCAGATTACGATAGTAATCGTTATTTCTGTTCTTCGCTGACCGCCCTTGAATACAACGCTAATAATGAAGTGATTTATTCACAGTGGGAAAATACTGCGTTGCACTCTGAAAGCCGCGATCAAAGTGCCAATACCGAAGTCTCGCAAATTGTGCTCAACGGCGAGTGGACAGTGAGCGACGATTTGATTGTCAGCGGACTGGTTGGCCATATGCAGAGTGATTATGAAAGTAATAGTGCCAAGGTTTACCTGGAGTCTTTTGGCGACATGACCATTGATTATCGACAGGATCGTTTCTATGGCACCAATACCTATCAGAATGGCTACGAGCCAACCAATATCGATGAATTCCGTTATCATGAAATTGATCTGGCAGAGGATGAAGTGTCTAACAGTTTCGATATTGCCAAGTTGGATGCAGACTATTTGTTAACCGATAGCAGCAGCCTCAAGTTTGGGGTGTCGTTTAAAACCTTTGAGCACAGCAACAATAACGTGCAGTCTGCCAACGAAATGCGCAGTGACTGGCAAAGTGGAGCGGTAAGTGATGTGATTGACGGTAGCTTAACCTACACCAATACCGGTCATGAAAAACAAAACTGGATGAGCATCAATGTGAACGGTGTGTTGGACGATTTTGGCGTAAACCGTAATCTGATCATGAGCAATACTCCTAATGAAGTCAGTGAGGAGACTCAGGCTGCTTACCTGCGTTACGATTTGGATATGATGCTGGCCGATAGCGAACTTCGTGCCAGTGTCGGAGTGCGTTACTTTGACACGGATATTGAGTCTACCGGGCTGGTTAACGGTACCAATTACGTTACCGTTGAACGTGGCTATGACGGTGTGCTGCCAACCTTTAACCTGGCCTGGTATGCCACTGAAAACCTGGTATTACGTGCCAGCGCAGGTAAAAACGTAACGCGTCCCACACTGGGCAACCTGTCTGTTTCCGGAACCGTCAATACCGATCCACTGGTGGGTTCAAGTGGCCTGAACATCAGGGCCGGTAACCCGGCCCTACAGCCGTTTGAAACCATCAATATGGAGTCCAGCGTTGAATACTACTTTGACGAAGTGGGCTACGCTTCACTAACTTACTTCCGTAAAGATATCGATAACTTTATTGCTACCCGAGTGGCGCCGGTGGCCTTTGGTGATACCGGGTACCCAATGGCGCTGATCGATGGCATGCTGGATGAAAATGGTAATCCGCAAACGGCCCAAACTATCTACACCTTCTCGCAGCCGCAAAACCTGGAAGACAGTGACTTCTCGGGTTGGGAAGTCGCCATGCAGCGTGATTTTGATTTTCTGCCTGCGCCTTTCGATAAGCTGGGAGCCATTGCCAACTATACCTACGCAGAAGGTGAGTCGTTGCATAACATTCTGGTGGACGGCGAGAGCGTTTCGGTTTACCGGCCTTTCTATGGTTTGTCAGAAAATACGTATAACGCCACGTTATACTATGAAACAGACTCCTGGGGAGCACGAGTATCCCTTGCGCATCGTGATGACTATTTGACTCAGGTTGAAACCTCCAGTAATGATCAGGATGAAGCCGGATTCCATGGCACCACGTACTGGGATTTCTCCGCGTTTTATAATATTGCTGACAACTTAAAAATCAGTCTTGAGGGTATTAACCTGAGCGATGAGCGGGAAGAGCAGTACAGTGATTCTGATGATCGTTTGTATAATACGACCTTAAGCGGCCGTACATTCTATCTGGGCGTAACTTACTCAATGTAAGCCTTGTTTTTTTAACAGCAGGTAGCGTGCAGTGCGCTGCCTGCTAATTTATTACAGGCTTGATTAAGCCTATCTATACCGACTTTCCCAGCAATACCAGGTTTAACACGCTGGCTAGCGCCAGGTATCAAGTATGTTATCCAGATACTCCATCACGTCCTTCTCTCCCTCTGGGGAAGATAAGTAATGTTTACAGGGGGCGTTGCCATTAAAGGAGCGGCAAGGTGAGTGCTGCCAGTCGTAAGTGAGTCTCGAATCGTTGAAAAACAAAAAGGCTTTGTCTCTGAGTGCTTTGGTATCCATATGCATTCTTCGCAACATTTCCTAACAACGACTAAGAAAACAGCTATGATCACTATACGACTTGCAGATGCTCTTGTCATCGTTTGCTTAGAGCGTCGAACTGTTCGGCAGCCTAAATGAGAATAATAGTGGTTTAAGGCTTTTCACCGTAGTCAATATCGCGGAAAATGCAGTTTCTTAATCCGGTAAAGCGCGCGGGTTGTCGCCAGTGAATAAGTGGGAATTATTATGCCAAAGGCAAGCGAAATTAAAAAAAATAACACCATCGTATTTAACGGTAAAACCTGTATTGTCAGGGATATAGAAAGGTCTGTGCCACAAGGACGAGCGGGCGGCAGTATTTATCGTATGCGAATGTACGATGTAGTTAGTGGGGCAAAGTTTGATGAGACCTTCAAAGATTCAGATATGTTGGAAATGGCTGATTTGATCCGTCGCCCGTCAATGTTTTCCTATATCGACGGTGACGAATATGTGTTTCTCGATAAAGAAGATTACACACCTTATCACCTCAATAAAGACAGCATTGCTGAGGAAGTATTGTTTATTAACGAAGACACGGACGGCATCTTAGTGGTAATTGTTAGCGATTCGCCGGTAGCATTGGATTTACCCATGAGTGTGGAATTGGAAGTGGTTGAAACGGACCCGTCTATTAAAGGCGCCTCCGCCACGTCACGCACTAAGCCTGCAACCTTATCTACTGGTCTGGTGGTTCAGGTGCCGGAATATATCAGTACCGGCGAGTGGGTTAAAATTAATACCGAAGAACGCAAATTCCAAAGTCGAGCAGATAAACATTAGTCGCTCAGCTACGACTGACGGACTGAAAAGTGAAGACCTGTTTGAATGGGGTGATAAAGCGGCCTTTTCAATCGGTGCTATCTGGTAATAATGTGATTCAGGACTGGTTTTTGAGGTTGCAGAGCATGAGGGCTGGCGGCAAACGAGATTAATGGGGGTCTGCAGCGCTTGCTTATGGTGAACGCCGGGCTGCACTATAATTGCACCAAACAACGTTTAACCTTCGAAATTGAACTGCTCGAAGTGCTGGCCGGCAACGATTAAAGCAGTAGCTTTAGCATTAATAACGGTAAGTGAGGCCAAGGTAGTAATTGCGGCCGCTTACCGTAGTGTTGTAGGGGCGACGACTGGAGTCGGAATACTGCATTTCCTGCTCGTTGGTTAAATTGGTTGCCTCCATGCGCACCTCCCAGTTATCCGATAATTGATATGCCAGTACGGCATCGAGGTACAGGCTTTGTTCAAAACCGGTTTCATCTTCATCCTGCACCGTATTGCCATCAACCCGGGCTATATAGCTGTCGCGGTAAGTGGCCGAAAAACGAAAACTAAGCGAATAGCCTTCTATATATGCCGTTATGTTGGCCAGCCAGGGGGATAAGAAAGGCAGTTGCTTGGTGGATAGCGGGCTGCCGGTAACATCATTATAGTAATCGACTTTGCCCCGGGAATAACTGACATTGGTGACTATGCCCAGGTGATAAGCCTGCAACGCCTGAGGGAGGCCGTTGAGTGAGGTTTCAAACTGCGCGCTGCTTTCAATACCATAAAGCCAGGTTTGTTCGGCATTCACAGCCATTACCTGAGCCTCACTCCCGGCAGCTGCCGTAGCCGGTATCGGACTCGCCTGACTGACAATGTAATCGTCCAGCCATTTTGTAAACAGGGTTAATGAAAAACGGTTAGTCTGTTTTGGGTAGTATTCAAACGCCAGATCAAGGTTAAAAGCTGAGTAGGGTTTAAGGGCTGGGTTAAATTGCCACAGGGTGTTACTGTCTGCGTCGTAATTTTCTGGTTGTGCCAGGGTTTCAAGTTGCGGCCGGCCAATGGTTTTGCTAAAGGCCAGCCGGTATACCCGCTCCGGCTGACGGAAAATAATAGCAAGGGAGGGTAACCAGTTCATATGGCTTAAAGTATATTGTTGTGTAGTCTCGTCAGACAAATGAATAGTGGTGCGGTCCTGTTCTACCCGCAGGCCGCTGATAAATTGCCACTGTTCATGTTGCCACTGATGCTGAATATAGCTGGCAATGCGCCGCTCTCTTATCGAGTTGTGTTGTACCACCAGACTGTCAGGCCTGATAAAGTGGGAAAATTCTAATGCGTCAGGGGAAAGTGGTACGCCAAAGCTGGCGAAGGTTTTTTGAGAATTAAGTGCCAGCCAGTTGAGCTTTGGGTGAGCGCTCAGTATCGAGAAAGTGCCTGCTGGTATCTGATTAGACACCGATGACGCTGCCCACTCTGGCAGTAAAATATCCTGTATGTCGGTATAGTCTATCGTATTTTTAAAGTGGGTTAAGTCAACACCCATATGCCATTCGGTGTTGGTGTCGAGAGAATAGTTCAGTTGGTAGCGGGCATTGGCAAAGGACGTTTCGGCTCGATATTTTTCACTATCGAGTTCGTTCATTTCCCACAATGAGGGGGCAGTTAAATCGTCAGCATAGGTGATGTCAGCAAAATGATAATCGTCCCGGTAGTCGATAGTTATATCACTGCTGCCTCGCATGTAAGCTTTAATGCTTAGTGGCATGTTATAACTGGCTTGCTCGATGCCAAAAGTGCCTGAACCCGAAAGCGAACTATTAAAATGGTGCTCAGTATTTACGACCCACTGCTGATAATGGGTGGCGACTTTTTGGTAGCGACTTTCGTTACCAACCCTTGCGTCTTGGTAACGGGCATATATCAGCTCATTTTGCTGATTAACCTGGGCTTCTGTTACTTTAGTCTGACCTTCAATAATGGGGGTTGAATTAAATCCACGGGGATACAGGTGATTTTCTTGTCGTTCGCCGCTAAATTCTCCATACAGCCAGTCAAACGTAATATGACTATGATTGTTCAGGTATTCCAGTGATGCACCTATGCCTAAACGCCGCATATCACTATGCCATACTGAATAACGGTTGCCCCGTGGGATCCATAATTGCTGAGCTCGCCAGGCTTGCTGAAGGTCTGATGTAAGTGTCGATATTTCAGCCCCTTCGGGTGAAATTTTGCGCCAGCGAAAGGTATTTGCGCCCACTTCCTGCGATTCGCGACTGCCGTAAGACACCGAAAGTAGTGCTCCCCAGTTACCTCGAGTAGAGGAGAGCATACCAGACAAACGCGAGGCTAAACTGCCGGCATATTGGTTGGTGCCGACTTGTTGGGTCACAGACCAATGCAGGCCTGGCGTGTTGAATGGATGAGCTGTTTGCAAAGCTGCTATGCCGGCCAGACCGCCGCTTGGCTGGTCAACCATGTAGCTTTTGAGCACCTGAATTTCGCTAAACAACTCGGTGGCAAACAAGTTCAGGTCGAAAGAGCGGTCACGATGCTTCTGCAAGCGACTGTCCATGGGCGAATCATTATTGGCGAGCACTGGCATGCCGTTTAGTGTCACCAGGGTAAAGTCGGGATTGAGTCCCCGCAGCATAATTTGACGACCTTCGCCGGCCTCCCGGGTAATCGACATCCCTGGAATTCGTTGGAGCGATTCGGCCAGATTGCTATCCGGATAAGACGCAATATCGCGGGCGACAATCACATCACTGATGATCGGCGATTGCCGTTTCTTTTGGCGCGAGCGGTTTAATGAGGCGCGAATACCATTAACTGCCACTTCTTCCATAACTCTTTGTTGTTGATTATTTTTTTTACTCTCGATTACGATACCGTCATCATTTACCTGATAGGTAAGGCCGGTATTTGATAACAATTCAGCAAGCGCCCCATCCAGAGAATAGTGCCCTTCAATCTCAGCTACGGCTAAATGATCGATGCGTTTTGCATTAATGATAAATGCTCGATCAAAGGCAGTTGCCAGCGATTGAAGGGCTTGCTGTAACGGCTGTGCTTTGAGGTAAACTGGCCGTTTAAAATCGCCGGAGGCTGCCGAAATGGAGGGACTGAACAGCAAACTCAGTACAACAGCCAGTCGCAAACTGCCGGTAATTGCTCTGAGTGGGGTAACCGCTATCATGGGTTAGCCATTTCTGCCGCTACAGCGTTACGGTTAGCTGGTAATAGTCTGGCATTTCCGTAAGGGTTAAATCATCCATGGCACTTAATAATTGTAGTGCTTGCTGAGGTGCCGTTAAGTTGAATCGGCCTGACACCGGGAGGTCAGACTGGCCGCTAATTCGAATGGGTTTATCGGCATAGCGGTTGAGTCGGGTAACCACATCACCAAGCGGTTGTTGGCTGACTTCCAGCCATCCGGTTCGCCAATCGGGCAACTGCATACCGATGAGCTTAAATGTGGTTTGCCAATGACCGTTTTGCAATACGACTCCCTCGCCTTTTCGCAACATCAGGGTTTTATCAGCGTTAACCTTTACTATCCCTTCGTACACACGAATTTCGGTTTTGTCAGTCAGGCGGTCAATATCAAACGCGGTGCCGACCACCTGCACCGAAGCTGTATCGAGCTGCACGATAAAAGGGCGCTGCGGTTCATGGGCTATATCGAAGTAGGCCTGGCCATGGGGCAGGCTGACTTCCCGGGATTTTTCATTATGATTCACCGTCAGAGCGGTATCGCCATTTAAATAAACGATGGAGCCATCCGCCAGGCTGGCCGAGTTATTTTCACCGACCGCGGTGATAAACTGTTGTTGCTGAGACTGGTAAGCGGCCGATTTTGCCGTTTGATATTGTGGCTGGGAAGTCGGGCCTGGCAGGGAAGTATCCAATGCAAATAACGCGGCAACCAAAGCCACCGCCGCGGCGCTGGAAAAACCAGCTTTACTCCAGATAGTCTTTGTTGTGCGGCTGTCTTTTGTTTCATGGTCGGCCCGGGAAGTTGGGGCGTCAGGCACTATTGTCAGCGTCACATTATCTTTAATCCGCTGTGCAACCACCTGAATTTCGGGCTGACCTAAAGCTGCTGCGATACGATTAAAAGCTTGCTGGTTATCTGCACACGTTAACCATTCAGCAAACAGCAACTTATCCTGTTCATTGAATTCGTCAATGCGGTCAAACCAGTCTGCGGCTTGTTCTAATCGGTGCGACTCTGTCATTGCTGTCTCGTAAAAAAGGTCATATTAAGTAGATTCTGAATTGCATCAAACGGGGACACTAATTCTCTGTTGTCCAGCCTGCGGCTTCGAGTTTTATAGTGAGCTCCACCATTGCCCGGGTTAAATGTTTTTTTACTGCTTCTACACTGAGGTCGAGACGGTTGGCGATTTCGTCCCGGGTTAACCCATCTACCCTGCGCAATATAAATACTTCGCGTCGTAGCGGTGTCATAGTGTTAAGGATTTCTTCAATACAATTGAGTTTTTGCTGCTGAATGTAGGTGAGTTCGGGGCCATCATTGGCCGCTTCCAGGTCGATATGCTCTATCTCAACGGCGTTAGGAGTCCGTTTACGCTGAAAGTCATAGAGCACAGATTTTGCCACGGTGATCATATATGCCAGAGGATTTTCCAGATCCGAAAAGCGGGTACTGCGACCAGTGCGCAACAGAGTCTCCTGATAAATATCATCAGCCTGGGCCGTATCGTGAGTGATACCTTGAATAAATGCTTTCAGCGCAGCTCGAAGCTGCTCAGCCTCCGCGGTACTTAAACTTTGCCAGTCGATATTTATGCCAGATTGCATCGAAATCCGAATTAGTTCTCTATCAAGGCCAGTGAAGTTAATGGCTAAATATGACATTCTGATGTCAACATGGCGTCATTTGTCGTACAAAAGAGTGGGTTGAACCTGAATATCTGACAGTTAGATTTCATAGGTTGTAATAAAGAATCAATCTCTGGCAATTGTCCGGAAAAAACATTGTCTGTAAGAAGTTAAATTGGTATGGGCTGGTAGTAACTAAAGGGGTCACCGGGTAGTGGATAGCATGCTCAGTGAACAGGCCTGGCGGCTACTAAAAGCCTTCCTGCCGGCGGATAAAGCGGATGCGCACATGTATAAGAATAAAAACGCCCACTACATGGGCGTTCATATTTAATCCGCTTTCATTCGTTGGGTGACGGCGCGGGCATGCCAGATGGCCGGAACAATCACCAATATCGCAATGGCCAGGAGAACCCATGTTGAGAGCCACTGGAATTCAGAGAGCCTGGCAATGTCTGCAGCAATCTTATTGTTTTCGTGCTTTGCTATAGCTAACGCCCCGATCGCCGCTTCTCGTGCCATTGAGATCCCACCGCTAATGGCACTTTGCCAGCCAACTGCCGACAACGAAGCAAATGCCTGATAGCCAACCGCTGAAGCACCAAATGCCAGTAAGCCAAAGGCAACCGTGCCGGTACCAATAACGCTAACACCAACGCCTCCAATGGTGATAATACCACAGGAAATGATACCTATACTCACCGGCGCCACCGCCACGCCTCCCCAGGCAAATAGCAAACCTCTGGCGTGGGTGCCCGCGGCAATCCACCCATCGGCTGGCGTGTCGGTATGTTCAGGCATGCCAAACTGAAAATGACAAAGTGGTACGCCCAGCAACCTGAACGCGCTGATATATTCCCGCTATTTAGCGCCAGCCCGGTGGGCACTGGCCATAAAAGCCTCGGGCTGCGTTATTCGTTCGAGGGCGCGCAGATCTTTCATGGCGCTGAACATCTTTTTCACCAGTATCACGTAACTGATCACGAGTCCGGCAACAACGGTTTGTGAAAGCAGGCTCAGAGTAACAGCGTGTTGTGGGAATACGTAGCAAAGCGCCTTTAGTCCTACCATGCCGGCAATATAAAGAGCGGCGAATACGAAAAACAATGTAACCGATTTTTTCACCAGATGCCGTTCACGCTTAGTGCGTGATTGCGCCAGGCTGGCTTTGAGGCTGAACCATGAACCAATCAGCCCGGAGACCGAGGCCAGCAGTGCTACCAGCGAGGTAAATTTAAACAGCGAACCGGTCTTTAAGGCACTACCGCATAGAACCGCTGCTTTCGCCGGTGGTGATATACCACTGATCATGGTCATGACTGCTACNGTAAACGCGGCGCCGGGCTTACTGTGTTTAAGCGCATCCTCAACAAAGACTGACATGGCCTCTTTAAGCAGTTTGCGGCCTCGCGATATACGCTGTTTTACGGCATCTTCGCTAAGCTCCANTTCCNTGGCNACGCGCTGCACAGATTGCTCTTCCCGGTAAAACAATATCATCGGCTCACGATAAAGCGGCGCCATTTGATCAAGTATCTGCCATAACAAAGCCTGCTGTTGGTCACTGATTGCGTTTTGCTCCAAAACGGCCTCGTCAGGTACGTCTTGTTCTGCAGTAAACGGGATGTCCAGACGCTGGGTTTCTTTCGCTGTTTTTCGATAGTGGCGGCTGACCTTAAAACACAAAATACCACAAAGCCACGACTTGAGTTTTTCCGGATCGTGCAGGGTATCCAGTTTACGCCAGCCCTCAACGAAAGCCTCCTGGGCAATATCTTCGCTGTGCCTGAGATCGCCGGTAGACGAATAAGCCAGCGAACAAAGCAGGGTCTGGTAGCGACTTACAATCTCGCCATAGGCATGCCGGTTACCACCGAGCGAGAGCATAACCAGTGTGGCATCGCCTTGCCCGGCAACAGAGGAGCGCTTGTTAAATAAATTCATGCTGTCTTTTCATGGTTACTTTGGTTGTATGTGCCTGCCTGGGAATAAAAGGTGACAAAAAATTCAAAAAATACTTTTTCATCTTTTTTGTCACCTTTTTGGATTATTTGCTATTGCGGCAATATTGCTTCCGGTTTGCACCTTTGCAAACGAACTACCAGAACTGGTGGATAACTTTAGCCATCAGACCCAAAACAGCCTGGGAGTGCAGCGCCAGTTTATGAATGATTCGGTGGCCGGTGGCAGCAGTGAAAGTGAAGTGACTGTCCAGGGCGGTAAAATGCATCTCACTGGCAATCTCATCCCTCCTCGTGGACAGCCCGCCTGGGCCAGTTCGATTCTGCTGCTTGATGCTCAGGGAAAGCCCATGGACGCCTCCGGATATCAGGGGATCCGCTTGAAGGTTAAAATCAATCAGGGACTTATGTCAGTCTCAGCCAATAGCGCAGAGGTTGAAAACTTTGATTATCATGCCGCGCCGGTACTGATTAAGGCAGACGATAAATTTCATGAGGTTAAGCTCCCTTTTACCAGTTTAAAACGCGCCTGGTCAGAACAGACCACTCTGGATGCCAGTACGCTGAATAGCCTGAGCATAGTGACTTTTGCTATGCAGCAGTCGGCTTATGATTTTGTTATCGATGAAATCGGCTTTTACTAACCTCCAGCGCAGGTAATACCACATGATAATGTCTACCGAACGCATCGAATATCTCGATGCGCTACGTGCTTTTGCTCTGATACTTGGCGTGGTTTTTCACGCCGGATTATCGTTTATGCCGGTATTTTTTCTGATTGCGGGGTTTTTTACCTGTATGTCACTGCAAAAATATGGTGTGAAAGCATTAGTGACTTCACGCGCGGCACGCTTGGGAATACCTTTTATCGCCGGTTGGTTTCTGCTCAGGCCATTAATGGTCTCAGGCTGGGTAATGGGCGGTGCGAGTATGCGTGGTGAAGCCGATATACCAGACGGCTTGTGGCAGGGCCTGCAAAGCCTGTCAGAATTGCCCGCCGGTATGTTTACCGGTACTCATTTATGGTTTCTGTACTATCTCATGCTGTTTACCGCCATCGCTGTGGTGATGATAACAGTGCTTGAGCGAGTGCCTGCGACTTCGCAATCTCTGGCCTGGCTATGTGTTAGCCGTTTAGGGCTGATTCTGCGATGTGTGTTGGTGGCTTGCTGCCTGTGGTGGATGGATCACTGGGGGCTCGATACACCGGATAAGTCACTGTGGCCNCATNTNCCATTGTTGCTAATTTATGGTGGNTTTTTCCTGCTNGGATGGGGCTTGTACCAACACCAGTTTTTACTGGCAGACTTCATGCAGATTAACTGGTTTCGACTTACCTCGCTGGGGATTGCCGTAATGGGAGCGATTTATCTGTCTGCTTACGAAATGCATCCCGGACATGAGTTCTATCTTTACTTCAAAGCCGGGTTTGTAGTCTGTTATGCCAGCATGATGTGGCTGTTGNTNGCAGTATNAATGACCGTTTGTAAGCGGCTATTCAGTCAGCCAAATNCGGCNATTCGTTATNTGTCGGNNCGNGCCTACTGGCTNTATCTGATTCANTTGCCANTNGTTGTGTGGTTGCAGGTGGCCTTTGCTGAAATGCCGCTGTACTGGATAGTTAAGCTAATCAGTATTACGGTTCTTACCCTGGCAATCGCCTTTGCCTTGTTTGAATTGATGGTGAAAAAAACGTGGTTAAAGCACATCCTTAGCGGCGCGAGTAAACCATTGGCTGAGCGGGCAGGTCAAGCCTGAACAGGCTCCGTTGCCGGAGCCTGGTTTGTTGCGATGATAACAGCAGATGTTAGCTGGTGGTGTCAAGCACTATGCCGTCGACGTAATTACGCGGGTAAAGTGAATCAACCACAAATTGAGGGATGAAGCCCTTCGAGGAGGCAACCACCACTTTTGAGTTGATGTCGACCATGCGGATATTAAGAATGATGCCACGGTCATTGTAGGTCATGGTGCCGGATAAAATGTATTTTATGTAGGGATTACGCTCCAGTTCGCCTAAGTTGCGGCTGAATACAAAGTCGCCACTACCGCCAACATGGATCACACCTGTGGTTTTATAATCGACAACAGGGATGCCAAACTCCTGCAATTCAGTAATGAAGCTTTCCGCCATTTGGTTGCCCAGAATGTTGGTGTGGGAAAGTGAACTATCCAGATCTACCAGAGAGGTGACAGCAACCGGTGTATTAGTTGAGACATAGCGCATATTCTCAATTAACTTCATAGTCATTTGCTCAGCATAATCGCCGAGTAACTTATGGGTAAACACCGGCCGGTAAGTATGAGCCGGTGGCGCCCATCCTGAAACCGGCGTGGCTCTGGGAATATAGGGATCCACACCCTGCAGGCGATCCTGATGCGGCCGGTACTGAACTTGCTGATGTGGTGGCTGAGAATAGTCGGCTATAGCGGCGGGGGCCGGTTGTTCGGGCGCTACCGCATAGGCTTCAGAGCTTGCGCTATGCTGATGGGGGGTGTGTTTGCGCGTGTTCAGTGGTGCAGCACCCAGCCAGCAGTACGGCCGAGAGCAACACGCCGGATAAAATGATGTTACTTTTCATACTACCTCCTTAATTATACCTCGAAGATAGTTATTAACCGTTTCTGCTCAGGCCGCCATTGGTATTACTCTTAGCAAGACTAAGCCGGTTGCTTAGGCTACACCGTTAAAGGAAGGTCGATTATGACTCGCGTGCCTTGCTGTTGGCCTGAATCGATGGTGAGCTGAGCGCCGATAAATCGAGCTCTTTCCCGCATGGAAATAAGCCCAAGTGATGAAGGTTTTGGTTGGGTTTGTGTAAGGCCAATGCCGTTGTCGGTAACCTCAATGTGAATAGCTTCTTCAGCATAAGTAATATCGATTTCAACCGCTGTGGCACCGGCATGTTTAGCGATGTTGGAAAGGGCCTCCTGAATAATTCGGTAAATATTAATACGCACTTCATCGCTTAGCGATGGTGGCGTTCCCTGACTATGTAACTGACAGTGAATACCTGACCGCTGCATTGATTTAAGGGTGTCGCTATTGCGCAGCACGTGTTCCAAAGGCAGGGTGTCGATACCGGCTGGTCGCAATCTGCCGATACTCTGTTTCATGGCGCTATACAGTTCATCAAGCTTGAAGGTGATGGTACTCAGAGAATTATTTTGTGCTGGCATGCGAGATGCGACCAGGCCAAGCTGAAGTTGTAAATCCACGATTCGATGGCCAAAGTCATCGTGCAGATCCCGCGACAGCCGTTTGCGTTCAGCTTCCTGGGTGGCAACCAATTGATTAGACAGCGCCTGGATATCATTAATAGCTTCCTGTAGCAGTCGGTTTTTCTCTTTCATTTCCTGGTTGGCTGCCAGTAATTGGTCTGTCATCTGTTGCGACTGTTCTACAGCAGCTCCCAGGATTAATACGGTAATAGACATGGCAACAATGTAAAACTGATGCTCCAGAGGCGACCCACCTGAATTTAACGAGGCAACGAAAGCGGTTAATCCTATCAGCAGTGTGGCCAGCGCGCCGCCATGCAGGCCAAAGCGGTAGGAGAGATACAAGGCTGGTAATATGGCGATGTATTTTAGCTGATAGGTAAAATCCAAACCGGAGCGAAATGACAGAATTACTGAAAATAGGGTAGTTACCCATAACAGCGTTAGTAGCAAAAGTGGTTTGCTTCGTATAGTAGTCAGTTTGCTCTGGAGCAGGATAATGATAATGGGCGTCAGGACCAGGATGCCAACAAAATCTCCGAGGATAAAGTCAAACCAGACAGGCCAGAATATGTCCCTGAATTCGCTGTTCTCTATTGCTCGCCGGCCCAGAAAAATCAGCCCCAGCAGAGCACTTAAGGTAACCCCTGAGAGCAGGAAGCTCATCACTGAATTGACGTTATCGAAAAAAGGCCGGCGGTTATACTTTCTGAACAGCCATACGCATACCATTACAGCGCCTGGCGACAGCACTAAATGTACAATCAGCCAGCCATAGCTACCGCTCATGAAAGCACTTTCGTCAAGCGCCGCACCGGGTGAAAACAAAGCAAAGAAAACAAGCTTTTCTGCGATAACCAATGCCGGCCAGGCCCGGTAAGGGCAAACTAAAAAGGCGGCAAGCCTGATGCCGGCGGGAAGATACCAACTGACGGTTGCGGTTACGGTTTCAAATTCGCTGCTCACCAGCCAGAAGGCATGAAATACACAGGTATAGACCAGTCCCATCAACAAATAGCGACAGCTGAACAGGCTTTGTAAGGATGAAGTAAAAGACGACATTCTGGACAATGGCGCTGGTACCACAAAGGTCTTGGTGAAAAGTTTATGCGCCGGGTGCATGAATAAAATCATCCAGGCTCAGAATACCTTCATTCAGCGCGATCCGCAGTAGTTCGAACTGTGATGTCACTCCCAGCTTATGATAAATGTTTGTCCGGTGCACCATGATGGTTTTTGGCATGGTATTAAGCTGACTGGATATTCGTTTAGGTTGCAACCCCCTGGCTAGCAATAAAAACACTTCTCTTTCCCGTTCAGTGAGTTCCGAAAAGGCGTTGTTGTGGCCAAAAGCAAGCTTATTACTTAAATCGGTGCTGAGATAATTGTCGCCGTTTTCCAGTGCATCCAATGCGCACATCAGCTCTTTGGTTGCCGCAGTTTTAGTGACGTAACCGTCCGCACCAAGTTCCAGCGCTTTAGAAATATAGCCGACGTGTTCATACATGCTTACCATCAGGCAGCGAACATCGGGGTAGTTGGTTTTAATGGTATTCAGCACGTCAAAACCGGAGGCTTCCTGCAGTGAAATATCAATGATTGCTACGTCCACATCTGCCA